>NZ_VSEY01000024.1 GCF_008086045.1 Nonomuraea sp. PA05 | reverse complement strand
GCACCGCCGTGAGATGCCCGCACCGCCGTGAGATGCCCGCACCGCCGTGAGATGCCCGCACCGCCGTGAGATGCCCGCACCGCCGTGAGCCGCCTGTGCCGCCTGTGCTGCCGCCACGCCGCTCTCGCACCATCGGCCATCCGCAGCGGCCTTACCCCGCCACGGCGGCCAGCGCGGTCATGATCAACGTCGCCGACGCCGCCCCCGGATCCTCATGCCCCACACTCCGCTCCCCGAGGTAACTGGCCCGCCCCTTCCTCGCCTGCATCGCAATGGTGGCCTTGGATCCCTCCCCGGCCGCCCGAGCCGCCTGATCCAGCGCCTGCCGCACCCCCACCCCGTCCCGTACGGCCAGAGCGAGCGCACGCGAGGCGGGCGCCAGCGCGTCCACCATGGTCTTGTCACCCAGCGCGGCCTTGCCCAGCCGCTCGACCGCCACCACCCCCTCCTCGAACGCCGCCGCGAAGCCCGCCAGCGTCACCGGCGTCGCCAGCGCCTTGCCCATCTGCCGGAACAGCGACCCGTACAACGGCCCTGAAGCCCCGCCGACGCGGCGGATCAGGGTCGCGCCCGCCGTCGTCAGCACCTCCGCCTCCGACCCGGGCGCCGAGTCGGCCAGCGCCTTGAGCACCTCGCTGAGGCCGCGGTCGAGGTTCGTGCCGTGGTCGGCGTCGCCGATCGCCGCGTCCAGCCGGGTCAGCCGGTCGCGGTCGGCGCGCACCAGCCTGGCCGCCTCCTCGAACCAGGCCACGAACAGCGCCGTCTCCATCACCGCCCCCATCGCAGGCCGGGCGTCTCGACCGGCGCGTCCCACAATCGGGTCAGCCTGTCGTCGAGCCGGCAGACGGTCACCGAGAAGCCCTGCATCTCCAGGCTCGTCACATAGTTGCCCACCAGCGACCGCGTCACCCGCGCCCCCTTGCCCTTGACGAACGCGGCCACCTCCGCGAACACCACGTACAACTCCATGAGGGGCGTGCCGCCCATGCCGTTCACCATCACCAGCAGGTCGCCCCGCAGCGGTAGGTCGCCGTGGACGGCCTCCATCGCCACGGCCGCCAGCTCGCGCGCCGACACCATCGCCACCCTGGCCCGCCCGGGCTCGCCGTGGATGCCGATGCCCAGCTCCACGTCCGTCTCGGGCAGGTCGAACGTGGGCTTCCCGGCGGCGGGGACCGTGCAGGAGGACAGCGCGATGCCGAACGACCTGCTGCGCTCGTCCACCTCGGCCGCCACGGCGGCGACCTCGTGCAGCGGCGCGCCCTCCTCGGCCAGCGCTCCGGCCATCTTCTCCGCGAACAGCGTCGCGCCGGTGCCGCGGCGGCCCGCCGTGTAGAGGGAGTCGCGCACGGCCACGTCGTCGTCGATCAGCACGCTGACCACCTCGACGTCCTCGGTCAGCTCGGCGGCCATCTCGAAGTTGAGCACGTCGCCGGTGTAGTTCTTGACGATGTGCAGCACCCCCGCGCCGCCGTCCACGGCTCTGGTGGCCTCGATGATCTGATCGGGGACCGGCGAGGTGAAGACCTCGCCCGGGCAGGCGGCGTCGAGCATGCCGTACCCGACGAACCCGGCGTGCAGCGGCTCGTGCCCCGAGCCGCCACCCGAGACCAGGCCCACCTTCCCGGGACGGGGGCCCTCAGCCCGGTACACCACCTGATCGCGGATCCGCAGCGACGGATGAGCCGCGGCCATGCCGTTCAACGCGTCCTCAACTACGGAGTCGGCCGAGTTGATGAGCTTCTTCATGGTCAAAACATCTGCCCGTTTTCACGACTGCGCAAGCGTCGTAGCGTGGGCGGCGTGGATGTCGTCTACAACCCGTACGACCCCGCGGTGAACGACGAGCCCTACCCCGTCTACGCCCGGCTGCGTGCGCAAGCGCCCGTCTACCACAACCCCGCCCTCGGCTTCTGGGCCCTGTCCCGCTACGCCGACGTCTCGGCCGCGCTCACCGACAGCTCCCTGCTGTCCAGCGACCACGGCCCCATGCTGGACCCGGGCGCGTGGGGGCCGCACGCGCGCACGTTCCTGTCGTTCGTGGCCATGGACCCGCCCGAGCACACCCGCATGCGCGCCGCGATCTCCCGCGGCTTCACCCCGCGCCGCGTCGCCGCGCTCGAACCCATGATCAGGCAGATCGCCCGCGGCCACATCGGCCGCGCGGTCGAGCGCCGCACGTTCGACTTCGCCCGCGAGATCGCCGCCAAGCTGCCGCTCGACGTCATCTCCGAACTGGTGGGCGTGCCGCCGTCCGAACGGGCGCACGTCCGCAGGAACTTCGGCGCCCTGCTCATGTACGACCCCGAGGGCAAGATGGCCGAGGACGGGCTCAGAAGCGTCATCGGCCTCGGCGACTACTACCGCTCGATCATCGCAGAACGCAGGAAGGCCCCCCGCGACGACCTCGTCTCCGTGCTCGTCGCCGACGACGAACTGGCCGACGAGGACATCGTCGCGTTCCTCTTCCTGCTCATCGGCGCCGGCGCCGAGACCACCACCCACCTGCTCAGCGCCGCCTGGTACTGGGCGTGGCGCAACCCCGCCCAGCGCGCCGTCGCGTTCGGCGGGAAGATCGGGCAGTGGGTCGAGGAGTCGCTGCGCTACGACACCCCCGCCCACGGCGTCGCCCGCCGCCTCACCCGCGACACCGACTGGTACGGCA
This sequence comes from Nonomuraea sp. PA05, assembly GCF_008086045.1. Classification (GTDB taxonomy): domain Bacteria; phylum Actinomycetota; class Actinomycetes; order Streptosporangiales; family Streptosporangiaceae; genus Nonomuraea; species Nonomuraea monospora. The sequence continues at coordinate 205,870 of NZ_VSEY01000024.1, read as the reverse complement.
CCCGCGTGCCCAAGGACGCCAGGATGTGGCTCCTGATCGGCTCGGCCAACCGCGACGAGACCGTCTTCCCCGACCCCGACGCCTACGACCTCAGCCGCGACACCGGCCGCGCCATCAGCTTCGGCGCCGGCCGCCACTACTGCCTCGGCGGCCCTCTCGCCAGGCTGGAGGCCAGAATCGCCCTGGAAGAGCTCACCAAGGCCGTCAGACCCGGCTACGACGTCGATCCGGCCGGCATCAGGCGCACCGCCCACGGCAACGTCAGAGGCATGGTGTGCCTCCCGACTACCGTCACACCCGCCTGAGTAGGTTACCGTTCGCACATGGCTGAGATCGTGTACCCGCCGGTGATCGCCGCCGCGCGGACCCTCTTTCGCGTGCTCGACATCCGCTTCCACATGGAAGGCACCGAGCACGTGCCGCGGTCGGGGGGAGCGGTGCTGGTGAGCAACCACATCAGCTACCTCGACTTCATCTTCGCGGGGTTCGCCGCGCTGCCGTCCAAGCGGCTGGTGCGCTTCATGGCCAAGGAGGACGTCTTCACCCACCGCATCTCCGGCCCCCTGATGCGCGGCATGCACCACATCCCGGTCGACCGGGGGGCGGGCGCCGGCTCGTACGCCACCGCGCTGCGCATGCTGAAGGCGGGCGAGGTCGTCGGCGTGTTCGCCGAGGCCACCATCAGCCGGTCCTTCACCGTCAAGGAGATCAAGAACGGGGCCATCCGCATGGCCATGGCCACCGGGACGCCGATCATCCCGGTGAGCCTGTGGGGCAGCCAGCGGCTGTGGACCAAGGGGCGGCCGCGCAAGCTGCTGCAGCGTCACGTGCCGCTCACCATCCTGGTGGGGGAGCCGATCTACCCGAAGCGCGGGGAGAACGTCGGCGAGCACACCGCCGATCTGCACGCCCGGCTGTCGGAGCTGGTGGACCGGGCGCAGCGGACCTATCCGGAGGTGCCGCAGGGGGTGTGGTGGCAACCCGCGCACCTCGGTGGCACCGCGCCCACTCCCGAGGAGGCCGCCGCCATGGACGCCGCCGAGGCCGAGGCGCGCGCCCAGCGCGACTGACCCGCCGCCGCCCTCCCGCCGTCCGGGCTTGCGTCTTTCGCGTTTCTCGCCGCTCGCTCTTTTGGGCGGACGCTCTTTCTGCCGTCCGCCCTGCCGGTCGTTCGCCTTCCCGGGTGTTCGCTTTCCCGGTCGTCCGCTTTCCCGGGTGTTCGCCTTGCCGGGTGTTCGCTTTCCCGGTCGTTCGCTTTTTCCGCCAGCCGTCGTACGCGTTACGCCGCCCACCCCCCCCGGGCACCTCTGCCTGCCGTGGCGAAACCCTGGTACCTCGGAGATGCGCAGGACGGCGCACCCGGCACACGAACGGGCACCCGGCACCCAAGAACGAGAACGCCCCCCGGCCCCACCCGCCCACCGTTCAGATGGCCGCCTGATAAGCGCTGGCCCGCATCCCCGCCAGCAACCCCGCCGTCTGCTCCGGCGTATACCTCCGCACCGGATCGCCATGCAGCAGCCCTTCGATGAGCGGCCGCATCACCCCGGCCCGCCGAGGCGGCGGATAGGGCCCGCTACGCGCCATCCCGAGCACGGTGGCCGCGTCCTGCCCCGGATAGGGCGGCTGTCCTTCGATGGCACTGTAGAGCGTGGCCCCGAAGGACCACATGTCGGCCTCTTTGCTGGCCGGCCCGCCGTGCAGCCGTTCGGGCGCCATGAAGGCGGGTGTGCCGCGCAGGCGGCGGGAGGTGGTCATGCGGATGTCGCCCTCGGCGGTCGCTATGCCGAAGTCGGTCAGCACCACCCGGTCGCCGGTCAGCATGACGTTGGCGGGCTTCACGTCGCGGTGCAGCACGCCGGCCTGGTGGGCGGTGCGCAACGCCGCGAGCAGGTGCTGCCCGATGGCCGCCACTGACTGGGCGGGCAGTGTGCCCACCTGCGACAGCAACTGGTGCAACGAGAGCCCGTCGAGGTACTCCATCACGATCCAGAGCTTGCCGCCCTCCTCGATGAGGTCGTGGACCGTGATGATGTTGGGGTGCGTCAGCCCGGCTGCCATCCGGGCCTCGCGCAGCACCCGGCGGCGCACCATCTCGGCCTCACCGGCCAAGGTCAGCTCCTTAAGCGCCACCGTACGGTGGAGGAGCTGATCGAACGCCCGCCAGACGACTCCCATACCCCCACGACCGGCCTCCTCGTTCAGGAGGTACCGTCCGCCGATCTTCCGCATACCATCCCCTCAAGCTCGGGGATAATCATGTCACCTCAGCACGAGCTGTAGGGTGCCTAACGTGATGTGGATATGTCGGAAAGTGTAGGTTCGCTGGTCAGAGGCCCAGAAAATTGATCTGACAAAGCGCGCCACACCAGTCCGACTGCCGCCAAACATACTCCTGTGGCGCCGACGAGGGCGGCTGTCAGGCCGGCCAGCTCCGCCACGACGCCTCCCAGGGCCGCTCCCAGGGGCATGCCACCCATCCCGATGAGGCGGTATGCCGAATTGACCCTCCCGAGCAGTTCCGCCGGGATGAGCCGCTGGCGGGCCGAGATCACCAGGACGTTTCCTGCGGCGCCGACCACGCCCCACAGCACGGCGGTCGGGTAGAGCGTCCACGGAGACGGCACGATCACCGGCACCAGGAGCAGCACGCTGGTGGTGAGCCAGTTGCCGACGAGCGTCCGCAGCTCGCCGAACACGCCCGCCGCCCGTTCCGCCAGCAGCGACCCGAACACCGCCCCGACCGCGAAGGCCGTGGTCATGAGGCCGTACTCGCCCGGCTCCAGGCCGATCCGCGATCCGTCGCCGACCGCCCAGAGGACGAAGACGGCGAAGTAGCTGGCGTTGGCGAGGTTGAGCAGGCCCGCCGTGATGGCGAGGCTGCGCAGGAGCCGGTGGCCCCACAGGTAGCGCAGGGCCTCGGCGATGTCGGCCCGCATCGGGCGGGGCGCGGGCGGGTCCGGCAGCCGGTACGTGCCCCGCATGCCGAGCAGGAGCAGGCCCGCGGCGCCGTACAGGAGGGCGGGGGCGCCGAAGACGGCGGCGGGCAGCGCCACGACGAGCACCCCCGCCGCCGGGGCGCCGACGAAGTCGTTGCCGATCAGCTGGGCGGTGGACACGCGGCCGTTCGCCCTGGTCAGCTCCGCTCCGGAGACGCTCATGGGCAGGACGGACTGCGCCGACAGGTCCGCGAACACCTCGCACACGCCGGCCAGCAGCACGGCGGCGAGCAGCAACCAGAGATTCAGCATCCCGAGGACGGCCAGGACGGTGACGGCGGCCAGGAGAACCGCACGCACCAGATTAGCCCTGACCATGATCAGACGGCGGTCGGCCCGGTCGGCGATGGCGCCCGCGTGCAACGCCAGCAGCAGCCACGGCAATGTGGCGGCGGCCCCCGCGAGAGACACCAGGGTGGGGGATCGGGTCATGCTCACGGCCAGCAGCGGCGCACCGATCTTCAGTACACCGTCCGCCAGGTTGGACAGCCCCGTGGAAGACCACAGGAAAACGAACGATCGCCCAAGACGTGCCACGGTTTGCTCCGATAGTATGCAAGGGAAAGTGTGCATAAGTTTCTTTGCAAAGATAGGCTTGCACAGTATGCAAATCAAGAGCTTCTCCGCCCGCACGCTCGATGCGAACGCACTGAAGTCGTTCGCTCACCCGCTGCGCCTGCGCATCTACGAGCTCCTGGACGAACACGGCCCCTCCACGGCCACCGGCCTGGCCGCCCGCCTCGGCCAGAACACCGGCGCCACCAGCTACCACCTCAGGGAACTGGCCAAGCACGGCATGATCGAGGTCGTCGCCGGGATGGGGCGCGGCAAGCAGAAGTACTGGCGCGTCACGCCCGGCGGCTACTCCTACGGCGAGGCCCGCCCCGCCGACCCCGAGGTGGCGGGCGCGCTGGACTACCTGCTCGATGACCTGGTACGCACCCGCGGCGCGGAACTGTCCCGCTGGCGGGAGGAGTCGGCCACGGCGCCCGAGGAGTGGGTGCAGGCGAGCGTGTACGGGCGGCGATCGCTGCGGTTGACGCCTGAGGAGACGGCGTCGATGCGGGACCAGGTGTTCGAGGTGCTGGAGCGGTACCGGGCGTTGTCCGATACCCGGGAGGACGAGGCGACCGGGCACGTCATCGTGCACTTCGACGTGCTGCCGACGGGTGTGGGGGGCGAGGGCTGACCGGCTGGCAGGCAACGATTGGCCGGTGTGGGGGTGTGACGGCTGGCCGGTGTGGAGGGGCAGGGGTGCCGGGCGCGATCACAACCTAGGGATTTCCCTAGGTGCCGCCCTGAAGCCAGGGCTTCGTGTGACGCCATAGTTTCATCGACACCCGGCCTATCACGAGCAGTGCTCAACTGACGTAGGAGTCGACCATGGCGCGCAGCACCGATGCGGGTGGTGGCCGGACCGCGGACCCTGGGCCTCGCGCCCCTCTCGGCCTCATGGAACGGTCCAAGGCCGGTGGGTGCGGGGTGCTCCCATGGGCGGCAGGCGGGGGCTCGCCCGCGCGCGAGCGCGCCCGTACGCGGTTCCGGAACGTGCAGGTGCGGGTGGGTCTACGGGCGAGTCTGCGGGCTGGGCTGCCGGTCAGGTGGCCGGCCCGTCTGCGGGATGGGCCGCGGGCAGGGTCGTCGGTTGGGCTGGGGGCCGGTTCGCGGGGAGGGCCGCGGGCCGGGATACCGGGCGCGGCGCCGCCGTCGGAGCGGGCGATGTTCGGCGGCGCCGCTGCCCATACGTGCAGGGGCGGTCCGCGCGTCAGGTGCGCGGCAGGCCTCCGGGCCCACCGGACATAGGGCCCGGAGGGGCGGCGCCCTCGTCCCGGGCTGGAGGGACGGGGGCGCCTGCCCCGTACGCGACCCGGCGTGCGCGATGCCCGGCGTGCGCGATGCGGGTGTCCGCGATGGGGGCGTGCGGGATATCAGGGCGTGGGCGACGCGGGCGTGCGCGATACGGGCCTATGGGACCCGGGCGCGCGCGATAAGGCGTGCAGGACCCAGGAGTGCAGGACCCAGGCGTGCGGGACGCGGGCGTGTGCTACCCCGATAAACCCGACCCCGACCTCAGCCGGGCGAGTCCCGTCAGGGAAGCAGGCTCAGGGCGCGCCCCATCATCTCCTGCGTCGCCTTCTCAGCCGACCCGCAGTCGAACGGCGGCTCCGGATCGTACTCGATCAAAAGCTGCACACTCTCCGCCACCTCCGCCCCACCAGCCCGCCCCAGCAACGTCAGAGCCATGTCGATCCCCGCCGACACCCCCGCCCCCGTAACGACCTTCCCGGCGGTCACCACGCGCTCGCTCACCGGCTCCGCCCCGTACCGCTTGAGCTCGTCCAGGACAGCCCAGTGCGAGGTGGCCCGCACCCCTTCGAGCACCCCCGCCTTGCCGAGCAGCAGCGAGCCGCTGCACACGGAGGTCGTCCACCGGGTGTGCTCGTGCGCCTGCCGGATCCACCCGACCAGGGCTTCGTCGGCGAGGGCGTCGAAGGTGCCGCTGCCGCCCGGGACGACGATCACGTCCGGTGCGGGCAGGTCGGCGTAGGTGGCGGTGGCGGTGATCGAGAGCGTGCCGTGGTCGTCGGCGACCGGCCCTGCCTCGCCGGCCACGAAGGTGACCGTGCAGCCCGGCGCGAAGGCCAGCACCGTGTACGGCCCAACCGCGTCGAGCGCCGTGAACCGCGGATAGAGCGGAATGGCGATGTTCATGTGCCCCGTGGCCTTTCCCTGGAAGTGGAGTGGAATCGTCTGCGGTGGTCGCCGGGCGAGATCCGCCAGTGCCGGCGGAAGACCCGGTAGAGCGTCTCCTGCGTGCCGAGGCCCGCCTCCCTGGCCACCGCGGTCAGGGGGAGACCGGTCACCTCCAGCAGCCGCCTGGCGGTGTCGGCGCGGCTGCGTTCGACGTACCGGCCGGGTGACAGGCCGGTCTGCTCGGTGAAGACGCGGGAGAAGTGCCGCTCGCTCATGCCGGCGCGGGCGGCCAGGGCGGGCACGCTGAGGTCGGCGGACGGGTTCGCGTCGATGTAGGCCTGCAACTCCCTGAGCGGCTCGCTGCGCGGCGTCATCGCCCGCATCGGGGTGCTGAACTGGCTCTGCCCGCCCGGTCTGTGCAGGTAGACCACGAGGCCGCGGGCGACGTTCGTGGCGAGTTCGTGGCCGTGGTCCCTGGCGACCAGCGCGAGTGCCAGGTCCACGCCTGACAGGACGCCTGCGGCGGTCCAGACGTCGCCGTCCTCGATGTAGAGCTGGTCGGGGTCGACCTCGACGTCCCCGTACCGGCTGCTCAGCTCGCGGGCGGCGAGCCAGTGCGTGGTGACCCGCCGGTGGTCCAGCAGGCCGGCCTCCGCCAGCAGGAACGCGCCGTTGCAGACGGACGCCACCCGCCGCGCCCCGGCCGCCAGGCGGACGACGTCGGCGATCAGCTCGCGGTCCTGGACGTGCTCGGGCACGCTCAGGCCGCCCGCCACCAGCAGCGTGTCCAGCGGGCCCGTGACGTCGCCGAGCGCGCCGGTCGTGACCGTGACGCCGTTCCCCGCGGACACGGCGCCGCCGCCGGGGGACGCCACCTCCACCGTGTAGCCGTCTCCGGGCGAGAGGAGGGCCGCCGTGCCGAACACGTCGGCGGGGCCTGCCATGTCGAGGAGCTGGAAGCCGGGGAAGACGACGATCAGGATACGTCGCTGCATGTCTCTCATGCTGGCCGTGCCCCGGGATGGCGTCAACGACACGAATATTGCAGATTACGCCACCGCCCCCGCAGACGGCGAGAGCCCCCGGGGGCAGGACCCCGGGGGCTCTCGGCGGCGATGGGAACTCAGCCCATGTGCGGGTAACGGTGGTCGGTCGGCGGCACGAACGTCTCCTTGATCGCGCGGGCGCTCACCCACCGCGTCAGGTTGAAGATCGAGCCCGCCTTGTCGTTGGTGCCGGACGCGCGCCCGCCGCCGAACGGCTGCTGGCCCACGACGGCGCCCGTCGGCTTGTCGTTGACGTAGAAGTTGCCCGCCGCGAAGCGCAGCCGCTCGGCCGCCGCCGCGATGGCGTACCGGTCCTGGGCGATGATCGACCCGGTCAGCGCGTACGGGGAGACGTTCTCCATCTGGTCCACGACCCGGTCGTAGTCGCGGTCCTCGTAGACGTGCACGCCGAGGATCGGCCCGAAGTACTCCTTGACGAAGATCTCGTCGGCCGGGTCCGCGCACTCCAGGACGGTCGGCTTGACGAAGTAGCCGACGGAGTCGTCGTAGGAGCCGGTGAGCACGTCGATGTTCGAGGCCGCGCGGGCCCGGTCGATCGCGTCCTTGTGCTTGGCGAACGCCCGCGCGTCGATGACCGCGCCCATGAACGTCGACAGGTCGGCCGCCACGTCGCCCACCGTCAGCGACTCGGCGGTGGCGACGAAGTCGTCACGCATGCGGTTCCACAGCGAGCGCGGCACGTACGCCCGCGACGCCGCGGAACACTTCTGACCCTGATACTCGAACGCGCCCCTGACCAGCGCCGTCGTCAGGACGGCCGGGTCGGCGGAGGGGTGCGCGAGCACGAAGTCCTTGCCGCCGGTCTCGCCGACGAGACGCGGGTAGCCGTGGTAGGCGGAGATGTTGGTGCCGATCGTGCGCCACAGGTGCTGGAACGTCGCGGTCGAGCCGGTGAAGTGGATGCCGGCCAGCGCCGGGTGCGCCAGCGCCACCTCGGAGACGGCCTGCCCGTTGCCCGTCACCAGGTTGATCACGCCAGGCGGCAGCCCCGCCTCCTCCAGCAGCCGCATCGTGAAGTGCGCCGCGAACTGCTGCGTCGGCGACGGCTTCCACACCACGACGTTGCCCATCAGCGCGGCCGAGGTCGGCAGGTTGCCGGCGATCGCGGTGAAGTTGAACGGCGTGATCGCGAGCACGAACCCCTCAAGGGGGCGGTACTCCATCCTGTTCCACACGCCGGGCGAGGAGATCGGCTGGTCGGCGTAGAGCTGCCGGGCGTAGGCCACGTTGAAGCGCAGGAAGTCGATCAGCTCGCACGCCGCGTCGATCTCCGCCTGCTGCGCCGACTTCGACTGCCCCAGGACGGTCGCCGCGTTCAGCGTCGCCCGCCACGGGCCCGCCAGCAGGTCGGCCGCCTTCAGGAAGATCGCCGCCCGCTCGTCGAACGACAGCGACCGCCACGCCGGCGCCGCCTGGAGCGCCGCCGAGATCGCGTCCTGCACGTCCTGGGCCGTAGCGTCGTTGGTACGGCCCAGGACGGAGGCATGGTTGTGCGGCTGCACCACGTCGATGGGGGCGCCGCCGCCGAGCCGCTGCTCACCGCCGATGGTCAAGGTCAGGTCGAGCGACGCGCCGGCCAGCTCCTTGATGCGGTCCTCCAGCGTCTCCCGCTCGGCGCTGCCGGGCGCGTAGCCGAGCACAGGCTCGTTCGCGGGCACGGGGACGTTGCTGATGGCATCCATTTACTTACCCCCAAGGGCACGAAGGAAGAAGGCGACGTTGGCCGGACGCTCCGCCAGGCGGCGCATGAAGTAGCCGTACCAGTCGTCGCCGTAGGGGACGTACACGCGGACCGTGTGACCGGCCCCGGCCAGGGCCTCCTGCCGGTCGGTCCTGATTCCGTAGAGCATCTGGAACTCGTGGTCGCCGATCGTCCTCCCGAAGCGGTCGGCGAGCAGCTCGGTGATCGCGATCATGCGGTCGTCGTGCGTCGCCACCATGGGGTAACCCTTCCCCGCCATGAGGATCCGCAGGCATCGCACGTAGGCCTTGTCCACGTCCGGCTTGCCCTGGTGCGCGACCGACGCAGGCTCGCGGTAGGCGCCCTTGACCAGCCGCACGCGCGAGCCCTCCGCGGACAGGTCGCGGCAGTCCTGCTCGCTGCGGAACAGGTACGCCTGGATCGCCACACCCGTCGCGGGATAGTCCTCGCGCAGCTTGCGCAGGATCGACAACGTGGAGTCGATCGTGGTGTGGTCCTCCATGTCGAGCGTGACGGTCGAGCCGTTGGCGGCCGCCGCGGCGCAGATCTCGCGGGCGTGCTCCAGCGCCATGGAGTCGTCGAGCCGCTGCCCGACGGCCGACAGCTTCACCGACACCTCGCCACGGGCGCCCAGCTTGAGCGGCTCGACGGCCTGCAGCAGCGTGATGTAGGCGTTGGCGGTGTCCTCGGCGGCCCGCGCGTCCAGCGTCTCCTCGCCGAGGTGGTCCACGGTGACGGCGAGGTTCGCGTCGCGCAGCCGTTCGATCGCGGCGCGGGCCTCCTGGACGCTCTCGCCCGCGACGAAGCGCTTCACGACCCTCTTCGTGAGGGGGAAGCCTGACACGGTACGGCGTACGACGCCGCTCCTCGAAGCGGCGAGCAGCAGTTGACCCAGCATGCGTTCAGTCTAGAAACCGCAGCTCAGAGGGGGCCATCGACGCGCGTAACGCCGGTTGTGGCAGGCTGTCATACAAATGCACAACTCGGCTGACCTACAAGAGATCGTCGATGAGATCGCCGCCCGGCTGGGGGCGTCCGCGACGCTGGAGGACCGCTCGTTCCGGTTGCTCGCGTACGGCGCGCAGCACGGCGACATCGACACGGTCCGCCAGGAGTCCATCCTGCGGCGGCGCGCTACGGGCGAGGTGCGCGAGTACTTCGAACGTTACGGCATCGCCCGGGCGAACGGGCCCGTCAGGATTCCCGCGGACGCCGAGCTCGGGGTGCTGGCCAGAGTCTGCTGGCCGCTGCGCCACGCCGACGTCACCTACGGCTACCTGTGGCTGCTCGACTCCGGTGAGCTGACCGGCTCTGGCGGGCAGATCGGGTCGGGCGAGCGGGCCGGTCCCAGTGGGCTGACCGACGAGCGGTTGGCCGCCGCCGCCCCGCTCGTGGCCCGGGCCGCCGCCGCGCTCGCCCAGGAGGCCAGGAGCCGCCAGGACCTCGGACGCGGCCTGCGCGCCCTGCTCTCGGCCGACCCGGAGGAGCGGGCCGGCGCCTCGATCGAGGTGCCGGGCCCGGTCGCGGCCATCGCCGTGCGCGAGTCGCAGGAGCGGGTGGCGGCCCTCTGGACGCTGCCGCGCGGCGTGCTGGCCCGCGCCGGCTCGCCCGTCGCCCTGCTCGCCCCCGCCCACCTGGCGGGGGAGGTGGCGCAGACCATGCAGAGCGCGTACGGCACCGCCGCCGGCATCGGCGCCACCCGCACCGACCCGGCCGACGCCTGGCTGAGCTGGCGCGAGGCCCGCCAGGCGCTGCGCATCGCCGAGCACTTCCCGCGCCACGCGCCCATCGCCCGGTGGGAGGACCTGGGTGTGCACCGCCTGCTGGCCCGGCTCGGCCAGGCCGACCTGCGCGAGCTGTCCGCCGAGACCGCGGCGCTGGACGCCGAGCTGGCCCAGACCGTGGAGGTCTACCTCGACCGGGGCGGGCACGTGCAGAAGACGGCGGCCGAGCTGGGCATCCACCGGCAGACGCTCTACTACCGGCTGGGCAAGGCGGAGCGGCTCATCCACCGCGACCTGTCGGACGGCGACGACCGGCTGGCCGTGCACCTGGGACTGAAGGCGGCCCGCCTCCGCCCGCACGACCAGCCGTGATCACCGAAGCCCGGGGGTTACGCGTCCAGGACCTGGCGCAGTGCGGCGGCGAAGGCCTCGGGCTGGCCCGGCATGCCGAACTCGTCCCCCATGAACCCTCCATGGTTGCTGGGGAAGATCACCGGCTTCGTACCGAGCCGCTCGGCCACCCCCTCACCCCCACGCCGCGCCATCTGCCCCTCCGACTCCGCACCCACCGCGATCACCACACGCGTCGAAGCCCCCCGCAGCGCCTCGAACTCGGGCTCGTAGTGCGTGCACGTGATGAGGTTCTGCCCCAGCAGCGGATCGTCGCGCGAGCCGTCGTCCTGCGTCGGCAGGCCCATCATGGCCGGATCCGCCACCGGCAGCTCCTTCGGATCCGCCGGGAACTCGCCGGTGTGGCTCGTCGTCGCGATGAACTTCGCCATCGCGGGCCCGAAGCCCTCCCGCTCGTACGTCTCCCGCATGTCCATGATCACGGCCATCGCCCGCTCCGCGTCCGGCAGCACCTTGGCGACCGGCGGCTCGTGCGCCACCAGCGTGCGCACCTGGCCGGGATGCCGGGCCACCAGCGCGAGCGCGTTCACCGCGCCGCCGCTGCTGGCGAAGATGTCGACCGGCCCGCCGCCGATCGCGTCGATCAGCCGGTGCAGGTCGTCGGCGTGCAGTTCGGGCGTCGACTCGGCCAGGCCGTCCGTGCGCTTGCTCCGGCTCACCCCGCGCGGGTCGTACGTCACCACCGTGCGGTCCTCGAAGTGGCCGGCCAGGGTGGTGAAGCCGCTGGCGTCCATCGGAGAGCCGATCATCAGCAGGATCGGCTCGCCGCCGCCCTGGGCTTCCCGCACGTCGTACGCGAGGGTGGCGCCGGGCACCTCAAGGGTGTGGCTTCTGGGTTCGGTCATGTGTCACTCCTTGTCGATGAACCGAAGATGGAGACCGGGGGAGACGGCGAAAGTCATCGGTCGTCTCCGGCGCACTCGGCCACGACTCGGACCTTATCCGCTCATGTCACGATGAGGCCTGCCTCGGCGAGCAGAGCCAGGAACAGTCCGAGACACAGGAGCGCCACCGGCCACACTCGCTGAGTGAGGGCTATGGCCATGCCGACGACAAGCGCGACCAGGGCGAGGCTGCTCAGGAGGTTCACGGAAGCTTCCTGCCCGCGTACCCGAAGGTCAGGCCCGACGGGGGCTTGATCGTTGAACTCCGGGCCGCGCCCGCTGCGTACCGGGCGGCCGGGAGACTCTCGGACTGGCGGGCGACCCCACCCCCGGGGACCCCGCGCAGGTGCGCGCGCCGGCGGCGCGCCTGCTGGATCAGGCGCGACTGGCCGAGGACGACACGGCCCGGCTGACCACGGTCGCGGGCGACGGCCCGGCGCAGCGGCCGCGGAGGAGCTGCGCTAGCGAGCCTTGTAGACCTTCACCCAGTCCACGTACATCGACACGGTGTCAGGCGTCGAGGAGTCCCGGCAGCGCGGCTCGCACACCACGTCGTTCTGCAGGGCGAGCCCCATCTTCCGCCCCTCGGGCACATGCCTCCCCCGGTACTCCCACACCTTCCTGCCATCCAGCCAGAACGTCAGCCGCCCGGGCAGCCAGTCCACCGCCGCCGTGTGCCACCGCGTGAAGTCCCCCCGCAGCGCCTTCCTGGCGCGCCCCTGCTCGCTGTGCACGAAGATCCCGCCGCCCTGCCGCCGCGGGTCGACGATCTCGGCGAAGTTGACCTCGGAGTAGCCGTCGTCCTGCGAGACGGGCCAGAGCAGCGCCACCGGCGTGTACCCGGCGCCCGCCTCCGCCTTGAACCGGACCTCCCAACGCCCGTACTCCTGGGCGAGGCGGGTGGCGACGCCGCCGGATAGGTCCTTGCCGCCGTACCTGCCGCCCTTGAGGCGCAGGGCGCCGTTGGAGACGGAGGCGGCCTTGCCGGTGCGCGGGTTACGCGCGGCCTGGGGCGAGTGGTAGATCATCCAGCGGCTGGTGTCGATGGCGGAGCCGTTGAAGTTCTCGACGAGGACGGGTCTGCCCCACGAGGTCTGCGCGTGCGCGGTCTGGGGGAGGGCGGCGACACCCGCGAGTGCCACCGCCGCCAGGATCGGTCTGCGTGTAGGCATGCCGACCATCGAAGCAACATCTCACGGAGATAACAACCCATCTGTCCCATCAGTCACTCGTGAGCGGGGCGCACCGAGCATGGAGCGGGTGAGGGCTTCGTGGCCGTGCAGCATCTCCTCCAGCGCGGACGTCAGGTGGGAGGCGTCCGGCATGCCGGGGGCGGGGTCCTCGCGCAGGGACGCCAGGACGGCCCGCCGCAGCAGTTCCTTGAAGAACGAGGCGGTCATGCCCTCCGTCCCGGCCACCAGCTGTTCCAGGTCCGGTCCGGCCAGGTGGGCGGCGCCGTACAGGCGCAGCAGGGCGGAGCGGCAGGCGGCGTCGGGTCTGGGGACCTCGACGGCGAGGTCCACCCTGCCTGGCCGGTTCGCCAGGGCGGTCTCCAGGAGGTCGGGGCGGTTCGTGGTGAGGACGAACGTGACGTCGGCGTCGGCGCCGACCCCGTCCATCGCGTCGAGCAGCGTGAACAGCAGCGGGCTGCCCTCGGCGGGGAAAGCGGCGCTCGTGCGCGACCAGGTCGACGTCCTCCACCACGACGATGGCCGGTTGCAGCCGTCTGGCCAGGGCGGCGGCGTCGGAGATGAAGCGCAGCGCGGTGCCGGCCATGACCACGACGGTCACGCCCGGCATGTGGCCCATCAGGTAGCGCACCGTGTGGGTCTTGCCCGTGCCGGGCGGGCCGTGCAGCAGCAGGCCGCGCTTGAGGTGCTGGCCGCGGGCCAGCAGCGCCTCGGTGTGCCGGCCGATGCCCGCCACGTGCCGTTCGATGGTGTCGAGCACCCCCTTCGGCAGGATCACCTGTGCGGGGCCGAGCGCGGGGCGGGGCAGGAACGTCACCAGACTGTTGCCCCGATGCTCGGAGAGCCCGAACGTGAGGATCTGGCCGCGCAGCACGTCGTGGCGGCGCATCAGCCGTTCGATCTCCTCGCGGGTGGCGGTGGCGCGCGCCCGGGAGGTGGCGAGCACCTCGATCCTGCAGCCTTCCCTGCCGAACTGCTCGGCCGGGCCGCGCAGGCAGAGCACGACCGGCGCGCCGTCCGGCGCGGCCGTTCCGACCAGGCCGAACGTCACCACTTCGATGGTCTCGTCCGGGCCGGTCGCCGCGGTGGCGTAGTCGACGGCGCCGATCTCCAAGCGTTCGACGCCGCGGCCGGCCGCGGTCAGGAGGTCGATGGTGTCGTTGTGCTCGCGGCCGTGTCCCGACACGCCGTACCAGGCGGGCTCGCCCCGGCCGGCGAGGTAGGCGTCCACGCCGCGCTGGAGGCTGGCGTGCTCCCAGTTGCCGAACGTCTGCGTGACGACCACGAGGTCCTTCATCGTGCAGGACAGGTGCCCGGTCACCCTGGCCACCAGGGCGGCAACCGGACGGGACTCGTCGATCACGGTGTGCGCGTCGTCGACGAGCCGCTGGAGGGCGTGGGCCAGTGATCGTGCCTCTCCGATCTCCATGCGCGTCACCCTGCACACCGGAATGGGCCTGGAAATGGCGCCGGCAGGTGGCCACCGCCACCTGCCGGAGTATCGAGGGGGTCAGGCGCAGGCCGCCTCGTAGACGCGTACGAGCTCCTGGCTCACCCGCTCCCAGGAGTAGCGCGAACGCGCCCGATCGGCGCCCGCGTAGCCCAGCGCGGTGCGCAGGGTGGGGTCGTAGAGCAGCTCGCGGGCCAGCCGCGCGGTGCGGGCGGGCCGGTCCGGCGGCACCAGGAGCCCGGTGACGCCGTCGATGATGGAGTCGAGGTGCGCGCCCACGGCGGAGGCGATCACCGGTACGCCGCAGGCCATGGCCTCCAGCGCGACGATGCCCGTCACCGCGTCGCGCGGCACCGACACCACGGCGTCCGCGCTGCGCATCAGCTTCGGCACGGCGGCCCGCTTCACCTGGCCGAGCAGCGTCACGCGGTCGGCCACGCCGAGCTGCTCCGCCAGCGCGCGCAGGCGGCGCGCGTCCCTGTCCTGGTCGAGGTCCTCGGGCTCGGGCCCGCCGGCGATGACCAGCTCGACGTCGCCGAGGCCGGGCAGCGCCCGCACGATGGTGTGCGCGCCGCGGTCGATCGAGAGCGGCCCGACGTGCAGGAGGCGCTTGCGGCTGCCGCGCGTGGCGATCGCGCCGCGGCGCTGGAAGCGCTCGGTGTCCACGCCGTACGGCACCACGGCGATGTTGCCGCGCGGCACGCCCAGCCTGATCAGAGCCGACTCCTCGTCACCGGAGCCCGCGATGACCGCGTTGGCGCGGCGTCCGAGCGCCCGCTCCAGCTCCATGTGGGTGGTGTCCACCGTGTGGAACGTCTGCGTGACGGGAACGCCGAGACCCTTGGCGCCGGTCACCGCGACCAGCCCGCCGGTCCACGAGTGCGCGTGGATCACGTCGGGACGCTCCTGGCTCCAACGCTTCATCAACTGGTTGCCGACCTCGTTGAGGTAGGGCGCCACCTCGTCACCCGTGAGCTCCTTGGCGGGGCCCACGTCGATGTGCTCCAGCGTGACACCCGGGGCCACCCGCGTCTTGGGCTTGCCATCGGCGTTGTCACGTCGGGAGTAGATGGTGACGTGGTGATCGCGCCCCAGCTCCCGTGCGACGGACAGGATGCGGTGACGCTGGTTACCGTTCGCGGAAGCGACGATCGCAATATTCATGGCACACCTCAGCGTGGAAAGCCTTGAAGGTGTGCCTGCGTCTTAGGCACGTCGTTCTACGTCTCCGACCATACCCAGATTTCCGTCGATCGCAAACCCCCGCAGATCAGACACCCCGGAGCGCGAAGACCACGATCTCATCCCAAACCTGGCCGCCGGAGAACGCGTGCCGGTCCGCCTCCACCGCCTTGACCACAGTGGACGGCGCCTGACCTGCGCATCTGCTGAGCACGTCGGCCAGCCGCTCCTCCCCGTACGGCTCGCCGTGCTCGTTCCTGGAGGAGATCAACCCCTCCGAGTAGAGCACCAGCGTCTCGCCGGGAGCGATCGTCAGCGTCTCCACGCCGGTCTCCGCCTCGGGCGAGATGCCCAGCGGCACGCCGCCGCCCTCGGTGAAGCGCACCCCGCCGTCGGACTGGAGCAGCACGGCCGGATGGTGCCCGGCCGACGACAGCCGGATCCGCCGCCCCTGCACGAAGCCCGCCACGGCCATCACGAACATGCCGGTCCCCTGCGTGACCAGCGCCTCGTTGACCTTGCGCACCACCAGGTCGGGGTCGGACTCCCAGACGCTGAGCACGCGCAGCCCGCCGCGCACCATGGCGCTGACCGAGGCCGCCTCCTCGCCCTTGCCCGCGGCGCCGCCCAGCGCGAAACCCCAGCCGCCCGAGACGGGGAACACGTCGTAGAACTCGGCGCCCACCGACGAGCCGGGGTGGTAGACGGCCGCCGCCTCGTAGCCGGGCACGTCGGGCAGGTTGCGCGGGGCGACGCTGGCCGACAGGGCGTCGGCGGCGCTGGAACGGCTCTGGAAGCTGTTCTGGGAGCGTACGGCCAGCCCGATCTGCAGCCCCACCTCCTGGAGGACGGCCAGGTCGGCCAGCGCGAACGGCGGCCTGTCGTGCGCCCGGATCAGCGTCAGCACCCCGTCGCCGCGGCCGATCGGCACGCACAGCACCGAGCCCGCGCCCATCACGGTCAGCAGCGGCCCGTCGGCGCAGAAGCCGAGCAGCGAGTCGTCGTCCACCATCTCCAGCACCATGCCGGAGCCGCGCTCCAGCACCTGCAGCACGAGCTGGCTGGCCGCCGGGTCGGCGGACTCCACCTGCCGGACCAGGCCGCCGAGCGGGTGGTTCTTCGGCGCCATGACGACCGAGCGGCGCGGCGCCCCGTCGCGCACCATGTCGGCGACCACCCAGTCGGCCCACTCGGCCGCCAGCAGCCGCGAGGCCCGCTGCAGCACGACGGGGCGCAGCAGCGCCTCCTCGTCGAGCAGCAGCCTGCCCATCCGCGTCAGCAGGTCCTGCCGCTTGGCCGCGGCCAGCAGCAGCGCGCCGTCGCTCAGCTCCGGCCGGCGCGCGCCCGGCTCGGGCAACTGCACCTCGGTCGGCAGCGCGACCGCCGCCACCATCTGCTGCGGCTCGCCCGGCATCGTCAGCCGGGTCAGCGCGAGCTGGACGGTGTGCGTGCGCCCCTGGTGCGCCAGCCGCGTCTCGAACGCCGCCGGCTGCCCGGTCTGCAGCACCGACGTCAGGTGGGAGCGGAACGCCGCCCGGCGCGACACGTCCACCAGCAGCGGGAAGGACCGCCCCACCAGGTAGCCGTCGGGGCTGCCCAGCACGCGGGAGGTCTCGGGGTTGATCCGGCGGACGACGCCGCCGCCGTCGAGGACGATCACGGGCACCGGGAAGGCCCGCAGCACCTGGCGCAGCAGCTTCAGCTCCCGCTGCCCGCCGTCCTTGCGGCTGGGGGCCCGCTTGGGAGCCTTGCGCAGCTCCTCACGGGCCTCCGCCAGCAGCTCCGCGGCGGTGTCGAGCTCGGCGAGCGCGGCGTCCAGCGTGGGCGCCAGGTCGGTGGGGTAGGCGGCCCTCGCCTCACGCAGCGAGGAGACGCGCCCGGCCAGCGCGTCAAGCGCGTGTTCGAGGTCCGGCATGGTCATGGTCTGACGCTACGCCACTCGGGATAATGCTAGCCATAAGGGGTAGAAGCTTGTTGCTATGGAATCGACCGCGATGATCACCCCTGGACTCGCCAGAGACCTCGCCGCACTGGGCCGGCTGGGAGAGGACACCTCGACGGAAAGCGTGTTGCGCGGCCTGACCACAGCGCTGGCCACCGGCGTGCCCAACTGCTCAGGCGCCTCCGCCGAGCACTGGCGCGACCACCGGGTCCTCGTCTCCGGATCGCACAGCGAGCTCATCATGCTCGTCGAGGGCGAGCGTGAGCTGGGGGAGGGCCCCTCCATCGAGGCCAGGCAGAGCGGGGGCCGCTCCACCGTGACGGACGTGCTCAAGGAGACCCGCTGGCCCCGCTACGACGCGCTGGCCACCCGCTGGGGCGTGCGCTCCGCGCTCGTCGTCCCCATCGAGGTGCCGCCCGCCCTGCTCGTCGTCGGCCTCTACTCCGTACGCCCCGGGGCCTTCTCCCCGCAGGGCGCCGGCTCCCTCGCCGACATGCTGACCGAGCAGGTCGGCGTGGCCATGGCGAACATGTGGGAGTTCGAGGAGGTGCGCACCGACCACGCGCAGCTCCAGGAGGCGCTGGCCGGCCGCTCCGTGATCGACCAGGCCAAGGGCATCATCATGCAGACCAGCGGATGCACCGCGGAGGCCGCCTTCGAGGAACTGCGCAGGATCTCCCAGCACCACCAGGTCAAGGTGGCAGACCTGGCCAGGCTGCTGGTCGACGAGCACCAGCGCAAGTCGTCGTCGAAGTCGAAGCGCTAGCCGGCTACTTGATGGCGGACAGCGCGTCCTCCAGCGTGTCGTAGAGCGGCAGGCGCTGAGCCAGGCCAGTGATCCACATCACCTTGGACTTCGAGTACTCGACGCCTATCAGGGCGAACTTCGCGCCCGCCGACAGGCTCGTCTGCCAGTGATGCACGATCAGCCCGAGGGCGCGCGAATCCATAAATGTCACCCCGGCCAGGTCCAGGATGAGGTCCGAGCCCGCCATCGCCAGATAGTCGGCGAACTGGGCTCGTGTCGTGGCGTCGAGGACGCCGTCGACCCTGACCACGGTGATGTCGTCCACGGTCGTCGACGTCAGGCTGAGGGCCGCCACTGGCTCCTCGCCGTTCTCCGGCATTGTCACGGAGCAACCCTACTGTCACCACACGTTCGGCGAATACTTGTCGCCGCATGGGGGATACTGGAGCCGAAGTCCAGCAGAGGGCTTCGGTCTCGAGAGTAGAGCGAGGCGTGCCTCTGCATGGGCTTTTTCCTTTTGCGGCAGGCCGCCTGCGACCCATATGAGGAGCAGCGATGGCTGTGCAGGAATACGTCCTCGAGGAGATGACCGCGGAAGAACTCCTGGCCGAGATGGTCAGGGAGGAGACGCTCGACAGCCACAGGGAGCGTCTGCGCGAGCGCATCGTCGAGATGCACCGGCCGCTCGCCATGGAGATCGCCCGCCGCTACCGTTATCGCGGCGAACCTTTGGAAGATCTCCTCCAGGCCGCGTATGTTGGCCTGATGAAGGCCGTCAACGGCTTCGACCCCACCCTCGGCCACGCGTTCAGAGGGTACGCGGTCGTGACGATGACCGGTGAGGTCAAGCGCCACTTCCGCGACCGCACCTGGGCCATCCGGGTGCCGAGGCTCTACCAGGAGCGCCGCTCGGAGCTCAACCGGCTCGTGGCCGACCTCAGCCAGGACCTCGGCCGCTCGCCGACCGTGGCCGAGCTGGCCGCGAAGATGAACATCAGCGAGGAGGACGTTCTGCTCACGCTCGACGCCTCCGCCGCGTACAGCACTCTGTCGCTCGACGCGCCGCTCGGCACCGACGACGACGCCGCCTCGCTCGGCGACGTCATCCCCGAGGACGACGACACGCTGAGCAACATGGTCGACAGGGAAGCCGTCAAGCCGCTCATCGACGCGCTGCCCTCCCGCGAGAAGCACATCCTGCTGCTGCGGTTCTTCGGCAACATGACGCAGGCCGAGATCGCAGCCGAGTTCGGAATCTCTCAGATGCATGTTTCGCGTATTCTCCGCAAGGTTCTCGACCAGCTTCGCTCCGAGCTGGTCGGCTGACGAAGGCGGTCGCCGGGTGAACGAGGACGTCGAGCCTCAGTCGGGCTACACGAGCCCGCCACCCGGCGCGCCCGTGAAGACACTCCGCTTCCGGCTGCCGGACCTGCCAGAGGTCCGGCAGTTCGCCGAGGAAGAGGCCCGTGGCGTCGGCATGCCGGAAGAGGCCATCGGCGACTTCGTCATCGCCGTCAACGAGGTGGCCACCAACGCCGTCACCCACGGGGCCGACGACGGCCGCATGCGCACCTGGGTGATCAGCGGCGACCTGATCGTCGAGGTGCACGACGAGGGCGCCTGGAAGCCGGGCCCGATGCCGGGCGCCGTGGGCGGCATGGGGCTGTGGGTGGCGCGGCTGCTCTCGTCCGACCTGACCCTGCGCGTCGGCAGCGGCGGCAGCACGGTGATCATGAGGTTCCCCGGCAAGGGCTGAGGTCCCGAACGGCAGATCGCCGGGTGGCTCGATGCCACCCGGCGATCTCATGTGTCCGCTCAACGGCGGGCTCTGCCGCCGCGCCAGTTGCTGTAACCCGTGCGGATGCTGGCCGTGCCGACGCCTGCCTGGTGCAGGGCCAGCAGGGTCAGCCCCAGCAGGACGAACGTCATGCCGGAGATCCCGCCGGGAATGGACGCGCCTACCAGGTCGAGCAGGAAGCCCAGCCCGAAGATGATCGCTGCTACGACTGCGAGCATGTCATGTCACCTCATTTCCTGACTCTGGTACGGATCAGGCTGCGAGGCCTGCGCCGGCTGCGCCGGAGACTTGCTGGACAGCGCCAGCAGCCGCTCCAGGACGGTCCGGTAGTCGCGCAGGGCCAGCCGGAGCTGCTCGGTGTCGGCGCTGCTCCCGGTCTCCTTCCAGCGGTCGCGCAGGGCGTTCGTCCGGCTGCTCAAGGTGCTGGTGAGAGAGTCCACCACCTCGCTGACCAGCCCGTCGGCCCGCTGCACCGCCTCGCCGGGGTCGTCCACGAACGAGGACTGCAGGTCGCGCCAGCGGGCCTGCACCTCGGCGGGGTCCTGGTCGAACAGCACGATGTCGTCGGGGGCGGCGTGCGAGCCGGGGGCGGCGTGCGCCGGGTCGGGCTCGGCGAGCATGTCGCCGTCGGTCCTGGCGTACGGGTCCCGGTAGGGGGCCTCGTCGTCCGCCACGGCTTCGGGTCCAGCGTCGGGGCCGGCGGCGACGGGGGCGCCCGTGACGCCGACGCCGGGAACGGGGGCGCCCGTGACGGGAGCGGCGGGCACCGAGGCGTACTCGTCGTCGGCGCGGCGGTCCCGGACGGTCTCGTCATCGTCCTCGTACCGCGACAGGTCCTCGGTCCTGGCCTCGCTGCGGGCGAGCTCCTCGCCGTCCACGGGATCGTTCGTCAGCCGGTCCCTGTCGTCCTCGCGGTCGTGGTCGTGGTCATGAACGTCATTGCGCTGGTGCTGCGACGGAACCTTCAGCTCGTCGCTGCTCATATCGTTCACCGTCCTCGGGTGGTCTCTTGCAGCAGCTCCTCGAACAGCGCGCGGTAGTGCACCATGGCCTGGCGGAGATCCTCGGTGGAGGCCTCCTTCCTGGCCGCGCGCCCGCTGATCTCGTGAGCCGTCCTGTAATGGTCGAGCGTCGCGGCGTGACCCACCGACAGGTCGGACACCCGCTGCTCGAAGTTCTCCGTGGGGTAGCCGCGCTCCGCCATGACCGCCGTCACGAGCTGGTCCGCCTCCGTCACCGCGAACCCCGGTGCGTCCACGAAACGCTCCTGCACCTCGGTCCACCGGTTGGCGTAGGTGTCGCGCGACTCCTGCGTCAGGGGGCGGATGTCGAGCTCCGCATGGCGCTGCTCGCGGCTGAGCAGCTCCTGCTCCGCCTCGCGGCGGTTGTCGTGCTCGGCGACTATGCGTTCATATTCCGGGCCGAAGCGTTCGCGGAGGTGGGTGCGGCGCTTCTGTTGCTGCAGCACGAAGTAACCGACTGCGGCGAGCGCCACCACCGCGACCACGACGACGGCCACCCATGCCCAGGTGGTCATGATGTTCGCCTCCGGTCTCTGTGTCGAGACCAGCGACTGCCCTCGAACGGCAGGTCGAAACGCCTTTATCGGCGGGCGTCAAGCGCTTTCCTGGCCGCAGCCAGCATGTCTGCTACATGTGAGCCCTGTGAGGCGGCGGGCACCTCGGTGAAACCCTCCGCGGCGTCGTAGCGCACGTCGAGCCCGGCTTCCACCAGCCGCTGCGCCCACCGCAGCGCCGTGTTCAGCCGCTCCGCCGCCGGCGGCCTGCCCTGCGCCGCCGCCGACAGGTTCCGCAGGTTCGTGGCCGGGCCGGACTGGGTGTGCGCGCGGGCCACCTTCCACGGGAGCGCCGCACTGTGGTCCAGCATCGGCTTGGCCAGCCCGGCCGCCCGCTTCGCCTGCAGCACCCCGGACTCGCTGACGCCGAAGTGAGCGGCCAGCTCCTGAACGCTCATCCCCTCCGCCACCCGCCGCGCCAGCTCCTCGCGATCAATGGTCGGCTTCCGCCCCACCTGGCCGCCTCCGCTCCCGCTTTCCGTGTACGCGTGCACGTCCGATGTGCGCTAAGGTTATGACGTCTCGCCCCGTAAGGGCGGCCGACACAGCACAGCCGGGACGTAGCGCAGCTTGGTAGCGCACTTGACTGGGGGTCAAGGGGTCGCAGGTTCAAATCCTGTCGTCCCGACCAGAAGTTCTCTGGTCGATCAGGGTGTCACTCATCAGGGTGACACCCTTTCGCACATCAGGCGGCCGGTCGTGGGCTGTCACGGCAAGGCCTGCGGCCGATACGGTCCAGCGCGCCCGGGCCCTGGAGATCGACGTCGTCTGCGCTGCCTGTGGCGAGCGGAGTGTCGAAGGTGAGCCACCTCCATCCTGGCCAGGCCCGCCGCCGCTTGAGTCCAGGACCCGGCCGGAGGCGCACCGGCGATCGTGCCTCGCGGGCTGATCGCCGGTGCGCGTGATCCCGGGACCGAAGGTCAGTCGATCTGCATGACGACGGCCTTCGGCTCGGTGAAGAACTCGCGGCTGAAGGTGCCGCCCTCCCTGCCGACACCCGAGTCGCCCACCCCGCCGAACGGGGCGCGCAGGTCGCGGATGAAGAAGCAGTTCACCCAGACCGTCCCGGCGCGCAGGAGGGCGGAGACGCGGTGGGCGCGCGACAGGTTCTCGGTGAACAGCATGGCGTTGAGGCCGTAGCGGGTGCCGTTCATGAGCGCCACGACCTCGTCCTCGGTGTCGAACGGGGTGACCGTGACGACCGGGCCGAAGATCTCCTCGCGCTGGTGGCGGCCGGTGGCGGGCATGCCGGTCACGATCGTGGGGCGGACGAACCAGCCGTCGCCGAGGCCGCCCGAGTGCACGGTGCCGCCCTCGTCCGCGACCGACTCGACGTAGCCGCGGACCTTGCGGTAGTGGGTCTGCGAGGCCAGCGGGCCGATCTCGGTGCTCTCCTGCTTGGGGTCGCCCAGGCGCATGGCCTCGGCGGCGGCCGTGAAGCGGGCCAGGAACTCCTCGAAGACCGGCCGCTGCACGTACAGGCGGGAGCCCGCCAGGCAGACCTGGCCGGCGTTGGTGAAGATGGCCTTGAGCGACCAGTCCACGGCCTTGTCCAGGTCGGCGTCGGCGAAGACGGCGTTGGCGCCCTTGCCGCCGAGCTCCAGGCTGACCGGCACCAGGTGGCGGGCGGCGGCGGCCGAGATGGCGCGGCCGGTCGCGGACTCGCCGGTGAAGGTGATGCGGTCGATGCCCTGGTGCTCGGTGAGCGCCTGGCCGGCGGAGTCCGGGCCGAGGCCGTGCACGACGTTCAGCACGCCTGGCGGCAGGCCCGCCTCCAGCGCGAGCCTGGCCAGGATGGTGGCGGAGGCCGGGGTGTCCTCGGCGGGCTTGAGGACGACGGTGTTGCCCCAGGCCAGCGCGGGCGCGATCTTCCAGGACTCCAGCATGAGCGGGAAGTTCCACGGTGCGATGGCGGCGGCCACGCCCACGGGGTCGTAGCGGGTGTAGGCGTGGTGGCCGGAGTCCATGGGCAGCGACTCGGCCGGCGTCAGGCGGGCGTGGTCGGCGAAGAAACGGAAGTTGTCGGCGGCGCGCGGCACGTCCTTGCCGCGGCTCTGGGCGATCGGCTTGCCCATGTCACGGGTGTCGGCCAGGGCGAGCTCGTCCAGGTTGGCGAGGACGAGGTCGGCCAGGCGGTGCAGCAGCCGGCCGCGTTCGGCGCGGCTCATGCGCGGCCAGGGCCCCTCGTCGAAGGCCCGGCGGGCCGCCGTGACCGCCCGGTCCACCTCGGCGGCGCCGCCGAGCGCGGCCTCCGCCCACGGCTCCCGCGTGTACGGATCGACGCTGGCGAACGTCTCGCCGCTCGCGGACTTCACCTCCGCGCCGTCGATCACATGTCCGAAGAATTCCATGTCAGCCTCCTCGGGAGTCTCGTTCGGCGAGCGTCTCGTCGCCGGCCGCCCAGTGGGTGCGCGGCACCTCGCGTACGATCACCCGGATGCTCTGCGCCGGGGCGCCCAGCGAGCGCTCGACGGCGGCGTGCACCTCGTGGATGAGCGCCCGGATGGCGGCCGGCTCGCGCCCCTCCGACAGCGTCACCTCGACCAGCGGCATGTCACACCCCCGCCACGGTGAGCCCGCCGAGCCCGGCGAAGCGTACGGTCACCGACGAGCCGCGCCGCAGCGGCACCGCGTCCGTCATCCCGCCCGTCAGCACGATCCACCCGGCCTCCAGGGCCAGGCCGCGCGCGGCGAGGGAGTTGGCGGCCAGGGCCAGGGCCTCGCCGGGATGGCCCTGGACGGCGGCGCCGGTGGCGGTGTCCACGACCTGGCCGTCCACCTCCAGGACGCAGCCCAGCAGGGACAGGTCCAGCCCGTCCGGCGCCCGCCCGATCGGGCCGACGCCGAACCGGGCGGAGGAGGCGTTGTCGGCGACCACGTCCGGCAGCGTGAACTTGAAGTCGCGGTAGCGGGAGTCGATCACCTCGAACCCGCCGTGCACCGCGCCCACCGCCGCCATCGCCGAGGCGGCCGTGACGCCGGGACCGGCCAGCCGGTCCTTGAGCACGAACACGATCTCGGGCTCGACGCGGGGATGGATCAGCTCGTCCACCCGCACGTTCTCCCCTGCGGGCAGCACCATGGCGTCGGTCAGCCACGCCGTCAGCGGCGCGTCGATGCCCATCCGGAGCTGCTTGGCCCGCGAGGTGAGGCCCAGCTTCACGCCGATGACCGTCTCACCGGCGGCCTTCCTGCGCTCCAGCAGCACGTCCTGCGCGCGGTAGGCGGTGGCCAGGTCCAGGCCCGGCCACTCGGCGGTGATGGGGCCGCGGTCGGCGCGGTTCCGCTCCGCCTCCAGCAGCACGTCGGCGGTGCGTTCGATGGTCCAGTCGGTCATGGTCAGCTCTGTTCGAGTGGGCGGCGGATCTGGGGCTGGGTGTGCACGCGGCGGGTCGGGCCCTGCCACATGTCGATGGAGCCGACCTCGGCGGGGTCGAAGTAGCGGGGACGCCACGCGTCCTCGTCGGTGATGAGCCGCACGCCCCAGGAGTACTCGTACGTGATGCCCTCAGGGCCCTTGAAGTAGACGAAGACGGCCGTGGACTGCGGGTGGCGGCCGGGGCCCATCTCGATCTCGACGCCGTTGGCCTCCAGGAAGTGCCAGTTGCGCATGACGTCGTCCAGCGAGTCGACCTGGAAGTTGATGTGGCACAGGCCCGGCTGGCTGCCCTGGAAGACGGCCAGCTTGTGGTGGACGGGGTCGATGCGCATGAGGCACGCCCAGTCGCCGATCCAGTCGGAGACGCGGGCGTTGAAGTGGCCGTTCCAGAAGCGGTACGCCTCGCGCACGTCCGGGGCGTCCAGGCACAGGTGGCCGAACTCGGTGATGCCGGCCGCGCGCCCGCCGTGCACGGGCGCGGTCAGCGTGACCTGGTCGATGGCCAGGTCGATGCGGTTGCCGAAGGGGTCGTCGAAGGCGATGTGGTCGCGGACCCGGCGGGAGCGGGCGGCCTCCGCGCCGCCGCGGGCGACGCTGACGCCCGCCTTCTCCAGCTCGGTCTCGGCGGCGGCCAGCGCGTCCTCGTCCCGGACGAGGAAGCCGGAGCTGATCACCCCCGACTCGCCCTCGACCAGGGCCAGGCAGTGGTGGCGCTGGTCGGCGCGCAGGTAGGCCACGCCGTCCTCCTGGGCGGTCAGCTCCATGCCGACGATGTCCACGGCGAAGCGCACGGCGTTGTCCAGGTCGGCGGCGCCGGAGCGGACGTAGGCGATGTCGGTTAACTCGATCATGACGACTCCCGGAGATGGGACCAGATGCGGTCGGACAGTTCGGATCGCACGGCCCGCCACGCTTCCTGCTCGGCGGGCGTGATGGGGACGGGGGTGCCTGCCGCGGCGGCGGTGGCGTTCATGCGGGCACTGGCCTCCAGCACCCACATCAGGGCGACGGCCTCGCCGACGCTCGCGCCGACGGTGACGGCGCCGTTGCCGCGCATCACCAGGGCGGGGGCCGCGGCCAGGCGTTCGGCCAGCGCCCTGCCCCTGGCGCGGTCGCGGACCAGGACGGCGTCGTCCAGGACGGGCACCTCGGGGCCGAGGAACGCGCCCTGGCCGTGCAGCGGCAGGATCGGCACGCCGGCCGAGGCCAGCGCGGTGGCGGTGGGCGGCTGCGCGCGGCAGATCGCGCCGATGCCCGGCCGTGCGCGGGCGATCTCGACGTGGATCCACGCCTCGCGGGGGGTGCCCTCGGGGAGGGCGGCGCCGTCCAGGGGGACCTCCGCGTAGCGGGCGGCGGGGGTGAGGGTGCCCAGGGGGGCGGGCGGGGTCATGAGCAGGCGGTCGCCGGGCAGCCGGGCCGACACGTGGCCGAACGCGGTGACCAGCCCGGCCGCCGCCAGCGCCTTTCCGGCCGCCGCCAGCTCCCGCCGCACGTCCGCCAGCGCTTGTCCGGCATCCGCCGGCTCTGTGCTCATGATGGGCCTCCTTGGTGATCAGGCAGGACCATACATGTATCTCGATACATGTTCCAAGGCTCCCTATGCTGAGGGGCATGTCGCTTCAGCACGCGCTGCTCGGCGTCCTGGAGGCGCGTCCGATGAACGGGTACGAGCTGACCCGCTTCTTCGAGGCCGCCCCGCGCTGGGTGTGGTCCGCCCCGCACAGCCAGATCTATCCGGCGCTGCGGCAGATGGAGCAGGCCGGCCTGATCGAGGGCCAGCAGGAGATCCGCGGCACGAAGCTGAGGCGGAGGGTCTACTCGATCACCGAGCGCGGGCTGGCGGAACTGCGCGCCTGGGTGGGCACCGAGCACGCCGCGCCGCCGGTACGGGACGCGTTCTTCCTACAGGCGCTCTTCTTCGACATGGTCGAGCCGGAGCGGGCCGCGTCCGTGCTGGAGACCTACGTCGCCCAGCAGGAGAAGCTGATCGCGGAGTGGCGGGCGCACAGCGAGGCGCTGCTGGCCAAGGAGACCGATCTGATCAAGGAGCGGCTGAAGAACCGGCCGCCGGTCGAGCACGAACGCATCGCCAGGTTGAAGGCGCACGTCTTCAAGGGCCAGATGGCCGTCGCGCAGGCTCGCGCGGACTGGGCCCGCGAAGGCCTGCGGCTCCTGGCCGAGGACGGCTGACCGCTCACCCGCCCAGGTCATCCCAGGTCAGGGTGGGGCACGTAGCGGTCGGGGCGGATCAGGGCGAGTGCTGCGTCGTCGGCCATGAGGGTGTCCATGTCGTGGATGCGCCAGCCGGCCACGAGCAGCGACGGCAGGAGAGGGTGCGTGCCGGGCAGGGCCAGCTTCGCCGTGCCCTGTGCGGTGGCCAGGGCGCCGAGGACGGCGTGCGCGCAGTCCTGCGGTTCGGCGCCGCCCGCCGGGCCGATCAGTGTCCCGCTCGCGGTGGTGCGGGTGAGCGCGTAGCCCGCCCCGGTCGTGTACGTGGTGACGCCGGGCTGGGCGGCGTACCAGGAGAGGGTCCGGTGACGGGCGCCGCCCGACACCTGGGCGTCCAGGGAGGCGACGCCGTCAGGGGAGGTCACGCGGGTGGGTGGCGGGGCGGGCAGGCCTGTCGCCGGGCCGGACAGGTAGAGCAGCGGGCACCAGGGGCGCAGGCCGTGGCGGACGTACAAGGCCATGGCGCGGTGGTCGGACGAGGCGAAGGTGACCTTGGGGCCGTCCCCGGACAGGAGTTGGGTCAGCATGGTGCGGCCGAGGCCCGATGACTGGTGGGCGGGCAGGACGAAGAGGTCGCCGAGGTGGGTGAGGTCGCCTCTGCGCATCGTCCCGCCGAAACCCCACGCGACCCCGCCGCCACCGCCGCCGCCGCCACCACCGCCGTTGTCGCCACCGCCGCCCGGTTCGCCACCGCCGCCCGGTTCGCCTCCGCCGTCGCGGGCCTGGGCCGGGGCGATCAGCAGCGTGCCGAAGAGACGCTCGGCGTCGAGGAAGTCGGGCGAGCCGGTGGGCCATCCGCTCAGCAGGCCGAACCGCCGGGCCACCGCTCGCACGGCCGGCAGGTCGTCCGGCTCCGCGGCCCGCACACTGGTCTCCACGCCCGAGAGTCTAGGCGCGGCGAAGATCGTCAGCGGGGGAGGGAAGCGTGCCGCTCCAGGGAAGCGGCTCAGCCCGGCAAGGCGTCCGACCTCTCCAGCCTGGCCAGGGCGGCGGGCCAGGCCCTCGGCACCCCCGGCGCGGCCGGTTCGGGCTGCGGGTAGCCGCCCGCCACGCCGAGCAGCGGCCGGCCGCCGCTCAGCACGTCCAGACCGGCGGCCTGCTTGGCGAGGACCAGCGAGTCGCGCCGGGGCGGGATGCCGGTGCCGAGTTCGAGGCGGCTCATGTCCGGCACCTGCTGGTACAGCCGGCGGTTATGGGGCGTAGACCGGGGTGAGGTCGATGTAGATGCGGTAGTCCGTGATGAGGCCGTCGTCGCGGGAGCGCCAGATCGACACGGCCGGGACGGTGACGTCCTTGCCGTCGAGCCGCCGGTAGGTCACCTCGGTCTCGGCGATGCTGTCGTCGCCGGCCTCCCACGTCCTGACGATGCGGTGCCGCAGGCCGCCGATGGTGGTGAAGAACTCGCGGATCCCGGCGGCGATGGCCTCGCGGCCGGCGAGCGGCTCGGCGTTGGCGAACATCAGCGTGGCGTCCTCGGTCATCAGCTTGGCGAACTCGTCGGCGTCGAACGAGTCCACCACCTGGAAAACGTGCCGTACCGCGTTGACGGACATGGCGGTTCTCCCTCACGTGATCGGGATCGTCTCGTGGTGGGGACGATACGGGACCAGGTGCGGGGCGCAACTAGCAGAAAAGGGAGATTCGGGGTGGACGGGAGGGGGCGTGGAGCCGATGCTGGTGAGCAGCACGTCCACGATCACCCGTAGACAGGAGGAACCTATGAAGGTCCGGACCCGGACTCGCCGCGCCGCCGCCGCGGCCGCCGCCGTGGGTGCGGTGCTGGTGCTGAACCCCGCACCGGCGCAGGCGGGCACGTCGGATGAGTGCAACGCCAACGCCGCGACGGTCGTCCGCACGCCGCAGTTCAGCGGGGTGCTGGCCGACGGCGAGTCGG
The DNA here is from genome assembly GCF_008086045.1 of Nonomuraea sp. PA05. Taxonomy (GTDB): domain Bacteria; phylum Actinomycetota; class Actinomycetes; order Streptosporangiales; family Streptosporangiaceae; genus Nonomuraea; species Nonomuraea monospora. The sequence continues at coordinate 177,001 of NZ_VSEY01000024.1, read as the reverse complement.
GCGCCAAGCGCCCAGTCTAGGACGATAGCCGTCAAAGTTTGACAGCCATCGAACTTCCGTGCTGAAGTGGTCCGGCCATTTCTGTGACGGAAGGACTGTGCGATGGCCAGGACGGTGTTGTTCAGCGAGCTCGGCGGGCCCGGGGTGATGCGGGTGCAGGACGTGGAGGTGCGTGACCCGGGGCCCGGCGAGGTGCGGATCAGGGTGGAGGCGTTCGGGCTGAACCGGGCGGAGGCGCTGTTCCGCTCCGGCCTGTACATCGAGCCGGTGAAGAGGTTCCCCGCCACGCTCGGCACGGAGGCCGCCGGCGTCGTGGAGGCGGTCGGGGCAGGGGTGACGGGGTTGCGGCCTGGGGAGCCGGTCAGCACGGTGCAGACGTTCTCGATGAACGACTACGGGGTGTACGGCGAGCGGATGATCGTGCCCGCGACGGCGGTGCTGCGGCGGCCGGAGGGGCTCGGCGCCGTCGAGGGATCCGCCGTGTGGATGGCGTACGTGACGGCCTACGGCGCGCTGATGGAGGCCGGCGGGATGCGGCCAGGCGACACGGTCGTGCTGAACGCGGCTTCGAGCAGTGTGGGGCTGGCCGCCCTGCGTGTGGCCGACCGGCTCGGCGCCACGCCCATCGCCCTCACGCGCACCGCCGCCAAGAAGGAGGCGCTGCTGAAGGAGGGCGCCGCCGAGGTGATCGTCACCGGGGAGGGGGAGGACGTGGTGGAGCGGGTGCTGGCGGCCACCGGAGGCCGCGGCGCCGAACTCGTCCTCGACGCGGTCGCCGGACCCGGCGTGCGCGACCTGGCCAGAGCGGTCGCCGACGACGGCACGCTGCTGGTGTACGGGGCGCTGAGCGGGCAGCCGACGCCCTATCCGGGGATCGAGCTCGGCATGCCGGCGCTGGCCATGCGGACGTACACGATGCTGGAGACGACGACCAGGCCCGAGCGGCTGCGCAGGGCGGCGGCGTTCGTGAACTCCGGGCTGCGGTCCGGGGCGTTCAGGGCGGTCGTGGACCGCACGTTCGAGCTGGCGGAGATCGTCGAGGCGCACCGGTATCTGGAGTCGAACGCGCAGGTGGGCAAGATCGTGGTCACCGTCTAGTAGAGCGAGCCTATCCTGGGCCACATCTCCCTCGCGACCTCCTCGAAGTGCTCCACGGCCGCCTCCGGGCCGTCGATCACGAGGATCGCGTCGTGGTCGACCGCGACCAGCCGCCCGCTGCCCGCGAGATCGGCCAGTTTCGGGTCGCTGTCGTCGTAGGTGGCCACGGCGGCGGCGTCGCCCAGGTCCGCGATGGGTGTGCCCTTGCCGTAGGTGAACTCCTCGGCCATCTGGGCCGCGCCGTTGATCGTGGGGTCCAGGGGGTACAGGCCGACGTCCACCGTGAGGCCGCCGAGCGTGTAGACGCAGCCCCCGAGCTGGCTGCCCCGGAGTGGTTCGGCGCTGGTGGCCGTGACGCCGGAGGCGCCGTAGATGTCGCCCATGCGCTCGGCGGAGATCAGGGAGCACACGTCCAGACCGGTTCCGTCATCGGTCACCGTGAAGCCCGGCGGTCCTGCGGAAGGCGCGCCGGTCTGAGGGCTGCTCTGAGGGCTGGTCTGCGAGGTCGTCGTGTGCGCGGTGGGCTGCGCGCAACCGGTGGCGGTCAGGACCGCCAGCAAGACGCCCAGGGCACGTCGCGACATGATCGCCACCATAGCCGTTCCCACCGAATCCGGTTAACTTTCGTTTGATGGAACGATGGTCTACTGTTCGGAACATGTCCGAGCAGATCCCCGCGGACAAGCTCGTCGGCTCCGACCGCGTCCTGGCAGTGCTGGCCGAGCTGGCACGCCACCCCGACGGCATCGGGCTGGAGGAGATGGCGCGGGCGGTGTCCAGCCCCAAGCCGACCGTGCACCGCGCGCTGGCGGCGTTACGCCGCGCCGGCTTGGCCGCGCAGCACGGCCACGGCCGGTACGTGCTGGGCGACGAGTTCCTCCGGATGGCCTTCGCGCACCACGAGGCGCGGCCCGACCACGTCCGCGTCACGCCGGTGCTCAAGGCGCTGTGCGAGCGCTACGGCGAGACGGCGCACTACGCCGTGCTCGACGGGCCCTGCGTCGTCTACCGCTCCAAGCTCGACCCGGCCGCAGGGGCGGTGCGGCTCACCTCGGTGGTGGGCGGCCGCAACCCGGCGCACTGCACGGCGGTCGGCAAGGTGCTGCTCGCCGACGCGCTCAGGACGCGGGAGGCGGTGCGCGCCTGGGTGGACGGCCGCACGCTGGAACGGCCGACCGAGCGCTCGATCGGCACCGTCGAGGAGCTGCACGCCGAGCTGGTCCGCATCCGCGAGCAGGGCTACGCCGCCGACGACCAGGAGAACGAGCCCGGCGTCAACTGCGTGGCCGTCGCCGCCTACCTGACGTCGCCGACCGTGCCCAGCGGCGCGATCAGCGTCAGCGGCCTGGCCTACCGCACCCCCTTGAGCAAGCTCGTCGGCGACCTGCCCGCCATCCGCGCCATCGCCTCAGGAGAGGAACTTCCTTGACGTTCACCGCTGTCCCGGCCTCGGCCGGCGTCTACGCGCTCGGGGAGGGTCCCGTCTGGGACGCCGCCCGGCAGCGCCTGCTGTGGGTCGACATCGTCGCGGGAGCCGTGCACGAGGGGCGGCTCGACGACGGCGTGGTGACCGCCACCGGACGGCACGGCTTCGACTCCACGGTGGGCGCGGTCGCCGCCGCGCCGGACGGCGATCTGATCGTCGCCGAGCGGGCCACCCTCACCCGGCTCGGCGCTGATGGCAGCCGCACGGAGCTGGCCCGGGTGCTCGAGCCTGGCGTGCGCAGCAGACTGAACGACGGCGCCGTCGATCCGGCCGGCCGGTTCCTGGTCGGAAGCCTGGCCCAGGACGACCGCGAGGGCGAAGAGGTGCTGGCCCGGCTGGACGAGCACGGCGTGACCTTCCTCGACACCGACCTGGTGCTCTCCAACGGCCTGGCCTGGGTCGATGACCGGCTCTACAGCGTGGACACCATGCCCGGCACGATCTGGGTGCGCGACTACGATCCGGACACCGGGAAGACGGGGCCGCGGCGGGAGGCGTTCACGATCACCGAGGGCCTGCCCGACGGGATGTGCGCCGACGCCGACGGCAACCTGTGGATCGCCAACTGGGGGCTCGGCCGCGTCGAGTGCCGCAGCACCGGGGGAGAGCTGATCGACGTCGTCGAGACCGGCGCCCCGCACACCTCCTGCCCGGTCTTCGCCGGGCCTGACCTCGACATCCTCGTCATCACCACCGCCCGCACCGGCCTGGCCGTCCCCGGCCCGGACGACGGCCGCCTGTTCACGGCGGACGTCGGCGTTCGCGGCCTGCCCGTCCCCTACTGGAACCCCTGCTGAGAGAGGCCCCCGTGTACCTCATGCGCATCGGCGCGTCCGGCGCCGAGAAGCCCGTCGTCCGCGTCGACGACACCCACTACATCGACGTCTCCGACGTCACCCCCGACTTCGACGAGAGGTTCTTCGCCGCCGGCGGCGTCGCGCTGCTCGCCGGGAAGGTCGCCACCGGACGGCACGTGGAGTTCGCCGGTGAGCGGATCGGCGCGCCGATCGCCCGGCCGCACCAGATCCTGTGCATCGGCCTCAACTACAGCGACCACGCCGCCGAGACCGGCCAGGCCGTGCCGGACGAGCCGATCCTGTTCACCAAGTCGCCCAACACGCTGATCGGCCCGAACGACGAGGTGCGCATCCCGCGCGGCTCCACGAAGCCCGACTGGGAGGTGGAGCTGGGCATCGTCATCGGGCGCCGTACCTCCTACCTCGACTCGGTGGCGGAGGCCAGGGACGCGATCGCCGGATACTGCGTGGTCAACGACGTCAGCGAGCGGGCCTTCCAGATGGAGCGCGGCGGGCAGTGGAGCAAGGGCAAGTCCGCCGAGACGTTCAACCCGGCCGGGCCGTGGCTGGTCACGCCGGACGAGATCGCCGACGTGAAGAACCTCGGCATGTGGCTGGACGTCAACGGCACCCGCCGCCAGACCGGCACCACCAAGACCATGATCTTCGACCCGTACGTCATCGTGCACCACCTGAGCCAGTTCATGGTCCTGGAGCCCGGCGACCTGATCAACACCGGCACCCCGCCCGGCGTCGGCATGGGCCACGACCCGCAGATCTGGCTCCAGCCGGGCGACGTGATGGAGCTGGGCATCGACGGCCTCGGCACCCAGCGTCAGCACGTCATCGGCCCACGGTAGACAGTAGACATCATGACCTTGACTGCACCCGACCCCACCGTCCTGGCCGCCGCGGAGGCCGCCGTCCCCGGAATCGCCAGGACGCGGGCGAGCGACCGGCTCGGCATGGCGCACGACGCCTCCCACTACCTGCTCACCCCGCAGGCCGTCCTGGTGCCGGAGAACGCGCAGCAGGTGGCGGCGCTGCTGCGCGAGGGCCTGCCGCTGACGTTCAGGTCGGGCGGCACCAGCCTGAGCGGGCAGGGGGTCAGCGAGCACCTGCTCGTGGACACCCGGCGGCACTTCCGCGGGATCGAGGTGCTGGACGGCGGGGAGCGGGTGCGGGTGCAGCCCGGCGCGGTGCTGCGGCAGGTCAACGCCCGCCTGGCCCCGTACGGGCGCAAGCTCGGGCCCGACCCGGCCAGCGAGTCGGCGTGCACGATCGGCGGCGTCGTGGCCAACAACTCCAGCGGCATGACGTGCGGCACGCATGCCAACACGTACCGGACCCTGGAGTCGATGACGGTGGTGCTGCCCAGCGGCACCGTCATCGACACCGGAGCGCCCGACGCGGACGAGCGGCTGCGCGCGCTGGAGCCCGGCCTGGCGGAGGGCCTGGTCAGGCTGCGCGACCGAGTCCGGAAAAATCCGGACTCGGTGCGGCGCATCCAGGCCCAGTTCTCGCTCAAGAACACCATGGGCTACGGGCTGAACAGCCTGCTCGACCACGACACGCCCGCGCAGATCCTCGCCCACCTCGTCATCGGCAGCGAGGGCACGCTCGGCTTCGTCGCCGAGGCCGTCTTCCGCACGGTGCCCGCACACCCGCTGGCCGCCACCGGCCTGCTCGTCTTCCCCACGCTGCGGGCGGCCATGGCCGCCATGCCGCAGCTCGTCGAGGCCGCCCCGGCCGCCGTCGAGCTGCTGGACGCCGAGTCCCTGCGGGTGGCCAGGACCGACGCCAAGGCCGACGACGTGCTGCGCTCGCTGGACGTCGCCGAGCACGCCGCGCTCCTGGTCGAGTGGCAGGAGCCGGAGGAGGAACCGCTGGCCGGGCGCGAGCGCGCCGCCGTGGAGCTGCTGGACACGCTGGAGCTGGCCGTCCCCGCCAGGCTGAGCAGGGAGGCGGGCGGCAGGGCCGCGCTGTGGCACATCCGCAAGGGCCTGTACGCCTCGGTCGCCGGCGCCCGCCCCAGCGGCACGACGGCCCTGCTGGAGGACGTCGCCGTGCCCGTTCCCGCCCTGGCCGGCCTGTGCGACGAGCTGACCGGCCTGTTCGCCCGGCACCGCTACGAGCGCAGCGTCATCTTCGGCCACGCCAAGGACGGCAACCTGCACTTCATGCTCAACGAGCACTTCGGGACCGAGCTGGAGCGCTACGCCGAGTTCACCGAGGACATGGTCGAGGCCGTGCTCTCGCGTGGCGGCACGCTGAAGGCCGAGCACGGCACCGGGCGGGTCATGGCGCCGTTCGTCCGCCGCCAGTACGGCGACGAGCTGTACGAGGTGATGCGCGAGATCAAGCGCCTGTGCGACCCGGGCGGCACGCTGAACCCCGGGGTCGTCCTGACCGAGCGCCAGGACGCCCACCTGCGCGACCTCAAGCCCGTCGTCACCGTCGAGCCCGAGGTGGACCGCTGCGTCGAGTGCGGCTACTGCGAGCCGGTCTGCCCCAGCCGCGACCTGACCACCACCCCGCGCCAGCGCATCGTGCTCAGACGGGAGCTGGCCGCCGCCCACCGCGACGGCGACCACGAGCTGGCCGCCGAGCTGGAGGAGGAGTACGGCTACGACGCCGTGGACACCTGCGCCGTGGACGGCATGTGCGCCACCGCCTGCCCCGTCCTGATCAACACCGGCGACCTGACCAAGCGCCTGCGCGCCGAGCGCCACGGCAGGGCCGCGCAGAGGGGCTGGAAGACGGCCGCCGGGCACTGGGACGGCGTCACCAGGGCGATGAACCTCGCCCTGGACACCGCCGCCGCGACCCCGCCCGCGCTGCCCGAGACCGCCTCGCGGGCCGCCCGCAGGGTGAGCGAGGCCGTGCCGCAGTGGAGCCGCGACCTGCCCGGGGGCGGCATGCGCCGCCGTCCCGTTGCCGCCGACGACGCCGACGTGGTCTACGTGCCGTCCTGCCTGAACACGCTCTTCGCGCCCGCCGACGGCGGGCCCGGCGTGATGGTGGCCTTCGCGCGGCTGGTGAAGCGGGCGGGCGTGCGGCTGCGCGTGCCTGAGGGGATCGCCGGGCTGTGCTGCGGCACGCCCTGGTCGTCCAAGGGCTACGCGGACGGCTACGCGGCCATGGGAGAGCGGGTCCGCGACGCGCTGCTCAAGGCGACCGACGGCGGACGCGTCCCGGTGGTCAGCGACGCCGCGTCCTGCACGGAGGGCTTCCATCGCCTCGTGGACGCCGTTCCCGTCGAGGTGCTGGACGCGGTCGCCTACACCGCGGACCGGCTCCTGCCGCACCTGGCCGTCAAGCGCCGGCTGCCGTCGCTGGCCCTGCATCCCACGTGCTCCTCCACCCGGCTCGGCCTGGACGCCGCGCTGAGGCGGATCGCGGAGGCCGTGGCCGAGGAGGTGGTGGTGCCGGACGGCTGGCAGTGCTGCGCCTTCGCCGGCGACCGCGGCCTGCTGCATCCCGAGCTGACCGCCTCGGCCACCCGGGACGAGGCCGCCGCCGTGCGGGCCGGGGACTTCGCGGGGCACGCCTCGGTGAACCGCACCTGCGAGCTGGGCCTCACGAGGGCCACCGGCAAGCAGTACCAGCACCTGCTCGAACTGCTCGACCGGGCCACCGCGCCATAAGTGACATAGGATTCCGCTACACGCGTTAGCATTCCACCAAGCGGAACAGAATGGAGTGGCGGTGGCTGAGGCCCAGTCCCCCGTGGGGAGCGTCGATCGCGCCCTGCTGATCCTTCAGGAGATCGGCAAGCACAGCAGGGGCGTTACGCTCGACGAGCTCGCCACCCGGCTCGGGCTGCCCAAGAGCTCGCTGCACCGCCTGCTCGGCGCGCTCAAGCACCGCGGGTTCGCGGCGCAGCCGGAGCCCAGCGGGCCGTACTTCCTCGGCACGGAGCTGCTGGCCACGGCCTTCAGGTTCTACGAGACGATGGATCTGCGCACGCTCGTGCGCCCGCTGCTGCTGCGGGTGAGCGAGGAGTTCGCCGAGACCGTGCACATGGCCACGCTCGACGGCGGCGAGGTCGTCTACGTCGACAAGGTGGAGGCGGTGCGGTCGATCACGATGACCTCGGTGATCGGCGGGCGCAACGCCGCCCACTGCACGGGCGTCGGCAAGGCGCTGCTGGCCTGGACGTACCCGACCGACGAGTCGGTCAAGGCGTGGGCGGAGCGCTTCGGCCCGCTGTCGGGCAGGACCAGGAACACGCTCACCAGCCCGGCCAAGCTGGCCACCCACCTCGACCAGGTGCGTCAGCGCGGCTACGCGCTCGACCTGGAGGAGAACGAGCCGGGCGTGCGGTGCGTGGCGGTGCCGGTGTTCATGGGCAGGACGGCGCCGGTGGCGGCGGTGAGCGTGACGGCGCTGAAGGATCGCATGTCGCCGGCGCGGATGGAGGAGATCGGGCACGGGCTGCGGAAGGCGGTCGCCGAGCATCATTGATTCCGCAATGCGGAACGCTGGTGCGCGATACGGAATGAATGCTATCTTCTGGGAGAACTTCTCCCGGAGGAGCCGTACCTTCATGTACTTCGAGCTCGATACCCCATCGCTCGTCATCGACCTCGACGCGGTCAGGACCAACATCGCCGAGATGGCCAAGACGGCCGCGGCGCACGGCGTCAGGCTGCGACCGCACATCAAGACCCACAAGATGCCCGAGCTGGCCCGCATGCAGCTCGACGCCGGCGCGAGCGGCATCACCTGCGCCAAGCTCGGCGAGGCCGAGGTGATGGCCGACGCGGGCGTCGACGACATCCTGCTGGCCTTCCCGATCTGGGGCGAGCCCAAGCTGCGCCGCCTGGCCGCGCTGCGCGAGCGCGCCCGGGTGCGGGTCAGCCTCGACTCCCCCGAGGTGGCCGCCGGGCTCGGCAGGCTGGGCGGGCCGCCCGTGGAGGTGCTGGTGGAGGTGGACACCGGCCAGCACCGGCTGGGCCGCCCGCCGGGCCGGCCCACCGCCGACCTGGTCGCCGAGATCGCCGCCGCGCCCGGCGTCGAGGTCGTGGGCCTGCTCACGCTGGCAGGGCACGCCTACCACTCGCGCGACCGCGCCGAGCTGGAGGAGACCGCCCGCCGCGAGGGCGAGGACCTGGTGGCCACGGCCGAGCTGTGCCTGCGTGACGGCATCGAGCTGCGTGAGATCAGCGTCGGCTGCACCCCGACCGCCCGGTACGCCGCCGGGGTCGCCGGAGTGACCGAGATCCGGCCCGGTACGTACATCTTCAACGACACCGCGATGATGCGCCTGGGCGTGGCCACCGAGGAGACGGCGGCGGCGCGGGTGCTGACCACCGTGATCGCCCGCTCGACCCCCGAGCGCGTCGTCTTCGACGCGGGCACCAAGTGCCTGACCTCCGACGGCGCCGGCTCGCCGGGCTGGATCAGGGCCGCCGGCCTGCCGTACCTGCACCTGGACTTTCTCAACGAGGAGCACGGCGTGGCCCGCCTGGAGGCGGGCCACCACGGCGAGCTGCCGGTCGGCACGCGGGCGCAGCTCATCCCCAGCCACGCCTGCGCGGCCGTCAACCTCTTCGACGTCGCCCACGGCGTCGAGGGCGGTCGCGTCACCACCGAGCTCCGCGTCGCCGCCCGCGGCGCGGTGCGCTAGCGGGAACGGAAGGAGCACGCCATGCGGGGACTCGCGGGCAAGCGGGTACTGATCAGCGGGGGAAGCAGCGGCATCGGCGCCGCCACGGCCCGCAGGTTCCTCGAAGAGGGCGCCAGGGTGGTGCTCGGCGGGCTCGATCCGGCCGAGGTGGACAAGACGGTGGCCGAGCTGTCCGGGCTGGGCGAGGTGAGCGGCATCGCCGGTGACGTCAGCACGGAGGCCGACGTCACCCGCCTCGTCCAGGGGGCCGTGGAGACGCTCGGCGGCCTCGACGTGCTGATCAACAACGCCGGCACGGCCTGGCGCGAGCCGTTCCTGGAGATCACCCCCGAGCACTGGGACACGATCATGGCGGTGAACCTGCGCGGCATGTTCCTGGTCGCCCAGGCCGTCGCGCGCCACCTCGTCGAGCAGGGCACCGGCGGGGTCATCCTCAACATGTCCTCCACCAACGGGCTGGGCGGCGAGGCCGACTACGCCCACTACAACGCCTCCAAGGGCGGAGTGCTGCTGCTCACCAGGACGATGGCGGTCGAGCTGGGCAGGCACCGCGTCCGCGTGAACGCGCTGTGCCCCGGTTACATCCGGACGCCGCTGAACGCCTCCATCTCCGAGGGGCTGGCGGGGGACTTCGTGTCCTCCTACGAGCGCGACCACATCCCCCTGGGAAGGGCCGGGCTGGCCGAGGAGGTCGCCGCCGGGTACGCCTTCCTGGCCTCCGACGACGCGGCCTTCGTGCACGGCACGGAGCTGGTCATCGACGGCGGGCAGCTCGCCGTCATGTGAGCACTCACTCATGGGGGAGGAGGTAGCGCCAGGCGAGCGCCAGCTCCTCCCCTGACGACGTTCGAAAGACGTGCCTGGGCCCGGCCGGCAGCAGGCGGACGATCGCCCGCGCCTTCGCGCCCGCGTAGTCCCTGGTGTTCTCGCCGCTCTCATGAGGGGGCACCGGCAGGCCGCGCGGCCACGGCCTGGCCGTGTCGTGGCCGCTGACCCGGTCGGCGGACAGCCGCACCCGGGCGACGGCGTACGGGCGGCCCCCGGCCGTGACGCGGTCGGCCAGGAGGCTGAGGCGGTCGCGGGCGCTGGTCAGCGCGGCGTCGTAGCCCTCGGGGGTCTGGTCCAGATGCGGTACGTACACCTCGCGCAGCCCGTTCCCCGTGTCGACGCCGAGGACGGTGGCCGGCGCGTCGTAGACGGTCGGGGTGCCAGGGCGGGGTGAGACGGTGGCAGGTTGCCCGGCCAGATCCTCCCGCAGCGCCTTGACCAGGGCTTCCACCTCGGCAGGTGGCAGGCGCAGTTCGTGGGCGGCCTCCGCGATGGCCCGCCCGTCGGCGTAGACGACCAGCGCGGGAGGGCGGACGGCCCTGAGCCCGGGAGCCAGGTAACCGCCCTGCCGCCGCCACTCGGCGACCGGCCGCCCCGCGACGGCCGCCTCAGTGACGACCGCGTCGGTGGCGGCGGCGTCGCTGGCGGGCTTGTCGGCGGGCGCGGTTGTGGCGGGCGGTTCGGGTTCGGCGACAGGCGAAGGAGCCGGCGAGGCCCCCGGACGGGGTGTCTCGCCGGCTCCCGCGCCGCCGCACGCCGCCAGTGCCAGCGCGAGCGCCAGCACCGGAACGGCGGTCCAGCGTGAGGTCATACCTGTGAAACGATCACCACAGGCGATCGGTTCAGCCCGTGGTGAGGGTGATCACGTTCGGGGCGTAGTCGTTGCGGGGGCCGTCCGTGGCGTGGAAGACGATCTTCTGGGTGTTGCCCGAGCCGGTCAGCAGCGAGAGCGGCACCGACCACTTGTAGAGGCCGTCCGTGCTGGAGACCAGCGGGCTCACGCCCGCCACCGCGCTCCACGACCAGGCGGTCGAGGCGCCGGTCTTCTGGAAGAGGGTGTTGTTCTCGATCATGTACTCGGCGCCGATGGTGTTCACCGACCAGCCGGTCTGGTAGTTCGCGTCGGTGTCGATGAAGACGTGGTAGGTCGTGTACGGCAGGTTGAACTTCGCCGCGTAGGTCGCCGTGCCCGCGCTGACCGCCGCCACCGCTCCGGCGATGGGGGCGACCGGGGTGGCGGGGGCGGTGACGGTGAGGACGCTCGCGGCGTAGTCGTTCCGGTCGCCGTCCGTGCCGTGGAAGACGATCTTGTGGGTGGTGCCCGTGCCGGTCAGCAGCCAGGAGGGCACGGACCACTGGTACAGGCCGTTGGTGTCGGAGACCAGCGGGGTGACGCCGGGAACCACGCTCCACGACCACTGGCCCGGGTCGCCCGTCTTCTGGAAGAGGGCGTTGTTCTCGATCATGTACTCGGCGCCGATCGTGTTCACCGACCAGCCGGTCTGGTAGTCCGCGTCCGTGTCGATGAAGACGTGGTGGCCGCTGTACGGCAGGTTGAACTGCGCCTGGTAGGTCGCCGTGTTCTCGTCCATCGCCGCCGCCGCGCCGGTGACCGGCGTCGGGTTGGTGGTGGTGACGGCCGTCGTGGCCGACTGCGCCGAGGCGCGGCCGGTCGTGTCACGGGCCCGCACGGTGAAGCCGTAGGAGGTGTTGAGCGCCAGGCCGCCGAGGTTGACGCTGGTGCGGTCGCCGGGCAGGGACAGCTCCCGCACGCCGTCCTTGTACACGTCGTAGAAGGCCACGCTGTCGCCTGAGTCGCTGTCCGTCGAGGCGGTCCAGGTCAGCTTGACGCTGGTCGGGCCGACGCCGGACGCCACCGGCGTGCCGGGCACCGTGGGGGCGTTCGCGCTGGCGGCGGCGGTCGTCACGGCCACAGCCGTGCCGGCGGCGGAGACGTTGCCCGCCCGGTCGCGCGCCTTGACCGTGAAGGAGTAGGCGGTGGCGGCCGTGAGCCCGCCCACGTCGAAGGTGGTGGCCGACGGCGTGAGGTTGGCCTTGCTGCCGATCTTCACGCTGCCTTGGTAGACGTCGTAGCCGACCACGCCGGGGTAGGCGGCTGAGGCCCAGCTCAGGCGCGCGCTCGTGGCCTTCACCAGGCTGGCCGTCGGTGCGGCGGGCTGCGCGGGAGCCGCGCCGCCGCTGCCCTTCGCCGCCGTCACCTGCGACGACAGGTACGAGGGCAGCGTGTCCCAGGGGTTGTCCATCTTGTCGTCGGTCACGTAGACGTACCCGGCGTTGTTGGCCTTGGACGTGGCGATGACCGTGGCCATGGCCGCCGCGTCGGGCACGTCGTAGATCAGGTGCCAGATCTGCTTGGGGTCGGCGGTGGCCTCCCAGGCCGACGGCAGGTAGGGCGCCTGCCGGTTCTGGTAGGAGCTGTAGGAGCCCTCGAAGGTGACGAGGATGTCGGCGGCGTCCTGGAAGCACGCGGCGGGCGAGACCCCGGGGTTGGCGATGGTGGTCGCGCCCGGGTGGTACGTCTTCACGTACGCGTTGACCTCGCGATACAGGCTCACCCAGCCCTCGCCGCCCGAGGTGGGCCCGCACGCGTTCTGCGCCTGGTCGAAGAAGATGCCGTCGATCGAGGAGCCGTAGAACGCGTACCACTTGTTGATGTCGGACTGGATCTGCGCCCGCCAGTCCTCGGCGGCCAGCGAGCCGAGCCGGGTCCGGTTCGAGGCGAGGCCGGTGGTGCCGAAGTAGCCGGTGTCCACGTAGCCGATGACCTTCATCCCGGCGGCGTGCGCGGCCGACAGGGCGGCGGTGTAGGCAGGCTTGGCCTGGTTGCCGGGGCCGTTGGCGACGTTGGCCACCACCACGCCCGGCTTGCCGGTCATCGTGTTGAGCTGGTTCCAGTAGTCGGGGGTGTTGCCGGGCAGGAAGTAGGCGGGTACGGCCACCTGCTGGTCGAGCACGGCGTCAGCCGCCTGCGCAGGTGTGGCGGCCAGCAACGGGATCGCTAAGAGCGTCGCTCCGAGCAACGTGTGCCAGCGGGACTTGAGCATGTGCACCCTTTCTTGACTACTGGAACAGCGCGTTGACTTCGGTGTTGGCCTTGGGGAGCGCGGTCCTGGCGTCGGCGGTGCCCAGCAGGACCGACGAGATCGCGGCGTCCATGATTTCGTTGATCTTGTCGGCGTTGTCGGTCACCGGCAGCAGGAACGTGCCGTCGGCGGCCTTGGCCTCCTCCACGAACGGCTTGACGTCCCGCCCGGCCGCCTCGTGCGCCGCCAGCGCCTTGTCGGAGGAGGTGGTGATGGCGGGCAGCACCTCGGTGGTCGCGGCGATCAGGTCCTGGCACTCGGCGGAGGCGGTGAACTTGACCCACTGCCACGCCTCCTCCTTGTGCTTCGTGCCGGCGTAGATCGCGTCGGAGACGCCGTTGATCGGCGACTTGCGGCCCAGCGGCGCCGTCGGCAGCGGCGCGACCGCCAGGTTGAGCGCCTTGTTGTCCAGGTACGGCTTGGCCATCCACGACCCGGCCATGACCATCGCGGTCTTGCCCGCCTGCAGCACCGCGTCGCCGCCGAGCGCCGACTGCTTGTCGTACGGCGGCGCGTACCCCTTCTTGATCAGGCTCGCGAACCAGTCGATGGTCTCGGCCAGCTTCGGGTCGTCGTAGAAGTACTTGGTGCCGAACGGGTTCTTGTCGAGGTACTTGAAGCCGTTGCCGGCCGCGAACGCGGCCCAGCCCGTCTGGCCCAGCGCGCCGGTGTTGTAGTCGGGGGCGATGCCGTAGACGGCGACGTGCTCCTTGTCGAAGCCGGGGTCGGTGCCCCTGCGGCCCTTGTCGTCCACGGTGAGCGCGGCGATGGCCTTCTCGAACGTGCCGCCGTCCTTCGGGTTCCACGTCCACCCGGAGAAGCCGGCGGGGTCGAGGCCGGCCTCCTTCACCTGGTCCTGGTTGTAGAAGACGCCGATGGTGTCCCAGTCGAGCGGCAGGCCGTACCGCTTGCCGTCGCGCACCCAGACGTCGGCCAGGCCCTTCTGGTACTGGCCGAGGTCCACCTTGTCGCGCTCGACGTACTCGCTGATGTCCAGGAGCTGGCCGTTCCTGGCGAACTGCGGGTAGTACGCCACCGAGTCGCGGAAGACGTCGGGGGCGGTGCCGGAGACGACCTGCGTGGTGAGGTTCTGCCAGTACTGCGCCCAGGCCACCGAGCTGAGCTTGATCGTGATGTTCGGGTTCTTCTTGGTGAAGGCGTCGGCGCACTGCTTGTAGGCGGGCACCTGGCTGTCGACCCACATCACGTAGTTCAGCTCGACGGGCCCCGCCTGCGCGTCGGTGCCGCCGCCGCACGCCGAGGTGGCGCAGACGAGCGTGACAAGGGTCAGAAGGGTCTTGCGGGACATCTGGGGGGTCCTTTACTTGATGCCGGTGAAGTTGAGCGAGTTGGCCAGCCGCTTGCCGAAGACCAGCAGGAGCAGCAGGACGGGGATGACGGACAGGGTCGAGCCGGCCATCAGGCCCGTCCAGTCGGGGCGGGCGTTCGGCGACTGCTGCAGGAACACGCCGAGCGCGACCGTGAGCACCCGGCTGCTCTCGTCCTGACCGACGAGCAGCGGCCAGAGGTAGTCCTTCCAGGCGTAGACGCCGTTGATGATGGCGATCGTGATGAGCGGCCCCCGCGACATGGGCAGCGCCACCCGCCAGAACACGCTCCACACGCCCGCGCCGTCGATGACGGCGGCCTCCTCGACCTCGCGCGGCAGCGACAGGAAGAACTGCCGCAGGAAGAAGACGGTGAACGGGGTCATCAGCAGGATCGGCGCGACCAGCCCGGCGAACGTGTTGAGCAGGCCCAGGTTGCGCACGAGCGCGAAGTTGGGCAGCAGCGTGAAGATCGGCGGCACCATCAGCGCCGCCACGAACGCCGAGAACAGCGCTTCCCTGCCGCGGAAGCGCAGCCGCGCCAGCGCGTAGGCGGCCATCGCGCACGACAGCGTCTGCACGGCCACCACGACCGCCGTGTAGACGATCGAGTTGCGCAGGTAGAGCAGGAAGTCGAGGGAGGCGCCCGAGCCGCCGGCGGCCTGCGCCTCGGCGAACGTGGACAGGCCCAGCACGCGTTTGAAGTTCGCCCAGGTGAAGTGCTGCGGCCACAGCGAGAAGTTGTCGGAGAACAGGTGCTGGGCGTCGGTGAGCGCCGTGCGCACCATCCAGTAGAACGGGAACACGGTCACCAGGACGGCCAGCCCCAGCACCGTCCAGGCGGCGATCCGGCCTGCGCGCATGTCGGGTTCCTCCCTATCCGAGGTCCGAGTCGGAGGCGCGCATCAGGCGCATCTGCACGAACGTCAGCACGCCGAGGATCGCCACCAGGCTGAGCGCCATGGCCGCCGCGTAGCCCATCCGGAAGTGGGTGAACGCCTCCTGGTAGATGTAGTAGTAGATGACCTTGGTGGCGTTGACCGGGCCGCCCCTGGTCGCCACCGCGATCGTGTCGAAGATCTGGAAGCAGCCGATCATCGACACCACCAGCACGAGCGCGAGCACGGGCCGCAGCAGCGGCAGCGTGACGCGGAAGAACGTGCGGACCTCGCCGGCGCCGTCCATCGCCGCGGCCTCGTACACCGATGCGGGGATCTGCAGCATGCCCGCGTACAGCAGCAGCGCCACGTACCCGACGGAGGCCCAGGTGGTCACCGCGGCCACGCTCGGCATGGCCTCGGCGGGCGCGTTGAAGAAGCCGTGCGTGGGCAGGCCCATCGCGTTCAATAGCTGGTTGACGAAGCCGAGGTTGGCGTCCAGCAGCCACAGCCACAGCAGCGCGGTGGCCACGTTCGGCACCAGCCAGGGCAGCAGCAGCGTGGCGCGCAGCACCACCGACTTGGTCAGCCGATGCATCAGCGCGGCCAGCAGCAGCGCCAGCGTGATCTGGCCGGCCAGGTTCAGCACGGTGTTGTAGGCGGTGAGCAGCAGCGCCTTCCAGAACAGCGGGTCCGTGGCCAGCTCGGCGTAGTTGTCCAGGCCGACGAACTCCGGCTCCGACAGCAGGTTCCAGTCGGTGACCGACAACCACAGGCCGCGCACGCTCGGGTAGATGTAGAACACGGCGAACCCGATCAGGGCCGGAAGCAGGAAGAGCACGGCGTGGCGGCCCTGCCCGCCCTCGGCGCTGTGCTTGAAGGCGGGCTTGTACGGGGTCCGCCCGGCGCGCGTGAGCGTCGCGGTCATGCCAGCCTCGGCACGAGCCGCAGCGCGTTGCCGGCGTAGACCTGCTGGAGGACGTCCTCGGGCAGGTCGAGGCCGGAGATCGTCCAGCGGCCCATCGGCGGCGGGTCGTCGAGTGAGTGCGCGAACGCCTCGTCGTCGGTCTCCATGAACCGGAAGTGGATGCGGTAGATCTCCCGGTCCGGCGGGATCTCGTCCGTGCCGAACAGCACCCGGTCGGGGTGGCGCAGCATCAGCGCGCGCGTGGCGCGCGGCTGGCGGCCCAGCTCGGCGATGCGTGCGGCGATGTCGACGCGGAAGTTCGGGTACGTGTCCAGCAGGCGGCTCGCGAAGGCCAGGTTCTCCGGCCAGCAGCCGGCGTGCACGCCGATCACCGTGGTCGCCGGATGCCGGGCGATCATCGCCTCCATGGCCTCCATCAGCCGCTCGAACGGCGGGAACTCCGGGCCGGAGAAGTTCCAGTCGGGCCGGGCCGCCAGCAGTTCGAGCCGCTCGTTGCGCTCGTCGGCCGGCTGGAAGAAGGCCACCGGGTCGGCGGTGTGCAGCGCGATCGGGATGCCCGCCTCGCCGACGGCCGCCCACAGCGGGTCGAGCCGCGGGTCGTCGAGCATGACCAGCTCGCCCCGGTCGTCGCGGACCCGCAGGCCCACGTCCTTCCACACCTTCAGCCCCGCCGCGCCCTCCGCCACGTTCCGCGTGAGCTGGGCGGCCAGCCGCTCGCCGAAGCCGGGCTCGGCCGTCTGCGACCAGTCCACGTGGCAGAACGTGGCGAACCTGCCCGGGTAGGCGGCGTCGTAGCGTTCGAGGTTCTCGGCCAGCTCCCTGCCCCAGCGGCCGTCGAGGTTGACCATGCCGCGCAGGTTCAGCTCGTCCATCAGCCCGATCAGGGCAGGGACGTCCTTGACCATCCAGCTCCCGTCCTCGGTCAGCCAGCGGCCGAGGTGGATGTGCGCGTCCACGACCGGCATCCGGGCGCGGTCCACCTCGTGGACCGCGACCTGGAGCTGGGAGACCGGCCGGTAACGGGACAGGGGCAGATCCGGGCTACACATTCCTGATTCCCTCCGGTAGCAGGTCGCCGTGGGCCGCGATCAGGTCGTCCACCAGCTCGCGGATCTTCCGGACCGGGAGCGTGGCCGAGGTGTTCGGGTCGAGCAGCGCGGCCTGGTAGACGTGGTCGCGGCGGCCTTCCAGCGCCGCCTTCACGGTCAGCTCGCTGACGTTGAGGAACGTCCGGTTCAGCGCCGCCACCTGGGCGGGCAGCTCGCCGACCCGCACCGGCTGCACGCCCGCGCGGTCCACGTGGCAGGGCACCTCGACGGTGGCCTCCCGCGGCAGGTTGGAGATCAGCCCGCCGTTGCGCACGTTGCCGTGGATCATGCGGCGGGTGCCCGTCTCCATCGAGTGGATGGCCAGCGACGCCAGCTCCTCGCCGCGCTCGATCGGCACGCCCCCGCCCTCTTCGAGCGAGCGCCGGTACGTCTCGTACTCCTCGAAGCCGTCGGCCAGCCAGCCGAGGTAGACGCCGACCGGGATGCGGTAACGCGACACCTCCTCCTCGTGCGGCAGGAACCAC
The DNA here is from genome assembly GCF_008086045.1 of Nonomuraea sp. PA05. Lineage (GTDB taxonomy): Bacteria > Actinomycetota > Actinomycetes > Streptosporangiales > Streptosporangiaceae > Nonomuraea > Nonomuraea monospora. The sequence goes on along the minus strand of NZ_VSEY01000024.1, from coordinate 159,349 downwards.
GGCAGGTACTCCGAGCCGTGCTCGCTGGACTCGGTGGGGAAGTAGCCGAAGCTCCGGTAGACCTCGACGCGCACCCGGCGGGCCAGCTCGGGGTCCTGGGCGATCAGCTCGTCGAGGCGGTCGTAGAGGTTCTCGCCGTCGCGCTCGAAGCGCAGCACGAACGCCTGGTGGTTGACGCCGGCGGTGAGGAAGGAGACCTCCTCCTCCGGCACGCCGACCATCCTGGCCAGGGTCTTCTGCGTGTCGCGGGCGGCGTGGCAGACGCCGACGACGTTCTTGAACGCCGTGCCCGCGTACACCGACCACGGGATCATCGACATCGGGTTGGTGTAGGTGAACAGCGTGGCGCGCGGGGCCAGCTCGGCCAGGTCGTCGCCGATGCCGACCATGACGGGGATCGTGCGCAGCGCGCGGAAGATGCCGCCGATGCCGAGGGTGTCGGCGATCGTCTGGCGGACGCCGTACGCGGCGGGGATCTCGAAGTCGCGCCTGACCGCGTCCAGGCCGCCGACGGCGATCTCGTTGATCACGTAGTCGGCGCCGTCCACGGCGGCCCTGCGGTCGGCGTGCGCCTCGACCTTCGCGCCGATGCCCAGCTCCGCGACCATCCACCTGGCCATCGCCTCGGCCGTGCCGAGCCGCGCCCGGTCGATGTCGTGCAGCACGACGGTCGACTCCGACAGCTCGGGGAAGGTCAGGATGTCGGACAGCAGGTTCTTGGCGAACGTGATGCTGCCGGCGCCCACCAGGACGATGCGGGCCATCGCTACGCTCCTTCCGGGGTGAGCAGGGCCTTGACGGGGGTGGTGCGGCCGTTCATCAGCGCGGTGAAGACCTGCGCGCCCTCGGCGAGGGGGAAGGTCTCGACCCAGCTCAGGTCCCAGCCGGCGACCAGGCCGATGGCGGCGGCGAAGTCGGCGTCGTCGTAGGCGAACGAGCCGAGCACCCGCTTCTCGCCGCGTACCAGGTCGGCGGCGTCGTAGCCGGACACGTGGTCGGCCAGGCCGAGCCAGACCGCCACGCCGCCGGGGCGCAGGCGGGCGACCGACTGCTCGTGCGTGGCGGCGGCGCCGACCGCGTCGAAGACGACGTCGTACTCGCCGGTCAGCTCGGGGCCCGCGGCCGAGGCGCCGAGGCGGGTGGCGATCTCCAGCCGGTCGGGGGCGCGGTCGGCCACCTCGACCGAGGCGGCGCCGCCGGACAGCGCGACCTGGAGGCAGGTCAGCCCGATCGCGCCGGCGCCGAGCACGCCGACCCTGGCGCCGGACGGGCGCCCGGCCAGCCGCCAGGCGTGCACGGAGTTGGCGGCGGGCTCGACCACGCCGGCGGCCGTCCACCCGAGCCTGTCCGGCAGCGGCACCACGGCGGCGGCGGGCACCGCGACGCGCTCGGCGAACGCGCCGGGGCGGTGCACCCCGATGATCCGCCGGTTCCTGCAGACGTTGCGCAGCCCGGCCGCGCACACGTCGCACTCGCCGCACGACAGGATGGGATTGACCGTCACGGCGCGCCCGTCGTCCGTGCGCCCGGCGAACTCGTGCCCCATGACCAGCGGCGGCACCCGGAAGCCCGGGGTCTTGACGCCGTGCAGCTCGCTGCCGCAGATCCCGGACGTGACCACGTGCACGAGGACCTCGCCCCGGGCCACCTCGGGCTCCGGCACGTCCTGCGGCTCCACCACACCCGGCCCGGTGAAGACGAGCGCCTTCACCCGCGGGGTCCGGGCGTCGAGAGGGGGCGTTCCATGGATGCTCCTCATTCCGTATCGCAGAACGTCGTTCCGAACTGGCGATAGGAGACCACTGCCGCGAAGAGTGTGTCAAGAGGGCGGGAGGCGGGTCGCGGCGTCCCGGCCTTATTCCGTGACATGGAATGCCATTACGCGGAACGGGACGCATTGCCTTTCGGTCCGAGCGGAATTCGTTTTCGAGAAGGCGTTCACCGCGTGGTCGACTCCGTGTCAATAACGGTTTGGGGTCGGTTCGCTGCCATATTCGAACGTTTTGTTGAGAGCGGGGATAATGAAAGTTCACGGGGGCAAACGTCACCGGCCCCGCCGCGCCTTGGGACCACGCGGCCACGGGGGCCGATCATCGCGCCGGCCAGTGCCGCCACCACGCCGCGGCGCCTCGCACGATCCTGCTCCGCACGGCCGCCCCCTCGATCGAGCCACACAGAGGAAGTGGGCGTTGTGATCGTTGTACGGTTCTCGGTGCTGGGCCCTCTCGCCGTATTCCGCGACGGGCGGCGGACGGCTGTGCCCGGCGGCAAGATCCGGACGGTTCTCGCGACATTGTTGCTCCGCCCCAACGAGGTCGTCACCGTCGACCACTTCGCGGAACGGCTGTGGGACGAGCGGATCCCGCGCAACCCGCGCCGGGTCCTGCAGACCAACGTGGCACGCCTGCGGCAGTCGCTGGACCTGGGCGAGCTGATCCAGACCGAGCCCGGCGGCTACCTCGCCAGGCTGCGCGCCGACCAGCTCGACCTGCTCCAGTTCCGGCACCTCGTCCAGCAGGCCGACCACGCGGCGGACGCCGGGCAGCAGGAGGGGCGGCTGCTGCACGAGGCGCTGCGCCTGTGGCGCGGGCCCGCCTGCGCGGACGTCGAGTCCGACACACTGCACAGGATCGACGTGCCGCCGCTGGCCGAACAGCGCCTCCAGGTGCTCGAACGCCGCATCGACGCCGACCTCCAGGCGGGGGAGCACGCCGCGCTCACCGCCGAGCTGCGGGCGCTGACCGCCGAGCATCCGCTGCGGGAGCGCTTCTGGGCCCAGCTCATGACCGCCCTGTACCGGGGCGGGCGGCAGGCCGAGGCGCTCGGCGCGTACCGCACCATCTCCCGCCTGCTCAGGGACGAGCTGGGCATCGACCCCAACACGGAGCTGCGCTGGCTCCACCGCGCGGTGCTCACCCAGGAGCGGCTCGTGCCCCGCGCGGCGCGGCCCACGCCCCGCCAGCTACCCGCCGACGTGGCGGGGTTCGCCGGGCGGGAGCGGGAGCTGGCCGTCCTGGACGGGATCTGCGACGCGTCGGCGGCGATGGTCACCGCCGTGGAGGGCATGGCGGGGGTGGGCAAGACGGCGCTGGCCGTGCACGCCGCGCACCGGCTGGCGCCCGCCTTCCCCGACGGGCAGCTCTTCATCGACCTGCACGGCCACACCCCGGCCGGCGCCCCGGACGACCTCGGCTACCTGCACGGCCACGCGCCGGGCGACCCGGCCGGCACGCTCGGCCGCGTGCTGACCCTGCTGGGCGTGCCCGCCGAGGCCGTCCCCCGGCAGCTCGCCGACCGGGCCGCCCTGTACCGCAGCGTGCTGGCCGGCAGGAAGATGCTCATCGTGCTGGACGACGCCGCCGGAGAGGACCAGATCCGGCCCCTGCTGCCAGGCGCGGGAGCGTGCCGGGTGCTGGTCACGAGCCGCAGGCGGCTGCTCGACCTGGACGGCGCCCGCACCGTGCCGGTGGACGTGCTGCCGGAGCCGGACGCCATCGCCCTCTTCACCGCCGCCGCCGGCGCCGAGCGCGTCGCGGGCGCGCCCAGAGCACCGGACGCGCCGGGCACGGCGGGCGGCCTGGGCCCGCTGGGGGTGTCAGGCGCGCCGGGCACGCGAGGCACAGCGGCGTCGGAGGGCGCGCTGGAGGCGGCGGGGACGGTGGGCGCGCTGGGCACGGCGGGCGCGCTGGGGGCGTTGGGCACGCTGGGGGTGCCGGGTGCGTTGCGGGACGCGCGTGAGGCGCGCGAGGCGGTGGCCGAGGTGGTCCGCCGGTGCGGCCTGCTGCCGCTGGCCATCCATCTGGCGGCGGCCCGGCTGCAGGCCCACCCGGCCTGGAGCGTGCGTCACCTGCTGGAACGCCTGGAGTCGCGCGGGCGACGGCTGAGCGAGCTGCGCGCGGGCCGGCGCAGCGTGGCCGCCGCCCTCGACCTGTCCTACCGCGACCTGACCCCCGCCGGGCGGCGCGCCTACCGCCTGCTGGGCCTGCACCCGAGCGCCGAGATCGTGCCGGAGAGCGCCGCCGCCCTGCTGTCCACGACCGTCGCCGGGGCGTCGGCGTCGCTGGAACGGCTGCTGGAGCTGCACCTGCTGGGGGAGCCCGCCCCCGGCCGCTACCGCTTCCACGAACTGGTGCGCGCCCACGCCACCGAGCGGGCCGTCCGCGAGGAGTCCGAGGAGGATCGGCGCGCCGCGCTCACCCGCCTGTTCCATCACTACAGCCGGGCCGCCTCCGCGGCGATGAGCCGCCAGCACCCCTGCGCCCTCGACGCGCACGTGACCAGGCCCGCCACCACCGGACGCGGACGCTGAGCGAACAGGCCCGCCACCTGTGGGCGAGGCCGCTGAGCGAACCACGGCCAGGCCCGCCACCCTGGTCACGCGGACGCCGGGTGAACCACGGCAAGGCCGTCGGCGTGGCTCGGTGATCGCGTGGGCAGAGGTGCCTGTGATGTGAGGTGATGAGGCATGAAGCCGGAGATGAAGGACGTACAGGCGCTGAAGCGGCGCCTGGGCCGGGTCGGGGTCTGGAACAGCACGCTGAGCGGCGAGGCGGCCGCGTTCGAGCGCGAGGCCGCCGCCGAGATCGAGAGCCTGGGCTTCGGGGCGTTGTGGATCGGTGAGACCCCCACCGGCAAGGAGGCGCTGGCCCACGCGGCCATCCTGCTCGGCGGGACGAGCAGCCTGACCGTCGCCACCGGCATCGCGAGCATCTGGGGGCGCGACGCCACGGCCGCCGCGAACGGGGCGAACACGCTGTCGGAGGCGTACGAGGGCCGGTTCGTGCTGGGCATCGGCGTCAGCCACGCGCCCGCCGTGCGGGGGCGGGGCCACGACTACCGCAAGCCGGTGTCGGCGATGCGCGAGTACCTCGACGCCATGGACGCCACCGAGTACTCAGGGCCGCTTCCCGGGCCGGCGCCCCGGCTGCTGGCGGCGCTGCGCGGCAAGATGCTGGAGCTGGCGGCGCAGCGGGCGTACGGGGCGCACCCGTACTTCGTCACGCCCGAGCACACGGCCCGCGCGCGTGCGGTGCTCGGCCCCGAGCCCGTGCTGGCGCCCGAGCAGACGGTGATCCTGGAGTCCGACGCGGATCGGGCGCGGCAGATCGCCCGTGGCTTCACGGCGCGGTACCTGGCGCTGCCGAACTACGCCAACAACCTGCTCGACCTGGGCTGGAAGGAGGACGACCTGGCCGACGGCGGCAGCGACGCGCTGGTCGACGCCATCGTGGCGTGGGGCGACCCTGAGACGATCATCGAGCGGGTGCGCGCCCACCTCGACGCGGGGGCCGACCACGTGTGCGTCCAGCCGCTCGCCGACAGCCCGCAGCGGCTCATGGAGCATCTGCGGGTGCTGGCCAGGTCCGACATCGTGGCGACCTGAGGGCCGGCAAAGAGAACTCAAGGAATGGGCCGGACCGGCTAGGGGGCGCCCGGGACGGGGAAGAGCGCTGGGGGTGACGCTCAACGGGGGAGTGGGCTTGTGCGAGTCATCGTCGATCTGACGCGCTGCCAGGGATACGGGCAGTGCGTCTTCCTCGCGCCGGACGTCTTCACCATGCGCGACGAGGCGCTCCTGTACGACCTGCAGCCCGCCGACGAGCACCGCGAGCACGTGCTCAGGGCGGCGGCGGCCTGCCCCGTCCAGGCCATCCACCTCGACAGGACCGCCCTGTCGATGCACCCGCCCCTCGACCGGGAGTCCCGCCCGCAGCCCGTCGGCGGGCGGATCGTGATCGTCGGCGCCTCGCTGGCGGGGGCGCGGGCCGCCGAGGTGCTCAGGCGGGACGGGTTCACCGGCGAGCTGACCATGATCGGCGACGAGACGCGCGAGCCGTACGACCGGCCGCCCCTGTCCAAGCAGGTGCTCACCGGACAGGTCCCGCCCGAGCACACCCTCCTGCCCCGCCTGCGCGAGGTGGACGCCGAGCTGCTGTTCGGCACGCCGGCCACCGTCCTGGACGTGGCGGGCAAGCGGGTGCTCCTGGCCGACGGCAGGGAGGTCGGGTTCGACCGGGTCCTGCTGGCCACCGGCACCCGCGCCCGTCCCTGGCCGGACGCGGCCGAGGCGGCGCTGCACGGCGTGTACACGCTGCGCGACGCCAGGGACGCCGCCGAGCTGCGGCAGGCGCTGGCGGCGGGCCCGCGACGGGTGCTCATCCTCGGCGCGGGCTTCACGGGCAGCGAGATCGCCTCCGTCTGCCGGGAGCTGGACCTGCCGGTGACGGTCGTCGAGCGCGGGCCCGCCCCGCTCTACAACGCCATGGGCGGCGTGATCGGCGACATCGCCGCGCAGCTCCAGCGCGACCACGGCGTGGACCTGCGGACCGGCACGACCGTCACGGCGCTGGAGTCGGACGGCGCGGGCCGGCTGACCGGAGCCAGGCTGTCGGACGGCAGCACGGTGGAGGCCGACGTGGCCGTGGTGGCGCTCGGCTCCGTGCGCAACGTCGAGTGGCTGCGCGACTCCGGCCTGGCCGCCGGGGTGTGGGGCGTGACGTGCGACGCGGGCTGCCGCGCCGTGGACGTCAACGGCCTGGTCACCGACGACGTGTTCGTGGCCGGCGACATCGCCCGCTTCCCGCACCCGATCTACGAGTACCAGTTCATGAGCCTCGAACACTGGGGCAACGCGGTCGCCCAGGCAGAGATCGCCGCGCACAACATGGTCAGCGACCAGGCGCACCGCTGGCCGCACCTTTCGGTGCCGGTCTTCTGGTCCACCCAGTTCGGCGTGAACATCAAGTCGGTCGGCGTGCCCACGTTCGCCGACCAGGTCGTCTTCACCCAGGGCTCGCCGGCGGAGCGGCGGTTCGTGGCCGTCTACGGCTACCAGGGCAGGATCACGGCGGCGGTCACCTTCGACCAGGCCATGTGGCTGGAGTTCTACCAGCATCAGATCGAGCAGGCGGCGCCGTTCCCGCCGGACTTCCGCCACGTCGGCGGCGAAGCCAGGGGAGCCGGGGGAGCGGACGGCGGGCCGATGCCCGCGCGGGTCCCCGAGCGGCTGGTGGCCGCCGCCGGCGTGACGGTCGCGGTGACCGGCCACGACCCGGCGGAGCGCCGCGCCTCGCTGATGCATCCGCGCTGAACGCAGGAGAGAGCATGGACGTCCTGAAGCAGATCCTCGACCCGGCGGCTCGCGCCGACCCGTACCGGTTCTTCGGCGCGCTGCGCGAGAGCCCGGTGGTGCGCCAGGACGACGGCTCCTACCTCGTCACCACCTACCGCGAGATCGTCGCCCTGCTGCACGACCCGCGCATCAGCTCCGACCGCCGCAACCTCGACAGCGCCGCGCCCCACGACCCGGGCCCGCACCCGTCCTTCATCGGCCTGGACCCGCCGGAGCACGACCGGCTGCGTGGCCTGGCCATGCGCCACTTCGGCCCGCCGCACTCGCCCGAGACGGTCGAACGGCTGCGCCCGAAGATGCTCGACCTCACCACCGCCCTGATCGACGGCCTGGCCGGCAAGAACCGGGCCGACCTCGTGGACGAGGTGGCCTACCCGCTGCCGGTCTCGGTGATCTGCGCGCTGCTCGGTGTGCCGGAGGAGGACGAGCCGCGTTTCCACGCCCTGGCGGACGAGGTGGTCGAGACGCTCGGGCCGGGCGAGGAGGACCGGGCGGAACGCGAGCAGGCGCGCAGGGCGGCGGCCATGGAGCTGTCGCGCTACCTGGCCGGGCTCGCCGGGGCGCGCGGCCGGGAGCCGCGTGACGACATGCTGTCGGGCCTGATGACCTATCGCGACCCTGAGGGAGGCATGACCCAGGACGAGGTGGTGTCCACGGCGGTGCTGCTGCTGATCGCCGGCCACGAGACCACGATCAACCTCATCGCCAACGGCATGCTCACCTTCCTGCGTCGCCCCGGCCTGCTGCGGCGGCTGCGCGACGAGCCCACCCTGATGATCCGCGCCGTCGAGGAGCTGCTGCGCTACGAGCCGCCCGTGCAGTTCGTGTCCTCGAGGGTGGCGCTGGACGACATCACGATCGCGGGCGTCACGATCCCGGCGGGCGCGCCCGTGGTGCTGGCCATGGCGGCGGGCAGCCGCGACCCCGGCCACGTGCCGCATCCGGACGACTTCGACCTCGACCGGCCGCGCAACGAGCACCTCGGCTTCGGCGGCGGCGTGCACTACTGCTTCGGCGCGCCGCTGGCCAGGACGGAGGCGCAGATCGTGCTGAACGAGCTGATCCGCAGGCTGGACAACCCGCGGCTGGTGACGGACCCGCCGCCGTACCGGCCGAGCGCCGTCCTGCGCGGGCCGCGGCATCTGGTGGTCGACTACGACGGCGTCGCCTCTGCATGACTCAGATGACACAAATTTGTGTCATCTCAGTTTTTTCGGTTATAGTTGTCGGCATGACGACGACACCCGAACAGCTCGCCTTCACCGACCGCGTCGCCGACTTCTACGCGCGGGAGTACGGCTTCCCGCCCGTAGCCGGCCGGGTGCTGGGCTACCTGTTCGTCTGCCGCCCGCCCCAGCAGACGATCGCCGAGATCGCCGAGGCGCTCCTCGCCAGCCGCAGTGCGATCACCGGGGCGGTCACGCTCCTGTCCGGCCACAACGTGGTGCGCCGGTTCAGGTCGGCGGGGCAGCGGGTGGACCACGTCACGCTCGACCCCCGGGCGCTCGACCCCGGCGGCTTCGCCGGCGAGATCTACCGCGAGCAGGCCGACCTCGCCCGCACCGCGCTGGGCCTGCTGGAGGACGGCGACTCCGAGCGGCGGGCGATGCTCGAGGAAGGTCTCGCGTTCTACGAGTTCCTGGCCGAGCGCATGCCCGCGCTGCGCGCCGAATGGCACGCCAGGCGCAAGGAGCTCGGCCACCGCAAGTGACACTCACTCCTCACGGACGAAGGGCACTGTCATGTCTGAGACTTTCACCGTCGCCGCGGGCGACACGACGCTCCACGGCACCGACACCCCGGGGGGCGCGCCCGCGCTGCTGTTCATCAACGGCGGGTTCGCCACGCAACGGCACTGGAGACCCGTCCTGCGGCAGCTCGGCGGCCGGTACCGCACCGTCACCTTCGACGGCCGGGCGCGCGGCAGGTCCGGCCGCTCGTCCGACTACTCGCTGCGGGGCGCCCTCGGCGACGTCGGCAGGGTCATCGAGGCGCGCGGGCTGGAGCGGCCGGTCCTGGTGGGCTGGTCCCACGGCGCCACGCTGGCCGTGCGGTACGCGAGCGAGCACCCCGGCGAGGTGTCCGGCCTCGTGCTGATCGACGGCGCCTACCCGATCGCGACGTTCGACGAGGCGGGCAAGGAGCGCGTCCGGCGGCAGTTCCGCCGGCTGGGCCCGCTGATGCGCGTCCTGGCCCTGCTGGGGCTGTCGGCCAGGATGACCCCCGCCGAGAGCGCGGAGGTCGTCATCGAGATGGACACGGTCAACGGCGGGCTCGCGGCCGACTACGCGGCCCTGCGCTGCCCGGCCGCCTTCGTCGTCGCCAGCGGGGCGCACTCCGGCTCCACCGTCGAGGAGAACGCCCGCATGCGCGCCGCCGTGACCACGGCCACGGCCGCCGGCGAGCGGGTGACGGTCCGCGCGACCGCGCCGGGCAACCACGTCCAGGTCCTCGCCAAGGACGCCGGCCTCGTCGCCGGCGTCATCGAAGGCATCGTCGAGGACGCCGTCGAGGGGTCGGTGTGACGGAAGGGGCGGGACGGCCGCAGTTGTCATACGACTTATTGAGTCATACGATGACGTACGAATCTGCCGCCGACCTCCGGGGACCTCCATGGACCGCATCCGCCACGTCGCCCTCTCCTCCGTCACGCTCCCGCTCGACGTCCCCATCAGTGACGCCAAGGTCCTGACCGGGCGGCAGAAGCCGATGACGGAGATCGCCTTCCTGTTCGCCGAGATCTCCACCGAGGACGGCCACAGCGGCACCGGCTTCAGCTACTCCAAGCGGGCCGGCGGCCCCGCCCAGTACGCGCACGCCAAGGAGGTCGGCGAGAACCTGCTCGGCCAGGACCCGTCCGACATCGGCAAGGTGTACGAGTCGCTGCTGTGGGCGGGCGCGTCGGTGGGCCGTTCAGGGGTGGCGACGCAGGCGCTGGCCGCCGTGGACGTGGCGTTGTGGGACCTGAAGGCGAAGCGGGCGGGGCTGCCGCTGGCCAAGCTGCTGGGCGCCTACCGCGACTCCGTCAGGACGTACAACACCTCGGGCGGATTTCTGCACGCGCCGATCGAGGAGGTCAAGGCGCGGGCGACGCAGTCGCTGGCCGACGGCATCGGCGGCATCAAGATCAAGGTGGGCCAGCCGGACATGAAGGAGGACCTGCGGCGGCTGGCGGCCGTGCGCGAGCACCTCGGCGACGGCGTACCGCTGATGGTGGACGCCAACCAGCAGTGGGACCGGGCCAGCGCGCTGCGGTTCGGGCGGCAGGTCGAGGACCTGGGGCTGGTGTGGATCGAGGAGCCGCTCGACGCCTACGACGCCGAGGGGCACGCCCAGCTCGCCGCCGCGCTCGACACCCCCATCGCCACCGGCGAGATGCTCTCCAGCGTCGCCGAGCACGTCCGCCTGATCGAGGCCCGCGCCGCCGACATCATCCAGCCCGACGCCCCGCGCGTCGGCGGCATCACCCCGTTCCTGCGCCTGGCCACGCTCGCCGACCACGCCGGCCTGCAGCTCGCGCCGCACTTCGCCATGGAGATCCACCTCCACCTGGCAGCCGCGTACCCGCGCGAGCCGTGGGTCGAGCACTTCGAGTGGCTCAACCCGCTGTTCGAGGAGCGCCTGGAGACGCGTGACGGCCGCATGATCGTGCCGGACCGCCCCGGGCTCGGGTTCACGCTCAGCGAGCAGTGCCGCAAGTGGACCGTCGACTCCGTCGAGTTCGGGAAGGCCTGACCCGTGCGCGTCGAGTCGGTGCGGTTCGGCCGCTACGCCGTTCCGCTCGCCAAGCCGGTCAGCGACGCCAAGGTGGCCACAGGGCGGCAGCGCCCGCTGGCCCAGATCGACGTCCTGACCTGCGAGATCGTCACCAGCGACGGGCTGGCGGGGCTGGGGTTCTCCTACACGACCAGGGCGGGCACGCCCGCGCAGTTCGCGCACGCCAAGGAGGTCGGCGGGCTGCTGCTCGGCGAGGACCCCGCCGACATCGGCCGGATCTACGACCGGCTGCTGTGGGCGGGCGCGTCGGTGGGCCGTTCAGGGGTGGCGACGCAGGCGCTGGCCGCCGTGGACGTGGCGCTGTGGGACCTGAAGGCGAAGCGGGCGGGGCTGCCGCTGGCCAAGCTGCTGGGCGCCTACCGCGACTCGGTGCGGGTCTACAACACCTCCGGCGGCTACCTCCAGGCCCCGATCGAGGAGGTCAAGGAGAAGGCCGGCCAGTCCCTGGCCGGCGGCATCGGCGGCATCAAGATCAAGGTGGGCCAGCCGGACATGAAGGAGGACCTGCGGCGGCTGGCGGCCGTGCGCGAGCACCTCGGTGACGAGGTGCCGCTGATGGTGGACGCCAACCAGCAGTGGGACCGGGCCAGCGCGCTGCGGTTCGGGCGGCAGGTCGAGGACCTGGGGCTGGTGTGGATCGAGGAGCCGCTCGACGCCTACGACGCCGAGGGGCACGCCCAGCTCGCCGCCGCGCTCGACACCCCCATCGCCACCGGCGAGATGCTCGCCGGCGTCACCGACCTGGTCCGGCTCGTGGACCTGCGGGCCGTGGACTTCCTGCAGCCCGACGTGCCGCGCGTCGGCGGCATCACCCCCTACCTCAAGGTCGCCGCCCTCGCCGACCACGCGCACCTGCACGTCGCGCCGCACTTCGTGATGGAGATCCACGTGCACCTGGCCGCGGCCTACCCGCGTGACTCCTGGGTCGAGCACATCGAATGGCTCTCGCCGCTGTTCGAGGAGCGGCTGAAGATCGAGGGCGGGCGGATGGCCGTACCTGACCGGCCGGGGCTCGGCCTCAGCCTCGCCGGGCAGGCCGGGGACTGGCGGCTGGACGAGGTCGAGTTCCACGTGGACGGCCGGTAGATTGTCCGCCGTGCCGCCCGATCAAAGACTCGACCGCGACACCGGTCGCGGCCTCGCGCACGAGCTCGTCGAGCGGCTCAAGGCCCGCATCCTGGCCGGGGAGATCCAGCCCGGCCAGAAGCTGCCCACCGAGTCGTCGCTGATCCAGGAGTTCGGGGTCAGCCGCACGGTGGTGCGCGAAGCCGTCTCCCGGCTGCAGGCCGCCGGGCTCGTCGAGACCTTCCAGGGGCGCGGCTCGTTCGTGCTGGCCCTGCCCGCCTCCACGGCGTTCTCCGTGGAGGCGTCGCAGGTGCGCACCCACCGCGACGTCCTCGACATGATCGACTTTCGGATCGGGGTCGAGACGGAGGCGGCGGGGCTGGCCGCCGAGCGGCGTACTGACCTGCAGCTCAAGGCGATCGAGCGGGCGCTGGTCGACCTGGGGCGCTCGGGGGAGCAGCCCGGCAACGCCGTGGAGGCCGACTTCGAGTTCCACCTGAAGATCGCGCTCGCCGCGAACAACCGGTTCTACGCCGACCTGCTCACCTCGCTCGGGCCGATGATGATCATGCTGCCGCGGACCCGGCTGGAGCACGTCTACACGGTCTCCAACGCCACCCACTTCACGCGGGTGACGCTGGAGCACGAGAACGTCTACCGGGCCATCGCCGGGCGCGACCCCGCCGCGGCGCGGGCGGCCATGCGGCTGCACCTGTCCAACTCCAAGGCCAGGCTGCAGCCGCCGTAACCGCTACCAGCGAGAGGTGTTCGGGGTGAAACCCGGCACGATCGAGGCCATGTACGCGGTGTCCTCGCGGGCCCGCTGCCCGCACGTGAGGTACTGCTCGTGCAGCGCGGCCAGCGCGTCCTCGTCCAGCTCCACGCCGAGGCCAGGCCCCTTCGGCACGGCGACGGAGCCGCCGGAGAACTCCAGCGCGCCCGGCTTGACGACCTCCTCCGTCTTCCACGGGTAGTGGGTGTCGCAGGCGTAGGTGAGGTTCGGGGTGGCGGCGGCCAGGTGCGTCATGGCGGCCAGGCTGACGCCGAGATGCGAGTTGGAGTGCATCGACAGCCCCATGCCGAACGTCTCGCAGATGCCGCCCAGCAGCGCCGAGCGGCGCAGCCCGCCCCACAGGTGGTGGTCGGAGAGCACGACCTGCACGGCGTCGGCGGCGACGGCGGGCTTGAGGTGCTCGAACGAGATCACGCACATGTTCGTGGCGAGCGGCAGGTCGGTGTGCCTGGACACCTCGGCCATGCCCGGGATGCCCGGCGTCGGGTCCTCCAGGTACTCCAGCAGGCCGGAGAGCCGGTCGGCCGCCTTGATCGAGGTCTCGACGGTCCAGGCGCCGTTCGGGTCGATGCGCAGGGCATGCTCGGGGAAGGCGGCGGCCAGGGCCTCGACGGTCTCGAACTCGTGGCGGGGCTCGTACACGCCGCCCTTGAGCTTGACGGCGGTGAAGCCGTACTCGGAGATCATCCGCCGCGCCTGCTCGACCAGCTGCTCGGGCGTGCGGCCCTCGCCCCAGGCGTCCTCCTCGTGGCCCGGGTGGCCGGCCCACTTGTAGAACAGGTACGCCGAGAACGGCACCCGGTCGCGTACGGCGCCGCCGAGCAGGTCGCTCACCGGCCGCCCCGTCGCCCTGCCCTGAAGGTCCAGCAGCGCCACCTCGAAGGGCGACACCACGGTGTCCACCGCGCTGGAGACCTCCAGCATGCCGCCGAAGCTGGCGCCCGCCCCGCCGGTGGCGGCGCCGAGCGTCTCGCCGACGATCCGGCGCAGGGCGTGCAGGTCGAAGACGTCCGCGCCGGGCAGGGCGGCGGCGACCGCCTCCAGCCGCTCGACGTGCGCCTGGTCGGCGTAGGTCTCGCCGAGACCGACGAGGCCCTCGTCGGTGTGCACCTGGACGATGGTGCGCAGCACGTACGGCTGGTGCACGCCCACGACGTTGAGCAGTGGCGGGTCGCGGAAGGCGACCGGGGTGACGACGACCCTGCTGACCCGCCCGGCCTCACGCACGCTCACTGGGCCGCCTTCACCGTCAGCACGGGGACGGTCGACTCCATGAGGATGCGCTGCGCCTCGCTGCCCATGATGAACTTGCCCACCAGCGACCGGTGCCGGATCCCGATCACCACCAGTGTCGCGCCGGTCTCCTTGACCAGCGCCTCGAACGTCTCGGGCAGGTCGTCGTCGTGCAGCGGCTGACGCAGCTCGGCGTCCACGCCCGCCTCCCGCGCCCGGCGCAGCAGCTCGGTGCCGGCCGCGTCGTCGATCTTGTGCTCGTCGATGGGGGCGCCGCGGCGCGGCGAGTTCACGATGATCACGCGCTCCCCGCGCAGCGCGCCCTCGCGCAGGCCCGCGTCCACGGCGGCCTCGCCCTCGGGCGTCGGCAGGTAACCGACGAGGATGGTCATGAGATCTTCTCCTCAACACGATCGGTGGGCTTGCGGCGTATCGCCTTACGGATCAGCGGCCACAACGCCACGATCAGCACCAGGGCGAACACCGTGCCGGAGATGGGCCGGGTGAAGAACCCGGCCGGGTTGCCGCCGAAGATCAGCAGCCCCTGCCGCGCGGAGCTCTCGATCATCGAGCCCAGCACGAACGCCAGCACCAGCGGCCCCGGCTCGAAGCCGAACTTCTTCATCAGATACCCCAGCACGCCGAACACGATCACCAGGAAGATGTCGTAGGCCTGGTTGCGCACCGTGTAGGCGCCCAGCAGCGTGATCAGCACCGTGATCGGGGCCATGATGGCCGGGCGCACCCGCAGGATGCGGACGAACACGCCCACCATCGGGATGCTCATCACCAGCAGCAGGATGTTGCCGATGTACATCGAGTTGATGACGCCCCAGAACACGTCCGGGTGCTCGGTGACGAGCTGCGGCCCCGGCTGGATGCCCTGGATGAGCAGCGCGCCGAACATCAGCGCCATCGTCGCGTTCGCCGGGATGCCCAGCGTCAGCAGCGGGATGAAGGACGAGGTCGCGGCGGCGTTGTTGGCGGTCTCGGGAGCGGCCACGCCCTCCACGGCGCCCCGGCCGAAGCGCTCGGGCTGCTTGGCGCGCCGCTTCTCCAGCGCGTACGCGGCCAGCGACGACAGCACCGCGCCACCGCCGGGCAGCACGCCCAGCACGAACCCGATCACCGAGCCGCGCCCGATGGCGCCCTTGGCCTGCCCGAGGTCCCTGCGCGACGGCCACACGTTGCCGACCTTGGCCGGCGCGTGCACCTGGTTGTGCCGCTCCTCCAGGTTGTAGAGGATCTCGCTGAGGCCGAACAGGCCCATGGCGATCGGGATGAAGTCGATGCCCTCGGCCAGGTTCAGGCTGCCGAAGGTGAAGCGCTCGGCGCCGGTGAACGTGTCGCGGCCCACGGTCGCGATTAGCAGGCCGATGCAGGCGGCGATGATGGCCTTGAGCTTGTTGCCGTTGCCGATCGAGGAGATCAGCAGCACGCCCAGGATGCCCAGGGCGGCGTACTCGGGCGGCCCGAAGTCGAGCGCGAACCCGGCCACGACCGGGGCGACGAGCGTCAGGCCGATGATCGAGACCGTGCCGCCGATGAACGAGCCGATGGCCGCGATGCCCAGAGCCGTGCCCGCCTTGCCCTGCTTGGCCAGGGCGAAACCGTCGAAGACGGTGACGACCGAGGACGCCTCGCCGGGCAGGCGGAGCAGGACCGAGGTGATGGTGCCGCCGTACTGGGCGCCGTAGAAGATGCCCGCCAGCATGATGATGGCCGACACGGGCCCGATGCCGTACGTGATCGGCAGCAGGATGGCGATGGTCGCGCCGGGGCCGAGACCGGGCAGCACGCCGATGAGCATGCCGATGATGACGCCGATGAGGCAGTACAGCAGGTTGGTCGGCTCCAGGACGACGCCGAAACCGTCGAGGATCGGGGAGATGTCCATGTGACTTTCTCAGATGAGGCGAGGGAGCGGGATCTGCAGCAGCACGACGAAGAGCACGTAGAACGCGGCCACGGCGCAGATGCTGATCACGATGGAGGAACGCCACGACTCCTTGCCGAGGAAACGCAGCCAGATGAACATCAGCAGCAGAGACGGGATCTCGAAGCCGATCACCGGCAGCAGCGCGGCCAGCCCGACGAGCGTCACCAGGCCCACCGCGGTGAGCAGGCTGGAGCGGGAGAACCGCTCGGTGTCCTGGAGGTTGCGGCCCGTGACGAGGAGCACGGCCGACAGCACGATGATGACGACGCTGATGGCGAACGGCCACAGGCCGGGGCCGGGCTGCGTGAGCTTGCCGAGCCCGAGCGCGTACGAGCCGACCGCACCGAAGACGCCGACGGCGAGCGTCACCACGGCGGCCGCGATCTGCGAGATCGGGCCCGCGTGCGGCGGCCTGGCCTCGTCCAGCTCGGCCTGGAGCCGGTCGGCCTCCTCCTGGAGGTCGGTCGCGAGAGCGGCGTGCTCAGGCTCCGCGCCGGGCGGCTTCGCAGGGTCGGTCATGGAAATGCACACTCCTTAGTGCCCAACGGCGACCGGCCGGTGCGGCCGGCCGGTCGCCGTCGTCATCAACCGGCCAGGTTGATGCCGAACTTGTCGAGCTGTGCCTTGAAGGTGGTGGAGTCGTTCTGCAGCGAGGTGAGGACCTCCTGCGGGGAGACCTCCATCGGGGTCAGCGAGTTGTCCTCGTTGAACTTCTTGTACTCGGCGGTGGCGAACGTCTTCTTGGCCGCGTCGAGCAGCTTGGTCTTGACGTTCTCCGGGGTGCCCTTGGGCGCGGTCAGGAAGCGGTACTGCGTCACCTGGACGTCGTAGCCCTGCTCCTTGGCCGTCTTCACGTCGGGCAGGAACGGGATGCGCTCCTGCGAGAAGACGGCGAGCGGGACGAGCTTGCCGCCCTTGATGTTCTCGATGGCCTCGCCGATCTGCATGGTGGACACGTCCACCTGGTTGCCCAGCAGCGCGGTCAGGTTGGGGGCGCCGCCGTCGAAGGGCACGGCGGTGGACTCGACGCCGGCCGACTTGAAGGTCAGCGCGGAGGCGAGCTGGGCGCCGGTGCCGACGCCGGTGGTGCCGTACCTGATCGTCTTGCCGGCCTTCTTCAGGTCGTCGATCGACTTGTAGCCGGACTGGGTGCTGGTCGCCATGACGTAGTCGTCGCGCGAGATGCCGGAGATGACGTCGAACGAGTCGATCTTCGTGGCCTCGGCGGCCGACACCGTGAGCGGCGTGATCGTGAAGAGCGAGGCGTTCTGCACGGCGATCTTGTAGCCGTCGGCCTTGGCCGACTGCAGCTCCTTGGCGTTCAGCGCGCCGTTGGCGCCCGGCTTGTTCAGCACGGGGGTGGAGACGCCGAGCTCCTTGCCGATGCCCTTGGCCAGGGATCGGGTGATCAGGTCGGTCGAGCCGCCCGCGGAGGCGCCCACGCTGAACTCGATGTTGCCCGTGGGATATTCGCCGTCCCCGCCACCGGAGGAGGTCGTCTTGACACCACCGCAGGCGGTCAGCGTGATCGCGGCGGCGGCGCCGACGACACCCAGGAGGATGCGACGGGGGGCTGTCCGAGATGTCGGCATTGACTTCTCCTTCATGCGGGCGGGGAACCGCCCGTGGATCTTCGTGAAGCGGAGAGAGGGTTGCGTAAGGTTACGGCAAGGTTTCCGCTCTGTAGTCTCCGGAGACTATGGACCAGCCTCGATGCCTGTCCAGGCTCAATTCGGTATCAAGTGATACTCTTCACGCATCATGCTAACACTCGATCAGATCCGAGCCTTCGTGGCGGTCGCCGAGGAGCTGCACTTCGGCCGCGCGGCTGATCGGCTGCGCATGACCCAGCCCCCGCTCAGCAGGCACATACAGAAGCTGGAGCGCGTGATCGGGGTGACGCTCCTGGAACGTGACAATCGCCGTGTCGTGCTCACCGACGCCGGGCGTGGCTTCCTCGACGACGCCCGCCGCATGCTCTCCCTCGTCGACACCGCGGGCGACCGGGCGCGCCGGATCGCCAGCGGCGCGGCCGGCACCGTACGGCTGGGCTTCACCGCCGTCTCGGCCATCAGCATGCTCGGGGCGCTGCTGCGGCGGCTGTCGGAGCGGCTTCCCGAGATCGACGTCATCCTGCACGAGCGGGTGACCGCCGGGCAGGTGGACGGGCTGCTGCGCGGCGAGCTGGATCTGGGCCTGGCCCGCCCGCCGTTCGACATCGACACCCTCGACTCCCGCGTCGTCTTCCGCGAGCCGCTGTGCGCCGCCGTGCCGCTCGGCCATCCGCTGTCGGAGCTGGGCAGGCCGCTGGCCCCCGACGACTTCGACGGCCTGCCGGTGATCAGCTACAACCCCGTCCAGTCGCGCTACTTCCACGAGCTGACCGTGCGCTTCCTGACCAACGCCCACCCGCGGATCGAGCAGCAGGTCCACCAGATCCTCACCGCCGTGCTGCTCGTCGCCGCGGGCCGGGGCGTCGCGCTGGCGCCCGCCAGCGCGCGGTCCCTGGGCGTGGACGGCATCGCCTTCTGCGACCTGGTGCGCGGCGGCGGCGACCCGCTCGACGGCGAAGGCGGCAACGGCGAGCCGGTCGAGCTGCACGTCATCTGGAGCCGCGACTCCACCAACCCCGCGCTGGCCCGGGTGCTCGAACTCCTGCCCGACCTGGAAGCTGATGATGCTCGTTGAGTATCGCCGGATACATAATCGCACTTGGACAAGTATCGCCCCACCTCCTTAGCCTGTCGACGTCAGTTCTTACCGGCGGTGCGGGAAAATCCCACGACCGCAAGTGAAGCGAGGAGCGTCCGCCATGCCCCATTACTCCCCGCAGGAGCTCGCCACACAGCTCAAGAGTGGTCTGCTGTCGTTCCCCGTCACCCATTTCACCCAGGACCTGGAGTTCGACGAGGCGGGCTACCGTGACCACCTGTCGTGGCTGAGCTCGTACCCCGTGGCGGGCCTGTTCGCGGCGGGCGGCACCGGCGAGGGCTTCTCCCTCACCGCCGCCGAGATCGACCGCGTGGTCCGTGCCGCGGTGAGCGAGGTGAACGGCAAGGTCCCGGTCGTGGCCCCCGCCACCGGCGGCACCGCCAGCGCCGTGGCCCAGGCCAAGGCCGCCGAGGCCGCGGGCGCCGACGGCATCCTCCTCATGCCCCCCTACCTCACGGAGGCCGGCCAGGAGGGCCTGGTCGAGCACGTCTCCGCGGTCTGCCGCGCCAGCGGCCTCGGCGTGATCGTCTACAGCCGCGCCAACGCCGTGCTGAACGACCGCTCCGTGGCGGCCCTGGCCGAGCGGAACGAGACGCTCGTCGGGTTCAAGGACGGCGTCGGCAACATCGAGAACCTCACCCGCATCTACGCCGCCGTCGGCGACCGCCTGGCCTACATCGGCGGCCTGCCCACCGCCGAGACGTTCGCCCTGCCGCTGCTGCAGCTCGGCATGAGCACGTACTCCTCGGCGATCTTCAACTTCGTGCCGCAGTACGCGCTCGACTTCTACGCCGACGTGCGCGCCCAGGACCACGCCGCCGTCTACCGGCGCATCCGCGAGTTCGTGGTGCCCTACCTGGACATCCGCGACCGCACCAAGGGCTACGCCGTGTCGATCATCAAGGCGGGGCTGGCCGCCGTCGGCCGCCCGGCCGGCCCGGTTCGCCCGCCGCTGTCGAACCTCAAGGACGGCGAGCTCGCCGAGCTGACCGCCCTCATCAACAAGATCAGCTAGGGGCTCTCGTGTCTCCCACGATCCACGGGGTCGAGGTCGTCCCGGTCGCCGGGTACGACAGCATGCTGCTCAACCTCAGCGGCGCCCACGGCCCGTTCTTCACCCGCAACGTCGTCATCGTCACCGACTCCGACGGCCGCACCGGGCTCGGCGAGGTGCCCGGCGGCGAGGCCATCAGGCGCACCATCGAGGAGGCCGGCGAGCTGCTGACCGGCCGGCCCGTGGCCCGCTACCGCGCCCTGCTGCGCTCGGTGTCCGAGCGGTTCGCCTCCAGGGACGCCGGCGGGCGCGGCCTGCAGACCTTCGACCTGCGCACCACCGTGCACGCCGTCACCGGCCTGGAGTCCTGCCTGCTCGACCTGCACGGCCAGTACCTCGGCCTGCCCGTGGCCGACCTGCTCGGCGAGGGGCGGCAGCGCGACCGGGTGCCGATGCTGGGCTACCTGTTCTACGTCGGCGACACCGGCCGCACCGACCTGCCCTACCTGATGGACGACGGCGGCGACGACGCCTGGTCCAAACTGCGCCGCCGGGAGGCGCTCACCCCCGACGCCGTCGTCGCGCTCGCCGAGGCCGCCCAGCAGCGCTACGGCTTCACCGACTTCAAGCTCAAGGGCGGCGTGCTGCCCGGCGAGGACGAGGTCGAGGCCGTCAGGGCGCTGGCCGCCCGCTTCCCCGAGGCGCGCGTCACGCTCGACCCCAACGGCGGGTGGCTGCTGTCCGACGCCGTACGGCTGTGCCGCGGCCTCGGCGGCGTGCTCGCCTACGCCGAGGACCCGTGCGGCGCCGAGGGGCGCTTCTCCGGGCGGGAGACCATGGCCGAGTTCCGCCGCGCCACCGGCCTGCCGACCGCCACGAACATGATCGCCACCGACTGGCGCGAGATGGCCCACGCCATCCGCTCCGACGCCGTGGACATCCCCCTCGCCGACCCGCACTTCTGGACCATGGCGGGCTCGGTCCGCGTCGCCCAGCTCTGCCACGACTTCGGGCTGACCTGGGGCTCGCACTCCAACAACCACTTCGACATCTCGCTGGCCATGTTCACGCACGTCGGCGCCGCCGCGCCCGGCGAGATCACCGCGCTGGACACGCACTGGATCTGGCAGGACGGCCAGGCGCTCACCACCGCGCCGTTCCAGATCACCGGCGGCGCCATCGACGTGCCCGACACGCCAGGCCTCGGCGTCGAGCTCGACAGGGACGCCCTGGCCGCGGCCCACGAGCTGTACCTGCGCCACGGGCTCGGCGCGCGTGACGACTCCGTCGCCATGCGCTTCCTGGTCGAGGGCTGGGTATTCGACCCCAAGCGGCCCTGCCTCGTCCGTTAGAACAGGGTCAGCGGCTCGTTCGGCATCGGGTCGGGCAGCGGCTCCAGCTCCGGGACGCCGGCGCGCACCTCGTCGTGGAAACGGCGGGCCAGCCGCAGCGCGTCGGCGTTGTCCGGGGTGTGCACGAACACCGTCGGCTCCCGGCCCTCGCGCAGCCACGCCGTCACCTGCTCGACCCAGGGCCGCCAGCCCTCGACCGTCCGCTCCTCGGCGTCGCGCCCCAGATAACGCACGATCGGGCGGGCCGTCAGCGCCCGCGTGCGGCGCGGCACGCGCGGCTTCTTCAGCCACGCGTCCCGCTCGGCGTCGCTGGTCGGCGGGCTCGCGAACATCACCGTGGTGTCGAACGGCACCCACTCCGCGTCCACGGCCGCCAGCACCCGCTCCAGCAGCCGCTCGGCGCGCTCCTCCTCGAAGAACGCGCGATGACGCACCTCCACGGCGTAGCGGTGCTCCCGCGGCAGGCTCCGCAGGAACGCCGCCAGCGTGCCCAGGTCGGCGGGGGAGAAGGAGCCGGGAAGCTGCACCCAGAACGCGTGCACCCGCGGCCCCAGCGGCTCCATCGCCTCCAGGAACGCCCGCAGCTCCTCCTCCGCGCCCGCCAGGCGGCGCTCGTGCGTGATCGGCTTGGGCAGCTTGATCACGAACCGGAAGTCCTCCGGCGTCTGCGCCGCCCACGACTCGACCGCCGCCCTCGACGGGGTGGCGTAGAACGTCGTGTTGCCCTCCACCGCGTCGCACCAGGTGGCGTAGGCGCTCAGGCGGTCACCCGGGGTCAGGTGGCCGGGGAGGTAACGTCCTTGCCAGCGCGCATGTGCCCACATCGCGCATCCCACGTGAAGCCGCATGGGCACGACGTTATCGCCACCCGCCCCCGTCACGCCGCCGCCTCCGGGGTCGTCGTAATGTGGGCGGCATGGGCATGGTCGGGACGGTCGGGCTGGTACTGCATCCTCAGCGCGACTCCAAGAAGGCGATAGACACGATCCTGCGGTGGGCCGCCGACAAAGGCGCCACCGTGCTCGGCCTGCCCGAGGAGGTGGGCCGCATCGACTGCACCGCCGTCCCCGTGGACGCCACCTCCCTGGTGGAACGGGCCGACCTGCTCGTCGGCCTGGGCGGCGACGGCACCATGCTCCGCACCATGCGGCTGCTCGCCGGACGGCCCACGCCCATCCTGGGGGTGAACCTCGGGCGGCTCGGCTTCCTCGCCGAGATCAACGTGGACGAACTGGCCGGCACGCTGTCGGCCATCGACGAGCACGCCTACACCATCGAGCCGCGCATGGCCATCCGCAGCTCCGTCGCCGGGGTGGACGTCACCGCCTTCAACGACATCGCACTCGTCAGAATCCCGGGCGACGGGCTCGCCGCCGTGTCCGTCACCCCGTCCGGCAGCCCCTTCGTCCGCTACTCCGCCGACGCCGTCATCGTCGCCACCTCCACCGGGTCCACCGCCTACAGCTTCTCCGCCGGCGGGCCGATCGTGTCGCCGCGCGTCGAAGCCGTCCTCGTCGTGGCCGCCGCCGCGCACTCCGCCTTCAACCGGGCGCTCGTACTGCCCGCCGACGAGGAGGTGACGCTGCAGGTGCTGCCCACCAGCGGGCGGCTGGCCGTGGAGGTGGACGGGGCCGTGGTCGGGCACCTGTGCCCGGGTGACAGCGTCACGGTGTCCGCTTGGCCGGGGGCGGCGAAGGTGGTGCGGCTGGGCACCACGTTCTACGAGCGGGCGCGGCGCAAGCTGCGTGTTGACGGCAGCGCCGAGGTCGACTGAGACCCGCGCCGCGCCCGACGCGCCGATGCGCCTCGCGCTGCGGCCGGCCCGCCCACGCTTCTCGCGCTGCGCTCAGCCGCACCTCGCCCTGCCCCGGCCGCCAGAGGGGCGCGGTGGGTCAGCCCTTGCCGGCCGCGTTGACGATGCGCGTGGTCGAGCGATCCGGAATGGCGGCCATCTCCCAGCAGTCGGCACCCAGGATCGCCGCAGCCGCCGCCCGGGCCCCCGCGTGCGGGTCACCGGCCGTGTGGGCGAGCGCGGCCGGCCGCATCGGGGCCAGCAGGTCGATGTAGTCCTCAGGCCCGTGCGCCTCGGGCGGCCCCGTCACGATGAAGACGCCGGCGACGAAGCGGAGCGCGGCCAGCACCTCGGCGCGCTCCGCCGATGGGTTGAACGGGCGGGTCGGCCCCTTCCACGCGCGCACGCGCGGATCGTCCTCGACGCCCACGACCAGCGGCAGCCCGCGCGCAGCCACGGCGCCGAGATAGCGCACATGACCGACGTGCAGAATGTCGAAGACGCCGGTCACGACCGCCGCCCCCGGCCGCTCGTAAGGCTGCGTCCAGACGGCCTCCAGGCTGCTCACGCGACCTCCTGCTCCCCCACGGGCCTAGACGACTCGTCGATCGCAGCGTACTCGGTCGGTGCGGCGGGACGTGCAAGCGACCTCGGGAAAGGTCATTACTACCTATTCGCGATAATCTCCGGGCCGCCCTCCGCGCGTCTCATAACGTCACCGGATTTGGGGGAGGTCGCCGTGGCGCCGCCGGACTCGCAGCACGTGAACGGGGATGATCGGACCGGCGCGGGCGACCATGTGGTCCGGCTGCCCGGGATGCCGTCGCAGGTGGCCAGGGCGAGAGAGCTGGTCGGCGCGGCGCTCGGCCGCGATCACCCGCTCTACGACGACGTGGCGCTTCTCACCAGTGAGCTGGCCACGAACGCGATCCTGCACACCAAGTCCGGCGCGGGCGGCTCGTTCACGGTGAGCGTGGTCAGCTCGGCCGCGGTGGTGCGGGTGTTCGTGTCGGACGGGGGGTCGGAGGAGCCGCCGTGCGTGTGCCGTACGAGCACGCAGGCGACGAGCGGGCGCGGCCTGCCGCTGATCGAGGCGCTCAGCGACCGCTGGGGGTTCGTCAGGGAGGCGGGGGCGACGACGGTCTGGTTCGAGATGTCGCAGCAGCGGCTGCCCGCGTGGGTGGCCGTGTAGGGCGGCGGTTCCGTGCGGGGTTGATCCGGAGGCGGGCGCGCTGGAGCATGGTCATCGGGATCCGAGTACGGACGGGAGACGCGCGGCGTGAGTCGGTACGACGGCGACGCTCGGAAGATCGAGCGACCTGGCACTGAGCGACCTGACACTGAACGGCCCGGCACTGAAGGGCCCGGCACTGAAGGGCAGGTTTGTCCCATTCGCCGGGCGGATGACGGCACCTGGCAGGTGAGCGGCCACGCGACGGCCCGCGCCGTGCTGCGCAGCGAGTCCACCGTGCAGGCGGGGCTGGGCGTCGAGACGGTGGAGAAGCTGCCCGCCAAGGTCAGGCGGCCGGTGCTGTACCGGGACGGGCCGGAGCACCGGGAGGACCGTCGCCAGACCGCCCGGTTCTTCACGCCGCGCCGCGTGGACGAGCGGTATCGCGGCCTGATGGCGGACGTCGCCGACCGGCAGCTCGCCAAGCTGCGGGCGGCGGGCGAGGCCCAGCTCTCCGAGCTGAGCTTCGGCATGGCGATCGAGGTGGCGAGCGCCATCATCGGCCTCACCTCCAGCAAGCCGGGCATCCGAGAACGGCTGGAGCGCTTCTTCCCGGAGAAGTACGGCAAACCGGGGCTCACCAGTCTCCACGGCCTCTACTGGACCTTCAGGCAGAACGCCAACTGGCTGCGCGTCTACCTGGCCGACGTACGCCCGGCGATCCGCGACCACCGCCGCGAGCCGCGCGACGACCTCATCTCGCACCTGCTGGACGACGGGTGCTCGGCGGCGGAGATCCTCGGCGAGTGCCTGACGTTCGCGGCGGCCGGGATGGTGACCACGCGCGAGTTCATCTGCGTGGCGGCGTGGCACCTGCTCACCGACGACGCCCTGCTGGCCCGCTACCGGGAGGCGGACGAGCCGGGGCGGCTGGCCGTCCTGCACGAGATCGTGCGGCTGGAGCCGGTGGTGAGCAAGCTGCGGCGGCGCACGACGGCCGCGATCGAGCTTCCCGGCCCCGGCGGGCCCGTCACGGTGCCCGCGGGCGCGGTGGTCGAGGTGCTGGTCGACGCGGCCAACACCGACCCCGCCGCGGTGGGTGAAGAGCCGCTGGCCGTGCGGCCAGGGCGGGCGGTCGGGGACGGGACGGGGGCGGCGGCGCTGGCGTTCGGGGACGGGCCACACAAGTGCCCGGGGTCCGGGATCGCCATCCTGGAGACAGACGTGTTCCTGACGCGGTTGCTGGCCATGGAGGGGGTCAGGATGGCGGCGGCGCCCAGGGTGACGTTCAACAACGACATCGGAGGCTACGAGATCAGGGGGCTAGTCGTCGCGGTCTCCTGAGCCGCCGTCTTCTGGGCCGCCGTCTCCTGAGCCGCCGTCTTCTGGGCCGCCGTCTTCTGGGCCGCCGTCTTCTGGGCGGACGTCGGCTGCCGTCTCGCATTCCGTCAGACGACGGCGCAGATGGGCACGCTCGGGCTCCGTCCCCGCCCAGTCGAGGGCCTGGCGGTAGGCGTCGGCGGCGGCGCGGTGGCGGCCCAGCCTGTGCAGCAGGTCGCCGCGCGCCGTCGCGTACGGGTGGTAGCCGGCCAGCCGCGGCTCCCCGGCCAGCTCGTCCAGCAGCGCCAGCCCCGCCTCGGCGCCGTCGCGCATGGCCACGGCCACCGCCCGGTTGAGCGCGATCACCGGGGACGGCGCGAGCGCGAGCAGCACGTCGTACAGTGCCACGATCTGCGGCCAGTCGGTGGTGGCCAGGCCGGCCGCCTCGTCGTGCAGGGCGGCGATGGCGGCCTGCACCCCGTACAGGCCGGGCGGGCCGCCGGTGAGCGCCACGATCACGAGGCCCTGACCCTCCTCGATCAGCGTGCGGTCCCACCGGGTCCGGTCCTGGTCGTCGAGCAGGACCAGCTCGCCGTCCGCGCCGATCCTGGCGGCGTGGCGGGCGTGCACGAGCAGCATCAGGCCGAGCAGCCCGGCGACCTCCCGCTCGCCGGGAAGCAGGCGGCGCAGGATGCGGGCCAGCCGGATGGCCTCCTCCGCCAGGTCCAGTCGTTGCAGGTCGGGGCCGGTGCTGGCGGCGTACCCCTCGGTGAAGATCGAGTAGATCACCTGGAGCACGCCCGGCAGCCGCCCGGGCAGCTCGTCCGCGCCGGGCACGCGGAACGGGATGCGGGCCTCGCGGATCTTCTTCTTGGCGCGGACGATGCGCTTGGCCATGGTGGCGGGCGGCAGGAGGAAGGCGCGCGCCACCTCCTGCGTGGTCAGCCCGGCCAGGCAGCGCAGCGTCAGTGCCACGCGGTCCTCCGCGGACAGGGCGGGGTGGGCGCAGGTGAAGAAGAGCTGCAGCCGCTCGTCCGGCAGCTCGCCGTCCCCGGCGGTGGGCGCGGCCGGGCCCGCGCGCTCTGCCTCCACTTGCAGGATGGCCAGGCGGGCGGCGTACGTGCGGTCGCGGCGCAGGCGATCGACGGCGCGGCGGCGGGCGGTGGTCATCAGCCAGGCGCCCGGGTTCGGTGGCACGCCGTCGGACGGCCAGCGCACCAGGGCCGCCTCGATGGCCTCCGAGGCGACCTCCTCGGCCAGGTCCAGGTCGCCGAAGCGGCGTACCAGGGCGGCGAGGAGCAGGCCGCGCTCCTCCCGGAAGACCGCCTCGACGGAGGGCCCGACCGCCGCCGCCCCCTGCTCGTCCACCGCCATCACCACTCCCTCGCTCAGAACTCCGCGACCGGCCGGACCACGACGGAGCCGCCGCCGCGCGCGCCCGGGCAGCGGGCCGCCCAGTCGAGGGCGACGTCGAGGTCGGGCACGTCGATGACGTAGAAGCCGCCCAGCACCTCCCGGGTCTCGGCGAACGGCCCGTCGGTGACGGTCCGCTCGCCGGACGCGTCCACGCGGACGGTGGTGGCGGTGGTGAGGTCGGCGAGCGACTCGCCCGAGACGTAGACGCCCGACTCCCTGACGCTCTTGTCGTAGGCGATCCACTCCTCGAACGAGGCGCCCTCGGCGTCGCTCTCCTCGGCGGCGCTGTTGATCAGCAGCATGTACTTCATGTCCTGTCTCCCTGTCGTCGTCGCGGACGGAGTGCCGCGTCGCCATCTCTACGAACGGGACGACCGCGGAAGGACACGCCCCGGGAAAAATATTGTCGCGACTTTCACGATGGCAGCCCGAGCCCGAGATCGGCCAGGAACCGGGCCAGCCCGACCCGCTTGCGGAACAGCTCGGCCAGCTCCGCGGTGACCGGCTCGCCCAGCCGCTCCACCGGGATCGCGGTGAACGCGCTGCGCAGCACGAGCGAGGTGACGTACCCGGACGCCAGCCCGCCGGCCGGCGCGCCCTCGTCGGCCAGGCCCAGCGCGTACGCCTCCTGGACGGCCCGGTGGACGGCGGGCAGCTCGCCGGGTTCGAGCCGCCCCTCGTGCGCCCGGCCGACGAGGAGCTGGCCGAGGTCGAAGCCGACGGGCACCGGCTCCTGCCAGCCCCAGTCGATGGCGACGAACTCGTCCGGCCGGGAGACGGGCACGAGCAGGTTCTCCGGGCTGGCGTCCCCGTGCGCCATGGTGTGCGGCAGGGCGTCGAGGGCGGCCAGCAGGCCGGGGACGCGGTGGGCGAGCCGGTCGAGGTCCATCCGCAGCAGCGGGTCGGCGTGCGGCTCGACGAGGGGGTGGCGCCAGACGGACGGGTCGCGCAGCGCGGGCACGGCGCCGGCCATGACCCGGTTGGTGACGTAGACGCGCAGCCCGGGTCCCGTGCCCGGCCCGGCGGCCGGGTACATGCCGGCCAGCCTGCCCAGGACGCGGGCCGCCGCCGCGTACCTGGCGAGGTCCCATTCGGCGGGGCCGCTGGTGCGCACGTCCTCCAGCCACAGGTCGATGCGGTCGTCGCCGAGGTCGTCGAGCAGGTACAGGCGCGGCATGCGCAGCCCCGGCGGCAGCCGCCTGCCGGACGCGTACACGTCGGCCTCGATCCGCCACGGGAAGATCGCGACGAAGCCGTCACGCGCGTCCTCGGGGAGGAGGTGCAGGTGCGGCCAGTGGCGTGCCGACTGGATGCGCTTGACGACGAACGACCAGGCGCGCCCGCAGGTGGTCGTGCCGGAGACCCTGCGCAGGGAGCCGGTGGAGGGGGTGCCGGGCACGTGCGCGAGCGGCTGCGTGCGGGTGGTGGCGATCTCGGCGCCGGGGAGGTCCAGTGCCTGCCGTACGAGGGTGGTGGGGTCGGCGTGCGACATGTCCACACCGTGCCGGTGGAGGCGGTCTGCGGATAGAGCATGGGCTTACTTAAAAGGGCGGCTTATCATCCCCTTGTGCGTGTCCTGTGGCCTTTCGCGGGCCGGACGTCCGAGCTGGCCTCGGTCGCGGCGGCCCTGCGTTCGAAGGGCGCCGTGCTCGCCGGCCCGGCGGGGGTGGGCAAGAGCAGACTGGCCGCCGAGGCGGTACGCGGGCCGGGCGAGGCCGGCGAAGGAACGCGCCGGCCGGGCGGCACAAGCGAGACGCGGCGTGAGGCGGGCGGCGTTGCGTTGGTGAGGGCGACGGTCGCGGCGTCCGGCATTCCGCTGGGCGCGGTGGCGCACCTGTTGCCGCCCGATGCGCCCGGTCACAACGTGCTGCGCTGGGCGGCCGACGCCATCGCGGACCAGCACTGGACGCTGCTGGCCGACGACGCCCACCTGCTCGACCCCGTCTCGGCCGCACTGGTGCACCACCTGGCGGCGGACGGCCGGATCAAGGTGCTGGTCACGCTGCGGTCCGGCGAGCGGGCGCCCGACGCGGTGACCGCGCTGTGGAAGGACGGGCTGCTCCCGCGCCTGGACCTGGCCCCGCTGACGCTCGGCGAGACCGCGGAGATCCTGGCGGGCGCGCTGGGCGGGCAGGTGGAGCCGGCGACCGCCAAGCGGCTGTGGCAGGTGAGCGGCGGCAACGCGTTGTTCCTGCGTGAGCTCGTCCTGGCGGGGGAGTCCGGCGGCACGCTCGCCGAGCGGCACGGCGTCTGGCGCGGGCAGGGCGAGATCCCGGTGACGACGCGGCTGCGCGAGCTGATCGAGAGCCGTCTGGGTGACGTCACGGCCGGTGAGCGGGCCGCGCTGGAGCTCGTCGCCTACGGCGAGCCGCTGCCCCTGGCGGCCTTGACCCGGCTCGTGCCCGAGGAGACCCTGCGCGGTCTGGAGGATCGCCAGCTCGCCGCCGTCACCACCGCCGACCTCCTGGTACGCCTGGCGCACCCCCTGCACGGCGAGGTGATCCGCGCGGGCTGCGGCGCCCTGCGCGCCCGTGAGGTGCTGCGCGGCCTGGCAGGGGCACTGGAGTCGACCGGCCCGCGCACGCCGGAGGACCTGCTGCGCGTCGCGGTCTGGCGGCTGGACAGCGGCACCGCCGCCGACCCGGCCCCGCTGGTCAGGGCCTGCCACATCGCGCGCACCGTCCGCGACCTGGAGCTGGCCGCCAGGCTCGGCCGGGCGGCGCTGGCCGTGGGCGGCGGCGTCGCGGCCGGGATCCCCCTGGCGAACGTGCTCAGCTACGCCGACCGCTACGGCGAGGCCCAGGAGGTGCTGGCCGGGCTGGCCGGCGCGCCGATGGACGACCAGACGCTGGCCGAGTACGAGGTGGTGCGGGCGCTCAACCTGTTCTGGGGGTTCGGGCGGGCGCAGGAGGCGCGGGCCGTGCTGACGGACGCGCGGGAGCTGATGACGGAGGTGGAGCCGCGGCAGGGGGTGCTCACGGTCAGGTCCACGATCGAGCACGCCACCGGCCTGTTCGCCGCCGCCGGCGCCACGCTCGGTGAGATCCGCGCCATCGGCCCGTGCGGCCCCCGGGTGACGGCCGGCGTGGCGGGGGTGGAGGCGTTCCTGCTGCTGGGGCGGGGGCTCGCGCGGCAGGCCATGGCGGCGGCGGACGAGGCTCTCGCGCTGATCGGCCGCGCGCCCGAGCAGGAGCTGCCCTCGATCACGGCGGCCGTGGCCGGGGCTGGGGCGGGGGCGTCCGTGCTGGCGGGGGACCTGGCGGCGGCCGAGCGGTTCGCCGGGATCGGGTACCGCATCGGCGAGGACTACGCGGGCTGGGACCGGGCGCTGGTCGCGTTCGCGGCGCGGCGGGCGCAGGTGCTGCGGCTGCGCGGTCAGGTCGCCGAGGCCGTCCGGCTGTGCAGGCAGGCGCTCGTGCGGCTGCGGGGCCGCACGATGCAGGCGGGGACGTGCCTGGCGGAGCTGGTGCACGCGTACGCGCTGGCCGGTGATGTGCCGGCGATGCAGGGCGCGTTGCGGCTGGCGGACGAGCTGGTGCTGCCGGGCGTGCACGAGACGGAGTTCGCCTTCCTGCTGGCCAGGCCGTGGACGCTGGCCGCCGAGGGCGACGTCAAGGGCGCGGTGGAGGCGGCGCTGGGCGCGGCGCGGGCAGCCCGTGGAGAGCGTCACGGGGCGGGCGCGTCGGCGGTGGCGGGTGGTGCGGGGGAGCGTCACGGGGCGGGCGCGTCGGCGGTGGCGGGTGGCCCGGGGAAGCGTCACGGGGCGGGCGCGGACGACGTGTCCGCGTATCCCGGTTACGAGCTGCTGGCGCTGCACGACGTCGTCCGGCTGGGCGCGGGGGAGCGGGTCGCCGAGCGGCTGGGGCGGCTGGCGCAGGTGGTGGAAGGGGACCTGGCCCCCGTCCTCGCCCGGCACGCCCGCGCCAGAACCCCCGCCGAGCTGGAGCGGGTGTCGGAGGCGCTGGAGGGCCTGGGGCTGACGCTGCACGCCGCCGAGGCCGCCGCGCAGGCGGCGGCGGGCCACCACCGCGACGGGCTGCGCAGGGCACAGCGGGCCGCCGAGACGCGGGCGTGGACGCTGGCCCGCCGGTGCGGCACGGCGCGCACGCCCGCGCTGGTCGGCCTGGCCGTCCCCGGGCTCACGGCCAGGCAGCGGCAGATCGCCCAGCTCGCCGCCTCCGGGCTGAGCAACCCGGACATCGCCGAGCGGCTGGTGTTGTCGCGCCGCACCGTGGCCAACACGCTCGTCCAGGTCTACGAGCGGACGGGAGTGAGCAGCCGCGCCGGGCTGGCGCGGCTGATGGATTCTCTGGAGTGAGACGCCGGGTCAGGTGGCAGCGACGGGCCCGTCCGGCGTGGGCGGGCAGCAGGGCGAAGACACCGTCAAGACTGGGCGAAATAAGCGGATATAGGGCGTTTTGTGGGGGTTTGCGGGATTAGCGTGGAGAGGAGGGGAACGGCGATCGGGGGGAGGCATCATGGCTGGGACATCCGGCTTCCACGAAGGAGGAGGCTGCGGGCGGCGCCGCTGGCGTCGCCGTCGCTGCCGCCGCCGCAGGCGCTGGTGGGGCGGCCCCTGGGGAGGCGGCTGGGACTGGTGGTGAACCGCTAGGTCAGACGTCCAGACGGCACAGGCCCTCGGCCAGGGCCTTGGTGGTCAGGCGGGTGCGGCTGTCGCAGCCCAGCTTGGCGAAGATGTGCTCCAGATGCGTGGTGACCGTGCGGACGCTGAGCACCAGCGCCGCCGCGATCTGCGGGTTGGAGTCGCCCGCCGCCACCCGGGTCAGCACGTCCACCTCGCGCCCCGTCAGCTCGTACGGCAGGTGACAGCGCCGCTCGGCCGCCACCGCCCCCTGCACCGCCCCCTGGAACCCGACGCCCGCCCGCAGCAGCCGCACCTCGCGCCACCGCCCGTCGGCGCCGAGCCAGAGCCCGTGCCTGCTCAGCTCACGCGAGTCGATGAACGCCCGCGCGTACGCGGCCATCGCCGGGTCGTCCCACAGCGCGGCCGAGACCTCGTGCCCCGGCACCTCCCGGCGGACGCCGAGCCGGTCGTAGGCGACCGCGCGGAAGCCCGGCGGCAGCCCCACCGGGTCGATCACGCACCTGCTCAGGTCGGTCACGTGTGCCAGCATCGGGCTGACCGCCGCCACCACCGCCCCGGTGAGCAGCGGGAACGACTCTCTGGCCGCCAGGTGCAGCAGCCCCGTGTAGCGGCCCCCGTCGAGGAACAGCGGCGCCGTCAGCCCGGCCCGCCAGCCGTAGGGGGCCAGGTGGCGGCGGAAGTACCGCTCGGTGCCCGGCTCGGGCATGGTGACCGGCGCGCGGGTGGCCATCGCCCTGCGGTACGCCTCCAGCCCGGCGTACTCCTCGGCCGCGTCCTGGTCGATGCGCGGATGGCCGTCGGAGACCACGCTGTGGTGCCGCCCGGTGGCGGGGTCGTAGGCGACGAACTCGTAGGCGTCGAGCGCGACCACGCGGCGCAGCGCCGCCATCGCCCCGTGCGCGCCCCCGCCGCCCGCCACCTGGTAGCCGACCTCGGCGAACGCCTGCAGATGGCGCACGTCCACGGTGATCTGGGCCACGCTGCTTTTATATCATTTGCCGAAGTTTTAACCGGGGTGCCGCAGGGGCGTCCGGTGCTATGGTCGTTGCCATGCAGCGCGCTTTCGTCACGACGACGCCGGAGACCCTCCCGGCGCGCTGACTCCATGTCTTCCCGGGCGGACGCCCGGGAGCTGGTCGTTCGCCCTTTCCACGGAGAGGTTGACCATGAACGACCACCGCAGGCTCGGCCGTGAGCTGGGCATCTTCGACACCGATCCGCTGATCGGGTCCGGCCTGCCCTACTGGCTGCCCGCCGGGGCGGCCGTGCGCAAGGCGATCGAGGACTACGTGCACGAGCTGGAGCGCCGCGACGGCTACCTGCACGTCAACTCGCCGGTGCTGGGCAAGCGCGAGCTGTACGAGAGATCGGGGCACTGGGCGCACTACGCCGAGGACATGTTCCCGCCCATGGAGGTGGGCGGGGAGGAGTTCGTGCTGCGGCCCAGCCTGTGCCCGCACCACGCGCTCGTCTACCGCTCCCGCCAGCGCAGCCACCGTGATCTGCCGCTGCGGCTGGCCGAGCTGGGCGGCATGTACCGCTCCGAGCTGTCGGGGGTGCTGGGCGGGCTGACCAGGGTGCGAGCGATCCAGCTCAACGACGGGCACGTGTTCTGCGCGCCGGAGCAGGCCGCCGCCGAGGTGTCGGCCGCGCTCGACCTGATCGAGGCCGCGCACGAGCGGCTCGGCATCCGTGCCGCCCGGTACCGGCTGTCGCTGCGCGGCGACGGCGAGAAGTTCGTGGACGACCCCGCCATGTGGCTGCGCTCGGAGTCGGTGCTGCGGGACGTGCTGCGGCAGCGGGGCCGCCCGTACGACGAGGAGCACGGCGAGGGCGCCTTCTACGGCCCCAAGATCGACATCCAGATCGCCGACCCGGCCGGCCGTGAGGCGACCCTGTCCACCGTCCAGGTCGACTACTTCCAGCCCGAGCGCTTCGACCTGCGGTACGCGGGCGGCGGGCGGCCGGTGATGGTGCACCGCAGCGTGGTCGGCGGCATCGAGCGCCTGGTCGCGCACCTCATCGAGGTGCACGGCGGCGCGTTCCCCGCGTGGCTGGCACCCGTGCAGGCGGTGGTGCTGCCGCTGTCGGACGCCGAGGCGCCCGCCGCCGCGGAGGTGCTGCGCCGCTGCGTGGCGGCCGGGCTGCGGGCCGAGCTGGCGCCCGCGGACCGGGGCAGCCTCGGGGCCAGGATCAGGGCGCACCGGCTGGTGCCGTACCAGCTCGTGGTGGGGCCGCGCGAGGTGGCGAGCGGGCGGGCGGCGGTGCGGCTGCGCGACGGGAGCCAGGCGGGGGAGGTGCCGATCGAGCAGTTGGCCGCACAATCGCGACCGTTCGGCTGACGAGCGGAAATCAAATGGATAACGGAGGCTTCCCTGATCATGTGAACGGCTCGTAAAGTCCGCTGCAACGCCGTGGTCGGGGAGGCCGGATTTTGACCGAGCTGAGCGATCGTGAGTCAGAGCTGATCTCCGCTCACGAACAGGAACGTCCGGCACGTGAATTGGGCGGGCCGCTCAAACTCGGCGTGTGGATCGTGGGCGGGCTGCTGTCGGCGTATTCGCTGGTGGTGGTGTTCCGGCCGGTCGAGGCGATCGAGCACCGGATGACGTTCCTGGCGGTGGCGCTGCCGCCGGTCTTCCTCTGCTACCGCTCGGGCCTCGCGCCGTACGTTCGGCGTCTGTCACGGCGGCCCGAGCCCGCGGTGGTGGCGGGGCCCCGGGTGGAGTGGCCGGGCGTGGCCGACTGGCTGCTGGCGGCGGCGTCGCTGGCGGTGCTGCTCTACCCGCTGCTGGACATCGAGGCGTTCCGCGATCGCGGCTCCGGCGCGGCGCTGACGGACCTGGACGTCGTGGCGGGCGTGGTGCTGACGGTGCTGCTGCTGGAGGCGGTACGCCGTACGGTCGGCTGGTCTTTCGCCATCATCTGCGTCATTTTCCTCCTTTACACCTACTACGGTGCATATTTACCCATTGACTGGACTATTGGCCACACCGGGTTTGATGTCGGGCAAATCATCTCGCAGCTTTACACCGGCACCGAAGGTTTCTTCGGCGTGCCCATGCAGGTGGCGGCCAGTTACATCATCCTGTTCACCATCTACGGCGCGGTGCTCGAATACTCGGGCGCCAGCAGGTTCTTCATCGACCTGAGCTTCGCCGCCTTCCGCAAGTCCCGCGCCGCCCCCGGCCGCACCGTCACCACGGCCGGCTTCCTGCTCGGCACCGTGTCGGGCTCCGGCGTGGCCACCACCGTCAGCCTGGGCAGCGTCGCCTGGCCGGTGCTGCGGCGGGCCGGCTACCCGAGGGAGCCCGCGGGCGGCATGCTCGCCGCCGGCGGCATCGGCGCCATCCTGTCGCCGCCCACGCTGGGCGCGGCGGCGTTCATCATCGCCGAGTACCTCGGCGTCAACTACCTCCAGGTGCTGCTGTACGCGACCATCCCCACGCTGCTGTACTACCTCGGCATCTTCCTGGCCATCGAGATCGACTCGCGCCGCTTCGGCACCCGCGCCGTCGAGGTGGACGCGCCCAGGATCGGCCGGCTGCTGCTGCGCTTCGGCTACCACTTCAGCTCGCTGATCCTCATCGTCGTGCTGATGGCGCTGGACCGGTCGGCGTTCCAGTCCGTGGTGATCGCCACGGCGGTCGCGTTCCTGCTGTCGTTCCTCGACCCCGCGCACCGGATGGGGCCCAAGCGGATCGGGCAGGCGCTGGCCAAGGGCGCCCTGGAGGTGCTGCCGGTGACCGCCGTCTGCGCGGCGGCGGGCATCATCGTCGGCTCCATCACGCTGACCGGGCTCGGCCAGAACCTGGCCGACATCATCGTGGACATCGGCGCGGGCAGCCTGATCATCACCACCGCCATGGCCGCCATCGCGGTGCTGCTGCTCGGCCTGGCCGTCCCGGTGACGGCCAGCTTCATCATCGCGGCCGTGATCATCGGGCCCGCGCTCTTCGACCTCGGCGTCAGCCGGCCCGAGGCGTACATGTTCGTCTTCTACTACGCGGTGCTCTCGGAGGTGAGCCCGCCCACCGCGCTGTCCGCGGTCGCGGCGGCCGCGATCACCGGCGGCAACACGTACAAGACCATGATGATGACCTGGCGTTACACGTTGCCGGCGTTCCTGGTGCCGTTCGCCTTCGTGCTGACGCCCAACGGGCAGGCGCTGCTCGGGCAGGGGCCGATCGGCACCGTGCTGCTGATGACCGGGGTGTCGGCCGTCGCGGTGGCCGCCCTGGCCATGGCCACCGGCGGGCTGGCCGCCTGGCCCGAACGGCTGCTGGCGGCGGTGGCCGCGGTGCTGCTGCTGTTCCTCGAACCCGTCCCCATCGTCGCCGGCCTGGCCGTGCTCGCCGTGGCCGCCGCCGTGCACCTCATCAGAAGCAGGAGAAGGGAAGCAGCGTGAAGCGGATCCTCATCATCGTCGCCGCCGCCGTCCTGGCGGCGGCGGGCTGCGGCGGCGGTGGCGCGGGCGGCGGCTCGGGCAACCGGCTGTCGATCGCCACGGGTGGCACGTCGGGCGTCTACTACGTCTATGGCGGCGGCCTGGCCCAGCAGCTCTCGGCCAGCATCGCCAACACCCGCGCCATCGCCTCGGCCACCTCGGCCTCCGTCGAGAACATCAAGCTGCTGGCCTCCGGCAAGGCGCACATCGCGTTCTCCCAGGCCGACACGGCCGCCGACGCGGTCAACGGCAAGGACACCTTCACCGCCAAGCAGCCGGTCAAGGCCATCGCCCGCATCTACGACAACTACACGCACGTCGTCGTCGCCCCCGGCGTCGAGGCCGCCAAGGTCGCCGACCTGAAGGGCAAGCGCGTCTCCCTCGGCCCCGCCAACTCCGGCACCCAGGTCGTGGCCAGGCGCGTGCTGGAGGCGGCCGGGCTGAACCCCGACACCGACATCACCAAGCAGCAGCTCTCCATCAACGAGTCGGTGCAGGCCGTCAAGGACGACACGATCGACGCGTTCTTCTGGGTCGGCGGCCTGCCCACGTCCGGCATCACCGACCTGGCCACCAGCAAGCCGGACATGAAGATGCTCGACACCAGCGACGTGCTGGCCAAGATGCAGTCCACCTACGGCCAGCAGTACGTCTCGCTCGACGTGGACATGGCCGCCACCTACAACCTGTCCGGCACCGTCAAGACCGTCGGCATCGCGAACGTGCTGCTCGTGCCCGACTCCATGGACGAGCAGCTCGCCCACGACATCACCAAGACCCTGTTCGACAAGAAGGACGAGCTGGCCAAGGTGCACCCCGAGGCCAAGAAGCTCGACCCGGCGCTCGGCCAGCAGGTGGCCCCGGTCGAGCTGCACCCCGGGGCCGCGCGCTACTACAAGGAGAAGGGCTGATCCGCCTGCTCCTGGCGCTGACGGTGGCGCTGACGCTCGGCTCCGGCGACGGAGCCGGGTGCCCGGCCGTCAACGGCCTGCCCGTGACGCGCGGCTTCGCCCTCGCCTACGTGCATTCGATCTACCGGGCGCCCGCCGCCGAGGTGTTCACCGTGGCGGGCGGGCGCTTCACCATGCGGGCCGTGGTGTCGGTCAACGAGGGCGTGCTGGACTACTACGCGGTCGAGGGGCAGCGGGTGCGCCTGCCGGGCGGCCTGTGGCTGCTGCGGCCGGCCGAGCCCGCCACGTACGCGGAGCTGTCGCTGCTCACCACCTCGATCGGCCGCAGGACGGTCATCGCGGACGGCCGCTGCCTGCCCCTCTACCCGGCCACGGGCGCGAGCGAGGTGCGCCTGTCGCTCGCGCTCACCCGGCAGCCCGCGAGCCGGCCGTGCCCCCGCGCGTTCGCGGCCCTACAACCAGTCCTTCTTCTTGAACACGGCGTACAGTCCCGATGACGCCAGCGCCACCAGCACCGAGGACGTCCAGAACCCCAGGGGGTCGCCCGACCCCGGATAGGGCACGTTCTGGCCGTAGAAGCCGGTGATCGCGGTGGGCACGGCGATGATCGCGGCCCAGCTCGTGACCCGCTTCATGATCTCGTTCAGCCGGAAGCCCTGCTGCGACAGGCGGGTCTCGCGGACGTTCGCCAGCATGTCGCGGATCGACTCCACCCACTCGATGACGCGTAGCACGTGGTCGTGCACGTCCTCGTAGTACGGCTTCATCACCGGGTCGGCGATCAGGTCCTGGTCGCGGCGCAGCAGCGTGCCGATCACCTCCCGCATCGGGAAGGTGACCCGGCGCAGCTTGGTGGTGTCCCTGCGCAGCAGGTACATGGAGTGCTGCAGTTGCCTGCTCTCGCGGATGCCCTGCACGAACAGGCCCTCCTCCATCGCCTCGACCTTCCCGTCGAGGTCCTGCACGAGGTCGAAGTGCTGGTCGACGACGTAGTCGAGCAGGCCGTGCAGCAGGAACGTCACGCCGTGGCAGGCCATCCGGGAGGCGGCGTCCCAGCGCCTGACCACCCCGCCGATGTCGAAGTGGTCGTTCTCCCGCACGGTGACCAGGGCGTTCCCGGTGACGAAGACGTTCACCTCGACGGGGACGAGCCGGTCGTTCTCGGAGTAGAGCCCGTACACCGTGATGAACAGGTGGTTGTCGTAGACGTCCACCTTCGGCCGCTGGTGGTCGGACAGGACGTCCTCGACCGCCAGCTCGTGCAGCCCCAGCTCCTCACTGATCACGCCGAGCTGCTCGGGCGTCGGGGCGCACAGGTCGAACCAGACCACGTTCTCCGGGTCCGCCACGTGGTCGGAGACCTCCTCGACCGGGAAGCCCTCCTTCTCCAGGACGCCGTTCCTGTACAGCCGCGTATGCACTAGCCGAGTCTGGCAAACAGTCTCGCGTTACGCACGGCCGCCCCTCCAGGGTCGTTGTTGAAGTACACGAAGGAGTCGTCCCAGCCCGCCTCGCGCACCCGGCCGGCCCAGGTGCGCAGCGCCTGCTCGCCGTACGAGAAGCCGGACCTGCCCTGGTGCAGCCGCAGATAGCCCCACCCCGCCGTACGCCACAGCGGGGTCACCGGCCGGCCCAGCCGGTCGGCCCAGCACAGCGCGGCCGAACGCGCGGACAGCAGCCCCCGCACCTCCGCCGTCCACCAGGACTCGTGGCGCGGCTCCACGGCCACCCGCACGCCCTCGGGGAAGCAGCTCAGGCACCGGTCCAGCCGGTCGGGGTCGGCCTTGAGCGTCGGCGGGAGCTGCAGCAGGATCGGGCCGAGCTTCTCCTTCAGCCCGGCGGCGGCGCCCATCAGCCGCGCGACCGGCTCCTCCGGCTCCTCCAGCCGCTTGATGTGGGTGAGGAACCTGCTGGCCTTCACGGCCATCACGAAACCCGGCGGCGTACGGTCGCGCCAGGCGGCGAACGACTCCAGGCTCGGCAGGCGGTAGAAGGCGTTGTTGCTCTCCACGGTGCCGAACTCGGCCGCGTACGTCTCCAGCCAGAGCCGCTGCGGCACGCCCTCCGGGTACAGCACCCCGCGCCAGTCCTTGTACTGCCACCCGGACGTGCCCACCAGCCATGTCATGGCATCTCGCCTACCCCATGGGGCCACGTGCAGTACAACTGTCCTAGTTCATCAGCCGAGAGGATTTTTCACGCAATGGGCGCCAACCACGCGCACGGCACCGCCCTTCCCAGCTCGCGCCGCACCGTGGTGGCGGGCCTGGCCGTCCTGGTGCCGCTGGCCGTCGTCACGCTGGCCGCCCTGGTGTGGCTCTGGCCCGGCGGCGGGCCCGGCGGCGGGCAGGCGGCGGCGCCGGCGGAGTCGGGTGTGCAGCGGCTGAGCGGCACGGTCGTCAGCGTCACGCTCAAGACCTGCCCGGCCGCGCTTGAGGGTTCGCCCCAGCCTGACCCGGCCACCTGCGGGAACGCCGTCGTCAAGGTGGGCGACGGGCCCGACGCGGGGCAGGACGTCGAGCTGCGGCTGCCCAGCGGGCCGGGCGCGCAGCACTTCGCCGCGGACGACGACGTGATCCTGCTGCGCGGGGCCGACGGCACCTACCAGATCTCCGACCACGACCGGTCGATGCCGCTGTGGCTGTTCGGGGCCGCGTTCGCGCTGGCGGTGATCGCCTTCGGGCGGTGGCGCGGGGTGACGGCGCTGGTGGGGCTGGCGGTCACGTTCGTGCTGCTGCTGACGTTCGTGATCCCCGGCATCCTGGAGGGGCGGCCGCCCATGCTGGTGGCCATCGTGGGCGCGGCGGCGATCATGCTGGCGGTGCTTTACCTCACGCACGGCTTCTCGCTGTCCACGTCCGTCGCCGTGCTCGGGACGCTGGCCAGCCTGGCGCTGACGGGGGCGCTGTCGTACCTGGCGCTGGGGTTCGCCCGGCTGAACGGGATCACCGACGACAGCGCGCTCGCCCTGGACATGAGCCTGTCCATCGACACGCAGGGGCTGCTGCTGGCCAGCATCATCATCGGGGCGCTCGGCGTGCTCGACGACGTCACGGTCACGCAGTCGGTCACGGTGGCCGAGCTGGCCCACGCCAACCCGTCCTACGGCTTCGCCCGCCTGTACCGGGCGGCCAGCCGGATCGGGCGCGCGCACATCGCGTCGGTGATCAACACGATCATCCTGGCGTACGCGGGAGCCTCTCTGCCGCTGCTGCTGCTGTTCAGCATCGGGGACCAGCCGCTGGGGGAGGTGATGTCGACGCCGGTCATCGCGCAGGAGATCGTGCGGAGCATCGTGGGCACGCTGGGGCTCATCGCGGCCGTTCCCATCACGACGGCGCTGGCCGCGCTGATCGCGTCCCGGAGCCACACGAGCCCCGTGACCGCGCACGACTCCGGCCATGACCCCGGGCACGACTCCGGGCACGACCCCGGGCACGACTCCGAGGGGGAGGACTTCTTCTCGCGCCCGCCCGAGCCCGACGACTTCTTCTCGCGCCCGCCCGATCGCGACGACTTCTTCACGCCGCGCCCTCGCCCCGGCCCGCCTGCGCACCCCGAGCCGTCCCCCGTGCCGGACCGCCCGGCCCGCCACCGCCGCCGCACGGGACCCTGAGTCGCAGACCCCGTTGGACGGGACAGCCCCCATGATCGCGTAATGTTTCCTGACATGACGGCCGACCTGGTAGCGAAGCGGGTGACGGATGTCCTGGCACCCCAGGTGCTGGTGATCCTCATGCCCCCGCTGGTCGGCCTCCTGGCCCAGGGCTGGCAGGGCGCAGTGTGGGGCCTGGTGGCCTCGGCGTTCTGCGGCGGCGTGCCGGCGGCGGTGATCGCGCTGGGCGTCCGCTCGGGCCGCCTCGACTCCCACCACATCGTGGACCGCGCCCGCCGCACCGGCCCCCTGCTCGCGGCCGTGGCGGCCGTGCTGGTGGCGCTGGCGCTGCTGGTCGTGCTGGGCGCGCCGACGCTGCTGGTGGCGACGGTGACGGCGATGCTGGTCGCGCTGGGCGTGACCGTGCCGATCACGCTGCGCTGGAAGATCTCCTTCCACGCCGCCGTCTCCGCCGGCACGGTCGTGGTGTTCGCCCACGTGCTGCCAGCCTGGCCGGCCGCGCTGGTGGGGGCCGCCGTCGTGGCGCTGGTGTGCTGGGCCAGGGTGCGTCTCACGCACCACACCTGGCCCCAGGTGGCGGCCGGGGCCGCGGTCGGCACGCTCACGACCTGGGCGACGCTGGCCGCCTTCGGTGTGAGCTAGCGGCACCGGAATAGCGGGGTCGCCGCCGGGGTTGCCGCGAACATGGATGCCAAGAACCGCGGCCGGGTGCGTGTCGAGCACACGGCCAAGCGCGTGCGGACCTACCTGGGCGGACGGGTGGTGGCCGACACCACCGCCGCCCTCCTGGTGTGGGAAGTCCCGTACTACCCCACCTACTACTTCCCCCTGGCCGACGTGGACGAGTCCGCGCTGAAGGCCACGGGAGCCACCAAGCACTCCCCGAGCAGGGGCGACGCGGTCGTCTACACCGTCACGTCGGGCACCGCCGA
Organism: Nonomuraea sp. PA05; assembly: GCF_008086045.1. GTDB lineage: Bacteria > Actinomycetota > Actinomycetes > Streptosporangiales > Streptosporangiaceae > Nonomuraea > Nonomuraea monospora. Next base: position 118,141 of record NZ_VSEY01000024.1, on the reverse strand, counting down.
GGCCGCGGACGCGGCGCTGGCCTACCCGGACTCGCCGCTGGAGCAGATCCGGGGCTACGTCCGTTTCGAGTGGGACGCGATGGACGCCTGGTTCGAGGAGGACGAGGAGGTGTTCTTCCACCCGCGCGACCCGTACACGAGGGTGGACATCCTGCCCAGTTCGCGGCACGTGCGGATCGAGGTGGACGGCGTGACCGTGGCCGACTCCCGCAACCCGCGCGTCCTCTTCGAGACCGGCCTGCCCGTCCGGTACTACCTGCCGAAGACCGATGTGCGGCTGGACCTGCTGGAGCACACCGACACCGCCACGCACTGCCCCTACAAGGGGACGGCGGAGTACTGGTCGGTCAACGGCAAGAAGGACCTGGCGTGGTCGTACCGGACGCCGCTGCCGGAGAGCACGAGGGTCGCCGGGCTGATCGCGTTCTACGACGAGAAGCTCGACGTGTACGTGGACGGCGAGCTCCAGGAGCGGCCGAAGAGCAAGTTCGCCTGACCCGTCAGGCGGCCGGGGTCCAGTGGGGGTCGCGGCCGAGGTAGCGCAGCAGCGTGATGACGTCGTCGTCGCCGGGCTGCGACTCCAGCGCCGGCGCGTACGCGCCCCAGGCGCGCAGCGGCTCGACGATCCGCCTGGCCACCTCCAGCATGGGGCGGGCCATCTCGGGCGTGAGCGGCGACGGCCCGCCGCAGGCCATGGCGATGTCCCAGGCGTGCACGCCCGCGTCCAGCGCGCACGCCGCCACGCCCGACGCGGGCGCCATCTTGTGCGGCGGGACCGGGGTCGCCACCTCGGCGGCCTGCCGGTCCACCCCTGCCCACGCGGCGGCCGAGCGCCGCAGCGCGTCCTCCAGGAACGCCGCGGCGTCCCCGCCGAGCTCGCCCGTGGGCTCGAACGGGTTGAAGGAGGGGCCGGGCTCGCCGGTGAGGGCGGAGGCGAAGCCGAGCTGGTCGCCCGCGGCGTGCTGCAGGACGTGGGCGACACTCCAGCCCTCGCACGGCGTGGGCAGGCTCCAGCCGCCGGCCGGAACGCCGCTGACCGCCTGGCGCAGGGCCTCGTGCGAGGCGTCGAGAACGTCCCAGCCGCTGATGATGATGCTGTCGCTCATGAGTGGGTCCCTTCCGGTTCGTTGAGACCACTCTATCAGAACGGAATACTTTGTTCCACTAGTCCGCGGACAAGAGTGTCCAGCGCCTGCTCGAAGTCGGCCTCCGGATCCACGCCGCCGCCCCGCGTCCACCGCAGCAGCCTGCTGAAGTGCGGCAACGCGGCGGGGTTCAGCTCGGTGATGTACATCTCCACGTTCGCCGCGCCCGCGTGCGGCCCCGGATCGCCCCCGAAGCCGCCCGTGGACAGCAGCAGCGAGCCGAACACCAGCGCGTTCACCGCCCCCAGCGCCCGCCACGCCCCCTCGTCGTCGAAGCCGCCCGCGTACAGGGCCCCGACCAGCGCGTCCACCCGCGACATGGCCCGCGCGGAGGTGGGGTTGGCCAGGTCGGTCACCAGTGCCATCGGCACCACCGGATGGCGGCGGAAGGCCCGGTACATGCTCAGTGCCGCCGAGCGGATCTGCTCCTGCCACGGCAGCGCCGTGTCCGGCAGCTCCACCTGGGCGAACACCCGCTCGGCGATGCCGTCGAGCAGGTCGGCCTTGTTCGAGACGTGGTTGTAGAGCGACATCGCCTCCACGCCGAGCACCTTGGCCAGGCGGCGCATCGACAGGCCGTCCAGGCCCTCCTCGTCAGCCAGGGCCAAGGCCGCGTCGAGGACCTTCTCCCTGTTCAGCGGCTCGCGCCGGGCCATGTGACATTCCTTTCCGCAGGGTGCCGGTTTGACAGAGCTTACGGTGTACGTGTTTTACTTGCGGCGTACACTTACACTGTAAGTAAGGGGTAGGGCGATGGAAGACGTGATCATCGTCGGCGGCGGGCCCGTCGGGCTGCTGCTGGCCTGCGAGCTCAAGCTGGCCGGCGCGGACCCGCTGGTCCTGGAGGCGGCCGACGGGGAGGAGCGCAGGACGCGCAGCCTCGGGCTGCGCTCGCTCAACGCCCGCACCGTGCAGTCACTGGCCCTGCGCGGGCTCGTCGAGCCGGTCGAACGCGCCCAGTGGGAGATGCTCGACGGGCTGTCCGGCCCCGCCCGCGCCGACGTCGTCGGGCTGATGCTGGAGGTGCTGCGCAAGGGCGAGATCAGAGGGCACTTCGCCGGGATGCCGCTACTGGAACCGGCCGGCGGCGCCGAGTACGTCATGCTCAAGCAGGACCGGCTGGAGGAGATCCTCGCCGAGCGGGCCGTCGCGATGGGCGTGCGGATCCGTCAGGGACGCACGGTCACGGACGTCACGCAGGACGGCTCCGCCGCCACCGCCACGCTCGCCGGCGGGCAGATCGTGCGCGGGGCGTACCTGGTGGGCTGCGACGGCGGGCGCAGCGTGGTGCGCAAGCGGGCGGGCTTCGCCTTCGACGGCACGCCGCCCACCATGACCGGGCGCACGGCGGTGGCCGAGCTGGCGGACCCCTCCCTGGTGACCTCTTCGCTGCGCGGGCCCGGCGGGCTGGTGAACCTGTCGCTGGTGCCGGGGGAGATCGCGACCATCGAGTTCGACGGCGGGCCAGGCGACCGCGACACGCCCGTGACCGCCGCCGAGCTGCAGGCCAGCCTGCGGCGGGTGACGGGGCTGGAGGTGGTCGTCGAACGGCTGGAGACCGGGATCCGGTACAGCGACAACACCCGGCACGCGGAGACGTACCGGAAGGGGCGAGTGCTGCTGGCCGGGGACGCGGCGCACGTGCACTCGCCGATCGGCGGCCAGGGGCTCAACCTCGGCATGCAGGACGCGTTCAACCTGGGCTGGCGGCTGGGCCTGGTGGTGCGGGGAGCGGCGCCCGGGAGCCTGCTCGACGGGTACACCGCCGAGCGGCATCCGGTGGCGGCCAGGGTGTTGCGGAACCAGCGGGCCCAGGTCGCGCTCATGCGGCCGGGGGCGCAGGTGGACGCGCTGCGTGCGGTGCTGGAGGAGGTGATCGCGCTGCCGGAGGGGTGGCGGCACTTCGCGGGCATGATGGACGGGACGGCGATCGACTACGCGCCCGGCGCGGCCGAGCCGCTGGTCGGGCGGTTCGTCCCCGACGTGCGATTGACCGGGGCGGCCGGGGTCGCGGAGTCGCTGCGGGACGGGCGCGGGCTGCTGATCGGGCTCGCCCAGGCGGGTGCGGCGCAGGCCGGCGGCGCGCAGGCCGGTGGCGCCCAGGCGGGTGCGGCGCAGGCTGGTGGCGCGCAGGCCGGTGGCGCGGGCGGGGAGCCGGGCGCGCTGGAAGCCGCGCTGGCGGGGCATCGCGACCGCGTGCTGGCGGCCTGGGCCGAGCCCGGCGGCGACCTCGGCGCGGACCTCGGCGCGGACCTCGGCGCGGACCTTGGCGCGGACCTCGGAGGGGACCTCGGAGGGGCGGGCGCGTTGCTGGTGCGGCCCGACGGGTACGTGGCGTGGGCGGGCGAACCGGGCGAGGCCGCCGAGGCGCTCACCACGTGGTTCGGCCCGCCCGCCGTCAGGTGAACAGGCGGGTCAGCACCCGGGTGCCGAACTCCAGCCCTTCCACAGGCACCCGCTCGTCCTTCCCGTGGAACATCCCGAAGTAGTCCAGATCCGGCCGCAACATCAACGGCGCGAACCCGTACCCCTTGATCCCGATCCTGGCGAACGACTTGGCGTCCGTGCCCCCGGCCATCACGTACGGCACCGGCCTGGCCAGCCCGTCCTCGGCCACCAGCGCCCCGGCCAGCTCGTCGAAGAACGCCGACGGGTACGGCGCGTCGGGCGCGTCCTCCAGGTTCACGAACTCGCGGGTGACCTTCGGCCCGAGCAGCTCGTCGATCGTGGCCAGGAACTCCTCCTGCGTGCCCGGCATGAACCGCCCGTCCACGTGGGCGGCGGCCGTCGAGGGCACGACGTTCACCTTGTACCCGGCGTCCAGCATGGTGGGGTTAGCCGAGTTGCGGATCTGGCTCTTGAACAGGCTGCCGAGCGGCCCGAGCCGGGCCGCCTCGGCGTCCAGCCGGTCCAGGTCGATCGGCTGGCCGGTGATCTCCGACAGGTCGCGGATGAGCGCCGCGACGGTCGGGGTGAGCCGCACCGGCCACTGGTACGCCGCCACCCGCGACAGCGCGTGCACCAGGGTGGCGACCGGGTTGTCCACGGCGGGACGGGACCCGTGACCGGCCACGCCGTGCGCGGTCAGCTTCATCCAGGCGGTGCCGCGCTCGCCGACCGCGATCGGGTACACCCGGTGCCCCTGGGAGTCCACGCTGAAGCCACCCGACTCGCTGATGGCCTCGCTCACCCCGTCGAACAGCTCACGGTGCTCGGTCACGGCGTGCCGCGAGCCGTAGTCGCCGGTGGCCTCCTCGTCCGCCAGGAACGCCAGCACCAGGTCCCGCCTGGGCCGCTCGCCGCGCGCCCGCATGCCGAGCACGGTGGCCAGCGTCATGGCGCACGAGCCCTTCATGTCGACCGCGCCCCGCCCGTAGACGCAGCCGTCCTCGATCTCCCCGGAGAACGGGTGCATCCGCCACTCGGCCGGGTCGGCGGGCACCACGTCGAGGTGGCCGTGCACGAGCAGCGCGTCGGGGGAGTCGCCCGCCATCCTGGCCACGACCGTGGTCCGCTTGGGCGCCGACTCGAACACCACCGGCTCCAGGCCCGCGTCGGCCAGCAGCGTGGCGACGTACTCGGCGGCCGGGCGCTCTCCCGAGCCCGGGTTGGTGGTGTCGAACCTGATCAGATCCGAGCAGATCTCGGCAACGCTCTTCACTCTCGTCCCTTCAAGGTCAGCGGCGGCACCCCGGGCGTCTCCATGCCGAAGATCAGCCCGTAGAAGGCCAGCTCGGCCTCCAGTACCGCGACGACAGTCTCCTCCCTGCGCCAGCCGTGCTGCTCGCCGGGGAAGGTCAGCAGGGCCCACTCTTTGCCGTGCCTGTCCAGTTCGGCGGTGAACCGCTCGGCCTGCGAGACGTCCACGATGGCGTCCTCCAGGCCGTGCAGCATCAGGCAGGGGCCGGAGGCGCGGAAGGCGTTCAGCAGCGGGGAGCGCTCGGTGTAGCGCTGCCGCGTCTCCGGCAGCGGGCCGACCAGGCCGTCCAGGTAGCGCGACTCGAAGTCGTGCGTCTCGGCGGCCCAGCTCTCCGGGTCGGTGATCGCGTAGTGCGCCACCCCGCCCGCGAACACGTCGCTGTGCACCAGTGCCGCCACCGTCGTCCAGCCGCCCGCGCTGCCGCCCCTGATGGCCAGCTTCGCGGCGTCGGCCCGGCCCAGCTCGACCAGGCCGCGCGCCACCTTGGCGCAGTCCTGCACGTCCACCACGCCCCATTGGTGGCGCAGCCGCTCGCGGTAGGCGCGGCCGTAGCCGGTCGAGCCGCCGTAGTTGACCACGGCCACGCCGATGCCCCTGCTGGTGAAGTAGGCGATCTCCAGGTCGAGCATGACCGGCAGGTTCCCGGTGGGGCCGCCGTGCGCGAAGATCACGTACGGGCCCGGCCCCCGCACCCCGGACGGCGGGTACAGGTGCGTGTGCACCCCTTCGATCGTCAGCGCCTCAGGGGTGGGCAGCAGCTCGCGGTCCGGCAGATCCTTGCGCGGCGACACCACCTCGTGCGCGCCGTCGGCCAGGCCGACGAGCGTGACTTCCAGCGGCGTGTACGGCGTCGCCTTCACCGCCGCCACCTTGCCGCCCGCGACCGACACGGTGGACGACCAGTGGGTGGCCGCGCCGCCGAGCTCGCGCAGCTCGCCCGTCTCCGGGTCCAGGACGCCCAGGCGCCGGTGGTCGGCGGTGCCGTAGACGACGGCCAGGCGGCCGTCCTCGGCCACGGCCAGGCAGGTCAGGCCCGGCTTCCAGGCCGCCGCGCCGAACTCCAGCTCCAGCGGGGTGAGGTTGCGGCCGGGGGAGCCGTCCAGGGGGACGACGTGCACGTTCCACCAGCCGGTCGGGTCCGTCACCGCGTACAGGCTCGCGTCGTCGCGCCACTCGGCCTGCGACACCGACTCGTCCGGCCCGCCCGCGACGACCTCGTACGGCCCGGCCGTGCCGTCCCCGGCCAGCGGTGCCACGCACAGCTCGGTGCCGTCCCACGGCATGTTCGGGTGGTCCCAGCCGATCCAGGAGACCCACCGGCCGTCGGGGGAGACGCGCGGGTTCATCAGGAAGTGCTGCGCCTTGGCGACGACCCTGACCGGGCCGCCGTCCAGCGGCACCGCCACCAGGTCACGCACGTCCGCGATCTCCCTGACCGCCCACACCTCGCCCCTGCCCGGCGGCAGGTACAGGTCGCCGTAGCGCGACGGGCCCTCCGGGGTGAGCGGCACGGGATCGCCGCCGTTCTCGCCGAGCCGGTACAGGCGCTGGTCGGCCCAGTTCGTGAAGACCAGCCCGCCGCCGGGCAGCGGACGCCACGAGCGGCCCCCGTACTCGACCAGGCGATTGCGGGCGTTCCACCCGGCGGGCAGCGCGTCCACGCGGGAGCCGTCGGGCAGGCGGCGCACCACGCAGCGCCTGCCGCCCTCGTGCGGGCGCGGCTCGTCCCACCAGACCTCGGCACCGGAGGGCGTGGCCACCGCCTCCACCCACTGCGGGCCGCCGTCGATATGGGCCACGTCGATCGGTCGAATGCTCATGAACTCACCAATTGCCGTTGGTACAGGGAGGAAGAGGAACGCAGGGGGGGTGCAGCACGTACGCGATGCCGCCGCTGCCGGAGCTCCTGAGCCACACGTGCTCGAACGCCGCCCGTGGATAGACCCGCCGGACCTCGGCGTCGCGAGGCGCGGCCGGGTCGTTGACCACTATGTCGCCGCCGGTTGTGAAACCCGTGACGACCAGGATGTGGCCGCTGGTGGAGTAGCACGAACCGGGCAGCTCGTGCACCTTGAACGACTGCGACGTGATCACCGGGATCCCGGCCCGCACGAACACTTCCAGCTCCGCCGCCGACCGCAGCCTTGTCACGAACCCGGCCAGCCCGAACCGGCCCGCGTACGCCACGTTGAACGGCCAGTTGCCGGTGCCCTGGTAACTCTCGTCGTACGTGCCGGCCGCCGCGTGGTCCACGGCGGGCGCGGGATCGCCGTCCCCCACCCAGGCCAGCTCGCCCGGCGCCGGCCCGCGGTCCCAGTACGCCAGCACCATCGCCACCGAGGCGGGGCTGCACCAGTTGACGCCGCCGCCGTCGTAACGCACGTGGTGACCGGCGTGCGCGTGCTGCGAACGCCGGGGCACCGCCAGCTCGACGGCCCCGCCGGGGCCAGGCGCGCTCGGCGCGGGCGGCAGCCGGGGCAACGCCGAGGCCATCACCCCCAGCCCCGTGATCCGGGCGTTGTCATCGTCTCCGTGGCGGGTCACCCGCACCTGGTAGGCCGTCACCGGCTGCCTGGCCACGAACGTGTCCACCGCCACGTCCCCGTGCTCGTCCCCCTGCCCCGGCACCGAGGTGCGCGGACTGCCCTGCTCGGACCACCGGCCCATCACGTACCACTTGGTGACATCACCGGACGCGGTCCTGACCCGCAGCGCGACCTCGATCCAGGTGCCCGGCGGGGTGCGCGCCGTCCAGGACGGGACGAGCTGGGTCGCGGGAAAGCCGATCGCCCGCTCGTCGCTGATCCACACGCCTGCCTCGTCGGGGACCGTCAGGCGGGCGAAGGCGACATGGGCCAGATCGACGGTGAGCACCAGGCACATTGTGGTTTCGCACTCCATGTCGCACATCGGATGGTTTACGTACCGGCCCCGATTGTGTCGGTGATCAACTCTAAGGTTCGGGACATGACTTCAGCGGTACAGGCATACACCTACACGGGGCCCTCCGTGCTGGCCGACGGCAAGCTCGGCCTCATGACCTCCGGCGGCACGGCGTTATCCGGCCCGCAGGCCCACCCCAAGTTCTTCAGCGGGCTGCTCACCCAGGCCGCGCCGGCCGCCGCCGGGCTGCTGGCGGTGGCCGACGTGGCGCTCACCCGCTACCACCAGCCCCGCCCCGGCTGGACCCGCGACCCTGTCGTGACCTGCGACGGCGAACGGCTGCGCTTCGAGTCGTTCTCCGCCTGCGGCGGCGTCTACGCCCGGCTCGACGTGACCGCCCTCGACGGCGAGGTGCTCGACCGCGGCACCACGAACGTCGACGTCAACGGCCCGCTCCGCGAAGCGCTGGCCAGGGTCGGTGGCAAGGACCCGCTGCACGTCGGCGTCGGCGCCGACGAGCTGACCGTCACCACCCTCGACGGCGCCGTCGTGGAGAAGAAGGTGCCGCTGCCGTCCCGATGGCTGCGCGGCTTCGCCGAGGTGCAGGTCATGGCCGCCGGATGGGACCTGCGGGCCGAGCTGGCGGGGCCGCAGGCCGTACGGTTCCTGCGGTCCCTGCCCAAGGGCGCCCGCTCCACCGTCTGGGCCGTCCCCGCCGGCCGCGACCTGCGCCTGTCCTCCGGCGCGGCGCGCGGCGGCGTCTGCCTGTCCGGCACCACGCGGGTCGCCACGCTGCTGCCCCTGCTCAGGTTCGCCAAGGCGCTGCGCGTCTACGGGCCCGCCGACGGGTCGTCCACCGCGAGCGCGTGGGAGCTGGAACTGCCGGGCATGCGCTACACGCTCGCCGTCTCGCCGCAGCCGTCGCGCGGCTTCTCCGGCGAGGGCCAGGTCCTCGACGACCTCGCCACCGACGAGGCCGCCGCCGACGCCGACGTCATCGGCATGCTGCTCAACTTCGAGCCCACCGTCGAGCTCGGCCTCCTCGCCGACCGCTCCGGCCTGCCCATCTCGCGGGTACGCGCCGCGCTCACCCAGCTCGGCACCTCCGGCCGGGTCGGCTACGACCTGCACGAGGCCGCGCACTTCCATCGCGAGCTGCCCTACGACCAGGACCAGGTGGCCGAGCTCAACCCGCGCCTCACCTCGGCCCGCGCCCTCGTCGACGCCGGGGCCGTCCGGTTGCTTCCCGACGACCAGGCGGAGGTCACCACCGAGGGCGGGGTGCGGCGGGTGCGGATCGGTGAAGGGGCCTGCACGTGTGCGTGGTGGTTCGATCATCGGGGGTCTCGGGGGCCGTGCAAGCACGTGCTGTCGGCCAGGATCGCCGCGCGCTTGGCGGTGGAGGTCACACCGTGACGGCGCCCGGCGCCGCCGCGCCCGGCGTGGGGGTGGGGGGCGGGCCGGTGTGGGAGGCGGTGCTGGCCGTGCTCGACACCGGCGACCTGGACCTGGTGGCGGACCACGTCCTGGCCCTGGACGAGCGAGCCCGCCGCGAGGTGGCCGCCGCCCTGCCCGCCCACCTCCTCGTGGCGGAGGAACGCGCCACCACCAGATGGCACGAACGCGAAGCCAGGCGTGCGCGCGAGAACGAGGCGGCCTGGCGCGCCTACGTACGCGCGCAAGAACGCGAAGGCCAGCGCGTCGAGGAACACGAACGCTGGCAGTGGGACGCCCACTGGTTCAGGACCGCCACCATGGGCCCCGGCGAGAGCTGGGCCGCGCCGCTGCGGGTGGCGGGCGCGGCGGCGATCGGCGGCGCCGCGGCCGTGGCCGCCTGGCTGAGCCGCCGCGACCTCCAGGACCGCTGGACCTGGGACCAGCGCACCGTCACCGTCCTCGAACGCGTCCTGTCGGCTCGCCCGGCCGCCTGGCAGGCCGACTTCGCCGCCCGCGCCACGCTCAAGCTGCGCACCACCCCTCGCCGCCGCGGCGCACGGGACCCGATGGCCGGGCTGGTGCTGGCCATGCTGCGCCGCGGCGCCGCCACCCCGCCCGAGCACGACCCGCTCGTCGTGGCCTGGGCCGCCACCACCCCCATCGCGGCCGAGCTGCGCGACGACCCGCTGCTCGACCACCTCCTGCCCCGCCTGTTCGAGGCGGAAGGCGTCGGCGCCCTGTTGCGTGACGAACGCGCCGACCCGCCCGCGCCCAGGAGCTGGCTGGCCGCGCTCAGGAAGCTGCAGGCCGAGGGCCGGATCGGGCGCGACGTGCTGCTCGACGGCTGCCTGCGGCGCTTCCTGCGCGGCGGGCAGGCCGCCGACCTGCGCTTCTTCGTACGCCTGCACGAGCTGCTCGATCCCACGTACGACGAGGTGAGCAAGCGCCGCCGCGACTACCTGCGGCTGCTGCCCGTAGCGCCCGGCGCCGTGGCGGAGCCGGCGCTCAGGCACCTGCGGCGGCTGGACGACCTCGACCCGGGCGACGTGCGGGAGGCGGTGCCCGCGCTGCTGTCGAGGGGTGAGCGCAAGCTGCTGACCGCCGGGCTGACCTGGCTCGACGAGATCGCCCGCGACCCCGGCGCCGAGCTGGGCTCGCTGGCTCCGGCCGTGGGGTACGCGTTCGCGTGCGAGTCCGCCGACGTGCAGGGGCGGGCGGTGCGGCTGGCCGTCAAGCACGGCAAGCGGTTCGGCGAGGAGGGGGCGCGGGCCGTGCGGGAGGCGGCCACGGTGCTGCCGCAGGAGCTGCGCGAGACGCTGGCGTCGGTGTTCGGCGGGGAGACCGCCGAGGATTCACGGGATTCCGAGGGGTTCGTGCCGGTGCCGCTGCCCGCGCCGGTGCCCGCCGCCGCGTTCCCCGGGCCCGTCGTGGTGGCGGGGGACGTCGAAGGGCTGCCGGACGGAGGCCGGTGGGAGGCCGCCGAGCTGTGGCTGGCCGGGGTCGTGCGGTTGTACGGGAGCGACCGCGGCGGGCTGGCGGCCCGGCTGGCGGAGCTGTGGCCCGGCGTGACCCCGCCGGCCGGGGCGTGGCAGGCGGTCTGGCACTGGGCGTGGGAGATCGCGCGCCTGGTGATGGGGCATCCGGGCGAGGGGCGTGCTTCTGCGCGGTTGCCCGAGGCCGGTGACGTGCCAGGCCCGCACCTGTTCCTGCTGCGCCGCTGGGCCGAGGTGTGTGACGCGATCGAGGCCGGGACGCTGCCCCCGCACCTGCTGGCCGAGCCCACCTCGGCGACCGGCCACCTGGACCCCGGCGTGCTGGTGGACCGGCTGGCGGGCTACGAGCGCGCGGGCGTCGAGGCCCTGCCGGCCGACCTGAGGCAGGCACTCCTGCGGCTGCCGCGCGACACGACGCCCGAGGCGCTGGCGCGGGCCGGGCGGCTGACGTCCTCAGCGGGACGGGAGGCGGCCCGCTGGATGAGCGGCGAACGCCCGGAACCCGTCGCCGAGATCACTTGGTGGTACTACCCGCCCGCCGGGACACCCGAATGCGGCGACAGGCAGGCCTACCGCGAGGACCGGGAGCAGGCAGGCACGGGCGCGGTGCTCCACGAGCTGACGGCCCACCTCGCCACGACGCCGATGGACGGCCCCGTGGCGCATCGGCTGAAGGAGCACGACGGTTATTTGCGCTGGTGGCCGTACCTGATGCCGTCCGACAGGGAGGCCGTCGCGGCGCATCTGGTCCCGCACCTGACCGAGCGATGGCAGCGGGCCCGCACCGAGCACGCGCAGGCGTGGGCGCTGGCGCTGGCGGACGGGCCGATGGGCGAGGCGGCCGCGCTCGTGCAGGCGTACTTCGTGGCCGACCGGTCCCGGTGCGCCGGCCCGGAGGAGCGGGCCAGGCCGCTGGTGGAGCTGGCCGCGCGGGGGGAGCTGGCCGCCGAGGAGGTGGGGCGGCAGCTCGCGCTGCTGGTGCGCAGGTCGGACCTGAAGCCGGGGCCGGTGTTCGAGACGCTGGAGAGCGCGGCGGCGCTCGGCGCGCACCGGGAGGTGTGGCGGGTCATGACGGGCTTCCTGGCCGTGTTCCTGCCGGGGCCGGGGGAGCGGCCGCACAGCCGGCACACGCAGGGCCTCACGTTCGCGTCGCGGGCGGCGCGGTGGGCCGGGGCGCGCGGGGCGCTGCCGTGCGTCGCGGAGCCGGCCCAGCGGCGGGCGTCGAACAACTTCGTCCGGGAGGCGCGCAGGCTGCACACGTACCTGACCTGATCGCGGCTGGGCCCGGGCGGGCGGGCCCAGCCGGCACGGTCAGAGGTACAGGCCCGTGGACTCGTCGCCGGGCACCGGCGTGATCTCGCGCCCGGACCGCAGCGCGTAGAGCTGCGCCAGCGTCGCCCCCGACGGCCCGACCCCCTGGGAGGAGCCGAGCCAGGTGACCGCCTCCTCCTTGCTCAGCGGCCCCACCTCGACCTGCGCCAGGCAGCGGCCGGGCCGGACGACGGCGGGGTGCAGGCGGGTCAGGTCCTCGTTGGTGGTGATCGCGACGAGGACGTCGCGGCCCTGCCCGAGCAGGCCGTCGGTCAGGTTGAGCAGGCGCGACAGCCCCTGCCCCGCCTGGGCCTTGGCGCCCGAGCTGATCAGCTCGTCGCAGTCCTCCAGCACGAGCAGGCGCCAGCGCTGGGCGTCCTCGTCGGTGTCGTAGCCGACCGCCACCTCCATCAGGTAGCCGGGCTCGTTGAACAGCCGCTCCGGGTCGAGCACGCAGTCGACCTGGCACCAGTCGCGCCACTGCTTGGCCAGCGAGCGCAGCAGGGTGGTCTTGCCGGTGCCCGGCTGGCCGTGCAGGAGGATGAGGCGGCCGTTGACGTCGGCCGGGGTGATCGACATGAGCCGGTCGAGCGCCGGGCGGACCTTGGCCGAGTAGTTGGAGCTGATCTCGTCCCAGGGCTGCGCCGTGATCGGCTTCTCCGAGCGGGTGCCGCCGTGCATGCCCCGCCACCAGAAGCCCATCTCGACGTGGTCGGCCTCGGGCACGGGCTCCTCGGCGCCCTCGATGCTCTCCGCCAGCACGGTCTTGGCCAGGTCCTCGTTGACCGCCGTGACGCTCACCGTCGCGGTGCGGTTGCGGTGCCGGATGACCCGCAGGGTCCAGCCGTCGCCGCTGATCAGCCGCGACTCCGAGCCGTCCTCGACCCGCGCGGTGCGCAGCACCTGCCCGCCGGCGGGGGTGAGCGTGGCCTCCGGGCGGACGCGCTCCAGGTTGGCCAGGCGCGACCACGGCTGCGCGCCCGTCGCGAACGGTGACAGTGCCAGCGCGTCGATGACGTCGATGGCCGAGTCGGCGTCGTCGATCCAGATGTTCATCGGGAGCTCAGAGGACTCGGGGCTGGAGAACGGCACCTCCCTGATCACAGACATACCGTTAATGATCTCCGTCTCTGGGCCGGATGTCGAAGCATTTTGGCTGGGGATCCGCTGGGTTTCGTCCTCAGCGTACCGGCTGCGGGGGTGTGTCGTCCGGGGCCGGTGCCGGAGCGTGGGTGGCGTCGGTATGTTTCGGGTTTATCGGGGCGTGTCGGGGATTTTGGCGGTGCGGGATGGTTGCTCGTCGCCATGCGGAAGGGAAGATCGCCCGGTACCGTGTCTTCGGGCCAAATCACTCCTTACTTGGAGGTATCGGGGAAGTGTCGAAGATCACGTTCCGCGAGCGGGCGCGGTACTGGTTCGACAACACCATGTCCAGGGGCACGGCGTCGTTGATCGGCTGGCTCGCCGTGGTGTCGGTCGGGCTGATCGTGGTCGTGGCGACGCTCACCATGTGGCTGGCCCCCGGCGAGCCCGAAGGCGTGAGGCACGCGGGCGAGGTGCTCTGGATCGCCCTCATGCACGCCCTGACCCCCGGCAAGGTCGCCAGCGACAAGGGCTCGCTGGCGTACATGACCGTGATGTTCGCCTGCTCGCTCGGCGGCCTGTTCATCGTCAGCATGCTCGTCGGCCTGCTCTCCAACGGCCTCAAGCAGAGGGTGGACCGGCTGCGCAGGGGGCGCTCACGGATCGTGGAGGCCGGGCACACGGTCGTCCTCGGCTGGTCCGACCAGGTGTTCACGATCGTCGCCGAGCTGGTCAAGGCGCACGCCAGCCAGAAGGGCTCCGTGATCGCCGTACTGGCGGAACGGGACAAGCTCGAGATGGAGGAGGCCATCCGCGAGCACGTCGGCGACCTCGGCAGGACCCGCGTCGTCTGCCGCACCGGCCGCCCCACCGAGCCGCGTGACCTCGCGCTGATGAACCTCGCCGCGGCCCGCTCCGTCGTCGTCCTCTCACCCGAGAAGGAGGACCCCGACGCCCACGTGATCAAGATCCTGCTCGCGCTCGCCAAGCGGCGCGGCGCCCACCCGCCGGTGGTGGCCGGCCTCACCTCCAGCCGCAACGCCGCCGCCGCCCGCCTGGCAGGCGGCCCGGACGTGCACCTCGTCGACTCCGACGACACCGCCTCCCGGCTCATCGTGCAGTCCTCCCGCCAGTCCGGGATGTCCGTCGTCTGCATGGACCTGCTGAACTTCGACGGCGGCGAGATCTACCTGCGCACCCCGAAGAAGCTCGTCGGCGTCACCTACGGCGAGGCGCTGCACGCCTACCAGACCGCCTCCGCGATCGGCCTGCGCCGCCCCTCCGGCGTCGTGCTGAACCCGCCCGCCGACACCGTCGTCAACGCCGACGACGAGGTCATCGTCATCGCCCACGACGACTCCCACGTACGGCTGGCCGTCGGCAAGCCCGCCATCGACGAGTCGGCCATCGTCACCACCGGTACGGTGCCCACCGAGCCCGAGCGCACCCTCCTGCTGAACTGGAACGGCCGCGCCGAGCAGATCATCCGCTACCTCGACGGCTACGTGGCCCCCGGCTCCGTCCTGGAGGTCGCCGCCGACCACCCCAAGGCCGGCACGGAACTCACGGGCCTGCGCAACCTCACCGTGAACGTCAAGGACTGCGACACCACCGACAGGTTCGCCCTGGAGTCGCTCGGCGTCGGCCTCTTCCAGCACGTCATCGTGCTCTCCGACGACCGCTTCGACCCCCACCACGCCGACACCCGCACCCTCATGACGCTGCTGCAGCTGCGCGACATGCAGAGCACGCTCGGCGAGCACTACTCGATCGTCAGCGAGATGCACGACGAGAACAACCGCGCCCTGGCCGAGGTCACCGAGGCCGACGACATCGTGATCAGCGACACCGTCATCGGCCTGCTCCTGGCCCAGCTCGCCGAGAACCGGCACCTCGCCGACGTCTTCGCCTACCTCTTCGACTCGACCGGCTCGGAGATCTACCCCCGCCCCGCCGGCGACTACGTCAAGACCGGCACCCGCGTGTCGTTCGCCACCGTCGTGGAGTCGGCGCGGCGCAGGGGCGAGACCGCGATCGGCTACCGCAACGCCACCGCGCGCAACGACCCGCCCCACTACGGCATCGTGCTCAACCCCGACAAGTCCGAGCCGATCGTGCTGGGCCGCCGGGACTCGGTCATCGTCCTCGCGGAACGCTGACCGCTTTCGCCGGATTAAGTTAGCGTTTGCGTGTGAGGACCATTGACTGGGTCGATGACGCCGTCGAGCTCGTCGACCAGACCCTGCTCCCCGACAAGCTGGTCATGCTGCGCATCCACACCGTCGCCGAGCTGGTGGAGGCCATCCAGCGGCTGGCCGTGCGCGGCGCGCCGGCGCTCGGGGTGGCGGGAGCGCTCGGCGTCGTGCTGGCCGACGGCGACAGCGCCCAGATCGCCGCGCTGCGCGCCGCCCGCCCCACCGCCGTCAATCTCGCCTGGGGCGTCGACCGGGCCGCCGCCCGCCTGGCGGAAGGCCGCGAAGCCGTGCTCGCCGCGGCGCTGAAGGTCCGCGACGACGACCTCGCCGCCTGCCGTGCCATGGGCGAACGCGGCGCCGGCCTGCTCGAAGGCGACCGCCTGCGGATCATGACCGTGTGCAACACAGGCGGCCTGGCCGCCGTCGAACGCGGCACCGCGCTCGGCGTCGTCCAGACCCTGCACGAGCGCGGGCGGCTGGCCGAGGTGCTCGCGCTGGAGACCCGGCCCCTGCTCCAGGGCGCCAGGCTCACGACCTGGGAGCTGGCCAGGATGGGCGCGCCGCACCGGCTCATCGCCGACTCCGCCGGGCCGTACCTGCTGGCCAGGGGCGAGGTGGACGCGGTGCTCATCGGCGCCGACCGCATCGCCGCCAACGGCGACACCGCCAACAAGATCGGCTCGTACGCGCTCGCCCTCGGCGCGGAACGGGCCGGGGTGCCGTTCGTGGTCGTCGCGCCCGAGTCCACCATCGACCCCGGCACCCCGTCCGGCGACCACATCGAGATCGAGGACCGCGGCGACGAGGAGATCGTCAACGTCAGGGGCGTGCGGGTCGCCCCGGAGGGCACGCGGGCGCTCAACCCGGCGTTCGACGTCACCCCGCACGACCTGATCAGCGCCATCGTGACGGAACAGCGGGTGATCAGGCCGTAGCAAATAGCGGATCACGAGGACCGCGCCGCATCGATCGGGTTACGCTCGGTCATCATGTTCTCGACCCCCGGAGAGCACCGTGGCCATCGACCTGGTCATGCGGCGCGACTGGCTGGCACGCCCGCCGCGCGGCGACTACACACAGCTCGACTCCACCAAGGGAGTCAAAGTCCACTACACGGGCGGTCTGGTCTCGCCCGGCATCGTGGCGGACCACGACCAATGCGTCGCCATGGTCCGCTCCATCCAGGGTTACCACATGGACGGCAACGGCTGGATCGACATCGGCTACTGCGCGGACGAGGAGACCGAGATCCTGACGCGGCGGGGCTGGACGTCCTACACGCGCCTGCGCGCCGGCGACCTGGTGCTCACCCTTGACCACGGGACCGGCATGTCGCAGTGGCAGCCCGTGCTGGAGGTGTGCGTCTTCCCCGCCCGTCCCCGGGAGATGGTGCGCATGGAAGGCGCAGGCCACTCCTCGCTGACCACCCCTCAGCACCGCTGGCCCGTCGAGCGGCGGCGCGCGGGCGCGGACTCCGAGCGGTTGTGGGTGACCACGGAGACGATGGGGCACGCGGACCGGGTCGCGCTGGCGGCGCCGTGCGCGGATCTGCCCGGTGAGGCGAAGTGGTCCGACGCCGTCGTGGAGGTCGTCGCCTGGCTCGCCACGGGCGGGCGGAAGGACTCCATCGGTGTGGCCAGAATGCGTGCGGCGCTCACGTCAGCCGTCGGGCCCGGCTGGCGGGAGACCTCGGACGGATTCCACCTGCCGGCGGACGCCGGGCGACGGCTGAGCGAGGTGGCGCCCGGCGGCGTGCCCAGCCACGACTTTCTGCTCTCCCTCACCAGGGCGCAGCTCGCGTTGTTCATGGAGGCTTCGTTCGGCACGAGGAACCACCTGACGCTGGAAGACCGGGCCGCCGCCGAGGCGTTCATGTTCGCCGTGCTGCTGACGGGCGCGCCGGCGTCCTTGCGGGAGAAAGCGCCGGGCGGCGGGTGGCAGGTGCGCGTCGGGCGGCAGCAGTCCTTCGCCCCGCACCGGCGGGGGCGCTTCAGCATCACGCGCGAGCTGTACCACGGCGAGATCTGGTGCCCCCGCACCGAGAACCAGAGCTGGCTGGCTCGCAGGGCCGGGACCGTCTACTTCACGGGCAACTCCTACGTCTGCTGCCCGCACCGGACGGTGTTCGAAGGACGCGGCCTCCACCACCTGCCCGCCGCCAACGGCTCAGGGCTCAACGCCGGCCACTACGCGGTGCTCGGGCTGGTCGGCAACAGCGGCCTCGTCGAGCCGCCCGACGGGATCCTGCACGGCATCCTCGACGCCGTCCAGTACGTGAAGGACTACGGCCGCGCGGGCAAGGAGATCAAGGGCCACCGCGACGGCTACTCCACCGACTGTCCCGGCGAGCCCCTCTACGCCTGGGTCAAACGCGGCGCGCCCCGCCCGGGCGGCGACAACGGCACCCCGGAACCGCCCGCCGCGCCGCCGTTCCCCGGACGGCTGCTGAAGTACCCGCCGGTCATGCGGGGCCCGGACGTGCGCGCGTGGCAGGGGCAGATGAAGAAACGCGGCTACACGCTGGACGTGGACGGAGCCTACGGGGCCGAGTCGCGCAACGTGTGCCTGCGGTTCCAGCGGGAGCAGAACGTGCCCGCCGACGGGATCGTCGGGCCGGTCACGTGGCGGCTGTCCTGGGAGGCGCCCCTCACCTGACACGTCGCCCGGGGTGGCGGGCGGGTCACGGCGCGATCCCGGCGCGATCATGTCGGGCGGCCCCGGGGTTACTGGTGCGCCGCCGTTCCGCCTACTATCCGAACCATGGAACTGGCAGCGGGGTTCGCGTCCATCTCACGAGACGACTGGCGCGCGCTGGCGGCGGAGGTGCTGCGCAAGTCCGGAGCCGAGGGCGGGGCGCCTGAGGAGGTGCTGTCGCGGCGGACCTACGACGGGGTGACCGTCGCGCCGCTCTACGACGCCGACGACCTGCCAGGCGATCCCGGGTCGCCCGGCGCCGCCCCCTACGTGCGCGGTGCTCGCGCCGTCGCCGGGTGGGACGTGCGGCAGCGGCACGCCGTGGCCGACCCCGAGGCCGTGCTCGCCGATCTGGAGAACGGGGTCACCTCGCTCTGGCTGGTGGTCGGCGACGGCGCGATCCCGGTGGGCGAGCTGGGCGCGGTGCTCAAGGACGTCTACCTGGACCTGGCGCCGATCGTGCTGGAGGCGGGGGAGCGCACCCTGGAGGCCGCCGGGGCCCTGTTCGCCCTCGCGGGCGACGGGAACGGGCCGAGCGGCAACCTCGGGGCCTCCGCCGTGCTCGGGACCGGCGGCGTCGAGCTGGCCCTGCGCTGCGCCGCCGGGCACCCCGGGCTGCGCGCCGTCACCGTGGACGCGACGCCGTACCACGACGCGGGCGGCAGCGACGCCGAGGAGCTGGCCTGCTCGACCGCCCTGGGCGTCGCCGAGCTGCGCGCCCTCACCGGTGGCGGGCTGTCCGTGGAGCAGGCGCTCGGGCAGCTCGAATTCCGGTACGCCGCCACCGCCGACCAGTTCGCCACCATCGCCAAGCTGCGGGCCGCGCGCCGCCTGTGGGCCAGGGTCGCCGAGGCGTGCGGCGCCCCTGGCGCGGGCGGCCAGCGGCAGCACGCCGTCACCAGCTCCGCCATGATGACCTCCCGCGACCCGTACGTGAACATGCTCCGCACCACCGTCGCCTGCTTCGCCGCCGGGGTGGGCGGGGCGGAGGCGGTCACCGTGCAGCCGTTCGACGCCTGCCTCGGGCTGCCGGACGCCTTCTCCCGCCGCATCGCCCGCAACACCCAGTCGCTGCTGCTGGAGGAGTCGGGGCTGGGGCGGGTGATCGACCCGGCGGGCGGCTCCTGGTACGTGGAGCGCCGCACCGCCGACCTCGCGCAAGCCGCCTGGGCGTTCTTCCAGGAGATCGAGGCGGCCGGCGGGATCGTGGCGGCCGGCGACCTGGTGTCCGGGCGGATCGCCGCCACGCGGGCCCGCCGCGCCGACGACATCGCCCGCCGCCGCCTGCCCATCACCGGGGTCAGCGAGTACCCCGACGTCAACGAGAAGCCCCTGCGCAGCCGCCCCGCCCCGGCCGGTCCTGATACGGCGCAGGCGAGCGCGTTGCCCTCGGTGCGGTACGCCGAGCCGTTCGAACGCCTGCGCGCCCTGGCCGACGCCCGGCCCGACCGCCCCAAGGTGTTCCTCGCCACGATCGGCCCCCTGGCCGCCCACACCGCCAGAGCCGCGTTCGCCGCGAACCTGTTCCAGGCGGGCGGCCTGGCCACCGAGACGGCCGGCCCCGGCACGGACCCCGAGCAGATCGCGACCGCGTTCGCCGTCAGCGGCGCCGCCGTGGCCTGCCTGTGCTCCAGCGACAAGCTGTACGACCAGCACGCCACCGCCGTGGCCGCCGCCCTGCACAGGGCGGGCGCGAGAAAGGTGTGGCTGGCGGGTAGGGGACGGTACGAAGGCGTGGACGCCAACCTGCACGCCGGTTGCGACGTGCTGGCCGTGCTCAGCGAGACGTTCGACGACCTGGAGGTGACCCGATGATCCCGGACTTCTCCGGCATCCCGCTCGACCCCCTACGTTCGCAGGAGGGCCCAGAACCGGCGGGCGAGCCGTGGGAGACGCCGGAAGGCATCGCGGTCAAGCCCCTCTACACGGCCGCAGACCTGGACGGCCTCGACTTCCTGCGCACCTACCCCGGTGCCGCGCCCTACCTGCGCGGCCCGTACCCCACCATGTACGTCAACCAGCCCTGGACGATCCGCCAGTACGCGGGTTTCTCCACGGCCGAGGACTCCAACGCCTTCTACCGCCGTAACCTGGCCGCCGGGCAGAAGGGCCTGTCGGTGGCGTTCGACCTGGCCACCCACCGCGGTTACGACTCCGACCATCCGCGGGTCGCCGGTGACGTGGGCATGGCCGGGGTGGCGATCGACTCGATCTACGACATGCGGCAGCTCTTCGACGGCATCCCGCTGGACCGCATGTCGGTGTCGATGACCATGAACGGCGCCGTCCTGCCCATCCTCGCCCTCTACATCGTGGCGGCCGAGGAGCAGGGCGTCGCGCCGGAGCAGCTTTCCGGGACCATCCAGAACGACATCCTCAAGGAGTTCATGGTCCGCAACACCTACATCTACCCGCCTGGCCCGTCGATGCGGATCATCTCCGACATCTTCGCGTACACCAGCGAGAAGATGCCGAAGTTCAACTCCATCAGCATCTCCGGCTACCACATCCAGGAGGCCGGCGCGACCTGCGACCTGGAGCTGGCCTACACGCTCGCCGACGGCGTCGAGTACCTGCGGGCGGGCGTCGCGGCGGGCATGGACGTCGACCGGTTCGCGCCGCGCCTGTCGTTCTTCTGGTGCATCGGCATGAACTTCTTCATGGAGGTCGCCAAGCTCCGCGCCGCCCGGCTGCTGTGGGCCAAGCTCGTCTCGGCGTTCGGCGCGAAGAACCCGAAGTCGCTCAGCCTGCGTACGCACAGCCAGACGTCCGGCTGGTCACTGACCGCGCAGGACGTCTACAACAACGTCGCCCGCACCTGCGTCGAGGCCATGGCGGCCACCCAGGGCCACACCCAGTCGCTGCACACCAACGCCCTGGACGAGGCCCTCGCGCTGCCCACCGACTTCTCCGCCCGCATCGCCCGCAACACCCAGCTCCTGCTCCAGCAGGAGTCGGGCACCACGCAGGTCATCGACCCGTGGGGCGGCTCCTACTACGTCGAGCGGCTCACCCACGACCTGGCCGAACGCGCCTGGACGCACATCGAGGAGGTCGAGGCCGCCGGCGGCATGGCCAAGGCGATCGAGGCGGGGCTGCCCAAGCTGCGCATCGAGGAGGCCGCCGCGCGCACGCAGGCCCGCATCGACTCCGGCCGCCAGCCGGTCATCGGCGTCAACAAGTACCGCGCGAACGCCGACGAGGACATCGAGGTGCTGAAGGTCGACAACAGCGCCGTACGCGCCCAGCAGCTCGACAAGCTGGCCCGCCTGCGTGCCGAACGCGACCCCGAGGCCGTCCGGCTCGCCCTCGACGCGCTCACCAAGGCCGCCGGCCACCCCGCGCCCGGCCTGGAGCACAACCTGCTCAAGCTGGCCGTGGACGCCGCCCGCGCCAAGGCCACCGTCGGCGAGATCTCCGACGCGCTGGAGCGGGTGTTCGGCCGGCACGCCGAGCAGGTGCGTACCATCACTGGCGTGTACCGCGACGAGTCCGGGCCGGCGGGCAACATCGAGCGGGTCCGCGCGGCCTGCGCCGGCTTCGAACGGGACGAGGGGCGCCGGCCGCGCATCCTGGTCGCCAAGATGGGGCAGGACGGGCACGACCGCGGCCAGAAGGTGATCGCCACCGCGTTCGCCGACCTGGGGTTCGACGTGGACGTCGGCCCCCTGTTCCAGACGCCCGAGGAGGTCGCCAGGCAGGCGGTCGAGGCCGACGTGCACATCGTGGGCGTCTCGTCGCTCGCCGCCGGGCACCTCACGCTGGTGCCCGCGCTGCGGGAGGCGCTGGCCGGGCTGGACGCCCCAGACATCATGATCGTGGTGGGCGGGGTGATCCCGCCCGGCGATCACGACGAGCTGCGCGCCGCGGGCGCCGCCGCGATCTTCCCGCCGGGCACCGTGATCGCGGACGCCGCCCTCGACCTGCTGGAGCAGCTCAAGAACCGCCGATGAGGGATGGCCGGGGCCGTCAGTAGGCCGTCGCCTCGTCGCACATCGTGACCGAGATCGTCCGCTTGGCGGGCACGGGGGCGGTGATGCGCAGGGTGACGGAGTGGGTCCCGCCGGTGCTCGTCAGGGTCCGGGGCGCGGTGAGGTACCGCTGGCCGTCCTCGGTGACGGTGGCCGTCGCGCGGCCCGCGACGGCGCCGTCGATCAGCCAGGTGTAGGTGAACGTCACCGGGGCGCCCGTGCGGCGGACCAGCGCCTGGAGCGTCACCTCGCCGCCCGCCCAGCACTCGCCGTTCAGGGTGCCGCCGGGGCGGACGTACATCACCCTGAGCCGGTCCGCCGCCGGCGACGGGGTGCCGGAGACGCCCTCGCCGTCGCTCGGGACGGTGCTGGGGGTGCCCTCCGTCTGCGGGGTCGGCCTGGTCGTACGGGTGCGCCGGGGCGAGGGGGCGGACGTGGCGGCGGACGTCGTGGGGGCGCCGGTGGTGACGGCGACGTTCTTGGTCTTGGGAGTGGGGGTGGTGGGGGTGAGCCAGACGATGGCGCCGGCCAGGGCGCACACGCACACGCCGGAGACGGCCGCGATGGCTGCCTTCTTGAGCGTGCGGCCCTTGCGCGGCCGGGGCGCCGGGGGCTCGTCGCCGGGAGGGGGCGGCGGCTCGCCCGCGGAGGGGTACTGCGCCGTCGCCGGGTCGTCGAACGCGGCCGGCGCGCCGAACGGCTCAGGGGCCTGCGCCGTGGGCGGGCCCGGCCGGTCGTGCGTGGCGGTGGGCTGCTCGACGGGCGAGGAGAGGTCGAACAGCGCCTGCAACGGCGAGGTCGCCGGGCCGGGGCCGTCCTGCGCGGGACCCGCCCCGTGCTGAGTGGCGAAGCCGCGCCCCAGGCCGAGGTCGCGAGGGTGCTCGTGCGTCTGAGCGGCGCCGCCCGTGCGCTCGTGCCCCTGCGCGTGCCCTTGCGCCTGCCCTTGCGCCTGCCCCTGCGCGTGCCCTTGCGCGTGCCCTTGCGCGTGCTCGTGCGGGTGGCGCGCTTGCTCGTGCGCCTGGAGGGGCCCGCGCCTGCGCAACGGCTCGCTCGCCCCGCCGGCCGCCGGGGGCCGGACGGGCGGATGATCGACGGTGTCCTGCCAGGCGTCGTCCGCGTCGGAGGAACGGGCCGCCGCACCAGGCCCGGGAGCCGGAGCAGGGGCCGGGGCCGCGTACGGCGCCGAGGTCTGCCGGGACGGCGCCGCCAGCCGCAGCAGCACATCACGCATCGACGGCCGAGCCCCCGGCTCCTTGGCCAGGCACACCGCGACGACCTCGCGCAACGGCCGTCCCAGATCCCCGAGCACCGGCTCCTCGCGCAGGATGCGGTTGATCACCGCGGGCAGCGAGTCGTCCCCGAACGGCGGCACGCCGGTCGCGGCGAACACCAGCACGGACGCCCAGGAGAACACGTCCGCCGCCGCCCCCACGGGCTGCCCCGCGAGCTGTTCGGGCGCCATGTACGCAGGCGTCCCGACGATGTTGCTGGTCGCCTTCATGCCCGAGCCGAGCGCCGCCGCGATGCCGAAGTCCACGACCCGGGCCCCGTCGGCGCCGAGCAGGACGTTGGCGGGCGTGAAGTCGCCGTGGACGACGCCGGCCTGGTGGATCGCGTCGAGCGCGGTGGCGGTCGCCACGGCGAGCCGCTGCAGCTCCGCCTTGCCGCGCCGGCCCGCCTGCTGGAGCGAGGGCCCGTCCACGTACTCGGACACGATGTACGGCCTGCCGCTGGTCGAGGCGTCGAGCACCTGCGCGAGGCAGAACGGCTCGACGTTGCGCGCGGCGGCGATGTCCTTGACCAGGCGTTCGCCCACGGCGAGCCCCTCGCGCAGCACCTTGACGGCGACGGGGGTTCCGTTGCGTGCCTGGCCGAGGTAGACGACACCGTGGCCGCCCGCGCCGAGCCGCCCGACCAGCCGGTAGGGCCCCACCGCTGCCGGGTCGCCCTCGCGGAGGGGTTCGACGTTGGGCATGAGGGGAGTGACTCCTGTGACGGCTGAGACAGAACATCGAGCACCCTACTGGCAAAAGTCAAGACTTGTCAGAAGTTAGGCTGATCAACTGCGAAGAAAGGGGTTTGTGGGGTGCACTCGCTGGAGGACTACGCCCGTGGTGTACGGGCGGGCTCCCGTACCTGGATCGCCCGCGCGATCACGCTGGTCGAGTCGACCAGACCCGACCACCACGCGCTCGCGCAGCGGCTCCTGGTCGAGCTCACCCCGCTGTCCGGACAGGCTCGCAGGGTCGGTGTCTCGGGCGTGCCGGGGGTGGGGAAGTCCACGTTCATCGACGCGCTGGGCACGCTCCTGACGGCGGCCGGGCACCGGGTGGCGGTGCTGGCCGTGGACCCCTCCTCGACCAGGACGGGCGGCAGCATCCTCGGCGACAAGACCCGCATGGCGCGGCTGGCCGTCGATCCGGCCGCGTTCATCCGCCCCTCGCCGACCTCGGGGACGCTCGGCGGCGTCGCCAAGGCCACCAGGGAGGCCATGGTGGTGGTGGAGGCGGCGGGCTTCGACGTGGTGCTGGTGGAGACGGTCGGCGTGGGTCAGTCGGAGACGGCGGTGGCCGACATGGTGGACACGTTCCTGCTGCTCACGCTGGCCCGCACCGGCGACCAGCTCCAGGGCATCAAGAAGGGGGTGCTGGAGCTGGCGGACGTGGTCGCCGTCAACAAGGCGGACGGCGAGTACGAGCTGCCGGCCAGGAAGGCGGCCCGCGAGCTGGCGGGCGCGCTGCGGCTGCTGCGCTCCGACACGGCCCCGCCGCCCGTGCTGACCTGCAGCGGGCTCAGCGGCGACGGCCTGGACGAGCTGTGGCGGCGCGTGCTGTCCCACCAGGAGTCGATCGACCTGGCGGCCAGGCGCCGCCGCCAGCAGGTGCGCTGGACGTGGACGCTGGTCCAGGACCGGCTCCTGGCGGAGCTGCGCGACGACCCGGAGGTGGCGGCGATCACCGATGAGGTCGAGCGCGCGGTGCTCGCGGGGGAGCTCACGCCGGCCCTCGCCGCGGAAAAAGTTTTGTCGGTGTTCAAGAGGCTTTGACCTAGGTTGAGCCCCCTCCGGTAAGCGGCATCGGTACTCCCCGGGTGGAGATACATCCCCCGGGGGTGAGGAATCCCCCCTCCCGGGAGGGCCGCCGGACCGAGCGGTCGCGTGATGCGTGTCACGATGTCGCGCAACCGACTGGGGAGGGGCTCATATGAGTGCGGAATCGATGCTGCCCGGCAGGGTGACGCAGGCGCTTGAGGAGTACGGGCAACTCCTGGACGACCACGGGATCACCTGGGGGGAGCCGGAGATCCACTACGTGAAGTTCTTCGCCAGGCGCAGGGTGCTGCCGCCCGCGTTGTTCGACCGGTTCTGGCAGCTCGTCATGGAGGCGGTGGCCGAGGAGCATCCGGACGAACCGAGCGACCAGATGGCCGCCCGGCTGGCCGAGCCCGACTACGACCGCGTGCTGCGCGACACCCTCGACGGCGAGCTGCCCGGTCACCTCGTCGCCGTGCGCATCGAGCCGGAGGGCGTCGCGCTGCAGGGGGCGCCGCGCACGGTGCTGCTGCCCTCCGAGCCGCCCACGAAGGGGCCGCACCGGGGCGGCGGCGGGCCCAGGCGCTGGAGCGGCAGCGCGCCGTTCGTCGTGCTGCCGGGCGGCGCGCACACCGCCGAACAGGGCGGAGCCGCCGCACCCCTCCCCGGTGAAGGCGCCGCACCGCTTTCCCGCGAGGGCATCGCATCGCTTCCCGGCGAGGGCATCGCATCCTTCCCCAGGCAAGAGCCCGCGCCCGCCCCGCCCGCTCCGCCGTTCGTGCGGGAGGAGCTCATGCCCCCCGCGCCGCTCCCCGGCCGCGGTGAGGAGCGCATCTCGCTGCTCATCGACTCCAGCCGGGACACCCCCTGCCTGGTCAGCGTGGACGACGCGCAACGCCTGCTCCCCCCGCACGGCGCCTGGCTGGTCGAGGTGGACGAGGACAGCATGGTCATCGTCGACGGCGTCCGCGTCCGCCTGGACACGCTGCTGCGCCCCATCCCGTCGGCCACGCTGCGCCTGGTGGCCGGCATGCCGTGCCGGTGGAGCGTGGTGGCGGGCGACGGCAGCGGCTGGTTCCCGCCCGACGTCCCGCACCGCTACGACTACCACGGCCGCCCGTACTTCCACGGCGACGACCTGCGCCTGGAGGTCCCCTGCCTGGACCTGACGGTCACGGCCGCGCGCGGCATGGAGTACGACGAGGCCAGGACCAGGCTGGTGCCGCATCCCGGCGCCGAGCACCTGATCGAGCTCGCCCCGGCCCGCCTGTACGACGCGGCCGCCCGCGGCTGGTACGGCGGCGACCTGCACGTGCACCTCAACTGGGCGGGCGACCTGGTGGCCGTGCCCGCCGACGCGGCCGCCGCCCAGCACGGCGAGGACCTGCACGTGCTCAACCTGCTGGCGGGCAACGTCTCGGGCCGCCGCGTGTACGACAGGGAGGCGCTGGAGCACTGGACGGGCCGCGACCTGCCCTGGTCGGACGGCACGCACCTGGCCAGGATGGGCGTCGAGTACCGCAACGACCTGCTCGGCCACATCTACGCCTTCGCGCCCCGCTCGGCCCCCGGCCGCTACCACACCGGCTTCGACGGCGACGCCGACTGGCCGCCCAACGCCGACGGGCTGCGCGAGCTGCGCGGCCTCGGCGCGCTCGTCGGCTACAGCCACCCCTTCCGCACGCCGATCGGCGACGGCGACCCGCCCCAGGGCATCGTCTCGCCGGTGCCGCGCAACTGCGCCGCCCGCGAGCTGGTCGCCGACGCCGCGCTCGGCCTGGTGGACAGCCTGGACGTGCTCACCCACGCCTCGATCCCGGCCACGGCGTCGGTCTACCGCCGCCTGCTGGGGGCGGGCAACCGGCTGGCGGTGACGGCGGGCACGGACGCGATGATCTCCTTCACCCGCTCCGACAACCAGTCGAACCCGCCCGGCTGGGCCCGCGTCTACGCCAAGGTCGAGGGCGAGCTGACCGCCCGCTCGTTCGCCTCGGCCGTGCGCGCGGGCCGCACGTTCGCCACGACCGGCCCTTGGCTGGAGCTGTCGGTGAACGGCCACGGCCCCGGGCACGTGCTGCACGCGCGGCCGGGGGAGCGCGTCAGCGTCACGGCCACCGCCATCGGCCCGGAGGTGGCGGCCGTGCGCATCCGCACCGCCGAGGGCGTGCGGGCGGGGGCCGAGCGGCTGCCCGCCGACGGTCACGGCCGGGGCGAGGACCTCCTGACGGTGACGGCCGAGCTGCGCGTGGACGCGCCCACGTACGTGGTGGCGGAGGTCCTGTGCGACCCGCACCCGCGCACGCTCACCGCGACCGGCTACGCCCTGACCAGTCCCGTGTACGTGGACGTGGACGGCAGGCAGGTCGCCAGGCAGGAGGACGTGCGCTGGTGCCTGGAGTGGCTGGACGGCCTGGAGAACCTCATCAGGCAGCACGGCCGCCTGGCCAGCCCTTACCAGTTCGGCGACCACATGTCGCTGCTGCAGCAGGCCAGGGCCGTCTACCTCGGACGGCTAGGCTGAGCGGATGGACGTCAAGGCCGTGCTGAGCGCCCATCCCGCGTGGCTCGCCCACCTGGAGTCCGTCGACGGTCCCGACCTCGTCCTGCCCGCCGACCCGACGACGGAGCTGCTGCGCCTCACAGTGCCGCACGAGGACGTCGGCCCGGTCGTCGCCGCCCGGCCCGAGCCGGGCGGCGGGCAGTGGTGGCTGGCCGAGCGGTGCGTGCGCTCGCTGGTGTCGGCGATGGGCAGCCTGGACGGCCCGCCGTTCTTCCCGCCGCTGCCGGAGCTGGGGCCGTACTTCTACGCCTACGTCTTCCTCGGCGCGCTTCCGCACACCCTGGCCTACCACCGGGAGCTGGGCATCGCGCCGCAGGTGTCGCAGGCGACCCTCGCCGACGTGGGCCGCTCCATGGCCGTGCACCGCAAGCGGTACGGCCGTGGCGGGCTGCACGCGCCGTACTGGCTGATGCTGCACGCCAGGGGCGTCCTGTACGCGCTGGGGCGGCTCCAGTTCAACCGCGACACGCTGGGCGGGAGCGTGGGCGAGGCGGTCCGGGCGTCGGGGGCGCCGGCGGGGCCGGGGTCGCCGTCGCTGGGGGTGCACGTCCCGGACTTCCTGGGGCCGCTGTCGCCGGCGGCCTGCGACGCGTCGTTCGCGCTGGCCAGGCAGTTCTTCCCGCGGCACTTCCCCGGCGAGCGGGTCAGGGTGATGACGTGCGGGTCGTGGCTGCTGGACGACCAGTTGCGCGCGTACCTGCCTGCGGACTCCAACATCCTCGCCTTCCAGCGGCGCTTCCGCCTGCTGGAGCGCTTCGACGACGGCGACGTGCTGGGCTTCGTGTACGGCGAGCATGACCCGGACGCGCTGCCCCGGCGCACGCGGCTGGAGCGCGCGATCGCCGATCACCTGGCCTCCGGCGGCACCTGGTACGGCCGCGTCGGCTGGCTGCCCTTCTGAGAATCTGGCCGCCCGGCCAACTCGGCATCCGCATGTGCTAGATTTTGGCCATGCGGTCAGAAAATGAGCCAGTCGGCCAGAAAGGGCGCTCGTTCATCGAGGAGGCCAGGCGGGCGCAGATCATGGCGTCCACCATCGAGGTCATCGCCGAGGTCGGCTTCGCCCAGGCGTCCCTGGCGCGCATCGCGCAGCACGCGGGCATCAGCAAGGGCGTCATCTCCTATCACTTCGCCGGCAAGGACGAGCTGATGGAGCAGGTGGTCGAGCACACCTACGGGGCGATCATCGAGGCCGTGATGGCCAAGATGGAGGGGCTCACGACCGCCACCGAGCTGCTCAGGACGCAGATCACGGCCGTCGCCGAGCACATGCGCGGCCACCGCAGCCAGAACAAGGCACTGGGGGAGATCTTCGCCAACCTCAGGACCTCCGACGGCAGGCTCCGCTACGGGATGCACACCAACGAGGAGCTCTACCAGGCGCTGGAGGCGATCTACCGCCTCGGCCAGAGCACCGGCGAGTTCAGGTCGTTCGACCTGCGCGTCATGGCCGTCACCCACCAGTCGGCCGTCGACAGCATGTTCGCCTACTGGATCACGCATCCCGACCACGACCTCGAGGCGCACGCGAAAGAGCTCGCCGACCTCATCGAAAGGGCATGCCGCGCATGAAGGCGGAAACCAGAACGAGGCTCTACGCCATCGACAACCTGCGCGTGATGTTAACCGCGCTCGTCGTCACGCACCACGTCGCCCTCACCTACGGCAACATCCCCCTGTGGTACTACGTCGAGCCCGCCAAGGACCCCACGGGCATCGTGCTCGA
This sequence comes from Nonomuraea sp. PA05, assembly GCF_008086045.1. Lineage (GTDB taxonomy): Bacteria > Actinomycetota > Actinomycetes > Streptosporangiales > Streptosporangiaceae > Nonomuraea > Nonomuraea monospora. Next base: position 88,912 of record NZ_VSEY01000024.1, on the reverse strand, counting down.
CGTCCTGGTCGTCGCCGACCAGGCGTTCTTCATGGGGTTCTTCTTCCTGCTGTCCGGCTTCTTCACCCCGGGCTCCCACGACCGCAAGGGCGCCCGCCTGTTCGTGCGCGACCGGCTCGTGCGGCTCGGCATCCCGCTGCTGGTCTACCTCCTGCTGCTGCGGCCGCTGGCCGGCATCGGGGGCGTGCTGGGCCGCGGTGACACGCCGTTCTGGGAGTACTACCTGCTCTCCTGGGACCCGGGTCCCATGTGGTTCGTCGAGGTGCTGCTCGTCCTCGCGCTGGCCTACACGGGCTGGCGGGCCCTGCGCGCGCCGCTCGACCAGCGCCCCGCCACGCTCACGGCGCGCTCGGTCGTGGTGTTCACGGTGGCGCTGGCGGCGGTCACGTTCCTGTGGCGGCTCCTGGTGCCCACCGGGACCTACTGGCCGGTGATCGGGCTGCCGACCCCGAGCTTCCTGCCCCAGTACGTGGCCATGTTCGTGCTCGGCTGCGTGGCCTTCAGGCGCGGCTGGTTCGAGACGCTGCCCGCGCGGGCCGCCGGGCTCGGCTTCGGCCTGGCCGCGGTGGCCACCCCGGTGCTGCTGGTGCCGTCGCTGTTCACCACCGGGGCGCTGTCGGGGGCGCTGACGGCCGCCTGGGAGTCCGCGTTCGCCGTAGGCATGATCATCGGCTTCACCGTGTGGTTCAGGGAGCGGCACAACACGCAGGGGCCGCGCGGCCGGTTCCTCGCCGAGCACGCCTTCACCGTCTACATCATCCACCCGCTCGTCCTGGTCGGCCTCGGCTTCGCGCTGAGCGGCCTGCAGACGATCGCGATCGTCAAGTTCGCCGCCATGCTGGTGCTCGCGCTGCCGCTGTGCTGGTGGCTGGCCTACCTGGTGCGGTCGCTGCCGGGGGCCAAGCGGGTGCTCTGAACGAGCATCGCGGGCAGCGGGGAGGGGCGGCCGTCGCGCACGCACACGTACGTGACCGTGCCGACCGCCACCAGCTCCTCCCCGCGCCGCATCGTGAACGTCATCGTGAGCGAGGTGGCGCCGACCCTGGCCGGCGCGCTCTCCACCGCCAGCACGTCGCCCAGCCGGGCGGGGGCGTGGTGCTCGCAGCCGCTGACCTTGACCACCAGGTCGGCGCCCTCCTCCCGGAGCCTGCCGTAGCCGCCCCTGGCGCCGAGCCAGTCGAGGAAGGCGTCCTCGAAGTACTCGTAGTAGCGGGTCGCGTGCATCATGGCCTGCGCGTCGCAGTGCCGTGGACGGACCGGTAAGTGGGAGATCACGTCAGGAACCCTACGCGTGCCGCCGGTGTAACGCAGGCATGAGAACGACTCCAGTGGTCGCCCTGCTGCTCGTGTCGGCCTGCGCAGCGGCTCCGCCCGTCGCGGCGGCCGACCCTCCGGGGCAGCGCCGCTGCGCCGGCGCCGCCCAGCGCGACTTCGACGCGGGCATGGGGGCGCGCGTCGTCACCGCGGGACCGGCCGCGATGGCCGCCTACCGCCTCTCCCCGGCGCCCGAGCGGGCCCGCGCCCGCACCTTCAAACTCGCCGTACGCCTGCCGCCCGGCGCGGACGTCACGCTGGCGACCAGGACACCGGGCACGGCCCTGCTGTTCGACGAGTCCCGGTACCGGGCGGACAACTCCTACACGCTGGCCGACGGCACGCCCTCCTACCGCTTCACCGGCTGCGCGGGCGCCCCGGCCCTGTGGATGGGAGCCGTGATCACCACGGGCCCGACGACCGTGACGATCGAGGCGGGCGGCCACACCGTGAGCGTGACCGCCTACACCGGCCAGCCGTCTCAGCCGTCTCAGCCGTCTCAGCCGTCTCAGCCGTCTCAGCCGTCTCAGCCGTCTCAGTCGTAGAAGGAGTCGAGCGTCGAGCCGTGCCGCTCCTCCACGGCCTTGCGCTTGATCTTGAGGCTGGCCGTCAGCTCGCCCGTCTCCACCGAGAAGTCCTCCGCCAGGATGGCGAACTTCTTCACCGTGGCGTAGCTGGCCTCGCCCGCGTTGACCTGCTTGATCGCCTTGTCCACCTCGGCGCGCATGCGCGGGTGCTCGCGCAGCTCCTCCGGGTCGAGGGGCAGCGACTCGGCCTGCGCCCACGGCTTGACCACGTCCATGTCGAGGGTGACCAGCGCGGTGACGTAATTGCGCCGGTCGCCGTGCACGAACACGTGCGAGACGAACGGGCAGGCCGCCTTGATCCTGCCCTCCAGGTACGTGGGCGCGACGTACTTGCCGCCCGAGGTCTTGATCAGCTCCTTCTTGCGGTCGGTGATGCGCAGCCGGCCGGCCTCGTCCACCTCGCCGATGTCACCCGTGCGCAGCCAGCCGTCGTCCAGCGCCTCGGCCGTCTCCCCGGGCAGCCCGTGGTAGCCGCGCATGATGCCGCGCCCGCCGATGAGGATCTCGCCGTCGTCGGCGATGCGCACCTCGGTGCCGGGCAGCGGTGGGCCGACCGTGCCGAACCGCACCGACTCGGGCCGGTTGAGGAAGCTGCCCGCGGACGACTCCGTCAGCCCGTACCCTTCGAGGATCGTCAGGCCCGCGGCGTCGAAGAACTCGGCGACCTCCTGGTTGAGCGGGGCCGCGCCGGAGATGAAGAAGCGGATCCGGCCGCCGAACCGCTCGCGCAGCTTGGCGAAGACCAGCCGGTCGGCCAGGGCGTACTCGGCGCGGCTGGTCACCGGGATGGCGGCGCCGTGCTGCCTGGCCTTGACGACGCGCTGGCCGGTCTTGCGGGCCCAGCCGAAGATGCGCAGCTTGAGGCCGCCCTCGCGCTGCATGTTCGCCACGACCGTGTTGTGGATCTTCTCGAAGATGCGCGGCGCGGCGGCCATGATGGTCGGCCTGACCTCGCCGAGGTTGTCGGCGATCTTGTCGAGGCGGCCGTCGATCGCGGTCGGCACGCCGATCCCGATCATCACGACCTCCAGCAGCTTGCCGAACGAGTGCGACAGCGGCAGCCACAGGAAGTGCAGGTCGTCCGGGGAGATGAGGTCGAGCTCGCGCACCGCGCCGGCGGCGTAGAGCCAGTTGTCGTGGGTCAGCTCGACGCCCTTGGGGCGGCCGGTGGTGCCGGAGGTGTAGATGAGGGTCGCCAGGTCGTCCTGGGCGATCGCGTCCACCATGGCGTCGTAGTCGCCGGTGGCCTCGCCGCCGCTCAGCGAGTCGAGGGTGATCACCCAGCCGTCGTCGCTCGCGGCGCCGTCGATGACGATCACATGCGTGACGTCCGGGATCTCCTTCTGCACGGACCTGAGCTTGGTCACCTGCTCGTCGTTCTCGGCGATGACGATCGTGCTGCCCGAGTCGGTGATGACGTAGGCGGACTCGGCGGCCGTGTTCGACGGATAGATCGTGGTCGTGGCCGCCCCCGTCGCCAGCACGGCCAGGTCGCAGACGATCCATTCGAGGCGGGTCGAGCAGAGGATCGACACGCGGGTGCCGGAGCCCGAGCCCAGGCCCGACAGCGCCAGCGCCAGGCCGCGGACCCGTTCGCCCACCTCCCGCCATGACAGCGAGGTCCACCCGCCGTCCGAAGGCACACGATAGGCCTCGGCGTCGGGGGTCGCGGCGATCCGGTCGCGCAACAGGGAGGGAATGCTGGACATGCCTGACCTCCTGGGGGTGTTGGCCCCGACTCTAGGACGCGGGCACCGTCCCAGTCGATGGTCATCTTCGATCGTGCCCCCGCGGCGTGGCGGTTCCGACCAGCAGCGCGGTGCGTACCTCCCAGACGCCGCACGAGCACCTCAGGTACGACACCACCCCTTCGGAGGTGCGGTGGGAGGAGACGAGGGTCAGGTCGAGGGGGTCGTGCGGCTCTCTGGTGTGCATGACTCCAACTTGATGTAATGGCCTTATGCATTTCAACGCTTACGGCGGCAACGGGGCGGCTCTCGCGGCGGCGCTGGTCAACGCCACCGACTTCAGCCCTGAGGCCGTCGAGGCGATGCTGGTCGAGCACCGCATGGTGCGCGCCGCCGTGACCGCCGGGCAGGCCGTGCGGTTGCGGGCGTGGGCGGCCAGGCTGGCGCCGGTGTTCGGGGAGCAGGATCAGGAGACGCAGATCAAGCTGGTCAACGCGCTGCTCGACCTGACCACGTCCAAGCCGTACGTCAGCGCCCACGACGGACGCGAGCCGCACCTGCACTTCTTCTCCGTCGACGCCGACATCGTGGCCAGGACGCGCGACACCACCGCGGGCGGGCTGGCCATGGCGCTGTCGTTCGCCGGGGGCGACCGGCTGGGGCGGTGCGGCAGGCAGGGCTGCGCGACCGTCTACGTGGACACCTCGCGCAACGGGCGGCGCCGGTTCTGCTCCCCGGGCTGCGCCAACAGGGTGAACGTGGCGGCGCATCGGGCCCGGCGCCTTGTCAGGTGATCGGCGCGTCACGTAGACTGCCGGACGTCTTATCGCCGACCCCCGGGGGCAGCTGACGTGAGGATCTGAGGTCGCGGGCACCGCGCCGTTCGGCCCTGTCATGGGCATGCGCGCATCACCTGGACCTCGAGGCCATCCTCGCCTCCTTGCCACGGACTTCGTGGGTTGCGCGTACATGCGGTGATTTCCCGCCAAGTCACGAAATTTCGAATTCCGTGATGGGAGCCGCCTGATGTCTTTTTCCATTGTCGTCGATCACGTCTCCTTCACCTGGCCGGACGGGACCACCGTGCTCGACGGGCTCGACGCCGCCTTCCCCGCCGGACGCACCGGGCTCATCGGGGTCAACGGGTCGGGCAAGTCCACCCTGCTCCGGATCATCGCCCGCGAACTGACGCCGCGCACCGGCTCGGTGTCCGTCTCCGGCGTGGCCGGCTACCTGCCGCAGAACGTGCCGCTCGGCGCCGGACGTACCGTGTCGGACCTCCTGGAGATCAGCCGCACACGGGCCGCGCTGCACGCCATCGAGAGCGGCGACGTCGCGGAAGAGCACTTCGCGGCCGTCGGCGACGACTGGGACGTCGAGGAGCGCGCCCGCGCCGAGCTCGACCGGCTCGGGCTCGGCCACCTCGGCCTCGACCGCACCGTCGGCACGCTGTCCGGCGGCGAGGCCGTCATGGTCGCGCTCGCCGCGCAGCTGCTGAAGCGGCCCGACGTGCTGCTGCTCGACGAACCCACCAACAATCTCGACCTGGACGCGCGCCGCCGGCTCTACGCCGCCGTCGCCGCCTGGCAGGGGGTGCTCCTGGTCGTCAGCCACGACCGGGCGCTGCTGGAGCTGGTGGACCAGATCGCCGAGCTGCGCGACGGCGCCGTGCGCATGTACGGCGGCAACCTCGGCGCGTACGAGGAGCAGGTCGCCGCCGGGCAGGAGGCCGCCGAGCGGTCGGTGCGCACCGCCCAGGGCGAGGTGCGCCGGCAGCGGCGCGAGCTCGTCGAGGCCAGGACCAGGATCGACCGGGGGCTGCGCACCGGGAGGAAGGCGTTCGAGAACAAGAAGGTGCCGAAGATCGTCGCCAACACGCTCAAGGGGAAGGCCCAGGTGTCGGCGGGCAAGCAGCGCACCCTGCACCTGGAGAAGCTGGAGGAGGCGCGCGAGCGGCTCACCGAGGCCGAGCAGGGGGTGCGGGACGACGCGGAGATCCGCGTCCAGCTCCCGGGCACCGAGGTGCCCGCGGGCCGCACGGTGCTCACGCTCCCGCTGGAGCCCCCGCCGGGGGCGGCGGCGGAGGCCGTGTGCGAGGCCGTGTGCGAGGCCGTGTGCGAGGCCGTGGGGATCGTGCTGGAGACGCTGGTCGTGCGCGGTCCCGAGCGGATCGCGCTGCTCGGGCCCAACGGCTCGGGCAAGACCACGCTGCTCGGACGCATCGTCGCGCAGGGCGGCGCCCAGGTGCCCGTCCGCCTGCTGCCCCAGCGCCTCGACGTGCTGGACGACAGGCTGAGCGTGCTGGACAACGTGCGCGCCGTGGCGCCGTCCGCCTCGGTGAACGACGTACGGGCGGGGCTGGCCCGCTTCCTGTTCCGCGGGGACCGGGCCAACCAGCCCGCCGGGACGCTGTCGGGCGGGGAGCGCTTCCGCGCGACGCTCGCCGCGCTGCTGTCGGCCGAGCCGCCGCCGCAGCTCCTCCTGCTCGACGAGCCGACCAACAACCTGGACCTGGCCAGCGTCCGCCAGCTCGCCCAGGCCCTGTCGGCGTACCGGGGCGCGCTCATCGTGGCCAGCCATGACGTGCCGTTCCTGGAGACGCTGGGGATCACCCGCTGGCTGCGGCAGGATCGGGAGAAGGGACTGACCGAATCGTAATTGACGGTTGGGGATCAACCGGACGATAGTGTGGCAGGTGGCTACACCCCGGTTGATCTCCAGCGTTCTCGCACTGGCGACGCTCACCACCCTCGGCGCGTGCTCCTCAGGCGCGCTGTCCCCGGCCGGTGGCGAGTCCACGGTGTCGGGCGTCGCGGGCGGCGGCGGCGCCGTGCCCCAGACAGGGAGCGAAGGCACCGGCGGCGGCCAGACGTCCGCCGCGCTGACGCCGGAGGCGTACAAGGGAGAGCTGGAGAGCCGGCGCGAGGCGATGACCGACGCGATCACCGGGCTGGCCGGCGCGCGCGGCGTCAAGGCGCTGGACCAGCGGGTCGGGCGGGCCGAGGAGGAGCTGAGCGGCGCCGCCGACGCGCTGGCCGCGCTCACCCCGCCCGAGGCCGTGCGCACCCAGCACGAGACGTACGTGACCAGCCTGCGCGACGTCGCCACCGAGCTGGGCGCCACCACCGACAAGGTCGGCGCGCGGGACCTGTGCACGTCCTCCGCCGTGCTGGCCGACCTCGGCGACAAGCTGAACGCGCTCGACCAGGCCGGCAAGGAGCTGCAGAGCGCGGGCGACTACCCGGCCGACGTCGTGTCGGTGAAGGCGGGGGAGCGGCAGAGCAGGCGGCTGCGCAACGGCTCGTTCATCCGCAAGAGCACGCTGAACGGGCGAAGCTCGCTGGAGATCGACAACGGTTCGAGCCTCGACGCGGTGATCACCGTGGTCAAGGGGAAGAGCAAGGTGTTCAGCGTCTACGTGCGCAAGAAGGCGAAGTTCAAGGTCAGGGGCGTGCGGGACGGCAGCTACAAGATCTACTTCACGCACGGCGCCGACTGGGACGGCAAGAACAAGGCGTTCACCCGCGACTGCAGCTTCGAGCGCTTCGAGAAGAACGTGAAGTTCAAGACGACGTTCACCGCCACGCAGATCCTCTGGCACGACTGGCGGATCACCCTGCACTCCATCGCGGGCGGCAACGTCCGCACCTCACCCGTGGACCCGGACGACTTCCCGGGCTGAACCCCGCCGGAATGAGCGGAGAAGGCCGCGCACCCCGCCGGTGCGCGGCCCTCGTCAGATCAGGTCGAGAACAGCATGCCCACCCAGCTGCGCTGACGGTGGTGGCCGCCGTAGTGGCCGCCGCCGTGGTGCGGAGCGCCCCAGGCCGGGCCGGGGGCGGCAGGGGGAGGCGGGGGAGCCGCGTGGTACTGCGTCTCCATCCGGGTCAGCGTCTCCAGCTCACCGTAGTCGAGGAAGATCCCACGGCAGTTGTCGCACTGTTCGATGTGCACGCCGTTGCGCTCATAGGTCCGCATGTTCCCGCGGCACTTGGGGCACTGCATCTAAGTCGCTCTCCTTGACTTCGAGGTCTCAGGGTGAAACCTACCGCGCGCAACCCCCGTCATGCTCGGACGATTCTGTTGCACGACTCGATTAACGAGTGCTCGACCTCGTCGAGTTCCCGTCCCTCGCCATCGGCGTTCACCACGGCCACGGCGGCGAGCTGGACGGTCAGCGCGCGGGCGGGCAGGTCCAGCCGCTCCCACGGGTCGTCGCCCTGCCCGAGCGCCGGACCGCCGGACGCCAGATAGGCGCCCAGGAACCGCTCCCACACGGCCGGTTCCAGCAGCCCGGCCGCGTACCAGGCGGCCGGCCTCGCCAGATCCCACGCCGGATCGCCGACGCCCAGATCGTCCACGTCGATCAGCAGCCACCGGTCACGGTGCACGAGCTGCCCCAGATGCCAGTCGCCGTGCGTGAGCAGGGCGGGCAGCGGCGGCGGCTCGGGCAGCTCCTTGAACGCCCGCCGCACGAGCTGCTCCACCGGCCCGTCGCCGGTCATCCTCCCCACCGCCCTGAGCGCCCTCGCCGGCCCACCGGCGGGCGGCAGCGCGGGCACCACCGTGAGGGGGGTCGCGTGCAGCCTGGCCAGCAGCCTCGCGCCCTCCTCCCACGGCGCGGAGCCGGGGTCGTCGTGCGACACCGGCCGGCCCGCCGGCCACACCGTCACCGCCCGCCCGCCCGCCGACAGCACCTCACGCTCCAGCGGGGTCAGCATCACCCCGCTCACCGCGGCCGACGCGGCGGCCCGCAACCTCGGCCGCAGCTCCCCGGCCTCGTCGCGCGCCGAATGGGCCTTGACGACGACCTCGCCCATGCGTAACACCACGACGTCCGTCCGCGTCGGATGTAACACCGGCTCGCCCGTGCCGCCGTACGCCGAGGCGATGACCGCCAGCTCCGCTTCAAGACCCACCCGTACAGGGTATTCGGGGCGAGTGCCGCCCGGCGTCGGCCCGGCCCCTTCAGACGACGGAGGACCGGATGAAACGGTCGATCACCGCCGCGAGTTCCGGCCCCGCGTCCTCCTGCAAGAAGTGGCCGCGCGGAGTGTGACGTGCACGCGGGCCGGGCACACCGTGACGAGATCGTGTCCGTCAGACTGAGTGGCATGAGAGTCGGTTTCGCCGTACCCGTATCAGGCCCCTGGGCCACGCCCGAGAATCTGCGTCGCATCGCCGTCCGGGCCGAGGAGCTCGGCTATCACGAACTGTGGACGTTCCAGCGGCTCCTCTACCCGGTCGGCCACGACATGGGGCCCACCTACCGCGCCGTGCACGACCCGCTCATCACGCTGGCCCACGTGTCGGCCGTGACCAGCCGCATCCGGCTCGGCGTCGCGGTGATCAACGCGTACGTGCAGCCCGTGCCGCTGGCCAAGCAGCTCGCCACCCTGCAGACGCTGTCGGGCGGCAGGCTGACCGCCGGGATCGGGCTGGGCTGGCTGCCCGAGGAGTTCGAGGCGACCGGCGTGGACATGGCGCGGCGCGGGCGCAGGGGCGAGGAGTTCGTCGAGGTGCTGCGCAAGGTGTGGCGCGACGACCCGGTGCGGCACGACGGCGAGTTCTACCGCGTGCCGCCCGCGCACATCGACCCCAAGCCGGTGCCAGGGCCGCCGCAGCTCCTGCTCGGCGGCACGGCCGAGGTCGCGTTGCGCCGCGCCGCCCGGCTGGCCGACGGGTGGGTCAGCTCCAGCAGGGAGGACCTGGCGTCCATCGCCGCCAGGATCGAGCTGATCAAGGCGGAGCTGGCCGGGGCGGGGCGGGACGCGGGCACGTTCCGGTTCGTGTGCCGCGGCTCCACGCAGGTGCGGGCGCACGACGAGGAACGTCCGCTGACCGGCACGTACGAGAAGATCAGGCGGGACGTGCGGGCGCTGGCGGAGCGGGGCGTCACCGAGGTCTTCCACGACCTGAACTTCGACCGCGAGATCCCCGCGTCCGACGCGAAGGAGGCGATGCGCCGGGCCGAGGAGGCGCTGGAGGCCCTCGCGCCCTAACCGCCGCCGTACGGCACCGTGATGATCTCCAGGTTGTGCCCGTTGGGGTCGGACCAGTAGAGGCCGCGCCCGCCGTCGTTGGTGTTGATCTGCCCCGCGTGCCGGTGGTATGGATCGGCCCAGTACGTCAGCCCGCGCTCCTTGATCCGGCCCCAGATCTGGTCGAACTCATCCTCACCGACCAGGAACGCGTAGTGCAGCGACGGCAGCTCCTCGCCCGCCTGCACGACGTCGATCGACACGTCGTTGCCGAGCGAGACGACGCGGAACGGGCCGTACTCGGGCGCCGGCTCCAGGCCGAGGAGCTCGACGAGGAAGGCGGCGGTCGCGTCCCTGTCCCTGGCCGGCATGATGGTGTGGTTCAAGTGGACGGACATACCCGCAGGCTACGCCAGCGCGACGGGGAGCGTCGCGACGCCGTTGACGAAGCTCGACGGCAGCCACGTCACCGGGCCCGTCACCTCGATGGTGGTCACCGTCGCGCGCAGCTCCGCCAGCAGCGCCCCGATCTCGGCGCGGGCGAGCTGCGCGCCCAGGCAGAAGTGCGGGCCGTGGCCGAACGTCAGGTGCCTGTTCGGCCGCCTGCCCACGTCGAAGCGGTCCGGGTCGCCGAAGACCGCCTCGTCGCGGTTGGCCGACACCGTCCACAGCGCCACCACGTCGCCCGCCTCGACGCGCCGCCCGCCCAGCCCGGCCGCGCGGGTGGCGACCCGGCCGACGTGCGCGGCCGGCGTGGTCCAGCGCAGCACCTCCTCGACGGCCGTCCCGGCCAGGCCGGGGTCCGCGCGCAGGCGCGCCCATTCCGTCTCGTACGTGGCCAGCGCCAGCAGCCCGCCGGCCATCGCCAGCCTGGCCGTCTCGTCCCCGCCGATGATCAGGTTGTAGCAGTTGAGGAGCACCTCCTCCTCGGTGAGGTCCGCCGAGACGAGCAGGCTGACGACGTCGTCGCCGGGGGCGGACCTGCGTCCGGCCGCCAGGCGGGTGTAGTAGAGCAGGATCTCGCTCTGCGCGATCCTGGCGGCCAGATCGGTGTCCTCCTCGCCGAGCATGGCCTGCGCGGTCAGCTCCAGGACGCGCTGACGGTCACGCTCCGGCACGCCCAGCAGCTCGCAGATCGCGCGCAGCGGCACCTGGGCGGCCACCCCCGCGACGAAGTCGCCGCCGCCCTCGCGGACGAACGCCTTGAGCAGGTCCCTGGTGGCTTCGGTGATCGAGTGGGTGACGGGGCCGAGGGCGCGGGGGCCGAAGCCGGGGGTGAGCAGGCGGCGCAGGGCGGCGTGGCGGGGGCCGTCCGTGACCACGATCATCTTGCCCGCCCCCGGGTCGTGGCCGCGCAGGAGGGTGCGGAGCATGTTGCCGTGCAGGGAGGTGTAGGTGGCCGGGTCGCGGATGACGTGCAGGACGTCGGCGTGGCGGGTGACGCTCCAGAAGCGGTCGTGCCTGCGTACCGGGTCGGTGGTGCGCAGGTGGCGCCAGAGGGGGGTCAGGTCGGTGGTGGCGTGCAGGTGCGGGTCGAGGAGGTTCAGGGTGTCGAGCCGGGCGGGGTCCGGGTGGGGGCGGGTCATGGTTCCAGCTCGTCGAGGAGGCCGGTGAGCAGGTCGTCGTCCTCGCCTTGGACGGCTCTCGCGATCAGCTCGCGTAAGGGGAGTTCGGTCAGGAACAGGTCGATGGGGACGTCCAGGGCGAAGCGGTCGCGTAGTTCGCTGACCAGGAAGACGGCGGTCAGGGAGTCGCCGCCGGCCGCGAAGTAGGTGCGGTCGAGGTCCTGGTCGGTGGTCAGGGCGAGGGTGGAGAGGAACAGGGCCGTCACGGCCGCTTCCGAGGGCTGGGGCGTGGGGGGCGGTGGTTCCGGCCGGGCGGTCAGGGTCAGGGCTTCGTGGGGGTCGCCTGCGAAGGGGTACGTGGGGAGGTGGGCGCGGTGGCCGCCGGTGCCGGGCCAGGCGACCTCCTCACCTGCCGCCCACGCCGATCCGGCCGTGCCGCCGGTGGCGAGGTCGGTGGCGAGGGCTTCCAGGGCGGTGGCGGCGTCCTCGCGGGTGGTGGCGGTCACGCAGGCGCGGGCCTCCAGGGCGGCGCGGCCGTGGGCGAGGGTGTGGGCGACGTCGGCCAGTGGCGGCGCGCCGGGCGCTCGCAGCGCGGCGGCCAGGCGCCGGGCGGCGGTGGCGAGCTGCGCGCCGGTCCGCGCCGACAGGGGCAGGACCGCCTCGCGGGCGCCACCCGTGGCGATCGGTGGCGACGGCGGCTCCTCCAGGACGACGTGCACGTTCGTGCCGCCGATGCCCAGCGACGACACCCCCGCCAGCCGCGGCCCCCAAGCCGGACGCTCCCACTCCTCCACCCCGGTGAGCAGCCGGAACGGGGTGGCGTCCAGGCGGAGCTCCGGGTGCGGGCGGGTGACGTTCACCGTGGGCACCATCGTGCGGTGCCGCAGCATCAACACCGCCTTGATCAGCCCCGCCACGCCCGCAGCCGCGTTCAGATGCCCGACGTTGGACTTCACCGACCCGATCGCACACCGCCGAGCCCCGCGGAAGGCCTCCGTGGCGGCCGCGACCTCGATGCGGTCGCCGAGGTCCGTGCCCGTCCCGTGCGCCTCGAGGAACTGCGCGGACGCCGGGTCCAGCCCCGCCGCCGCCCAGGCCTCCACGATGGTGGAGACCTGCCCGTCCACCCCGGGCGCGGTGAACCCCACCCGCCCGGCCCCGTCGTTCCCCGCCGCGGTGCCCCGGATGACGGCGTGGATCGGGTCGCCGTCCGCCACGGCGTCCTCCAGGCGTCTGAGCACCACCAGCCCGACCCCGTCCCCGCCGACCGTGCCCGCCGCCTTCTCGTCGAACGGGCGGCACCGCCCGTCGGGGGAGGAAATGCCGCCGGGCTCGTACAGGTAGCCGCGCGGGTACGGCGAGTCGATCGACACGCCGCCCGCCAGCGCCAGATCGCACTCCCCGCTCAGCAGCGCCTGCACGGCCACGTGCACCGTGGCCAGGGACGTGGAGCAGCCCGTCTGCACGGTCAGGCTCGGCCCGGTCAGCCCCAGCCGGTACGACAGCCAGCCCGCCAGGAACTCCCGATCGGTGAACACCCGCACCCGCATCGGCCCCAGCCGGGCCCGTAACCGCCCGTCCACCTGGGCCGCGACCGCGTGCTCGCTCGGCCCGCCGCCCACGTACACGCCGGTGCGCAGGCCGGTGCGGCGCGGGTCGTACCCGGCGTCCTCCAGCGCCGACCAGGCCGTCTCCAGGAGCTGCCGGTGCTGCGGGTCCAGCGCCGCCGCCTCCGTGGAGTTGAACCCGAACAGCTCGTGCTCGAACCGGTCCGCCTCCGCCAGGAACCCCTTCGACGCCACGTACCCGGGGCCGCGCAGCTCGGCCGCGTCCACCCCGGCCGCCAGCAGCTCCTCCTCGGTGAAGTCGATGATCGAGCAGACGCCGTCGAGGAGGTTGCGCCAGAACTCGCCCACGTCGCGGGCCCCGGGGAAACGGCCGCTCATCCCCACGATCGCCGCCGCCGGTACGTCGTTCATCGCATCTCGCCTCTCTGCGCGCTCCTGCGAGCGGCCAGCCGTTCGCGTCTGCTCCGCCCCCGTTGCCCTGGCTCGTCCCGCTCCGTGTCCGGGACCGTGCCGTCCAGGTAGGCGGCCAGCGCGGCGACCGTGGGGTGCCGGAACAGGTCCACCAGCCTCAGGCCGCTGCCGCGCAGCGCCGTCAGGACGGACAGCAGGCGGATGGAGTTGCCGCCCAGGTCGAAGAAGTTGTCGTGCAGGCCCACCTGGGTCAGGTCCAGCGCCGCCGCCCAGATCGCGGCGATTCGTCGCTGCGTGGGGGTGGACGGGGGCGCGTACGGGCTGTCCAGCTCGGGACGGGTGAGGGGCGGGTCGGGCAGGCGTCCCCGGTCCAGCTTGCCGGACTTGCTGAGGGGCAGCCCGGGGACGAACACGATCGCGTCGGGCACCATGTAACCGGGCAGCCGCGCCGCCAGCCACGAGCGCAGCTCCGCCACGGTGGGGCGCCGCTCGCCGGGTTGCGCGTAGACGGTCAGGCGGCCGCCGCGCACGGCCGCCGCCGCCACCGTCACACCCGGGTGCGCGGCCAGCACGGTCTCGATCTCGCCCAGCTCGACGCGGAACCCGCGCAGCTTGACCTGCGTGTCCACCCGCCCCAGGTACGACAGCACCCCGTCGGCGTCGTACCGGCCCAGGTCGCCGGTCCGGTACATGCGCTCGCCCGGCGGCCCGAACGGGTCGGCCACGAACCGTTCGGCGGTCAGGGCGGGGCGGTTGACGTACCCGCGTGCCAGGCTCGACCCCGCCAGGTAGATCTCGCCCGTCACGCCGACCGGCACCGGGCGCAGCCGCTCGTCCAGGACGTAGGCGCGGGTGTTGGCCACCGGGCGGCCGATCACCACAGGGCGTCCGGGCTGGAGGTCGGCCGTGGTGGCATAGACGGTGTTCTCGCTCGGCCCGTACGCGTCCACCACCCGCCGCCCCGGCGCCCACCAGCGGTCCACCAGCTCCGGCGGGCACGCCTCCCCGCCGATGGCCAGCGTGCGCAGGTCGGGCAGCGCTTCCGGCAGCGCTTCCGGCAGCGCTTCCGGCAGCGCTTCCGGCAGCGCTTCCGGCAGCGCTTCCGGCAGGGCATCCGGCAGCGCTTCCAGCGGTAGCGACATGGCGGCCGACGGCGGCAGGAACGCGTAGGTGATCCGGGAGTCGCGCAGCCGGGCGTACAGATCGTCCCCGAGCCGCTCCCACTCGCCCGCCACGTGCAGCTCCGCCCCCGCCACGAACGCGAAGAACAGGTCCGACACGGCCACGTCGAACCCGAACGACACGTACTGCAGCACCCGATCCTCCCCGGTCACGGGGAACCGCGGCCGGACGGCGGTCGCGAGGTTCAGCAGCGCCCGGTGCTCGACCGCGACGCCCTTGGGGGTGCCCGTGGAGCCGGAGGTGTAAAGGATGTACGCCGTGTCGGCGAGGGCGGGCCGGGCGTCCAGCGGGGCCCCGACGACAGGGATCGGCCCGCCGGCCGTGGCCACCGGCACCCCGAGGTCCCGAGGCTCGTCGGCGATCAGCAGCCGCACCCCCGCGTCCTCGGCCATGAACCGCAGCCGCGCCTCCGGATGACCGGGATCCAGCGGCACGTACGCGCCCCCCGCCCGCAGCACCGCCAGCGCGCCCACCACCATCTCCACCCCCCTCGCCAGGCACAGTCCGACGGGCACCTCGGGGCCCACGCCCGCCGCCCGCAACTGCGCGGCCAGCCGGTCCGCGCGTTCCAGCAGCTCGCGGTAGGTGAGCCTGGTCGAGCCGCAGACCAGCGCCGTCGCATCGGGCCGCTCGGCGGCGCGTTCGGCCACCAGGTCGGGGACGAGCCCGGCAGGGGTGGGGGCGAAGGTGTCGTTCCAGTCGTGCAGGACGCGGTGGCGCTCGCCGGGCGGGAGCAGGTCGTGGGCGGTGACGGGCAGGCCGGGGCGGTCGAGCAGGCCGTCCAGCAGCGTCTCGAACGCGCGCGCCCAGTGGCGGACGGTGGCCGGCTCGAACAGGTCCGTCCGGTGCACGAAGTGGGCGGCCAGGCCGTCGCCGTCCCGCTGCACGTTCAGCAGCAGGTCGAACTTGGCGTCGTCCAGCAGCAGCTCCACGCGTTCCGTGACGCAGCCGTCCAGGCCGAGCGCGAGCCGGGTGTCGTCGTCGTAGGCCAGCATGACCTGCACGAGCGGGTCGTGGCTGAGCTCCCTGCCGGGGGCCAGCGCCTCGACCACCGCCTCGAACGGGGCCTCGTGGTGGGGCCGGGACTCCAGGAGGTGGTCGCGCACGCGGGTCACGAGGTCCAGGAACGACGGCTCGCCGGTCACGTCGGCGCGCAACGCGAGCGTGTTGGCCAGCAGGCCGATGAGGTTCTGCACGTCGGGGTGGTCGCGGCCGGAGACCGGCACGCCCACGAGGAGGTCGCGCCGGCCGGTGATCCTGGACAGGAACGCGGCGAACGCGGCGAACATGGCGGTGAACGGGGTCGCGTCGCGTTCGGCGGCGACCTTGGCGAGACGGGCCCCGGTGTCCGGAGGGAGGCTCAGCCGGTGCACGCCGCCCGCCGTGGACTGCACGGCGGGACGGGGGTGGTCGGTGGGGAGGGCGAGCGTCCCGGGCGCGTCGGCCAGCGTGTCCGCCCAGTAGGCGATGGCCGCGTCCAGGGCGTGCGCGTCGAGGCGCTCCCGCTGCCAGGCGGCGTAGTCGGCGTACTGGATCGGGGGCGGCTCAGCCGCGGCGGCGCCAGGGCTTGGGACGGTGGCGCCGGGCCGGTAGGCGGCGGAGAGCTCCTGGAGGAGGAGCCCCAGCGACCACCCGTCGCACACCAGGTGATGCGCCGTGAGCAGCACCCGATGGCTGCCGTCCTCGACCTTGAACACGGCACACCGCAGCAGCGGTCCCGCCTCCACGTCGAACGGCGCCGCCGCCTCCGCCCGCAGCACCTCGTCCGCGCCGTCCACCGGCACGTCCCGCTCCGCCACCCGCAGCGCCGCCCGCGCCTGTTCGGCCACGACCTGCACGTACGCGCCGTCGCCCGGCCGGAACACCGTCCGCAGCGACTCGTGCCGCGCCACCACCACGTCCAGCGCCGCGCGGAAGGCGGCAACGTCGAACGGCCCGCGCACGGCGAAGGCCACGGGCACGTTGTACTGGGCGGTGCCCGGGTTGAGCCGGTCCAGCACCAGCAGTCTGGCCTGCGCCGGCGACAGGGGGAACTCGTACTCGACGACCGGCGCCATCACACACTCCCCAGGATCGGTTCGAGGACCCGCGCGATCGCGGCGGCCGGGCCGGGCCTGAGCAGGTCGCTGTGGCCGCAGTCCAGGTCGTGCACCCGCACTCGGGCCGGCGCCCACCGCTCCGCCTTGACCGCCGACGCGAGCCCGCCGGGCTGGGCGGTGGCCGAGAACAGCACCACCGTCCCGTCGAACGCCGGCGGCCGGTACGTGACGGCCAGCCGCAGATGCCCGGCCACCGCGTCCGCGACCGCCGACAGCCGTTCGTCGTCCAGCCCGGACAGCGGCCCCTCGCTCCCGCGCACGGCGGCGAACACCCGCGCCCGCTCCAGCGGCCCCGGCTGGGCGTACGGGTGCAGGGTGCGGGTGCGCAGCAGGATGGTCAGGGCCTCCTGCTCGGCGTCCGCAGGGCCGGCCCGCGTCCCGGCCGGCCACGGGACCGCGTCCAGCGAGGCGACCAGCCCGACCTCCTGCCCGCCGGCGCGCAGGCGGGCGGCCATCTCGTACGCCAGCAGCCCGCCGAACGAGTGCCCCAGCAGCAGGTACGGCCCCTCGGGACGGACGGCCCGCACCCGCGTCAGGTAGTCGTCCGCCATCTCCCGCATGCTCTCCGGCGTCCTGTGGCGGGGGTCCTGGAGCACGGGCGACTGCAGCGCGTGCACCGGCCGTCCCGGCGCCAGGTGCGGCAGCAGCGCGGTGTACGACCAGCCGATGCCCCGTCCAGGATGCACGCAGAACAGCGGCGGCCCGTCGCCCTCGGCGCGCAGGGTCAGCAGCGGCGACAGGTCCAGCTCCGGCGCCGCCCTGTCGAGGCGGACGGCCAGCGCCGCCGGGGTGGGGGCCTCGAACAGGGCGGCGATGGAGGTGCGCAGGCCGAGCCTGGACTCGATGGCGGCCGTCAGGCGCATGGCGAGCAGCGAGTCGCCACCTGACTCGAAGAAGTCCGTGTCCGCTCCCGCGCTGCTGCTCAGGACCTCGGTGAACAGGTCACACAGCTCCTTCTCGCGAGGCGTCCCCGGTGCGGCGGCCGGGCGGCGGGCCGGCGGGGCCGCCGGGGCGGGGAGCGCGGCGCGGTCCAGCTTGCCGTGCGGGGTGAGGGGGAGGCGGTCGAGGAGGACGTACTGGGCGGGCAGCAGGTGTTTCGGCAGGCGGGACGCGGCGTGCTCGCGCACCCGTGCCGGCGCCCCGCCGCCGCGCGGGACGACGTGGGCGACCAGCCTCCATCCCCCTCGTTCACCACGGACGGCGCTGACCACGGCGCGTTCCACGTCAGGGCAGGACTCCAGGACGCTCTCGACCTCCCCCGGCTCGACGCGATACCCCCGGATCTTCACCTGGCCGTCCGCCCGCCCCGCGAACTCCAGCTCCCCGCCGAACGTCCACCGCGCCAGATCCCCGGTCCGGTACATCCGCTCACCCGCCGCGAACGGGTCCGCCACGAACCGCTCAGCCGTCAGCCCCGGCCGCCCCAGGTAGCCGCGCGCCAGCCCGTCCCCGGCGATGTACAGCTCGCCGACGGTGCCGATCGGGGCGACGCGCAGGCGGGCGTCCAGGACGTACACGCGCGTGCCGTCCAGCGGGCGGCCGATCGGGACGGGCCCGCTCCCCGGCTCAGGCCCTGCGTGGTGGCTGGTGGCGAACGTCGTGGTCTCCGTGGGCCCGTACCCGTTCACGACGCGCACCCCGCGCCGCGCCAGCCGCCGCACCGGCTCCGGCGCGAGCACGTCGCCTCCCGCCCAGATCTCGGGGACGCGGGCGAGCGCGTCCGGCGCGAGGTCGGCCAGCGTGCGGAACAGCTCGGCCGTCAGCCACATCGCGCTGAGCCGGGACCGCTCTACGGTGTCCGGGCGCAGGGGGCCGGGCGGCGCGATGACGACGGTGCCGCCGTTGAGCAGCGGGGCCCACAGCTCGTACGTGGCCGCGTCGAACGTGTGCGGGCTGTGCAGCAGGACCCGGCGGTGCCCGGAGAAGCGCCGGTCGGTGGCCAGATCGAGGATGCCGGCGTGGGTGACGACGACGCCCTTGGGGGTGCCGGTGGAGCCGGAGGTGTACATGACGTACGCGGCGGCGTGCGGGTGCACGGCGGCGGCCGGGCTGCCGTCCGGCCCGCTGTCGTCCGGCCCGCTGTCGTCCGGCTCGCTGTCGTCCGGCTCGCGGTCGTCCGGCTCGCTGTCGTCCGGTTTCGTCAGGACGACCTGCGCGCCGCTGTCCTCCAGCAGCCACGCCAGCCGGGCCCGCGGCAGGCCCGGGTCCAGCGGCACGTAACAGCCGCCCGCCTTGAGCACCGCGAGCTGCGCCACCACCAGGTCGGGTGAGCGCTCCATGAGCAGCGCGACCCGCGTCTCCGGCGCCAGGCCCAAGCGCGCGGCCACCCGGTCGGAGCGGGCGTCCAGCTCGGCGTAGGTGAGCGGGTGCCCGCCGTGCTCGACCGCCACCGCGTCCGGCGTCCGCGCCACCTGCGCCGCGAACCGCTCCGGCACCGACCCGAGGGCCCCCGCCCTCCGCGGCCCGCCCCAGTCCGTCAGCAGCCGGTGCTCTTCGGACGGCAGATCGCCGGCCCCCTCCAGCGCCCGCGCGAACCGGGCGATGATCGCCTCGGCCTCGGCGCGGCTCACCAGGTCGGGACGGTAGCCGAGACGCAGCCAGAGCCGCTCGCCCGCCACCACCGTCACCGTCACCGGGTAGTGGGTGGCGTCGTGCACGCCGGTCAGCCGCAGCCCGCCCGCGGCGTCGAGCCCGTCGCGCGGATAGTTCTCGAAGGCGACCAGGGTGTCGAACAGCTCCCCGGCGTCGCGCCGCACGTCCGCCAGCCGTACCTGGTGGTGGGGCGACAGCCGCGCCTGCTCGTCCTGCAACCGCCGCAGCGGCTCGGGGGACCCGGTGCGGACACGTACAGGAAGGGTGTTGGCGAACAGCCCCACCATCGACTCCACGCCCGCCACCTCCGGCGGACGCCCCGACACCACCGCCCCGAACACCACGTCGTCCCGCCCGGTCATCCGCGCCAGCACCAGCCCCCACGCCGCCTGCACCACGGTGTTGACCGTCACCCCGGCGGCCCGCGCCCGCCGCCGCACGGCCTCGCCCGCCTCCGGCGACAGCTCGCGCTCCACCGCCTCCTGCCGTGGGCTCGCCACGCCCGCACCCGGCCTGAGGAGCGTGGATCCCGGCAGGTCCGCGAGGGCCTCGCGCCACGCGTCCAGGGCCTGGGCGCCGTCCTGGGAGCGCAGCCACGCCAGGTAGTCGCGGAACGGGGGCGCGGGAGGCAGCGCGGGGCCGCCCGCGTACAGGGTGGCCAGCTCGCGGGCCAGGATCGGCATCGACCAGCCGTCCACCAGCAGATGGTGCATCGTCAGCACCAGCTCGCGGCGCCGCACGAGCGTGGCGCGCACCAGCGGCGGCCTCGTCACGTCGAACGGGCGCAGCAGGTCCGCCTCCAGCATCCGCTCCAGGTCGGCGTCCGACGGCGGCTCCACCTCCGTCCAGGGCAGGCGGACGCGGCGCGGGACGAGCTGCACCGGACGGTCGAGGCCCTTGTGGCGGAAGCAGGCGCGCAGGTTGGGGTGGCGTTCGAGCAGGGACTCCACGGCCGTGCGCAGCCTGGCCGGGTCCGCCTCACCTTCGACGGTGAACCTGGCCTGCACCACGTAGACGTCGCCGCCGCCGTACAGGGCGTGGAAGAGCAGGCCCTCCTGGGCGGGGGAGAGCGGCAGCACGTCGGCCAGCCTGCCGGTCACCAGTCGCCGTCCAGGTCCGCTTCGAGCTCTTCGAGCTGTGCCTGGGTCAGGTCGACCAGGGGGAAGCCGGAGCTGGTCGCGCCGCCCTCGTGGTGCTGGGCGGCCAGCTCGGCGAGCGCCGCCTCCCAGTGGTCGGCCAGCTCCGTGACGTGGCGGGGTGCGAGGAGGTTCGCGGCGTGGGACCAGCTTGCCGTCAGGCGGGGGCCCGGCAGAGCCACGGCGTCGAGTTCCAGCGCGTACGCCATCGGGGCGTCGGGCGTGCCCACCAGGTCGCCCTCGAACCTGCCCAGATAGTTGAAGCGCAGGTCGGGGATGGGGAGCCGGGCGAGCTCGGCGGCCGTCTCCCGGTTGAGGTAGCGCAGGAGGCCGTGGCCGAGGCCTGATCCGGGGAGGGAACGGAGGGTTTCCCTGGTGCGTTCGAGCGCGGCGGCGGGGGTGCCTGAGGTGTCGAGGCTCACGGGGTACTGAGTGGTGAACCAGCCGACCGTGGCGGAGACGTCGATGTCGTCCGTGAAGGGTTCGCGGCCGTGGCCTTCGACCTCCATGAGGATGCTCGTGCCGCCGCGCCACCTCGTCACGGCGATGGCCAGCGCGGTGAGCAGCACCTCCTGCGGGCCGCAGTGGAAGGCGGCGGGGAGGTGGGTGATGGCCTGTTCTGTGAGGTCTTGGGGGAGGGTTCTGGTGAGGACGGCGCGCTTGCCGTAGCTCTTGTGCCCGGTCGGGGGGAGGAGGGGCTGCCCCTGTGTCGCCATGCGTTCCCACAGCGGCAGCTCCGCCGCCACCCGTTCCTGCCGCCGCGCCTCGGCGGTCAGGAGGCGGCACCATCGGGCGAACGACGTGCCCCGGGGTGGAGCGGGGGCGGGGGCGTTGAGGAGGGCGGTCAGCTCGGGGCCGAGGATGCGCCAGGAGACGGCGTCCACGGCGAGGTGGTGGGCGGTGAGCAGCAGCCGGTCCGGGGGCGTCCAGGTGGCGGTGAGCATCTGGCCACGCTCCGGGTCGGGCTTCGGGGGCGGCGCGGCCCGGTCCCGGTCCGGGTCGGGCTCCTGGGGTGTGGATCGGCTGAACGGGACCTCCGCCGCGTCCTCCAGCACCTCCAGCTCCCAGTCGTCCTCCGAGTGCCGCAGCAGGCGCATCCGCAGGGCGGCGTGCCGCGCCGTCAGCGTGCGCAGCGCCGCCCTGACGCGCTCCTCACCGCACCCCTCGGGGACGGTCACCACCAGCGACTGGGTGAAGCCGTCCAGCGGGCCGCCGCGCTCGCGCCACCAGTGCATGATCGGCGTCAGCGGGAACCGCCCGGCCGGGACGTCGGCGACGGCACGCGCCGCCACGCGAGCCAGCGCGCCCAGCGCCGCCGGGGTCCTGGCGACGAACACCTCGCGCGGCGTGAGCCCGATCCCCAGCTCCCGTGCCCGGCTGACCAGCCGGATCGCCGCGACGCTGTCACCGCCCAGCCGGAAGAAGTCGTCCTCGGCGCCCACCCCGGGCAGGCCGAGCAGCTCGGCGAAGAGCGAGCACAGGGCGGACTCGCGTTCGGTGACCGGCTCCCGCGGCACCCCGGCGGGCACGCGGGGCGCGGGGAGCGCGGGGAGCGCGGCCCGGTCCAGCTTGCCGCGCGGCGTGAGCGGCAACGCGTCGAGCACCACGTACTCGCCCGGCACCATGTGCGCCGGCAACCCGGCCATCGCGTGCGCGAGCACGTCGGCGATGTCGATCTTGCTGGCCGGGCGCGGCACGAGGTAGGCGACGAGGCGGTCGCCGTGCTTCGCGACCGCCGCCCGCGCGACCGCCCGGTGCCCCGCCAGCACCGACTCGACCTCGCCCGGCTCGATGCGGAACCCGCGCACCTTGACCTGGTCGTCGGCCCGGCCGAGGAACTGGAGCTGGCCGTCGGGACGCCGGTGCACGAGATCGCCCGTCCGGTACATCCGCTCACCCGCCGCGAACGGGTCCGCCACGAACCGCTCCGCCGTCAGCCCCGGCCGGCCGAGGTAACCGCGCGCCACCCCCGCGCCCCCGACGTACAGCTCCCCGGGCACCCCCACAGGCACCGGGCGCAGGCGGGCGTCCAGGACGTACAGGCGGGTGCCGGTGATCGGGCGGCCGATCGGCGGGAGGGCCACGTCCGGGGGGAGCGGGTCGCTGACGCTGGAGCCGACGGTGGTCTCGGTCGGGCCGTACGCGTTCCAGAAGCCCCTGTCCGCCCATCTCGCGGCCAGCTCCGGCGGGCACACGTCGGCCCCGGCGCAGACGCCGCGCAGGCCGGGGTAGTCGCCGGGCGGCACGGTGGCCAGCACCGCCGGCGGGATCAGCCCGAACGTGACCCGCCGCTCCCGCAGCACCCGCCCCAGCTCGTCCCCGGCCAGGGGGCCGGTGGGCGGGATGACGAGGGTGCCGCCGGAGCCGAACGCCAGGCACAGCTCGCCCACCGAGATGTCGAACGTGGGCGCGCCGAGCTGCAGGACGCGGCTGTCCTCGGTGAGGCCGAACGACGTCACCAGGGAGTGTGCGAGGCAGGCGACGCCCGTGTGGCTCACCACGACGCCTTTGGGGTGGCCGCTGGAGCCTGAGGTGTAGATCACCCATGCCGCGCTGAGCGGGTCGATATCCGGAAATTTCGGGATGGAGGTGGGGGTGGCATCAGGCGAAACGCGCTCCACACCGAGCCCCGGCAGCGTGCCTCGTTCCGCGACGAGCAGGTGAGCTCCGGCGTCCCGGATCAGGTAGGCCACCCTCTCCACCGGATCGTCCGGATCCACCGGCAGGTACGCCCCACCCGCCCGCTGCACCGCCAGCATCGCCACCACCATGGCCATGGACCGCCCCAGCCCCAGCGCCACCACCCGCTCAGGCCCCGCCCCCCGCTCCACCAACGCCCCGGCCAGTGTGTCGGCCCGCCCCAGCAACTCCCCGTACGTGAGCCGCCCGTCCTCGGCCTCGACGGCCACCGCCCCTGGCCTGCACTCGGCCTGCCGCGCCACCAGCCCGTACAGCGTGGTCGCGGGCACCCCGGCCGAGGAGCCCCGCGAAACCGGCGGCTCCCCGGCCAGCAGCAGGGCCCGGGACACGGGCTCGTCCGGCTCGGCGACCAGCGAGCCGAGCAGCGTCGTGAAGGCGGCGGCCCACGCCCGCACCACCTCGGGCGCGTACACGTCGGTACGGAACTCCAGGCTCGCCTCGAACCCGTCGTCCGCGTCACGCACGATCCCGATCAGGTCGTGCTCCCCGCCGGTGTGCACCCGTTCGGGATCGGCGATCTCCCGCAGCCCGGCCACGCTCTCCTGGCGCGGCAGATGCATGAACACCCACTGGAACAACGGCGACCGCCCCGCCACCCGCTCCGGGTCCACCGCCCGCACGATCCGGCCCACGGGCACGTCGGCGTGCGCGAGCACCTGCGGGAAGCCGGCGGTGAAGCGGGCCAGCGACTCGGCGAACGTGGTGCGGCCGTCGAAGCGCCAGCGGACCGGCACGGAGTTCATCACGTACCCGATGACCCGGTCCAGGCCCCTGGCGGACCTGTTGGCGACGGGCGTGCCGGTGATCAGGTCCGGCTCGCCGGACAGGCGGTGCGCGAACACCGCGAACGCCGTCATCAGCACCCCGTACACGGTGGCGCCGCGCTCCTTGGCCAGCGCGCGCACGGCGGCCTCCACGCGCGCGCCGACCCGGAAGACCACCTGCTCGACACCGAAGCCCGATGTCGTGCAGCATGCGGGAGGGTTGACCGCAGGACCGACGGTGAGGGGGCGGGGCGGGTTCGCCAGGTAGTCGCGCCACCAGCCCAACTGGGCCTCGAACACCCCGGCCGCCTCCAGCTCCCGCTGCCAGCACGCGAAGTCGGCGTACTGGAGGGCGGGCCTGCGCGAACGCGGCGGGACCCCGTCGCGCACCGCCCGGTAGGCCTCGGTCAGCTCGCCGTGCAGCACGTCGAACGACCACCAGTCCGTCGCGATGTGGTGCAGCGCCAGCACGAGCGTGGCCCGCGTGCTGTCCACGGTGATGTACTGGCCCCTGATCAGCGGCCCGCCGTCCAGCTCGAACGTGCGGCGGCTGAAGGCGTGCAGCGCCTCGCGCAGGCCGACGCCGGTGCCGCGCAGGTCCAGGCGCTCCAGCTTGAACGGCTCCGCCGGCGCGGACTCCACCCGCAGCCCGCCCACCTCGCCCGTGATGCGCATGCGCAGGCTGTCATGGTGCCCCTGGACGATGGTCAGCGCCGCCTCCAGGTCGGCCGGGTCCACCGGGGTGTCGAAGTGGTAGGAACAGCACAGGTTCAGGGCGGCGGTGTCCGGATAGAGCGACTCGTACACCCACAGGTCCTCCTGTGCCGGGCTGAGCCGCACCGGGGCGGTGGGGTCGCGCGGGGGCACGATGTCGGGAATCGCCTCCAGCCGGCCCGCCTCGACCAGGCGGCGCAGCAACTCCACCCGGCGCCCGGCACTCAGCGCGGCGAACCGGTCAGCGGCACTCACCGGCCCTCCGGGCTCAGCGCGGCGAACCGGTCGGTCAACGGCGCTCATCGGTCCTCCCGGCTCAGGTCGGCCGGCCGTGTCAGGCTCGTCATCGGTCCTCCCGGCTCAGGTCGGCCGGCCGTGTCAGGCTCGTCATCGGTCCTCCCGGCTCAGGTCGGCCAGTCGTGTCAGGCTCGTCAGGACGTCGTCGGCGCCGAGCCCGAAGTCGACGAAGCAGGCCACCTCGTCGCAGCCCAGGTCGGCCAGGTCCGCCAGGCTCTTGCGGCACGTCTCAGGGGAGCCGATGAGGCTGCCCCAGGTCAGGTACCGCTGGAAGGCGAACGCGGTCAGCGCGCCGAGCTGCTCCTCATTCAGCGCGGCCACCCGCGTCCCCTTGTCGTCCGCGACGCCCCGCGCCATGCGCGTCCCCTGCCTGTCCGCGCCGCTCTGTTTGTTCGCGGCGGTCTGCGCCACGTACGACCTCAGGTACGCCATGAGCGGCCCACCGGCCTGCTCCCTGGCCAGCTCATCGGTGGCGGCCACCAACGTGTGGGCCATGAGCGTGACCGTGCCTTCGGGCGGGGCGCCGGGCTGGTCAGGGGCGGCGGCGTAGGCGTCGCGGTAGAGGCGGATCTTCGCGGCCAGCTCGTCGCGCGTCTGTCCGATGGTGGCGCCGAGGATGTTCGTCCGCATGCGTCCCGCCGCCTCCCACGTCCGGGGGCTGCCGGAGGTGGTCGTCCACAGCGGCAGGGTCGCGGAGTACGGCCTCGGCTGGGACGTCACCGCGACCCGCCCGCCGGTGCCGTCGGTGAACTCCACGGCCTCGCCCGCCCACAGCCGCCGGAGCAGCGCCAGGTCGCGGAACGCGCGTTCCCTGCGGTCCTCGTACGCGGCGGGGGCGAGCACGAAGTCCCTGGAATGCCAGCCGGTGGCCACCGACACGCCGATCCGGCCGCGCGACAGGTTGTCCACGACGGCCCAGTCCTCGGCGACCCGGAGTGGGTGGTGCAGGGGGAGCACCAGGCTGCCCGCGCGCAGGTGGATGCGCTCGGTGGCGGTGGCCAGGGCGGCGCTGAGCAGGGCCGGGTTCGGGAAGAGCTGGCCCACCTGCTGGAAGTGGCGTTCGGGGGTCCAGACGGCGGTGAAACCGAGCTGGTCGGCGGCTTGTGCGATGGCCAGGATGTCGGCATATTTCGCGGCGTGTCCGGCGCTGGCGTCGTCGGCGCCGAAGAACATCACGCTGAGGTCCATGGGCGTGCTCCTCACCGGGGGTGGGCGCGCGGGGTTCTGGGCAGGCGGGTGATGGCCGGCTGTGCGACGGGTTTTGGGGGCTCTGCGGGGTGTTCGGTGGCGAGCGTGGCGGCCAGCGTGGCGACGGTGGGGGAGGCGAAGAGGTGGGTGGCGGTGGCGGGGAGGCCCTGGGCGGACAGGCGGGCCGCGACCCGTACGGCGCTCAGCGAGTTGCCACCCAGCGCGAAGAAGCCGTCGTCCCGCCCCACCCGCGCCACGCCGAGCACGTCGGCCCAGACGGCGGCGATCCGCCGTTCGAGCTCGTCGTCGCAGGACGGCGCTCCGTCCGCGACCGGGACGGCCTCGTGTGGGGACGGCGCGGTGCCGGTCAGCGGCCGTGCCGCAGCCTCGGGCGGCGAGGCATCGCGCGCGATCAGGGAGACGGGCGTGCCGGGTGACGCCGTCATGCCTTCCAGCACCCGCACCAGCGCGTCGCCCAGCCACTCCACCACCCCCCGCTCGAAGGCGTCCACCCGGTACTCCAGCGTCACCACGACCCCGGCAGGAACCCCGCCGGGCAGGTAGTCGTCGGTCACGTCCACCAGCAGCTCGAACCGCGCGGCCCCGGTCCTGACCACCTCCACCCGCGACTCGACCCCCGGCAGCGCCAGCTCGGCCCGCAGGTTGTTCTGCAGCGCCAGCACCACGTCCACCAGCGGATGCCGCCCCGGGTGCCGGGCCGGGTTCAGCTCGTGCACGACCCGCTCGAACGGCACCTCCTGATGCGAGAACGCCTCCAGGTCGGCCTCCCGCACCCGCTCCACCAGCTCCCCGGCGGCCGGGTCGCCCGACAGGTCGGTACGGAGCACGAGCAGGTTGACGAAGAACCCCACGAGGTCGTCCACCGAGCCACCGGACACGAAGCCACCGGACACGAAGCCACCGGACACGAAGCCACCGGACACGAAGCCACCGGACACGGAGCCGCCGGGCGTGGCATTGCCGGACGCGGCGCCGCCGGGCGTGGAGCCGCCCGGCAGGAACGCGGCGGATCGCCCGGCGACGGGTGCTCCGATGGCCACGTCGGTGCCCGCGCCCGCCCGTTCCAGCACGACGGCGAGCGCCGCGTGCAGCACCATGAACAGCGTGGCCCCGCGCCGCCTCCCCAGCTCCACCAGCCGCGCGTGCAGCTCGGCGCCGATGTGCCGGATCACGGTGTCCGCGGTGGCGCCCGAGGGCGGGTGGGAGGAGCGGGGGAGCGCCAGGCGCTCCGGCATGCCCTTCAGGGCCTTGCGCCAGTACGTCAGCTCCGCGCCGGCGATCGCGCTCACCCGCTCCCGGTGGCGGGCGGCGTACTCGGTGTACTGGAGGGGGAGGGGTGGCCAGGCGGAGGGTGTGCCGTCGAGTCGTGCGCGGTAGGCCAGGGAGAGGTCGCGCATGAACGGGGGCAGCGACCAGCCGTCGGTGGCGATGTGGTGCATGACCAGGAGCAGCGCGTGCTCGTGCGGCGCCGTCGTGAACAGCACGGCGTGGATGGGCGGCTCCGCACTCAGGTCGAATCGGTGCCGCGCCGCTTCGGTGACCCGCTCGTCCAGCTCGGCGGCCGGGACGTCGACGGCCGTGAAGGCGGGCAGGCCGGTGGAGGTGATCTCGGTGAGGGGCAGCACTCGCTGGCCGGGCTCGCCGTCGTGCACGGTGAAGACCGTTCGCAGGGGCTCGTGCCGGGCCACCACGTCTTCGAGCGCGCCGCGCAGCGCGGGTACGTCCACGGGGCCGCGCAGGCGTACCAGCATGGGCATGTTGTAGGCCACGCCCGCGTCCACCTGGTCGAGGAACCACAGCCTGCGCTGCGCCGCCGACAGCGGCGCGCCGTCGCCCGCTGAGAGCGCAGTGGTCCCCACGGCCTGCGGCTCATCACCCCCCGGCGGTGGCGCGGCGGAGCGTGCGAGGTGATTGGCGACGCCCGCCACGGTCGGCGTCTCGAACAACGTCCTGACCCCCACCTCCACCCCCATCTCGACATGGATCCGGCTGATCAGCCGCGCCACCCGGAGCGAATCCCCGCCCAGAGCGAAGAAGTCGTCCCGCACCCCGACCCCGGCCACCCCCAGCACCTCCGCGAACAGCCCGCACAGCACCTCCTCCACCGGCGAACGCGGCTCACTCACCCCACCCCGCCCGAGCGTGGGCGTGGGCAGCGCGGCCCGGTCGAGCTTCCCCGTGCCGGTGAGCGGCAGGGACTCCAGCACCACGACCGCCGACGGCACCATGAACTCGGGCAGCACAGCGGCCACCTGCCCGCGCAACGCCTCAGGCTCGACGCCGCCCCCGGCCCGCGCCACCACGTACGCGACCAGCCGCCGCTCCCCGGCCGCGTCCTCCCTGGCCACCACGCACGCCTGCGCGACCCCGGGATGCCGCGCCAGCACGGCCTCGACCTCCGCGGGCTCGATCCTGAACCCGCGGACCTTCACCTGCTCATCGGCCCGCCCCACGAACTCCAGCACCCCGCCCGGACCCCGCCGCACCAGGTCCCCGGTCCGGTACATGCGTTCGCCCGGCGCGCCGAAGGGGTCGGCCACGAAGCGTTCGGCCGTGAGCCCCGGGCGGCCGGCGTAGTAGAGGGCCAGCCCGTCCCCTGCCGCGTACAGCTCCCCGGTCTCGCCGTCGGCGACGGGCCGGAGGCGGGCGTCCAGGACGTGCACGCGCTTGCCCCGCAGCGGCGTGCCGATGGGGACGGGCCCGTCCGCGCGGGTCACCGGGTGGGTGGTCAGGAAGATCATGCCTTCGACGGGGCCGTAGCCGTTGCGCAGCCGCAGCCCGGGATGCCGGTCGAGGGCGCGGCGGGCGTGCGCGGGCGACAGGGCCTCGCCGCCGACGATCAGGTGGCGGAGCCCGGTCAGCGCGTCCGGGTACTCGTCCACGATGACGTTGAAGAGGCCGGCCGACAGGTACATGGCGCTCACCCCGTGCTCGGCGGCCAGCCGCGCGAGCACGACCGGGTCGGGGCGCGGCCCGGGGTAGAGGACGCACGTTCCGCCGGACAGCAGCGGACCCCACAGCTCCAGGGCGAACGCGTCCCAGGAGGTCGGGGAGGTCTGGAGCCATACCGTGTCGAAGGGTGCGTACTGCTGCCCGGTGACCGTGGCGGTGATCGCCCGGTGCGGGGCGGCGACGCCCTTGGGGGCGCCGGTGGAGCCCGAGGTGAACATCACGCACGCGATCCCGTCGTGCTGCCGGGCCGCGACGCCAGGTGGGTGTTCCAGGCCGGTGGGAGAGAGGACGGCGGTGGCGCCGGTGCCGGTGACCATGACGCGCAGCCGTTCGGCGGGGAAGGCCGGGTCGAGCACCAGGTAGCCGGCGCCCGCCTTGAGGACCGCGAGCAGTGCGACCACCAGGTTCACGCCGCGTTCCATGCGGACCCCGACGAGCCGGCCGGTCACGTCGCCGAGCTCGGCCGCCCGCTCGCCGGCGCGCGCGTCCAGTTCGGCGTAGGTGAGGCGGTCGGCGCCGCAGATGAGCGCCGTCCTGCCGGGGGTGCGGGCCGCCTGGGCGGCGAAGGCCTCGTGTACGCGATCGGCGTCCCCGCTCACGGTCACGGTCACGCCCGGGTGAGGCTCGCCGGGCGCAGGTCCGTCCAATGGGTCTCGATGTGCTCCAGGCACACGGCCCGCGGTGCGGCCTCCAGCGCGACCCGCCAGCCCGCGGGCACGTCGAGGTCAGACGGCCAGAGCGAGTGCTGGTTCTCGTCGTTCACGAGCACCAGGTAGGCGCCGTTGTCGTCCTCGAAGGGGTTGGTCGTCATGTCAGCCTCCCGCGGGTTGTCTCTCGAGGTCGGGCGTGAGCACGTCGAGGTGGCGTACGGTGCGGCGGGCCAGCCCCCACAGGGCGGCGCCGGCGCCGAGCAGGCCGGCGAGCAGCAGCATGGTGGCCATGCCGCTGCCGGGCCCCGTCCCCACGAGGGGACGCAGCAGGCCGGGCAGGCCGGTGCCGGCCGCCGCCTGGGGCTCGAAGAGGTGGTCGGCGAGCGGCCCGGAGCAGGCCATCGCGACCGGTGAGGAGATCTGCGAGACGAACATGACGGCCCCGAACACCCGCCCCTGCCGCTCCTCCGGCACCTTGGTCTGGATGATCGACTGCATCGAGCCGTTCACGATCGGCATGATGAGCGCCCCGGCGAGGATGGCGGCGGTCCACGCGACCACGCCGTGCACCACGGACATGACGATCTGCGCGCTCACGCACATGCCGACGACGCCGAGCATCATGCCGCGCACCCGGTTCTTCGGGCCGCCCCAGGCCGCCAGGAGCAGCCCGCCCGCGATGCCGCCGGCGCCGATGCCCGCGTTGACACTGGCCAGGGCGGAGACGTCGCTGCCCGTCCTGGCCAGGATCATGGGCTGCACGACGGCGAACCCGAACACCATCACCAGGTTGACCGCGAAGAACACCAGGATCAGGCCGCGCAGGCTGGGCTGGGCGAACAGGTAGCGCAGGCCCTCCAGGGAGTCGGCGCCGAGCCGTTTGCGCGTGCCCGCCTCGCCCGGCCGGTCGCCCGGCATGCGCACCAGTCGTACGGTGACGAGCGCGAAGGCGAAGCTGACCAGGTCGATCCAGAGCACCGCGCCGAGCCCTCCGGTCACCACGAGCAGCCCCGCCAGCGCGGGCCCGCCCACGTCGGCCACGCTCTTGGCGGTGGCCAGCAGCCCGTTGGCCCGCTGCAACTGCTCCTTGCCGACCAGCAGCGGCACCGCCGACGACAGGGCGGGGAACTGGAAGGCGGCGCAGGCCCCGAGCAGCGCGACCGTCACGTACACCTGCCACAGGCGCAGGTCGCCGAGGAAGTACACGGCCGCCATCGCGGCCACGGCCACCAGCCCGCCCAGGTCGGCCAGTTGCAGCGCGGTGCGCTTGCGGCAGCGGTCCACGAGGGCGCCCGCCGTGGGGCTCAGCAACATCTGCGGGAGCAGCGCGCACAGCGAGAGCGCGACGACCTGCGTGGCCTGATGATCGACGGTCCACGCCTGAATGACGAGGGAAAAGCGGAGAACGGAATTACCGATCAGCGTGACGACCTGGCCGCACCACACCAAGCCGAATCTGCCCATTCCAGCGAACCGCTGGAAAAAGCCTGTTTTCTGGGACGCTGAAGGTTCGCCCATAGGTGCCCGAGGCCCTTCTGAGTAAAAGGAACCTGCGAGACGACGCCCCGTTTCTCACGGCCGCCTCACTTTTACCTTCACACACAGTTTCGAGCGCGAGCAATAAGCTATTTGTGGTGCGGCAATTACCAGCCGTCAACGGGTGAGGTCAACCAGCCGCAGCGCCTCGGAAGCCACCGCGTGCCGGAGGTCCCTGATGCCGTCGCGGCCCCGTACGGGATGCACGGCGTTCGTCAGCAGCACCACGGTGAGGCGATGGGCGGGATCGATCACCAGGGACGTGCCGGTGAAACCCGAGTGGCCGTACGCGCCGTCCAGCGGCCCGACGAGGCCGGGGTCGCCGATGCGCACGCCCAGCCCGTGCCGGAAGGGCGCGCCCCGCGCCCCCTGGTCGCGGGTCATCTCGGCCACGCCGGCCGGGCTCAGCACGGGCCCGCCGCCGCGCCGCAGCGTCTCGCCGAACGTCAGGAGGTCCGCGGCGGTGGCGAACACCCCGGCGTGCCCGGCGACGCCGCCCAGCGCGTACGCGGTCTCGTCGTGCACCTCGCCCCGCACACAGCCCTGCTCGGCGCCGGGCCGTTCGGCCTTCCACTCGGTCGCCGCGACACGATCCACGACGGCAGCCCTCCGCCCGGAGGCTGCCGCGCGGTTCGCGGCGGGACGGTAGCACGTGTCCGCGAGCCCGAGCACCTCGGTGATCCTGGTGCGGACCAGTTCGTCCAGCGGCGCGCCGCCCGCCAGTTCGGCCAGCCGGCCCGCCATCACCATGCCGACGTCGCTGTACAGGTACGGCCCGCCGACCGGGTGGGTGATCGGCGTGCGCACCATGGCCGCCATCCGGGTCGCGGCGTCCGCGTCGGGCAGCTCCCGGTCGATCCGGCGGGTCGGGGGCAGGCCCGCCGTGTGGGTGAGCAGGCGGCGCGGCGTGATGCGCGGATCGGTCCCGCCGATCCAGCGGGCGACCGGCTCGTCGAGGCCCAGCCGCCCCTCCTCGGCCAGCGACAGCAGCACCACCGTGGTGAAGAGCTTGCTGATCGAGGCCAGGTCGAAGATCGAGCCGGCGTTCGCGGGCGGGCGTTCCGGCGCGAGGCTCCCGCGGGCGTCGGCGTAGCGGACGAGCTCCCCGGCGGCGGCCGTGGCCACCACGGCCCCGTCCACGGCGATCGTCGCGACCGCGGCGGCGCACACCCGCGGCACCGCGCCCGCCAGGATCGCCTCCAGCGGGCCGCTCATCTCCCCCGGCGGGCCGCTCATCGCCTCCGGCGGGCCGCTCATCGCCCCGCCGGCCGCGACGGCCTCCAGCCCGGTCCCCTCGCCGATGGTCTCCAGCCCGTCCCCCTCACCCCGTCGCCCCATCCCGTCGCTCGAACCCGTACCCCGGGCGGTCAGCCGCTGAGCGCGTCGCTGAGGCGTTCGCCGTGCGACTCCAGCAGCGCCCTGGCGCCGTCGGCGTCGAGCCCGTGCTGGATCATCAGCACCGCGACCTTCGCCTGGCCCCCGGCCGCGTCCAGCGCCGCGCCCGCCGTCTCGCGGTCGGCCCCGGTGATGTCGGCGACGATGCGCATGGCCCGCCCGGCGAGCTTGCTGTTCATGGCCGACATCTCGATCATCTTGTTCCCGTACGTGCGGCCCAGCTTGACCATCGAGATGGTGGAGATCATGTTCAGCACGAGCTTCTGCGCCGTGCCGGCCTTCAGCCGGGTGGAGCCGGTCACCAGCTCGGGCCCCACGACCACCTCGATGGCGTGCTCGGCCGCGGCCGACAGCGGCGCGTCGTCATTGCACGACAGGCCGACGGTG
This sequence comes from Nonomuraea sp. PA05, assembly GCF_008086045.1. GTDB lineage: Bacteria > Actinomycetota > Actinomycetes > Streptosporangiales > Streptosporangiaceae > Nonomuraea > Nonomuraea monospora. Next base: position 56,185 of record NZ_VSEY01000024.1, on the reverse strand, counting down.
AGCGCGCCGCGGGCCGTGGCCTCCGCCAGCGCGCCCAGCACGAAAGGGGCCCGCCCGCTGGCGGACACGCCCACCACCGAGTCGAGCGGTCCCACCTCCAGGTCCTTCAGCGCGGCGGCGCCCGCCTCCGCGTCGTCCTCCGCCCCCTCGACGGATCGGGTGAGCGCGTCGAGCCCGCCCGCGATCACGCCTTGCACCAGCGACGGGTCGGTGCCGAAGGTGGGCGGGCACTCGCTGGCGTCGAGCACGGCCAGCCGCCCCGACGTGCCGGCGCCGACGTAGAACAGCCGCCCTCCGGCGGCCATCCGTTCGGCGATCGCGTCGATGGCGGCCGAGATCGCCGGGATGGCCACCGCCACGGCGGCGGGCACGGCGGCGTCGGCCTGGTTCATCAGGCGGGCGATCCGGTCGGTCGGCAGCCGGTCGATCTGGCTGTAGCGGGGATCGCTCTGCTCGGTGGACGGCTCGGGCAGCGGATCAATCATGTTGCTAATTTCCACCCTCTACTTCTCTCTTGTAAATATCTTTCAGACAATGGGTTCCATGCCACATGTGAGAACCGGAGCAGAACGGCTGGCCAGGGACCCCGCCCTCGCGGGAGGCACCCGCCTCGGCCTGGTCACCAACTCCACCGGAGTCCTGCCCGACCTGACCCCCACAGCCGACGCCCTGCTGGCCGCGGGGGTGAGACTGACCGCGCTGTTCGGCCCCGAGCACGGCATGCGCGGCACCGCGCAGGCGGCCGGGTCCGAGGGCGACGCGGTGGACGAGCGGACGGGGCTGCCGGTGCACGACACCTACCAGCTCTCCGGGCAGAGGCTGGACCGCGTGGTGGCGTCCGCCGGCGTGGACACGCTGGTCTTCGACATCGCCGACGCGGGCGCCCGCTTCTACACCTACGTCTGGACCATGTACGACCTGATGGAGTCGGCCGCCCGGCTCGGCCTGCGCTTCGTGGTACTGGACCGGCCGAACCCGCTGGGCGGGACCGTCGAGGAGGGGCCGCCGCTCGACCCGGCGTTCGCCAGCTTCGTGGGCCGCTTCCCGCTGCCGATCAGGCACGGCAGGACGGTGGGGGAGCTGGCCGGGCTGTTCGGGCTCGGCGTGGACCTGACGGTCGTCACGATGGACGGCTGGCGGCGGGACATGACGTACGCCGAGACAGGGCTGCCCTGGGTGATGCCCTCGGTCAACATGCCGACCCCGGACACCGCGCTGGTCTATCCGGGCACCGGCCTCGTCGAGGGCACGAACTTCTCCGAGGGGCGCGGCACGACCAGGCCGTTCGAGCTGATCGGGGCGCCGTACGCCGACGCGCGGCTCGCCCCGGCGCTGAACGGTCTCGGCCTGCCCGGGGTGCGGTTCAGGGAGGCGTGGTTCACGCCGACGTTCCACAAGCACGCCGGCGTGCCCGTGCGCGGGGTGCAGCTCCACGTGTACGACCGCGACACGTTCAGGCCGGTGCTGACGGGCCTGTCGCTCCTGCACGTGGCCCGCACCCTCTACCCGGACGACCTGCGATGGGCAGGCCCTGACCTGTTCCTGCACCACCTGTGGGGGTCCGACACCCTGATCAGGTGCCTGGACGAGGGGGCCGACCCGCGCGAGCTGTGCCCGCCGCCCCGCCGTCCCGAGGGGCCGCTGCTCTACCGCTGAGGCCGTCCCGAGGGGCCGCTGCTTCGCCGCTGAGGCCGTCCCGGGGGATCGCTGCTCTACCGCCGAGGCCATCACGCCAGATCGCGCCGGTAGAGCCAGAAGACGCGCTCCGCTCGCGCGCCCACGGCGCGCGAGTAGAACCGCAACGGCCCCACCCATCCGATCTGGGCGCTGTCCTGCCCGGCGGCCCGCTGCTCGGCCAGGCACCTGCGCAGCAGCACCCGGCCCAGCCCGAGCCCGCGCGCGCCGGGAGCGGTGCCCATCGGCCCGAACCAGGCGGGCCGCGAGCCCCAGGCGGCGAAGCCGAGGATCTCGCCGTCGCGCTCCGCGTAGTGCAGCCCGGCCCCGGTGGAGGCCTCCCAGGCCCACCGCTCGTTCCAGTGCTCCTCGACGAACGCGGCCACCCGCTCGCGGTCCCCGACGGCGGCCCGCACGGTGACGCCCGCCTTCTCCAGCCGCGCCACCTCGTCCTCGGTGGACAGGTCCACGCCCAGGTCGGCCGTCATGTTCCAGGCCACGTGGTAGCGCTCGTAGCCGAGGCTCTCGGCCAGGCACGCGGCGGCGGTGTAGCGCACGTCGATGCCGGGCCAGGCGTAGCAGGGCGGGTTCCCGGCGAAGCGGGCCTGGCGCGCCCCCTGCTCGCGCAGCCACTCCTCGGCCGCGCGCACCAGCGTCCTGCCGCGCCCCTCACCCCTGGCGTCCGGGTGCACGGCGAGCAGGTCGAGGTGCCCGACGCCAGGGTCCTGCTCCGACATGGAGGCCATCACCACGCCGCCGTCCACGGCCAGCGCCGTCCACCGCCGACCGGCGGGCGGGCGCGACAGGTGCCCGACCAGGGCGGCGCCCTCCCCGGCGTCGAGCGTCAGCGCGGCCTCGGCGATCCCGGCCGCTCCGGCGAGATCCGCCGCCTGGACGGAGGACATCAGACCTCGCTCATCGGGCGGGCGATCACGCTGCGCCGCGCGGGGTGGAAGCACGCGTGCTCCTGCGGGACGCCGTCGGTGATCTGCAGCAGCGGACGCTCGTCCGCGCACCGCTCGCCCCGGAACGGGCAGCGGCGGGCGAACAGGCAGCCCTCGTCCGCCTGGCTCTCGTCCAGCGACTCCAGCGGCACCACGGGCTGCTCGCCCGGCTGCTCCAGGCCGTGCAGCACCGGGATGGCGGACAGCAGCGACTGCGTGTACGGGTGCACGGGATCGGCGATGATCGTGTCCACCGGGCCGCGCTCGACGACCTGGCCCCGGTAGATCACGTACAGCTCGCCGTCGCCGCCGATGTAGCGGGCCGTGGCCACGTCGTGCGTGATGAACAGCACGCTGACGCCCAGCCGCTCGCGCAGGTCCTTCAGCAGCGCCAGGATGCCCAGCCGGAGCGAGACGTCGATCATCGAGACGGCCTCGTCGGCGACGAGCATCTCCGGGTCGACGGTCAGCGCGCGGGCGATGACCACGCGCTGCCGCATGCCGCCGGAGAGCTGGTGCGGGTAGCGCGACAGCACCGTGCCCGGGTCCAGGCCCACCAGCGACAGCACCTCGGCCGCCCGCTCGTCGATCCACGACCGCGACCGCCCCGTCTGCCTGGCGCGCAGGGTCAGCGGCGCGTGCAGCGTCTGGTGGATGGTCCTGGTCGGGTTCAGCGCCGAGTACGGGTCCTGGTGGATGAGCTGGATCTTGCGGAAGTGCGGCTGGCGCTGCTTGGGCTTCAGCTCCGACAGGGAGACGCCGTCGATGGCGATCTCCCCCTCGTCGTACGACTCCAGCCCCGCGATGATCCGCCCCAGCGTCGTCTTCCCGCATCCGGACTCGCCGATGAACGAGGCCGCGCCGCCCTTGGGGATGGCGAAGTCCACGCCCCGCAGCGCCCGCACCTCGCGGGCCCCGAGCAGCTTGCCCCGCTGCTTGAAGGTCTTGACGACCCCGGTTCCGGTGATCATGCGTGCTCCTTCACGGTCACGGCGTGGCAGGCCACGGTCCTGGGCCCGTCGGCGACGGCCTCGGGGTCCACGGTGTCGCACACGTCCATGCGCAGCGGGCAGCGCTCCCTGAACACGCAGCCCTGCTTCGGCACGGTCGCCAGCGTCGGCGGCCGGCCGGGCAGCGCCCGCGCCTCGTCGATGTCGCCGACGAGGCGGGGGATGGCCCTGATCAGCCCCCGCGTGTACGGGTGCCGGGGCGCGCCGAGCACCTGCCTGGTGGGGCCCTGCTCGACCAGTCGGCCGCCGTACATGACGGCCAGCCGGTCGGCCACCTCGGCCACCACGCCGATGTCGTGCGTGATGACCAGCGTCGTCAGGCCGCGCTCCGCGTGCACCTCGCGGACGATCTTCAAGATGTTCGCCTGGGTGATCATGTCGAGCGCGGTCGTCGGCTCGTCCAGCACCACCAGGTGCGCGTTGAGCACCAGGGCCAGCATGATGCCGACGCGCTGGCGCATGCCGCCGGACAGCTCGTGCTGGTGCGAGTCCAGCACCCGGGCGCCGTCCAGGCCCATCCTGCCCAGCAGCTCCCTGGCCTCGCGCACCAGGCCGCGCAGGTCGTCCACGCCGTGCGAGCGGCCCAGGTCCAGCAACTGCTTGCCGACCGTCTTGAGCGGGTTCAGGGAGTTCTGGGCGGCCTGGAAGACGTACCCGATGTGCGCGCCCCTGGCCTTGCGCAGCTCCTCGCCCCGCAGCCCGGCCACGTCACCGAGCCCGTCGATCTCCACGCTGCCCGCCGCGATCCTGCCGGGCGGCTGGACGGCGTTGAGCAGCGACAGCGCCAGCGTGGACTTGCCGGAGCCGGACTCGCCGACGATGCCGGTGATCGTCCCGGGCTCCAGCGTCAGGCTGACGTCGCGGACGGCGGGCAGCTCGCCCGCGGGGGTCTTGTAGACGACCGTCAGGCCGCCGATGCGCACTCCCGGCGCTTGCTTGACCACGTGCACTACTCCTCGCGCAGCCGGGGGTTGAAGATCTCGTCCATCGCGTCCACCACGAGCACGATGGCCAGCGTCAGCAGCAGGATCGCCAGCAGCGGCCCCAGCAGGAACCCCAGCGCGCTGGGGACGGTCAGGGCGGCCGAGCGGAACACGGCCGTGTTCAGCATCTGGCCCCAGTTGTTCGACTCGTACGGCAGCACGCCCAGGAAGAAGAGGCCCACCTGCGCGTACACGCCGGCGGTGATCGCGATGAGCGTGTTCATCGCGATGTACGGCGCCATGCTCGGCAGCAGCTCCTTGCCCACGATGTGCGTGGTGGACAGCCCCAGCCCGCGCGCCGCCTCGATGAAGCCCCGCTCGCGCAGGGACAACGTCTGCGACCGTACGGCCCTGGCCACGCTGCCCCAGCTCAGCAGCCCCAGGACCAGGCCCATCTGCACGGCGCTGCTGAACTGCCAGACCGTGGACAGCACCAGCAGCAGCGGCAGGCCGGGGATGGTCAGCTTCATGTCGGTGAGCCGCATGAGCACGCTGTCCCAGCGGCCTCGCTTGAAGCCGGAGAACAATCCGATGCCGGTGCCCACCACGACCGTGATGACGGCCGTCACGAGGGCGGCCAGCAGCACGTACCGGGAGCCGGTGATCACCAGCGCGATCACGTCGCGGCCCTGGTCGTCGGTGCCCAGCCAGTGCTCCCAGCTCGGGGGCCTGGTGAGCTGACTCGGATCTCGGGGGAGCGGATCGGGGTAGAACATCGGCCCGAACACGCCCATGAACGCGAAGCCCGCCATGAGCACCGCGCCCACCAGGCGGCTGGGCTTGCGCTTCATCACCCGCCACACGCCCGCCCAGAAGTTGCGGCGCATGGCGGCGCTCGTCGAGGAGCTCTCCAGGAGCACGCTCATGCCGACACCTCCTCCCCGCTGCGGACCCGCGGGTCGATCACGCTGTAGAACAGGTCGGCGACGATGTTCGCGACGATGATGGCCACCGTGATGATCAGGAACGCGCCGCCCATCAGCGCGTAGTCGCGCATGGTGATGCTCTCGATGAGCAGCAGCCCGAGCCCGGGATAGTTGAAGATGCGCTCGATGAACACGGCGCCGCCCAGCAGCAGGCCGAGCGAGAGCGCCAGGATCGTGAACAGCGGCAGGATCGCGTTGCGCGCGATGTACCTGAAGATGATCGAGCGCTTCATCCCGCGCAGCTCGGCCGCCAGGATGAAGTCGTCGCCGAGCACCGTGACGACGCTCGACTTCATCGCCAGGATCCACCCGCCGTACGCGGCCAGCGCGTACGTCGCCACCGGCAGCACCGCGTGGTCGAACAGCGAGGCGAGGTAACCGGCGTTGAACCCCGGCTCGTACAGGATGGACACCGGGCCGCCGTCGGGCAGGATCGGGATCAGCGTCGCGAAGATGGCGCTGAGCAGCAGCCCGAGGACGTACTGCGGCACGCCGTGCAGCAGCGACCCGGAGATCGCCAGCACGTCGCCGAGCTTGCCGGTGCGCTTGACGGCCGCGTAGACGCCCAGGATGATGCCGACCAGGAAGCTCAGCAGCGTCCCCGCCAGCACCGGTAGAACGGTCCACTTGGCCGCCTCGGCCAGCACGCCCGTGACCGGCGCGCCGGCGTGGGTGACCGACTGGCCCAGGTCGAAGGTGAGCAGGCCGGTCATGTAGTCGAGGTACTGGTCCCAGAGCGAGCCCTTGGGCTGGAAGCCGTACAGCACGCGGGTGGCCTGCTCGGCCGCCTCGGGCGACATGCCTTGCTCGATGAGCTTCTGCACGTTCGCCGCCACGGGGTCGCCGGGGATGCTCCTGACGATGAAGAAAGTGATCGTGGCGACGACGAGGATCATGACGACCCCGCGGGCCAGGTGGCCCGCGAGTCGCCGTGCGATGATCGTCATACGTTCTTTCTCACTGCTTGGCCTTGATCATGCCGAGCTGGATCCAGACTCCGGCCGTCAGGCGCAGCAGGTCGCTGTCCTGCTCGGGCCAGCCGGTGAAGCGGGCGGTGTTGGTGAACTGGGTGTTCACGTAGTCCCAGAGCTGGATGGCGGGCAGATCCTGGTTCGCGGTCTTGGCGAGCTGCGTCATGATCGGCTTGGCGTCCTCGGCGGACGCGGCGTTCAGCTTGGCGGTCAGCTCACCGGGGTTGACCTTGCCGACGCCCTCCACGTCGATCTCCTCGGCGCCGCCCATCCAGTTGCCGCTCTTGCCGGGGGCGCTGTGCTTGACCTTGCCGGCGACGTTGGACCAGCCGTTGGAGACGCCGTAGAGGCGCTGGTAGATGTCGTACGGCGCGGGGCCGAGCGCCATCAGCCAGAAGCCGACGTCGTACTTGCCGGCGGCGATCTCCTCCAGGTAGACGGGGTAGTCGGCGACGGTGACGACCTCAGCGTCCACGCCGGCCTCGACGAGCTGGCTCTTGATGTTCTCCTGCGCGGAGATCCAGTCGGAGAAGCCGGACGGCGCGTTCATCGTGACCTTCCACGGCGAGCCGTCGGCCAGCGTCCACTTGCCGTCCTTCTTCTGCAGGCCGGCCTCCTTGAACTCCGCCTCGGCCTTGGCCGCGTCGTGCTTGTACGGCTCCAGGTTGTTCAGCTCGGCGCCGATCCACTCCTGCGCGGGCTTCTGGTGGATGCCGGAGGTCGTCACGGCAGGCGTGCCGCCCTCGGGCGAGGCGACCTTGGTGACCTGGTCGCGGTCGATGAGGTAGGCCAGGCCGCGGCGCACGTGCACGTTGTCGTACGGCTTCTTGGACTGGTTGAACGCCATGCCGACGGCGACGGGCGAGAAGCCCTTGATGGTGTTGGAGCCGGGCGCCTGCTTGATCCGGTTCATCACGTCGGCCGGGGCCGCCACGAAGCCGGAGTGGTCGAGCTTGCCGGCGCTCAGGTAGTTCCAGATCTGCTCGTTGCCGCTGTAGTTGAGGAACTTGACCTGGTCGGGCGCCACGTTCGCGGCGTTGTAGAAGTTCTTGTTCTTCAGCAGCAGCGCCTCGCCGGGGTTGACGCGCTCCAGCACGAACGGGCCGGCGGAGACATCCTTGGGCGGCGCGAAAGCGAGCACCTTCTGGCCGAGGGCGAGAACCTCCTCGCGGGCCTTCTCGGCGTCGGCGCCCTCGCCCCTGGAGGTCTTGAGCGTGTCCCAGAAGTTCGCCGGGAGGATGCTGCCCCAGACGTGGGCCGGCACGACCCAGGTGTCCATGACGCCCCGGGCGAACTTCATGCTCGGGTTCGACATGTCCTGGGTGACCTTGACCGTCTTGTCGTCCACGACGGTGACCTCGGCCGCCGCGCCCGCCGCTCCCGGCGTGATCGCGAAGGCGGTGCTGCCGGTGGTGTAGGCCAGGCCGATGGAGGTGCGCACGTCCTCGGCGACGACGGGCTTGCCGTCGGACCACTTGCCGTTCGGCTGCAGGTGGATGGTGATCGAGGAGTTGTCGGGCGCGATCTCCCAGCTGGCCGCGATACCCGGGTAGAACTGGTTGGGATCGGTCAGGTGGTTCTTGACCCAGCCCAGCTTCATCGCGTTGTAGCCCAGGAAGGAGTTGCCCTTCGGGGCCCAGGGGTTGGCGGGGCCCGATGCGTCGAGGCCCGGCCTGGTCACGTCGATCGTGGTGAAGAGCCCGCCGCCGCCACCGCCGCCCGAGCCGGGTGTGTTGGTCGTACCACCGCCGCTGCACGCCGCAGTCGCGGAGGCAAGGCCCAGCAACGCCACTACCGCTGCCAGTCGCTTCATTTGCCGCTCCGGGGGATGTCTCTAGGGATTGACCGGACATTACGATCGCGTTTGATCAGCGTCAATAATCTCCAGAGGTTGTGAGGCTAATGTAACTTTCCTTCATGAGTGTATGGACTGGTGCTTATCTCCATCAAGTGCCAGTTCAGCCCATGATCAGGACGGCTGCGCCGTTCACCCGATCGGCCGCCAGATCGCTCAGCGCCCGGTCCGCCTCCGCGAAGGGATACGGCGCCGTCGTCACGCGCGGCGGATGCGCCAAGGCCAGCTCCAGGTAGGCCCGCCCGTCGGCCCTGGTGTTGGCGGTCACGCTGCGCAGCGTGCGCTCCTGGAACAGGTGCCGCTCGTAGTTCAGCGCCGGGATGTCCGTGAGGTGGATGCCCGCCACGGCGAGCGTCCCGCCCCTGTCGAGGGCCTCCAGCGCCGGCGGCACCAGGTCGCCCACCGGCGCGAACAGGATGGCCGCGTCCAGCGGCTCCGGCGGCCGGTCCCCGGCGGACGCGGCGCCCAGCTCCATGGCCAGCTCCCGCGACGCCGCCGACCTGCTGACCGCGTGCACCACGGCGCCCTGGGCGATCGCCGCCTGCGCCGTCAGGTGCGCCGACGCCCCGAAGCCGTAGATGCCCAGCCTGCCGCCCGGCGGCAGGTCGCACCTGGCCAGCGCCCGGTAGCCGATGATCCCGGCGCACAGCAGCGGCGCCAGCTCCCCGGCCGGGCGGTCGCCGGGCAGGGGATAGACGTAGTCCGCGGGTGCGACGACGTACTCGGCGTACCCGCCGTCCGCGTCCCACCCCGTGTAGGTCGACCGGGGGCACAGGTTCTCCATACCCCGCAGGCAGTACCGGCACGTGCCGCAGGTGGAGCGCAGCCACGCCACGCCCACCCGCTCGCCGGTCGCGACCACCCTGCCGACCACCTGGTGGCCGGGCGCGGTGCGGGGGCGGCGCGGCTCCAGGTCGCCCTCCGCCAGGTGCAGGTCCGTACGGCACACGCCGCACGCCTCCACCTTCACCAGCACCTCGCCGGGCCCCGGCTCCGGCACCTCACGCTCGACGAGCTCCAGAGGCCCCGACGCCATCGGCCCCGGCCGCCCGACCACCCAGGCGCGCACGTCAGGCCGACAGCCGCGCGTACGCGAGCTGCGCGTACAGCGCCGCCCCATCGGGCAGCACGGAGTCGTCGAAGATCGCCTCGGGGGAGTGGTTGTACGGCGCCGTCGCCGGGTCCCGGTCCGCCGGGCACGCGCCCAGGAACACGAACGCGCCGGGCACGTTCTCCAGCACGTACGAGAAGTCCTCCGACCCCATCACCGGCTGCGGCGAGACGAAGTACCGCCCCGGCCCGAACAGCTCGTCCGCCGTCCTGCCGACGAAGTCCGCCTCGCTCCCGTCGTTCACCGTGACCGGGTAGCCCATCCCGAACGACGGCTCCGCCTGCAGCCCGTGGGCCGCCGCGATGCCCTGCACGACCTCCACCAGCCGCCGCTTGACCAGCGTCCTGTTCTCCTTGCTGAACGTCCGCACCGTGGCCTCGAACTTGGCCTCGTCGGGGATCACGTTGTCCGCCGACCCGCCGTGGAAGCTGCCCACCGTCACCACGACCGGGTCGAACACGTCGAACGTCCTGGTCACCATCGTCTGCAGCGCGCCCACCATCTCGCAGCCCGCCTGGATCGGATCGAGCGAGCGGTGCGGGCTCGACCCGTGGCCGCCCCGCCCCCGCACCGTCACCCTGAACGTGTCGGCCGCCGCCATGATCGGGCCTGGCCGCGACGCGAACAGCCCCGGCGGCAACATCGCCGACACCACGTGCATGCCGTACGCCGCCACCGGCCGCGCGCCGGCGGCGTCCAGCACGCCCTCCTCGATCATGTACTTGGCGCCCTCGTGCCCCTCCTCACCCGGCTGGAACATGAAGATCACATCGCCGGCCAGCTCCTCGCGCCGCGCGCTCAGCAGGTGCGCGGCGCCCGCCAGCATCGTGGTGTGCAGGTCGTGGCCGCAGGCGTGCATCTGGCCGGGAAGCTGGGAGACGTAGGAGAGGTCGTTCTTCTCGGCCACGGGCAGGGCGTCCATGTCGCCCCGCAACAGCACGGCGGGGCCGGGCCTGCCGCCCCGCAGCACGGCGGTGACGGAGCTCAGCGCGGAGCCCGTCTTGATCTCCAGGGGGAGCCCCTCCAGCGCCGCGAGCACCTTCTCCTGGGTGCGCGGCAGGTGGAGCCCCAGCTCGGGGGTGGTGTGCAGCGAGTGCCGGAGCTGTTCGAGCTCGTCCCGCATGTCCTGGGCGGATTCAATGAACGACATGAGAAACATTGTTCATGTGCCGGGCGGGAAGTCGACAAGGCGCGCTCGGTACGATGGGCCGCGTGACTCAGCGTAAGCGGATCGACTCCTGGTTGTCCGACATGGACGGCGTCCTCGTCCACGAGGGACGGCCGGTCCCAGGTGCGGACGAATTCATCAAGCGGCTCAGCGAATCCGACAGGAAGTTCCGGGTGCTGACCAACAACTCGATCTACACCCAGCGCGATCTGTCGGTCCGCCTGGCGGGCGCGGGCCTCGCCGTGCCGCCCGAGTCCATCTGGACCTCCGCCCTGGCCACCGCCCAGTTCCTGGACGACCAGCGCGCCGGCGGCTCGGCGTACGTGATCGGCGAGGCCGGCCTGACCACGGCGCTGCACGAGGTCGGCTACGTGCTCACCGACCTCGACCCCGACTACGTGGTGCTCGGCGAGACCCGCACCTACAGCTTCACCCAGATCACCCGCGCCATCCGGCTCATCGAGGGCGGCGCCCGCTTCATCGCCACCAACCCCGACCCGATCGGCCCCTCCACCGAGGGCTCCCTGCCCGCCTGCGGAGCCGTGGCCGCCATGATCACCAAGGCGACCGGGGTCGAGCCGTATTTCGTGGGCAAGCCCAACCCGCGCATGATGCGCAGCGCGCTCAACGAGATCGAGGCGCACAGCGAGACCACGGCCATGATCGGCGACCGGATGGACACCGACATCGTCTCGGGCATGGAGGCGGGGCTGTTCACGATCCTCGTGCTCACGGGTGTCACGCAGCGTCACGAGATCGACCGCTTCCCCTACCGGCCCTCCCTGGTCGTCGACTCGGTCGCGGACCTCATCGACCTCGTCTGACCCAGCTGACCACACCGCGTACCTGACGGCCGCTGACAGGTACGCGTGGCAGGCTGAGCCCCATGACCCGTGTCTACCTGGAGATCGGCCCCAAGAAGGTGTTCGCCTGCTCGCTCGACTGGCCCGGCTGGTGCCGGATCGACAAGGGCGAGGAACCCGCACTCGACCGGCTCGCCGACTACGCGCCCCGCTACCGCGTGATCGCCGAACGGGCCGGCCTGGCGTTCGAGCCGGGCGAGCCCGAGGTCGTGGCCCGGGTGCGGGGCACCTCGACGACCGACTTCGGCGTGCCGTACGAGGTGCCCGGCCTCGACCTGGAGCCGCTGACGGCCGCCGAGGCCGAGCGCTCGGTCGCCTTGATGCGCGCCGCCTGGGAGCTGTTCGACGAGGTCGCCGCCGGCTCGCCGGAGGGCCTGCGCAAGGGGCCGCGCGGCGGCGGACGGGACCGGACGAAGATCGTCGACCACGTGACGGACGCCGAGCGCGCCTTCGCCAGGAAGGCCGGCGTGCGGCACAGGCCGTACAAGTCGGTCGAGGACCGCGACGCGATGCGGGCCGAGCTGGCGCAGGTCCTGTCCCGCCCCTGGGAGCCGCCGGCGAGCACTGACTGGCCGCCCCGCTACGCGCTGCGCCGCATCGTCTGGCACGTCGCCGACCACCTGTGGGAGATCGAGGACCGCCGCGAGCGGTAGAGGATTCTCCCCCTCGCGCACGCCCTTCTCGCAGGACCGGGCGGGTCCGGTGGAAAGAACCACACCCGCGTTTCTCCTCCTGCCCCACCGGGTTCTTGACGGCCTGGGACGATTGTTCTGACGCGAGGCCGTACAGCGGGAAGAGGCAGAAGCGCGTGGACATCAGGGCGGAGATCCTCGATCTGAAACTGCGTGTCGAGGACCTTGAGGCGACCACCGAGCACGTCAGGGAGTCGCGGGAGCAGGAGGAGCTCCTGCGCGAGGTCATCGACCGCTCGAAGAAGCTGCATGCGGAGATGGCCGCCCTGAGAGCCGAGCTCGCCGAGGCCCGCAGCGGGCTCGGGGAGGAGGTGGCGGCGGTCGGCACCGAGGTCGAGGGGGTCAGAAGAGCGGTGTCATCGCCCCGGGGCGGGCATGGCGGCGAGGGCAAGGTGGGCGAGGAGATCGCCGTCGAGTTCTCGGTCATCCGGTCGGAGATCGAGCACGAGTTCAACTTTCTCCGCTCGGAGGTCATGGACCTGGCCGTCAAGCTCGACCGGCTCAACGCCGCGCAGGAGTGACGGCGGGTCTCACAAGGAGAGAGCGGGCTCCATCACCTCGGCCGGGCACAACTGGCGGACCACGTCGCGCACCTGCGCGCGCAGGGCGGGAGCGGCCAGGCGGCCGTCCTCGTCGAAGTGCGGCCAGATCGGTGAGATCACCAGCTCGGCGCCCATCACGACCGCGCCGGCGCTCAGGAGCTGCTTGTACAGCTCCGCCTGCGCCCACATGGCCCCGCAGGCCCGCGCGCTCGCGCTCATTACCGCCACGTGCTTGCCCGACAGGCCGTCCCTGGCGGTCATCCAGTCCAGCGCGTGCATCAGCTCCAGCGGCAGCAGGCTGTGCTCGGGCGCGGTCAGCAGGACCGCGTCACCGCCCGCGACCAGCGTGACCAGGTCCCTCGCCGGCGCCGGGACGGGTCCCGGGCGGTATGCCGGGATCTCGCCCATTCCCCGCCACACCTCGAAGCCGACGCCGGGCGGCAGCTCGCCGCCCGCCGCGTCCAGCAATCTGGTGATGAATGACCCCGCGTGGAGGCTGGCGGCGATCCCGATGATTTTCACCCTCTGCTCCCCAGGGGTTCCGGTGTTACCGGGAACCTGCCCGATGTCTTGGATGTCCAAGACCATCTGCGGGTCAAGAGGCGCACAGGCCTTGCCGCCCCGCCCTCGCCCGGCCCGTCACGGCACCCCGCCGGCGCGAGGCGGGGGGACACCGGCGCTGGGGGGCATGCTGCGGCGCCGGGTGCCGGTCACGGGCTGACGGATGGGCTCGCGGGGTGGGCTTGCGGGGTTGGGCTTGCCGGGTGGGCTTGCCGGGTGGGCTTGCCGGGTGGGGCTACTGGCGGGCGGCGGCGCGGGCGCGGCGCTCCTCGCGGCGCTCCACGAACCTGGCGGCCGTGGCGTCCGTCCGCTCCAGGAACTCCGACAGCTCCAGGCGCGCCTTCTCGCCCTCGGCGTCCAGCCCGGTCTTGTCGAACACCGACCACTGGCGCAGCACCGGCATGAGCACGTCGTCCAGGTGCAGGCGCAGGTCGTAGATGCCCTCGTTGGCGATGATCATCGCCTTGCGGGCGAAGCCGTCCATGCCCTGGCCGGGCATCTGGAAGGTGGTCACCACGTCGGTCACCGCGCGCATGGTCTGGTTCGGGTCGAGCTCGAACGCCGCCTTGAGCAGGTTGCGGTAGAAGAGCATGTGCAGGTTCTCGTCGGCGGCGATCCTGGCCAGCAGCCGCTCGCAGCCCTCCTCACCGGACGCCCTGCCGGTGTTGCGGTGCGCGATGCGGGTGGCGAGCTCCTGGAAGGAGACGTACGCGAGCTGCTGGAGCATCGTGTCGTACTCCGTCATGAAGCCGCTCTCCATGTGCGCCATGCGGGCGCGCTCCAGCGCCACCGGGTCCACGGCGCGGGTGACGGTGAGGTAGTCGCGCAGGGCGGTGCCGTGCCGGTCCTCCTCGGCGGTCCAGCGGTGCACCCAGGTGCCCCAGGCGCCGTCGCGGCCGAACGTGGTGGCGATCTCGTGGTGGTAGCTGGGGAGGTTGTCCTCGGTCAGGAGGTTGACGATGAGCGATACGCGCGCCGCTTCCGGGATTCTGGAGTGCCCTTCCTCCCACGCCTCGCCCCCGTAGATGCCGTCGAAGTTGCGGCCTTCGCTCCACGGGATGTACTCGTGCGGGAACCACTCCTTCGCCACCTTCTCGTGGCGGTTGAGCTCTACCTCCACGACGGGCTCGAGGGCGTGGAGGAGCTCCGTCTGAGTCATCGCCATAAAAGATCTTCTCCTTCAGGTTACGGTACCGTAGGTTAGGCTACCCGAAGGACATACCGGTCAAATAGGGTGTACGTATGCGACCTAGTGTCCGTGGTGTCCTACTCGACCACGACGAGCGTCTGGTCCTCTTCCGTCGCACGGTGCCCGGGCGTGCCCGCTACTGGTCCGTACCGGGCGGCCACGTGGAGCCGGAGGACGGCTCCCTGGAGGACACCCTGCACCGCGAGCTGCTCGAGGAGCTGGGTGCGACGGTCTCCGACGTGACGTTCCTGGTCAGCGTCTCATATCCGTGGCGCGGTGAGGTCAAGACGCAACATGTCTTCGGGTGCCGGTTGGTGTCCATGGACCCGGAGCTGCGGCACGGGCCCGAGTTCGAGGATCCTTCGCGTGGATTGTTCGAGGTGGAGCGGGTTGCGCTGGAACGGTCGGAGATCTTCTCCCGCAACCTGATCCCGCAGGCGGTGGCCGGCTACCTCTCCGCCAACATCGCGGCCCTGCCGCGCCTCATCGGCTGACCTCGCCGGGCTCCGCCGGCGCCCCGGACGCGAGGCCGGCCGCCGCCTCGCCGGGGGTCGTCAGCACGGCGAAGAGGGCGGTGAGCCGTCCGGCCAGCTCGTCCGGCGGCGCGTCGGTCAGCGCCGCCGTCCCCAGGACGCTGCGCATCAGCCACACCCCGGCCTGCACCGAGAGCATCAGCTCGGCCCGCACGTCCGCCCCCGCACCGGACAGCTCCTCGTTCAGATGCCGCCCGGCGTGCCGCCCGATCGCCTCGCGCATGATCCGCGCCGCCTGCGGGCTGGCCGCCGACCTCAGCATGAGCAGGAACGGCCCCAGCTCCCCCGCCCCCGGCTCCGTCCGCCGCACCAGCGCCCGCGCGGTCTCGCCGGGCAGCTCCGCGCCCGTGCCCGCGATCACCGTGCGGGGCGCGAAGGAGACGTCCACGGCCTCGGCGAAGAGCTGCTCCTTCGAGCCGAAGTAGCGGTTGATGAGCATCGCGGTCACGCCCGCGTCCTGGGCGATGTCCCGCACCCCCACGCCGTCGTAGCCGAACCTGGTGAAGGCGGTGACCGCCGCGTCCAGGATGGCCTGCCGGGTGGCGGCGGCGTCGCGGCGGCGCTTGCCGGTCTGTGCGTCGGCGGATTCAGTCATGTCTACGAGTGTATACTTGGAGCGAAGTCTACAGATGTAGACATAACTGCGACACGAAGTGAGCACTCCATGGATCTCGAACTGACAGGCAAGCGCGCGCTGGTCACCGGCTCCAGCTCCGGGCTGGGCGAGGCCATCGCCAAGGCGCTGGCCGCCGAAGGCGCCGACGTGGTCGTCCACGGCCGCGACCGCGCCCGTGCAGAAGCCGTCGCCCAGGCGATCCAGGAGGCGGGAGGCGGCGCCCGCGTCGCCGTCGGAGACCTGGCCACCGACGAGGGAGCCGACGCCGTGGCCGGGGCCGCACTGGCCGGCGGGCCGATCGACATCCTGGTCAACAACGCCGGCGCCTACCCCCACCGCGGCTGGAAGGACGCCACCCCCGCCGACTGGAGCCGGACCTACGAGGTCAACGTCGTCTCCGCCGTCCGCATGATCCTGCGCGTGGTGCCCCGCATGCACGAGCGCGGCTGGGGCCGGGTCATCCAGATCGGCGGCGGGCTCGCCGTCCAGCCCGGCGCCGACCTGCCGCACTACAACGCCACCCTGGCCGCCCGCCACAACCTGACGGTCTCCCTGGCCCGTCAGCTCAAGGGAACCGGCATCACCGCCAACACCGTCGCCCCTGGCGCCATCCTGGTCGACAGCGTCCAGCGGTTCCTGACCGATCTCGCGCCCGCCCGCGGGTGGGGCGAGACGTGGGAGGAGATCGAACGCAACGCGATCGAGGAGCTGGTGCCGAACGACGTCGGCCGGATGGGGCGGCCCGAGGAGATCGCCGCCGCGGTCCTCTATCTCAGCGGGCCGCACGCCGGCTACGTCACGGGCACCACGCTGCGGGTGGACGGCGGCACCGTGCGCGGCGTGCACTGACAGTGCATCCATGGGCGCCGGCGGTCAACGCAGCACCTCGACCTTCTCGCCCAGCTCGTTGACCGCCGCCAGCGCCGGGTCGCGTTTCCTGGAGACCGCGTACGTGCCGCCCACCGCCCGCCCGTCCACGGTGATCCGAATGACGCGCCGGCTCCCGGCGGCCACGTAGTACCCCTTGCCGGACGGCGCCCGCCACCAGACCCCCGACACCACGTCACGGCGCAGCCGGCTGCAGTCCCACGAGTTCGCCCTGGTGCCGGTCGGGGTGGCGGAGGTGCGTCCGCCCGCGGTGCTGAACAGCACGCCCCGCACCGTGCTGCCGCCGGTCGCCTCGGTCGTCCGCAGGCAGACCCAGCGCCCGCGCGCGCCCTCGGGCAGCCCGCCGCTCCAGAACTCCCACGCGGTCGCCGCCTCCAGCTCGCCCTGCGGCAGCTCGACCGCGCACGCCAGCGCCTTCCACACGGTGAAGCCGTCGGGCAGGGTGTCGAGCTCGTACGGGCCGTACCGGTTGATCTCGGCGGGCGGCGGCGGCTGGTAGTAGGCGTTGGCCAGGGACAGCCGCCCGAAGTCCAGCATCGTGTACGGCATGCCGTGCGCGATCTCCGGCGCCCGCAGCCGCAGCACGGGCCCCTGCCAGCAGGTCTTGCCCCGCAGCGCCTTGACCGGCGCCGTCACGCCGCCCTGGGCGCCGACCCGCCGCCAGTTCGGGGCCGCGCCGGTGAGCGGCGCGGCCGAGACCTCCCGCACCCACGGCGGCAGCAGGTAGCGGCTGCCCTGGGCGGTGGTGACGAGCTTGAGCGGGCTGGCGCCGTCGGGCTTGGCGCGCGGGGCGGGGAACGCGGTGAGGGCGCCGGTCCCGCCCGTCTCGGTGTAGCGGGCGACCTGCTCGCCGTGGCGGATCAGCACGACCGTGGTGCCGTCGAGGCGGCCGGCGTACAGGACCTGCCCGTCGTCGCGCCCCCACGCCCGCAGCGCTCGCATGATCAGCGCGCGGTCGCCGGTGAGCGAGCCTCGCGCCTCCCACGTGGCCAGGTCCAGGTCGGTGCCGGCGCGCCAGGCGCCGGGCGGCGCCGAGACGGCCCGCGGCCCGGCGGGCGGGCGCGCGGCCCCGGCGACCCTCGGGGTGTCGCCGAGCAGCGGCAGCGACGCCGCCGCGGTCAGCACGCACGAGAGCGCGACCACCGGGACGCCGAGCCGGATCCGCCGGTCCAGTGGCCGGGCGTAGCAGCGGGCCAGGGTCGGGTCGGTGGCGGGCCGGAACATCGTCGCGGCTGCCTCGCCGAACCTGGCCTCCAGATCGGCGACCGCATCCAGGGCGGCTCGCGGGTTCGGCACCCGCGCGCCGTCCAGGATCGCCCGCACCTCCGCCTCGGGCCGCCCTTCCAGCCGCAGCAGCGCGTACGCGGCGCGGGCCGCGGGCCGCAACGCGTTCAGCTCCTCGGTGAAGGCGACGTCGGCGCCCCGGGTCACCGCGGGCACCGCCTCCATCCGCGCCAGCCGGCCCGACCAGGGCAGGATCAGCCGGTGCAGCGCGCTGCGCAGCAGCGCCCTGCGCAGCGCGAGCTGGTCGCGGGCGGCGTGCCGGGCGAGCACGGCGGCGGCCAGCCGGTGCGCCAGCACCAGCCGGCGCTCCTCGCCGATGGAGGGAGGGAGGGTCAGGTAGGCGAGCCAGACCAGGTCACGGTACGGGCGCGCCAGACTGCTGCTGGCTCGGATCGACCGGCGCACGAAGGTCCTCACAAAGGGTGATGAGTGAGATGCTTATCGTGACAGCAGGGTAGTTGGAGGTCCTACCGGTTATGTGCCGGATGCCGAAAACAGCGGGCTCAGGGGTCGCGGCGCAGGCGCTTGACGTCCGAGCGGTGCTTCTTGGCGGCGATCCGCCGCTCCACCGACCCGCGGCTCGGCTTGGTCGGCCGCCGCCGCTTGGGCGGCGCGGCGATCGCCTCGCGCAGGCGCTGCGCCAGGCGGTGCGCGGCGGCCTCCCGGTTGCGGAGCTGCGAGCGGTACTCCGATGCGGCGATCGTGATGGTGTCCGACCCCAGCCGCTCGAGGGCGCGCGCCTTCAGCGCCGGCGGCAGCGCCGTGCTGCCTGCCACGTCGAACGTGAGCTCCACCCGGCTGTCCGTCGTGTTGACGCCCTGACCACCCGGGCCTGAGGAGCGGGAGAAACGCCAGACGAGCTCGATGTCGGGGATGACGATCGAGTCGTTGACGACCAGCGGGCCGGGCATGCGCGGAGCTCCTGTTCTGCAAGGAGAGCGTCTGTGATGACATGTCACCGTATCCGGCTGCCATATGCCATCCGCAATGGCATTTTTCGCGGCCCCGGCCCTGTACGGCCGATTGCAAGCGGCGTGTGGCAGCATTCCGCGAAAAAGATCACGGGGAGGCGCGGGTGGCCGTCATCGTCGGCGTGCACGGGATCGGCAAGTACGACTACTACCTCGAAGCGGGCAGGTCCGCGACGGGGGCGGCCGAGGCCATGCGCCGCAAATGGGACCGCTATCTGCACGCGGGGCTCGGCGGCGAGCCGCGCGCGTACTTCGCCGAGATCGCCTACTTCTCCCATCTGCTCAACGACGGGGACGGCGAGTACGACCCGGCGGCCCCCAGGCGGGCGATGGAGCTGCAGGCTCAGCAGGTCCTCGTCGACTGGGCGCGGCAGATCGGCGTGGGCGAGCACGTCACGGGGGCGCTCAAGTCGTTCACCGGCTGGCTGCTGCAGCGGCTGGACGGCAGGTCGGCCGCGTTCGCCAAGCTGTTCGCGCCCGAGGTGGCCGCCTACCTCACCGACCAGGCCAGGCGCGAGAAGTCGCGGCAGGCCGTGGCCGAGTGCATCAGGAAGAACCGGCCGAAAGTGGTCATCGCCCACTCGCTCGGCAGCGTGGTCGCCTACGAGGCGCTGTGGGCCAACCCCGACCTGGAGGTGGACCTGCTGATGACGCTCGGCAGCCCGCTCGGCATGCGCAACGTCATCTTCGAACACCTGCTGCCCGCCCCCGTCAACGGCCGCGGCGAGCGGCCCAAGGGCGTCAAGCGCTGGGTGAACATCGCCGACAAGGACGACATCGCCGCCATCCCGCCCGCGCTGGCGAGCAGCTTCACCGGCGTGGACGTCGAGCAGCTCGTCAACCTCGACTGGATCGACTTCCACACCGCCGCGAAGTATCTGGGCTGCCCGGAGCTCGACCCGCATCTGCGACCATTCCTGGCATGACGTGGATAGTCTTCGACTACGGCGGTGTTCTTTCCCTGCCCCAGCCCGAGTCCGACGCCGAGGCCATGGCGCTGGCCGTGGGGGCCGAGCCCGAGTCCTTCAAGCGCGGCTACTGGGAGCACCGGCTCGACTTCGACCGGGCGAGCCTGAGCCCGCACGCCTACTGGTCGGCCGTCCTGGGCAGGCCCGCCGCCCAGCGCGAGGTCGCCCGGCTGGTCGCCATGGACGTGGCGAGCTGGGCCTACCCCAACCACGGCACCGTCACCCTGCTCGGTGAGCTGCTGGAGTCCGGCCGCGACGTGGCGCTGCTGTCCAACGCGCCTGTGTGCGTCGGAGACGGCCTGGACGAGCTGCCCTGGATCTCCGCCATCGGACGGCGCTTCTACAGCGGGAGGATGGGGCTGGTGAAGCCGGACCGGGAGATCTACGACGAGCTGGCGCGCGGGCTCGGCGCCGACCCCGCCGAGATCGTCTTCATCGACGACCGGCCGGAGAACGTCGAGGGGGCGCGGCGGGCGGGCATGACCGGGGTGCCCTTCACCGACGCGGACACGCTCAGGGCGGCACTGCGTTCCGAACCCTGGCGGGCCACGGGCGCACGCTGACCGGCCGGCGCTGTTCACCCACGCTCGCAACCCCGGTGGGCCACGGGCGCACGCTGACCGACCGACGCTGTTCACCCACGCTTGACTCCGCGGTCACGGCGGAGTCAGCGCAGGTGGACATACCTGGGAACGTGGACCGCAGAGCCTTCCTGACAGCGGCGACAGCCGGCCTTCTCCTCCCGCAGCCCGCCGCCCAGGCGGCGGCCGTGTCCTCCTCCAGGACACTCAGATCCGACCCGTTCACCCTCGGCGTGGCCTCCGGCGACCCCTCCGCCGACGGCTTCGTCCTGTGGACCAGGCTGGCCGTCGACCCGCTCGGCGGCGACGGGCGGGGCGGCATGCCCTCCCGCGACGTCGAGGTCGGCTGGCAGGTCGCCACGGACGAGCGCTTCGCCAAGGTGGTCAAGTCCGGAACGGCCACCGCGAGGGCACGCGACGCCCACAGCGTGCACGTCGAGCTGAAGGGGCTCGAACCGGGACGCGACTACTTCTACCGGTTCAGGAGCCAGGGCCGTCTCTCCCCGGCCGGCCGCACCAGGACGTCGCCCGCAGGAGAGACCCCGCTCAACTTCGCGGTGGCCGCCTGCGCCCACTACGAGCACGGCTACTACACGGCCTACCGCCGCCTCGCAGAGCAGGAGCCCGACCTGGTCGTCTTCCTCGGCGACTACATGTACGAGTACGGCCCCAGCGGCTACACCGCCCTCGCCGGTCGCGTACGCACCCACACGCCGGGCAAGTGCCAGACCCTCGCCGACTACCGGCTCCGGCACGCCCAGTACAAGAGCGACCCCGACCTCCAGGCCGCGCACGCCGTCGCGCCGTGGCTGATGTCGTTCGACGACCACGAGGTGGAGAACAACTGGGCCGGCCACGTCTCCAGCACCGGCGCGCCGGGCTTCGAGCAGCGGCGCGCCCAGGCGTTCAAGGCCTACTACGAGAACATGCCGCTGCGCCGCGCCAGCATCCAGGGCGCCGTGCTCCGGGTCAACCGCCGCGTCTCCTGGGGCACGCTGGCCCGCTTCCACCTGCTCGACACCCGGCAGTTCCGCGATGACCAGGCGTGCCTGGACGGGGTGCGGGCGGGCTGCGACGAGCGGCTCGCGGACCAGCGCACGCTGCTCGGCGACGACCAGTGGCGCTGGCTGGAGAGCGGGCTCAACGACTCCACCACCCGCTGGAACCTGCTCGGCCAGCAGATCATGGTGGCCCACCGCGACTACAAGATCGGGCCGGGGCGCGAGGTGAACCTCGACTCGTGGGACGGGTACGCGGCCGAGCGGACGCGGCTGCTCGGGTCCCTGAGCCGGACGGCCAACCCCGTCGTGCTGACCGGTGACGCGCACATGCACCACCTGGCCGAGCTGAAGACCGACTTCGACGATCCTGACTCGCCGGTGGTGGCCAGGGAACTGGTGGCGTCGTCGATCGCCAGCGACGGGGACGGGTATCGGGACCGGACGTGGATCTCGGAGGCGTTGCAGGAGAATCCGCACATCTCCTACATCGACCAGCGGCGGGGGTATCTGATGGCGCGGCTGACCCGGGATCAGTTGTCGGTGGATTTCCGGACGTTGGATTACATCTCCCGCAGGGGCGCGCGGGCCAGGACCGCCCACCGGCTGACCATCCCGGCCGTCACCGGTGCCGCCGCCGCCGGTCAGGCCGCGGCTCCGCGCGTTCGCTGAACGTCCGCTGGGAGCCCGCTGAGGATCCGCTCAACCGTTTTGTCCACATGATGAGACCCGGCCGGACTCCGAGTGGCAGGTGTGGAGTCCGGCCGGGTGGACCGGGCCGGGCGGGCGGGTGGTTTCCGTCCGGACCGGTCGTTCAGGGGCCGGGGCCGGTCCCGCACGGCGGCGGGACGCGTCCGGCGCGGCGATGGGGCGTGCGGCGGGTCAGGCGGGTCAGGCGGGTCAGGCGGGTCAGGCGGGTCAGGCGGGTCAGGCGGGTCAGGCGGGTCGGGCGGGTCAGGCGGGTCACGTGCCCAGCACGGCGGGAGGTCATGCGTCCGGCCAGCTTCCGTCAGGGAACTCACCCGACGTGGTGCCCGACATGACCACCTGGTCGGCCTCGGTCAGCCCGGACACGACCTCCACGTACTGGTCCCCGCGCACCCCGGTGCGCACCACCTTCGCCGAGTCCCGGCCGCCGGAGCGCACGGTGACCACCTGGGTCCCGTCCGACCTGGTACGCACCGCGGCGGCAGGCACGTAGACGGCGTCCGCGGACTCGTCCGTGGTGATCGTCACCGAGGCGGTCTGGCCGAGCATCAGCCCGGCGGGCGGCTCGTCGAAGGCGAGGGTGACCGAGTAGCGGACGAGCTGGCCGTCCACCGTCGCGGTCGGCGCGATGGCCGTGACCGTTCCCTGGTATTTCTCGCCGTTCCTGGTGGCCAGCGCGATCTGCGCCTTCTGGCCGAGCTTGAGGCGGTTCACGTCGGACTCGGTGACCATGGCCGAGATCTGCAGCTCGTTCAGGTCGCCCAGGCTGATGAAGGTGCCGGTGCCCGCCGTGTCGCCCGTCTTGCCGCCGATCGACAGGACCGTGCCGGACGCCGGAGCCACGATGCGGGTGCCGTGCACCACGTCGGCGGCCTGCTCCAGAGCGGCCTCGGCGCGGTCCACGTTCGCGGTGGCCTGCTCCTCGCTCGTCCCGCCCCTGGCCGCCTGGCCCGTGCCCGGGGTGCCCGCCGGGCTGCCGGTGCCGGTGCCGCCCGGGGTGGCGCAGGAGCCCTGCGACGGTTGCGCGGCCGGCCTGGCCTTTCCGCTCGTCGCGGGCTTGGCGGTCGCCGACGGCTTCCGGGTGGTGGACGGCTTGGCGCTCGTGGAGGGCTTGGCGGTGGTGGACGGGCGGGCGGACGTGGTGGGGGAGCCGGTGGTGGCCGGCTGGCCCTCCGGACGGCCGGTGCCGGTGCCGGTTCCGCCGGGCGTCGGGGTGGCGGTGACCGTCGTGGTGACGGTGACGGTGGCGGTGGCGGTGGCGGTGGCGGTGGCCGTCACGGTGACCGTCACCGTGGGCTGGGGCTCGGGGTCCGTGGGGCCGGGAGTGGGCGTGGTCGTCGGGTGCGGCGAGGGGTCGGGCGTGGGGCTCGTGCTCGTGCCGTCGCTGGACGGCGCGGACGGCCCGAACACGCCGCCGCCCCGCGCGGCCGAACCGCTGCCTTGCGTCGTCGCGCTGCCGCCGCTCGTCGTCGCGCTGCCGCCGCTCGTCGTCGTGCTGCCGCCGCCTGTTGTTGTGCTGCCGCTGCCTTGCGGGGCAGGGCTGCCGCCGTCCTGCCCGCCGGTCGCCTGAGGCGCGGGTACGCCGCTCACGACGCCACCGGTGGCGGCCGGGCCGGAGGGTGCGGCGCCGCCGGTCGGGGCGGGAGTGCCGGAGGGAGCCGGGGTGGCGCCCTTCGCGGGTGAGGTCGCACCGGGCGTCGCGGGCGCGCAGGTCGTACCGGTACGGCCGCTACCACCAGGCGTGGAGCCCCGCCCGCCGGTGCCGGCCGACGACGTGGCGGAAGTCCCACCGCCGGTACCGGGGTCAGCGGAGGTCCCGGCAGCCGAGGAGGTCCCGCCGGCGCCCGTCGAGCTGCCCGCCGCCGTTCCCGAGGACGCCTGTTCCAGCGCCTCCTCGGCAGCCGCCAGATCAGCCTTGGCCGCCGCGTACGCCTCGCGCGCCGCCCGCCCGTCGATCCTGGCCAGGACCTGGCCCTTCTTCACCTTGGTCCCGACCTTGACGTACACCTTGGTCAGCGTCCCCGAGGAGCCGAACGCCAGGTCCCTGCGCGAGCCGTCCACGGTGCTCCCCGCCGCGCTCACCGAGGCCGTGACCGGGCCGCGCTGGGCGGAGGCCAGCCGTACCTGGACGGTGGGCGGGGTGTCGTCGCGCAGCGCCAGCACGAGGCCGGAGCCGGCCACGAGCACGGCGAGGGCGAGGCCGCCCAGCGCGAAAGTCGGTCTCATGACGGCACATCATGTCCGAGCAGGATCGCGCCAGCCTGCGAGCACCCTCAGAGTTACCTGGAGGTCCGCGCGGAGCCCGGGGTTCCCAGCGGACGTTCAGCTCGCCCACGGCTACGGCGCAGCATCGTGTGCAAGGGTCCTCGCTCGTGAAGGTGTCGATCAGGCGCAGAGCGCTGATTACCAACGGAGCGCTCGCGCTGCTCCTGCTGGGCGGTGCCGGGCTCGCCTACGCTCAGCTCGGCACGGGACAGGCCGCGGGTGAGACCGCCGTGCGGACGGTGACCGCGGGCCGGGGCTCCGTGACCGCCTCGGTGTCCGCGTCGGGAGCGGTCGAGAGCTCGCAGGCCAGGGCGCTGTCGTTCGGGACGAGCGGGACCGTGGAGAAGATCTACGTCAAAGCCGGGGACAAGGTGGCCAAGGGCGACATCCTGGCCAGGCTGGACGACGCCGCGTCCCAGGAGAGCCTGTCGGCCGCGAAGGCCACGTACCAGAGCGCCCTGGACGACGGGACGGACACGGCCCAGCTCTACGCCGCCTACATCAAGGCGCGCAACGCCTACAGGGAGGCCCAGCGCACGGTCGCGGGCACCGTCCTGAAGGCGCCGTTCAAGGGCACGGTCACGGCGGTGAACGGCTCAGTGGGCGGCTCGGCCTCGGGTGGCGGCTCCAGCAGCGGTCAAAGCTCCACGGGCGGAACGGGCGGAACGGGCGCGACGGGCTCGTCCTCGGCGTCGTCCGGCTTCGTCGAGCTGGCCGACACCGCGAAGCTCCAGCTCGTCGGCACCTTCACCGAGTCGGACGTCGGCAAGCTGAAGCAGGGCCAGGAGGCCACGATCACGTTCGACGCGCTGCCGGGCGTCACGGCCACCGGCGAGGTCACGCAGATCGAGCCGGTCGCCGCCACCAGCAACAACGTCGTGCAGTACCCGGTCACGATCACCTTCACCAAGGTGCCGAGCCAGGTCAGGCTGGGCCAGACGGCCACCGTCGAGGTGGTGGTGGGCCAGGCGGAGAACGTCGTCACCGTCCCGTCCACGGCGATCTCCACCAGCGGCGGCCAGACCACGGTCACCGTGCTGAAGGACGGCAGGCAGACCAGGACGCCCGTCGAGGTGGGGGTCCAGGGCGCCACGCTGACCGAGGTCAAGTCGGGTGTGTCGGAGGGCGACCAGCTCGTGCCCCCGGCCACGACCACCGGCACGAGCGGCAACGGTGGCAACGGCGGCGGCGGGATGCGCGGCGTCGGCGGCACCGGTGGCGGTTTCCCCGGAGGCGGCGGCATGCCGGGCGGCGGGGGCGGGCGATGACGGCGGCGGGCCTGCGCGTCGTGGAGCCCGTGCCGGTCCTGCGCGTGCAGAACCTGGTCAAGGAGTACGGCGAGGGCGATGCCAGGGTGCGCGCCCTGCGCGGCATCAGCCTGGACGTCCAGCAGGGCGACTACGTGGCCATCATGGGCGCCTCCGGCTCCGGCAAGTCGACGCTCATGAACATCCTCGGCTGCCTCGACGTCCCGACGTCGGGCTCGTACCTCATCGACGGCACCGACGTCGGCCTGCTGAACGAGCATCAGCTCGCCATCCTGCGCAACCGCCGGGTCGGCTTCGTCTTCCAGTCGTTCAACCTCATCCCGCGCATGAGCGCGCTGGCCAACGTGGAGCTGCCGCTCGTGTACGGCGGCGTCGGCCAGGCCGAGCGGCGCGAGCGGGCGCTGGCCGCGCTGCGGCAGGTCGGCCTGACCGACCGCGTGCACCACGAGCCGAACCAGCTCTCCGGCGGCCAGCAGCAGCGCGTGGCCGTGGCCAGGGCGCTGGTCACCGCTCCCGCGCTGCTGCTGGCCGACGAGCCGACCGGCAACCTCGACACCGCCTCCACCGACGACGTCCTGGAGATCATGGACAGGCTCAGCGCGTCCGGCCGGACGATCGTGATCATCACGCACGAGGACGACGTGGCCGGGCACGCCAAGCGGGTGATCAGGCTGGTGGACGGCCAGATCGTGGAGGACCGCCGCCAGGCGCCGGTGGACGGCCCGCCGCCGCGCTTGCCGGACAACGACGGAGCGGTCGCTCAATGAACCAGATCGAGATCCTCCGCTTCGCGCTGCGCGGCCTGCTGGCCAACAAGATGCGCAGCGCGCTGACCACGCTCGGCATCCTCATCGGCGTGGCCGCGGTCATCATGCTGGTCGCGGTCGGCGAGGGCTCCTCGCAGAGCATCACCCAGAACATCCAGCGCCTCGGCGCGAACACGCTGACCATCTCCCCGTCCTTCTCCGGAGGCGGCGGAGGGGGCGGCGCGATGCGCGGTCCCGGCGGCGGTGGCGGCGGGAACACCGGCCCGCGCACCCAGGCCAGGCAGCTCAGCCTGGCCGACGCCAAGGCGCTGACCGACAGGACGCTGGCCCCGTCGGTGCGGAGCGTCTCGCCGGTGGTCAACGCCTCCTCCTCCACCGCCACGTACGGCGCCGCCAGCCACGCCGTCTCGCAGTTCGTCGGCACGTACCCCAGCTATTTCGAGGCCGTCAACAAGCCCGTCGCCAAGGGCACCTACTTCTTCAACGACGACGTGCTGGCCGCCAGGAAGGTCGTGGTGCTCGGCCAGACCGTGGTGGAGGAGCTGTTCGGCGCGGTGGACCCGATCGGCAAGCAGATCAGCGTGTCCGGGGTGCCGTTCACGGTGGTGGGCGTGCTGAAGGAGGCCGGGTCGACCGGCATGCAGGACGCCGACGACGTGGCCATCGCGCCGCTGCCGGCCGTGCAGCAGAGCCTGAGCGGGTTCGGCTCGCTCGGCCAGATCGTCGTGCAGGCCACCTCGGCGCAGACCACCACGTCAGCGCAGGCCGAGGTCACGGCTATCCTCAACCAACGACACGGCATCACCGACAACAACCCCGACTACCGCATACTCAACCAGGCCACTCTGCAGGAGACCGTCAGCGAGGCGACCGGCACCTTCACCGTGCTGCTGGGCGCCGTCGCCGCGATCTCGCTGCTGGTGGGCGGTATCGGCATCACCAACATCATGCTGGTGACGGTCACCGAGCGCACGCGCGAGATCGGCATCCGCAAGGCCATCGGCGCTCCCAGGAGCGCCATCCTCGGCCAGTTCCTGATGGAGGCGACGCTGCTGAGCCTGATCGGGGGGCTGTCGGGGGTGCTGGTGGCGTTCGTGGGGACCAGGTTCACCATCGCCGGCATCGAACCGGTCCTCGTGCCGTCATCGGTGGTGCTGGCGCTGGGCGTGTCGCTGGGGATCGGGCTGTTCTTCGGCAGTTATCCCGCCAACAGGGCGGCCAAGCTCAGGCCGATCCAGGCCTTGCGCCACGAGTAAGGAGACAAGGACATGGCCGACAGCGCCGACAGCACGGACAAGCTGGACTCCTCGCCGTTCCCCGGCGACCTGCGGGAGGAGCTCGCCGTCCAGCCCGCCAAGGGCACCTCGAAGGTCACGCTGGCGCTGGCCGCCGGCGTCGTCCTGGTGGCCGGGATCCTGATCGGCATCCAGGCGGAGAGCTGGTTCGGCTCCGCAGAGACGCCCGCGCAGGCCGCGGGCGCCCAGCGTCCCGGCGGCGGGTACGGCCAGCAGCAGGGCGGCTTCGGCGGCCAGCGCGGCCAGTTCCCCGGCGGCCAGCAGCCCGGCCAGGGGCAGCAGCCCGGCCAGGGCCAGCAGCCGGGCGGCGGGCAGCGGATGGGCGGCGGCACCGTCGGCACGGTCGAGAAGATCGAGGACGGCAAGGTGTACGTCAAGACCATGGACGGCTCCACCGTCACGGTCACCACCACCGACCAGACCACCGTGCAGATCTCCAAGCCGGGTAAGGTCACTGACCTGGAGGCAGGCACCACGATCGTGGTGCGCGGCCGGCAGGGCGCCGACGGCGCGGTCGCGGCCACCTCGATCAGCCAGGGGGGCCAGGGATCCCAGGGAGGAGGCCCACGATGAGCGAGCCCGAGGCCAAGCTGCTGGTCGTCGATGACGAGCCCAACATCAGGGAGCTGTTCTCCGCCAGCCTGCGCATGGCCGGGTTCGAGGTGCTGACGGCGGCCGACGGCATGGAGGCCCTGCGGGTGGCCGAGGAGAGCACACCCGACCTGGTGATGCTCGACGTGATGCTGCCCGATCTGGACGGCCTGGCGGTCGCGGGCAGGCTGCGGTCCCGCGGCCGCCGGGTCCCCGTGCTGTTCGTGACCGCCAAGGACACGCCGGAGGACCGCATCGCCGGGCTCGGCCTCGGCGAGGACTACGTGACGAAGCCGTTCAGCCTGGAGGAGGTCATCGCCCGCATCAGGGCGGTGCTGCGCAGGACCAGGCGCGGCACCCCGCCGCCGAACCGCCTGCGTGTCGCCGACCTGGAGCTGGACGAGGAGAGCCACGAGGTCTGGCGCGACGGCATGCCGGTGCGGCTGTCGCCCACCGAGTTCCGGCTGCTGCAGTACTTCATGCTGAACGTGGGCCGCGTCCTGTCGAAGACGCAGATCCTCGACCACGTCTGGAACGGCGACTGGCGCACCGACGTCGGCCTCGTCGAGTCGTACGTCTCCTACCTGCGCCGCAAGGTCGACACCGGCGAACGCAAGTACCTGCACACCCTGCGCGGAGTCGGCTACATCCTGCGCCCGCCGAGAGTATGAGCGGGCACCTCTCCACGGCCGCGAGCAGGCTCAGGAAGCAGCTTTCCAGGGCGCCGCTCTGGCTGCGCCTGGTCTCGGCCACCCTCCTGCTGGTCACCGTCGCCATCACGGCGACCGGCCTGTTCGCCGTGCGGCTGCTGCGCAGCTACCTCGTCGAGCGGGTGGACGAGCAGCTCCGCGTGGCCACCGCGCCGCGCGACCCGCCCCCGCCGCCGGTGGAGCCCCGCGCCGACGGCCGGCCGCAACGCTACTTCGGCCTGTTCCACGGCGTCGTCCTGGACCCGGACGGCGCGATCCTGCGGACCATCAGCGAGTCCACCGAGGAGCACACGCCCGACCTGCCCCCGCTGACCCTCGCCGAGGTCATCGAGCTGAGGGGGCGGCCCTTCACCGTGGAGTCCCGCGACGCGGGCGGCCCGAGCTGGCGGGTCGTCGCCGTGCCCACGCGCGCCGGTCAGAGCCGCATGATGGCCATCAGCACCGCCGACGTGGACGCGACCGTCTCCCAGCTCATCCTCATCGTGGCCGTCGGCGGCGGCAGCACGCTCGTCGTGCTCGGCTTCGTCTGCTACGGGCTGGTCCGCCGCAGCCTGCGCCCCCTGCGCCAGATCGCGAGCACCGCCAACGACATCGCCGACGGCGACCTGTCGCGCCGCGTGCCCCTCTGGGCCGGCAGCACCGAGGTCGGCAAGCTGGGCCGCTCGCTCAACACCATGCTCGCCCAGATCGAGGTGGCCGTCCGCGAGCGCGAGGAGGCCGCCGAGTCCGCCCGCGAGTCCGCCACCGCCGCCCGCGAGTCCGCCACGGCCGCCAGGCGCTCGGAGGAGCTGATGCGGCGCTTCATGGCCGACGCCTCCCACGAGCTGCGCACGCCGCTGACCTCGATCAGGGGCTTCGCCGAGCTGTACCGGCTGGGGGAGGAGAAGGACCTGGCCGAGGCCGTACGGCTGCTGAGCCGCATCGAGGGGCAGGCCGCCCGCATGGGGCTGCTCGTGGAGGACATGCTCCTGCTGGCCCGCCTCGACCAGCGGCGCGAGCTGGCCATGCGGCCCGTGGACCTGCTCAGCCTGGCCGCCACCGCCGTCATCGACGCGCAGACGCTGGCGCCCGACAGGAAGATCGAGCTGGTCCGGCTGTTCGGCGGCGAGGGCGACGTGACCGTGATCGGCGACGAGCCGCGCCTCGGGCAGGTGATCAACAACCTCGTCACCAACGCGCTCACCCACACCCCGCCCGGCACCCCGTTCCAGGTCCGCGTGGGCCTGAACGGCGAGCAGGCCGTGGTCGAGGTGGCCGACGAGGGGCCCGGGTTCGCGGCGGACGTGGCGGAGCGGGTGTTCGAGCGCTTCTACCGGGCCGACCCTGCCCGCAGCGCCGGCGGGTCGGGGCTGGGCCTGTCGATCGCGGCCACGCTGGCGGAGGCGCACGGCGGGATCGTCATGGCGGAGAGCGAGCCGGGCAAGGGCGCCCTGTTCCGCGTCGTGCTGCCGGTTCAGCCGAAGGTGTAGCCGTACAGCCCGGTGCCCTTGTCGAGCTGCCGCACCTTGCCCAGCTCCACCCGGCCCGGCTCCCGCTTCCCCGGCGCGTACATGATCAGCCCCTGGTCCGGCGCGGCCACCACCAGCCCGTACACCGGCCGCCTCCTGTCCAGCGCCCGGTACCGCTCCCAGCCGGGCAGCGCGGTCACCGACGCCCCGAAGTCCTGCCCCTTGCCCTTCACCAGCAGGTTCCCCACCCGCGTCAGCCCGCCGGACGAGCGCCCCGCCAGCACCTGCACGGCCTTCTCGCCGGGCACCCCAATGGCCAGCTCGTCGTTGCCGTCGCCGTTGAAGTCCCCGGCGGCCAGCGAGGTGCCGAACCGGTCGTAGTAGCGGGGCTTGCCCTCCAGCGTGTTCTGCGACCACGCCTCGGTCCTGTCGGTACGCAGCCCGGCGCGCGAGCCGTACAGGACGTCCACCGTCCCGTCGCCGTAGTCCATGGCCCGCTGGTTGGCGCTGAGCCCCTCGCCGGGCACGCCGATCGCCAGGTCGGCCCTGCCGTCGCCGTTGAAGTCGCCGGTCGCCAGCGCGGCGCCGAAGTTGTCCCACTTCTCGGCGGCGCCCTTGATCCCTGGCGTGCTCTGGGTGAGCAGCTCGGCCCGCCTTCCGCGCACGTCGATCACGGTGGCCGAGCCCTGCCCGTCCACCTTCACGCTGTCGGCGGGCGCCCCCACGACCAGCTCGTCCCGCCCGTCCCCGTCGAAGTCGCCGGTCGCCAGCGACGCACCCCACTGGTCGGTGACGTTCGCCGCCTGCCGCACCCACGGGGTCTTCTGCGTGATCTGGTACGGCTTGCGGCCCTTCATCCAGTACACGGTCACCGCCCCGCCCGACCGGTGACTCGGCGCCCCCACCGCCAGCTCGTCCCTGCCGTCCCCGTCGAGATCCCCGGCCGCCAGCGAAGCCCCGAACCGGTCGCTGGACGGCTTGCCCAGTCTCAGCTCCTTCCCGGCCACGAGCCCTTCCGGCGACCCGTCGAAGAGCTGCACGACCCCGTTCCCGTCCCCGCCGGGCACCCGCTCACCCACGAACTCCTCCGACACCCCGACGGCCAGATCGGCGCACCGGTCGCCGTTGAAGTCCCCCACGGCCAGCGCCGACCCGAACGAGTCGCCCGGCTCCGCGCCCCGCTGAGTGAGCTTCACCTTCTTGCCGGACCCGTACATCACGGTGACGGAACCGGCCCTGGTGGCGTCGTACGGGGCGGCCACGGCCAGGTCGGGACGGCCGTCGGCGTCGAAGTCGAGCGGGTGACCGCCGCACGCGCGGGCGGCGGCCGGAGTCGCGACTGAGGTCAGCGGGAGGATCAGGCAGGCGGCGAGCAGCGCATTCATACCGGAAGTAATGACCAGACAGGTCGAACCGGGTCTGAACGGCGCGAGAACGGGCCTGGAGGACGGGATGCACATCGGCCCCCTCGCCGCGAAGGGTCCCGTAAGCACGGGAACGTGCCACCATAGACGGGTGGACATCGACCTCGCTGATCTGGATTTCTGGCGCAAACCCCTCAAAGAGCGAAATGAGGCGTTCGCCCGGCTCCGGCAATTGGAGCACCCGGTGTTCTTCCCCGAGAAGAAAGTGCCGCTCCTCCGCTCCGGCAAGGGCTTCTACGCCCTCGTCCGCCACGCCGACGTCGTCGAGGCCAGCCGCAACGCCAAGATCTTCTCCAGCGAGCCCGCCGTCACCAACCCCGAGCCGCCGAGCTGGGTGAAGCAGGTGTTCGGCGAATCGATGGTCAACATGGACGACCCGCGCCACGCCCGCCTGCGCCGCATCGTGACGCGCTCGTTCAGCCCGAAGATGCTGGCCGGGCTGCAGAGCGACATCGAGGCCGCGTGTGCCCGCATCGTCGACGACGTCGTCAAGGACGGGCCGCGCGACTTCGTCACGCAGGTGGCCGCCCGGCTGCCCATCCACGTCATCTGCGACATGCTCGACATCCCGCAGGAGCTGCGGGAGAAGGTGCACCAGCACGTCGACATCTCCACCGCCTACACCGGCGTGCGGCCCAGCCTGGCCCGCAGCGTCCAGATGGCCGGGCAGAACATGCTGGCGCTGCTCGCCCTGCAGCGCATGGTCATCAAGCTGGGCCACGAGCGCGTCGCCGACCCCAGAGGCGACCTGGTCTCCCTGCTGGTCAACGCCAACGTCGACGGCGAGAAGCTGAGCGACAAGGAACTCGGCTCGTTCTTCGCACTGCTGCTCGTCGCCGGCAACGAGACGGCCCGCAACACGATGGCGCACGGCATCCGGCTGCTCACCGAGAACCCGGCCCAGCGCGAGCTGCTGACCGGCGACTTCGACGCGCACATCAACGGCGCCATCGAGGAGATGGTCCGGTACGTCTCGCCGATCATGCAGTTCCGCCGCACGGTCACCGAGGACTACTCGCTGCGCGGGCTGGAGCTGAAGAAGGGCGACAAGGTGGTGCTCTTCTACGGCTCCGCCAACCGCGACGAGTCCGTCTTCCCGAACGCCGACACGTTCGACATCACCCGCGACACCAAGCCACACGTCGGCTTCGGCGGCCCCGGGCCGCACTTCTGCCTCGGCGCCAACCTGGCCAGGCAGGAGATGCGGACGATGTTCCGCGAGCTGCTGACCCGGCTGCCGGGCATCCGGTCGGTGGGGGAGCCCGAGCTGTTGCTGTCGAACTTCGACAACAGCGTCCGCAGCCAGTCCTTCACCTTCTGACCACAGCCCACCCACCCCGCCAACGCCGCGAGTCCCAAAGCCCGGAGCCCCGGCGCCGCAGCCCGCCAGTGTCGCGAGTCCCGGAGTCCCGCAGGTCCCGCCAGTCCTACGAGTCCTGCCCGTCCCGCGACCTCGCCGATCAATCCCGCCCACCCTGGCGATTCCCGCCCACCCAGGCGGGTCAGTGATCGTCATCGGCCCGGGCGTTCGTCCCGGCTCGCCCGGCGGGTCTCAGTCGTCGTCGGCGGCCAGCACGTTCGTCCTGATCGTGAAGAACGTGATCAGCGCGGCCACCACCATCATCCCCGCGCTGATCAACATGGCCGCCCGATACCCCGCGTCGAACACCTGAGGCTGCTCGAACGCATCACCCACCAGCCCCACCAGCGGCGGCACAGCGGCCACGGCCAGCAGGCTCCCGGTGCGGGCCACCGCGTTGTTCACCCCGCTGGCGGTGCCCGCGTACCGCTCCTGCGCCGAAGCCAGCACGGTCGCCGTCAGCGGCGCGACCGCCGCCGACAGCCCCAGCCCGAACACGGTCACCGCGGGCAGCACCTGCAGCGGGTACGACGCGCCGAACCCGATGGTGCTCATCAGCACGAACCCGCACCCCGCCACCAGGATCCCGATCGTCATGGGCCAGCGCGGCCCCACCCGCTTGGCCAGCTCCCCGGCCCGCGCCGACAACAGCAGCATCAGGATCGTGGTCGGCAGCATCGCCAGCCCGGCCACGACGGGCGAGAACCCGGACACCACCTGGAGCTGCACCACCAGCAGGAAGAACACCACGCCCATGGCCGCGTACATGATCAGCGTCACCACGTTCACGGCCGTGAACACGCGGTCGCGGAACATGCCGACCGGCACCAGCGCGTCCGGTGATCTGCGGATCTCCAGCGCCACGAACGCCGCCGCCAGCGCCAGCCCGACCACCAGCGGCACCGAGACGCCCTTCTGGATCAGCCCGTACGTGACGCCGGCCAGCGCGAGCGCGGCCAGCACCGCGCCGAGCACGTCGAACCGGCCCGCGGCCGTCTCGTCCTTGCTCTCCGGGACGTGCCGCAGCGCGACGAACACGACGAGCGCAGCGAACGGCAGGTTGATCAGGAACGCCCACCGCCATCCGGCCGTCTGCACCAGCCAGCCGCCCAGCAGCGGCCCGATGGCGCTGGCCACGCCGCCGAGCCCGGACCACACGCCCACCGCCCTGGGCCGGTCGTGCCGGACGAAGGACGCCTGGATGATCGCCAGCGAGCCGGGCGTCAGCAGCGCACCGCCGATGCCCTGCAGAGCGCGGGCGCCGATGAGGAACTCGATGTTCGGCGACAGCCCGCACAGCGCCGACGCGACGGCGAACCAGACCGTCCCGACGAGGAACAGCGTGCGGCGCCCGTAGCGGTCGCCGAGCGAGCCGCCCAGCAGGATCAGCCCGGCCAGGGTCAGGGTGTAGGCGTTGATCGTCCACTGCAGGCCGGCCATGCCCGCGTCGAGCTCCCGCCCCAGGAACGGCAGCGCCACGTTGACCACCGTGCTGTCGAGCATCGCCAGCCCGGAGCCGAGCACGGTCGCGAACAGGATCCACCGGCCGCGCGCGGACTTGAGCTGGATGTGTTCGCCGTGCAGGAGGGCCGGGTTGTCGGTCATGTGGCCATCCTGTCATCGGGCTCCGACAGTCCTGCTGCGGGTCCTCTCCTCACCCACCGCCTCGACCAGCGGACCACGGCTCGCCCGCCGTCCGCCGCCTCGCCAGTGGGCCCGAATCACCCACCGTCCGCCACTTGCGGCGGCTGACTCAGTCGCTGTTGCCCAGTGCCCTCAGCACGAACTCCGACACCAGCTCCCCGGCCGTCTCCACCGTGACGTCACCGCTGATCAGCGGCACCCGCTCGGCCCCGATGACGGCGAGGATCATCCGCGCCGTTGCGTCCACGTCGAGCGCCCGGAAGTCGCCGGCCTCGATGCCGTTCTCCAGAATCTCCACGAGAATGTGCTGCATCGGCGCGACATGCTCGGCCAGCCGCTGGTAGGCGTCGGGCCCGAGCGCGGCGCTGAGATCGGCCGCTCCAGGGTGCGGGTGCGCGAGCAGCCCGGTGAGCTGCAGCCGGACGAACGCGCGCAACCGGTCGGCGGGCGACGCCCCGGCGGGCAACTCCCGCTCGTAGCTGTCGATGAAATAGCTGGTCACCCGCTCGGTGAAGGCCAGCAGCAGCGTCGCCTTGTCGGGAAAGTAGTTGTACAGGACCGTACGGGTGATCCCGGCCTCGCCGGCCACGTCGGTCATGGAGATGGCGTCGATGCCCTGCACCCGGGACAGCCGCGAAACGGCCTGAAGGATGCGGTCACGCGTCTGGGCGCGGTGCTCGCCGATCGTGGCGGCCGAGATGCGGGGCATATGCCCATGGTAGGCCGGGCACGGCCCCAGGTTCCGCAGAAGGCCGTGTGCGTGTGGGCGACACCTTCGGCTCTGACACCCCGCTCACCCCGAACGGCGGCGACCGACACGTACAGCAGGGCCGTCTTCGAGGAGAACGTCAAGGCGTTCCAGGCAGCGAACTCGCGGCAACAGGATCGACGCCACGCCGAGCGCCAGGTCTCCGGCATCGGCCCGTACTTCGCGCAACTTCCTGTCACCAAGGACTGCACGCCGGGCCTGATGCGGGTCTTCTCCGACGAAGTGAGGCAGCGGTGGCCGGCGTGGCTTAGGCGGCGGCCTTGACCACGTGCCTGAGCTCCGTCAGCACCTCCGTATTGAGCTGGTACGCCAGCCGCACCTCACCGATCATGCGCTGCTGCT
This sequence comes from Nonomuraea sp. PA05, assembly GCF_008086045.1. Taxonomy (GTDB): domain Bacteria; phylum Actinomycetota; class Actinomycetes; order Streptosporangiales; family Streptosporangiaceae; genus Nonomuraea; species Nonomuraea monospora. The sequence goes on along the minus strand of NZ_VSEY01000024.1, from coordinate 20,266 downwards.
CACCCTCGTCCAGCTCCAGCCCCAGAACGTCCAGCCGCGAGCGGTACTCGTTCTTGAACCGGGGCAGGCTGCCCAGCTCGTCGAAGAAGTAGAAGTCGACGCCTCCGCCCTTCGCGTAGCCGTAGATCTTCTGCAGCTCCATCCGGATGAACTGCCCGCCCGACAGGTCGCCCAGGTAGCGGGTGTAGTGGTGGGCCACGTAGCCGCCCGGCCAGTCGGCCACCTGCTGGATGCGGGCCACGAGGGTGCGGGTGGATTTCGACGGGGTTATGCGGTCTTGCCAGTTCGGCCCGTAGATCGTGGTGAGGTCGCGTTCCAGCGCCGGTTCGCGGTACAGCTCCGGGAAGACGAAGCGGCCGGCCACCGGGTGGTCGGCGAGCCGGCGGGAGACGCCGTCGAGGGCGGTGTAGGCGAAGTAGTGCTGGGCGACCATCTCGCCGTAGTCGTGTTCGCTCAACTGGCCGCTCATCAGCGCTGAGAGGTAGCCCTCTGACTCGGCCGACTGGTGGTCGGCCCAGGTGGCGTTGCGCAAGATTTCGGAGAACGGCGTGGTCACGGCCCACCTCTGCTCGTGCTGGCGTTTCATGACGAAGTGTCACAAACGTCGGCGTGCGACGTCAAGCTGATGACGACACCATGTCATCAAATCCTGCCTCCCCCGACACGTACCCAGGAATGAGGGAGTCAAGAGCCGTCGTTCCCGAGGGTCACCTCCTTGGGGGGGCGGCGGGTGGAGGGCCAAGGGGGTTGGGCGCGGCGGTGGGTGGGGAGCTGCGGGGTTGGGTGCGGCGGTGGAGTTGAGGGCTGGGCGGTGAGTGGCGGAGCCGAGGGGGGAGCCGGGGTGGTGGATGGCGGAGCCGGTTGCGGTTGTGACGCAGAGTGAGGAACGGGCTCGGGAACGGTCCGCCCAACGCGAAAAACGCCGCGGCGAAGCCCAGGTATACGCCCGGAAACGGCACCACGTAGCTGATCGAAGTCCCTGGTGGTCGCCAAACCGCACTAGCATACGAGCAACTGCCAGCCGCCCTCTCTGGAGTGATCTTTGTCCGTTCATGCCGATGTAGCCAGGCGACGCATCGAAGAACTGCTCCGCCTCAACCAGGAGCAGATCGTCCGCCGCTGGGCGCAGATCGCCAACGCGCCGTCCGAGGAGCTCAACGAGCTCTTTCAGGCGCTGCTCACCGCACTGGACCAGGGCAAGAACGACTTCGCCGACGTCCGTGGCCTGCTGGCTGAGCTGTCTCGCTCGCGCGCCCGCGCCGGGTGGGCCCCCGCCGACACCGCCAGGGCCGTCTTCGGCCTGAAGGAGGCGCTGTACGAGTTCGTCGAGAACGACTCCGAAGGTGTCGAGGCGGCGCGCGGCTTCATCTGGTTCTCCAGGCTGATCGACGACCTGGGCCTGTTCACGTTCGAGACGTTCTCCGAAGCCCGCGAGAGGATCATCCTCGACCAGGCCGAGCAGCTCCTGGAGCTGTCCACCCCGGTGGTCAAGCTGTGGGAGGGCATCGTGGCGGTGCCGCTGGTCGGCACGCTCGACTCGGCCAGGACGCAGGTGGTGATGGAGAAGCTGCTGCAGACGCTGGTCGACTCCGGCGCCGAGCACGCGGTCATCGACATCACCGGCGTGCCCGCCGTGGACACGCAGGTGGCTCAGCACCTGCTGAAGACGGTCGTCGCGGCCCGGCTGATGGGTGCGGAGTGCGTCATCTCGGGCATTCGCCCGCAGATCGCGCACACCATCGTCACGCTCGGCATAGAGTTCGGCGACATCGTCACGAAGGCGTCGCTGGCCGACGCGCTGGCCCACGCCTTCAAGCGGGCCGGCCTCGAGGTGAAGGGCGGACGCGACATGCGTGTAGCGATCCGGGCGGAGAGCCGCTAGTGCAGCGCGTACCGATCCTCAAACTCGGCGACGTCCTCATCGTCTCCATCCAGGTCGACCTGGAGGACCAGGGCGTGCTCGCCCTTCAGGAGGACCTCGCCGACGCGGTCGTCAAGAACGGCGCCAAGGGCGTGATCATCGACATCACCGCCGTGGAGATCGTCGACTCGTTCATCGGCAGGATGCTGGCCACGATCGCCTCCATGTGCAGCATGCTCGACGCCCAGACCGTGGTGGTCGGCATGCGGCCCGCCGTGGCGATCACGCTGGTAGAGCTGGGTCTCTCGCTGGGCGGCGTCCGTACGGCCCTGAACCTGGAGAAGGGGGTGGCGTTGCTGGACCACATCAGGAGCGCGACCCCGTGAGCGGGGAACGTGAGGTCGTCATCGCGGGCAGTGCGGACGTCGTCGGCGTCCGCCAGCTCGTCAGGAGCGTGGCCGTCGATGTGGGGTTGTCCCTCGTCGACCAGACGAAGATCGTCACCGCCGCCAGTGAGCTGGCGCGCAACGCCCTGGTGTACGCCGGTGGCGGGGACGTCCGGGTCGAGGTCGTCGAGAACGGTCCCCGGCGCGGCCTGAAGTTAGTGTTCACCGACGAAGGCCCCGGCATCCCCGACATCGAGCAGGCGCTCACGGACGGCTGGACCACGGGCGGCGGCATGGGGCTGGGCCTCGGCGGCTCACGGCGGCTGGTCGACGAGTTCGACCTGGTCTCCGCGCCGGGCAAGGGCACGACCGTGACGGTGACGAAGTGGCGGCGATGACCGGCTGGGTCCGTGCCGAGGACCCGAGCGCGGTCGGCGCGGTACGCAGAAAGGCCGTCGAGCTGGCCGAGGCGGCGGGCTTCGACCAGGTGCTCATCGGGCAGACGGCCGTGGCGGTGAGCGAAGCGGTCTCCAACCTCGTCAAGCATGCCACGGAGGGCACCGTCATGGTGCGCCCCCACCCCGAGGCCCCCGCCACGGTGGAGCTGATCACCGTCGACCGCGGGCCGGGCATGGCCGACGTGGCCCGCGCGCTGCGCGACGGCTACTCGACGTCCGGCACGCTGGGTATCGGCCTCGGCGCGATCTCCCGCATCGCCTCCGGCTACGACGTGCACTCGCTGCCCGGCAAGGGCACGGTGCTGGCCATGCACTTCACCGCCGGCCGCACCCCGGCGCCGGCGCTGCGGGCCAGCGGCCTGACCAGGCCGATCGGCGAGGAGACGGTGTGCGGCGACGGCTTCGCCATCGCCGAGCTGGGCTCGTCCACGATCGTGCTGGTCTGTGACGGGCTCGGCCACGGCCACATCGCCGCGCAGGCCGCGCAGCGCGCCGTCGAGCTGTTCTTCGACGTACGGGACCAGGAGCCGGTGACCATCGTGCAACGCCTGCACGCCGGCATGAACCACACCCGAGGGGGTGCGGTCGCGGTGGCCCGTGTGGAGCCGGATCAGGTGCTCTTCGCCGGGCTCGGCAACGTGTCCGGCTGGGTGGCGCACGCCGAGGGCAGGCAGGGCATGGTGTCGGTGCCGGGGATCGCCGGGCATCAGGGCGGCAGGTTGCGTCAGTACACGTACGATTTGCCCCGCTATGCGGCTGTGGTCCTGCACACGGACGGGCTGACCGACCGGTGGGACCCCACTCTTCTGCCGGGCTTGTTCTCCCGGACGCCCGCCGTGATCGCCGCCGGGCTGATGCGCGAGGCGGGCAGCCGGCGTGACGACGCCTGCGTGGTGACGGTCAGGCCCGGCAGGGAAGCGGAGGGCGAAGGCGGACGGTCCGGGCAGGGGCAGGAAGGCGCGCGGGTCGGGCAGCAGCAGGAGAACGCGAAGCCGGGCGAGGGCGTGCGGTTCGGCTCCCCGTACGGGAGTCTGCGGCTCAGCCCGCCGAACGGGAGCGCCCGGCTCAGCCCGCCACCCGCGCCACGGGGCTTGGAGCGGTCCGCGCCGCCACAGAAGAGCCCGCTGGATGAGAGCACGCCGCGCGAGAGCACGCCGCGCGAGAGCACGCCGCGCAAGAGTGCGCTGCACGAGAGCACGCCGCGCAAGAGCGCGCTCCACGAGGACGCGCCGCAGGTGAGCGCGCCGCGCGAGAACACACCGCACGTAAGCACTCCGCACGAGAGCACTCCGCACGAGAGCACGCAGCACCAGGGCACTCCGCACGAGAGCACGAGGTCCCGGCATGGCGACCGCTGAAGCGGCCGAGCTCATCCGCGTCCGCCTGGACGCCGACCAGGACGTGTTCGTGCTGCGCCGCCTGGGCCGCGCCGCCGCCGAGCTGGTCGGCCTGGAGCCGCAGGACCAGATCCGCGTCGCGACGGCGCTCAGCGAGGCCGGCCGCGAGCTGTTCGGCACCGGCTCGACCGCGACCCTGTCGATCAGCGACCACCACCTGCTCATCCTGCTGGAGCACTCGCAGCAGTCGAAGCACACCGACCCGTCGAAACTGCGGAACCTGGAGGGCCTGAAGCTGGCGGGCAGGCTGGTCGACGAGATCACCCTGAACGACGGCGGCGTCACGCTCGCCAAGCGGCTGCACACCCGCCGCCCGCCCGCCACGGTGGCGGAGATCCGCGCCAGGCTGGCCGACCTGTCCCCGGTGTCCGCCATGGACGAGCTGCGCGAGCAGAACAGGGAGCTGGCCGAGACGCTGGAGGACGTCCTGCGGCTCAACGCCGAGCTGCAGGAGACCAACACGGGCGTGATGGCGATGTACAACCAGCTCTCGGCCGAGCTGGAGGAGACCAACAGGGGAGTGGTGGCCCTGTACGCCGAGCTGGATGAGAAGTCCAGCCAGCTCAGGGAGGCCAACGAGGCGAGGAACCGCTTCTGGGCCACGGTCAGCCACGAGCTGCGCACCCCGCTCAACTCGGTGATCGGCCTGGTCAGGCTGCTGCTGGGGCCGGGTGGCGACCCCCTGACCGAGGAGCAGACCCACCAGGTGCGGCTCATCGGCAGCTCCACCGAGACCCTGCTGGAGCTGGTCAGCGAGCTGCTCGACATGGCCAAGGCCGAGTCGGGCCGCCTCGACCCGCAGCCGTCGTCGGTGGACCTGGCGCGGATGGCCGATCAGCTGCACGTGCTGCTGCGCCCGACGAGCGCGAGCGCCGGCGTCGAGCTGCGCCACGAGGTGGCGCCCGAGGCCGCCGAGCTGTACGTGGACGAGGTCATGCTGCTGCGCATCCTGCGCAACCTGCTCTCGAACGCGGTCAAGTTCACGGTGCACGGTGAGGTGCGCCTGGCCGCCCACCTCGACGCCGCCAAGGACGAGGCCGTCATCGTCGTGTCCGACACCGGCATCGGCATCCCGTCCGAGCACCTGACACGCGTCTTCGAGGACTTCTACCAGGTCCCGGGCTCCCTCCAGGTCCGCGCCAGAGGCACCGGCCTCGGCCTGCCGTACGCGCGCAGGCTCGCCGAGGCGCTCGGCGGCACCCTGGAGCTGGCCAGCACGGAGGGCGAGGGCACCACCGTCACGCTGCGGCTGCCGCACTACAGCGGCCCGCCGGAGCTGCAGCGGGTGATGATCGCGGACGACGACGAGGTGTTCCGCGCCGCCGCCCGCCGCATGCTGCACGGCTTCGCCGCGAACGTGGACGAGGCCGCCGACGGCGCCGCCGCGCTGGACCTGATGACGGCGGGCCCGCCGGACGTGATCCTGGTGGACCTGCTCATGCCCCGCGTGGACGGCAACGTGCTGCTGCAGCGCATGGCGGAGGACGACAGACTGAGGCGGGTCCCCGTGGTGGTGGTGACCATCGCGCCGCAACGCGCCCCCGACGACATGGTGGTGCTGGACAAACACGGGCTGCGCAGGGAGGAGCTGCTCCAGGCCATTCAGAGCGCGAGAGAGGGGCGGGCGTGAGCGAGACGGCGACCGTGCTGGTGGTGGACGACACGCCGACCAAGCGGTACATCCTGTCGAGCTGGCTGCGTCGCGCAGGGCACGACGTGCTTGAGGCGAACGGCGGCGAGGAGGCGCTCGGCACGCTCGCCGAGCAGCGCGTCGACCTGGTCATCCTGGACGTGCGGCTGCCCGACATCCCCGGCCACGAGGTGTGCGAGCGGATCAAGGCCGATCCGGCGACGGCCGCGATCCCCGTCATCCAGGTGTCGGCCAACGCCATCACCGTGGCCGACCGCGCGGAGGGGCTGGAGCGGGGCGCCGACGCGTACCTGGCGGAGCCGATCGAGCCGGCCGAGTTCGCCGCCACGGTGGAGGCCATGCTGCGCTACTACCGGGCGCGCTGGCGGGCCGAGCTGATGGCCGAGCGCCTGGCGGGGCTGGCGGACGTGACGCTGCGCATCAACGAGGCGGAGACGTTCGACGAGCTGCTGTCGGTCGCGGTCGAAGGCTCGGCGAACGTGCTGGGCCGCTTCTGCGGCACGCTGGCATTGCTGCCCGACGGGCGTACGCGCCGCTACCGGGCGCGGCCGGGGGAGCGGGCCACCGCCCATCCGGCCGGGCCCGACCTGCTGGACCGCCTGAGCGGGATGGTGCAACGGGAGGCGCAGCGCGCCCACGTGTTCACCCTGCACGCGGACCAGTGGCGCGGGCTGGTGCCGGACGTGCAGATCGAGGGCAGCAGCACAGGCGTGCTCTGCCGGACGAAGAACTCCGGCTCCCCCATCTACCTGGGCGTGGAGAGCGACCCTCCGCTCGACGCCGACGAGGTGAACCTGCTGCGCCAGCTCGGCCAGGAGCTGGCGCTGGCCGTGGCCGCGCTGCGCGCCTACACCGAGGAGCACGCGATCGCGCTGACCCTGCAGCGCAGCCTGCTGCCCACCCGCATCCCCGAGGTGCCGGGACTGCGGGTGGCGATGCGCTACCAGCCGGCGGCCGACAACATCGAGGTGGGCGGCGACTTCTACGAGGTGCTGCCGATCGGCGACCGGGTGCTGGTGGCGATCGGCGACGTCGAGGGGCACTCGCTGCACGCCGCGACCGTGATGGCGGAGCTGCGGCACGCGATGCGGGCCTCGTTCATCGCGCAGGTGGACCTCAGCGCGTCCCTCGACCTGCTCAACCAGATGATGCGGCGCTACCACCCGCGCATGACGGCGACGCTCTGCCTCGTGCTCATCGACCCGGCCACGGGGGAGGTCGAGGTGGCCAACGCCGGGCACATCCCGCCGCTGTTCGCGGGGCCGGGCTGCGCCTACCACCATCTGGGCAACCTGCTGCTGGGGGCGCTGCCGGAGACGTACACGGTGGACCGGTTGAAGCTGCCGCCCGGCGGGACGCTGCTGCTGTTCACCGACGGGCTGGTGGAGGACCGCGCGATCTCGCTGGACGAGAGCCTGGAGAAGGCCAGGAAGCTCGCCGAGACCGTGGAGGAGGAGCTGGAGGAGTTCGCCGAGCGCATGCTGGACGCGTTCGGAGCGCGCGAGGACGACGTCGCGCTGGTGGTCGTGCGGCGGGACGCGTAGCCGGCGGCTAGGGTGCCGGTGGGAGGCCTGAGGCGTCGAGCTGGAACGAGTTCCTGGACAGGTCGAGCGCCCGCCCCTCCCCGCGATCCGGCAGCAGCTCGTAAGGCAGCGTGAACCCGCGATTGCGGGACACCTGCCGCGGCCACTCGTGCACGTACTCGACCGACGCCCCGCCCTGCGCCCGCAACTGCCCCACGAGCGCCTGCTCGGCGGCGTCCCCCCAGGTGTCGGGCGTGCCGGTGAACAGCCCCGGGTCCTCCCTGATCGCCGCGTCGCAGGCGGCCCGCAGCACCGGGCCGGCGCGCCCGATGCGCCTGGTCTCGGGCGGTTCGGTGGCGGGCCCGGCCGATACCATGTTGGCCGGCGCCCTGATGTGCCAGCGGTGCACGATCGCCATCCCCCGCTCGGACGTGATCACGTCCTTGATCCTGGCGGGACGCGGGCCGCCGGCGTCCGGGACCGTCCAGGCCGGCGGCCCCGCCGGGCCGTCCCACGGCGTCTCGCCGACGTCGCGGACGCGCACCCGCGCCATGTCCCACATCGCGCGGCGCAGCCCGTCCACGGTGCGGCCGGCCATCTGCAGGCGGTAGAACCAGTGCCAGTCGCGGAACAGGTCGTACTCCTCGACCCTGCCCAGCGCCTGCACCCCGCCGCCCTCCCTGGGCACGGTGGGGCGGCCGGTGTACTTGCGCTGGCTCGGGTTGAACAGCTCCGCGCCGCTCTGGCCCCACTCGGTGGCGACGTCCACGCCGAACCGGCCGAACGCCTGGGCGAACGCGTACCGGTCCGTCGCCTTCAGATAGGCGACGAAGCCCCACAACTCGCCCTCGTCCACGGCGGACGCGGGCGCGGGGCCGGTGGCCAGACCGGCCGTCCAGTGGCAGGGGCCCAGCGAGACGAACCCGCGGTCGTAGGCGTTCAGGCTGTCGAAGTAGCCGATCGCCTCCACCTCGCTGACCGCCCGCACCACCAGGTACGTGCCGAGCACGGCCCGCTCGCCCGCCTGCACGAGCTGCGCCAGCGTGGGCCCGAACCCGCCCGGCTCAGGGGCGGGCAGCAGGTGCTCGGGCAGCATCTCGCCCTCCGGCCGCCAGGTGTGCCCGAACTCCGGCCAGGCCCGAGGGCCCGCGTAGTCGCCGAGCACCCGGTAGTCGCCGCTCACGTCCAGCTCGGGATGCGCCGGGGCCACCGGCTCCCTGGACGGGCGCTCCCAGGTGCGCGTCAGGTCGCGCACGAACAGGCGCGGCGCGGTGGAGGTGATCTCGCGGGCGCCCCACACGTTCCCGGCCAGGCCGCCGCCGGGGGTCGTGTGCAGCCGGTCCGGACGACCCTCCCGCAGCTCCCACGCCTCCACCACGACGGGGCAGCGCCGCCGCCGCTCCTTCCAGCGGCGCAGCACGAACCTGGTCCAGGCGTTCACCACCCCGGTCACCGGGTCGGTGTACCGCTCGTAGAAGTGGACGTGCACCGGGACGAGCCGGTCCGACCAGCGGATCAGCTCCACCCCGGCGCCCCGCTCGTGGGCGGCGGCGGCCGTGCCCTCCACTCCGCGCAGCACGGTCAGCTCGGCGTCCGGCGGCGTGGGCCGCATGGACGTGACCTCCACGATCTCGTCGTCCACGAGCACCCGGAACGGCCCCTGCGCCGGGAACGCCGAGGCGGCACCGGCGCGGAACAGGCTTGCCTCGGGCGTCACCGCCTCCACCAGAGGTGCCGAGCGCGGCTCGCGTTCGGTGGCCGCGTCGGACAGGGAGGCGTAGCGCTGGAACTCCATGACGGACAGCCACGTGGCCGTCGTGAACGTCGCCGCGTCCGGCGGCGCGAGCAGGAAGCCCAGCTCGCGCAGGTCCCGGTGCAGGTCGCGGACGTGCGTGGCGCCGGTCAGCTCCGGCCGGTCCGCACCGCCGTAGCGGGCGGGCAGCCCCGCGGCCGGGTCCCTGTCGCCGGGCCGCAGGTCCAGCTCGCCGTACAGGCCGGACGCGGGCCGGACGAGCGCCGCTGTCAGCCAGGCGAACATCTGACCGAGATCATCCAGCATGAGCCGTCACCCGCCCCCTGAGCCGCGCCGCCGACTCACTGACGGTAGGCCCGGCCGCCCGCGTCCGCCCCAGGGATCGTGCTAGGGAAAACTCTGGGCCGCGTCCTGTCGGGTGTAGCGGTGCTTGGCCCCCGGCGGGAAGTACTCCGGATCGCCCGACTCCCGCAGCCTGACGAACGGCGTCTGCCGCGCCACCGGCACGTACGCGGCGAACTCGCTGTTCAGCCGCCGGAGCTGGGCCAGGATCGACGCGCCGACCGCCTGGGCGACCTCGTCGGACGGTTTCTCCCCCGGCATCAGCTCCACCGTCACGGTCAGGTGCCGGTCGTAGCCCTCGTCCTCGACCGTCTCCAGCACGAACTTGCCCGTCACGTACGCGCTCACCCCGGGCTGCTCCAGGCCGATCGCGATGTTCTCCGGGTAGATGTTCGCGCCGTAGTAGGAGACGGTGTGGTGGCTGCGGCCGAAGACGTACACGAAGGGGCGCTCGGGGCCCCGCGCCCGCGGCTCGAAGCCGGCTCGCCGCACGAACTCCATCAGCTCCCGGTACGGGATGACGCCGCCCTCGTCGGCGATGTGGTAGCGGACGAGCGGTACGCCGTTGTCGCCCGAGAACAGCAGGGTGCCCTCGTGCTCCTCGAAGAAGCGCACGCCGGGGTCGTACTGCACGAGCGTCGGCAGCCGCGACTCGCCGAACAGCTCCCTGGCCGGGCCGGGACGGCCGGACAGGAAACGGCGGATCTCCACCGACAGCGGCGTCTCGTTGCCCAGCACACCGGCGTCGGCGGTGCCGTACAGGGAGGCGATGCCGCGCACCGGGTCGGCGATCCCGGCCCGCTCGGCGACCAGCGTGCGCCACTCCTCGCTGAACACCTCGCCCGCCGTCACCAGCTTGACGTCCCAGTCGGCCCAGGGCAGATCCTCGGTGTCGATCACGTTCTTCAGGAACGGCGGGTAACCCAGCAGGACGACCTGGTCGAAGTGCGGCGCCAGCTCGGGGATCACCCGCGCGATCTCCCGCCGGTCGGTGCCGGGGGCGACGACCGTGATCGGGTGGCCGCGCTCGGCCAGGTGGCGGCAGCAGGCGACGGTGAACAGGCCGCCCACCCAGGTGCCGAGGGCGAAACAGACGACGGCCAGCGTGCGGCGCTCGCGGGCGGCGAAGGAGCCCGCGAACACCTCCTCGAAACGGTCGGCGATCACCCGTTCGTCCGCCGCCGAGCGCGGCCAGAACGACGGCACGCCCGTGGAGCCGGAGGAGACGGCGATCATGTCGCCGATCACGCCGTTCCTGCACAGGTCGGGGAGGGGGTGGCGGCCGGTGTAGTTCTCCTTGGTGGTCATGGGCAGGCGTGCGAAGTCCGCCAGGGTGGTGATCTCGGCGGGCCGCACGCCGTGCTCGGTGAGGAACCTGCCGTAGGCGGGCACGGTGGCCGCCACCTGATGGAAGAGCTCAACCGGGTCCATCCGCCGACTGTACGACGCGCGCCGTGACAGGGAAACTCACTCGCCCGGCCGCACCAGCCCCGTCTCGTACGCGAACACGATCGCCTGCGCCCGGTCACGCAGCCCGAGCTTCATCAGCACCCGCCCCACATGCGTCTTGACCGTCTGCTCCGCCACGAACAACTGCTCGGCGATCTCCTGGTTGGACAGCGCCTGCGCCACCAGCCCGAGCACCTCGGTCTCCCGCTCGGTCAGCTCGTCGAGCCGCCGCCCCGTCACCGCCCGGGGGCCGCCCAGCCGGGCGAACTCGGTGATCAGCCGCTTGGTGATGGCCGGGGCGATGAGCGCCTCCCCGGCCGCCACCACCCGGACGGCCTCGGCGAGCTGCGCGGCTGAGGCGTCCTTGAGCAGGAACCCGCTGGCCCCCGCCCGTAACGCCTCGTAGACGTAGTCGTCGAGGTCGAACGTCGTCAGGATGAGCACCTTCGCGGTGTCCTGGCGCGCCATCAGCTCCCTGGTGGCCTCCAGGCCGTTCATGACGGGCATCCGCACGTCCATGAGCACCACGTCGGGCCGCAGCTCGGCGGCCCGTTCGACGGCCTCACGCCCGTCGGCGGCCTCGCCCACCACCTCGATGTCCGGCTGGCCGCTCAGGAACACCGTGAACCCGGTGCGCACCATGCCCTGGTCGTCGGCGATCAGAACCCGGATCAAGCGCTCTCCCTCTCCGCGACGGGTAACGTCGCGATCACTTCGAAACCTCCGCCGTCGACGGGCCCGGCGTCGAGCCTGCCCCCGAGCAGCGCCGCCCGCTCCCGCATCCCCACCAGCCCCTGCCCGGCCCCACGCCCCGGAGAACCCGGCCCGCCCGTAGAGCCTGACCCGCCCGGAGAACTCGATCCGCCCGCAGAACCCGGCCCGCCCGGAGAAGCAGACCCAGCCTCCTGCCCGGCGCCCGGCCCGTTGACGATGCGCAGCCGCAGTTCGTCGCCCCGCCGGGCGATGTCCACCGCGACGGTGGCGCCGGGCGCGTGCCGCATCGCGTTCGACAGCGACTCCTGCACGATCCGGTACGCGGACAGCTCCACCGCCTGCGGCTGCCCGCCGAGCGCCCCCGACCGCTTGACCAGCACGGTCAGCCCGGCGGCGCGCGCGTTGGAGACCAGCTCGTCGACCCGGTCGAGCCCGGGCTGCGGCGCGGTGTCGGTGCGGCCCTGCGGGTCGCGCAGCACGCCGAGCACCTGCCGCAGCTCCGCGATGGCCTCCAGGGACAGCCCCCTGATCTCGGCCAGCCCGGCTTCGAGCTGGGCGACGTCGCCGGCCGCCTTGAGCGGCACCGCCTCCGCCTGGATGGCGATCACCGACATGTGGTGCGCGACCACGTCGTGCAGCTCGCGCGCGATGCGGGCGCGCTCCTCCAGCACCGACTGCGCGCTCTCCGCCTCCCGCGTGCGCTGCTCCTCCTCGACGAGGCGGGCGGTGGCGGTGCGCCGCGCGCGCACGTTGTAGCCGAACAGGACGGCGACCGAGGCGATGATCGTGGCCAGGAACATGGAGTCGGGGTGCACGATCCAGACGGACAGGACCGTCAGCGCCCAGACGCCCACCGTGATCCGCCGCTCGCACCTGACCGCGACCGAGTAGAGGACGAGCAGGTACATGAGGATGGCCGCGATGGGGTAGGGCGGCACGACGTCGCCGACCGTCATGGTCACGTAGACGATCAGGGGAAGCATCACGGCGGCGACCCGCCAGGCCGCGAGCGGCCATCGGTCGCGCAGCGCGACGGGCAGGGAGACGCCGATCGCGATCAGGTACATGAAGATCAGCGGGGCCGGGCCGGGGATACGCGGATTGGCGATGTGGGCGCGGGCCGCGGTGTCGTTCCAGTCGAGGCCCGTGCTGATCATGATGCCGTACAGGAGGACGGCCAGCAGGAGGTCGGCGGCCCGGACGAGGTCGTAGGACCTGGCGGGCACCAGCGCGCCCAGCCACCGGGGTGTCCTGAACGTGAGGCGGCGGGCGGCGAACGGGGGATCGGCGTCGCCCTCGAACAGGGCCAGCACGAACGGCCGGAGGAGCTTGCGGCCGGTCTCCCGCACCCCCTGACTCGGGCGCCGGGGGGCGTCGGACCGCCGGAACGGGACGCGGATCACCTGGTCAAGCTTACGAGGGGAAGCGCGGCGGGTCGTCACACCAGGGTTTGACGTTCCCGTCACCCTCAGGTACCGCTTACAAGATTACGATCGCCGTGAGCGAACAGCGGCAAGGAAGGGAACACCGCGAGGCTCCGATGAGTTGAGCCGGTATAACTCAACCCTTTGGAGTTCGCATGAGTGAGAGCTTGATCCTCCCGGTCCTGCCGCTGGACGACGAGGTCGTCCTGCCGGGCATGGTGGTTCCGCTGGACCTGTCCGACTCCGAGGTGCGCGCCGCCATAGAGGCGGCACGTGCATCCGGTGGCAACAAGCCACGGGTCCTTCTCGTTCCCCGCATCGACGGCCGTTACGGCGCGATCGGCGTTCAGGCCGTTGTCGAGCAGGTCGGGAGGCTGCCGGGCGGCGAGCCCGCCGCCGTGGTGCGTGGCGTGAACCGGGTGCGCGTGGGCACCGGCACGACCGGCCCCGGCGCCGCACTCTGGGTCGAGGCCGAGACGATCGACACCGTCGCCGCCGGTGAGCGCGCCCAGGAGCTGGCCAAGGAGTACAAGGCGCTGGCCACCACCATCCTGCAGAAGCGCGGCGCCTGGCAGGTGGTCGACCAGGTCAACACGATCGACGACCCGTCCGTGCTGGCCGACAGCTCCGGTTACACCCCGTGGCTGACCACGGCGCAGAAGGTCGAGCTGCTGGAGGAGGCCGACCCGGCCGGGCGGCTGGCCAAGCTGATCGAGTGGTCCCGCGACCACCTCGCCGAGCTCGACGTCGCCGAGACGATCCGCAAGGACGTCCAGGAGGGCATGGAGAAGCAGCAGCGGGAGTTCCTGCTGCGCCAGCAGCTCGCCGCCGTCCGCAAGGAGCTGAAGGAGCTCAACGGCGACTCCACCGAGACCGAGGAGGAGGACTACCGGGCCCGCGTGGAGGCCGCCGACCTGCCGGAGAAGGTGCGCGAGGCCGCGCTCAAGGAGGTCGACAAGCTGGAGCGGACCTCCGACCAGTCGCCGGAGAGCGGCTGGATCCGCACCTGGCTCGACACCGTCCTCGACATCCCGTGGAACGAGCGCACGGAGGACAACTACGACATCACAGGCGCCCGGGCGGTGCTCGACGCCGACCACACCGGCCTCGACGACGTCAAGGACCGCATCATCGAGCACCTGGCCGTGCGCAAGCGCCGCCAGGACAAGGGCCTCGGTGTGGTGGGCGGCCGGCGCAGCGGCGCCGTGCTGGCCCTGGCCGGCCCTCCCGGAGTCGGCAAGACCTCGCTGGGCGAGTCCGTGGCCCGCGCGATGGGCCGCAAGTTCGTCCGGGTGGCGCTCGGCGGCGTCCGCGACGAGGCCGAGATCCGCGGCCACCGGCGCACCTACGTCGGCGCGCTGCCCGGCCGGGTCGTGCGCGCCATCCGCGAGGCCGGCTCGATGAACCCGGTCGTCCTGCTCGACGAGGTCGACAAGGTAGGCGCCGACTACCGGGGCGACCCCACGGCCGCCCTGCTGGAGGTGCTCGACCCGGCGCAGAACCACACGTTCCGCGACCACTACCTGGAAGTCGAGCTGGACCTGTCCGACGTGCTGTTCCTGGCCACGGCCAACGTCCTGGAGGCCATCCCCGGGCCGCTGCTGGACCGCATGGAGATCGTCACGCTCGACGGCTACACCGAGGACGAGAAGGTGGCGATCGCCCGCGACCACCTGCTGCCCAGGCAACTCGAACTGGCCGGGCTGACCGCCGAGGAGGTCAAGGTCGAGGACGCGGCGCTGCGCAGGCTGGCCGCCGAGTACACCCGCGAGGCGGGCGTCCGCTCGCTGGAGCGCTCGGTCGCCAGGATCCTGCGCAAGGTCGCGGCCAAGGACGAGCTGCCCGTCACCGTGGGCGATGACGACCTGGTGGGCTACATCGGGCGGCCGAGGTTCGTGCCGGAGTCGTCGCTGCCCGAGGCCAAGCAGCGCACCTCGGTGCCGGGCGTGGCCACCGGCCTGGCGGTCACCGGGGCCGGCGGCGACGTCCTGTACGTCGAGGCGTCCCTGGCCGACCCGGAGACCGGCGAGACCGGCCTGACGCTCACCGGCCAGCTCGGCGACGTGATGAAGGAGTCGGCGCGGATCGCGCTGTCCTACCTGCGCTCGCACGGCGCGGAGCTGGAGCTGCCGGTCACCGCGCTGAAGGACCGCTCGGTGCACGTGCACTTCCCGGCGGGCGCGGTGCCCAAGGACGGCCCGTCGGCCGGCGTGACGCTGACGACGGCGCTGGCCTCGCTGCTGTCCGGACGGCAGGTGCGCGGCGACGTGGCCATGACCGGCGAGATCTCGCTGACCGGGCGGGTGCTGCCGATCGGCGGCGTCAAGCAGAAGCTGCTGGCGGCGCACCGGGCGGGCATCACCACCGTCCTCATCCCGGCCCGCAACGAGCCGGACCTGGACGACGTGCCCGCGGAGGTCCGCGACGAGCTGACCATCCACACCGTCAGTGACGTGCGCGAGGTCCTGGACATCGCGCTCACCCCGGCGAAGGTCGCCTCCTCCGTGGCGGCCTGACCCCCGGGGACGAACCCCGGGGACGAACACCCCGCCGCGCCCGGCCTTCCCAGGGCGCGCGGCGGGGTGTTCGCACGTCGTGACGCAGATCACGAAACAGATCAGGAATACCGGGATATCACTCCGGCGTTAGCAACGGCGTGAACGAGGCATACGTGACCGGCCGCGGCGCTCCCCTGACGGGGGCCGCGTGTCGACGCATGCGTATGGGGCGAATGCCGGCCCGTTAAGAGCAACCCGTCCGCCCGTTCTCCTCGAAGGTCGTCATGATCGCACCCGTTTTCGTGCTGCGCAGGCTGAGTCACCTGCCCTTCCACCCCGGCACGCGCTGACCTCCAGCCCTCCTCCACCGGTGATGTACGTTCCCGCGGCCCCGGCCGCCCTCAGCCATGGGGAATCCCAGTGATCCAGGCTTCAGGCCTGCGCAAGCAGTACGGCACGACCGTCGCGTTGGACGGCGTGGACCTGCACGTGCGCGAAGGCGAGATCCACGGCGTGCTCGGCCAGAGCGGCGCCGGCAAGAGCACGCTGCTGCGTTGCGTCAACCTGCTCGAACGCCCCACCGCGGGCACCGTCACCGTCGCGGGCCAGGACCTGACCGCGCTCGGCGACCGCGACCTGAACCGCGCCAGGCAGCGCATCGGCATGATTCACCAGCA
The DNA here is from genome assembly GCF_008086045.1 of Nonomuraea sp. PA05. Classification (GTDB taxonomy): domain Bacteria; phylum Actinomycetota; class Actinomycetes; order Streptosporangiales; family Streptosporangiaceae; genus Nonomuraea; species Nonomuraea monospora. The sequence continues at coordinate 4,133 of NZ_VSEY01000024.1, read as the reverse complement.
CTTCGCGCTGCTCTCCTCGCGCACGGTCGCCGGGAACGTGGCCTTCCCGCTGGAGGTCATGGGCGTGCCCAGGGCCGAGCGCGAGCGCCGCGTCGGCGAGCTGCTGGAGCTGGTCGGCCTGGCGGGCCGCGGCAAGGACCGCCCGCACCAGCTCTCCGGCGGCCAGAAACAACGCGTCGGCATCGCCAGGGCGCTGGCGGGCAACCCGTCGGTCCTGCTGTCGGACGAGGCCACCTCGGCGCTCGACCCGGCCACCACGCAGTCGATCCTGGCCCTGCTCAAGCGGCTGAACGCGGAGCTGGGCCTGACGATCCTGCTGATCACCCACGAGATGAACGTGGTCAAGAGCGTGTGCGACTCGGTCGCCATCATGTCCCAGGGCCGCATCGAGGAGTCCGGCGCCATCGCCGACCTGATCAGGACGCCCGGATCCCGCCTGACCAGGGAGATCTTCCCGCTGCCCGAGCCGGCCCCCGCGGGCTCGGTGACGCTGACGTTCACCGGCGAGCCGGGCCGGCCCGTGGTGTCGGAGGTGGTGCGCAAGTTCGACGTGGACCTGAGCATCCTGGGCGGCTCCATCGAGGACCTGGCCGCCGGGTCCGTCGGGCGCCTGCGGGTGGCGCTGGACGGCGCCGAGGCGCCCGCGGCGCTGGCGTACCTGCGGGAGACCTGCCTGATCGTGGAGGAGGCGTCGTGACCTGGGAAGAGATGCTGCCGCTGCTGTGGCCGGCGACGGTGGAGACCGCGCAGATGGTGGGCTGGTCGACGCTGTTCACCGTGCTGCTCGGGCTGCCGCTGGGCGTGGCGCTCGTGGTGTTCGACCGGGACGGGCTGCGTCCGCTGCCGGCGTTCAAGACGGGGCTCGGGTTCGTGGTGAACGTCGGGCGGTCGCTGCCGTTCATCGTGCTGATGATCGCGATCATCCCGTTCACCCGGCTCGTCGTCGGCACCACCATCGGGACCGCCGCGTTCGTGGTGCCGCTGACGGTCGGCGCGGTGCCGTTCTTCGCCCGGCTGGTCGAGACCGCGCTCAGGGAGGTCGGCACGGACGTGGTGCAGGCCGCCCAGGCCATGGGCGCGAGCAGGACCGCCATCGTCCGCAAGGTCCTGCTGCCGGAGGCGCTGCCCGGCCTGGTGGCGGGCCTCACCGTGACCGTCGTCGCGCTGATCGGCTACTCCGCGATGGCCGGCACGCTGGGCGGCGGCGGGCTGGGCGACCTGGCCGTCCGGTACGGGTACCAGCGGTTCGAGACGCTCCTCATGATCGTGACGGTCGTGCTGCTGCTCGTGATCGTGCAACTCCTGCAGAGCCTGGGCGACTGGGTCGCTCGGCGCCTTTCACATAAGTAAGGAAAAGTCATGAAAATCCACCGCCTTGTGGGTGCCGTCGCGCTGGCTCTGTCGCTCGCCGCATGCGGCACGTCGCAGCCCGCGACCGAAAGCACCACCGGTGCCACGGCGGCCGAGGGCGCCGACGCCGTGCTGAAGGTCGGCGCCAGCCCCGTGCCGCACGCCGAGATCCTCAACTTCGTCAAGGACAACCTGGCCCCGGCCGCCGGCCTCAAGCTGGAGGTCGTCGAGTTCACCGACTACGTGCAGCCGAACGTGCAGCTGGAGGAGGGCCAGCTCACGGCCAACTTCTTCCAGCACAAGCCGTACCTGGACGACTTCAACACCACCAAGGGCACCAAGCTGAGCTTCGTCACCCCGGTGCACCTGGAGCCGCTCGGCCTCTACTCCAAGAAGATCACGGACGTCTCCGCCCTGGCCGCCGGCGCCACCGTGGCCCTGCCGAACGACGCCACCAACCTCGGCCGCGCGCTCAAGCTGCTCGCCGACAACGGCATCGTCACGCTCAAGGACGGTGCCGGCACCGCCGCGACCGAGCGCGACGTGACGGGCAACCCGAAGAACCTGCAGTTCAAGCCGCTTGAGGCGGCGCAGCTCCCGCGTTCGCTGGAGGACGTGGACGCCGCGGTGATCAACGGCAACTACGCCATCGAGGCCGGTCTCAAGCCCGCCTCGCAGGCGCTGGTGCTGGAGAAGACCGAGGGCAACCCGTACGTGAACGGCCTGGTCGTGCAGGCCGGCCACGAGAAGGACGCCAACATCGTCACCCTCGGCAAGCTGCTGCAGGACCAGAAGGTCAAGGACTTCATCAAGCAGAAGTACGAGGGCTCGGTCATCGCGGCCGAGTGATCTCCGGAGCCGCGGTCCCCGCCGGGAGGCCGCGGCTCCACCGTCCGGGTTCTGGCGTGGCGGGCAAGTAACCGAATACTGTTCTGTTCATGCATCCGGGAGCCATCGCAGCAGTCACCCCCGACAAGCCCGCTGTGATCATGGCGGGCTCCGGTCAGATCATCACCTTCCGCGAACTGGACGAGGAGTCGAACCGGCTGGCCCATCTGTTCCGCGCGGCGGGACTGCGGCCGGGCGACCACATCGCGTTCATGCTCGGCAACCACCCTCTCTTCCTGGCCGTCGCCTGGGCGGCGCACCGCTCGGGCCTGTACTACACACCGATCAGCTCGCGGCTGCAGACTGACGAGCTGGCCTACATCGTCAACAACTGCGGCGCGCGCGTCTTCATCTCCAGCGCCGGCCTGGCCGCCGTCGCCACCTCGATCACCGGCGCCACCCCCGGCGTCGAGTTGCGGCTCATGCTGGACGGCGTGGCCGACGGCTTCGAGCCGTACGAGGAGGCGGTGGCCAAGCAGCCGGTCACCCCCGTCGAGGACGAGTGCACCGGCGCCGACATGCTCTACTCCTCGGGCACCACGGGCCGCCCCAAGGGCGTCAAGCTGGCCGCCACGCACGGCCCGCTCGACGAGCCCGGCATGCTGTTCAAGCTCATTCAGGGCCTGTTCGCACCCACGCCCGACAGCGTCTACCTCTCGCCCGCGCCGCTCTACCACGCCGCGCCGCTGCGCTACTGCCTGACCTTCCAGCGGCTCGGCGCCACGGTGGTGGTGATGGAACGCTTCGACCCCGAGCAGTACCTGGCGCTGGTCGAGCGGTACAAGGTGACGCACACGCAGCTCGTGCCGACGATGTTCATCAAGATGCTCAAGCTGCCAGAAGAGACCCGGGCGAAGTACGACATCTCCTCGCTCACGTACGCCATCCACGCCGCCGCGCCCTGCCCCGTCCCCGTCAAGGAGCGGATGATCGACTGGTGGGGCCCGGTCATCCACGAGTACTACGCGGGCACCGAGGGCAACGGGTTCCTCTACGTCGGCCCCGGCGACTGGCTCCGGCACAAGGGCACCGTCGGCCGCTCCCTGCTCGGCGTCGTGCACATCTGCGACGAGAACGGCGACGACCTGCCGCCCGGCGAGCACGGCACGATCTACTTCGAGAACGGCGGCCGCTTCGAGTACCACGGCGACCCCGACAAGACCCGCTCGTCCCAGGACCCGCTCGGGCGCGGCTGGACCACCCTGGGGGACATCGGCTACCTGGACGAGGAGGGCTTCCTGTACCTCACCGACCGGCGCTCGTACATGATCATCTCGGGCGGGGTGAACATCTACCCGCAGGAGGCCGAGAACGTGCTGTCGGTGCATCCGAAGGTGGCGGACGTGGCCGTCTTCGGGGTGCCGGACGACGAGATGGGCGAGCAGGTCAAGGCCGTGGTCGCGCCGCTGTCCATGGACGAGGCGGGGCCCGCGCTGGAGGCGGAGCTGATCGCGTACTGCCGGGAGCAGCTGGCGCACTACAAGTGCCCCAAGTCGGTCGACTTCCGGGAGGAGCTGCCCAGGCATCCCACGGGCAAGCTCTACAAGCGGCTGCTGCGCGACGAGTACTGGCCGGCGAAAAAGTAAAATCTTGGACACATTTTTGGCTGGGCGGCCCGGCTCCGACCTCGATCGATAAGGCCGTCGTCAGGCCGGGCCACCCCCCGCGAATCTCCCCCTTAAGCAGCGCTTACGCGCCTGTTGACACCCTGGTGTCAACGGGATTTGAGGGAGATGGAAGATGAACGCGAACGAGCCTCGCGAGCAGGGCACCGGCGGGGGGAGCGGGATCGGCTGCCCCCCCCCCGCCGCCCCGGGGGGCCCCCGGCGGGGGAGCGGCCGCGCGGCGGTGCGCGCCCGTCCCCCCCCCCCCCCCCCCCCCCTCCGGTACCGGAC
>NZ_VSEY01000023.1 GCF_008086045.1 Nonomuraea sp. PA05 | reverse complement strand
TGCGCTGGGCAGCGCTGTGTTTGTGACGGGCTGAGCTGTACTGCGTGTGGGCGGGCTCGGGTGCGCCGCGTTGCGCTGGTGCCGCTGGTGCGCTGAGCCGGGGGCTGGGGCTGGGCTGTGTGCCTGGCAGGACCGAGCTACGGTACGTGCCGGATCGGGGTTGTCCCCAACGCGCCACCCCATACCCCGCAGTTATCCACAGGCTGCCCACACCTACGGTCGCGGATGGCTAGGGTTCAGGAATGCGCGTTTTGATTACTGGCGGGGCGGGTTATATCGGCAGCACGATCGCATCGGCGTGCCTGGACGCCGGGGTCGATCCCGTCATTCTGGACAGCCTGGTGACGGGTCGGCGAGAGTTCGCCGAGGGCCGGTTGTTCTATGAGGGCGATATCAGCGACGGCCCACTGATTGACAAGATATTTGCGGAAAATCCCGATATAGAGGCCGTCATCCATTGCGCGGCTCTCATCGTGGTCCCCGACTCCGTGGCCGACCCCATCGGCTACTACCGCGCGAACGTCACCAAGAGCCTGGAGTTCGCCGACCACCTGATCCGCAACGGCTGCACCCGCATGATCTTCAGCTCCTCGGCGTCCATCTACCAGACCGGCGCCGACCACACGGTGACCGAGGAGTCCCCGCTCGACCCCCAGAGCCCGTACGCGCGGACGAAGGCGGTCTGCGAGGGCATGTTCGCCGACATCGCCGCCGGCCGTCCCATCAGGATCTTGTCCCTGCGGTACTTCAACCCGATCGGCGCCGACCCGCAGATGCGCACGGGCCTGCAGCTCCGCCGGCCCAGCCACGCCCTGGGCAAGATGATCGAGGCGTACGAGGAGCGCGTCCCGTTCCGGATCACCGGCACCGACTGGCCCACGAGCGACGGCACCGGCATCCGCGACTACATCCACGTCTGGGACCTGGCCACCGCCCACGTGGAAGCACTGCGGCGCTTCGACGAGCTGGAGGCCGACGTGATCAACCTGGGCACCGGGGCGGGCACCACGGTGCGCGAGCTGGTCGACGCGTTCAACCGGGTGGTCGACGATCCCATCGAGGTCGTCGAGGCACCGGCCCGGCCCGGTGACGTGGCGGGCGCCTACACCCGCAGCGATCGCGCTCACCGGCTGCTGGGGTGGCGGGCCGGGTACTCGGTTGAAGAGGGGATCAGGCACTCGCTGCAGTGGGCGGGCATCCGGGACTCCCGCTTGGGCTGAGTGATGGCGCTCCAAGGCCTGACGGCGCTTCAGAGCTGACGGCGCTTCAGAGCCGACCGCGTTTCGGAGCTGCCAGCGCACGCGAAGCCGACCGCGCACGCGAAGCCGACCGCGCTCCGGAACCCGACCGCGTTCCGGAGCGCGGAGCCGGGAGGACTCACTGGCGCATGGATGCCAGCGCATCATCAGCGATCTCCAGAACCTCCTGGAACGTCTCCTCGAGAGTGGAGTTTAGAACGTCGTCCATGTCCTCCACCTGCTCCTCAGGCGGCGCCGTGATCTTCACTTCATCACCCCACCCGCTGTACCTCGTGTCGGTGTACTGCTGCAGCGTGGTGACCGGAAACTGCCTGTCGGTGCGAAGGTGGCTGGGAAGACCGGCAGAGTCGGTGCTGAGCCGGTAGCTGAACCCGGACACGAGGGCGGGCCCGAATCCGGCATCGCGTCCGAATCCGGCCCTCACCGCCTGCTTGCTGCCGAACGTGCCCCGGTACACACCGCCCCGCACCGAGTCGGCGTGCGAGACCAGGCTCTTGAGCTGGGAGAGCCGGAAGATGTTGGCAGGCTGGCTGGAGGGGCTCAGCTTGTCCATGCCCAGACTGTCGTCATCGGCGCTCACCCACCTCTTGCCCTCGGGCAGGTCGAAGGCACTGCCGTACATGTAGATCCGACCCCCCGTCCAGCGGATCCTCATGGTCGTCAGCTTGCCCGGTTTTAGAGTCATCCGAGCGGTCACGTCGTAGGCGGCGACCCCCGACGCACCGAACTCGTACGTCCCCGTGATCCTCAGGTACTCCGGCTTCTTGTCCCGGCCCTTCATGGTCATGACCTCGGAGAACTTCACCCCGTGCCCTGCGACGAACTGGCGCTGCACCACCCGTACCGGATCGGGAGCGGCAGCCTGCGCGGGGGCGGCGCCCATCAGGGACGCGGCGGCCATCGCCGCCGCCAGTGCCTTCTTCACACGAAATCCTCAATGTTAGAAATATCTAGGACGCGAGCGATCCAACCGCCCCATCAGGAAGCTCCTGAAAATCAGGAAGATCGTCGGCGAGCTCCGGGCTGAGATCGTCGAGCTCGGCCACCTCGTCTTCGGCCGGTTCCACGATGGTCACCGCATGCCCCCAGGCGCTGTACCTGGTGTCGACGTGCGTCAGATAGGTGAAGATCGGGTCCTTGACGGCGATGCGCAGGCGGGTGGGCAGCCCGGTGGAGCCGGTGCTCAGCCGGTAGTCGAACCCGCTCGTGGACGAGCTCGCCTTGATCTGGTTCCCCTGCTTACCGGTGAGCGTGCCCCGGTAGACGCCGCCGCGTACGGAGGTGGCGTGCGAGAGGAGCCCCTTGAGCTGGGGAAGCTGGAAGATGTCCACAGGTTGGTTGGACGGAGCCCTGAGCCGACCTTCGACATCCTCCATGCGAATCCACTTGACACCTTCGGGAGCGTCTTTCCGCAGGTCGTCGGTCTGCATGTACACCCGCCTCCCCACCGCCAGGAGGCGCACGGTGCTCGGCTTCTTGCTGGCGAGCATGCGGAGGGTCAGGTCGGCGGCGACGACGCCGGACGGGCCGAACCCGTAGGTGCCCGTCACCCGCATGTACACCTCCTTCTTGCCCTCGCTCTCCGAGATGACCGTCTCGGAGAACTTCACCCCGTGCCCTGCGACGAACTGCCGCTTCACCGCCCGTACCGGATCGGGAGCGGCAGCCTGGGCGGGAACGGCGCTGATCAGGGACGCGGCGGCCACCGCCACCGCTAATGCCTTCTTCATGGAGACTCCTCCGCAACGGAAGGAGCCCCCTCCCGCCAGCCAGGCGGAAGGGGGCTCGATCATCGGTCAGGTCAGCCGGCGATGCTGCCGAGCGGCAGTTCGAGGGCGTCGGAGATGTCGCTCTCGCCGTCCTTGAACTGGCTGGCGACCTCGTCCGCGGGCGGAGCCTTGATCGATACGGCGGAGCCCCAGCCGGTGTAGCTGGTGTCCACGCTCACGGTGCCCTTGCCGGCGCCGAGCACGGACATCGGGAACGTGGCGACGACCCGGGTGGGCAGGCCGGCCTTGTTCACGGTGATGCGCCAGCTGATGGCGGTCTTCTGGACCTTGGCGGAGGGCTTGTCGACCCAGGTGGCGCGCAGCCAGGGCGAGGCCTTCCACAGGTCGCGGACCAGCGTCTTGCCCGTGTACCCGCTGCCGGTGGTCTTGGCGCCCTTGAGCAGGGTCTTGACCGTGGCGGGCTCGGCGAGGTTGAGCGGCTGGCCGAAGGTGCCGAGCAGGCCGCCGGTGGGGCCGTTCGCCGCCTTGAACCAGGTCTTGTCCTCGGGGAGCATCGTCGCCCAGATGTTGCCCGAGATGTAGGACGTGGTGCCGATCCTGATGGTGCGCTCGGGCTGCGCCATGGCCTTGACCATCGCCGCGAGCTCGGCGTTCTCGCCGCTCTCGTCGAGTCCTTCGAGGTCGCTGGCCTTGATGTTGAGCTTGCCGGTGATGTCGGAGGCCGCGATGCCCGACTTCTTGAACTGCAGCGTGCCCGAGCGGCGCAGGAAGATGTCGCGGACGTCGCCTTCGCTCACGGTCGTACGCTCGGTGAACTTGACGCCCTTGCCGGCGACGAGCTGCTTCTTGACGGCGACCACCGGGTCCTTGGGCGCTGCTGCCAGCGCCGGGGTGGCGGTCACCAGTGCGGCGGTCGTGGCTAACGCCACGCCCGTCAGGATTCGCTTCATGCGCAGTTTCCTTCAGAGGTTGAGGGGGAGTCGGGGGCCGGCGGGCCGGCCCCGTCGAACGGCCCGGTGGATCGGCGTCAGCCGATCCTGCCGAGCGAGTTGAGCGAGCCGTTCGGGATCTCCTGCGGCACTTCCGTGTCGCTCCCGAGCTCGTCGAGGTCGACCACCTGGTCGGATGGCGGGGCCTTGATCGAGATCTTGGCGCCCCAGCCCGTGAACTTGGTGTTCGCGGTGGCGGTCGTGCTCCCGAGGATGCCGTAGTCCAGCGTGTAGGCGCTGCGGACCCCCGTCACCAGGCCCTTGGCGTTCAGATCGAGGGCATAGCTGATCTTGATTCCGGCCAGCCTCTTGTCGATCTTCTCGCCGTAGATCTTGCTCACGTCCCCGAACGTGAGCACACCTCGGTACGTTCCACCCTTGACGCTCTTGGCCTTGGACACCAGCGCCTTGAGCACCTTGGCGTTGAAGACGTCGAGCGGCTGGCTGGTGTACATGACCGAAGCGTCCTGGTAACGGATCCACTTCTTGCCCTCAGGCAAACCCTCGCTGTAAATCCCGCCCTGGACGAACGTGTGCTTGCCCACGGTGATACTCCGGGTCGGCGAGAGGCCGGCGAGCCCGCCCTTCTCGCGGAAGCGCAGATCCGCGGCGACGACTCCGGACTTGCCGAATCCCAGGGAGCCGTTGGTCGTCCGCACGGTCCCGGACTTCCCGTTGGTCTTCGTCCGGTACGTCTCCGAGACGCGCACCCCGTGCCCGGCCTTGTACTGCTTCTGCAGGGCCTTCACCGGGTTCACGGGCGCGGCCTGGGCCGGAGCGGCGGTCATGAGCGCGGCCGACGAAGCCAGCGTCAGACCCGCGAGAATTCGCTTCATTCGGGTTTCCTTCAGCATTACCAAGAGGAGCGGGGGGCAAGCCTGCCATTGGAAGATCACGACCATATATCGAGCGTCGGGTCATACGGCGTCTAATTCATGCAATTTCCGTGCAGACGTCATCCTGAGGAAGTGAGATCACCGTCACATACCGGAAGAACCGCGACCCGGTGACCTGGGCAGGTCAAGCTTCGGGCTAGGCTTCACTGGCGGAAACGCCCGGCACGCACGGGTTGCCCGGGGCGTCGAACATCAGTCGGATAAGCAAGGACGGACCCTCGTGGACCTGTTCGAACATCAGGCGAAGGAGCTCTTCGCTGACTACGGCATCCCTGTGCCGCGCGGCATCGTCGCCCACACTGTGGAGGAGGCACGGTCGGCCGCTGAGGAACTGACCGGCCGCGTTGTCGTCAAGGCCCAGGTCAAGACCGGTGGTCGCGGTAAGGCCGGCGGCGTGAAGGTGGCCGACGACGCCGCCGACGCCGTGGCCAAGGCCGAGGCCATCCTCGGCATGGACATCAAGGGCCACACGGTCCACAAGGTCCTCGTCGAGGAGGCCAGCGCGATCGCGGAGGAGTACTACTTCTCCTTCCTGCTCGACCGCGCCAACCGTACGTTCCTCGCGATCTGCTCCGCCGCCGGCGGCATGGACATCGAAGAGGTCGCGCACACCTCGCCGGAGAAGGTCGCCAAGGTGCCCGTCTCGGCGCTGGCCGGCATCGACCGCGCCAAGGCCCGCGAGATCGCGGTGGCCGGCGGCCTGCCGGAGAAGGCGCTCGACGGCGCCGCCGAGCTCATCGAGAAGCTCTGGTGCTGCTTCGTCGACGAGGACGCCACGCTCGTCGAGGTCAACCCGATGATCCTGTCGGCCGACGGCCAGGTGAAGGCCCTCGACGGCAAGGTCACCCTCGATGAGAACGCCGGCTTCCGCCAGGCCGACCACGAGGCGCTGGCCGACAAGGCCGCCGAGGACCCGCTCGAGGCCAAGGCCAAGGAGAAGGACCTCAACTACGTCAAGCTCGACGGCAACGTCGGCATCATCGGCAACGGCGCGGGCCTGGTCATGTCCACCCTCGACGTGGTCGCCTACGCCGGCGAGGCGTTCCCCGGCAAGCCGTCGCCCGCCAACTTCCTCGACATCGGCGGCGGCGCCTCGGCCGAGGTGATGGCCGCGGGCCTGGAGATCATCCTCTCCGACCCGAGCGTCAAGTCGATCTTCGTGAACGTCTTCGGCGGCATCACCGCCTGCGACGCCGTCGCCAACGGCATCGTCTCGGCGTTCAAGCTGCTGGAGAGCCGCGGCGAGGCCGTGACCCACCCGCTGGTGGTCCGCCTCGACGGCAACAACGCCCTGCTCGGGCGGCAGATCCTGGCCGACGCCGCGCTCCCGCGCGTCGAGCTGGTAGACACGATGGACGACGCGGCCAAGCGTGCCGCCGAGCTCGCTGCGGTAGGTGCGTGACCCATGGCCATCTGGTTGACTGAGAACAGCAAGATCATCGTCCAGGGCATGACCGGCGGTGAGGGCACCAAGCACACCCGCCGCATGCTCGCCTCGGGCGCCAAGGTCGTCGGCGGCGTGAACGCCCGCAAGGCCGGCACCACGCACGAGGGCCTGCCCGTGTTCGGCACGGTCGCCGAGGCCATGGAGGCCACCGGCGCCGACGTGTCGGTCGTCTTCGTGCCGCCGAAGTTCACCAAGGACGCGGTCAAGGAGGCCATCGACGCCGAGATCCCGCTCTGCGTCGTGATCACCGAGGGTGTGCCCGTCCACGACTCCACCGAGTTCTGGGCGTACGCGGTCGACAAGGGCAACAAGACCCGCATCATCGGCCCCAACTGCCCTGGCATCGCCTCGCCCGGCGCCTCCAACGCCGGCATCATCCCCGCCGACATCACCACCGCCGGCCGCATCGGCCTGGTCTCCAAGTCCGGCACGCTCACCTACCAGCTCATGTACGAGCTGCGCGACTTCGGCTTCTCCACGGCCGTGGGCATCGGCGGCGACCCGGTCATCGGCACCACGCACATCGACGCCCTCCAGGCGTTCCAGGACGACCCGGGCACCGACGCGATCGTCATGATCGGCGAGATCGGCGGCGACGCCGAGGAGCGGGCCGCGGCCTACATCGAGCAGCACGTCACCAAGCCGGTCGTGGCCTACGTGGCGGGCTTCACCGCGCCTGAGGGCAAGACGATGGGGCACGCGGGCGCGATCGTGTCCGGCTCCGCGGGCACCGCCCAGGCCAAGAAGGAGGCCCTGGAGAAGGTCGGCGTCCGCGTCGGCAAGACCCCCTCCGAGACTGCCCGCCTCATGCGCGAGATCATGCAGACCCGCTGAGCGTTTGGAAGTCACCCGCCCGGTCCCCGCGCGGGTGATCTTCCGGCGAAGACCCCGCCCGGTTCCGGCCGTGCGGGGTCTTCGCGTCTTTCATCCTGTACGACCGCGCGGAGGTTCGCGTCTTCCAATCTGTACGGCTTCGCGGGCCTACCCCACCCGCCGTCGCGGGCTCGCCCCCGTCCAGGGAGACGCTTTCTGACCCGATCAGTGGCGCGCCGCCGTTACGACGCACACCGAATCGGGCACCGTGGGATCAGAAGTGCTCCAATCCCGGCGCGTCAACCAAGCTTTGGTTGGGAAAGATTGAGAAAATCGCCTCGTGACGGCGATCCTCGACCAGCTTCGTACAGGCCCCCGGTCGATGCTTGGCAAGCTCGCGGGCGACGACGACGAGACCAGGCGCCCCCTGCCGGTCTCCGGGATGCTGGCTGCCGTGTTCACGTTGGGCGTCGGCTTGGCCGCGCTCACCACGCTCACCCTGGTCGGGTGGATCGCCGCGCCGCGCGGCACGCTGGGCGCCGGGCTGCCTGGCGTGTTCCGTACGGCGGCGCAGTTGTGGCTGGCCGCGCACCACGCCGGGTTCGCCATCCCCGGCGGGCGGGTCGGGCTGCTGCCGCTCGGGCTGATGATCCTGCCCGCCGTGCTCCTCTACCGCGCGGGCCGGTGGATGGCCCGTGACGCCGACCTGCGGCTGCGCCTGCCCGCACGGCTGCCCAAGAACAGCCCGAAGGAGCAGGCGGGAGCCCGCCGCCGGGCCCAGCTCGTGCTGGTGGTGCAGGCCGGAGTGTCGCTGGCGGCACCGTACGCGCTGCTCGCGGGCCTGATCGCGCTCGTGACGAGCAACGAGATCACCCAGCCCTTCATCGGGGAGGCGCTGCTCAGCCACTTCGTGCTGGCGTTCCTGGCGGGCTCGCTGGCCACGGCGCGCATGATCGGGCCTTGGCGGGTGATGCTGCGGCTGCTGCCCGAGCGGGTGCGCGCGCTGACGGTCGGCACGGCGGTCGCCACGGCGCTGCTGGTCGTGGCCGGGCTCGCGCTGGTGCTGATCGCCTTCGTGATCAACTTCGAGCAGGTCGAGCAACTGTCGGGGGTGCTGTCGCCCGGGTTCGTGGGTGGCGTGCTGCTGGCGCTGCTGCAACTGCTCTACCTGCTGAACGCCGTCGTCTGGGCCTTCTCCTACATCGCCGGGCCCGGGTTCGCCATCGGCGCCGACACCCTCGTCGCGCCCACCGGTGTGCAGCTCGGCACCGTGCCCAGCCTGCCGCTGCTGGGGGCGCTGCCGGAGAGCGGGCCCGTGCCCGCGTGGATGATGGCGGTGGTCGCGGTGCCGTTCGCGGCCGGGGCCGTGGCGGGGGTGATGGTCGCGAGGATCTCGCCGTCGCCGTCGTACGAGGCGGCGCCGCTGTGGGGGTTCCTCACCGGGGTGACGACGGGGCTGGTGGCGGGGCTGCTCGCGGCGCTGTCCGGCGGGCCCATGGGCGGCGGGCGGCTGGCCACGGTCGGGCCCTCGCCGTGGGAGGTGGCGCTGTCGGTGGCGCTGGAGGTCGGCGTGGCCGCCGGCATCTCGGCGGGCGTGACCAACCTGCTGCTGCTCAACAAGCGCGCCAGGGCGCCGCTCGACAAGGCGGCCGCTCCCGTACGGAAGGCGGGGGCCGCGCTGGCGAAGGCGGCCAGCAGGGTGGGGCTCGCCGAGTCGGACCCGCGGCCGCTGCCCGGTCACTGGATGGACGCCACCGAGGCCGACACCCAGGAGATCCCGGTCATCAGGGACGACTGGCAGGACGAGCATGCCTCAGCCGAGGCGGAGACCCAGGCCCAGGCCCGCCCCCGCCCGCCGGAGCCGGCGCCGGTCGCCCGGCCGCCGCGCAAGGACATCGTGGACGAGTCGGACGACCGTGGCGGTCACGTCATCTACGTCGACCCGTACGCCTGGGACCGCGACTGACCCGACCCCTGCGCTTGGGATCGCGACCGGCTCGACCCTCCTGCGCTCGGCCTGCGGCCAGCTCGGCCTGTGTGCTTGGGATCGCGGCGGACTCGGCCCCTGTGCTTGGGATCGCGACCGGCTCGACCCTCCTGCGCTCGGCCTGCGGCCAGCTCGGCCTGTGTGTTTGGGATCGCGGCGAACTCGGCCCCTGTGCTTGGGACCGCGGCCGACTCAACCCCTTCCGCCTCAGACCGTGACTGACCCGGCCCCTATGTCCGCGATCGCGAGCCTTCGGGAGTGCGGCCTCAGCACGTGCGGGCCGTGATCACGGCTGCATCGCCCCGAGTACCTCCAGCACGTCGGCCGGCAGCTTCCGCTGCGCGGCGTCCCTGAACTGCGTGAAGCACTCGCCCTGCGACGCCACCGTGCCGGCGCCCTTCATGCACTCCTGGTAGGCGGAGTACTCGTCCATGAGGTAGAGCTGCATCGCCGTGGCCCCGGCCGACAGGGCCAGGGCGAGCGAGGAGACGGTGATGCCGCCCACCGCCACACCCGTGGGCCTGCCCGCGCCCTTCAGCAGGGGGAGCGCCCGGATCCCGGCCATCAGCGCGAACAGCGCCATGACCAGGCCGGCCAGCGGCAACATGAACGTCATGGCCAGCGCTGCGATGGACAACCAGATCGCTCGGCGGCCCGCTGAATCCGCGGGCTGCTGGCCTGCCGGTGCCTTCACCGGTGTCGACACCTGACCTCCTCTGCGTCGCCGGGCGATGAACAGATACCCTGTGACCCCCACCCTGTTTCCTCATTGGAGTGTGTGTGTCTAAGGCTGGGCGGCTCGTCGTCCTCGTCTCCGGCTCTGGAACCAACCTACAGGCCCTGCTGGACGCTTCCGCCGACCCGTCGTACGGGGCTCGAGTGGTCGCGGTCGGCGCCGACAGGGAGGGGATCGAAGGACTGGCCAGGGCTACCAGGGCGAATGTCCCGACTTTTGTCGAAAAAGTGGGCAATTATGCGGCTCGGGCGGACTGGGATGCCGCCATCGCGGCCAAGATCGCATCGTACGAGCCCGACCTGGTCGTGTCCGCGGGCTTCATGAAAATTTTGGGTACGCCGACGCTCGACGCGTTCCCTGTGCTGAACACGCATCCGGCACTGTTGCCGTCCTTCCCCGGCGCCCACGGCGTGCGCGACGCGCTGGCCCACGGGGTCAAGGTGACCGGCTGCACGGTCATGCTGGCCGACGAGGGAGTCGACACGGGGCCGATCGTGGCGCAGGCGGCGGTGCCCGTGCAACCAGACGACGACGAGGCGGTCCTGCACGAGCGCATCAAGGTGGTCGAGCGCCGCCTGCTCGTCGAGACCGTCGGCCGGATGGCTCGCGAGGGCTGGACGGTCAGCGGACGTACCGTCCGAATCGGCAACCACACAGGAGGGGAATCCACGTGACTCGCATCGCCATCCGGCGCGCGCTCATCGCTGTTTACGACAAGTCCGGGCTCGAAGAGCTGGCCAGAGCCCTCGACGGCGCCGGAGTGGAGATCGTCTCGACCGGTGGCACCGCCGCCGCGATCTCCTCCTACGGCATTCCGGTGACGAAGGTGGAGCAGCTCACCGGGTTCCCCGAGTGCCTGGACGGGCGGGTCAAGACGCTGCACCCGCGCGTGCACGCCGGGCTGCTGGCCGACGTCACCAAGCCGCACCACGTGGCGCAGCTCGACGAGCTGGAGATCGACCCGTTCCAGCTCGTCGTGGTGAACCTGTACCCGTTCCAGGAGACGGTGGCCTCCGGGGCGACCGACGCCGAGTGCGTCGAGCAGATCGACATCGGCGGCCCCGCCATGATCCGCGGCGCCGCCAAGAACCACAACACCTGCGCGGTCGTGGTGAACCCGAGCTTCTACGGCGACGTGCGCAACGCCCTCGACGAGGGCGGCTTCACGCTGACCGACCGCAAGCGGCTGGCCGGCATCGCGTACGCGCACACCGCGTCGTACGACGTGGCCGTGGCCAACTGGTTCGCGGGCACGTACGTGGGCGAGGGCGAGGAGTTCCCCGAGTTCGCCGGGACGGCGTACGAGCGCAAGGCCACGCTCCGCTACGGCGAGAACCCGCACCAGCGCGCGGCACTCTACGCGGGCGGCACGGCCGGCAGCGGCGGGCTGGCAGGCGCCGAGCAGTTGCACGGCAAGGAGATGTCGTACAACAACTACCTCGACTCCGACGCCGCCTGGCGCGCGGCGTGGGACTTCGCCGAGCCCGCCGTCGCCATCATCAAGCACCAGAACCCGTGCGGCATCGCCATCGGCGCCGACGTCGCCGACGCGCACCGCAAGGCGCACGCCTGCGACCCCGTCTCGGCCTACGGCGGCGTGATCGCCGTGAACCGGTCTGTCACGGCCGAGCTGGCCCGGCAGATCGCCGACGTGTTCACCGAGGTCGTCATCGCCCCCGGGTACGACGAGGAGGCGCTGGAGGTGCTGCGCGCCAAGAAGAGCCTGCGTCTGCTGGCCTGCGCGCAGGGCCCGTCCTCGCCGACCGAGTTCCGCAGGATCGACGGCGGCCTGCTCGTGCAGACCGTGGACCGCGTGGACGCGCCCGGCGACGCGGCGTCGCAGTGGGAGCTCAAGACCGGCGACCCGGTCTCGGCCGAGGTGCTGGCGGACCTGGAGTTCGCCTGGCGCGCCTGCCGCTCGGTGAAGTCGAACGCCGTCCTCCTGGCCAGCGGCGGCGCCACCGTGGGCGTTGGCATGGGCCAGGTCAACCGGGTCGACTCCTGCCGCCTGGCGGTCACCAGGGCAGGGGAGCACGTGGCCGGCTCCGTGGCGGCCTCCGACGCTTTCTTCCCCTTCCCTGACGGGCTGGAGGTGCTGCTGGAGGCCGGCGTTCGCGCGATCGTCGAGCCGGGCGGCTCCATCCGGGACGAGCTGGTCATCGAGGCGGCGAAGAAGGCCGGGGCGAGCCTCTACTTCACCGGCACGCGCCACTTCTTCCACTGATGTTCCACAAGGGGCGACATGATCACCATGTCGCCCCTTTATCCGTTTTTGCGGTTAAGTTCGGTTTTTGCGGCGAGCATCCCCGCGTCCGGGCTACCCTGAACTCCTCCCCGATCCTCTTCCCCGGAGTTCACCTATGGCGCTCGACGCGATCCTGCAGGCGTTCGTCACCCTGAACGGCCTGGCCACCAGCCCCTTCGTGCTTCTGGTCCTCGCCTTCATCGGCGCCTACCTCGGCAGCCGCGTCGTAGAGGTCATCCCCTACACTCGCCGCATCATCGAGCGCCGCGAGGCCCAGGCCGCCGCCGCCGAGCGCGACTAAGGGTCCCCCTTCCCCAGGAGCTCCAAGACGAAGGGTCGCCCTTCCCCAGGAACTCCAAGACTAAGGATCCCTCTTCCCGAGGAACTCCAGCAGGTGACGCAGCGTCTCCCCGGGCGCTTCCTCCGGCAGGAAGTGCCCAGCCTGGATCGCCCCGCCCCGGACGTCCTCGGCCCACTCCCGCCAGACGTCGAGCGGGCGATACCACTGCCCGACCGCACCTGACGCGCTCCACAACACCAACGTCGGACACCGGATGCGCCGACGTCCCCGGTCGGCCTCGTCATCGGCCACGTCCAGCGTGGCCGCGGCGCGATACTCCTCGCAGATCGCATGGACGGTCTCCGGATCGGCGAAGGCCGCCACGTAAGCGGCCCGCACCCGTTCGGGAAACGCCCCCGGCACCTCCGACCAGGCATCGAGCATGTGGTCGACCAGCACCTGCGGCGCCGCCGCGATCAGCCGCTCGGGGACGGGCTCCGGAGCGGCCAGGAACGACCAGACCCAGAAACCCAGGCTGAACTCGGCGTCCGCACGGGCGTAGGCCTCACCGGTGGGCACGACGTCCAGCACCGCCAGGCGGCTGATCGCGTCCGGATGGTCGAGCGCCATCCGGTACGCGCACCGGGCGCCCCTGTCGTGCCCGACCACCGCGAACCGCTCGAACCCCAGCGCCGCCATCACCTCCACCTGGTCGGCGGCGATGGCCCGCATCCGGTACGGCCCGTGATCGGGCGCGCTGGGCGGCTTTCCGCTCGCGCCGTAACCACGCAGATCGGTCGCCACCACGGTGAATCGCTCGGCGAGGGCCGGTGCCACGCGGTGCCACATCAGGTGGGTCTCGGGGATGCCGTGCAGCAACAGGACCGCGGGGCCCGACCCGCCGCGGACGCCGTGGATCGTCGTTTGCGTGGTCGGGAGGTCGAACGTGTCGAAACCGTCGAACACGGGCCGCTACCCCCTCAGGGCGTTGTGATGAACACGGGCCGCTACCCCTTCAGGGCGTTGTGATGAATACGGGCCGCTACCCCTTCAGGGCGTTGTGATGAATACGGGCTGCTATCCCCTCAGGGCGTCGTGATCGACGGGTGCGATCGCCACGCCAGTTGGGCGGCACCCGCCAAGCTGGCCCGCACCCCCAGCGAGCTCTGCCTGACCTCCACGCTCCGCACGAACGGCAGCCCCGTCACGTCGTCCAGGGCGTGCCGCAGCGGCTCGAAGAGCACCTCACCGGCGGCCGACACGCCACCGCCGATGACCACCGCCGTCAGCTCCACGGCCGCCGCGGTGGACGCGATCATGCCGGCGAGGGCCCTGGCGCTGCGCTGGAAGGCCGCCACCGCGATGGGGTCTCCGGCGGCGGCGTCCTGAGCCAGCATCCGCGCATCGGCCTGGGCCAGCACGTGGGCATCGGCCTGGACCGGCGCCCGGACATTGGCCTGGGCCAGCGCGCGAGCATCGGCCCGGACCGGCGTCCGGACATTGGCCTGGGCTGGCGTGCGCGCATCGGCTTGGGCCAGCGTTCGCGTATCGGGCGGGGCGTCGGCTTGGGCTGGCGTCCGCGTATCGGGCTGGGCGTCGGCTTGGGCTGGCGTCCGCGTATCGGGCTGGGCGTCGGCCTGGGCCGGCGTTCGGGCATCGGTCTTCCCCTGGGTACCGGCCTTAGCCTGCTCCTGCGGCGAGTCCGGTGGGGTGGAGCCGTCGGCGCGGGAGGCGGCGCCCGGTGACCAGTTGTTCTCCAGGGCCCAGCGGACCATGTTGGGGCCGCTGGAGTAGCGTTCGACGCAGCCCCGGCCGCCGCACTCGCAACGTTCCCCGTAAGGGTCGATGCTCATGTGGCCGACATGTCCGGCGTTCCCGGTGGGGCCGAGGAGCGGGACGCCGTCCAGCACCAGCCCGCCGCCGATGCCGGTCGACACCACGACGCCCAGCAACGACGAGCAGCCGCGGCCCGCCCCCAGCCAGTGCTCGCCCAGGGCGAAGCACTGGGCGTCACCCGCCAGCACGGTGGGCAGCGTGGTCAGCTTCCTTACCTCCTCGCGCAGCGGGAAGCCGCGCCAGCTCGGCATGTTCACCGGGCTCACGGTGCCCGAGGCGAGGTCCACGGGGCCCGCGCAGCCGATGCCGACGGCCTCGGGTGGCGGGCCGCCGTCCATGACCTCCGTGACGAGGGCCGCCAGGGCGGACATGACCTCCTCACGAGGCGTCGGACGGGTCGCGGAACGCAGGATCGAACCGGCCTCGTCCACCAGTGCGGCGGCGAGCTTGGTTCCTCCGATGTCTATGGCAAGTACGCAGCTCATCAGTGTTTGTGGTGGTTGTCGGGCTGGCGGGGGTCGCCAGGGTGCTCCAGTCCGGGCATCAGTCTTACTCTCCTGGCACGCAGGTCGTCGAGCCACCGCGCGAAGGCTTTCCGGCGGGCGGCCCTAAGGAGGTCGTGGTCTGGGGGGTGGGGCTCGCGGTCGTGGGTCTGGTGGGTCGGTTCGCGGTTCTGTGCTCGGCCGGGCGGTTCTCGGTCGTGGTTTCGGCTGGTCGGCTCCCGGTAGGGCGGGACCTCGAAGGTCGCCGCGGCGGGGAGAACGGTGGTCTCGCCGGCCAGTCGTACGCCCGCGCCGCGCAGCTCCAGCGACGATTCGTGAGCGCCCTCGGCGACGGTGACGCGCAGCACCTGGCGCGGCTCGCCGGGCGTGCCCACGAACAGGTCGGTCGACTCTGCGGACAACAGGCGGAAAGGCAAGGGGACCTCCGTGCACTTGTTGCTGGCGCCCGTAACACTAAGCCCTTGGATGATCGATGACAACGATGTCATCGCGGGGCTGTGGATAACTCGGGCCGACTGCCTGGAGCCTGTGGATAACCCGGTGAGGGTGGGTGGGGCGGTGTGCGCGTGGTCCGGTGCGGAGAAACGAGACGGGCATGGAAGGATTGCGGCATGAGCGCAGTGAAACTCGATGGCAAGGCGACCGCCGCCAAGATCAAGGCAGACCTCAAGAACCGGGTGGCAGCGCTCAAGGAACGAGGCGTCACCCCTGGCCTGGGCACCGTGCTCGTGGGCGACGACCCCGGCAGCCAGATCTACGTCGCGGGCAAGCACCGCGACTGCGCCGAGGTGGGCATCGCCTCCATCCGCGTCGACCTGCCCGCCACCGCCGGCCAGGCCGACGTGGAGGCGGCCATCGACGAGCTCAACGCCTCTCCCGCGTGCACGGGCTACATCGTCCAGCTCCCGCTGCCCAAGCACCTCGACACGATGGCGCTGATGGAGCGCATCGACCCCGCCAAGGACGCCGACGGCCTGCACCCCGTCAACCTCGGGCGGCTCGTGCACATGGTCGACGCCCCGCTCCCCTGCACGCCGCACGGCATCGTGCTGCTGCTGCAGGAGTACGGCGTGCCGATCAAGGGCGCCGAGGTCGCCGTGGTCGGGCGCGGCATCACGGTGGGCCGGTCGCTCGGCCTGCTGCTGACCCGCCGCAGCGAGAACGCGACCGTCACCCTCTGTCACACCGGCACGCAGGACCTGGCCGCCCACGTGCGGCGGGCCGACATCGTGGTGGCCGCGGCCGGGGTGCCGGAGCTGATCAAGAAGGACATGGTCAAGCCCGGGGCCGCCGTGCTCGACGTCGGGGTCTCCCGGGTCGCCGGCAAGATCGCGGGTGATGTGGCGCTGGACGTGGAGGACGTCGCCGGGTACCTCACGCCCAACCCGGGCGGGGTCGGGCCGATGACCCGGGCGTTGCTGCTGTCCAACGTGGTGGAGGCCGCCGAGCGCCAGCTCCGGTGAGTGCCGCCTCCGTCATTTGACGGAGGTCCGGGCCGCCGCGTCGCTCCAGGATGGTCCTCAAGCGCTCTGCCTGCACGAATGCGGGCAGGGCTCGGGCTTGAGGAGGTGTCCATGGAGCTGGACGGGCTGGTCGCCGTCGTCACCGGCGGCGCCTCCGGGCTCGGCGCCGCCATCGTGGATCGGCTGGCGTCCCGTGGGGCCAGGGTCGTTTACGGCGACTTGCACGACCGCGTGGACGGCGCGCACCGCTCCCTCTTCCACCCGCTGGACGTCCGCGACCCCGGCTCCTGGCAAGCCCTCGCCACCAAGATCCGCACCACGTACGGCCGCCTCGACATCCTCGTCAACAACGCCGACGTCAGCACCCGAGCCGACCTCCTGACCACCACCGACGCCGACTGGGACCGCATACTCCGCACCAACCTGTGGGCCCCCTGGACAGGCATCCGCACCTTCATCGAAGACCTGACCACCAGCCCCCGGGCCAGCGTCGTCAACATCGGCTCCATCTACGGCCACATCCCGCCGCCACCACCCCCCGCACCCCCGTCCTCGATCGCCTACCAGGTCAGCAAGGCCGGCCTGCACATGCTGACCAGGACGGCCGCGGTGGAGCTCGCCCCCCGCGGCATCCGCGTGAACAGCGTCCTGCCGGGTGTCTTCGTCACCCCGCTCCTTCAGGACCTGCCCGCCGACCAGCTCCGCCCCCGCATCGAGCGGGCCCCCATGGGCCGTCCAGGCGATCCGGCCGACGTGGCCGCCGCCGTCTGTTACCTGGCCTCTCCTGAGGCGTCGTTCGTGACGGGCGTCCTGCTGCCCGTGGACGGCGGATACACCGCGTCCTGATGAATCCCCCCATGAGTGAGAGGTCGCGATGAGAAGCGACAACACCACCACCAAGACAGCCCCGGCAGCCACCTCGAAAGTGCGCGCCGTCGTGGCCGGCAGCTTCGGCAACGTCATGGAGAACTACGACAACCTGGTGTACGCCTACACGGCCACCACCCTGGGCAAGCTGTTCTTCCCCGACTCCGACGGCCTGGCGGGCACCCTCTACACCTTCGCCGTCTTCGCCGTCGGCTTCCTCATGCGACCGCTCGGCGCGATCACGTTCGGGCACGTCGGCGACAAGTTCGGCCGCAGGATCGCGCTGGTCGTCAGCGTGCTGATGATGGGCGCGGCCACGACCCTGATCGGCCTGCTGCCGACGTACGAGAGCATCGGCGTGCTGGCCCCGCTGCTGCTGGTGGTGCTGCGCATGGTGCAGGGCTTCTCGGTGGCGGGCGAGTGGGCGGGGTCGGCGGCGTTCCTCGTCGAGTACGCCCCCGAGCGCAGGCGCGGCTTCTTCGGCAGCTTCAACCAGGTCTCGACGGCGGCCGGGTTCCTGCTGGCGTCCGGGGTCGTGGCGCTGAACAGCACGATCTTCACCGAGCAGCAGGTCACCGAGTGGGCCTGGCGGGTGCCGTTCCTGCTGTCGGCGCTCACGGCGGTGGCGGCGCTCTGGCTCAGGTACGGCCTGGCGGAGACGCCGGCGTTCGCCGAGGAGCAGGCGAAGGGGGAGACGGCGGCGAGCCCGCTGCGGGAGGGCCTGCGCACGCAGTTCGCCGGCATCGCCCGCGGCTTCGGGTTCACCATGTTGTGGACGGTCGCGTACTTCTTCTTCCTCACCTACCTGCCCACCTGGCTCACCGACGTGGCGGGCGTGGACGCGGGCGTGGCCCGCGTCTCGAACCTCGTCGGCCTGGTGACGCTGACCGTGTGCATCGCGGCGTTCGGCGCGCTGTCGGACCGGATCGGCCGCAAGCCGCTGCTGATCGCCGCCGCGGCCGGATTCCTGGTGCTGAGCTGGCCGGTCATGGCGTTCATCCAGAACGGGGGAGTGTTCGGGGTGTTCGCTGGGCAGATCGCGATCGGGGTGATCCTGGCGATGTTCTCGGGGCCGGGCCCCGCGGCGCTGTCGGAGCTGTTCCCGACGAAGCTGCGGTATTCGACGATGTCCATCGGATACAACTTCGCGGTCATGGCCTTCGGCGGCACGGCGCCGTTCGTGGCGACCGGGCTGGTGCAGCTCACCGGCTCGGGGATGGCGACGGCCCTGCTGCCGATCGTGTCGGCGGCGGTCACGCTCGCGGTGGTGGCGGGCATGAAGGAGAGCGCCCACGGGCGCCTTCACTAGGAGGGCATCATGACGAACCTCATCGCGGTCGAGGGCACGTACGAGGAGATGGGGGCGGAGCTGGGCCGCCGCACGCGCGAGCTGGTCGAGCGCAGCGTGCAGACCTACCTGCGCCGATTCCGCGACGACGCCGGCCTGTCCGCGCAGGACGTGACCCGCTGGGGCGCGACCTACCTCGACGTGGCCAGACGGTACGACGCCCGCATCGCCGCCATGCTGGAGGGCCTGGCGGCCGGCGCCGGCCAGCCCATCGAGCACATCACCGCGCTGAACGCCCGCACCGAGATGCTGTACGGCACCGGCTACCGCGACGAGGGCTGCACCTCGGTCGCCGTGCTTCCCAAGCACACCAGGCAGGGCCACACGCTGCTCGCCCAGAACTGGGACTGGCATCCCGAGCAGGGCCCGGTCACGTTCCTGCTGGCGACCAGGGACACCGCGGGCTTCGCGGTGCTGACGCTGGCCGAGGCGGGCATGCTGGCCAAGTCGGGGCTGAACTCGGCGGGCCTGGGCGTGTGCGCGAACCTTCTGGTCTCCGACCGTGACAGGGGCGGCGCCGGAGTTCCGTACCACTTCCTGCTGCGCGGCGTGCTGCAGTCGCGCACGATGAGCCAGGCGCACCGCAAGGCGCTGGACGTGGTGCGCATCTCGTCCGGCAACCTGCTCATCGCCGACGCCGGCGGCGAGGCGATCGACCTGGAGGTGGCGCCGGACGTCTTCGGCGCGCTGCTGCCGCAGGACGGCCTGATCACGCACTCCAACCACTTCCAGGCCCCGCTGCCGCTGGTGGACAGGAAGGCCGCCACCTCGGCGCTCACCCTGCTGCGGCCCGCCCGCGCCAGGCACCTGCTGGAGGACGCCGCCGCGGCCAGGACCCTGGAACTGAAGGACGTCGTCGCGGCCCTGCGCGACCACTACTCCTACCCGGACAGCATCTGCCGCCACGTGGACCCGGACGTCGCCAAGGGCGAGGAGATCGCGTCCGTCTACTCCGTGGTGATGGACCTGGACGCCCGCGAGTTGTATATCGCCGAGCACCCGCCCTGCGAGCGCCCGTACGAGAGGTGGCGGCTGGACGACCTGTTCGCCCCCGGCGCCGCGCCCGAGACCTGCTTCGCCATCGAGGAGGACCATGCCTGACCGTTCGACGATCTGCCTCACGTTCGACTTCGACGCGATCTCGCTCTGGCTGGCGCGCGGCATGACCTCGCCGGGGCCGGTGTCGCGCGGCGAGTTCGGGGCGCACGCCGTGCCGCGGATCCTGCGGATGCTGCGGGAGCGCGACATCACCGCCACGTTCTTCATCCCGGGGCACACGGTGGACACCTATCCCGCCGAATGCGCCGCCATCGCGGAGGCGGGCCACGAGATCGCGCTGCACGGGTACGCGCACGAGCCGGTCTCCAAGCTGGACAGGGCCGGGGAGCTGGCGGCGGCCGTGCGGGCCCGCGAGTCGATCGTCAAGGTCACCGGGTACGAGCCCGTCGGCAACCGCACGCCGAGCTGGGACTTCACCCCTTCGACCGTGGATGTGCTGCTGGAGCTGGGCTGCGAGTACGACTCCAGCCTCATGGCCACCGACTACACCCCCTACTACGCCAGGCGCGGCGACGTGGCCGACCCCGACGGCCCGTACCGGTTCGGCGAGCCCACCGATCTGGTCGAGCTGCCGGTGTCGTGGACGCTGGACGACTACCCGCAGTTCGAGTACCTGCGGCTGGACAACGCCGTCCTGCCTGGATTGCGCGACCCGGCGGCGGTGTTCCGCAACTTCCTCGACGACATCGACTACATGCTGCGCGACGAGCCCGGCGGGATGTGCGTGCTGACCTTCCACCCCCAGGTCATCGGACGCGGCCACCGCCTGCTGGGCCTCGAACGTTTCCTCGACGCCTGCCTGCGTCGGCCGCTGGACTTCCGCACCTGCGTGTCGGCGGCGCGGGCGTTCCGGGCGGCCTGATGCGGGCGCTGGTCATGGGCGCGGGCGGCGGGATCGGCTCGGCCGCCTGCGCCGCCCTGTCGGCGGCGGGCCACGAGGTGGTGACGGCTGACTCGCCGCGTTCCCCTGTCCCGGTGGACGTGGCGGCCGACCTGGCCGAGCCGGGCGCGGCGCGGGCCGCGGTGTCGCGGGCGTGGGAGTCGTACGGGCCGCTGGACGCGCTGCTGCACGTCGCCGGGCTGTTCCCGGCGCGGCGCGCGCTGGAGACGACGGAGGAGCTGTTCGACACGGTGATGGCGGTCAACACGCGCTCGGCGCTGATGGCCGCGACGGCGCTGGCCGAGCTGTGCGTACGGCACCGCCGTCCCGCCTCCGTCGTGTTCACCAGTACGGGCGGCGCGTCGCGGCCCCGGCCCGGCACCACCGTCTACGCGGCGTCGAAGGCGGCGCTGGAGGCGGTGACCAGGGGACTGGCGCTGGAGTTCGGGCCGCTGGGGGTGCGGGTCAACGCGGTCGCGCCCGGGTTCGTGGACGTGGGGTCGCCGCTGAACCCGGTGCCCGCGGCGTACGTCGAGGCCGTGCGTTCCGCCAGTCCGGCGGGCAGGGTGGCCACGCCGGACGACATCGTGCCCAGCCTGCTGTGGCTGTGCTCGCCGGACTCCGCCTGGGTGAACGGTCACGTGCTGGCGGCGGACGGCGGCGCGGGGCTCGGCTCGCCGGGCATGCCGTCCTGGCTGGGCGAACCTCGGGCTTAGTGGCCCGGGGGCGGGGGCCTGAAGCGGTGCCTGGCCAGCTCGACGGGTGAGATGACCCGGCTCCTGCCGTCCTGCACCTGGTGGACGAGGTGCGCGTGGGCGAGCGAGGCGTCGAACGTGTCGTCGGGGTAGGCCAGCGCCCGCTGCCCGCGCCCGCCGAACCAGTACGGCCCGGCGGCGCCCCTGTGCACGGTCTCGCGCAGGTCGCGCACCATCGCGCCGAAGTCCCACGGCCGGCCCACCGAGGCCCAGGCGCCGGCCAGCAAGTGGATCATGTCGTAGTGGATGGCCGCGCTGCCGCTGCCCGGTTCGTCCCCGTACGCGCGGCGGTAGCGCTCCATGAACCTGGCGCTCACCGGGTCGCCGTACGTCCCGATGACCGTGGACCACAGCATGCCTTCCGCCAAGCCCTCCATGCGCTCCTCGAAGCGGGGGATCGTGGGCGTCCAGACGGTGTGGACGAGCGCGCGGGAGCCGGTGCCGCGCAGCTCGCGCAGGAACAGGCGGAGCTCGTCCTCGACGTAGGTGCAGACCAGCACGGCGGCCGGATCGCCGGCCTGGAGCGTCGCCACGACGGACGGCCACGGCACGCCCGTGTCAGGGACGGGCACGACGGCGGCCAGCTCCCAGCCGCACGCGGAGGCCAGCTCGTCGAGCCCGTACGCCTGGCCGGTGTCCCAGCCGTCGGCCCGCACCACGGCCATGATCCGCCGGTTGTCCGGACGCCACTGGCCGGACGTCGCCAGCAGATCCAGCGTCCTGACGAATCCGGACAGGTAGGCGGTCTCCGTGGCGCACACCTGGAACGTCTGCCCGAGCACGCCGGGGTTGTCGTGGACGTGCTCGGCGATCGCCGGGGTCACCATGGAGTGCATGAGCGGCGCCCGGTACTCGGCGGCCCGCGTGATCGCGTCCAGGTGGTGGCGGGGGCTGACGTTGCCGAGGGTGATGGCGTCCACGTCGTGCGAGCGCAGGTAGTCGACGGCGGCCAGCAGGTCGGCGTCGGTGTCGCCGGACACCTCGATGGCCAGGTGGTCGATGCGGCGGCCCGCCACCCCGCCTCTGGCGTTCAGCTCGTCCACGGCGATGGCGGCGCCGCGGCGCATGGCCAGCGCGTCGAAGCGGCGCGGGCCGTCCGTGGGGTAGATCGCCCCCAGCCGGATCGGCCGCCGCCGCGCCTCCCCCCTCGGCGCCACCACCCCCCAGCCGCCGCCCTCCCCGGCCGCACGCTCACCGTCGCCCGCGCCCGCCTGCCCGACCATGCGCCTGCCGTCGCCCGCGCCCGCCTGCCCAGCCATGCGCCTGCCGTCGCCCGCCTGCCCAGCCATGCGCCTGCCGTCGCCCGCGCCCGCCTGCTCGGCCGCGCGCCCGCCGGGTTCGGCGAACGGGGCGAGCAGGGCGTCCTCGGCCATGGCCAGCGCCGCGGCTGCCGCTCGCGTCGGCGCCCCCAGCTTGGCCAGCACGTTCTCCACATGCGTGGCCACGGTCCGAGTCCCGCACCCCACCCGCGCGGCCGTCTCGGGGTTGGTCATGCCGACGGCCACACAGGTCAGCACCTCGTGCTCCCGCTGCGTCAACCCCCACGGCGCCCCACCGCACCGCAGGGCCTCCAGCCCGGTGACGGGCCCGCGCTCCGTGTCGTGGCTCTCGATGACCACCCGGTACAGCTCCCGGTCGGCCCCCCGCCAGTAGTACCGCGACGTGCCCCGGCCGGCCCGCCGGGCGTGCTGGACGAGGGCCTGGTTGCGGGCGAAGAACGCGCCGGCGCCGGTGAGCACGCGCTGACCGGCGTCCACCGTGAGCCTGGCCCTGAACGGAGGCTCGGCTTCCAGACGTTTCCCCATTCAGTGACGATACCGGGCGAAGTGTTTCAGAACGGATACCGGGCGATGTCCCCTCATGGGGCTACGGATCCACGCCCACCGCCACGTCGAGCAGCAGGGGTGTCTCGCGGGTGGCGAGCGCGGGCAGGACCTCGTCGAGGGTTCGTGTCAGGTCGGCGTACGTCTCGACGCGCTGCGCGGGGCAGCCGAGCGACCTGGCCATGGCGCCCAGGTCCACCTCGGTGAACGGCGGCCACGGGCCCTTGCCGCCGCCGTGCTTGTCGGCCAGCCGGTCCAGGACCGCGTACCGGCCGTTGGAGAGCACCACGAACAGCACGCCCACCCGGTAGTGGGCGGCGCTCCACAGGCCCTGCACGCCGTACAGGGTCGAGCCGTCGCCCAGCACCGCGACGACGGGCCGGTCGGGCAGTGCCATGCGCAGGCCGACGGCGGCGGGCACGCCGAACCCGAGCCCGCCCATGGCCGCCGAGATGAAGCCGAACGACGTCCTGGCGGGCACGATCGCATGCAGGTCGGGCCGCGCGGAGGGCGCCTCCTCGACGAGCACGACGTCGTGCGGGAGGCGTCCGGCCAGCTCGTGCAGGACGTCCACGTGCCGCAGCGGCCCGCCCGCGTAGGGCTCGTGGCCGGACACCCGTGAGAAGGCGCCGCCGCGCGCGGGGACGGGCAGCAGCTCGGCCAGGCACGCGCAGACGGCCTCGGGCGAGGCGAGGTAGGCCAGGTCGGCAGGGCTGCGGTGCGCCACCGCCGGGTCGTCCGTGACCAGCGCGATCGCCGTGCCGGGCTCGACCAGCGGCCCAGGCTCGTAGGAGTACTGCCGGAACACCGGCGCCCCGACCGCCAGCACCACGTCGTGGGGCCGCAGCCGCTCCCGCAGCCGGATCCGGTCGTCGGGCAGCACCCCCGCGTACTGCGGATGGTCCTGCGGGAACCCGGCCCGCCCGCCGAACGACTCCTGGTACACCGGACAGCCCAGCCGCTCGGCCAGCGCCACGAGCGCGAACCACCCCGGCCCCACCCCGGACCCCGCCACGAGAGCGGGCCTGCGCGCCTTCGACAGCAGCTCCACCAGGGGTGCGAGGTCGGCGTCCGCCACGGCCACGGGGCGCAGCAGCCGCGCGGGCGCCGCCACGGTCTCGTCGTCGAAGGGCGCCTGCCAGTCGTCCATCGGCACCACTACCAGCGCGGGCCCCCTGGACGTGGTCGCCTCGTGGAAGGCCCGCAGCACCGCGCCCGGCACGTCCTGCGCCCGCACCGGCTGGTCGACGCGCACCGGGTAGTCGCCGGCCAGCCTGTCGAGCCGCCCGGCCAGGAACGGCTCCAGCGCCAGGTGCCGCCGGTCCTGCTGGCCGACGATAATCACCAGCGGCACCCGGTTCTCCCTGGCGGTGGTGATGGCGTTGACGGCGTTGCCCAGCCCGGCCGCGCTGTGCAGCAGGGCCAGCGCGGGGGTCTCGCGGCCGAGCGCCCACCCGATCGCCAGGCCGACCACCGAGCCCTCGTGCAGGGCCAGCACGAACCGCAGGTCGTCGGGCAGCCCGGCCAGCAGCGGCACCTCGGTCGAGCCCGGGTTGGCGAAGACGGTGGTCAGCTCGTAGCGCCGGAAGATGTCGAAGACGGCGTCCCTGACGGTTCTCATGGTGCCCTTCTGGCTCGCTGGATCTGCCGGTAGAGGTGCCCGCGCAGCTCCCCGAAGCGGGGCAGTGACCGCGTCGTGAGCTGGTCGCGCTCGGCGGGCAGGTCGATCTTGACGTCCTCCAGCACCGTGGTCGGCGACGAGGACAGCACCACGACCCGGCGGCCCAGGTAGACGGCCTCGTCGATGTCGTGGGTGACGAACAGCGTGGTGATCTCCAGGTCCCGCCACAGCCGCAGGATCAGGTCCTCCAGGTCCGCTCTGGTCTGGGCGTCCACGGCGGCGAACGGCTCGTCCATCAGCAGCACCTGCGGCTCGTACGCGACCGCGCGGGCGATCGCTACCCGTTGCTGCATGCCGCCGGAGAGCTGCCAGGGATGCGCGCCGGCTGCGTCGGCGAGCCCGACGGCGTGCAGGGATTCGGCGACCAGGCTCCGCCGCCTGCTCGCGGGCAGCCGTTTCTCCTTCAGCGGCAGCTCCACGTTCTGGCGGACGGTCATCCAGGGGAACAGGCTGCGGCCGTACTCCTGGAAGACCACGGCCATGGACGGCGGCGGGCCGGTCACGCGCCTGCCGTCCAGCCACACCTCGCCGCCGGTGGCCGGCAGCAGCCCGGCCACGCAGCGCAGCAGCGTGGTCTTGCCGCAGCCCGACGGGCCGACGACGCAGACCAGCTCGCCTGCGCGCACGCTCAGCGTGATCGAGCCGATGGCCTCCACCCGGCGGCCCGGGCTCTGGTACACCTTGCGCAGGTCGTGGATCTCAAGCACGGGCGGCTCCACTGCCGTAGTACCAGGCCAGCACCCACCGCTCCACACGGCGGAAGAGCAGCGACAGCCCGAGCCCCAGCAGCCCGAGCAGGAGGATCCCGCTCCACATCTCGGCGATCTGGAACTGCCGCTGGAACAGCACGATCGTGAAGCCCAGGCCGCTGGAGCTGGCGAACATCTCGCTGATGACCATGAGGATGATCCCGATGGACAGCGCCTGCCGCAGCCCCGTCATGATCTGCGGGCTCGCGCCGGGCAGCACGAACCGCCGCATCCTGGACGCGCCCCTGATGCCGTACATGCGGCACGTGTCGGAGAGCACCTCGTCCAGCGCCCGCACGCCCTCCACGGTGTTGAGCAGGATCGGCCACACGCAGCCCGACACGATGACCAGCACCTTCATCGGGGTGTCGATGCCGGCCAGCAGCATGATCAGCGGCACCAGCACGGGCGGCGGGACGGCCCTGAAGAACTCCAGCACCGGCTCCAGCGTGGCGCGCAGCCGCCGCGACAGCCCGATCGGCACGCCCAGCCCCACGCCGAGCAGCGCGGCCACCGCGTAGCCCGCCAGCAGCCGCCCGACGCTGGGCAGCACGTCGTCCACGATCCGCGCGGAGAACCAGGTCTCGGCGAACGCCCGGCCCACGGCGGCCGGGCTCGGCAGGTAGAAGGAGCTCCCGCTGACCGCCCACCACAACAGCACCAGCAACCCGGGAAGCGCCAGCAAGCGGACGACCCTCACGCCGCCACCTCCGAGCGCACGGCCGGCCTCACTTCTCACGCCGCCACCTCCGAGCGCACGGCCGGATGCCAGGCCAGCACCCTGCGCTCCAGCAGCCGCACGGCCGCGTTCACCGCGATGCCGACCAGCCCGGCCACCACGATCAGCGCGTACACGGACGGCACCGCGCCGCTGCTCTGCGCCACCTGGATCTCGGCGCCCAGCCCTGGGCTGCCGATGACCAGCTCCGCCGTCACCGCCAGGATGAACGCCACCGCCGCCGCCAGCCGCAACCCGGTCATCACGTACGGCAGCGCGGTCGGCCACACCACGTGCCTGACCCGCGCCCAGGCCGACAGCCCGTACGACCTGGCGGTGTCGAAGGCCACCTGGTCGACGGCCGCCACGCCGTACAGGACCTGGATGAGCACCTGCCAGAACGAGGCGTAGACGACCAGCATCAGCGTCGAGCCGAGCGAGGGCCCGTACAGCAGCGTGGCCAGCGGCACCAGCGCGACCGACGGGATGGGGCGCAGGAACTCGACGGTCGAGTTCGTCAGCGCCCGCAGGCCCGGCACGATGCCGATGATCACCCCGGTCACGACCGCCGCGCAGAACGCCAGCGCCAGCCCGATCGCCCAGCCGCGCATGGTCTCGCCCAGCGCGAGCCACAGCCCGGCCGTGCGGAGCTGCCCGGCCAGCGTGGCCAGGATCTCGGACGCGGGCGGCAGGAAACGCTGGTCCACCAGGCCGAGCCGGGGCACGGCCTCCATCAGGAGCAGCAGGCCGGCGAGCCCGGCGGCGCCGTACCCGAGCCTGGGCAGCAGGCCGTTGCGACGGATCACGGCACCAGCGCCGACACGTCGACCTTCTCCTTGAGCACCCCGTCCGCCGCCGCCAGATCGGCGATGGTCTGCACGGACTGCTTGTTCACCGCCACGGGCCACTTCGGCAGCACGATCTGCGCGATCACCTCAGGAGCGATCTTGGTGTACGTCTTCAGCGCCTCGCGCACCTCGTCCGGATGCGAGTCGGCGTACTCCAGCGACTTGGTCATCGCCGCCGTGAACCGCTTGGTCAGGTCGGCGTCGGCCTTGCCGGTGGTGAAGTACATGGCCACGGTCAGGTCGGGGGCGGCGTCCACGAAGTTCCACGCGACGGGGCGGGCGCCCTGGCTCCTGGCCTGGCTGACGAACGGCTCGACGACCCAGATGGCCTCCACCCGGCCGCTCTGCAGCGCGGCGGGCGCGTCGGGGAAGGGCAGCTCGACGAACTCGATGCCGGTCGGGTCGCCGCCGGCGTTGCGCACGGAGGCGCGCACGGTGGTGTCGCCGATGTTCTTGAGCTGGTTGACGGAGATCTTCTTGCCCGCCAGGTCCTTGGCCGTCTTGATCGGGCTGTCGGGCTTGACCAGCACGGCGCTGAAGTCCTTGCCCTGCTCCCCGGTGGAGGAGACGCCGTTGGTGACGACCTTCACGTCCAGCCCCTGCTGGGTCGCCGTCAGCAGCGAGGTGGTGTTGGCGAAGGCGAACTGGAACTGCCCGCTCACCGCGCCGGAGATGGCCGCCGCGCCGCCCTGGACGGGGGTGATGGTGAGGTCGATGTTCTGCTCGGCGAAGTAGCCCTTGGCCTTGCCGAGGTGGATGGGCGC
Organism: Nonomuraea sp. PA05; assembly: GCF_008086045.1. Lineage (GTDB taxonomy): Bacteria > Actinomycetota > Actinomycetes > Streptosporangiales > Streptosporangiaceae > Nonomuraea > Nonomuraea monospora. Next base: position 189,595 of record NZ_VSEY01000023.1, on the reverse strand, counting down.
GGTGTCGACGATGGCGATCACACCGGCGTTGACCTTGGTCGGGCCCGCGCCCTGGGTGGGCGTGGCGGGCGGGGAGCCGCCGCAGGCGGTCACGGATAAGGCGGCGAGGATCACGAGAGCGCGACGCACGGCTTGCTCCTAGTTGTTCGCGATGCGCACAGGTATTCTCTGCTCGAACAACCCCGTATCGCGGAAGCTACGCCTTTGTCGGCTCCTGTCAAGGGGATCACCATGGTCGATCATGTGCAGTCGCTGGCCCGCGGGCTCGCGGTGATCCGGGCGTTCAGCGCCGCCGAGCCCGAGCTCACGCTCAGCCAGGTGGCCCGCGCGACCGGGCTCAGCAGGGCGGCGGCCAGACGGTTCCTCATCACGCTGACCGATCTCGGGTACGTGCGCGCCGACGGGCGGCTGTTCGCCCTGACGCCGCGCGTGCTGGAGCTGGGCTACGCCTACCTGTCCAGCCTGTCGCTGCCCGAGGTGGCCGACCCGCACCTCGAACGGCTGGCCGCCGAGGTGCGCGAGTCGGCCTCGGTGGCGGTGCTCGACGGGGAGGACGTGGTGTACGTGGCGCGGGTGGCCACGGCGCGGATCATGCGCGTGAGCATCAGCATCGGCACCCGGTTCCCGGCCTACTGCACGTCGATGGGGCGGGTGCTGCTGGCGGCGCTGCCCGGGGAGGAGCTGGAGTCGTACCTGTCGCGGGTCTGCCCGCGGCGGCTCACCTCCCGCACGATCGTGCTGCCCGCGGCGTTACGGGCGGAGCTGGACGGGGTGCGGGAGCGCGGGTGGGCGATGGTGGACCAGGAGCTGGAGGAGGGGTTGCGCTCGATCGCCGCCCCGATCAGGGACCGGACGGGACGGACGGTGGCGGCGGTCAACGTCTCGACGCACGCCACCCGGACGAGCTTGCAGGCCGCCGAGCGCGACCTGCTGCCGCCGCTGCTGGCCACGGCGGGCCGGATCGAGGCCGACCTCGCCTCGCTGTCCCCCACCCGCGCCTGATCACCGCCCACCTGCCCTCTTCACTCAGGACCTGCACCTCAGATCGCGGCCACCTCGGGGTGGGCGGGTCAGCGGGCACGGTAGCGGTCCGTGGCCAGCCGGGTGGCGCGGATCGCCGCGTCGGCCGTTTCGTAGCGCCGCTGGGCGAGCCCCACGAAGATGCAGTCCACGATCAGCAGCTGGCTGATCCGGCTGGCCAGTGCCCCCGGCCGGAACGCCGTCTCCCGCCCCGCGGACACCAGTGTGTGATCCGCCAGCTCGGCCAGCGACGACCGGGGATTGTTCGTGATGCCCACCACCATCGCCCCCGCCGCGGCCGCCGTCCGGGCGGGCACCAGCACGTCGGGCGTCTCTCCTGTGCAGCTGATCGCGACGGCCACATCGCCCGTCTTCAGCAGCGCCGCGCTGGTCAGCGCCAGGTGGGCGTCGCTGAACGGGTGGCTGGACAGCCCGATCCGCAGCAGTTTCTGCGACATGTCGGCCGCCACCAGCCCCGAGGCCGCCACGCCGTACACGTCCACCCGCCGCGCCTCGGAGATCGCGGTCACGACCTCGCCGAGCTGGTCGGGGTCGAGCTGGGCGGCGGTGTCGGCCAGCGCCTCCGACTCGGCCCGCGCCACCTTGGCGATCACGTCCGTCAGCGGGTCGTCGGGCCCGAGGTCGCCGGGCACCAGCCGCTCCGGCTCCTTGGCCACGGCCGCGGCCAGCGCGAAGCGGAGCTGCGAGTAGCCGGTGAAGCCCAGCGCCCGCGCCGTGCGCACGATCGTCGCCTCGCTCGTCCCGGACACGGCGCTGAACTCGGTGATCGTGCTGCGCACGACCAGCCCGGGGTCGTCCAGGATGAGGCGGGCGATCGACTGGGCCGCCGGGGTGAGCGAGGGCAGCACGGCGCGTACGGCCGCGACCGGGTTCGCCGGTTCGGCGCTCATGCGACCAGCCATTCGGCGGCGGCCAGCGCGGAGACCCTGGAGATGCCGTGCGTGGCGACGTGCGTGGCGCCCGGTGGCGGGGCCGGGACGCCGGTGTCCACGATGATCGCGTCGGGCCGGACGGCCAGCGCCTTGGCCACGGTGTCGCGGACCCAGGGGTGCCGGGCGGCGTCGTGCACCACCAGCACGACCGGCCGCTCGTCGAAGACGGGCAGCTCGCCGTCGGGGCCCAGCCGGACGCTGCCGGTGTTCGGCAGGAGGGCGGCCAGCGCGGCGGTGACGCCGGTCTGCGTGGCGGGGTCCACGGCCTGGTTGAGCCGGGTGTTGATCTCGACGACCAGCGGCGCCCGGTCCAGCCCGGCGGCCCCCGACGTGGTCAGCGCCCTGCGGGCGGCCCGCAGGCCGACGCCCTCGTCGAGGTCGTCGTGCGCCTCGGCCCTGGCGCGGGACTGCCCGTCGTACCAGCCGGACAGCGCGCTCACCCGCGCGGCGGCCTCGGCCAGCCGCTCCTCGGGCAGCCTGCCGTCGCGGACGGCGTCCACGAGCGCGTCGCGCAGCTCGCGCAGCCCGTCCTCGGTGGTCAGGCCGACGCAGATGGCGTCCACGCCGGCGGCGATCGCGCGCACCGCGATCTCGCCGGGGCCGAACATGGCGGCCACCGCCCGCATCTCGATCGCGTCGGTGACGAGCATCCCGTCGAATCCGAGCTCGCCCCTCAGGAGTTCGGTCAGGACGGTACGGCTGAGCGTCGCCGGCATCGACGGATCGAGCGCGGGCACGAGCAGGTGGCCGGACATGATCGAGCGCACCCCGGCGTCGATCGCGGCCCGGAACGGCGGCAGGTCGCGCTCGGCGAGCACCTCGCGCGAGGCGTGCACGGTGGGCAGCGCCAGGTGGGAGTCGGTGACGGTGTCGCCGTGGCCGGGGAAGTGCTTGGCGCAGGCCGCCACGCCCGCGCCCTGCACGCCGCGCACGTAGGCGACGGTGTGGCGGGCGACGAGGTCCGGTTCTGGGCCGAACGAGCGCACGCCGATGACCGGGTTGGCGGGGTTGGCGTTCACGTCGGCGGAGGGCGCGTAGTCGAGCGTGATGTCGAGATCCGCGAGCATCCGGCCGATCTGGCGGCCCACCTGCTCGGTGAGCGCCACGTCGTCCACGACGCCCAGTGCCCGGTTGCCGGGGAAGGAGCTGCCGGCCATGACCTCCAGCCGGGTGACGGTGCCGCCCTCCTCGTCGATGGCGATCACGGTGCCGGGGTGCTCGGCGCGCAGCTCCCGTACGAGCCGGGGGTTGACGACGTTGCGCGCGAACAGCACGACGCCGCCGAGACCCTCTCCCAGCGCGCGGCGCAGCCAGTCGGGGGCGGAGGTCCCGTCGAACCCCGGATGCAGCACCGTCATCGCCAGTCTGCACAGGTCACGGCTCATCGGCATTTTCCTTCACGGTTGTTGATCTGAAGGTAATTTTCTGTCATCGTCGGCCTCGACACAACCACTTCCGAGAGGCCACCCCCCATGCCCAGCAGAAGGACTCTCCTGAAGGGTCTCGCCCTCGCCGCCGCCGCTTCCGCCGTCCCGCTGCCCGCCTTCGCAGAAGCCGGCTACGTGCCGCCGTTACGGCAGATGCGGGGCATGTGGATCGCTTCCGTGGTCAACATCAACTGGCCGTCCAAGCCCGGGCTGAGCGCCGACGAGCAGAAGGCCGAGTACCTCGCCTGGCTGGACGTGGCCGTCCAGAGGAAGCTCAACTCGGTGTTCGTGCAGATCAGGCCGACCGCCGACGCGTTCTGGCCGTCACCGTACGAGCCGTGGTCGCAGTACCTGACCGGCACCCAGGGGCAGGACCCCGGCTACGACCCGCTCGGGTTCGCCGTGGAGGAGACGCACAAGCGCGGCCTGGCCTTCCACGCCTGGTTCAACCCGTACCGCGTCTCGATGCAGGCCGACCCCGCCAAGCTGCACCCCGACCACCCCGGCCGTCAGCACCCCGACTGGATCCTGCCGTTCGGCGGCAAGCTCTACTACAACCCGGGCATGCCCGAGGTCCGCAAGTTCTGCCAGGACGCGATGATGGACGCGGTCACCCGCTACGACATCGACGGCCTGCACTTCGACGACTACTTCTACCCGACCAACACCACGGCCTTCGACGACGCCGAGGAGTTCGCCAAGTACGGCGCGGGCTTCCCCGACCTGGCCTCCTGGCGGCGCAACAACGTCGACCTCATGGTGCAGGAGATGCAGCAACGCGTGCTGGCCGCCAAGCCGGAGATCGCCTGGGGCATCAGCCCGTCCGGCATCTGGCGCAACAAGGCCACCGACCCGCTCGGCTCGGAGACCAACGGCGGTCAGTCGTACGACAACCTGCACGCCGACACCCGCGGCTGGGTCAAGAAGGGCTGGCTGGACTACATCGCGCCGCAGCTCTACTGGTACATCGGGCAGCCGCCGGCCGACTACTCCAAGCTCGTGCCCTGGTGGTCGGACGTGGCGAGCGGCACCAGCACGCTGCTGTGGATCGGGCAGGCCGCGTACAAGGCGGGCGACCCCGCGCAGGCGGCCGAGTGGCAGGTGCCGGACGAGCTGTCCAGGCATCTCACGCTCAACCGCGAGCACCCCGAGATCGGCGGCGACATCTGGTACAACGCCAACGACGTCAAGGTGGACAGGATCGGGTCCATCTCCACGGCCGTCAACGACCACTACCAGCGGCCCGCGCTCGCGCCCGTGCTGCCCAGGCTGGCGAACGGGGAGCCGCCGAGGCGGCCGGTGCTGGCCTACGCCAAGCGCCGCTCCGGCGGGGTCGAGGTGCGGGCGGTGGCCACAGGCAGGGACGAGCCGTTCCTGTTCGCCATCTACCGCTTCGACCGGCACGCGCACTCCGCCAGCGCCTTCGCCGATGCGCGCAACCTCGTCGCGATCGTGCCAGGCGACCGGCAGATCCGCTGGACCGACCCCGACGGCGAGCGTGGCGACCACTACTACGCCGTGGCGGTGGACCGGGCCAACCGGACCAGCAAGCCGAGCAACGGGTTCCGGGCGATCTGAGGGGTGCTGCCCGGATTGAACTGAGTTGAAGTGAGGGCGTGCTACGCCTGCGCGCGTCGCTGGCCGTTTTCCTGACCGGCGACGAGCCCGGCGTACACGCCCTTTCGGACGGTCACCGCTGCTCGAATCCGTGCCGTTTCACCGGCACGGTGGGGGCTCGGGGTCCGACGCTGCCGGAACCCCTCGCCGTAGCCCCGGTCGCGAACTCAGAATCCCTGTTAAGACGCCCTGCGCCCGGCCGCCGAAGGCTGCTCGGCCGAGTTGCCCGACGCCCGCTGTGGCGGGACCACAGGGGTCGGGCGCACCAGACCGAGCGCCACGACCTCGTTGGCCAGCCGGGTGCGCCGGTTGGTGCCCTCCGGGATCCTGAACTTCTGGTAGAGCCGCAGCAGATGCTGCTTCACCGCGGCCTCCGTCACGACCAGGTCGTCGGCGATCTCGCGAGCGGTCGCCGGAGCGACGAACGCCTCGTCCGACAGCGCCGGCCTGCAGAGCGAGGTCAGCACATCGACCTCGCGCCTGGTCAGCTCGGGCGCCGCCGCCCTGCGCAGCTCGACCTCGGGGGTGAAGTCCTCTCGGGGGACTCCACCGATGCGACCCCGCGCCGCGCCAAAGGAGACGACGTCGCCGTCGTCAAGAACCCTCCGGGCGATCGGCCTGCCGTTCACCCGCGTGCCGTTCCTGGACAAGCCCAGGTCCACCACGTACAGGTAGGGTCCTCGTCTGACGAACTCGGCATGGAGTCGAGACACGCTGGGGTCGGTGAGCCGGATGTCTACACCCCGGCCCCTTCCGACCGTCGTGATCTCGGGGCGCAACGGGACCACCTCGCCAGTGTCCTCGATGCGTATGAACGGCCCCTCCACGGCAGTTCCTCCCCAGGTAGCCCGCCGTAACTATTACTACAGCTCCGGCTTACCCAACCGAGGGGATGCGGAATCTCCTTTGCCGAAAGGAGAATCCGACGTGAAATTGGTCTGGACCTTTGCGGTCGGTTTTGCCTGCTCACGGGTAGACTTCGGGCGAAGATAAGCGGAGGAAACACTCATGGCGGACAAGCCCACGAAAGGTCTGGCCGATGTCGTCGCGGCGTCCACAGCGCTGAGTGACATCGACGGAAAGGCCGGTCGCCTCTTCTACCGTGGATACGACATCCACGACCTGGCCGGCCGCGCGACGTTCGAGGAGACCGCACACCTGCTCCAGCGTGGCAAGCTGCCCACCCGCTCCGACCTCGACGCGTACGGCGCCGAGCTGGCACGGGGCCGGGAGCTGGGCGCCCTGGTGTCCGCGAACATCGCCGAGATCGCCGAGAAACAGAAACCCATGGAGGCGCTGCGCTCGCTGGTCTCCCTGTCGGGAGCCGACGACCCCGACAAGGACTCCATCGCGCCCGACGCCAACCTGCGCAAGGCGGCCAGGCTGGTTGCCCAGCAGCCGCTGCTCGTCGCCCGCTACCACGCGGCCCGCAACGGCACCGACGTGCCGGAGCCGGACCCGTCGCTGAGCATCGCCGCGAACTTCCTGCTCCAGGTCACCGGCCGCACCCCGGGCCCGCGCGAGGTCGAGATCTTCGACGAGTGCCTGGTCCTGCACGCCGACCACACCATGAACGCCTCCACCTTCGCCGCCCGCGTCTGCGCCGCGACCCTGTCGGACATGCACTCCGCCATCGTCGCCGCCATCGGCACCCTCAAGGGCCCGCTGCACGGCGGGGCGAACGAGCAGGTCATGAAGACCCTGGAGTCGCTGTCGCCGGGAGGCGTGGCGCAGGCCGTGCGCGACAAGCTCGCCGCCGGCGAGAAGATCATGGGCTTCGGTCACCGCGTCTACAAGACCGAGGACCCGCGCGCCACGCATTTGCGTAGGATGTCGGCGGAGCTGGGCGAATCCAGCGGTGACGACACGTACTACCGGATGTCCAAGGAAATGGAGGAAGTCGTCTTCGAGACCAAGGGTCTCTACCCCAACGTCGACTTCTACGCCGCCTCGGTCTACCACTACCTGGGCATCCCGACCGATCTGTTCACGCCGGTCTTCTCCATCAGCCGGATGTCCGGCTGGACCGCTCACGTGATCGAGCAGCACGCCGACAACAGGCTGATCCGCCCCGACAGTGAGTACATCGGTGAGACCGACCAGAAGTGGAAGCCGATAGAAGAACGTTGAGCCACGGGACTGAGAAGCGCGAGAGCTGGGGGCCGTACCCGCTGATCCTGGCGGGTGCGGCCGTCGGCATGCTCGTGGTCGTCATCGTGAACCCGCGCTGGGGCGGGTTCGTGCTGGGCGCCGTCATCATGGTCGCCGCCGCGCTGCGCTTCGCCGGGTACGGCGGGCAGCTCGCGCTGAGGAGCAAGAAGGCCGACGTCATCACGCTGTCCGTGTTCGGGTTCGTGCTGGTCCTGACCTCGCTCCTGCTTTACAACAACGAGCTGAAGGCGCTCATCCTGTCCCTTTTCGCACCGTGACCTGGCGGTCCGATAGCCTCAACGCATCCATTCATTGAAGGGGAACCATTCGCATGCCCAAGATCAAGGTGGAGGGCCCCGTCGTCGAGCTTGACGGCGACGAGATGACCCGGATCATCTGGCAGTTCATCAAGGACCAGCTGATCCTTCCCTACCTCGACGTCGACCTGAAGTACTACGACCTCGGCATCGAGCACCGGGACGCCACGGACGACCAGGTCACCATCGACGCCGCGAACGCCATCAAGAAGTACGGCGTCGGTGTGAAGTGCGCCACCATCACCCCGGACGAGGCGCGCGTCGAGGAGTTCGGACTCAAGAAGATGTGGAAGTCCCCCAACGGGACCATCCGCAACATCCTCGGCGGCGTGATCTTCCGCGAGCCGATCATCATGTCGAACGTGCCGCGGCTCGTTCCCGGCTGGACCAAGCCGATCGTCGTCGGCCGTCACGCCTTCGGCGACCAGTACCGCGCGACGGACCTGAAGATCCCCGGCGAGGGCACGCTGACCCTGACGTACACCCCCAAGGACGGCTCCGAGCCGATCGAGCTCGACGTGTACGACTTCCCCGGCAGCGGCATCGCGATGGCGATGTACAACCTGGACGAGTCGATCCGCGACTTCGCCCGCGCGTCGATGCGTTACGGCCTCAACCGCGGCTACCCGGTCTACCTCTCCACGAAGAACACGATCCTCAAGGCCTACGACGGCCGCTTCAAGGACATCTTCGCCGAGGTCTTCGAGACCGAGTTCAAGGACGAGTTCGACAAGGCCGGCCTCACCTACGAGCACCGCCTCATCGACGACATGGTCGCCGCGGCGCTGAAGTGGGAGGGCGGCTACGTCTGGGCCGCCAAGAACTACGACGGCGACGTCCAGTCCGACACGGTCGCCCAGGGCTTCGGCTCGCTCGGCCTGATGACCTCGGTCCTGATGACCCCCGACGGCCAGACCGTCGAGGCCGAGGCCGCGCACGGCACCGTGACCCGCCACTACCGCCAGCACCAGCAGGGCAACCCCACCTCCACGAACCCGATCGCCTCGATCTTCGCGTGGACCCGTGGCCTGGCCCACCGCGGCAAGCTCGACAACACCCCCGCGGTGACCGAGTTCGCCGACAAGCTGGAGCAGGTCTGCGTCGAGACGGTCGAGGGCGGTCAGATGACCAAGGACCTCGCGCTGCTCGTCGGCGGCGACGCCAAGTGGCTCACCACTCAGGACTTCCTGGCGGCTCTCGACGAGAACCTCAAGAAGAAGATGTCGGCCTAAACGCCGTCGAAAACGACCTCTACCTGCGGTTACGCCGCATGGTAGAGGTCGTTTCACTGTCTGCCGCCGCTTCGCGCGCAGTCGGCTTTTTGGGGGTTTCCCACAAATGCAGCCCCGCAGCGTGCGCTGTGTACGACATGGGCGTCAGTGGCGGAGAGACGGAAGAGTTGATACTGCACGGGGCTGTCGTGCCGTGAGGCACGCATCTTGATCTACAGGGTTGGTCTACAGGAGGGCTCGGTCGGGTGTTCAATCGTGTCGCCATCGTCAATCGTGGTGAGGCCGCCATGCGCCTCATCCACGCCGTACGGGACCTCGCCGCGGAGACCGGGACGCGGATGGAGACCGTCGCCCTGTACACCGACGTCGACCGTACGGCCACCTTCGTCCGCGAGGCGGACCTGTCCTACGACCTCGGCCCCGCCTCGGCGCGCCCCTACCTCGACCTGAAGGCGCTGGAGCGCGCCCTGGTGGAGACGGGGGCCGACGCCGCGTGGGTCGGGTGGGGCTTCGTCGCCGAGGATCCGGCGTTCGCGGAGCTGTGCGACAGGATCGGGGTCACCTTCGTCGGGCCGAGCCCCGACGCCATGCGCAAGCTCGGCGACAAGATCGGCGCGAAGCTGATCGCCGAGGAGGTCGGCGTGCCGGTCGCGCCGTGGAGCCGCGGCGCGGTCGAGAGCCTGGAGGCCGCCCGCACGGTCGCGGCGCAGATCGGTTATCCGCTGATGCTGAAGGCCACCGCGGGCGGCGGCGGACGCGGCATCCGCGTGATCCATGACGAGGCGGAGCTGGACGACGCCTACGAGCGCACCAGCCAGGAGGCCGCGCGGGCGTTCGGCAGCGGCGTGGTGTTCCTGGAGCGGCTGGTCACCGGCGCCAGGCACGTCGAGGTGCAGGTGATCGCCGACGGCCAGGGCACCGCGTGGGCGCTGGGCGTGCGCGACTGCTCGGTGCAGCGGCGCAACCAGAAGGTCATCGAGGAGTCGGCGTCGCCGGTGCTCGCCCCCGAGCAGGCGGCCGAGCTGAAGGCGTCGGCCGAGCGGCTGGCCGTCGCGGTCGGCTACCGGGGCGCGGCCACCGTCGAGTTCCTCTACCACCCGGGCGACCGGATGTTCGCCTTCCTGGAGGTCAACACCCGGCTGCAGGTCGAGCACCCGATCACCGAGGCCACCACCGGGTTCGACCTGGTCAAGGCGCAGCTCCACGTGGCCTCCGGCGGCAGGCTCGAAGGAGCGCCGCCGGCGGAGCGCGGGCACGCCATCGAGGCCCGGCTGAACGCCGAGGACCCCGACCGCGACTTCGCGCCGTCCCCCGGCCGCATCGCGCGGCTGGACCTGCCCGCGGGGCCCGGCATCCGGGTCGACACGGGCGTCAGCGCGGGCGACACCATCCCCGCCGACTTCGACTCCATGATCGCGAAGATCATCGCCTACGGCCGCGACCGCGAGGAGGCCCTCGGCAGGCTGCGCCGGGCGATGGCCCGCACCTCGGTGATCATCGAGGGCGGCGCCACCAACAAGAGCTTCGTGCTCGACCTGCTCGACCAGCCCGAGGTGATCGACGCCAGCGCCGACACCGGCTGGATCGACCGCGTCCGCGGCGAGGGCAGGCTCGTCTCCCACCGCCACTCCGGCGTCGCGCTGGCCACCGCCGCGATCGAGGCGTACGAGGAGGAGGAGCGCGCCGAGCGGCAGCGGCTGCTGGCCACGGCGTTCGGCGGGCGCCCGCAGGTGCAGCACAAGAGCAGCCGCCCGCTGGACCTCAAGCTGCGCGGCGCCGGCTACCGCGTGCGCGTCGCCCGGGTCGGCGCGCACCGCTTCCGCGTCGCCGTCGAGGCGGGCGGCGAGCTGCGCACCGCCGACGTCGAGCTCGACCGCTTCGACCGCTACACCGGGCAGATCGTCGTCAACGGCAGCCGCTACCGCCTGCTCATCGGCACGCACGGGGCCACCCACCTGATCGAGGTGGACGGCGTGGCGCACCGCGTCAGCCGCGACGAGGGCGGCGTCGTCCGCTCGCCCGCGCCCGCGCTGGTCGTCGCCACGCCGCTGCAGGTGGGCGCCGAGGTCGAGGCGGGCGCTCCGGTGCTGGTGCTGGAGTCCATGAAGATGGAGACGGTGCTGCGGGCGCCGTTCAAGGCCAGGCTGAAGGAGATCGCCGTCTCCGTGGGCAGCCAGGTCGAGACCGGCGCGCCGCTGCTGCGGCTGGAGCCGCTCGCCGACGACGCCGCTGCCGACGAGGTCTCGGCGGCGGGCGCCGTCGAGCTGGACCTGCCCGTGGCGCCCGAGACCGTCCCGGCGATCGAGCGCGCCAGGCGCGGCCAGGACGGCCTGCGCAGCCTGCTGCTGGGCTACGACCTCGACCCGCACGACGAGCGCCGCGTGCTCGACGACTACCTCGCCGCCCGCCGTACGCTCATCGAGGAAGGCCACCGGCCGCTGGCCGAGGAGCTGGAGCTGTTCGAGGTCTTCGCCGACCTGGCGGAGCTGAGCCGCAACCGGCTCGCCGGCGAGGACGGCGACGAGCACGTACACAGCCCGCGCGAGTACTTCCACACCTACCTGCAGAGCCTCGACGTCGAGCGGGCCGGGCTGCCCTCCACCTTCCAGGCCAGGCTCGCCAAGGCGCTGCGCCACTACGGCGTCACTGAGCTGGAGCGCACCGGCGAGCTGGAAGGCGCCGTGTTCCGAATCTTCCTGGCCCAGCAGCGCGCGTCCGCCGACGCCGCGGTGCTGGTCAGCCTGCTGCGCTCCTGGCTGCGCGAGCCGCCGCCGGACGAGGCGCTGCGCGAGCCCGCAGGCCTGGTGCTGGAGCGGCTGCTGGCCGCGACCCAGGTCCGCTTCCCCGTCATCTCCGACCTCGCGCGCGGCGTGGTGTTCGCCTGGTTCGGCCAGCCGCTGCTGCGCCGCAACCGCGCCCGCGTCTACGCCGGCGTCCGCAAGCACCTGCGCCACCTCGACGCGCACCCCGGCGCGCCCGACCGCGCCGAGCGCGTCGCCGAGATGGTCCGCAGCACCGAGCCGCTGGTGCGGCTGCTCGGCCAGCGCCTGGTCCGCGAGAACCTGGACAACGCGGTCATGCTGGAGGTGCTGACCCGGCGGTACTACGGCAACAAGCCGCTCATCGCCGTTCGCACCAGCGAGGTCGCGGGCTGCACGTTCCTGATCGCCGAGCGCGCGGGCTCGTGCGTCGTCTCCTCCGCCGTCGGCTTCGACGCCCTGGGCGGCGCGCTGCGCGGCCTGGCGGAGCTGACCGGCGCCCGCGAGGACGTCGTGGACGCCGACATCTACCTCGTCTGGGAGGGCCAGCCCGAGGACCCGGACGCGGCGGCGGCAGCCCTGCACGAGGTCATCGCCGCGCACCCGCTGCCCGAGCAGGTCCGCAGGATCACCACCACCGTCGCGGGCCGTGGCGGGGCGGTCATGCACCACCACTTCACCTTCCGCCCGTCGCCCGAGGGGATGGCGGAGGAGCGGCTGATCCGCGGCCTGCACCCGTACATCGCCGAGCGCATGCAACTGGAGCGGCTGAACAAGTTCGACCTCACCCGGCTCCCGTCGTCGGACGAGGAGGTCTACCTCTTCCAGTGCGTGGCCAGGGAGAACCCGTCCGACGACAGGCTCATCGCCTTCGCGCAGGTCCGCGACCTGACCGAGCTGCGCGAGCACGACGGCAGGCTCGTCGCGCTGCCCACGGCCGAGGACATCATCGCCGCCTGCGTCGACTCGATCCGCCGCGCGCAGGCCCGCAGGCCGTCCAAGAAGCGGCTCAACACCAACCGGATCGTGATCTACGTCTGGCCGCCCAGCAACCTCACCCGCGCCGAGATGGAGATGCTCGCCAGGCGCGTGCTGCCGACCACGGCGGGCGCGGGCCTGGAGGAGACGCTGTTCATCGCCCGGCAGCGCGACCCGGAGACCGGCGCGCTGACCAAGGTCGCCGTGCGCATCTCGCTCGACGCCACCGGCGCGCCCAAGCTGACGATCAGCCAGCCGTCGGACGAGCCGATCGAGCCGCTCGACGACTACCGGCAGAAGGTGCTGCGCGCCAGCAGCCGCAACACCGTCTACCCGTACGAGCTGACCGGCGTGCTCGGCGACTTCGCCGAGCACGACCTCGACGCGGACCACACGCTGGTGCCGGTCGATCGGCCCAAGGGCCGCAACACCGCGGCGCTCGTCGCCGGCGTGGTCACCACGCGGACCAGGCTCCACCCCGAGGGCATCACCAGGGTCGTGCTGCTCGGCGACCCGACCAAGTCCCTCGGCGCGCTGTCGGAGCCCGAGTGCCGCCGCGTGATCGCCGCACTCGACCTGGCCGAGCGGATGCGGGTGCCGCTGGAGTGGTACGCGCTGTCGGCCGGCGCCCGGATCTCCATGGAGTCGGGCACCGAGAACATGGACTGGGTGGCCGCCGCGCTCAAGCGCATCGTGGAGTTCACCCAGGACGGCGGCGAGATCAACATCGTGGTCGCGGGCATCAACGTCGGCGCGCAGCCGTACTGGAACGCCGAGGCGACGATGCTCATGCACACCAAGGGCATCCTCGTCATGACGCCCGACTCGGCGATGGTGCTCACCGGCAAGCAGTCGCTCGACTTCTCCGGCGGCGTCTCGGCCGAGGACAACTTCGGCATCGGCGGCTACGACCGCGTGATGGGCCCGAACGGGCAGGCCCAGTACTGGGCGCCGAACCTGTCCGCCGCCCGCGACGTGCTCATGTCGCACTACGACCACACCTACGTCGCCCCGGGCGAGCAGGGGCCGCGACGGGCCAGGACGAACGACCCGATCGACCGTGACGTCTCCGACTTCCCGCACGTCGTGGAGGGCAGCGACTTCACCACGGTCGGCGAGATCTTCTCCAGCACGGCCAACCCCGACCGCAAGAAGCCGTTCGACATCCGCACGGTGATGCGGGCGCTGTCCGACCAGGACCACCCGGTGCTGGAGCGCTGGGCGGGCATGGCCGACGCGGAGACCGCGGTGGTGCAGGACGTGCACCTCGGCGGCATGCCGGTGTGCCTGCTCGGCATCGAGTCGCGCTCGGTGCCGCGGCGCGGCTTCCCTCCCACGGACGGCCCCGACACCTACACCGCGGGCACGCTGTTCCCCCGCTCGTCGAAGAAGGCCGCGCGGGCGATCAACGCGGCCAGCGGCAACCGGCCGCTGGTGGTGCTGGCGAACCTGTCCGGCTTCGACGGCTCGCCGGAGTCGATGCGCAAGCTCCAGCTCGAGTACGGCGCCGAGATCGGCCGGGCCATCGTGAACTTCCGCGGGCCCATCGTGTTCTGCGTGATCTCGCGGTACCACGGTGGCGCGTTCGTGGTGTTCTCCAAGGCGCTCAACCCGAACATGACCGTGCTGGCGCTGGAGGGCTCGTTCGCCTCCGTGCTCGGTGGTGCCCCCGCCGCCGCGGTCGTCTTCTCCGGCGAGGTCAACGCCAGGACCGCGGCCGACGGGCGCGTACAGGGCCTGGAGGCGCGCGTCGCGGCCGCCGCCGGTGCCGACCGCGCCGCGCTGACCGCCGAGCTGGACGAGCTGCGCGCGTCCGTACGGGCGGAGAAGCTCGGCGAGGTGGCCGCGGAGTTCGACCGGGTGCACAACATCCGGCGCGCGGTCGAGGTCGGCTCCGTGGACGCCGTCATCGGCGCGGCCGAGCTGCGCCCGCGCGTCATCGAGGCCATCGAGGCGCGCCTGAAGTAGTGACCCCCAGGACGAGGGCCGCCCCTGTGCGGCCCTTTTCCATGTCTTGACGCGTACGGCGGCGTGGCGCTGTTGATCACGTGGGTATGAGGCAGCTCAAGACAGTCGTACGCGTTTCGGGGGGTTCGGATGCGACTGAGAATGTTGAGTGGGCTGGGGGCGCTCACCGCCGCCGCGATCCTGACCGGCTGCGACTCTCAGCCGGACACCACCAAGCTGGCCGAGACCAAGGTGGACGCCGCCGCCAAGCTCAAGGCGACCAAGGCCGCCAAGGTCAAGCAAGCCGCCCAGGTGCGGGCGAACGAGCTCGGCCAGATCCCGGTGCTGATGTTCCACCGGATCGTGCCGAAGCCGCAGACGACGGACGACAGGTCGCCGCAGCAGTTCAAGGCCGACCTGGAGCGGCTGGTCAAGGAGGACTACGTGCCGATCACGGCCGCCGAGATGGTGGCCGGGAAGATCGACATCCCGGCGGGCAAGCACCCGGTGGTGCTGACCTTCGACGACTCCTCGCCCTCGCAGCTCACGCTGAACCAGATGGGAGAGCCGCAGAAGGACACCGCGGTGGCGATCATGAAGGAGGTCGCCGACGCGCACCCGGGCTGGAAGCCCAAGGGCACCTTCTACGTGACGCGCGACATGTTCGGCAAGACCGTGCGCGAGGAGCAGGCGCAGATGCTGCTCTGGCTCAAGGACAACGGCCACGAGATCGGCAACCACACCAGCGACCACCTCAACCTGCGTGGCCGCTCGCACAAGGAGGTCGAGGACCAGATCGGCAAGATCGCCGCGCAGATCAACTCCTTGTCCTACACCAAGCCGACCACGATCGCCCTGCCGTACGGCAACCAGCCGAACAAGAAGGACTGGGCGATGCGCGGCAAGCTCTACAACCACCAGGGCGCCTTCCTGGCCGGGTACACGCCCGCGCCGGCGCCGTTCAGCAAGTCCTTCGACGCGGCCGGGATCCCGCGGATCAAGGCCATGGACAAGAAGGGCGACTGCGCGCAGTTCTGCTCGCACGCCTGGCTCGACTGGCTGAAGAAGAACCCGGACATGCGCTACACCTCGGACGGGGATCCGCGCACGGTGGCCTATCCGAAGTACAAGGCTCCGTACCTGCGCAAGTCCTTCACCACGTGGAGCCTGCCCTACTGAGGGCGGGGCGCGCCGACGACGGTCTCGTCGCCGGCCGGCAACCCGGGCAGGCGGCGCAGCCCGCCGGAGGTGGCGCTGACGAGGAACCAGCCGAGATGGTCGCCGCCTTCGGCGCTTTCCATCTTCAGGAGGATCTCGTCGTTCCCGCGCCACTCCATGACGGACGAGTCGGTGGCACCGCCGAGACCTGGGAGCACGAGTCGCCTGGTCACGCGCCTGGTGGCGGTGTCACGGAACTCCAGGGTGCCGTTCCTGGACGCCTCGTCGTTCACGCCGGCGTCGCGCTCGCCGCTGGGTGAGGCGTCGTAGCCCCACTCCTCCTTCGGCTCGGGGCGTGGCGTGGTCCTGCCCGTGGTGAAGTCGGTGCGCAGGCCCTTGGCGCCGTACCAGACGGTGAAGGTGTCGCCGTCGGCCAGGATCGAGGTCTTCGTCATCTCGTCCGGGGTCAGGACGGGCGAGAGGTGGCGCTTGAGCTTCTTGCGCAGGTCGACGCCGACGAAGCGGCGCTCGACGGCGCTGAGGTAGGCCACTCGCCGGCCGTCCGCGCTGACGGCCATGGTCACCGAGCGCGACGCCCCCGGCCCCGTGCTGACCCCCGACACGGCGTCGGGGATGACGTTGCCGGACCTGCAGTCGTTCAGGTCGCATGCCTTGCCGCCCAGCTCGCCCGCGTGGACGCCCTCCTTGGCGATCAGGTGAAGCTGCCAGCCCACGCACGTGGCCGTGCCAGGAGGCGGCCAGGCTTCGAGGTCGGCGCGGCAGCCGTCCTTCTTGGGCAGCGCGTAGTGGACGACGAACTCCGTGCGCGGATGATCCCATGGACCGAGCGTGGGGCTGGGGGTGGTGGGCCCGGCAGCGGCGGTGGTGGCCGGGGCGCTGCACGAGCTGAGGGCCATGGCGAGGAGAACCACTGCCACCGTGCTGGATCGGCGCATGCTGGAGCGCTCCTCTCAGGAGAGGGGAGGCCAGGTTAGCGATCTTGTGATCTGGGGTGCCAGGCCGGAATCAGGATTTCCTGATGAACCTGATACCCGCGCGGTGCAGCCGGTCGATGAGGGGCTGCCCCATGGCCGAGGCCGTGGTGAGCTGCCCCGCCCGGTCAGGGACGTCGTCGAAGGCCAGGCACAGCGCCGACTCCGCGAGCATCTTGGCGGTCTCGTCGTAGCCGGGGTCACCCCCGGACACCTCCGTGACCACGCGCTCGCCCCCGCCCTCGCCCAGGAACGTGACCTTGAACCAGCTCCTGGCCCGCCGCGCGGGTGACGGCCCCTCGCCGGGCCGCACCCGCCCCTGCATCCAGCGGCGCGCCGGCGGGATCTGGGCGAGCGCCGCGAACGCGCCCGCGCCCGCCACCGTGGCCAGGGCCTTCGGCAGGGTGCGCACGGCGTAGTGCTGGCGGTAGGTGAAGTCGGGGCCGTAGCGATCGAGCAGGCGGGCGGAGTAGCCGACGATGTGCGGGTCGACGCTGGGCATGGGCAGCGCCCAGCCGCCCACGTAACGCAGGCCGCCCGGCAGCGAGCTGACCCTGCGGCCCTTGGGCCTGGGCTCGGCGGAGCGGCGCTGGGTGCCCTGGGCGACGGCCTGGCGGGCGCGGCCCATGATGGTCAGCACACTGGCCGCCGTGCCGGCCGAGGGGCGCCCGTTGACCCGCAGGAAGCCGCTGATCTTCAGCGGCTCGCCCTCGGGGAGCCGGCTGACCGTGTGGAGGACGCCGAGGTCGAACGGGATGGAGTCGAAGCCGCAGGCGTGCACCAGCTTGGCGCCGCTCCTGACGGCCCGCTCGTGGTAGTGCACGTAGACGCGGTCCACGAACTCCTGCTCGCCCGTGAGGTCGAGGTAGTGGGTGCCGGCGTCGGCGCAGGCGGCGACGAGGGGCTCACCGTGCAGCACGTACGGGCCGACCGTGGTGGCCAGCACGCGCGTCTGGCGGGCGAGCGCGGCGAGCGAGGCCGCGTCGGTGGCGTCGGCGGTCAGGACCGGCACGTCGAGCCCGAGGCGCTCCAGCTTGGCCCTGTCGCGTCCGGCCAGCGCCCAGCGGGTGCCGGGGCCGGCGGCCCTGGCGAGGTAGGCGGCCGTCAGCGCGCCGGTGAACCCGCTGGCGCCGAACAGCACGATGTCATAGGGGCGATCCATGATCCTGAGGCTTCCCCGAACGGGGTGAGGAAGCAAGCTGCCGCACGAAAGACACGAAGCCGTGATGTAGCCAAACCTTAACCGATCCCTCAGAAGTAGCCGAGCGTCGTAAAGTTTGCGTCGATGGGGTTCTGTACACGTGGGGATGACGAATGCCGCAAATTTCGCCGCTGGTCGCCGGCGATCCCACCGAGCTGGGGTCCTTCCGGCTGTCCGGGCGGATCGGCGAAGGCGGCCAGGGCATCGTCTACCTGGGCGTCGACGACCAGGGTGAGCGGGCCGCGATCAAGCTGCTGCACGTCAAGTTCAGCGGCGACACCATCGCCAGGTCGCGCTTCGCCAGGGAGCTGAAGGCGGCGCAGCGGGTGGCGTCGTTCTGCACCGCCCGGGTGATGGAGGCCGACCTCGACGGCAACACGCCGTACATCGCCAGCGAGTACATCGACGGCCGGCCGCTGCGGGAGGTCGTCGAGACCGACGGGCCGCTGACCGGCACGGTGCTCGACCGGCTGGCCATCGGCACCGCCACCGCGCTCACCGCGATCCACCACGCCTCGATCGTGCACCGCGACTTCAAGCCCGACAACGTGCTGATCGCCGCCGACGGGCCGCGCGTGGTCGACTTCGGCATCGCCCGGATCATCGACTCCACCGGCACGATCACCAGCCGCGCCATCGGCACCCCCGCCTACATGGCGCCCGAGCAGATCGCCGGCGACGACATCGGGCCGTTCACCGACGTCTTCTCGTGGGGGGCCACCATCGCCTTCGCGGCGACGGGGAAGGTGGCTTTCGAGGGCAAGTCCATCGCGACGGTGCTCAACCGCATCCTCAACCACGAGGTGGACGTGCAGATGCTGCACGAGCCGCTGCGGGGCGTGGTGCGCGAGGCGCTGGCCAAGTCGCCCGCCGAGCGGCCGTCGGCCGACCAGATCCTGCTGCGGCTGCTGGGGCAGTCGTCCACGGTGGGGGCGTCCACGGCGGTGCTCGCCAGGGGTGTCGAGGTGGCCAGTGACGACACCATGCCGTTCATCAGGGTGTCGGCCAGGTCGATCACCGACCAGCCGGGGCACAAGGGGTCCGTGGTGCCGCCGTCCACTCAGACGGGTGCCCCTGCCGCGCCGTCCCCGCACACAGGCCCTTCCCCGACGCTCGGCCCTTCCCCCGTGTCCGGGCCTTCCCCGACGTCCGGACCTTCCCCCGTGCCTGGCCCTTCCGGCGGGTCCGGCCCGCACACGGGTGCCTCGCCGGTGCGGTCGGCGCCGACCGCCGCCTCGGGCGTGGCGCCGCAGGATCCCTCGGGGCAGCAGCCCGCCATGACAGCGCAGTCGGGCGGCCACACGGCCACGGCGCCGCCGGAGCCGGGCGGGCCGGGGCACCCGTACCCGATGCCCGAGCAGCCCGTCGAACCGCCGCGACGCGGGCGGGCGAAGGTGTGGCTGGCGCTGACCACCGCGATCGTGCTGATCGCCGCCGCGGTGATCGCGCTGGTGCTGAACGGCGGCCTGTCGAGACTGACCTTCCTGAACGGATCAGACCCCGCCGACGAGACACCCGGCCCCAAGTCGGGCACCGGCTACTCCACGGTGGCGGACAAGGTGGCGCAGACCGGGAAGATCGTGATCGGCGTCAAGGGCGACCTGCCGGGCGTCGCGCTGCAGAACGGCGACCTGTTCCAGGGCTTCGACATCGACATCGCCCAGCGGATCGCGACGGAGCTGGGCGCCAAGCAGACGACGTTCGTCCGGGTCGGCAGGGACGACCGCGCGCCCGCCCTGGCCGAGGGCCGGGTCGACCTGGTGGTGGCCACGTACTCGATCGACGAGGGCGACACGCAGTTCGCGGGCCCGTACTACCTGGCGCACCAGGACATCCTGGTCCGCGCGGGCGCGGGCGTCGACGAGCTCGGCGACCTGAAGGGCAAGCGGATCTGCGCGCCCAACAGCCCGTCGGTCGGCGCGGTGCAGGACCGGGTGAAGGTGCAGCCGGTCACGGCCAGCGACTACGCCGCCTGCATGGACCTGCTCAGGAGCGGCAAGGTCGACGCGGTGCCGGGCGACGACCTGATCCTGGCCGGGTTCGCGGCCAGGGAGAACATGCGTTACAAGATCCTCGGCGCGAAGCTGACCAACGAGCGCTACGGGGTGGGCATCAGGAACGGCGACGTGCGCACCTGCCAGGCGGTGCAGGCGCTCATCGCCGACTTCTACGCCAAGGGTTACATCCAGCAGCTTCTGACCAGGTACTTCGAGAAGGTGGAGTTCGACGCGGAGCTGAAGGTGCCCGCGATGGAAACCTGCTGATGACGAGCGGGTAACATCCCAGGCGTCAACGAATCGTGCTGGGAGTTAGGGGAAGGCCATGGCGTCGTCAGCCACTGTGCCCGTCAAGGTGACCGTCACCGGAGCCGCCGGCCAGATCGGCTACGCATTGCTGTTCCGCATCGCGTCGGGGCAGCTTCTCGGCGCCGACGTGCCGGTCAAGCTCAGCCTGCTCGAG
The DNA here is from genome assembly GCF_008086045.1 of Nonomuraea sp. PA05. Classification (GTDB taxonomy): domain Bacteria; phylum Actinomycetota; class Actinomycetes; order Streptosporangiales; family Streptosporangiaceae; genus Nonomuraea; species Nonomuraea monospora. The sequence continues at coordinate 169,383 of NZ_VSEY01000023.1, read as the reverse complement.
GTCCCGCAGGCGGTCAAGGCGGCCGAGGGCACCGCGATGGAGCTGGACGACTGCGCGTTCCCGCTGCTGTCCGGCATCGAGATCACCGACGACCCGAACGTCGCCTTCGCCGGCGCCAACGTCGGCCTGCTGGTCGGCGCGATGCCGCGTAAGGCCGGCATGGAGCGCGGCGACCTGCTCGGCGCCAACGGCGGCATCTTCGGCCCGCAGGGCAAGGCCATCAACGACCACGCCGCCGACGACATCAAGATCCTGGTCGTGGGCAACCCGGCCAACACCAACGCGCTGATCGCCCAGCAGAACGCGCCCGACGTGCCGGCCGACCGCTTCACCGCGATGACCAGGCTCGACCACAACCGCGCGCTGTCGCAGCTCGCCGCCAAGCTGCAGGTCCCCGTCTCCGAGATCAGGAACATGACGATCTGGGGCAACCACTCCGCCACGCAGTACCCGGACCTGTTCCACGCCGAGGTGGGCGGCAAGGTCGCGGCCGAGCAGGTCGAGTCCGAGTGGCTGAAGGACACGTTCATCCCGACGGTGGCCAAGCGTGGCGCCGCCATCATCGACGCCCGTGGCGCGTCCTCGGCCGCCTCGGCCGCCAACGCCGCGATCGACCACGTCTACGACTGGGTCAACGGCACCGAGTGGACCTCGGCCGCCGTGGTCTCCGACGGCTCCTACGGCGTGCCGGAGGGCCTCATCTCGTCGTTCCCGGTGCGTGCGGCGGGTGGCAAGTTCGAGATCATCCAGGGCCTGGAGATCGACGCCTTCTCCCGCGAGCGCATCGACGCCAGCGTGGCCGAGCTGGCCGAGGAGCGCCAGGCGGTCAAGGACCTGGGCCTCATCTGAGCTGCTTGTTCAGAACGCGCGCCCCCGGCCGTGGGGCGCGCGTTCCGCGTTCGTCACGGCGGCACGACTTCGGGGCAGGACGCCGGCTCGGTGGCCGGAGCGGGCGGCGGGGTGGCGAAGACGACGCCTGCCGCGGCCAGGGCGCTGCAGACCATGATGAGGGCACCGAAGATCAGCTTCGTGACCCTTGGTGAAAAGCTCCTCACATTTCGGTATCACAGCACACATTCCCGCTCCGTATGGTCATTTCCCAGAAAGCGCTCCCCAGGCGTCGGAAACGATGTCGCGCAGCGCCGCCCGCTCGGGCTTCCAGCCCAGCTCACGCTGGATCCTGGCGGACGAGGCCACCAGCACCGCCGGATCGCCCGGCCGCCGGTCGCCGACCACGGCCGGGATCTCGTGCCCCGTGACCTCGCGGCAGACCGAGATCACCTCCTGCACGGAGAAGCCGGTGCCGCTGCCCAGGTTGTAGACCCGGTGCTCGCCGGGCGTGACCGCGTCCAGCGCCAGCAGGTGGGCCTTGGCCAGGTCGGAGACGTGGATGTAGTCGCGCACGCAGGTGCCGTCGGCCGTGGGGTAGTCGGTGCCGAACACGCTGACCGACTCGCGCTCGCCGGTCGCCACCTTCAGCACGTTCGGGATGAGGTGGGTCTCGACCGCGTGCCGCTCGCGGAAACGCCCGTAGGCGCCGGCCACGTTGAAGTAGCGCAGGCTCACCGCGCCCAGCCCGCGCTGCCGGGCGTAGGCGCTCAGCGCGGTGTCCACGGCCAGCTTCGTGGCGCCGTAGGGGTTGGTCGGCCGCGTCGGGTCGCCCTCCTCGATCGGCGAGCGCTCAGGCTCCCCGTACGTGGCCGCCGTCGAGGAGAACACGATCCGTCCCACGCCCTTGTCGCGCATGGCGTCGAGCAGCCCCAGCGTCCCGCCCAGGTTGTTGGCCCAGTAGAGGCCGGGCTTCTCGACCGACTCGCCCACCAGCGACTTGGCCGCGAAGTGCAGCACCGCCTCCACGCCGTCGAGCGCCTGCCCGGCCTCGGTGATGTCGGCACGGACGAAACGGGCGCCCTCCGGCACGGCGTCCTCATGCCCCGTTGACAGGTCGTCGAGTACGGTCACCTCGTGTCCGGCCTCGATGAGCTGCGCGGCGACCACACTGCCGACGTACCCGGCTCCTCCGGTGACCAGTAGCCGCATGTGTACTCCTGTTCATATATGTTTGATTTTGTAAGGCTTGCCGTTCAGCATACGCGGGAAAGCCGACGAGTACGCTGCCAACCACCATGTTTGACACCGTCGCGGCCAACATCGCCCTGGTCCTGCTGTTCATCCTGATCGGGGGCTTCTTCGCCGCCGCAGAAATCGCCATGGTCTCCCTGCGCGAAAGCCAGGTCCGCAAACTCTCGCAGCGCGGACGTCGCGGTGAGCGGGTGGCCAAGCTGGCCCGTGATCCCAACAGATTCCTGTCCGCCGTCCAGATCGGCGTGACCGTGGCCACCATGCTGTCGGCCGCGTTCGGCGCCGACCGGCTCGCGGCGCAGCTCGTGCCCGTGCTGGAGGGCTGGGGCGTGCCGGTGGCCGTGGCCCCCGTGCTCGCCCTGGTGCTGGTCACGCTGGCCATCTCGTACGTGTCGCTGGTGCTCGGGGAGCTGGCGCCCAAGCGGCTGGCGCTCCAGCGGGCCGAGGGCCTGTCGCTGTACGTGGCGCCGTTCCTGGACCGCATCGCAGCCCTGTCGCGCCCGATCATCTGGATGCTGTCCAAGTCCACCGACGGCGTGGTGAAGCTGCTCGGCGGCAACCCGGGCGCCGACAGGGAGGAGGTCACCACCGAGGAGCTGCGCGACATGGTGGTGGGCCACACCGACCTGACCGCCGACGAGCGCAAGCTCATCGCCGAGGTGTTCGCGGCGGGCAAGCGGCAGCTCAGGGAGGTGATGCTGCCGCGCACCGAGGTCGAGTTCATGGAGGCCGACACGCCGCTGAGCGACGCGGCCAGGCTGGCCGCCACGCTGCCGCACTCGCGTTTCCCCGTCTACCGCGACACCTACGACGAGGTCATCGGGTTCGTGCACGTCCGCGACCTGCTGGACCCCGAGCTGACCGGGCGCACCGAGCCGATCAGCGCGCTGGTGCCGATCAGGGCCGCCAAGTTCGTGCCCGCCTCCAAGCGCCTGCTCACCACGCTGAACGAGATGCGCGACGAGGGCCAGCACCTGGCCATCGTGGTGGACGAGTACGGCGGCACGGCCGGCATCGTGACCATGGAGGACCTGGTCGAGGAGCTGATCGGCGACATCAGGGACGAGTACGACGTCGAGGAGGACGTCGTGATCCTGCCCGCCGGCGAGATCGAGATCGACGGCCTGACGAATCTCAACGACTTCGCCACCGAGACCGGCATCCGCCTGCCGGACGGCCCGTACGAGACGCTGGCCGGCTTCGTCATGGCGATGCTGGGTCACGTGCCGGCGGCCGGGGAGCGGGTGGAGTTCTCCGGCTTCGAGCTGACGGTCACCGAGCTCGACGGGCGGCGTATCGCCCGGGTGAGAGTGAAACGCCGACAGGTCGTCGAGTCGCCCCCTGAGCAGGATTCCTGACACAATGGCCTGCTATGGCCAGACCTCGTGTACTCTCCGGCATCCAGCCCACCGCGGACTCCTTCCACCTGGGCAATTACCTGGGTGCGGTCCGCCAGTGGGTCACCATGCAGGAGACCCACGACGCGTTCTACTGCGTGGTGGATTTGCACGCGATCACCGTGCCGACGGAGGCCGACGCGCTGCGCCGGCGCAGCCGCGTGGCCGCCGCCCAGCTCTTCGCCGCCGGGCTCGATCCGGAGCGTTCCACCGTCTTCGTCCAGTCGCACGTGCGTGAGCACACCGAGCTGGCCTGGGTGCTGATCTGCCTCACCGGCATGGGCGAGGCGGGCCGGATGACGCAGTTCAAGGACAAGTCGGCCAAGTTCGGGGAGAGCGCGGCCAGCGTGGGCCTGTTCACCTACCCGATCCTTCAGGCCGCCGACATCCTGCTCTACCAGGCCAACCTGGTGCCGGTCGGCGCCGACCAGAAGCAGCACCTGGAGCTCACCCGCGACCTGGGCCAGCGCTTCAACCACCGCTTCGGCGACACCTTCACGCTGCCCGACCCGTACATCCTCAAGGAGGTCGAGAAGATCACCGACCTCCAGGACCCGACGGCGAAGATGTCGAAGTCGTCCTCCAGCCCCGCGGGCATCCTCGACGTGCTGGAGCAGCCGGGGCCGCTGCGCAAGAAGGTCATGCGGGCGGTCACCGACACGGGCTCCGAGGTGCTGTTCGACGAGGAGAACAAGCCGGGCATCTCCAACCTGCTGCGCATCCAGTCGGCGCTGACCGGCACGCCCATCCCCGAGCTGGTCGCCCGCTACGAGGGGCAGGGGTACGGCACGTTCAAGAAGGACGTGGCGGAGGCGGTGCTGGAGACGTTCGCGCCGATCAGGGAGCGCACGGAGAAGCTGCTGGCCGACGAGAAGGAGCTCGACCGCATGCTGGCCATCGGCGCCGAGCGGGCGTCGGCGGTGGCCAGGCAGACCATGGAGCAGGTCCGCGAGAGGGTGGGCTTCCTGCCCAAACTGTAGATCTTCCGGAAGGGCCGGGCCTTGATGGTCCGGCCCTTTTTCGCGCCCTGAGAAGTACGGCGTGCGCAGAGTTGCGTACGAGCGCCACTTCTGCGTACAGTGTTCGCATACGGAAACGTTGTGCGCGATTGGAGATCATCATGCTGAACGCCAACCACGAAGGGCTCGACCTTCCCCGCTGGCAGGCCCGCCTGGACGAGCTGCGCGACAAGCACCACGTGCCCGGCGCCCAGCTCGCCATCCTGACCGGCGGCACGGTGCACGAGCTGGCCAGCGGGGTGCTGCACCGGGGCACGGGCCACGAGGTGACGACCGACTCGGTGTTCCTGAGCGGCTCGATCGCCAAGGTCTACACCGCCGCCCTGGTCATGACCCTGGTGGACGAGGGCCTGCTGACCCTGGACGCGCGGGTCGTGGACGTGCTGCCCGAGTTCGGCACCCCCGACCCCGAGGCCACCGCGACGATCACCGTCAGGCAGCTCCTGTCGCACACCGGCGGCGTGACCAACGACTTCAACCATGACACCGGCCGCGGCGACGACTGCCTCGCCGAATACGTCAAGGCCGCCAGGGACGTGGCCCTCGACTGCCCGCCCGGCACGCTCTCCTACGGCGGCCTCGGCTACGTCGTCCTCGGCCGGCTCGTCGAGGTGCTGACCGGCCGGACCTGGGACGAGGCGCTCAGGGAGCGCCTCTTCGCCCCGCTCGGCCTCGGCCACTCGATGACGCTGCCGGAGGAGGCACTGCGCCTCCGCGTCGCCATGAGCCACCTGGGCGAGCCGGGCGCCTACCCCGACCCCGCGCCCGTCTGGGACATGATGCCGCGCTCCGTCGGCCCGGCCGCCCGCATCATCACCTCCGCCGGCGACATGGTGCGCTTCGCCGGCATGCACCTGGCGGGCGGCGCCGCCCCCGACGGCGGCCGGGTCCTGTCCGCCGCGTCCGTCGCGGCCATGCAGCGAAGGGAGACGGACGTCCCCGACAAGTGGACCGTCAGCGCCGACGGCTGGGGCCTCGGCTGGACCCTGTACGACTGGGACGGCATCGCCGGCTACGGCCACGACGGCGCCGCCATCGGCCAGTACGGCTACCTGCGCGTCGTCCCCGAGGCCGGCGTGGCCGTCGCCCTGCTCACCAACGGCGGCGCCGCCCGCCGCCTGTACGCCGACCTGTTCGCGGAGCTGCTGCGCGAGCTGGCCGGGGTCAGGATGCCCGAGCCCTTCGCCCCGGCCGCCGAGCCGCCCGCGATCGACTGGGCGGAGCTGAGCGGCACCTACCGGCGCGAGGGCGTGGTGATCACCGTGACCGAGGGGCGGATGCGGTACGAGTTCGTGGACGGCATGAAGGACCTGTCGCCCGCGCTGGACATGGAGCTGGAGCCCGTCACGGGCACGGTGTTCGCCGCCTCCGGCGCGGGGCCGTCCTTCAGCGAGGACTACATGCCCGTCGTCTTCGCCACGCTCACCGATGGGACGCGGTGCGTCTACGTCGGCATGCGCGCCACGCCCAGAGTCGCCGTTTAGCCGGGGCCGCGAGCCTGGTGACCGCCGGAGTCTGCCGCGCCGCAAGGGCCCCTGCGGCGCGAACCTCTTGCCAGGCTTCCTTAGCGTCGCTAAATTCGGGCTTAGCAGCGCTAAGGAGCGTTCTCATGATCTTGACAGCGAAGGCCGCCGACGGCACGCAGGCGCGCGCCACCGACGGGGGCGGCGGCACCCCCGCCGTCCTCGTCCTGCACCCGGGCCTGGACGACGGGGCCTCCTGGGCGGCGGTGGCCGCGCGGCTGGCCGCGCACCACCGCGTGGTGCGGCTCCACCGCCGCCGCTACCGGCTGGACCTCGACCGGCAGACCCCGTGCACAGTCGCGCAGGAGGTCGAGCACACCCTCGCGGTGGCGGAGGCGATGGGAGGCGGGCCCGTGGTGCTCGCCGCGCACTCCTCGGGCGCCGTGATCGCGCTGGAGGCCATGGTGGCCGCGCCGTCGGCCTTCGCGGGCGCGGTGCTGTACGAGCCGCCGGTCGTCATCGGCCCGCCGCTGGGCGGCCCCGACGGCGAGGTGCACCGCCGGGCCCGCGCCGCGATCGCCGCCGGGCGGCCCGGCCGCGCCATGCGGATCTTCGTGCGCGACACGGTGCGCATGTCCGGCTGGGTGGCGTTGCTGTCGGGGCTGTTCGTGGCCGTGGCGCCGAGGATGCGGGCGCTGGCGCCGCGCCAGATCGAGGACAACGCCGCGATGGACGCGCTGGGGGTGCGCCTGGACGCGTACGCGCGGATTGCGGTGCCGGTGGTCCTGCTGGGGGGTGACCGCAGCCCGGCGCACCTGGGGGAGCGGCTGGACGCGCTGGAGCGCGTGCTGCCCGGCGCGCGGCGGGTGCTGCTGACCGGCCAGGGCCACGCGGCGCACGCCAAGGCGCCGGACCGGGTCGCCGAGGTCGTCGCCGGTCTCGCGGCGGAGGCGGCGGGGGAAAGCTGAGCCGGACGGGCCCGGCGTCCCGGGGCCGGGAAACCGGACGGGCCCGGCGTCCCGGGGGCCGGGAAGCCGGGCGGAGGCCGAGAGGTTCGGGGGTGGGAAGTCAGGTGAAGCGGGGGTTGTGGGGGCTGTGCAGGAGGCTGGCCTGGCGGGCCAGCGTGGAGGCGAGGGTGATCGCGTCGGAGCAGCCGATGCTCTCCAGCACCCCCTGCGCCGACAGTTGCGCCGTCATGGGCCGCAGCAGGACGGCCGTCCAGCGGGCCGCGCCTGGCGCGTCGACGCGGAAGTGGATCTCCCAGGCCGGGTAGGTGCTGCGCAGGGCGTCGAGCTGCCGCCCCGCCAGCGGCCACTCGGTCTCGAACGGCGTCCCCGTCATCTCCTCCGCGCCGCCCGGTGCACGCGGAGGAGGGCACGCAGGGCGGCCAGGCTGGGCCTGGTGAGGCGGGTCTCGTCATGGATGGCGGTCCACCCGGAGTGATCTCGTTCGAACGACCACCCGGGGAACTCTCGCGCAGCCTCCTGGAGCAGTCGTTCCATGACGAAATCGGCACTCGGCGCACTGGTCATGGACGCAGAGTCGCATTCAGGCGCCGTTGCGTGACGAACTCAGGCGAAAGATCTCCCCGTTCGGATCGACCGAACACAGAGTTCGGCCAGATGGGGATTCAGATGGGGATGTCGTGGCGCTCGGCGAGATAGCGCACCTCCGGCGCCCACGACGGCCTGGCCCGCCGCGCCAGCGACCGGACCATCTCGCGCAGCAGCAGCTTGTGGTCGAGTTCCTCGGGGCATTCGCGCTCGATTCGCAGGAGGTGGAGCAGGCTGGCGGCGTCGTCGCCGAGGTCCTCGCAGGCACGGGCGACGTGGCCGAGGTGGGTGGTGCGGCGCTCGATGGACGGCGTGCGGCGCAGGTCGATGTCGTCGGCCAGGTGCAGCACCGCCTCGGGGCGGCCGGTGTCGTTCTCGATGCTGGCCATGTGGATGGCGACGTTGGTGGGGCCGAAGAAGGCCAGGTCGTAGGCGCTGGAGGAGTCGTCGACGCGTTCGGCCAGCCGCGCCGCCTCGCCGCGTACCCGCTCCCTGGCCTCGTCGTCGGCCCCCATGCGGGCCTCGCCGATGGCGGCGAGCAGGTGCAGCGCCCCGAGTGCCTTGATGTGGCGCTCGTCGCCGTCGCCGACGTGCGGTTCGAGCTGCTCGATGCCGCGCCGCGCCACGTCGTAGGCGATCTGGTGCATGTCGTCGGACAACATCGACTGCCCGAGGTTCCAGTACGACCACGCGATCATCAGCGGGTCGCCGGACTCCTCGGCGAAGCGCATGGCCCGGTCGGCGGCCAGATGCGCGAGGTCCACCCGCCGCAGGTGCTTGAGCACCCCTCTGGCCAGCAGGTACGCGTCCGTCGCCACGCTGTACGACCGCTGGGTGCGATCCAGCGCGAGACTCTCGGCGTCGCTGACCAGGGACGGCAGCGCGGCCATGAGGATCGAGTAGCGGCGCGTGGAGGTGAACCAGGCGTTGCGTGCCGCAGCCACCCGCTCGGAGAGCTGTTCGGCGTCGGGCGGCTCGATGTCGGGCCCCAGCGACCGGCAGGTGAACAGCGCACGCTCGATGTCGCTGATCTGCGGCCTGCTGGGCTCGTGCGAGTCGCGCGGCGTCTCCCCTAAGAGCACGGCGGTGCGCACCCCGAGCACCTTGGCGATCTCCCGCAGCAGGGGGAGCGAGGGTGTTCGTTTGCCGTGCTCGATCAGCTCGATGTGCCTGGGGGTGCAGCCGGACTGGGTGGCCAGCGCGGTGGTGCTCATCCCCCTGCGCTCGCGCTGGAGCCTGACCATCTGCCCGGTGCTGATTTCGGCCATGGGCGTGACGCCTCCTGGATCGGTCCCAACAGCACTCAGGCTAGGGCTCCCGATGTCCCGCTGCCATGGTTTCCGCCCTGCTCACCCGCCCTGTTCGCCGCCCTTCAACGCCGCGAATGATGGGCCAGCAGGCGGGCGAGAAGAGCGGAGAACTGCTCACGTTCCGGTCCGCTCAGCGGGGCGAGCAGTTCGTCCTGGAGGCTCGAGATCAGCTCGTCGAGCCGCTCCAGGTGGCGGCGGCCCGAGGTGGTCATGGTGACGACGTTGCGGCGGCGGTCGGCGGGGTCCGGGGTGCGCTCGACGTGGCCGCGCTCCTCCAGCTCGTTGATCACGGCGACCATGTCGCTGCGGTAGATGCTGGTGCGCCTGCTCAGCTCGGCCTGGCTCACGGGGCCGGCCTCGCGCAGCGCGGCGAGCGCGGCGTAGTGCCACTTGCGGGCGTCCGCCGCGCCGAGCGCCTCGTTGAAGAGCCGGTCGGAGTACATCGCGACCAGGGACAACGTCCGGCTGGGCAGGGCGCGGAGCGCCTCGGGGGTGGCCTGCTCGTCCATCTCGTGAGTCACACACAGGAGCTTACCCGTTGCGTTAGTGACACTAACGATGTACGTTCGTTAGTGCCACTAACGGTTTGGAAAGGATCGGACATGCCTGAGATCAAGGTGCTCGACTCCACCTTCTACCACGAGGATCAGGGAGAGGGCGTCCCCTTCGTCTTCCTGCACGGCAACCCCGCCTCCTCCCGCATCTGGCGCCAGGTGCTCCCGGGTGTCGCCGGGCCCGGCCGCCGCCTGCTCGCCCCCGACCTGATCGGCATGGGCCGCTCGGGCAGGCCCGACGTGCCGTACCGGTTCGACGACCACGCCCGCTACCTCGACGCCTGGTTCGACGCGCTGGGGCTGGACGAGGTCGTGCTGGTCGGTCACGACTGGGGCGGGGCGCTGGCGTTCGACTGGGCGGCCCGCCATCCTGGCCGTACGCGCGGCGTGGCCTTCCTGGAGACCTTCGTGCGGCCGCTCCGCTCGGCCGAGTTGGGCGACGGGCCGCGCGCCAGGAGCGAGCTCATCAGGAGCCCCGAGGGCGAGACGCTGGTGCTGGACAAGAACATGCTGCTGGAGACCGCGTTCACCGGCGGCGTGCTGCACCCGCTGAGCGAGGAGGAGCGGCGGCCGTACCTGGAGCCGTACCCGACGCGGGAGAGCCGCCGGCCGCTGCTGCAGTGGGCGCGCTCGCAGCCGATCGACGGCGACCCCGCCGACGTGGTCGAGCGGATCGAGGGCTACGGCAAGTGGCTCGCCGCCAGCGACGAGGTGCCCAAGCTGCTGCTCACCTTCGACTCCTCGCCGACGCTGCTCATCACCGAGGCGATGGCCGCCTGGTGTGCGGGCAACATCGCCGGTCTGGAGACCGAGCACTGCGGCCCGGCCGGTCACCACGCGCCCGAGGACAGCCCGCACGCCATCGCCGCCGCCATCGGGGCCTGGGCCGCGCGTCGGGGCCTCTGAGGGCTGCTCGCGAGGCCCTCGGGGCGCGGCGGGGTCAGCGGGGGCGGCGGCGGCCCAGGTGGGTCAGGACCTCGCGCAGGGCGTCCGCCGCCTGCCGGACGTTCTCCTCGGGGACGCCGGCGACGACGTCCTGATAGGCGCCGGCGGTGGTCTCCAGCGCGGCCACCGCCACGCGCCGCCCCTCGCCGGTGAGCCGGACCCAGCGGCTGCGTGCGTCCCCCTCGTCGGCCTCGCGCTCCACGTGCCCGGCCGCGCTCAGCCGCTGCAGCACGTTGCTGATGCCGCCCGAGGTGAGGAAGAGCGACTTGGCCAGCTCGCTGGGTCTCATCCGGTACGACGGCGCCCGCAGCAGCGCCGCCAGCACGTCGAACTCGGCGTACGTCAGCCCCAGCTCCGCCAGGTCGCCCTTGATGGCCTGCTCGAACAGCATGTTGAGCCGCGAGACGCGCTTGCCCAGCTCAAGGGTGGCGATGAGCGACGACGACAGGCCCGCTTCCTGCCAGCGGGGCACCATCGCGTCGATCTCGTCCGGTTTCACGTGATCGAGGATACCCATCAGGGGATTGCTTTCTGAAAAGCTTTTTCTTAAGCTTTCGGCTATGACATCCACCATCCTGATCAAGAACGGTGTCGTCATCGACACCGAGCCCGAGCCCGTGGTGCTGGGCCGGGTGGACGTACGCGTCGACGGCGGCACCATCACCGAGGTCGGCCCCGGCCTGCCCGTGGAGCCGGGCGCGGAGGTCATCGACGCGACCGGCGCCCTCGTGCTGCCCGGCTTCGTCGACACGCACCGCCACACCTGGCAGGCCGGCATCAGGGCGGTCGCGCCCGACATCGACTTCCGCGGCTACATGCGGCGGATCATCACCGAGCTCGCCCCCCGCCACCGCCCCCGCGACCTGTACGCGGGCAACCTGGCCGGCGCGCTGGAGTGCCTCGACTCCGGCGTCACCACGCTGCTCGACTGGTCGCACGCCCAGTTCAGCCCCGAGCACACTGACGACGCCGTGCGGGCGCTGAGCGCGTCCGGCATCAGAACGGTCTTCGGCTACTGCTACGGCGGCGAGCCCGGCGGGCTGGCGGCGGAGACCAGGCGCGTGCGCGAGACGCACTTCGGCGCGCCCGGCCTGGTCACGATGGCGCTCGCGGCGCTCGGGCCGGAGATCGCCGGCGAGGAGCGCGCACTGGAGGAGTGGCGGCTGGCCGCCGAGCTGGGCCTGCCCGTCACCGCGCACCTGGGCGGGCACGGCAGGCAGAGCGCCGCGAGGGGGCTGGCGTTCCTGGAGGAGCACGGGCTGCTGGCCACCCCCACCACGTTCGTGCACGCGCTGCACTACACCGACGAGGAGCTCAAGCGCATCGCGGCGGCGGGCGCCACCGCCTCGGTCTCGCCCGTGGACGAGATGAACCTCGGCATCGGCTACCCCACCACCGGCAGGCTCAGGGCGGCGGGCATCCCCACCGGGCTCAGCGCCGACACGGTGGTGTGCTCGCCCGGCGACATGTTCAGCCAGATGCGCACCGCCCACCTGCTCGAACGTGGCCGGCCCGACGGTGCGGGCCTCGGCTTCACCACCCGCGACGCGCTGCGCATGGCCACCTTCGAAGGCGCCCAGGTGGTCGGGCTCGGCGAGGTGGTCGGCTCGCTGCGGCCGGGCAAGCAGGCAGACCTGCAGCTCCTGCGCACCGACCGGCTCGGCATGGCGAGCGCGCACGACCCCATCGCCGCCGTCGTGCTGAACGCCGATACTGGCTGCGTGGACACCGTCATGGTCGGGGGGCGTGTGGTGAAGCGTGGTGGGCAGTTGCTCCATCACGATCTGCCCGCGGTTCTGGCGGCCCTGGCGGAGACCGCCGAGGCGGTGGTCGTGATGTGATCGCCTCTGTAGGAAGAGGGGTGTGATGGCGGGGCTTACCGAGCGCGTCGAATCGGTGAAGGCGTGGGGCCGCGGCAAGCTCGACCACTGGCGGGTGCGCAGGCTGTCGCTCGACCATCTCATCAGGGCGGCGCAGCGCTACCAGCTCCAGTCCGGCGACCGGCTGGCCGGCGCCGTCACCTACTTCACGTTCCTGTCCTTCTTCCCACTGCTGGTGCTGGGGTACTCGCTGCTCGGGTTCGTGGTGGCCACTAGCGAGACCACCCGGGACGCGATGCAGGAAGCCATCTCCGAGCGGCTGCCCGGCATCATGGACAAGCTCAACTTCGACCTCGACAACATCGCCGAGGCGAAGACGGCGGCGGGGATCATCGGCCTGCTGGGCCTGCTCTACGCCGGGCTCGGCGCGCTCGACGCGCTGCGCGGGGCGCTGCGCGAGATGTCGATGACTACCACGCCGCCGCTCGACTTCTTCGTCGGCAAGCTGCGCGACCTCGCGTCGCTGATCCTGCTGGGCGCCACCGCGATCGCGTCCGTCCTGGTCGCCGGGTTCGCCACGACCGCCACCGACCACGTGATGAAGTTCGTGTTCGGCGGGGACACGCTGGTGGGCACGCTGCTGTTCAGGATCGCCGGGATCGCGGCGAGCGTGGGGGCCGACTGGCTGCTGTTCGTGATCGTGCTCGGCTGGGTGGCCAGGCCCACCCAGCCGTTCCGGGTGATCGCCAAGGGGGCGCTGCTGGGCGCGATCTCCTTCGGCCTGCTCAAGCAGATCGCGACGCTGCTGCTGGCGACCACGATGGGCAACGTGGTGTACGGCGCCTTCGCAGCCATCGTCGGGCTGCTGGTCTGGATGAACTTCTCGGCCAGGCTGATCCTCTTCGTCGCGGCCTGGACCGCCACCACGGGGCTCTGCCCGCCGCCGTCCCCGTCGCCGATCCCGTCCACGGAGGTGGACAGCCCGCCCGGGGACGGCCCCGCGCCCATGCCCGAACGGTCAGGTGCGTGACCGGCCGCGCTTGCGGCGGATCCCGTAGCCCAGCCAGATCAGCCCGAACAGCAGCCCGCCGCCGATCACCAGCGAGCCGACCGTCTTGGTGGAGTCGGTCTGCTTGGAGGCGGCCGTGTCGAGCAGCGGCGGCTGGACGGCCGGCGTGACCGAGCCGGCGGGCGAGGCCGACGCACTCGGAGCTCCCGGCGTGGCCGACGGCTGCGGCGCGGCGAGCGCCGAGGCGGGGAGCGGGTCCACGAGCCGCCCGACCGGGGTGACCTTGCCACGCACCGAGAAGCCCCAGTCGAGGAGCTGGGTCACCTCGTCCCAGAAGCCGCCCTCGTGCCGCATGATGCTCACCACGACGGTGTGGCCGCCGCGGGTGGCCGCGCCGACGAAGCTGGCCTGCGCCTTGGACGTCCAGCCGTTCTTCACGCCGACCATGCCGTTGTAGCGCCACAGCAGCTTGTTGTGGTTGCTGATCTCGTAGTAGCCCTTGGGCGCCGGGAACTTGGCGGTCTTCGTACTGATGTAACGCCGGAAGTCCGGGTTCGCCAGCCCCGCGCGGGCGATCAGCGCCAGGTCGTAGGCCGAGCTGCTCTGGCCCGGCTTGTCCAGGCCGCTGGGCGTCTTGGCCACGGTGTCGTTCGCCTGCAGCCGCTTGGCCTCGGCGTTCATGTCGCTCATGGTCTGGGCCAGGCTGCCGTTCGCCTCGGCCAGCGCCATGGCGGCGTCGTTGCCCGACGACATCATCAGCGCCTTGAACAGGTCGTCGATCTTGTAGGTGACCTTCGGCGTCAGGCCGACCGCGCTGCCCTCCTGGTTGCAGGCGTTGTGGCTGGGCCGGACCTTGCGGTTCTTGTCGAGCTTCTGGATCAGGGTGAGCGCGGTCAGCGTCTTCAGGGTGCTGGCCGGCAGGTAACGCCCGTGGGGGTCCTTGGCTGCCAGCACCTCACCCGTGTCGGCGTCCGCGATGACGTACGAAGTAGCCTTGCTCTTGGGCGGCTTCTTGACGCCCGCTGGGGCGACGAGGCCGCGGCTGCCCAGCGCCTCGCCACCGACAGGTGTCGTCGGCGCGGCGTATGCGGTCCCGCCGGTGAGCGCGACCGAGGCGATGAGTGCCGTGACCGGCACGAGTTTCGTCCACATGGCGGTCTCAGCGTAGCTCCGTGTTATTGCGCATGTGGCGACACATCCCCCGAAGATCCACGTTCGATGCTAGAGAGGTACATGTGTCACGAAAGATCGCCGTATTCCTCATCGTCCTCGGCGCGTTCATGATCTTTGAGTGGGTGAACCTGGGGTTTAACTTGGCCGATGGCCACCCGACGAGCTTCTATGTGGTGCACGGGGTGCTGATCGTGGTGAACGTGATCCTTGGCGCCGTGCTGGCGGTGATCGGCTGGCGCGCGCTGCGCGGCTCCCGCGTCACGGACCGCAGAGCAGCCGCCGGGTGAGCGCGTGCAGCTCGTCGGCCTCCTCGCGGGAGTCGCCGATCGAGGTGAAGCCCAGCTTGCCGTGCTCGGGGATGGCGCCGAGCAGGTGGAAGACATTGCCGGTGCGCCGCTGGGCGTCGAAGCCGATCCCGAGCCGGTCGGCAGTCCGCATCACCTCACCGGGCGTACGCCCCCGGAGGCAGCCGGAGGCGCAGTTGTCGGTCGCCGTGTAGAACTTAGGTTGATCTCCGGACATGAGGTGACCGGTGGCCGGATCGTAGGTGGCCCCGGTCGTCAGCACGGCGGCGCCGAACGGATGCGTGGTGCCGCCGATCCGCAGGTTGATCTCGCACAGCAGCGCCGCGTAGCCGGCGTCGGCCTTCAGCGCGAAGAAGTCCATCCCGAACAGCCCGACCACGCCGCGATCCGCCAGGATCCGGGCGATCCGCGCGGCCGACTCGCCCACCTCGGCGCGGTACTCGGGCGCCGCGGGGAACGTGCAGCCCTGGTAGACGTGCCCGTTGGGGCCGCCCAGCACCTGGTCGTGCGTGGCGAGCACCTGAGCTTCTCCGCCCGGCGTGATTTGAGCCAGCGCGCTCGGGTAGTAGAGCGGCCTATGTTCGATGAACTCCTCCACCACCGCCCCCCGATCCCGGACCTTGCGCAGATAGTGGTCCCAGGTCTCCCCGGCCGCGGAGAAGCTGGTAGACGATCTGTCGGCCTTCGTGACGATCGCGTTGCCGAGCCCGGAGTAGGCGTCGTTCAGCTTGACGATCACCCGCTCGCCCGGCAGCGCCTCCAGGGCCTCCTCGATCTGGAGCTCGGACCGCACGTCGCCGAAGCCACGCGCCATCGGCACGCCCGCCTCATGTCCCACTTCCCGGGCCCCGCTCTTGGAGCCGTAATAGGAAAGGGACGTCGCGGGTCCGTAGAGGGGAACGTTGAGTAGCGACGCGAGCTCCTCCTCGAGCTCGCTCAGCACGAACGGGACGAGCCAAGCGTCGCCGTCGATCGCCGCGCGCAGCTGCTCGACGGCGTCGGGCCGGTCGAGCAGGGTCCTGGTCAACGGCTGAGACCAGGGGTCGTCGAGGCTGATCAGCGTCAGACGCTTGGCCGCGTCATCCGGATCCGGCAGGAAGGCGAAGTAGTAGTCGATGATGTCGGGATCGACGGGCGCGGAGGAGAGGTAGACCACCTTGACCCCGGGCTCGCGGAGCGTGAGTAAGAGGAACAGCAGGCGCTCCTCGTACGACCTGGCCCCCGTGATCCGGCGAAGCTCATCCTGCGGAAGGGAGAGCGAGGGTACGACCACCAGGGTCCCCTCACTCGGCTCGAAGATGCTCAACCCAGCACTCTTCTCCCCGAACGGGATATTAGTGATCATATAGCGAGTGAAACACGCATTCTTCTCAAATGCAGCCAGCGCTGAAGTGTGATGACCATGACAGAAGGTGACAGGATTCGGAATCGCTGACCACGTTTGAACTGACAGCATCGGGTCACGATCTACTGATCCCTTGTGACTATTTCCGGATCAGCCGTATGCGTACGGAACGTGACTTACCTGCGGTTACGGGCCTGCGGTCAGGCAACTTTTGGGGTATCTGCCGCCGCGAAGCGGCACGGTAGCGATAAAGTCGAAGCATCGCCATCGGGCTCACGGCCGACCGCTGTGCTCCCCGGCTGCAGCGGCAATCGCGACAGATGACTGCGAAGCCCGTGCTGACGATCTCGCGCACCAAACCAGTGGGTGTGTCTTTTGATTCGCCGAGCGGCCGCTCAACCGGGTGGCCACCGCGGGATGGAGAGTTTTTCTTGGAGCGCAGAGCCGCGATGGCCAGCAAGGTGCGGGGCGCGCGGCATGGGACGGGACGGTGACATATGCGGGGACGTGAGCTGCGGGGGGAACTCGACGCGTTCCTGGCGGAGACCGAGCAGGAGCTGGTGGCATTCCGCCGCGACCTGCACATGCACCCCGAGCTGGCCTTCGCCGAATATCGCACCACACAGCGGATCGCCGAGCGGCTCACCGCCGCGGGGCTGACGCCTTCGGTGCTCCCCAGGGGGACGGGGCTCATCTGCGACGTGGGCAGCGGCGACGGGCCGACCGTCGCGTTGCGCGCCGACATCGACGCCCTGCCGCTGCAGGACGAGAAGGATCACGTGTCCTACCGCTCGACCGTGGCCGGATCATGCCACGCGTGCGGGCACGACGTGCACACCACGATCCTGCTCGGCACCTCGCTCTTCCTGGCCCAGCAGGCCGCCGCGGGGCTCCTGCCCGGCCGGGTGCGGCTGATCTTCCAGCCCGCCGAGGAGCTCCCCGGCGGCGCCCTGGAGGTCATGGCGCAGGGCGGCATCAGCGGCGTCGACCGCATCTTCGGCCTCCACTGCGACCCACGCGTGGACGTCGGCCAGGTCGGCCTCAGGAGCGGGCCCATCACCTCGGCCTGCGACAAGATCGTCGTGCGGGTCTCCGGGCCCGGCGGCCACACCGCCCGCCCCCACCTCACCGCCGACCTCGTCTTCGCCCTCGCCAAGATCCTCACCGAGCTGCCCGCCGCGCTGTCGCGCCGCGTCGACCCGCGCTCGTCCCTCAGCCTCGTCTGGGGCCGCGTCGAGGCCGGCTCCGCCGCCAACGCCATCCCCGACGACGGGGTCGCCGCCGGCACGGTGCGCTGCCTCGACGAGAACGCCTGGCACGCCGCTCCCGACCTGATCAAGTCGCTGCTGGAGTCGGTCGCCAGCGCGTACGGCATCGAGGCCACGATGGACTACACGCGCGGGGTGCCGCCGGTGGTCAACGACGAGGTCAGCGTCGAGATGCTGGCCGAGGCCGCCGAGCGGGCCCTCGGCGCCGGGGCCGTCGTGCCCACCCAGCAGTCGCTGGGCGGCGAGGACTTCGCCTGGTACCTGGAGTCGATCCCGGGCGCGTTCGCGCGGCTGGGCACCCGGTCGCCCGACGGGGTGACGTACGACATCCATCAGGGGACGTTCGACGTCGATGAGAAGGCCATCGGGATGGGCGTGCGGGTGATGGCCGCCACGGCGCTCACGGCGCTGTGGGAGGTCGGGCCGCTCGACTCGATCACCTCCGCCCTGGCCTGACCGCCCTTCCGGACCCCCGCCGTACTTCGGCGGGGGTTTCTTCTTGGGACCAGCACGGCGCGGGGTGGGCGGGCTGCGCTGCTGGGCGCGACCGCTCGGCGGCGATGGCTCGGCGAGGGCGGATGCCGTCCCGCGACGCTCGTGCCGCCCGCATCGCGAGCGCTGTCCCTTCCCCAAGAGGACCCCAGCCCGTGCGGTGGGAGAGCGGTGCACCCCACCGCACGGGGCTACGGGAAGCTCGTTACGGCAGTCGGCCGAGCACCACGGGAAGCCGCAGCGCCGACTTGCCCGGCGACACGGTGACCTGGGTGCCGGCCGGATACCGCAACGTGTAGTCGTAGTCGGTGGAGATGATCACCAGCCCCAGCCGGTGCCCCTTCTTGAACAGGTAGTCCGTGGGCTGGAAGTCCCACGAGAAGCTGTACTCCTTACCGGCCCGCACCGGCTCGCTGCGATCCGCCCGATGCCGGTTGCGCACGTCCAGCCATCCCCGCGTGACGATCTTGTACGCGGTGGTCGAGGTCCCGAGCGTCCGGAGCAGGGTGCAGCCGGTGTCGCCCGGCACCCCCTGCCCGTAGCAGTAGGTCTGCCCGGTGGAGACGAGCGTCCCGTTCGGGCGGACGTCGGTGCCGTAGTCCACCAGCAGCGCCGTCAGGTACGGCGAGGCCCCGGCCTTGAACGAGGCCCGCACCGACACGGTCGGCGTCCCCGAGATCCGCACGTCGGCAGGGAGCGCCCCGGTCGTGTAGGCCAGCCGGTTCGGATCGGCTCCCACCGCTTCGACCAGGTCCTCGGCCGTTCTGACGTTCTGGTCGGTGAACGTCTCAGGGGCCGAGCGCGGGCGCGGGACCAGGCCGAGTGAGGAGCCGGAGCCCGGGTGGAGCGGGACGGTGACCGAGCCCGGCAGCGGCCAGGACGGGTACTGGGCCCACTGGCCGACCGTGCCCTCCACGTCGGCCTGCGGCTCGCGCATGATGCCCGAGTCGATCCCGTACAGCCAGTGGTCGAACCAGCCGTGGAGCTGGCGCAGCCACTCGGCGGTGCGCAGGTTGAAGGGGCTCATGTGGGTGCCCTGGTGCAGCCAGATCTTGCGCGGCACGTCCCGCTTGGACAGGGCGTACCACCATTGCGCGAACTGCTTGGTCTTGACGTTCCAGTCGTTGAGGCCGTGCACGAGGAAGACGCTGGCCTTCACCTTGCGCACGTCGTTGAGGTAGTTGCGCTCGTCCCAGAGCGGGCTGTAGTCGCCGGTGATCCGGTCCTGGGTGGCGGTCAGCCCGTCCACCACGTCGCCGCACGCCTCCTGGCCGTTCTGCCTGGTCAGGACGTACTTGGCGAGCACGTCGAGGTCCTCGCCCTGGAAGCCGCCGGGGGCCAGGACGCCGCCGTTGGCGCGGTAGTAGTCGTACCAACTGGAGATGGCGGCGATCGGCACGATCGTCTCCAGGCCGCGCACGCCGGTGGCGGCGACGGCGTTGGGCAGGGTGCCGTTGTACGAGACGCCGATCATGCCGACCTTGCCGGTGGACCAGGTGGCCTCGACGGGGTTGCCCGCGGCGTCGAAGCCCTTGGCGCGGCCGTTCAGCCAGTCGATGGCGGCCTTCGGGCCGGCGGTCTCGTTGCGGCCGCCCGAGGTGGGGCAGCCGGTGGCGCGGGCGCTGCCGAGGTTCTCGACCAGCGCGATGGCGTAGCCGCGGGGCACGAAGTAGTTGTCGTAGTAGCTGTCGAACGGGCCGGCGGCGTCCAGCTTGGCCGACAGGGCGGTCATGGCGGGCAGGGGGACGCCGTTCTCGTCCACGTCCACGGGGTGGTTGGCGACGTCGTTGCCGGGGGCGTAGTAGGGGCTCGCCTCCATGATCACCGGGACCTTGAGGCCCTGGTCGGTTTCCTTGGGGCGCAGGATGTCCACGGCGACCCTGTCGTTGACGCCGTCGTGGTCGCTGTCGGTTCCCTCGACCTCGACGAACACCGTCTGCTGGATGGCGTCCGCCCTGGAGAAGATCGGCTGGGTCGCGTTGTTCTCGATCTTGATGGCCGGGGTGCCGGCCGTGGCGGGTTGGGTGCCGGTGAGGGTCGCCACGAGTAAGGCGGCCAGCGGCACGGAGAGGGCTCTCCACGGGTGCATGCGGGGCTCCGATACGAAGATTTCCACCGTCGGTCGGAATCTCCGTCACGACGGGCCCTCAGGGCAAGAGCTGATCGACCACCAAAGTTGAGTAAATCTTTGCTGGTGCGTCCGATGTGCCTGAATCGCGATTCAGGTCACGGACGCGAGTGATGTCGGTAACGGAGCGGTTGCGACCCTGTGTCCCGGTTTGGTTGTCCCTGGTCAAGCAACTATCTTCCGTGCAGGTGCCGTACGTTCTGTCGCGCCTGCGACCAAATCGGCGGCGGGGAAACGGAAGGGAGTCGCCTTGCTCGGCAAGCGATTCAACAAGGTGGCGCTCGGCTCGGTCGCCGGCGTACTGCTCATGGCGGCGGCCGCCTGCGGTGGCGGCGGTGGGGGGACCACGGCAGCCAGCCAGGAGCCGACCGGCGCGGCGAGCAGCGAGGCGCCGAAGAGCGACCTCAAGGTGGGTCTCGCGTTCGACGTCGGCGGGCGTGGTGACAAGTCCTTCAACGACTCGGCCTACGCCGGCCTGGAGAAGGCCAAGACGGACCTCGGCGCGGAGATCAAGGAGCTCAGCCCGTCCGCTGACGGCTCCAACCGCGGCGACCTGCTCCGCCAGCTCGCGGACGCCGGCTACAACCCGATCATCGGGGTCGGCTTCGCCTACGCCGAGGACGTCAAGAAGGCGGCGGAGGAGTACCCCGACATCCAGTTCGCGATCGTCGACTCGGCCTCCAACGCGCCCAACGTGACCGGCCTGCTGTTCGCCGAGGAGCAGGGCTCCTACCTGGCGGGCGTCGCCGCGGCGACCAAGGCGGAGTCCGGCCACGTCGGCTTCGTCGGCGGCGTCGAGAGCGACCTGATCAAGAAGTTCGAGGCGGGCTTCGTGGCGGGCGTGAAGTCGGTCAAGGCGGACGCCAAGATCGACGTCAAGTACCTCACCCCCAACGGTGACTTCTCCGGCTTCAAGGCCCCCGACAAGGGCAAGGTCGCGGCCGAGAAGATGTACCAGGACGGCGCGGACATCGTCTACCACGCCTCCGGCGACTCCGGCCTCGGCGTGTTCCAGGCGGCGGCCGCGGCCAAGAAGAAGGCCATCGGCGTCGACTCCGACCAGCGCCAGACGGTCAAGGAGACCGACCTGCAGTCGGTGATCATGACCTCGATGCTCAAGCGCGTCGACGTCGGCGTGTTCGAGTTCATCAAGGCCTTCCAGGGCGGCGCCAAGGGCGGCACGGACACCACGTACGACCTGAAGGTCGACGGCGTGGGCCTGTCCACCACGGGCGGCGAGATCGACGACATCAAGGACAAGCTCGACGCTGCCAAGAAGGACATCGTCGACGGCAAAATCACGGTTCCTGCCAAGCCGTAATCGGGGTAAGAGAGACAGCGGAGGGCCCGGAGTCCCGACTTCGGGCCTTCTGTCTATCCCGCCCCCTGTAGGAGAGGCGAAATGAGTGCTGACACCCTGGCCACGGTGAAACCCGCCGTAGAGCTGGAGGGCATCACCAAGCGTTTCCCCGGTGTCGTCGCGAACCACGACATCCGCATCACCGTCCAGCCCGGCACGGTGCACGCCATCGTCGGGGAGAACGGCGCGGGCAAATCCACCCTGATGAAGATCCTCTACGGCATGCAGAAGCCGGACGAGGGAACGATCAAGGTCAACGGCACGGAGGTCAGCTTCCGCACGCCGAGCGACGCCATCGCGGTCGGGATCGGCATGGTGCACCAGCACTTCATGCTCGCCGACAACTTCACCGTCCTGGAGAACATCGTCCTCGGGGCCGAGCCGACCCGGATCGGCACCCTCGACACGGCCGCCGCCCGCCGGCGCATCGTCGAGCTGGCCGAGACCCACGGCCTGCGCGTCGACCCCGACAAGCTCGTCGAGGGCCTCGGCGTCGGCGACCGCCAGCGCGTGGAGATCCTCAAGGTCCTCTACCGCGGCGCCCGCATCCTCATCCTCGACGAGCCGACGGCCGTTCTGGTGCCGCAGGAGGTCGAGGAGCTCTTCCAGAACCTGCGCGAGCTGAAGGCCGAAGGCCTGACGGTCATCTTCATCTCGCACAAGCTCGACGAGGTGCTCGACATCGCCGACGCGATCACCGTGATCCGGCGCGGCACCACCGTCGCCAGCGTGAACCCGTCCGAGGTCACCGCGCGGCAGCTCGCCGAGCTGATGGTGGGCAGCGAGCTGCCCACGCCCGAGACCCGCGAGTCCACCGTGACCGACGTCGTCACCCTGAAGGTCGCCGAGCTCACCATGCCGGGCGAGGGCGAACGCCTGCTCCTCGACGACGTCTCGTTCGACATTCACCAGGGTGAGATCCTCGGCATCGCCGGCGTCGAGGGCAACGGCCAGTCCGAGCTGATCGAGGCCATCATGGGCATCCGGCCCGCGCAGGGCCGCATCGAGCTCGCCGGCCAGGACATCAGCACCTGGTCCACGCTCAGGCGCCGCGAGTCCGGCATCGGCTACATCCCCGAGGACCGCCACCGCCAGGGCCTGCTCCTGGAGGCGTCGCTGTGGGAGAACCGGGTGCTCGGCCACCAGACCAGGAAGCCCGCCCGCAGCGGCATCTGGGTCAACCGGCGCGCGTCCAAGGCCGACACCGAGCGCATCGTCCGCGACTACGACGTGCGCACGCCCGGCGTGGACACTCTCGCCCTGGCCCTGTCCGGCGGCAACCAGCAGAAGCTGATCGTGGGCCGCGAGATGAGCGGCGAGCCCGCCTTCCTCATCGCCGCCCACCCCACCCGCGGCGTGGACGTCGGCGCCCAGGCGGCCATCTGGGACCACCTGCGCAACGCCCGCGCCGCCGGGCTCGCGGTGCTGCTCATCTCGGCGGACCTGGACGAGCTGATCGGGCTGTCCGACACCATCCAGGTGATCTACCGGGGGCGGCTGGTGGCCGCGCTCGACCCTTCCGACATCACGCCCGAACGGCTGGGCGGTTACATGACCGGCGCCATCGCCGGCACTGAGGAGACGTGATGCCCGCCGGGCTCAACCGGGCGCTGCTCACCGTCGCCGGCGCCGTCGTCGCCGTCATCCTGGCGATCGCGATCTGCAGCGTGGCGATCATCATCGCCGGTGGCGAACCTCTCACCGCGCTCACCGCGCTCTTCGACTTCGGCGAGGCCGCGCGGGCGCAGTCGAACTCGATCGCGACCTTCCTCAACCGCGCGGTGCCGCTGTTCATCGCCGGTCTGGCGGTGGCCGTCGGCTTCCGCATGAACCTCTTCAACATCGGCGTCGAGGGCCAGTACCGGATCGCGGCCATCTGCGCCGCCTACGTGGGCTCCACGTTCACGGCGCCCGCGCCTCTCCAGATCACGGTGATCATTGTGGTCGCGGCGCTGGTCGGCGGCCTGTACGCGCTCATCCCTGCCATCATGAAGGTGACCAGGGGCGTGAACGAGGTCATCTCCACGATCATGCTGAACTACATCGCGATCAACCTGGCGGCCTTCCTGGTCCGCGGGCCCTTCGCGGGACAGCGCGCGGAGGGCGAGCTCACCGTGTCCACGCCGGAACTGCCCGACTCGGCCATGTTTCCCGACCTGAACTTCCTGTTCGACGGGTTCGGGCTGCTCCCGCCGACCAGGGGCGGCGGCCTGTGGGGCTTCCTCATCGTGGCCATCGTGCTCGGCGTGGCGATCTGGGTGGTGCTGGAACGCACCCGCTTCGGCTTCAACATCAAGGCCAGCGGGCTCAACGGCCCCGCCGCCCTCGCCTCAGGCGTCAACCCGAAGAAGATGGTGATCTCCGCGATGGTGCTGTCCGGGGCGATCGCCGGGCTCATCGGGCTGCCCGAGATCCTCGGCGACAGGGGCGCCTACAACTCCAACTTCACTGCGGGCCTGGGCTTCCTCGGCATCGCGGTGGCGCTGCTCGGCCGGAACAAGCCCGTCGGCATCGCGATCGCCGCGCTGCTGTTCGCGTTCCTGGACCGGGCGCAGGGCGCGCTGCAGTTCGCCGACATCCCGCCGTCCGTCATCACGATCATCCAGGGCACGATCGTCCTGCTGGTCGTGGTGGCCAACGAGGTGACGAACCGGATCGCGCTCAGGCTCGAAGAGCGGCGCGCCGCCCAGCAGCTCGGCAGGAACACACCGGTTGAGGTGAACGCATGACCCGGGTCGGCAAGTACCATCTGACGCTCATCGGCGTCGCCGCGCTCATCCTGGTGATGTCGCTGGTGCGGGTCGTGTCCGGCGAGACCGACATCACCTCCTCCGGCACGTTCGCCGCCGCCCTGCTGCTCGCGGTGCCGATCGGCCTGGCCGGGCTCGGCGGCCTGTGGGCCGAGCGGGCCGGCGTGGTCAACATCGGCCTCGAAGGCATGATGGTGCTCGGCACCTGGTTCGCTGGCTGGGCCGGCTACCAGTGGGGTCCCGTGGCCGCGCTGGCCGCCGGGCTGATCGGCGGCGCGCTCGGCGGGCTGCTGCACGCGATCGCGACCGTCACCTTCGGCGTCGACCACATCATCAGCGGCGTCGCCATCAACCTGCTCGGCCCCGGCATCACCCGCTTCCTGTCGGAGGTCCTCTACAAGGAGGGCACCCCGGCGGCGGAGGCGGGCGCGGGCATCACCACCTCGCCCGCCATCACGGGGGAGACGTGGACGCCCAGCCTGCCGGTGTTCTCCGACGGCCCCGACCTGCTCGGCAAGCTGGAGAGCACGCACTGGTTCCTGCTGTCCGACGTGGCCGGAATCGTGCGCGGGCTCACGCACGAGATCAACATCCTGGTGCTCCTGGCGGTGCTGCTGCTGCCGCTGACGTACTTCGTGCTCTGGCGCACCTCGTTCGGCCTGCGGCTGCGCTCGGCGGGCGAGAACCCGTGGGCGGCCGAGTCGCTGGGCGTCAACGTCTACCTGATCAAGTACATCGCGGTGGTCGTCTCCGGCGCGCTGGCCGGGCTCGGCGGCGTGTTCCTGGTCTTCGTCTCCACCAAGTACGTCGAGGGGCAGACGGCGGGGCGCGGCTTCATCGGCCTGGCCGCGATGATCTTCGGCAACTGGCGGCCCGGCGGGCTCGCCGCCGGAGCCTCGCTGTTCGGCTACGCCGACGGCCTGCAACTGCGCAGCTCCACCGCCGTCACCACGTTCTTCCTGTTCGGCGCGGTGCTGCTGCTGATCTATGTGGGCCTCCAGGTGCGCAGGCTCATGACGACAGATCTGGCGGGGCGGGAGACCAAGCGGTACACCCTGATGGCCGTGGCCGCCCTGGGCGCGGTCATCCTGTTCTGGCTCTGGCTGACCGTCGACCAGTTGCCGAACGAGTTCGTCTTCATCACGCCACACGTGCTCACGCTGCTCGTGCTCCTGGTCGCCTCCCAGCGCCTGCGGATGCCCAAGGCCGACGGCGTCGTCTACCGCCGGGGGGAACAACATTGAACATCGACTGGAACGGCCTCAGGGACGAGGCGGCCGAGGCCATGCGGCACGCGTACGCGCCGTACTCCAAGTTCCCCGTCGGCGCGGCCGCGCTGGTGGACGACGGCCGCATCGTCACGGGTTGCAACGTCGAGAACGCCTCCTACGGCCTGGGCCTGTGCGCCGAGTGCGGCCTGGTCTCGGCGTTGCAGCGCTCGGGCGGCGGCAGGCTGGTGGCGTTCACCTGCGTGGACGGTCACGGTGAGCTGCTGATGCCGTGCGGGCGCTGCCGTCAGCTCCTGTACGAGTTCGGCGGCGAGGAGCTGCTGGTCGAGACGGAGGACGGGCCGAAGCGCATGGCCGAGATCCTGCCGTACGCGTTCGGGCCGCAGGACCTCAGCAGGAGCGCGTGACATGGACGCCGTCGAGATCAGCGGGAGCGCGTGACATGGACGCCATCGAGGTCATCCGCGCCAAGCGCGACCGGAGCGAGCTGGCCACGGCCCAGATCGACTGGGTGATCGACGCGTACACGCGGGGCGACGTGGCCGACGAGCAGATGTCGGCGCTGGCCATGGCGATCCTGCTGAACGGCATGGACCGGCGCGAGATCGCCGACTGGACGCAGGCCATGATCCGCTCCGGCGAGCGCATGGACTGGTCGGCGCTCGACCGGCCGACGGCCGACAAGCACTCGACGGGCGGCGTCGGCGACAAGATCACGCTGCCGCTGGCTCCGCTGGTGGCCGCGTGCGGCGCGTACGTGCCGCAGCTCTCCGGGCGGGGGCTGGGGCACACGGGCGGCACTCTGGACAAGCTGGAGTCCATCCCCGGCTGGCGGGCCTCGCTCTCCAACGACGAGATGCTCGGCGTGCTGCGCTCCGCCGGGGCCGTGGTGTGCGCGGCGGGGTCGGGGCTGGCGCCCGCCGACAAGAAGCTCTACGCGCTGCGGGACGTCACCGGCACCGTCGAGTCGATCCCGCTGATCGCCTCGTCGATCATGTCGAAGAAGATCGCCGAAGGGACGGGTTCGCTGGTCCTGGACGTGAAGGTGGGCTCGGGGGCGTTCATGAAGACCGTCCCGGCCGCTCGCGAGCTGGCCGAGACCATGGTCGCGCTCGGCACGGACGCGGGCGTGCGTACCGTCGCGCTGATGACCGCCATGGACCGGCCCCTGGGGCGGGCCGTGGGCAACGCGCTGGAGGTCGCCGAGTCGGTGGAGGTGCTGGCCGGTGGCGGGCCCGCCGACGTGGTGGAGCTGACCGTACGGCTGGCGCGGGAGATGCTGGAGGCCGCCGGGATCTCCTCGGGCAAGGACCCGGAGAAGGCGCTGGAGGACGGCTCGGCCATGGACGCGTGGCGGCGCATGATCTCCGCGCAGGGCGGTGACCCGGACGCGCTGCTGCCCAGGGCCGCCGAGACGATGACGGTGGAGGTGCCCGCCTCCGGGGTGCTGACCCGGCTGGACGCGTACGCCGTGGGGCTGGCCGCCTGGCGGCTCGGCGCCGGGCGGGCGCGCAAGGAGGATCCGGTCTCGTTCGGGGCCGGGATCGAGCTGCACGCCAAGCCGGGGGATCTGGTGCGGGCCGGGCAGCCGCTGATGACGCTGCACGCCGACGAGACGTCCCGCTTCGAGCGGGCGCTGGAGGCGTTGGAGGGCGGTTACTCGGTGGGGGAGGCGGTCGAGGAGCGGTTGCCCCTCGTCATCGACCGGATCACCGCACAGTAGTGGCCGTGGGGGCCGGGGTGTCGGCGAACACCTCGGCCAGCACCGCCCGCTGCGTCGGCAGGGCTTCGGCGTGGCGGGCGCGCCCGTCGTCGGTGATGCAGACGAACACGCCCCGTCTGTCGCTGTCGCACACGCCGCGCGTGACGAGCGCGGCCTTCTCCAGGCGGGCCACCACGCGCGAGAGCGCGCTCTGACTGAGGTGGACTTCCTCGCACAGCTCCTGGATACGGAGCTTCCTGTCGTGGTGCACGATCCGATCCAGCACCTCGAACTCGCTGGGCCCCAGGCCGTGCCGGTCGCCCAGCTCGCGCTCCAGCCTGCACATGGCCTGGGCGTGTTTGGCCAGGACGTAGTGCCAGGTGTCGACCACGAACCGCTCGTCCATGTCGCGGAGGTTACCACTTCGGGAAAACTCATGCAACGGCATTAAATGCACTTGCATTAGATGTGCGTGCATGTATTGTTCTGACTCATGTCCTCTTCCTCATCCCGCTGGGGCGCGCTCGCCGTGCTCTGCGCAGTGATCTTTCTTGACGCCCTGGACGTCTCGATGGTCGGAGTCGCCCTCCCCGCCATCCAGCACGACCTGGGCCTGACCACGTCGTCCTTGCAATGGGTTGTCAGCGGTTACGTGCTCGGCTATGGCGGTCTTCTGTTGCTCGGGGGCAGGACCGCCGACCTGCTGGGGCGGCGCAGGGTGTTCCTGGCCGCACTCGGCGTCTTCGCCGTGGCGTCGTTGCTCGGTGGTGTCGTGGACGACGGCGGATTGCTGATCGCGGCCAGGTTCATCAAGGGCGTGGCCGCCGCGTTCACCGCGCCCGCCGCTTTGTCGATCATCACGACGACCTTTCCCGAGGGCCCGGAGCGCAACAGGGCGTTGAGCATCTTCACCGCCTGCGGCGCCAGCGGCTACTCACTCGGCCTCGTGCTGTCCGGCTTGCTGACCGAGATCGGCTGGCGGTGGACGCTGCTCATGCCGGTGCCCGTCGCCGTGATCGCGCTGGTGGCCGCGTTGACGGTGCTGCCGAAGGGCCGGGAGGAGCGGGCCGAGGGCGGTCACGACCTGGTCGGCGCCGTGACGATCACCGCGTCGATGCTGCTGCTCGTCTTCACCGTCGTGCAGGCGCCCGAGGCCGGCTGGGCCTCGCTCCAGACGATCGGCTCGCTGGTGGGCGTCGCCGTCCTGCTCGGCCTGTTCGTCCTCGCCGAACTGCGCGTCCGCCACCCGCTGGTGCGGCTGGGCATCCTGCGCTCCGGCCACATCGTGCGGGCCAACCTGGGGCTGCTCATCCTCATGGGCTCGTACGTGGCCTTCCAGTTCGTGGCCATGCAGTACTTCCAGAACCTGCTCGGCTGGTCGGCACTCGGCACCGCCATGGCGTTCCTGCCCGCCGGCCTGCTCGTCGCCGTCACCTCCACCAAGATGGGCGACTTCGCCGACCGGTTCGGCACCGGCAAGCTGATCGTGATCGGCGCCGCCGCGCTGGCCAGCGGGTACGCGATCTTCCTCGGCATCGACCGCACCCCCAGCCTCGGCGGCATGGTGATCCCCGGCATGATCCTGCTGGGCATCGCGTTCGCGCTGTCGTTCCCCTCGCTCAACATCCAGGCCACCAACGGCGTGGACGACGACGAGCAGGGCCTGGCCTCCGGCCTGCTGAACACCTCCGGCCAGGTCGGCGGCGCGATCGTGCTGGCGGTGGTGACCGCCGTGCTCACCTCGGGCGGCGGCGAGACGCTGTCCATCGGCTCGCTGCGCGCGGCGATCGTGGTGTCGCTGGTGCTGGCCCTGGTCGGGCTGGCCATCTCGGCGACGGGACTGCGCGCCCGCAAGGCCGTCCCCGCCGAGAACGCGCAGGTCTACGAGACCGTCTGAACCAGGGGCCCCGCCGGAACCCCGGTGGGGCCCTCCATCACGGCCTGACCGCGCCCAGCGGGGACTCGTAGTCGAGCCACTCGACCCAGTCGCCGGTCACCTCCGTGATGTCGCCCGACTTCACGTTCACCTTGGTCAGCGCCACGTAGTCGTCGTCGTCCCAGGACCGCACCAGCACCTCGTCCTCGCGGACCCAGCGCTCGACGGTGATCACGTCGTAGTCGGAGAGGTCCGTGCGCGGCCCGCCCATGCGGCCGGTGCGGCCGTCCATCGTGACGAGCTCGGACTCCGCCGTGATCAGGGCCAGCGTGCGGCCGTCGGGGGACAGGGCGCCGCCGAAGCCGATGAGGCCGGGGTCGATGCGGTAGCCGCCTTCGAGGGCGCGCATGCCGTTCAGGTGGAACGTGGTGAGCGAGGCGTGGCCGGGCACGTCGGAGACGTCGCGCTGCTGGGCGACCGCCCGCGTCCCGTCGTCGGTCACCCCGAGGATGTGCACCTCCTGGCCGTGCTCGTAGTGGGTGACGCCGGTCTCGAAGTCGAGCGTGGCCCCATCGGACAGGCCGAAGTCCACGGAGAAGAAGCGGCCGTTGGGCGAGGCGGTGAGGTGCGGGGTGGCCTGCGCGTCCTTGACGTCGATGAGCTTGACGACGCCCGTGGGCAGGTCGCGGACCGCGTACCGGCCGCTGAGCTGCCGGTAGGCGATGCGGCGGCCGTCCTGGCTGATGGCCAGGGGCATGGTGACGCCGCTGTCCTCGTCGTAGCCGGCCCGCGCGCCGCCCAGCCGCCATTCGTTGCCGGACGTGGTCTGCAGCCGCCACTGGGCGCAGGGCCGGGGGTCGTTCGCGTTGTTCTCGCCCTCGCTGCGGCAGTAGCCCCGCCACGCGTACTGGATCGGGTCGTCCAGCTTGGCCGGCAGCAGGCCGGGCAGCTCCGCCTCCTCCTCTTCCACGGAGGGCGGCGTGTACGAGCTGGTCGGCGAGGTCATCGCCCGCTCGAACGTGGTGGCCATCGAGTTCACGCCCGCCACGACCAGGGCCACGAACGCGCTCATCGTGCCCACCGACACGGTCGTCCAGGTGGCCACGCGGATCCTGCGGCTCCTGGTGATGCGGGCCAGGACCGCGCCGGCCACGTCGGTGTGCGTGGCGGGCAGGCCGGTGACGAGGGCGACCAGCCCACCGCGCGGCTCCGCGCCGTCGCGCACCTGCGGCCCCGCCGCGTGCTCCTGGGACGGCGCGGCCCACTCGGGGCGCTGTTCCCCGAACGGCGGCGCGGCCCACTCGGGGCGCTGTTCCTCGAACGGCGCGGCCCACTCGGGGTGCTGTTCCTCGAACGGCGGCGCGGCCCGCTCGGGGTGGTGTTCCCCGGATGAGGTGGCCTGTCCGGGATCGTGCTCCTCGGGCGGGGGCTGCGGGGTGGCGGGGAAGAGCTCGGGGTGGGTGGCCTGGAGGTGCGCGTGCGCCTGGTGCAGTTCCCTGTCCAGGTCGCCCGTCCACACGCCGGTCATCGTCGCCACCTGCTGCGGGTGCAGCGCGTCGTGGTGGCGGGCGACGAAGGCGGCGCGGGTCCTGGGCGGCAGCACGCCCAGCGGGTACGTCGCGGGCGGCGGCACGTCGGCGGCCAGGAACCGCCTGTACAACTCGCTCAGCACGACGAGGGCGGGCCCGTTGGCGCGGACGGCGGTCCAGCGGCGGCACACCTTCACCAGCGAGTCGATCGCCAGGCTCCTGGCGCGGTCCTGGTCGCCGGTCAGCAGGTACGCGGTGCGGACGAACGAAGGCCCGTAATCACCCAGGAAGATGGATAAATCATTGGACTTGCTCACGTATATGACTCCTTGTGGGTCGATCGAGGTAGAGGCTCACCGAACCCCGCGATGAACTGCGGAAACGCCGCTTGCAGCCCCGCAGGCTGGGGCATCTACCGGGCATGCGCTCGTCATCCCCGCCCCGTGGCCGGCCGCTGGCTCGCGCGGTCGCCCCGCTCGCCTGCCTCTCCGTCCTGCTCGCCGGATGCGGCACCGCCCAGCAGACCGCCGGCACCCTGCCCCGGCAGACCTCCAGCGCCACCGCCACCCCCGGCACGCCGACCAGCACCACCGAGGTGGACGTCGAGCGGCCAGGGATGGAGCCCGCCGTCGTGACGGCCGTGCGGTACGCCGCCCACGCAACCTATGACCGGTTGGTCGTGGACCTCAAGGGAGATATCCCGGGATATAGCGTGAGATGGGTGGACGAATTCGTCCAGGACGGCTCCGGCAAGCCCCTCGGCGTGCACGGCGGCGCCTACCTCCAGCTCACCCTCTTCCCCGCGAACGCCCACGACGACCAGGGGCGGCCGACCTGGGCAGGCGGGCCCGTCTACCAGGCCGGGCTCGACAACCTCACCGGCGTCGTCAGGACCGGCGACTTCGAGGGACGCGTCGGCATCGGGCTGGTGCTGGGCAAGCGGGCGCCGTTCCAGCTCACCGAGAAGGGCTCACCGAGCCGGCTGGTCCTCGACGTGGCACACTGACGTCCGTGGTGAGAAAGATCGAGGGCCCGGCCCGCATCCCCGTACCTGGCGGAAAACTCATCGACGAGCACATCGGCCGCGTCAGCAGCGGCGACGAGGCCGTCTCCATCGCCCACATGACCGCCCCGCCGGGGTGGGAGGAGCCGGCGCAGCGGCCGTCGTTCACCGAGTACACCGTGGTGCTGCGCGGGACGGTGCTCGTCGAGCACGCCGAGGGGACGACCCGGGTCGAGGCGGGGCAGTCCGTGGTGACGTCGGCGGGGGAGAAGGTGCGTTACAGCGTCGGGCCCGAGGGGGCGGAGTACATCGCGGTGTGCCTGCCCGCGTTCTCACCGGAGACGGCGGGCCGCGAGGACTGACGGCACAGGACTGACGGCGCGAGGACTGACGGCTGGCGGCGCGGGCGGGTCATGCTCATATCATGGCCAGATGAGCCCCACGCTAGACGAGATCCGGCGGGCTCCCAAGGTCCTGCTGCACGATCACCTCGACGGCGGTCTCCGCGCCGAGACGATCGTCGACCTGGCCAGGGAGAGCGACTACGACCGGCTGCCCACCACCGATCCCGACAACCTGCGCCAGTGGTTCGAGGAGGCCTCGGACTCGGGGTCGCTCGAACGCTACCTGGAGACGTTCGACCACACGGTCGCCGTCATGCAGAGCCGCGAGTCGCTCGTCCGCGTGGCCACCGAGTGCGCGCAGGACCTGGCCGACGACGGCGTCGTCTACGCCGAGGTGCGGTTCGCGCCCGAGCAGCACACCACCAAGGGGCTGAGCCTGGACCAGGTGGTGGAGGCGGTGCTGGAGGGGTTCGAGCAGGGCTCGCGCGGCCGTCGCATCCGGGTGGGCACGCTGCTGACCGCCATGCGGCACCAGGCGCGCTCCAGGGAGATCGCCGAGCTGGCCGTGCGTTACCGCGACGGCGGCGTGGTGGGGTTCGACATCGCGGGCGCCGAGGCCGGTTACCCGCCCACCAGGCACCTGGACGCGTTCGAGTACCTCCAGCGGGAGAACGCCCACTTCACCATCCACGCCGGCGAGGCATTCGGGCTGCCGTCGATCTGGCAGGCCATCCAGTGGTGCGGCGCCGACCGGCTCGGTCACGGCGTGCGCATCATCGACGACATCTCCGTCGCCGGTGACGGCACCGCCAAGCTGGGCCGCCTGGCCGCGTACGTGCGCGACAAGCGCATCCCGCTGGAGATGTGCCCCACCTCCAACCTGCAGACCGGCGCCGCCGTGTCGATCGCCGACCACCCGATCGGGCTGCTGCGGCGGCTGCACTTCCGCGTCACGGTCAACACCGACAACCGGCTGATGAGCTCGACGAGCGTGTCGCTGGAGTTCCACAAGCTGGTGGAGGCGTTCGGCTACGGCTGGGACGACCTGCAGTGGTTCGCGGTGAACGCGATGAAGTCGGCGTTCATCCCGTTCGACGAGCGGCTGGCGCTGATCAACGGCGTGATCAAGCCGGGGTTCCAGCAGATCAAGTGGCAGCCGTGAAGCACACCTACCGGTCCAAGACCGCGTTCGTGCTGGCGTGGGTGTGGCTGGCGTTCGTCGCGTTCAACGTCTGGGACCTGATCGTGCGCTTCAACGGCAAGCCGTCGCTCATCGCGCTGGCCGTGCTCGGGGCGCTGACGGCGCTCGTCTACGCCGTCGCGCTGCGCCCCGCCACCGTCTTCACGGAGGAGGCGCTGGTGGGGCGCAACCCGTTCCGCACCACCGTGCTGCCGTGGGCGTCCGTCGAGGACGTCACGGTGTCGCACGCCATCACCGTGCGGCACGGCGAGGAGCGGGCGCTGCGGCTGTGGACGCCGATGAGCAGCGCCCGCGAGCGGGCCAAGGCGCAGCGCCGCGGGACTCCCACGCAGCGGCGCGGCCGGTTCCAGGCCGAGCCGACGCTGTCCAGGGGCGAGCAGGCGGCGATGGAGGCGTTCGCCGGCAAGACGCACGCCGACTGGGTGGGCGACCAGATCCGCGAGCGGTCCGAGTCGGCCAGGCGCCGCGGCCAGGACGCGGCGCCCGTCCGGGTGAGCTGGGCCTACGACTCGATCGGGGTGCTGGTGGCCGCTCTCGCGCTGGTGATCGTCGCCGTCGTCATCCCCTGAGGTCTGCTTCTGTTCACGAACGCGGCCATGCCCGCCTGGGCGAGGCCCGAGGCCTCCACCTGCTCGGCCGCCTCCGTCTCCACCTGAAAGGCCCGCTCCACGTCCGCCGGCGACGGCCGCAGCAGGGCGAGGTGCGTGGCGGTGGCGGTGCCGGGGGCGGTCCAGCGGTGCACGCGCGCGATCGCCGCCGCCACCAGCTCCTCGGCGGGCACGATCTCGTCCAGCAGGCCCGCTGCCAGGGCGTCGCGGGCGCTCATCCTGGTCGAGTCGAGCACCATCCGCAGCGCCCTGCCGCCGACGAGCCGGAGGAGCAGGAGGCTGGCGGCGTTGGAGATCGACAGGCCGATGTGGTTCTCCGGGAAGAAGTACTCGGCCGTCTCGGTGCCGATGCGCAGGTCGAAGCAGAGCGTCCACTCGGCGGCCCCGCCCACGGCCAGCCCGTTGACCGCCGCCACCACCGGGACGCGCGTCTCCAGCACGGCCCTGGTCATGTCGTGGAACAGCGCCACCTCCTCGACCAGCGACCGGCCGACGGCCTGATGGATGTCCTCTCCGGCCGAGAACGCCCGGCCGGTGCCGGTGACCACGATGCCTCTGGCGCTCGTGCCGTGCTCGCGCACGGCCGCCGCCAGGTCCGCGCGCATGGCGGCGGTGAGGGCGTTGAGCTTGTCCGGGCGGGCCAGGGTGATCAGGGCCACCTCGTCGCGTACGGTCACGTCGATCATCGCTGCTCCTTGCCGGTCTGCGGGATCTGGATGGCGGGGGCGGCCCGCTGGTCGCGCCCGGGCGCCAGAAGGTGGCGCTTCTCGACGCGGGCCGACGGGGTCAGCGCGAACTCCTCGACGAACTCCACGTACGCCGGGATCTTGAAGCGGGCCAGGCGGCTCCGGGCGTGCCCGACCACGCTCATGGCGGTCTCCTCGGTGGCCGCGTGGCCGGGACGGAGCTGGATGAACGCCTTCGGCACCTCGCCCCACAGCTCGTCGGGCACGGGGACCAGGGCCGCCGACAGCACCGCCGGATGCTCGGCGAGCACGCGCTCCACCTCGGCGCAGGAGATGTTCTCGCCGCCTCTGCGGACCATGTCCTTGATCCGCCCGACGTGGCGCAGGCGGCCGTGCTCGTCGCGTTCGCCCCGGTCGCCCGTGTGGTACCAGCCGCCCCTGAACGCCTCGGCGGTGGCCTCCGGGTGGTTCCAGTAACCCTTCATCATCGGGACGCCTCTGACCAGGATCTCGCCGGTCTCGTCGTCGAGCACGACCTTTTTGCCCGGCGGCGCGACCCCCAGCGAGCCGGTGCCGACCGTGTCGGTCGCGTCGAGGGGTGACACCAGGTCGGGGCCGCTCTCGGTGGAGCCGTACAGCTCGCGCCATGGCGCGCCCCAGCGCTCCTCGAACGTGGCGTGCAGGTCGGGCTGGATGCCCGAGCAGAGCACCGCGCGCATGCGGTTGTCGCGGTCGTGCGGGCTCGGTGGCTGCTTGTGCAGCAGGAGGGGCATGGTGCCCAGCACGTACGTGAGCGTCGCCCCCTCCCGCCTGGCCGAGGCCCAGAAGCCGGAGGCGGAGAAGCGGGGCAGCACCACCAGGGGGACGCCGCCCATCAGGCACAGGAGGGTGACCCACTGGGGGTCCATGTACGAGTACGCCTGCGCGATCATGAAGACGTCGTCGTCGCGGAGCGCGACCTGGCCGGCGGCGATGCGGGCGGTCCTGAGCCAGTAGTCGTGGGTGAGCATGCAGGCCTTGGGGAAGCCCGTCGTCCCCGACGTGTACTGAAAATTCGCGACATCGTCGGAGGTGATGCGGGGAAGGGGGCGGGGTGTGCCCTCCCGCAAGACTTCGAGGAGGTGCACGGTGCCGGGGACGTGCGGGGCGTGCTCGCCGGTGGTGATCGTGGCCACGGCGCCCGAGTCGCGCAGGACGTGCTCCAGGTCGGCGGCCCGGTAGCGGACGTTCACCGGGACGGTGATCGCGCCCGCCTTGAGCACGGCCAGCCAGCTCAGCGGCCAGCCGGGGACGTTGTCCATCATGATCGCCACCCGGTCGCCGGCGCGGACGCCCTTGTCGAGCAGTGTGCCCGCCATCCGGTCGGACCGTTCGTCGGCTTCTTCGAAGGTGAGAGAGGTGGTGGGGAAGCGGAGGAACTCGCGCGCGCCGTACGTGCTAGCGGCGTGCCTCATCAGGTCGGGGATCGTCTCGGTCATCCAGCGGCTCCCACGGGTACTCGGGCAGCAGGGAGAAGTCGGCGGTCGCGACGGGCTGAACGGCGGATGCGCGGACGGCGGCCAGGCCGATCGCGACGAACTCGGCGCACACCTGCTCCAGCGTGGAGCGCCCGTCGGGGCGGTACCACTCGCTGGTGCCGGTGCACATGGACATCAGGGCGAGCCGGGTGAGTCGCTCGTCGGCGACGCGGAAGACGCCCTCGGCCACCCCGTCGGCCAGCGCGTCCTTCCAGTGGGCCTCGTACGCGTCGCGCAGGCCGATGATCTCGTCGTGGGCGGCCGAGCCGGGCGTGAGCGAGCGCAGCTCGCCGTCCATGACGCGGGTCGTCATGGGGTTGCGGGCGTGGACGGCGGTGAGCGAGCCGATGAGCAGGGCGAGGCGGTCGGCGGGACGGCTGTGGGGGGCGAGCATGCGTTCGGTGGAGTCGATGAGGCCGCGCTGTCCGGCCCGCATGAGGTCGGCCAGGAGGGCCTGTTTGCTGGTGACGTGGTGGTAGATGCCGGCGTTGGTCATGTTGACCGCCCTGCCGAGGTCTCTGATGCCGGTGGCCGCGTAGCCCTGCCGCGCGAACAGCAGCACGGCCGCCGTCCTGATCCGCTCGCCGGCGTCGTGGTCGCGGTCGGTGAGATTGCTGATGATCATGTGCCTACCGAACGTTCGGTCGCCCGCTTCATCCCGGACGGTACTCCAAGGCATGAAAAATTGCCATAGTTGACTATGTTCAGCATCGGAGAGTTCGCTCGGCTGGGGCTGGTGTCCGTACGCATGCTGCGCCACTACGACGCCATCGGCCTGCTGCGCCCCGCGCACGTGGACCCGGTCTCCGGCTACCGTTCGTACCAGGCCGACCAGCTCGCCAGGCTCAACCGCATCATCGCGGTCAAGGACCTCGGCTTCACCCTGGAGCAGGTCGGGGCGCTCCTCGACGAGAAGATCAGCGTGGCGGAGCTGCACGGCATGGTGCGGCTGCGCCGGGCCGAGCTGGAGGCCAGGATCAGCGCCGACCTGGCCAGGCTGCGCAGCGTCGAGGCGCGGCTGCGGACGATCGAGACGGAGGGGCGGATGCGTACGGCGGAGGTCGTGCTGAAGAGCGTGCCCCGCACCCGCGTCGCCCAGCTCGCCGCCAGGGCCGCCGGTTACGCGCCCGAGCACATCGCGCCCGTCATCAGCCCGCTGTTCGACGAGCTGTGCGGGCGGCTGGAGAGCGCCGGCATCCGGATCGCCGGCCCGGGGATCGCCCACTACCTCCATGAGGACGACGGCTCCGTCATGGTGCACGCCTGCCTGCCGGTGAACGCCGAGCCGGGCCCGCACGGCTTCGACGTGGTGGACCTGCCAGCCATGGAGACGGCCGGCGCGATCATCCACCACGGGGCGATGGACGCGGCGTGGTCGACGTTCCAGGCGCTGGCGCACTGGATCGAGGAGAACGACTACCGCTCCACCGCCCTGGCCAGGGAGATCAGCCTGCACGTGCCCCCCGACAGGGACGCCTGGGTCACGGAGCTGCAGATCGCGGTGACGGCGTGCTGAGCGCCGACATGGAGCTGCGGATGGAGGCGATCGCGTGCTGAGCGCGGACACGGAGCTGCGGATGGAGGCGATCGCGTGCTGAGCGCGGACACGGAGCTGCGGATGGAGGCGATCGCGTGCTGAGCGCGGACCTGGCGGAGGACCTGGAACGGCACCGCGCCGAGCTGACCGGCTACTGCTACCGCATGCTCGGCTCGGGCTTCGAGGCGGAGGACGCCGTGCAGGAGGCGTTCGTCCGCGCCTGGCGCACCTACGACGCCGGGCGCGGCCCGCTGCGCTCCTGGCTGTTCCACCTGGCCACGAACGTCTGCCTGGACATGCTCAGAGGCCCGCAGCGCCGCGCCCGCGCCATGGACCTGGGCCCCGCCGCGACCCCGGGCGCCGCCCTGGGCGAGCCGCTCCCCGAGGGCCGCTGGGTCCAGCCCGTCCCGGACGCCCGCGTCCTGGGCCCCGCCGACCCGGCCGACGTCGCGGTGACGCGCGAGACGGTGCGGCTGGCGTTCGTGGCGGCCCTGCAGCACCTGCCGCCTCGCCAGCGGGCCGTGCTCATCCTGCGCGACGTGCTCAAGTGGAGCGCGGCCGAGACGGCCGGCCTGCTGGCCACCACGGTCGCCTCCGTCAACAGCGCGCTCCAGCGCGCCAGGTCCAGGCTCCCGGCGGTGGCGCCGCTCGACGCCGAGGTGGACGAGGAGCTGCTGCGCCGGTACGTGACGGCGTTCGAACGCTACGACGTGGACACGCTCGTCTCCCTCCTGCACGAGGACGCGACGACGTCCATGCCGCCGTTCACCTGGTGGCTGCGGGGCCGCGAGGCCGTCCGCGCGATCCTGCTGGCCTCCGGCGCGCCGTGCGAGGGCTCCCGCCTGGTCCCGACGCGTGCCAACGGCTGCCCGGCCTTCGGCCAGTACGACCGGGACGGCAAGCCGTTCGCCCTGGTCGTGCTGGAGGTCTCGGGCGGGCTGATCGCGGGGGAGACCACCTACCTGGACCCCGGTTTGTTCCCGCTCTTCGAGCTGCCGATGAGTTTCGGGGCCGCGCACCGTACTGGAGGGTGAAGGAGGAAATATGCCACACATCATCGAGTTTCCCGAGCGCCCGTACATCGGGGTGCGCCGCACCATCACCATGACCACCTTCGGGCTGGTCGCGGACCGCATCGGGGAGATCATCGGCTGGCTGGCCGAACGGGGCGCGTACCCGGCGGGGGCGCCGTTCCTGCGTTACGAGAGCATCGACCTGGCGGCCGACCGGCTGGTGGTGCAGGCGGGCGTGCCGGTCGCGGCGCCGTTGGAGGGCGAGGGCGATCTCTTCGCCGCCGTCCTGCCCGCGGGGCGGTACGCCGCCGTCACCCACCACGGCCATCCCGACCAGCTCTCCGGCGCCATCGAGGCGCTCCTGAAGTGGGGCGAGGAGCAGGGGCCGGCGTGGGACATGACGGAGAAGGACGGGGCGGAGCACTGGGGGTGCCGCCTGGAGCTGTTCCAGACGGATCCCCGGGTGCAGCCTGACCCGCACGAGTGGGACACCGAACTGCAGTTCCGCCTGGCCTGACCGGACGCAGGCGCTGGGCGTCCGGCTCAGCGCCACGCGTCCAGCAGGTGTTCCGGGGTGATGTGCGTGACACCGTCCACCTCGCAGCCGCTGCGGGCGACGGCGTAGAGGGGGGTGGAGGTGTCCGCGCCCGGCATCCGGGAGCGGTGGACGATGAGCTCGCTCAGGTCGTGGTGGTCGAAGGGACGGTTCTCCAGCCACTTCACGGATCCGGCGAAGGTGATCTTCTTGGCGACGGGCTCCCGGTCGGCGCCTATCAGGTCGATCTCGGGGTTGTTGGTGCGGGTCCAGAAGCCGCCGATCGCGCCGGTGTTCTCGGGCAGGCCGTCCACGCGGCGAAGGGACTCGCGGATCAGGGGCTCGACGGCGGCGCCGCGCCAAGCCGTCCACGAACGTTCGATCCGCTGGAGCACGAGGTCGCCACGGTCTCGATCGATCGCGGCCATGCCTGGTTCGATGAAGGAGAGCCAGAAGCGCAGGTGGGTGTCCGCGATGTGGTAGCGGCGTTCCTTGGAGGGGCGGACGGACAGCGGAACCTCCGCCGTGACCATGCGCTTGTCCTGCAGGATCGCAAGGCTGCGTTGCAGCGACGTGCCCGGTATGCCGGCGGCGGTCCTGGAGATCGACGAGAAGGTGCGTTGCCCGGCCCCGATGGCTTTCAGCAAGCTTCTGGCCTGCGCCTCGGGGGGGAACTCGGCCGCGACGACCCTCTCGCCGCTCACGGTCAGCGCCGAGGTCGAATCCGGGATGGCGTTGTGCAGGAACTCCGTCACCGTGGCACCGGCAGGCCATTCGTCCAAGATCATGGGAAGCCCGCCGGTGATCAGGTAGGCATCGATGGATTCGGCGGCAGGCAAGCCGAGCTTGTCCGCTACATCGGCGACAGTGAGCGGATTGATCACCATCTCCGATGCTCGCATGTAGAACGGGCGGTCGTATTGATTGATCGCCTCCATGATGGACAGGTCGGAGCCGATCAGAATGAGCAACATGGGACGGCGGGAGAACTCGCGGTCGAAGAGGCCCTGCAGTTTCCCTTCGAGATGGGGGTCTTGTTTCATCAGGTAGGGAAGCTCGTCGATGACCACGATGCTCGGTGAGTCCTGTGGGACGGCCTGGGCCAAGAGCCGCAACGCGCTGTCCCACGAGGTGGGTGCCACGCCGTCGAAGAGCGATGCGCCTTGCAGATTCGAGGCGGCCACCTCGGCGGCGAACTGTGCGATCTGATCGCTCTGCGGCTGCGGATCCGCCGTGTAGAAGAGGCTGGGAAGACCGCTGCGGCGGATGAACTCCTCCGCCAGCCGGGACTTGCCTACGCGACGCC
This sequence comes from Nonomuraea sp. PA05, assembly GCF_008086045.1. Classification (GTDB taxonomy): domain Bacteria; phylum Actinomycetota; class Actinomycetes; order Streptosporangiales; family Streptosporangiaceae; genus Nonomuraea; species Nonomuraea monospora. The sequence continues at coordinate 129,324 of NZ_VSEY01000023.1, read as the reverse complement.
TTCCGCGCATGAGGATGGCGCGGCCCGGCCGATCGCTCCTGCGCACTCGCGCGAGGTATCGGTCGAGCTTTGCGAGGTCTCGCGTGCGTCCGATGAAGCCGTCCATCAGGCGACCTCCTAAGAAGCAACCAGATCCGGTATAACCAAATCTGGAACAACCAGATTTGGTTGCTTCTCCAGCCTACCTCCGCCGGTCATTCGCCGCGCATGAACGCCAGGTCGTCCCCCCACCCGTCGAACACGTCCCCGTGCCCGGCGGCCCGCGCATGCGGCTCCAGCTCGTTCAGCAGCCCCCGCACCGCCCGCGCGACCTCCGGCGACAGCGCCGCCGCCAGCCGCGGCAGCAGCTCGTCCGCCGCCCACATGGGCAGGCTCAGCGGATGCCGCCGCAGCTCCCACGCCAGGTACTTGTTGTACGGCCGCACCCGCCCGTGCAGCGCGAACACGTACTCCAGGTAGTACGGCAGGGACTCGGCGCCGTCGAGCCGCGCGCCGAGCGCGTCGCCGGCGCGGTCGTTCTTCAGGCACCGGTACACGCCGTTGAGGAAGCCGCCCAGCGCCTGCGGCGCCAGCACGCGCGCCTCCCCGGGTGACAGCGCGCCCTTCGCGGCGACCAGCTCGCCGATCCCGCCCGCGTCCTTCAGCACCTTGGCGTACGCGAACGAGTACCGGTTCCACTCGGTGCCCGAGCCGGGCAGCGCGTGGTCGCGGAACTCGTCGAGCGTCATCACCGCCACGTCCAGCACCGCGCCCCGGCTCGGCGTGGCCGCCGAGGCGTCGGTGACGATCAGGTAGACGTCGTGGTCGGAGTGGGCGGTGGCTGCGCCCTCGCGGGCTTGGGAGCCGCTCAGCACCACCCCGAGCACCTGCGGATCACGTAAGGCCCGCGCCAGGAAGGCTTCGAAGGTCACAGGCCCAGTCTGGCGGTCAGGTCGGACTTGAGCGCGTCGAGCCGCTGCTCGGCGAGCGCCCTGGCCTCCCGCGGCGTGCCGGTGACCGAGACGACGACCTCCAGGTAGCACTTGAGCTTGGGCTCGGTGCCGGAGGGCCGGACGACCACGCGGGCGTCGTCCGACAGGCGGTAGCGCAGGCCGTCGGTGGGCGGCAGGCCGCCGTCGCCGCGCGCCAGGTCGTCCACCCGCTCCACCGCCAGGCCGCCCAGCTCCGGCGTGCTGCCGGTGCGCAGGCGGGTCATGGCGGCGGCGATCAGCGAGAGGTCGGCGACGCGGAAGGAGAGCTGTGACGTGGCGTGCAGGCCGTAGCGGCGGGCCTGGTCGTCGAGCAGGTCCAGCAGCGTGCGGCCGTCGCGCTTGGCCGCCGCCGCGATGGCCGCCACCGTGAGGGCCGCGCCGATGCCGTCCTTGTCGCGGACCGGCAGGCCCTCGTCCGACCCGATGCTGTAGCCGAGCGCCTCCTCGTAGCCGAAGACCAGCCCAGGGCCCGCCTTGATGATCCACTTGAAGCCGGTGAGCGTCTCGCCGTAGCGGACGCCGTGCCGCCGGGCGAGCTTGCCGAGCAGGGAGGAGGAGACGATGGTGGTGGCCACCATGCGGTCGCCGGTGGTGTGCGTGATGACGTGCTCGGCCAGCAGGCCGCCCACCTCGTCGCCGGTGAGCATGCGCACGCCGCCGCCGGGCAGCGGCACGCCCACCGCGCACCGGTCGGCGTCGGGGTCGTTGGCCAGCACCAGGTCGGAGCCGAGCTTGGCGGCCAGGGCGGCGGCCAGGTCCATCGCGCCCGGCTCCTCCGGGTTGGGGAAGGCCACCGTGGGGAAGTCGGGGTCGGGGTTGCGCTGCTCCTCGACCGCCATCGGGCACTCGAAGCCGGCCTGGAGGAAGGCGTCGGTGAGGGTGGCCGAGCCGACGCCGTGCAGCGGGGTGTAGGCCACGCGCAGGTCGCGGGCGTCGCCGAGAGGCAGCGCGGTCACGGCGGCGAGGTAGTCGTCGACGATGCTCTCGCCCAGCTCGGTCAGCGTGCCGGGGCCGTTCAGCGGCAATTCGTCCACGCGGCCCACGGCGTCGATGGCGGCCGAGATGTCGCCGTCGATCGGCGGCGTGATCTGCGAGCCGTCGCCCCAGTAGACCTTGTAGCCGTTGTCGCGCGGCGGGTTGTGGCTGGCGGTGACCGTCACGCCGGCGTCGGCGTCGAGGTGGCGGACGGCGAAGGCCAGCACGGGCGTGGGCAGCGGGTGCGGCAGGAGCGAGGCGTGCAGGCCCGCCCCCGTCAGCACGGCCGCCGTGTCGCGGGCGAACACGTCGGACTTGTGCCGGGCGTCGTAGCCGATGACCACGTGCTTGCCCGGCCCGAGCACCGCGGCCAGGCCGGCGGCGGCGCGCATGACGGTCACGCGGTTCATCCGGTTGGGCCCCGCGCCCAGTTCGCCGCGCAGGCCCGCCGTGCCGAACTCCAGCTTGGCCGCGAAGCGGTCCGCCAGGGCGGGCAGGTCCTCGTTCTCGATCAGCGCGGACAGCTCGGCGCGGGTGTCGGGGTCGGGGTCCTGCGCCAGCCAGGCGCGGGCCGCCGCCAGGAGGCTCACAGGCGATCGACCACCTTGGCCAGCAGCACGCCCATGCGGGCGGCCGTGGCGCGGCCCACCTCCAGGACCTCCTCGTGGTTGAGCGGCTCGCCCGACAGGCCCGCTCCAGGGTTGGTCACCAGCGAGATGCCGAGCACCTCCAGGCCGGCCTCGCGGGCCGCGATGCCTTCCAGCACGGTGGACATGCCGACCATGTCGCCGCCCAGCGTGCGCAGCATGCGGATCTCGGCGGGCGTCTCGTAGGTGGGGCCGCGGAAGGCCACGTAGACGCCCTCGGCCAGGGCCGGCTCGATCTCGCGGACCAGCGCGCGCAGGCGGCGCGAGTAGACCTCGGTGAGGTCGATGAACGTGGTGCCGGTGATCGGATTGTCGCCGGTCAGGTTGATGTGGTCGCTGATCAGGACGGGGTCGCCGACGTTCTGCGTCTCGGGCCGCAGCCCGCCGGCCGCGTTGGTGAGCACGAGCGTGCGTACGCCGGCCGCCGCCGCCGTGCGCACACCGTGCACGACCGCGTCCACCCCGAGCCCCTCGTACAGATGGGTGCGCCCGAGGAAGATCAGCGCGTGCCGGCCGGAGGAGGTGCGCACGACGCGGATCTTGCCGCCGTGGCCCGCGACGGCGGGCGCCCGGAAGCTGGGCAGGTCGGTGAACGGGATCTCCCGCACCGTCTCACCGATCGCGTCGGCGGCGGGCACCCACCCCGACCCCATGACGAGGGCCACATCGAAGGTGTCGAGGCCCGCGGCGCTGCGGAGCGCCGCGGCGGCCTCATCGGCCAGGCTGTACGCGTCTTTGGTCACCTTCAGTAGTTTAGGAGCAGCCTGTCCAGGACCCGCACCCCGAACTGCAGCGCGTCCACCGGCACCCGCTCGTCCACACCGTGGAACATCGCGGCGAAGTCCATGTCGGCGGGCAGCCGCAGCGGCACGAACCCGAACCCGCGCACCCCCAGGTCGGCGAAGAACGTCTTGTTGTCGGTGCCGCCCGACATGCAGTACGGGATCGCCCGCGCGGCCGGGTCCTCCTCCTTCAGCGCCGCGATCATCGACTCGACCAGCGCGCCGTCGAACGAGGTCTCCAGCGCGATGTCATGGTGGATGAACTCGCGGCGCACCTTCGGCCCGAGCAGCCCGTCGATGGTCTTGAAGAAGTCCTCCTCGAACCCGGGCAGGAACCGCCCGTCCACCACGGCCGTGGCCTGGCCGGGGATGACGTTCGACTTGTAGCCGGCGCCGAGCTGGGTCGGGTTGGTGGTGTTGCGCAGGGTCGCGCCGACGAAGCGCACCAGCGGCCCGATCTTGTCCAGGATCGGCTGAGGGTCGTTCTCGTCGAACGGGATGCCGAACGCGTCGGCGACCTCGGTGAGGAAGCGGCGCACCGTCGGGGTGTAGGTGAGCGGCCAGTCGTGGCCGCCGATCCTGGCGACGGCCTTGGCGACCTCGGTGACGGCGTTGTCGTCGTTCAGCATCGAGCCGTGGCCGGCCGTGCCGTCGGCGATCAGCTTCATCCAGGCCAGCCCCTTCTGGGCCGTCTCGATGAGGTAGAGCCGCAGCGACGGGTCGACCTCCAGCGAGTAGCCGCCGACCTCGCTGATCGCCTCGGTGACGCCTTCGAACAGCTCGGGGTGGTGCGCCGTGAGGTACTTGGCGCCGTACACGCCGCCGGCCTCCTCGTCGGCCACCCAGGCGAAGACGAGGTCGCGGCGCGGCCTGCGGCCCTCGCGCTTGATCTGGCGCAGGACGGCCAGCATCATCGCGTCCATGTCCTTCATGTCCACGGCGCCGCGGCCCCAGATGTAGCCGTCGCGCACCTCGCCCGCGAACGGGTCGACCGTCCAATCGGCGGCGTTGGCCGGCACGACGTCCAGGTGGCCGTGGACGAGCAGGGCGGGCAGCGACGGGTCGGTGCCCTCGATGCGGGTGATCACGTTGCCGCGGCCCGGCTCGCTCTCGACGTAGGTGGCCTCGATCCCGACCTCGGCCAGCCTCGACATGACGACCTCGGCCGCGGCGCGCTCGCCGGGGCCGCTGCCGTCGCCGTAGTTGCTGCTGTCGACGCGGATCAGCTCCACGCACAGGTCGGCGACTTCCTTCTCAGCAGGGGTCGAAGCAGGGGTCATGGTGTTCTCTCCAGTGTGAGCAGTCCGGACTTGTGGAGGTGACCGCGCTTGTAGGCGCGGGTGATCAGCGTGAGGTCGACGTCGGTGATCTCGTCGTACCGGCCGACGACGCCGGTCATGAAACGGTAGAGCGCCGCCTCGTGCGCCGCCACGACCTGCACGATGAGTGAATGCGTGCCCGTCGTGGCGGCGCAGTAACGGACGCTGGGGTGCGCGGCCAGTTCCTGGCCGACCAGATCGAGGCCGTGCGGGCGGACCTTCAGCCACAGCATGGCCTCGACCTCCAGGCCGAGCAGCGCGGGCTCCACCTCGGCGCGGGGCAGCAGCAGCCGCCGCTCGATCAGGGACGTGACGCGCCTGCGCGCGGTCGGCACGGAGATGTCGAGCCGCTCGGCGACGGCGGTGAACGCGATCCGGCCGTCGGCGGTGAGCAGCTCGGCGATCTCCTGCTCCAGGGGTGACAGCCCCTCCTCGTCGGGCAGGTGGTCGGCGGGCGGGCCGGGCCGCAGCTCGGCCACCTCCCGCTCGGTCAGGTAGGGGGCGTGCCACTCGGCGACGGTCCTGAACGTGTGCAGCACGACCTGGGTCTGCGTCTGCACCACGCCGTCGATGTCGGAGACCTGCGAGGACAGGATGCGGTGCAGGTCCTCCCTGGACGGCGAGACCAGCTCGCAGCCGAGGTCGGCGGCCCCGGTCAGCGAGTAGACCGAGCGCGTGTCGGCCCGGTCGGCCAGCGCCTTGGCCACCTGCGCCGCCGTGCCGGGCCGCACCTGGACGTGCAGGTGCACCGGCCGCCCGTGCCCGGTGCGCAGGTCGTCGTAGATGGCCGTGACGCGGACCACGCCGTCGGTGATCAGCCGCTGCAGCCGACGGGCGACCGTGCGCTCGTGCTCGCCCACTGCCCGGCCGATCTCACCCCACGACGCGCGGGGGCTGACTTGCAGCGCGGCCACGAGCCGCTGGTCGAGAACGTCCACCTGCACCCGTTTCATTGTCGGGAAGTTAAATATTTCGGGGAATATTTGACTGTTTCGGTCGCCCGAATGCACAGTAGGCCATCACGCACTTGTCAGCAAAGGAGCCCACGTGGCGACCTCCCCCCTCGCGCCATCACCACTCGGCATCCCCAAGAGCCGCGTCCGCCAGCTCATGGCCGCCAGCATCGGCAACGTCGTGGAGTGGTACGACTGGTATGCGTACACGTTCCTAGCGGTCTACTTCTCCGAGCAGGTCTTCCCGAAGGGCTCCGCCAACAGCCTCGTGCCGCTGCTGAGCTCGTTCGCCGTCTTCGCCGTGGGCTTCTTCATGCGCCCGCTCGGCGGCCTGCTCGTCGGCGCCTTCGCCGACAGGTACGGCCGCAAGAACGCCATGACGTTCACCATCGTCCTGATGGGCGCCGGTTCGCTGCTCGTCGGCCTGACCCCGACGTACGCGGCCGTCGGCCTGCTCGCGCCGATCATCCTCACCCTGGCCAGGCTCATCCAGGGCCTGTCGGTCGGTGGCGAGTTCGCCGCCGCCACCACGTTCCTGGTGGAGTCGGCCCCGCACGGCCGCCGCGGCCTGTTCTCGAGCTTCCAGTACGTCAGCACCACCATCGGCCAGCTCCTCGCCTCGGGCCTGGCCGCGGTGCTGGCCACCAGCCTCATCGACGCCGACATGGACTCCTACGGCTGGCGCATCCCGTTTTTCGTGGGCGCCGTGCTCAGCCTCGTCGGCCTGTGGATCCGCAAGGGCGCCGACGAGACCTCGGCCGTGGCGGAGGAGATCAGGCGGGGCGAGGCCGAGCGGCCCAAGCTGTTCGACTTCCTCAAGCACTACCCGAGGTCGGCGGCCACGATCGTGGGCATCACGGTCGCCGGCACCGTCGCCTACTACACGTGGACCAGCTTCCTGCCCACCTACGCGCAGATCACCGTCGGCTTCGACAAGGCGGACTCGCTGCAGATCGGCACGATCTCGCTGGTCTTCTTCATGATCCTGCAGCCGCTGCTCGGCATGCTGTCGGACCGGGTCGGGCGCAAGCCGATGCTGATCACGTTCGGGCTCGGGTTCCTCATCCTGCCCGTGCCGCTGCTCGGCCTGCTCACCGACTCCTACGCGAGCCTGCTGGTCGTGCAGCTCGTCGGCATGGTGTTCCTCGGCTGCTTCACCTCGATCTCGGCCGCGGTGAACTCCGAGCTCTTCCCGACCCGGGTGCGGGCGGCGGGGGCCGGGTTCCCGTACTCGCTGACAGTGGCCCTCTTCGGCGGCACCGCCCCGCTGATCGGCACCGCGCTGCAGGAGGCGAAGAACCCCGGGCTCTTCCCCTGGTACATGTCGGCGCTGGCGCTCGTCTCGACGCTGGTCTATCTCTTCGTGCTGAAGGAGACCAAGGACCAGCCGCTGCGCTGACCCCTCAGCCGCCGAACGAGGTGCAGGGGCGCTCCCGCAACTCCTTGACGTACTCGTCGGGGGCGCCCGCGCGCTCGGCCGCCTCGGCCAGGCTGCCCAGGTAACGGGCCGAGGGCAGGCCGCCCTCGTAGCCGTCGAGCACGTAGAACCAGGCCACGACCTCGCCGTCGAGCGTCTGCACCCGCAGCCGCACCTTGTGGTAGGCGCCGCGCACCGCGCCCTCCCACTGGTCGAGCGAGGTCTCCTCCCAGTCGGGCACGTCGTAGAGCACCACGAACACGTGCTCGTCGGGGGCCTCGACGATGGTGGCGATCGCGCCCTCCCAGGCGAGGTCCATGCCGCCGAACGTCAGGCGCCAGCCGGGCAGCCAGCCCACACCCCAGATCGGTGAGTGGGGGGCGCGCATCGCCATCTGCTCGGGATCCATGTTGGTGCCGTACGCGCCGTACAGTTTGAGATCACTCGGCTTGCCCGAACGGTCTGAAGGCCATGCCACGATCCACCCCTCCCGCCGGGTGCCACTCGTCATCCAGCTACCCGCGCCATCCTGCCACGCCTGGGCGCCGCGCCGGTCCACCGAATCGGGCGGCGGGGAGAGTCGTGTCCGCCGGCGCTCGGACGACGGCCCGCGGCGGTGATCACGGCCCCGTTGTCGCTTCGGCTGGGCGGTGCGGGAGAATGGGACACGTGACGAGGATCGTGATCATCGGTGGCGGACCAGGCGGCTACGAGTCGGCGTTGGTGGCCGCTCAGCTAGGCGCGCAAGTCACGATGGTCGAGCAGGACGGCCCGGGCGGCGCGTGCGTGCTGACCGACTGCGTGCCGTCCAAGACTCTGATCGCGACCTCGGTGCGCAAGCAGGCGCTGCTCGACGCCGCGTCCCTGGGCGTGTCGTTCTCCGGCGGGTCCGACGGCGACGCCGGAGTGGTCGGGGTCGATCTGCCGCTGGTCAACAAGCGGGTCAAGGAGCTGGCGCAGGCGCAGTCGGCTGACATCGCGACGCGGGTCGAGGCCGAGGGCGTGGAGATCATCAAGGCGCGCGGCCGGCTGGTCGACCCGCAGGTGGTCAAGGCCGGCGACCGTACGATCAGGGCCGATGTGGTGCTGGTGGCGACCGGGGCGACGCCCCGCGTGCTGCCGGGCGCCGAGCCCGACGGCGAGCGCATCCTCACCTGGCGGCAGCTCTACGACCTGGAGGAGCTGCCCGAGCACCTGATCGTGGTCGGCTCCGGGGTGACGGGGGCGGAGTTCGCGGGCGCCTACCGCTCGCTGGGGGCCGAGGTCACGCTGGTGTCCAGCCGCGACCGGATGATGCCCAACGAGGACGCCGACGGCGCCGAGGTGCTGGAGGAGGTCTACCGGCGGCGCGGGATGAACGTCATGGGGCGCTCGCGGGCCTCGTCCGTCAAGCGCACCGCCGACGGGGTGGTCGTGACGCTGGAGGACGGGCGCACCGCCGAGGGCTCGCACGCGCTGATGACCGTCGGCATGATCCCCAACACCTCCGGCATCGGCCTGGAGGAGGCCGGGGTGCAGCTCGACAGGGGCGGCTTCGTCAAGGTCGACAAGGTCTCGCGCACCTCCGCGCCCGGCGTGTACGCCGCCGGCGACTGCACGGGCGTGCTGATGCTGGCCTCCGTCGCCGCCATGCAGGGCCGGATCGCGGTGTGGCACGCGATGGGCGAGGCCGTGCAGCCGCTGCGGCTGGCCACGGTGTCCTCCAACATCTTCACCGACCCCGAGATCGCGGCCGTGGGCGTCGCCCAGCGGGCCATCGAGGCCGGCGAGATCGAGGCGAACGTGGTCAAGCTGCCGCTGGCCACCAACGCGCGGGCCAAGATGCAGGGCTTCAACGACGGGTTCGTGAAGCTGTTCTGCCGCCCGCACACCGGCATCGTGCTGGGTGGCGTGGTCGTGGCGCCCCGGGCGTCCGAGCTGATCCTGGCCGTGTCGGTGGCGGTGCAGCAGCGGCTGACCGTCGACCAGCTCGCGCACACGTTCGCGGTCTACCCGTCGTTGTCGGGCTCGATCACCGAGGCCGCCAGGCGGCTGATGCAGCCGGGAGTGTCCATCTAGCACATGTGAGATGCCTCATGCCGTCAGTGCGTATTTGCACGCACCGGCAAGGGCCATCGGTTTCTACGGTGAGAGCGCACCAGGGACATTCAACACAGAAGGAGTAGTCCCGTGGCTTTCAGAAACCGAGTACTCGCGGCGACCGCCACCGTGGCCGCGGCGGGTGCCATCCTCGCCGGCGGTCCCGCCGGCACCGCCTCCGCCACCAGCGCCATGGGGGCCCAGAACATCAGCACGCTCATGACGGTCTGCACCAAGGACACGATCAGGAACTTCAACACGTGCACCCCGTTCCAGCGCAGCGTCTTACTGAGCCCAGGGCAGTCCAAGACCTTCGTGGTCGAGGGGCTGAGCAACCCGTCGGCGCCCAAGGGCGGCATGAAGGGCATCGTCAGCTGGGAGGTGTCGATGGACGCCGTCGGCAACGCGAGGGTGCGCTACCGCGACGACAGCTTCTTCACGCTGCTGTTCGACTCGCCCGGCAACAAGACGGTGGGCGACACCGTCGTGCCCGCCAGTGCTCTGACGAACGTCACGCTGCCCACGAGCGGGGCCGCCGTGTTCCGCCAGGCCGCCGTCACCGACACGACGCTCTTCAGCGGCTCGCGCACGGACTTCACGCTGTCCGCGCGCATCGGCCTGTAGGAGCGCGGTCAGGAAGCTCCGGGCCCGGCCACGTCAACGGTTGACCTTTGTTGGTATGGACACCAAACTAAGTCACGAGTTGGCGCAGCCGTTCTGAAGGAGCTTCCATGCCCTATCGCCCGCCGCTGGTCGCGCACGAGTACTTCGTCGCCGACCCGCCCGAGTTGCCGGTCCGTGAGCGGGGCGAGGGCGGCCTGTCCGCGCTCACCTCCGCCGAACTGGTCGCGGCCGACGGCGCCGAGGTGATGCTGAAGGCGGTCACCTCGGCGGAGGAGACGCTGGTCGTCCAGGTGGGCGTGGCGGGCGAGGGGGTCATCAGGGTCCGGCTGTCGGAGGACGCGACCGCCAGGCCGCGTTCCGAGCGGGCCATCGCGCTGGTGTCGCCCGGCATGTACTCAGGGGCACGTGTCGAGGCGGCCACCGGCGCGCCGATCGTGATCGACGCCGGCTCGCTGCGGGCCGAGATCAGCCTGCACCCCTGGCACCTGCGCTTCACCGACGCGGCGGGGCGGACGCTGGTCGAGCAGGACAGGGGGCACATCGACATCAGCGGCAGGCTGCGCACGCTGCCGTTCGGACGCTCCAGCTCCGCCGGTACGGCCGTGGCCTATCACGAGAGCTTCGTCGCCGCCCCCGACGAGGCGTTCTCCGGGTTCGGCGAGTCGTTCACCCGGCTGGACAAGCGCGGCCAGCGCCCGGTCATGTGGAACTTCGACGCCTTCGGGGCCGAGTCGCAGCGGGCCTACAAGAACGTGCCGCTCTACCTGTCGAGCAGGGGCTACGGCGTGCTGGTGGACAGCGGCGCGCCCACGGAGTTCGACGTGTGCCAGTCGACGCACAGCGCGGTGCAGATCGTGGTGCCCGACGACGTGCTCGACTACTACGTGATCGCCGGGCCTTCCCCGGCCGGGATCCTGGACCGTTACGACCTGCTGACCTGCCGGCCGTCACTGCCGCCGAAGTGGGCGTTCGGCACGTGGATCTCCTCCGGGTTCTGCGTGGACAGCCAGGAGCGGGTGCTGGCCAGGGCGCGCACGATCAGAGAACGCGGCATCCCGTGCGACGTGCTGCACCTGGACACCTACTGGCAGGCCGACGGGCACTGGTCGGAGCTGAAGTGGGACGCGGTGAACTTCCCCGACCCGGACGGCATGCTCGCCGAGCTGGACGGCATGGGGTTCAAGGTCTGCCTGTGGATGAACCCCTACATCTCGCACCTCAGCCCGGCGTTCCGCGAGGCCGCCGAGGCCGGGTACTTCCTGTTGAACCAGGCGGGGCAGGTGTACGTCGCTGACTGCTGGCACGGCTCGTTCCCGGCCTGCGGCATCATCGACTTCACCAACCCGGCCGCCGCCGAGTGGTTCCAGGGCCTGCTGCGCCCGCTGCTGCGCCAGGGCGTGGCCGTCTTCAAGACCGACTTCGCCGAGGGCGTGCCGGGCGACGCCGTGGCGCACAACGGCATGACCGGCGCCGACCTGCACAACGTCTACACGCTGCTGTTCAACGATCTGGTCGCCGAGGTCACCCGCGAGGTCAACGGGCACGACCTGGTCTGGGCGCGCTCGTCGTACCTGGGCGGGCAGCGCCACAGCGCCCAGTGGGGCGGCGACACCTACACCAGCTACGCCGCCATGGGCAGCACGATCAGGGGCGGGCTCGCGCACGGCCTGTCCGGCGTGCCGTTCTGGAGCCACGACGCGGGCGGCTTCACCGGGCGCCCGACGGACGACCTGTACGTGCGCTGGAGCCAGTTCGGCGCGCTGTCCCCGCTGCTGCGGCTGCACGGCACCACGACCAGGGAGCCGTGGGAGTTCCCCGAGGTCGAGGCGGAGGCCGTGGCCGCGCTCAGGCTGCGCTACCGGCTGATGCCCTACCTCTACTCGGCGGCCGTCGAGGCCGCGCGCACGGGTGCGCCGATGATGCGGGCGCTGTGCGTGGACTTCCCCGACGACCCGGTGGCCTGGCAGGCCGACCTGCAGTACCTGCTCGGCCGCGACCTGCTCGTCGCCCCCATGACCGCGCCGGAGGGCACCCGTCAGGTGTACCTGCCGCGCGGCCTGTGGGTGGACTACTGGACGAACGAGGTGCTGGAGGGCGCCCGTTACGTCACGGTCAGCAAGCCGCTCGACCAGATCCCCCTGTTCGTCCGGCATGGCGCGCTCATCCCTGTCCAGGAGCAGCGGGACACGGTGGACGTGCCGGCCGAGATCGCCCTCGTCGCCTTCGGGGGCGGCGACGGCACGGTAGAAATCCACGACGCGGACGGCGTGACGGTCGCCGCCGCCACCAGGGACGGCGAGGAGCTGCGTGTCGCCGTCACCGGCCCGAAGCGCGTCACCGGGGTGGAGATCGCCCCGGTGGCCGGAGCTCCCGCGCGGGCCGTCATCTCGTAACACCCCCCTGGAGGGATCATGGTCAGATTGAGAGGTGCGGCGGTGCTGGCCGCCGCCGCGCTCGCCCTGTCGGCCTGCGGCTCGGGAGGAGACGCGGGCACTCCCAGCCCGACCGGCTCCGAGCCGCGCGTGCTGAAGCTGTGGCACTACGAGACGGCCGACAGCGCCATGGGCAAGGCGTGGGCCGAAGCGATCAAGAAGTTCGAGGCGTCGCACCCGAACGTGACCGTCAAGTTCGAGGAGAAGGGCTTCGAACAGATCCAGAAGACGGCCAGCATGGTGCTGAACTCCGACGAGGCGCCCGACATCATGGAGTACAACAAGGGCAACGCCACGGCCGGGCTGCTGTCCAAGCAGGGCCTGCTCGCCGACCTGAGCGAGGAGGCCGCCAAGCGGGGCTGGGACAAGCTGCTGCCCGGCGGCCTGCAGACCACCGCCAAGTACGACGACCGGGGCGTGATGGGCTCCGGCAAGTGGTACGGCATCCCGAACTACGGCGAGTTCGTGATGGTCTACTACAACAAGGACCTCTTCGAGAAGCACAAGGTCGCGGTGCCGGCCACGTTCGAGGAGTTCACGGCGGCGCTGGACACGTTCGTCAAGGCCGGCGTGACGCCCATCGCCAACGCCGGCGCCGAGTACCCGGCGCAGCAGATCTTCTACCAGCTCGCGCTGACCAAGGCGCAGAAGCCGTGGCTGGACGCCTTCCAGTCCTACAAGGGCAAGGTCGACTTCCACGGCCCCGAGTTCACCTACGGCGCCGACACGTTCGCCGACTGGGTGAAGAAGGGCTACATCGCCAAGAACTCGTCCGGGATCAAGGCCGAAGACATGGGCGTGGCGTTCATGAACGGCAAGTTCCCCATCGTGATCAGCGGAAGCTGGTGGTACGGCCGCTTCGCCTCCGAGATCAAGAACTTCGAGTGGGGCCACTTCCTGTTCCCCGGCGCCACGATGTCGCCCGGCTCCAGCGGCAACATCTGGGTCGTGCCCGAGAAGTCGGAGAACAAGGACCTGGCCTACGACTTCATCGACATCACGATGAGCAAGGAGATCCAGAACCTGCTCGGCAACTCCGGCGGCATCCCCGTGGCCGGCGACGCGGCCGCGATCACCGACGCGAAGAGCAAGGAGCTGATCGAGACCTTCAACAAGCTGACCACCGCCGACGGCCTGGCCTTCTACCCCGACTGGCCCGCGCCGGGCTACTACGACGTGATGGTCGCCGGGGTCCAGGAGCTCATCAACGGCAGCAAGACCTCCGCCCAGGTGCTGGACGACCTCGCCAAGCCGTACGAGGACAACCTCGCCGACATTGGCAACTAGATGAGGGTTCGCACGAGGGGATACTGGCTCTACCTGATCCCCAGCCTGTTGCTGTTCCTGGCCGTCATCGTCGTGCCGTTCCTGATGAACCTGGGCGCGAGCTTCACCCGCTGGTCGGGGGTGGGCACGCCGAGGTGGATCGGGCTCGACAACTACACCAGGCTGCTGGAGGACGAGCGGTTCTGGGAGTCGTTCCAGCACAACGTGGGGCTGATCGTGGCGATGGCCGTCGTGCCCACCATGATCGGCCTCGTGCTGGCGGCGGCCTTGTTCGACTACATCGGCAAGCGTTTCGGGGCCCGCACGGCCTCGTCGCTGCGCGCGATGTACTACCTGCCGCAGGTGCTGCCGGTGGCCGTGGCCGGCGTGGTGTGGGGCTGGATGCTGCACCCGTCGTACGGCGCCGTCAACCAGATCCTCGGGCTGGACCTCGACTGGCTCGGCGACCCCGACCTGGCGCTGGCCACGGTCATGGGGGTCATGGTCTGGTTCCAGCTCGGCTACCCGGTCGTCATCTTCATGGCCGGGCTGCAGCGGGTGGACCCCACCTACTACGAGGCCGCCGAGATCGACGGGGCCTCGTGGTGGCGCAGGTTCTGGCACATCACGATCCCGCAGATCCGGCCGGAGATCTTCGTGGTGCTGCTGACGTGCACGATCGCCGCGCTGAAGGTGTTCGGGCCGATCTTCGTGCTGACCCGCGGAGGGCCCGGGAACGCGACGATGGTGCCGTCGTACTTCTCGTACCTGAACTTCTTCCAGAAGAGCAACGTCGGGTACGGCTCCGCGATCGCCACGGTGCTGGCGCTGATCATCATCGTGGTGACGTTCCTGTTCCTGCGCGTCCAGGAGCGTGAGTCATGAGGGGCCCGGGGCGGTGGGCCGTGCTGTTCGCGCTGGCCGTGCTGGCCGTCGTGATGATCTTCCCGTTCCTGATCGTGGCGATGAACGCGGTCAAGTCGCCCGCCGAGTACAGCTCGCAGGGGCCGCTCAGCCTGCCCGACGGGCTCTACCTGCAAGGGATCGTCGACTTCTGGAACCGGGTGGAATTCGGCACGAAGCTCTGGAACAGCTTCGTCATCAGCGCGTCCGTGGCGGTGCTGGCGGTCGTGCTGTCGGTGCTCAACGCGTACGCGCTGGGCATCGGCAGGGTGAAGGGTCGGCTGTGGATCCTGGTGCTGTTCCTGGTGGCCAACACGCTGCCGCAGGAGTCGCTGGCCTATCCGCTGTACTACCTGGCCAAGGCCGTGGGGCTGTACGACACCCAACTCTCGGTGATCATCGTGATGACCGCGATCCAGGCGGCGTTCGGCACGTACCTGCTGAGCGCGGTGCTGAGCCAGTTCCCGAAGGAGATCCTGGAGGCGGCGGAGATCGACGGGGCGGGGCGGCTGCGCTCGTTGTGGCGGATCGTGGTGCCGATCAGCCGGCCCACGATCAACGTGCTGCTGATCTTCTTCTTCATCTGGACCTGGAACGAGTTCTTCCTTCCGCTGATCTTCCTGATCTCGAACGACACCCAGACGGTGCCCGTCGCGCTCGGCGTGCTGCAGGGCCAGCGGTACATGGACGCCACCATGTCCAGCGCCTCGGCCCTGCTCGGCATCGTGCCGGCCGTCGCCTTCTTCCTGATCTTCCAGCGCACGCTGACCCGAGGTGTGACGGTCGGCGCCATCAAGTGATGGAGTCTCAATGCGAAAAATCCCATTATTAGCGGCTTTAACCCTCGCTGCCTCCCTGCTCTCCGCGCCCGCTCAGGCCGCCGAGACCTACCCCTTCCAGAACCCGGCCCTGCCGCTGGAGCAGCGGGTCGAGGACCTGCTCGGCCGGCTCACCCTGGACGAGAAGCTGGGCCTGCTGCACCAGTCGCAGCCCGCCATCCCGCGCCTGGGCATCGCCTACCACAAGAACGGCACCGAGGCCCTGCACGGCGTCGGCTGGTCCAACCACCTCAACGACAACTGGAACCAGAAGTTCGCCACCGGCACCGTCTTCCCGCAGGCCATCGGGCTGGCCAGCACCTGGGACACCGACCTGATCAAGAAGGTCGGCTCGGCCGTCGGCGACGAGGCCCGCGGCTACAACGCCGTGGACCCGGTGCTGTGGGGCCTCCAGGTGTGGGCGCCCGTGGTCGACCTGCTGCGCGACCCCCGGGCCGGCCGCAACGAGGAGGGCTACTCCGAGGATCCGCTGCTGACCGGCGCCATCTCGACCGCGTACGGCAAGGGACTGCAGGGCGACGACCCCAAGTACCTGAAGACCGCGCCCGTCCTGAAGCACTACCTGGCCTACAACAACGAGAACAACCGCAGCCTCACCTCCTCCAACCTGACGCCCAAGCTCAAGCACGAGTACTACGAGCCGGCGTTCAAGGCGGCCATCTCGGCCGACGCCGCCACCGGCGTGATGGCCTCCTACAACCTGGTCAACGGGCGGCCCAACCACGTCAATCCCGACCTGAACGACGCCGTGCGGTCGTGGACCGACAAGACGCTCTACAACCCCAGCGACGCGTGGGGGCCGCACGCGCTCACCGACCTGGAGCACTACTACGACAACAAGCCCGAGGCGTTCGCCGCCGTGCTCAAGGCCGGGCTCGACAGCTTCACCATCGACGGCAGCGACATCAGCATCATGGTCGCCAATCTCAAGGCCGCGCTCGCCCAGGGCTTCATCACCGAGGCGAACGTGGACAAGTCGGTGCGCAGCGTGCTGTCCATCCGGACGCGGCTCGGGCACTTCGACCCGGACGGCGGGCCGTACAAGAAGATCACCGCCGACGTGATCAACAGCGACGCCAACAAGCGGCTCAACCGCGAGACCGCCGGCAAGGCGGCGGTGCTGCTGAAGAACTCCGGCGTGCTGCCGCTGGCCAAGCCGAAGTCCGCGGCCGTGGTGGGCCCGCTGTCGGCCAAGCTCTACCGTGACTGGTACTCGGGGCAGCTCCCGTACCAGGTGACGCCGCTGGACGGGGTCAAGGAGCGCGTCTCCGACGTCACCGCCGGCGAGGGGCTGGAGCGCATCGCGCTCAAGCATCTCGACTCCGGCAAGTACATCACCGCCACCGGCACCGGCCCGGACGACAACGCGACGCTGAGCGACACCGCGCCCATCGCCGCCTCCCAGTGGGACCTCACCGACTGGACCGGCGGCGTGTCCACGCTGCGCAACGCCGGCAACGGCAAGCTGCTCGGCGGCGACTGGCGCTCGCTCGACACCGACGACGCCGAGCCCGACGGCTGGTACGTCTCCCAGCAGTTCGCGCTGGAGAAGCAGTCCGACGGCAGTCACCTGATCAGGTACGCCGGCTACGAGACCGTCGAGGGCTGGTTCGCCCTGCCCGACGCCTACGTCGGCATCACCGCCGAGGGCGCGCTCGGCCTGGTGCCCAAGGCTCAGGCCGCCAGGTTCGCCAAGGAGGTCGTCTCCGACGGCGTCGCCGCGGCCGCCGCGCAGGCCGCCAAGGCCGAGGTCGCGGTCGTCGTGGTGGGCAGCCACCCGTTCGTGGCCGGGCGCGAGTTCCACGACCGCGACAACCTGCAGCTGGGCGAGGGGCAGCGGCGGCTGATCGAGGCCGTGCGCAAGGCCAACCCGCGCACCGTGGTGGTCCTGGAGACCAGCTACCCCGTCATCGTGGACGCGCCGACGCTGCTGTGGACCACGCACGCGGGCGCCGAGACCGGGCACGCCATCGCCGACGTGCTCTTCGGCGACGTCAACCCGGGCGGCCGGCTCACCCAGACCTGGCCCGCCACCGACGACCTGCCCAGCATCCTCGACTACGACCTGACCAAGACCGGCATGACCTACCTGTACGGCCAGGACAAGCCGCTCTACGCCTTCGGGCACGGCCTGAGCTACACCTCCTTCGCCTACCAGGGCCTGCGGGTGCAGGGCGAGCGGGTGAGCGTCAAGGTCACCAACACCGGCAGGGCGAAGGGCGACGAGGTCGTCCAGCTCTACACCCACCAGCAGTCCTCCCGCTTCGAGCAGCCCGTCAAGCAGTTGCGCGGCTTCCAGCGGGTGACGCTGAACCCGGGCGAGACCCGCACGGTCACCTTCGCGCTGAAGAAGTCGGACCTGGCCGTCTGGGACCACACCCGCGGCAAGTGGACCGTCGAGAACGCCACCCACGACGTGCTCGTCGGCTCCTCCTCCGACCGGATCCGCCAGTCCACCACGCTGCGCGTGTCCGGCGAGACCGTCCCCGTGCGCGACCTGACCAGGACGACGCGGGCGATGGACTTCGACGACTACTCGGGCGTCGCCTTCGCCGACGAGAGCAAGGTGCGCGGCGAGGTCGTGGAGGGCTCGGCGGGCGACTGGGTCTCCTTCACCGGCGCTGCCTGGGGCTCGCGGCTGACCGCCTCGGTCGCCTCGGTGGGCGGCGGCTCGTTCGAGGTGCGGCGCGGCTCGCCGACCGGCACGCTGCTCGCCACCGTGCAGGTGCCCGCCACGGGCGGGATCTACCAGTACGGGACGGTGAACGCCTCGGTGAAGGCGGGCACCGGAAGCGTGTTCCTGGTGTTCAAGGGCGACCTGCGGATCAAGGACTTCGCGTTCACCAGGTCGTGATCAACGGGCGGCAGAATCTGCGATCCACTCCGTTCTGAAGGGAACTCATGAAGCGGATGATCGCAGGCGCCGTCGTGGCGGCCATGACCGTGGTCATGGCCGCCACCCCCGCCCAGGCGGACCCGGTCAGGGCGTTGCAGGTCAAGCTGAAGGCGGGAAAGGGGGTGCAGTTCCGCGACGTCACGTCGCTGCTGCAGAACAAGGACAAGATCACGTTCCTGTGGCGTACCGGGAAGTGGCAGTTCGGCGGGAAGGGCGTCGTCGCCTCCGACATCACCGCCGACTACAAGCAGTACGGCGGCGCGATGTTCGACCTCATGCGGGGGCTCAAGGGCGGGCGGACGATCTGGGTCAACGGCAGAAGCTGGACCCGCGTACCCGGTGGGCGATACGAGGAGGACTTCCTGGGCCTGACCGGCGGTCACGTCGGCGCCTACTCCCAGCTGGTGAACCCGGCCGAGCCCGCCACGCTGAAGCTCCTGCTCAAGGGCGCGAAGAAGGTCCGCACCTACTCGGGCAGGCTCACCCAGGCCGCGCTGTGGAAGGTGTCGCCGTGGTTCCGGGCGTCGTCCACGTTCTCCCGGGGCGCCAGGGTCGTGGTGCGGTACCGGCTCACGCTCGGCCCCGACCACCTGCCGCGCGAGCTCGTCACCTCCCATCCGGCCGCCGGCCATGTGGGAGCGGGGATCGAGGTCGGCGACGGCCGGTTCAGCACCAAGACGACGTACACGGGCTGGGGCTCGAAAGTGAGGATCTCGACGCCTTGACTCCGTTGGATAGCAGTGTTATCTAATAACTAGGTAGTTCTGCTATCCAACGGAGGTTCCCGTGACTGTGATCGTCCTGCTGATCGCCACCGTGGCGTTCCGGCTGCTCGGCCTGCTGGGCGTGCGCCGGTTCGGCACGTGGCGCGTGAGTGCCGCCCACGGCCTCGCGGTCATGCTCGTCATGACCGCGAGCGCCCACTTCGTCCCCGGCGACGTGACGTTCATGCCCAACTACGACGACATGGTGGCCATGGTGCCGTCGTTCGTGCCGTTCCCGGGCTTCATGGTGTACGCGAGCGGGGTGCTGGAGCTGGCCGGGGCCGTGGGGCTGGTGCTGGAGCCGACCCGCAAGGCCGCCGGAATCTGCCTCGCGCTGCTGTTCGTGGCGCTGCTGCCGGCGAACGTGAACGCGGCCCAGCTCGGGCTGGAGGACGTCGGGTCGCCGCTGTGGCAGCGCATCCCCGAGCAGGTGCTCTACATCGGGATCGCGCTCTGGGGCGCGGGCCTCTTCGTACGCTCAGCGGACCGTCCAGCCGCCGTCGATCACCAGCGTGTGCCCAGTGACCAGCGAAGCGGCCGGTGAGGCGAGGAAGAGCACGGCCCCCGCGACGTCCATCGGCTCCCCGATGCGGTGCAGCGCCGCGATCCGCTCGATCACGTCGGCCTCGAACACCGGGTCCGACAGGGCGGGCGCGGTGCCGGGCGTGCGGATGAAGGTCGGCGCGACGTTGTTCACGGTGACGCCGTGCGGCCCCCACTCGACGGCCAGGCAGCGGGTGAGGTGCGCGATGGCCGCCTTGGTCATGCAGTAGACGGACTCGCCGGGCAGGGCCACCTCGCCGGCCTGCGAGCCGACGTTCACGATCGTGCCGTGACCCTGCTCGATCATCGCCCGCCCCGCCGCCTGGCTGGCCAGGAAGGTGCCCTTCAGGTTCACCTGCAAGGTCCGGTCGAAGTCCTCCTCCGTGACGTACTCCGCCGGGTTGCCGGGCGCGATGCCCGCGTTGTTGACCAGGATGTCGATCCGGCCGAACCGCTCCAGCGTGCTCCGCACGGCCGCCTGGATCTGGCCGGGGACGGTCATGTCCATCTGCAGCGGCAGCGCGGCGCGCCCCGTCCGCTCGATCTCCTCTGGCAGCCCGCCGTCCGCCGTGACGTCCCGCAGACCCAGCGCCAGGTCCGCTCCGGCGTTGGCCAGGGCCAGCGAGATGGCCCGGCCGAGACCTCGCGCCGCGCCCGTGACCAGCGCGATCTTGCCATCCACCCGGTAGTCGGGAAAGCCTGTCATGACACCCCTTAATTGGTTGCCTGTCCAAACTATTGACCTCTGTCGCGCGCGTGTGTGAGCCTGCTGTGTGAAAGCTCATGCGCGAAGGCGCGGCGACGGTCAGGGTCGGTGCATTCTGCTCGTGCATGGCGGTCATCTGACGCCTTTGGTGCGCCTGCCGGCGTGCCTGGAAAGGAAGAGCCGCGCATGCGAAGAAGATTATTCGTCATGCTCACGACCGCCGCCGTCCTGCTGGTGGCGGCCGTGGTGCGGATGTCGCCCGTGGCTGCGGTCGCCTCCGACCCGTACGCGTACAAGAACGTGCGCATCGACGGCGGCGGCTTCGTGCCGGGGATCATCTTCAACCCGACGGAACGCAACCTCATCTACGCCCGCACCGACATCGGCGGCGCGTACCGATGGAACCAGTCCACCAAGTCCTGGACGCCGCTCCTCGACTGGGTCGGCTGGGACAAATGGGGCTACAACGGTGTGATCAGCATGGCCACCGACCCCGTCCAGACCAACCGCGTGTACGCCGCCGTCGGCATGTACACCAACACCTGGGACCCGAACAACGGCGCCATCCTGCGCTCCACCGACAAGGGTGACACCTGGCAGGTCACGGCGCTGCCGTTCAAGCTGGGCGGCAACATGCCGGGCCGCGGCATGGGCGAGGCCCTGTCCGTGGACCCGAACGACAACCGCGTCCTCTACTTCGGCGCGCCCAACGGCAACGGCCTGTGGCGCAGCACCGACTACGGCGCCACCTGGGCCAAGGTGACCAGCTTCCCCAACGCGGGCAACTACGCCCAGGACCCCAGCGACCCGAACGGCTACCTCAGCCACCGGCCCGGCGTCGTCTGGGTGACCTACGACAAGCGCTCGTCCACCGCAGGCACCGCCACCAGGACCATCTACGTCGGCGTCGCCGACAAGGACAACACGGTCTACCGCACCACCGACGGCGGCGCCACCTGGTCCCGCCTGGCCGGCCAGCCCACCGGCTACATCGCGCACAAGGGCGTGCTGGACACCGTCAACGGCTACCTCTACCTCGCCACCAGCGACACCGGCGGCCCGTACGACGGGGCCAAGGGCGACGTGTGGCGCTACGCCACCGCCACCGGCGCCTGGACGCAGATCAGCCCCATCCCGTCCTCCAGTGCCGACGACTACTTCGGCTACAGCGGCCTGACCATCGACCGGCAGGACCCGGCCACCATCATGGTGGCCACGCAGATCTCCTGGTGGCCCGACGTCATCTTCTTCCGCTCCACCGACTCCGGCGCCACGTGGACCCGCGTGTGGGACTGGACCTCCTACCCCAACCGCTCCTTCCGCTACAAGATGGACGTCGCCGCGAACCCGTGGCTGACCTTCGGCACCAACCCGCAGCCCCCCGAGGTCACCCCCAAGCTCGGCTGGATGACCGAATCCCTGGAGATCGACCCGTTCGACTCCAACCGGATGATGTACGGCACCGGCGCCACCATCTACGGCACCGAGGACCTCGGCCTGTGGGACTCCGGCGGCCAGTTCACCATCAGACCCATGGCCAAGGGCCTCGAAGAGACCGCCGTGCTCGACCTGATCAGCCCACCCAGCGGCGCGCCCCTGGTCAGCGGCCTCGGCGACATCGCCGGCTTCCGCCACACGAACCTGGACGCCGTACCGTCCATGATGTTCACCCAGCCGAACTTCACCTCCACCACCAGCCTCGACTACGCCGAGAAGTCGCCCTCCATCATGGTCAGGGCGGGCAACTTCACCGACGCCGACCGCCCGAACGACAGCCACGTCGCCTTCTCCACCGACGGCGGCGCCAACTGGTTCCAGGGCAGCGAGCCCGGCGGCGTCAACGAGGGCGGCACCGTCGCCGCCGCGGCCGACGGCTCCCGCTTCGTCTGGGCGCCCAAGGGCGTGACCCCCGTCTACTCGGTCGGCTACGGCAACTCCTGGCAGACCGCCTCCGGCCTGCCCACCGGCGCCACCGTCGAGTCCGACCGGGTCAACCCGCAGAAGTTCTACGGCCTCAGCGGCGGACGCCTGTACGTCAGCACCAACGGCGGCGCCACCTTCACCGCCACCGCCGCGACAGGCCTGCCCGCGACCGCCACCAAGTTCAAGGCCGTGCCCGGGATCGAGGGCGACCTGTGGCTCGCCGGCGAGGGCGGCCTGTGGCACTCCACGAACAGCGGCACCTCCTTCACCAAGGTGTCCGGGGTGACGAACTCCGTGAACGTCGGCTTCGGCAAGGCGGCGCCAGGGGCGACGTACCAGGCGGTCTACACCGTCGCCACCGTTGACGGCATCACCGGCCTGTACCGCTCGGACAACGGCGGGGCGGCCTGGGTGCGCATCAACGACGACAAGCACCAGTGGGGGAACATGGGCGAGGCGCTGACGGGGGATCCGCGCGTGTACGGGCGTGTCTACCTGGGCACCAACGGGCGCGGCATCATCTACGGCGACCGCACCGGCCCGCCCGTCACCGTCACCCCGACCGTCACCCCGACCGTCACCCCGACCGTCACCCCCACTGTCACCCCCACTGTCACCCCGACAGTCACGCCCACCGTGACCCCGACCACTGGTACTGGTTGCACGGCCGCCTACAAGCCGGGCAACTCGTGGCCGGGCGGCTTCCAGGCCGAGGTCTCCGTCCAGAACACCGGCACCTCCGCCATCACCGGCTGGCGGGTGACCTGGACCTGGGCCGGTGACCAGAAGATCACCACCATCTGGAGCGCCACCCAGACGCAGTCGGGGGCGAACGTGACGGCTGTGAACGTCGGCTACAACGGCAACCTGGCGGCCGGTGCTTCGACGTCGTTCGGCTTCAACGGCAGCTACTCCGGCACCAACACCCCACCCACCACCCTCACCTGCACTCCGGCGTAGCGATCCGGCGCCGCCCGCAGCCGCGGGCGGCGCCCCGCTCGGGGGTGGTGGATATCCGCTCGAACCCGTCCCCAGGCGGATGAAACGATGTCCGCATGATCGACGACCGCTCGCCACGCCCGGACGAGCAGGAGAGCCCATCCGCCGAGCCGATCCTGGACTCGATCCTCCGCCTGGTCACGGAGACGCTGCGCGGCCGCCCGTCCGCCGGCGAGCTCACCGCGGCCCTGATCGCCGTCACCATGGACGCCGCCCTCGCCAGGCAGGCGATGGACGTGCTGACGGCGAGCCCGACGATCTGGCTGGACGTGGACCTTGCGGCGCGCCGCCGCCACCCGCCCCTGACGCCGCGCGACCTCGCCGAGCAGCCTCCTTCCGCCGGCCCGCACCTCCCGCCTCTCGCCCTCGCTCTGACCGCCTGCGTCTGGAACGGACGGGAGCGAGAGCGCGCCGCCAGGCATCCGCTCATGCGCACCGAGGCCGCCCTGCTGCCTGTCCTGCTGATCAGGACCACCGACTGGGTCGGCGCCATCCGCCGCCGAGCCCTCGTAGCCCTCGCCGAGGCCCTCGCGACCGCGGACCTGACGAGGCTGCTGACCGCCGTGCCGGTGGCGGTGCGGCTGGCCCGCCGCACCCGCGCCACCCCGGCCCTGGACGTGGTCCGCGACGCCCTACTCCGAGCCGACGACGACACCCTGAACGCCCTCCTCCGGCCAGGCGACCCTTCGGACAGGTCCCGCACGATCCAGGACCCGCGCGGCAGGCAATTCGTCTACGACGTGCTCCTCCAGGCCGGCCGTCTCAACCACGCGATGCTCACCACCGCCGCCCTGCACGAGCCCGACCAGCTCGCCCGCACGCGCTGCGCCCACGCCCTCGCGGCCCAGGCCGTCGAGCACGACCGCCCGGAGCTGGCCGCCGCGATCCTGGACGGCACCTCGGCCCAGGGTCGCGTCCAGGCCCTGACCGCCCTCGTCCGCCTCGGCCACTACGAGCACGGCCCCCGGCACCTGGACGACACCGCCGGCATGGTGCGCCTGACCGCCCAGTGGGCCGTACGGCGATCAGGTGGCGACCCGGCAGCCCTCTACCGCCACCGCCTCACCACCAACCAGCCCAACCAGCCCGACCAGCCCGACCAGCCCGACCAGCCCGACCAGCCCGCCCGGGCACAGTCGGTGCGGATGTCGCGTGGGTGGCTGGCCGGGCTCGGCGACTGCGGCACGAAGGACGACGCCGCCCTCGTCCTGCCCTACCTCCACCACCCCAGGCCCCGCATCCGGGCGGAGGCCGTGCGTACCCTGCGCCGCCTCGGCGCCCGGACAGACCTCACCACCCACCTGGAGGACCCGGCGCCGGTGGTGGTCAGAAACGTGGTGACGACCCTGCTGGAATCCGGCCCGGCCGTGCCGGTCGAGCGCCTGTGGACGCTGCTCACCCCTGACCGCCCCCACCACGTCCGCCAGGCGGCGCACCGGCTGCTCGTCGTCCGCGACACCTGGACCCGCGTCAAGGCGGACCTGCTCCTCCTGTGTGACCCGGACGAGAAGCTGAGGGCGCGCGCCCTCAGCGACCTGACCATCTGGTGCCGTACGGACTCGGCCACCGCCTACTCGCACACCTGCCCGCCAGAGCTGCGCGCAGAGCTGGAGTCCCTGACCCGCGCGGCAGACTCCCTGCTCAGCACGGAGAACGCCCGGCTGCTCCGCCTCTCACTGCGGCTCTCGGCGGCCCCGTCCCGGCCTCCCGCGCCATCCACCTCCTGACGGGCGCCCTGGCCCCGCTGTCCGGCCCGAGTTCCCATGCACGTGGGGGCCTGCGGAGGAGCCCTCCGGGTAGCAGCCTGCCATGCACACACTCGTCAAGAGCCTGATCGCGGGCGCGGCCGGCACCAGTGCCCTCAATATCGCCACATATCTCGACATGGCGATCCGGGCCCGTGCCGCCAGCAGCACCCCGGCGCAGGCCGTGGAGAAGCTGACCGACCTGACGGACGTCAGCCTCGGGGACGGCGAGCAGGCCGACAACCGCAAGGAGGCTCTCGGCTCGCTCCTCGGCTACGCCACGGGCGCCGGCGCGGCCCTCTGCTACGGCCTGCTCTCCTCGGGCCGCCGCCCGTCGTGGCCGGTCGGGGTGCCCGCGCTGACGGCGCTCGCCATGACGGGCTCGAACGCGCCGCTGACGGCCCTCGGCACCACCGACCCCCGCGAGTGGTCGGCCTCGGCCTGGGTGTCGGACGTCATCCCGCATCTCGCGTACGGGATCACCGCGTACGTGGCGTACGAACTGCTCTCTTGACAAGGACGGCCGTCGGGGCGAAGCGTGACGCACACACGCGCCACCCGAAGGGCCCACCATGCCCATACACGAGATCCGCATCGACCCAGCCCTCCCTCTCCGCGACGAGCCCGCCACCGGCCACAACCGCTGGCACCCCGACATCCCGCCGGTCATCCGCTGCGCTCCCGGCGACGAGGTGATCATGGAGACGAGGGACGCCTTCGACGGCCAGATGAACCGGGACGCCACGCTGAAGACCGTCGAAGCCCCCGACCTCGACGTCGTTCACCCGCTCACCGGCCCCGTCCACGTGGACGGCGCGCAGCCGGGCGACCTCCTGGAGATCGAGATCCTGGAGATCGTCCCCGACACCTACGGCTACACCGTGCAGGTGCCCGGTTTCGGCTTCCTCCGCGACGTGTTCCCCGAGCCGTTCATCGTGCGCTGGCACCTCGCGGACGGCTGGGCGACCTCGGACGACCTTCCGGGAGTACGGATCCCGGCAGCCCCGTTCATGGGCACGATCGGCCTCTCGCCCGGCCAGGCCGCCCTGTCCAGGATCACCGCCCGCGAGCAGGCGGCGCTGGAGCACGGCGGTTTCGTCCTGCCCCCGTCTCCGGACGGCGCCGTCCCCGCGGCCTTCGGCCCGACCGGTCTGCGCACCATCCCGCCCCGCGAGCAGGCGGGCAACGTGGACATCAAGCAACTGGGCGCCGGCACCCGCCTGTACATCCCGGTGGACACGCCGGGCGCCCTCTTCTCGGCCGGCGACGCGCACTTCGCCCAGGGCGACTCGGAAGCCTGCGGCACGGCCATCGAGATGCGTGCCACGCTGCGCGTCCGCTTCGCCCTGCACCCGGGCGAGGCGGCGGCCAAGGGCATCAGGGGCCCGCGCTTCGCCCGTTCGGACTACTGGGTGGCGCCGTCGTACGCGGCGCCGCGCCGGTTCTACGCGACCACCGGGATGTCGGTGAGCCGCGACGGTGAGGTGGTGGCCGAGGACGCGACGCTGGCGGCGCGGAACGCGTTGCTGGAGATGATCTCGCATCTGGGGGAGCGGGGGTGGAGTGCGCAGCAGGCGTACGCGATCTGCAGCGTGGCGGTGGATCTCAAGGTGAGCCAGTTGGTGGACGTGCCCAGCTTCCTGGTGTCGGCCTTCCTGCCGGAGGACATCTTCACGGCGTGACAGGGTGCCCGAACCGGCGGCCTGATCAACGAGCCCGGCGAAGCCGCCCGGGCCGCTGATCAGGCCATATCCCCTGCGTCAGAAGTGCCCGGCCCAGCCCGTCCCACGCGACTGCGCCTCGCCGAACCGGTTGCCGCCCTTGCCGTTCCAGATGTACAGCTTGCCGTCGCGGACGGCGGCGAGGTCGTTGATGCCGTTCTGGTTGATGTCGCCGGGCGTCATCAAGGTGCTCGCGTACGGTTCCCAGCCCGGCCCGATCTCCTGACCGGCGGTGAAGTCGTTGGCGCCTTTGCCGTTCCAGATGAACAGGGTGTGGTCGGCCTTGCGCACCGCCGCCAGGTCACCGATCCCGTCGCCGTTGAAGTCGCCGCCGATGGGCCGGGTGTAGACGCCCCAGTTGGGGCCGATGGCGGTTCTCGGGCCGAACTGGTTGCCGCCCTCGCCGTTCCAGACGTGCAGCGTGCCGTTGTACGTGGCCGCGATGTCGTCGTTCCCGTCCTGGTTGATGTCGCCGAGCGAGGTCAGCGTGTCCTCGTACGGCGTCCAGCCCGCCCCGAGCGGCTGGGCGGCGGTGAAGCTGTTGGCGCCCTTGCCGTTCCAGACGTACAGCGTGCCGGCGCGGACGGCGGCCAGGTCGGTGAGGCCGTCGCGGTTGAAGTCGCCCGCGATCGGCCGGCTGAAGGCGTCCCAGCCGGGCCCGACGGGGTCGGCGGCGGCGAAGCCGTTGAGGCCTGTGCCGTTCCAGACGGTCAGTGTCCCCGTGGCGGCCGAGAACAGGTCGCCGACCCCGTCGGCGTCGAAGTCCTGGTTCGCCCCGGTCATCACCGCGTAGTGCGAGCGGAGTTCGGCCGCTGTGAGCGCGCGGTTGTACATCGCGAACTTCCCGATCGCCCCCTTGAAGTAGGAGTTGAAGTTGCGGGTGCCCACCCGGACGGGAGCGGAGCCGGGCCTGGGCTTGACGATGACCTCATCCTCCTGGCCCGGGCGATAGACCAGGTTGTCGGAGCCGGAGAGCAAGCCGTTCTTGTAGATGCGCACCTTTCCGTAGGTGCCTTCTGAGGTGTCGAACGTGACCGCGACGTGGATCCACTGATTGACCGTCAGCGCGTGCTGGAAGGCGGCACCGGCCCCGAATCCGCCCTCGGGGTTCCAGGCGTACCCGGAGACGCGGTTGGGGCGGTCCGGATGGGACTTGTTGTACATGCGGCCGGCCCACTCCTGGTCGCCGTCCGCGTTGGACTTCGTCCCCTTCCCCATGAAGTAGACGTAGCCGTCCTGCTCGACGTCGGGGAAGTTCAGGGCGTGCGGCCTGATCCACGCCTCCACGGTGAACTTCCCGGTGGTGGAGATGCTGAAGGCGTTGGCGTCGGGCACCTCGAAGTAGCCGGACGTGCCGTTGAAGACGGCGGCGCCGTCCCTGTTGGGGAGCTGGACGGAGGTGGTGACGCCGCGGAAGGTGCCCTTGTGCCCGTTGCCGGACCGGTCGACCTCCGTGCCGTCCGACGGATGGGACAGCCGCCAATAGGCAGCGGGCTTGTGTGAGAGGACGAGCTGATCGTACGGGCTCAGCCCGCCGGCCTGCGCGGCGGCGGGCTCTGAGACGGCCACGGCCGTCGACATGGCTATCAAGGCGGCACAGACGCCGGATCTCACCCATTTCATGAGGCCGCAGAGTAGGGAGCGCCGGTATGCCGGCGGTATGTCCGGGGTTCGCGGCGAGCCCCGGACAGCCCCTTCAGCCCTTGATGGCGCCCACGATCACACCCTTGGTGAAGTGGCGTTGCACCAAGGGGTACATGATCAGGGCGGGAATGACGGCGATCACCACGATGGCCATCTTGATCGCCAGGGTGGGCGGCGCGTCACCGGTGACCCCCGCCGTGGCCGCGGGCAGCGGGTTGGAGTCCACCACGTACTGCCGCAAGATCAAAGCCAGCGGCCACTTCCGAGTGTCATCCATGTACAACATCGCGTTGAACCACGCGTTCCAGTACCCCACCGCGTAGAACATCGCCACCACGGCCGTGACCGCCTTGGACATCGGCAACACGATGCGGAACAGGATCCGGAACTCCCCGGCCCCGTCGATCCGCGCACTGTCCAGGATCTCCTGCGGGATGCCCATGAAGAACGACCGCAGCACCACCACGTTGAACGCCGACACCGCGGTGGGCAGGATCAACGCCCAGTAGCTGTCCTTCAGCCCGAGCCCGCTCACCATCAGGTAGACGGGAATGATCCCGGGAAAGAACACGAACATCAGCAGGACGCTGAACAGCAGCGGCCGGTGCAGGAAGGAGCCGGGGCGCGACAGCGAGTACGCGCCCAGGATGCTCACGCCGGCGCTGATCAGCGTGCCGATGACGGTGACGCCGGTGCTGACGAGCACGGCGCGGCTGACGACGGTGTCGGAGAAGATCTGCCGGTAGGCCTCGAACGTGATCCCGTCGGGCACCAGCACGAGCCCGCCCGCGCGGGTGACGGTGCCGGAGGAGCTCAGGCTGGTCAGGACGATCGTGTAGAGGGGCCCGAGCACGGCGACGAGGATGAGCGTGATCAGGGCGCCCTTGCCGAGCTGACCGGCCGGTGAGGGCCGTTCCTCCCACGGCGCCAGTCTGGCGGGCTTCCTGGGCGTCAGAGTGGTCATGATCGCGAATACACCCCTCGTTCGCCGAACGCGTGTGCCACCCGGTTGGCCGCGATGATGAGCAGCAGCCCGACGAGGCCCTTGAAGAGTCCGGCCGCCGCTCCGTAGCCGAGGTCCCCGGTGCGGATGCCTGACCAGTACACGAACGTGTCGAAGACCTCGGACGCCTCGCTGCCGACGGCGCTGCGTTGCAGCATGAACTGTTCGAAGCCGACGTTCAGTGCGTCGCCGAGGCGCAGGATGAGCAGCAGGACGATGACGGGGCGCAGGCCGGGCAGGGTGATGTGCCACATGCGCCGCCATCGGCGGGCGCCGTCCACGGCGGCGGCCTCGTAGAGGTTGGGGTCGATGGTGCTGAGGGCGGCGAGGAAGATGATGGCGCCCCAGCCGGCGTCCTTCCAGATGGTCTGGGAGGTGAGCAGCAGGATGAACGTGTCGGAGTTCGTCATCAGGTCGACGCCCTCGTAGCCGTTGGCCCGCAGGGTCTGGGCCAGCAGGCCGGCGCCGCCGAACATCTGCTGGAAGATGGCGATGACCAGCACCCAGGAGAAGAAGAACGGCATGTAGACGACGCCCTGCACGAACGCCCGCAGCCGGGCGGAGACGATGCTGTTGAGCAGCAGCGCCAGCAGGATCGGGATGGGGAAGTAGAAGACGAGCTGGAAGGCGGTGATGGACAGGGTGTTGGTGATGGCGCGGATGAACTGCGGGTCCTGGAAGAGCAGCGCGAAGTTGGTGAAGCCGATGATCGGGCTGCCGAGGATGCCGTCGGTGTAGGGGTTGTAGTCCTGGAAGGCGATCACGTTGCCGAGCGCCGGGACCCACCAGAAGGCGACGACGATCAGCAGCATCGGCAGGTTCATCACCAGCAGCGGCCAGTCCCGGCGGAGTTTGGCCCGCCAGGTCAGGTCGTGCGGCTTGGTGCTGGTCGGTGGGGGTGTGGTACGTCCGGGGGCGCGCCGCCGGGTGGTCACGGCGCCCACGGGAAGCCTCTCATCGCGTTCATGAAAGATCCTCAGAGCCTGCCGTTCTCACGCGCGACCTTCTGGTAGAACTCGCGCGCCTCGTTGCCGCCCTGCTCCTGCCACTCCTTGACGATCTTGGGCCATTCGGAGACGGGCCGCTTGCCGCGGAAGATCTCCTGCATCTTGTCCTCGGTGGGGGTGGTCAGCCCGGCCATCTTGGACGGCGTCTCCACGCGGATGCCGACGAACGGGTCGTTCTCCAGGAGTTTGGACGCCTTGGTCTGCCAGTCCCACGACGACTGGACGAGACCCTCGTACTGGCTCATCGAGTTGGCGTTGGGCCGTCCTGACAGGAAGAGGTACGTGGGCGCGACCTCCTTGCGCCCGAGCGCGGTCTGCTTGACCTTGCCGTCCTCGACCGTGTAGTGCTTGCCCTCGACGCCGTTGTAGCAGAGCTCGTACTCCTGGGTGCCGAACGGCCCGGACGCCCAGTTCGACAGGGAGAGCAGCTCGCGGGTGCGGGCGTCGCCGAGGCCCTTCTTGATGAAGACGAACATGCTGGCGGGCTCGTTGCGCCACATGATGGGCGTGCCGCCGGCGTGCGCCGGGTACGGGTCGACGATCTGCATGTCGAAGTCGGGGTTGTCGGCCTGGAAGCGGCCGAGGGCCTCGTGCCAGGCGCCGAGGCCGTCGCGGTAGACGATCATCTCGCCGCTGCCGAAGATGGCTTTGTTGTCGGCGTCCTTGTTGGCCACGATGTCGGGGTGCACGTAGCCGGCCTCGAAGAGCTTGGTGAGGAACTCGATGTGGGCGGCCCACTCCTCGGTCTCGTACTTGTAGACGAGCGTGCCGTCGCCCTTGTTGCGCCATTCGCGGGGCGCGCCGAACGCGCGCTGGAGCTCCTGCTCCATGCCGCCGCCGAACGCCCAGCGCTTCTTCTTGGGGTCGGTGATCGCCTTGCCGAGCGCGACGAGGTCGTCGGCGCTCTTGGGGTGTTCGAGGCCGAGCTGCTTCATGATGTCCTGGCGGACGAAGGTGGCGAACGGGTACGGGTCGTTCTGCCACGGGATGCCCTGGAGAATGCCGCCGAAGACGCCGTACTGCCAGGCGGCGGTGTCGTAGTTGGCCAGCAGCGGGAACTCCTTGGCCTTGTCCCCGGCGAGGTAGGGGGACAGGTCGGCGAAGAGCTTGTTGGCCGCCTCCGTGAAGTGACCGATCTTGATGAGCTCCCAGTTCGGCACCATGACGATCTCGGGCACGTCGCCGCTGGCCAGGACGGTGCTGAGCTTCTGCCCGTAGGTGTTGCCGTCGGAGATGTTGAAGCGGACGGTGCCCCCGAGGCGCTTGTTGACCTCTTCGTAGTAGGAGTTGTCGCCGAGGCCTGGCGGCACGGTGCCCCACAGCGGCGTCATCGCGGTCACCTCCTTGCCGCTGGTGAGCGGCGGGGTGGTGACGGCCTGCACCATCTGCGCGGGGCGCGTCAGGAAGCCGGGCTGGACGAACTCGCTGCCGGGCAGGTCGGGCTTGAGGCCGGGGATGTCGAACGGGATCCTGGTGGGCACCAGGTTCGCGAGCTTGTCGGCCGCCACGGCTGTGCCCTTGGACACCTGCTTCTTCTCGGCGCAGCCCGCCACCAGAACGCTCGCGCCTACCAGGCCGAGGAATCCGCGGCGAGACGTGGACATGGGCATGGCTCGCTCCCTTCTCCGAGTGGGGGATGGGCGTCTGAAAATTAGTTGGTATTCCGGCCAAACAAATTAGTAGACTGTGACGGCACCCACAAGTGAGCGCGGTGGTCACAGGTTGGTGAAGGGAGCCAGCGATGCGGCATGCTGGGGTCATCTCTTGGCGGGAACGGGGCTGATATTGATCACTTCTACGACCGGCCCTCAGCCGGCCGACTTCGCCGACGTACGGGCCACCAACCTCGCGGTCGTGCTGCGGTTCGTCCGCGAGCACGCGCCGTGCTCGCGCGCCGACATCGCGGCCTCCACCGGGCTGAACAAGGCGACGGTCTCCAGCCTGGTAGCCGACCTCATCGACCGCCGGCTGGTACGCGAGACCGGGCTCACGGAGAACCGCGTCGGCAGGCCGGCCACGATGCTGGTGCTCGACGGCTCCCCGTACGCCGCCATCGGCGTCGAGATCAACGTCGACACCGTGTCGGCCGTGGCCACCGACCTGGCGGGGGAGCGGCTGCTGACCTGGCGGCGCTCGTTCTCGGGCGGCGAGTCGGTCAACCAGGGCGTGGCGGGCGTCGGCGCGATCATCAGGCGCGTGGTCAGCCGGATGGCCAAGGAGGAGCGCCAGGTGCTCGGCCTGGCCGTGGCCGTGCCGGGGCTGATCGACGTGCAGGGCACCGTGCGCATCGCGCCGAACCTCGGCTGGCACGATGCCGACATCGGCGGCGACCTGGCCAAGGCGCTGCGCGACCCCGGCTTCCCCATCCAGGTCGACAACGACGCCAACCTCGCGGCCCTGGCCGAGCAGCGCTTCGGGGCGCACGCGGGCGCGTCCGATCTGGTCTATCTGACCGGCGAGCTGGGCGTCGGCGCTGGCGTCATCCTCGACGGCCGGCTGCGGCGCGGCGGGCGCGGCTACAGCGGCGAGATCGGTCACGTGCAGCTCGACCCCGAGGGCCCCGCCTGCCACTGCGGGCGGCGCGGCTGCCTGGAGGCGATGGCGGGCATCGGCGCCGTGCTGCGCAGGGACCCGTCACCGGCGGAGATCCAGGTCGAGATCGAGGAGGTCGTCCGCCTGGCGCGGGCCGGCGACCCCGGCACCCTCGCCACCCTCGGCGAGGTGGGCCGGAGCCTGGGCCAGGGGGTGTCGATCCTGGCGAACCTGCTCAACCCCGAGGTGGTGATCCTCGGCGGTTACTACGTCCCGCTGGCGCCGTGGCTGCTGCCCGCCGTCCACGAGGAGGTGGGCTCCCGCGTGATCGCCTCGGAAGCCGGAGGTTGCCAGGTCGTGGCCTCCACGCTGGGGTACGACGCGGCCGCGCTGGGGGGCGCGGCGAGGGTCCTCGACTCCGTTGATTCGGGAAGATTGCCCGGAGGATTGTCGCGAATCCCTTGACCTTGGTCACGCGGACGTGCACCCTTCAGTCAATCCATCGAAATGTCCGCGTAACTTCCCCAGGCCGGTCGTCGAAGCGCTTCGACACTCTCAGAGGGATGATCATGCAACAACCCCCCTTCCGCGACCCAGCGGCCCCGCTCAGAGACCGGATCGACGACCTGATGAGCAGGCTCACCCTTGAGGACAAGGTGAGCCTGCTGCACCAGTACCAGGCGCCGGTCGAGCGGCTGGGGCTCGGCGCGTTCCGCACCGGCACCGAAGCGCTGCACGGCCTGGCCTGGCTCGGCCCCGCCACCGTCTTCCCGCAGGCCATCGGGCTGGCCTCGACCTGGGACCGCGACCTCGTGCGCCGCGTCGGCGCGGCGACGGGTGACGAGGTTCTGGCCTTCCACCACAAGGATCCCGCCGGGGCCGGGCTCAACGTGTGGGCTCCCGTGGTCAACCCGCTGCGCGACCCCCGGTGGGGACGCAACGAGGAGGGGTACTCCGAGGACCCGTGGCTGACCTCGGTCATGGCCACCGCCTATGCGGCTGGGCTTCGTGGGAGCGCTCCCGAAATCCTGAAGACCGCCCCGACGCTCAAGCACTTCCTGGCCTACAACAACGAGACCGACCGCTGCACGACCTCCAGCAACCTGCCGCCCCGGGTGCTGCACGAGTACGAGCTGCCCGCCTTCCGCGGCCCCATCGAGTCGGGCGCGGCGGTGGCCGTGATGCCGTCGTACAACCTGGTCAACGGCCGTCCCGCACACCTGAGCCCGCTGATCGGGCAGGTGCTGCGCGCCTGGGCGCCCGACGACCTGCTGGTGGTCAGCGACGCGTACGCGCCGGGCAACCTCACAGCCCTCCAGGGCTACCACGACACGCTGCCCGAGGCGTACGCGCACGCCGTCAAGGCGGGGCTCGACAGCTTCACCCAGGACGACGACCGCACCGAGGCCACCCTCGGCCACCTGCGCGACGCGCTCGCGCAGGGGCTGCTGGCCGAGGCGGACGTGGACGCCGCCGTACGGCACGCGCTGTCGATCCGGTTCCGGCTGGGCGAGTTCGACCCGGCGACGCCGTACGACGACATCAACGACAACGTGGTCAACTGCCCCGAGCACCAGGCGCTGGCCAGGGAGGCGGCGCGGCGCTCGTTCGTGCTGCTGGAGAACGACGGGCTGCTGCCGCTGCGCGACGTGACCAGGCTCGCCGTGATCGGGCAGCTCGGCGACGCGCTGATGGAGGACTGGTACAGCGGCACCCTGCCGTACGCGGTGACCGCCCGCGCGGGCCTGTCCGAGCGCTGCGAGACGACGTTCTGCGAGGCCGTGGACCGGGTGACGCTGACCGCCGACGCGGGGCACGTCACCGCCGACCCCGCGGGCGGGCCGCTGCGCGCGGGGGCCGCGGAGCCGGGGCTGTTCGACCTGTTCGACTGGGGCGGCGGCGCGTACGCGCTGCGTGCCGTGACCACGGGCCGGTTCGTGTCGGTGGACGGCACGACCCTGGTCAACGACCAGCCGGGGCCGAACGGGTGGGAGGTGCGCCAGACGTTCCGCACGGAGGAGCGCCCGCGCGGCACGCTCGCCCTGCGCCACATCTCCACCGGCTGCTACGTCGGCGTGGCCGACGACGGGGTGCTGCGCCTGGTGGACGACGCCGACCAGGCCGCCTGGCTGGCCATGGACGTGGTCAGGAGCGGCACCGACGAGGCCGCCCGCCTGGCCGCCGAGGCCGACGTGGCGGTCGTGGTGGTCGGCGACCACCCTCTCGTCAACGGCCGCGAGACCGAGGACCGCATGACGCTAGCCCTGGCCTCCGCACAGGACGCCGTGGTCCGCGCCGTGCGCAAGGCGAACCCGCGTACCGTCATGGTCATCACCAGCGGCTACCCGCTCACCTGGACCGAGGGCGAGCTGCCCGCGGTGCTCTGGTCGGCGCACGGCGGCCAGGAGTACGGCCACGCCCT
Source organism: Nonomuraea sp. PA05 (assembly GCF_008086045.1). Classification (GTDB taxonomy): domain Bacteria; phylum Actinomycetota; class Actinomycetes; order Streptosporangiales; family Streptosporangiaceae; genus Nonomuraea; species Nonomuraea monospora. The sequence goes on along the minus strand of NZ_VSEY01000023.1, from coordinate 94,212 downwards.
GGCCGAGGTGCTCTTCGGCGACGCCGACCCGGAGGGCCGCCTCACCCAGACCTGGTACCGCTCCGAGCAGGAGCTGCCCGACCTGCTCGACTACGACATCATCGCCTCCGACGCCACCTACCAGTACTTCCGCGGCGTCCCCCAGCACCCCTTCGGCCACGGCCTCAGCTACACCACGTTCGGCTACGCGGACCTGCGCGTCCGGACGGCCGGCGACGTGCTGGAGGCCGAAGTCACGGTCACGAACACGGGCGCCAGGCCCGGCGTCGAGGTCGTCCAGTTCTACACCCACCAGCAGCGCTCGCGGGTCAAGCAGCCGCTGCGCCGCCTGCGCGGGTTCGAGAAGGTGCGCCTGGAGCCGGGCGAGAGCCGCACGGTCGCGCTCCGCCTGCCGGTCGCGGACCTGGCGTTCTGGGACGTCACCAGGGGCAGGTTCGTCGTGGAGCGCGCGCCGCACCAGCTCATGGTCGGCCGCAGCGCCACCGACCTGCGACTGAGCGCCCGCTTCGAGATCGAGGGCGAGGTCATCCCGCCCCAGTCGGGGCTGCTGCGCGCGGCGGACCACGACGAGTACGACGCGATCACGTTCGTGGACGAGACCAGGCAGGACGGCGACGCCGTGCGCTCCGAGGCGGAGGGCGCCTGGATCCTGTTCCGTCAGGTGGACCTGACCGGCGCGACGACCTGCGCGGCGACGGCGGGCAGCACAGAGGGCGGCATGATCACGATCCGGCTCGGCGACCCGCTCTACGGCCGGCCGGTGGCCGCGTTCCCGGTGCCGCGCACCGAGCGGTACGACTATCACGCCGTCACAGCATCGCTCTCGGGCGTGGACGGGGTGCACGATCTCTACGTGGTGTTCGAGAACGAGGGCGTGACCCTGACGGGCGCCGAGTTCGGGGCCGGGGCTTGAGCGGGCGCACGGTCACGATCGCCCAGGTCGCCAAGCACGCGGGCGTGGCCGTGAGCACGGTCTCGTACGTGCTCAGCGGCAAGCGGACGATCTCGGCGGACACCAGGCGGCGCGTGCTCGACAGCATCAGCGCGCTCGGCTACCACCCCAACGCCGGCGCCCGCGCCCTGGCCAGCAAGCGCTCGAACGTGATCGCGCTGGTGCTGCCGCTGCGCGCCGGCATGCACGTGCCCGTCCTGATGCGCTTCGCCAGCGCGGTCGTCACGGCCGCCCGCCGCTTCGACCACGACGTGCTGCTGCTGACCGCCGACGAGGGCACGCAGGGCATCCGCCGGGTGGCCGCGAGCGCGCTGGTGGACGCGCTGGTGCTGATGGACGTGGAGCTGGACGACCGCAGGGTGCCGCTGCTGCGCGAGCTGCCAGAGCCGAGCGTGCTCATCGGCTTCCCCGCCGAGCCCGCCGGGCTGACCTGCGTGGACCTCGACTTCGCCGCCGCGGGTGCGCGGTGCGTGGAGCACCTGGCCGAACGGGGGCACGAGGAGATCGCGCTGCTCGGGGCGCCTTCCGTGGTGTACGACCGGGGCACCGGCTTCGCCACCCGTACCAGGGAGGGGTTCGTGGAGGCGCTGGACGACCACGGGCTCAAGGGCGTCGCGCTGCCGTGCGAGGAGACGTTCGACGAGGTGTACGAGACGGTTCGCGACCTGTTCCTCGACCGGCCGGGACTGTCCGGCCTGGTGGTGCACAACGAGGCCGCGGTGAGCCACGTCCTGGCCGCGTTGCGCCAGCTCGGCCGGAGGGTGCCGCACGACGTGGCCGTGGTGGCGATCTGCCCGGACGACGTGGCCGAGCGGGCAGGGCCGCCGCTGACGTCCGTGCTGATCCCGGCGGAGGAGGTGGGCAGGGAGGCGGTCCGCCTGGTGATGGAGAAACTGGAGGGGCGTACGGTGCCCGACTCCACCCTCCTGACGCCACTGCTGGCGGTCCGCGCCAGCACCTGATCCAGACCCCGGCGGCAAACCCCCGGCGGCACCAAGTTTGCGGCGAGTAATCGACCATAAGCGCACTGTCTGTCAAATCTGCCGGTTTTTACGTCGTATGTGGTTCCCCGTCCCTTTTTCGCGGGCAGGCTCGCGGGGAGCAAGGGGGAAACCACATGACTACGTCTGTGCAACCGGCGTCAGCCGGACAAATGGGCGGTCACGGCCCCACGGGCTTGGCCGACGTCATCGACACCATCCTCGACAGGGGCCTGGTGATCGACGCCTACGTCCGGGTGTCACTCGTCGGGATCGAGATCCTGACCATCGACACGCGCGTCGTCATCGCCAGCGTCGACACCTACCTGCGTTTCGCCGAGGCCGCCAACCGGCTGGACATGGCCAAGAGCGAGAAGGGCCTGCCCGAGGTCATCAGCGAGGCCAAGGGCGTGCCGAGCCAGGACAAGACCAAGGAAGTCATCCAGGGCGTGGTGGAGGCGGCCGGCGACACGCTGCAGGAGCTCACCGGCAAGACGAGCGACCCCGCCGCCGAGGCCGCCATGGAGGACGAGCCCGAGGTGTCCGTGGAACGGGAGCCCACCGGCCCGCCGCGCAGAAAGATCCGGCCGAAGCGAGAGGAAGACTAAGCACATGGGACGCTCAACCAAGGTATCCGGCGCCTCCGTGCCCAAACAGGCCACTCGTCAGAGCCAGAACCTGGGCTGCTACGTCTACGGCATCGTGCCCTCCGGCACCAAGGTGCCCGCCGACGTGCAAGGGCTGGGCGACCCGGCAGGCAAGGTCAAGGTCATCGAACACGACGGGATCGCGGCACTCGTCAGCGACGTCAACGTGGACCAGCCCCTGGGCAGGCCGGGGGACTTCCTGGCACACGAGGGCCTGCTCGACGCCGTCGCCGCCAAGGGGCCGGTGCTGCCGTTCCGCTTCGGCGGCGTGCTGGCCAGCGACGACGCCGTCGTGGAGGAGCTGCTCACGCCGTACCACGACGACTTCGCCTCCGCGCTCGACCAGATCAAGGGCCACAGCGAGTTCGTCGTCAAGGGCCGCTACGACGAGCGGGCCGTACTGGCCGAGATCCTCGCCGAGAGCCCCGAGGCCCAGGCCCTGCGCGAGGCCATCAAGGGCAAGCCGGAGGACGCCACCCGCAACGAGCGGATCCGGCTCGGCGAGATCATCACCGCCTCCGTCGAGGCCAAGCGCGCCATGGACACCCAGATGCTCATCGACGGGCTGTCCGGCCACTACATGCAGGCGTCCCTGCGCGACCCCACCCACGAGTGGGACGCGGTGCACGTGGCCCTGCTGGCCAAGAGCGACGGCCAGAAGAACCTGGAGAAGGCGATGAAGGAGTTCGGCGAACGCTGGGCGGGCCGCGTGGACATGCGGCTGCTCGGGCCGATGGCGCCCTACGACTTCGTCATCGCCCAGGGTTAGGGAGGTGGACGCCCGTGGGCCTGGTAAGCGGCATTTTCACCTGGCCGATGTTGCCGGTAAAAGGGCTCGTCCGGCTCGCCGAGATGATCCAGGACCAAGCCGACAGGGAGCTGCGCAATCCCGCCGCGGTACGCAGGCGGCTGGAGGAGATCGAGGCGGCGAGAGCGGCCGGCCAGATCACCGAGGAGGAGGAGCGCCAAGCGGTCGAGCGCGTCCTGCGGCTGGCGACCGGGAGGTGAGCGTGACCGGCAAGGACAGCGCCGTCGCCGAGCAGACGAGCGTGGCAGGCAAGGACGGCGCCGCCGCGGAGAAGACCAGCGCGGGCGGCGCCGTCGCCGAGAAGCTGGACGCCGTCACGGCCGGCGGGGTCGGCATGCGGCACATCGCCGGGCTGACCACGAAGGAGGCCGAGGGCATCACCTCGGTCGAACCGGCCGACGACGGCTGGCTGGTCAACGTCGAAGTCATCGAGGATCGCCGGATTCCCTCCTCCGGCGACATCCTCGCCGTTTATCAGGCCCAGATCGACCAGGAGGGCAGGTTGTTGTCATACCGGAGAGTACGGCGATATCGGCGGTCGAACGCTGACTCGAGCGAGGCGTTCTGACATGGACAGAATCTCGCCCTCGGGCCCCGCCATCCGCCCCACGTACGGCGCGGGGCCCGCCAACCGCGAGCCGGCCAACCTCGGCGACATCCTGGAGCGCGTGCTCGACCGGGGCGTCGTGATCGCCGGGGACATCCGGGTCAACCTGCTCGACATCGAACTGCTCACGATCAAGCTGCGGCTGCTCATCGCCTCCGTCGACACGGCCAGGGAGCTGGGGATCGACTGGTGGGAGCACGACCCGTACCTGTCGGGCCGCGACCGCGACAGGGAGCTGATGGCCGAGAACCGCCGCCTGCGCCGCCGCCTGGCCGCCGTCGAAGGGGGTGAGGAGGTCGATGACTGACCTGACGTACCTGTACGCGGTCGCCCGCGACCGCCTGCCCTGCCCCTCGGGGGTGGCTGGCGCTCCGGTCCGCACCGTCACCGGTGCCGGGCTGGTCGCCTACGTCAGCTCGGTGCCCGTCGAGCGGTTCGGCGAGGAGCCGCTGCGGCGGTCCCTGGAGGACCTGGACTGGCTCGCCGAGACGGCCCGCGCGCACCACCGCGTGGTGGACGCCGTGGCGGCGGCCACCACGACCGCGCCGGTCAGGCTCGTCACGGTGTACGCGGACGACGCCCAGGTGGCGGAGCTGCTGGAGCGGCGCGCCGCGTCCTTCGCCGACGTGCTCACGCAGGTGACGGGGCGGCGGGAGTGGGGCGTCAAGGCGTACACCAGCCCGCCGGGCGCCTCCGGACAGCCGGATTCGGACGCCGGGACCTCCGGGACCTCCGGGACCTCCGGGGCTTCGGGGGCTTCGGGGGCTTCGGGGGCTTCGGGGGCTTCGGGGGAGAAGCGTGGCGGTGGCGGCCGGGTGTGCGCGGGCGACGGCCAGACCTCCCGCCCCGGCACCGCGTACCTCCAACGCCGCCGCGCCACCCTCCGTGGCCGGGAACAGGCACGCAGGCAGGCACTCCAGCGCGCCGACCACATCCACCGCGCCCTGACCGCGCTCGCCGCCGCAGGCCGCCGCCACCGCCCCCAGGACCCGCGCCTGTCCGGCCGCACCGACGTGATGCTGCTGAACGGCGCCTACCTGGTGGACGAGTCCAGAGCCGAGGAGTTCACCACCCTGGCCGGCCGGCTCGGCGGCGACGGCGTGGAGATCAGGCTCACCGGACCCTGGGCGCCGTACTCGTTCACGGTCATGGAGCGGTCATGATGCGCGACCCGGCGGTCTACGAGGACCTCCCGCCCGAACGCGTCGCCCTCGTGGACCTCCTCGACCGGCTCCTCGCGGGCGGCGTCGTGATCACCGGCGACCTGGTGCTGTCGATCGCCGACATCGACCTCGTGCACATCTCGCTGCGCACCGTGCTCGCGTCGGTGGACGAGTACGGAGGGATCCTGTAGGTGGACGATCAGGGAGAGGGCCTGCGGGTGGACAGCCCGCGCTGGCGCATCGAGGCCGACCCCGACACGGTCGAACGTGACCTGTCCCGTCTCGTGCTCACCCTCGTCGAGCTGATCCGGCAGCTCGTGGAGCGCCAGTGCGTCCGCCGGATGGAGCAGGGCAACCTGACGGACGAGCAGGTCGAGGTGCTCGGCGTCACCCTGATGCGCCTGGAGGACGCGATGGCCGACCTGCGCGAGCGTTTCGACCTCACCCCCGAGGACCTCAACCTCGACCTCGGCCCCCTCGGGACGCTCCTGCCCACGCAGTGACCCCCATCTCCGGCTCGCAGTCGAAGTCAGGCAGGTCGCGGGTGCTTCTGACGGCGGGCCTGACGGTTGGCGCGCTCCAGGTTCTCCTCTTCCAGACGCCATCGTTCGATGACCGGCACCTGCCAGTAGTTGCGCCGCTGGTGCCGTAGCGAGGGCATGGGGAACGGGTGATGCTTGGGGCCGCCGCGTGCCGTCCACGACCTGATGGTGCTGGCGGCGATGCCGATGTGGCGGGCGGCGCCGTAGGTGTCCAGGAAGCCTTGGCCAGGCGTCAGGTCCGGCAGCACCGCCAGAGGGCCGGTCCGCGAACCGGCGGCGGACCGGCTGAGGGGGTGGGCGGCGCGGAGCAACATCGCCAGCGCCAGCGCGTCGGAGCGGCTGAGCTCGACGCGGACCACCAGGCGCGCGACGCCGGGCGCGGGTTCATGCGCCGAGGACGGAGACATGGTCGTGATGCGTACGCTCCACCGCCTGCCGATGGCACTCGCACAGCCTCCGAACGCGTCGTGCAGCAGAGCCGCTGGCGAACGGGATTCGAGGGACGTCGTCACAGCGTCAACGCTGTGATTCCGCGGCTCTGTCCGCAAGCGAGTTGACAAAAACGGCAGATCGCGGGGCCGTATTGATCAGAATAATCACCCAGCGTAAGTGTGTGGTGACAGATTCGCGATCGGGGATTTGGCGGCGGCACCTGTGGGCGGCAGCATTTGAGTCCACGGGGACACTCAGTGACGCTGTGGCGACCTGCCCGTAAATGCGTGCCTGGTCGGGCTGTAAACGCTCCCGACCCCCGAACGCAACTTACAGGTAACGAAAGGTCGGCGAACCTGAAGGCTACAAGCTGATGGCGATCCGGCTACGGAGAGTGCTCGTCGCTGCCGTGATCTGAAGCGATGCCCGACTCCGTGAAGAGTTGCGCATGCCATGCGTGACGTAGCGCTCTCCGGAGGAAGCCTTGCCAGGACGCGGTCCCGCATTTCCCTATGCGCACACGTAGCGACAGCAAATGCGCACGCAATGTCGTAAACAGGCGCAATGTCGTAAACAGGCCAGGAAGGGACATGATGCCACACCAGGAGAAGGCCTCTCCTGAAACGCCGCCGGCCGTTTCGGGGAGCGAATCAGGCAAGCCGCTGGTTGATCTGAGATCGGCCGTGGTGGTGATGTGCGCCGGGCTCGTCGGCCTGGCTGCCGGCGTTCTGACCTTCCTGGCCGCCTTCTCCCTTCCGCAGGCGGTCCTGGTGGGTGGAGGCGCCTTCGGTGGCGCCGTGTTCTTCTTCGACCGGGTCATCGGCCGTTAGCGGTGGCTGGGATGGCGACCTTCGGGATCCCCGGTGGCCAGGCCGTGTCACTAAACGCTTCCACCCGTTCTCCACAACCATTGGATGCGCAGGTTCGCGTCCTCGGTGTGAACGGGCGTCATGGGATTTTCCCCTGGCGAACAGCTCTTTCGCTCGAGTGGTCTAAGGATCTGCGCATGGCGAGTGGAAAGTCCGCTCCGCTTTCGGCCGAGCAGGTACGTGAGGTCGAAGAGTTCTATCGCGACACCGTCGCGAAGACTCGGAGCATGGTCTACAAGCGTCTGGGGGGCGGTGCCCAGGACATCGACGACGTGACCACTAAGGTCTACATCAAGATCATGGAACGCTGGCCCACAGTCCGCACTCTCCAGCCCCACAAGAGGAAGCTCAAATGGCTGTCGACCACGGTTGCCCTGGTCGTTCTCGAGGAGAGACGCAAAAAAGTCGGCGATCGTGTGAGAACAATGCCCGGCGAAACCTGGGACCGTCTCGCCGCCGTGCTCTCGCTTCCCGAACGGCCGGACAGCGTCGTCGAGATGAAATTGCTCTACCGGGAGGTCTGGAATGCCGTGGCCACGCATCTGGCGGGCAACGAGCAAAAGGTCATGGTCTACGACCTCGTCGGCCTGTCCACCCGCGAGGCGGCCTGTGACCTGAACATCTCCCAGGCCACGGTCCGCGTGCACCGGCGAAACGCACTGAAGAGACTGGCCGGGTTGCCTGAGATCACACACGTTCAGGAGACCTTGCAGAAAGGAGGCTCATGATTCCAGAGTTAACAGGAAGACTATGGGGCGCGTTCAAATCGCTTGTGGGTGCTGTCGCGGCATACCGTGCGTACCGCCGGAGATGGGCACGCCTGGTGCGTTGCCTTCGGCATTACGAGGCGGAGGCTTCGATGGACTGCCCGCCTGCCGTTGTGGAAGCCGGACTCGGACGTCTGCGCGAACAGGCGCGGGCCCGGGGACTGATCGACCACATGCGGGAGGAGAGCGACGAGGCGCGTCCGGCGTACAACTGGGCGAGCCCGACGGCCCTGGCAGTGACGACGCTGAACGCGGGGCCGAACACATCGCAAGCCCCCGGCAGGGGAACGCACGCGCGGCTTCGGGAACCGCGCTACGGAACACCACGAGCACCTCGCCCGGCTGGTGGTTTCGGAGCGGGAGGTGGGCCGTGCTGGTGAGGATCGCCGATGACTACTCGCGGGATCGTCGGCGGCACGGTCCTTCGGCGGCAGGAGAAGGTGTGATGCGGCCGCGTCCTCCCGCGCGGCGGCCAACGTGGTCAAGACCAGGTCCGGAGAGTCCGGCCTGGAAGAACCACCCAGATCGGGAGCTGAAGAGGCCCGGTCATCCGTCCTGATCCGGCTGTCCCACAACTGCGGCGGGCGGCGGGGGCACCTGCCGCATTTGTGGCTCACCTCTCGCGCGTGGCCAGGCCGGGGTAGTCGAGCACCAGCCCGTGCTCGTCGTACGTCAGCCTGCACGCCACCCCGAAGACCGGCGCCGCGTAGTCGTAACCGCCGTCGGCGACCCGGGTGTAATGCTGCTCCAGCCGCTCGACGGCCAGGTCGAGGGCGCGAACGTAGGCTGCCGGGGCGGCCGACCCGGCGCCCGCGGCTGAGCCGAGCCGGTGCACGGGAAACGTGTTGGTCATCGCCGACGCCTCCAGATCCACGTCGAGGCACCCGTCCAGATGCGGTGCGGGCGTACCGTCCACCAGCCAGGACCCCGCCCCGTCCGACTCCAGCAGCGTGGATCGGGCGCCCGCCGCCGACCGGCTCGTGATCCTGGCGCGGCGCGTGACCCAGGCCGCGTCGAGGTCGATCACGTAGTCGACGACCCAGGTGTGGCCGTCCTCGACCGCCGTCGTGCAGCCCTCCACGCGCGGTGGGCGGAAGTAGGCGACCTCGAAGCCCGCGCGGGCGGTGTGGTGGCGCCAGGCGGCCGTCTGCGGCAGGGGGGCGAAGCTCACGAGCCGATCCTGCCATCCGGGTACGACGAAACCTCCGGTGGTGACAGGACGGAGGCGTACCGGGCGGTGGCGCGTCAGATGAGCGGCCGCGCATGCCGCCGCAGCACCTCCCGCCACCGCTCACCGCGCCGCTCCTCAACCTCCAGGGCGAGCTCCGGCGGCCCGCCCCCGGAACACACCCCGTAAATCTGATGCGCCAGCCCCACGGTCCCACGGCCCGACGGCCCCAGTGCGGGGCAGTCAGGGCAGGTGCCAGGGCAGCACGACCGGCGCGGCCGGGACGTCACCGGCCACGAGCCGCGCCACGAGCGCGCCGAGCCCGCGCGGCACGACCGGCTCCGCACAGGCCGCCAGCTCCGGCCCCGCCCACCACTGGAACCGGTCGGTCGTCTCCCGCTCCTCCGCGTCCATCCCGGACGTGTCCACCTCCAGCCCCGCGCCCACCCGCAGCATGAAGTAGGAGTCGTGGGAGTGGAAGCGCCGCCCGTCCAGGCTCCAGCCGCCCTCGCTCATCGCCACGACCGGCCCGAGCGCCTCGGCGGACACGGCGTGCCCGAGCTCCTCGCGCAGCTCACGGGCGGCGGCCTGGCGGGCGCTCTCGCCCGGGCCGTCGCCTGCGAGATCACCCCGCTCACGTGGCCGTCATCCCGCAACCGCCCCGCCCGCGTGACCGTCACCCCGCGAAGTCGCGCCGCTCACCTGGCCGTCACCTGTGATCTCAGGCCGGTCATCTCGACGGTGAGGGCCCAGCGTTCGTGATCCCGCCAGGCCCCGTCGATGAACTGGAAGTTCGGCGAGTACCCCTCACGCTGGAACCCCACCCGCTTGATCAGGCTCAGCGAGGAGGCGTTCTCGGGCTGGATGTTGGCCTCCAGCCGGTGCAGCCCCATGTCGCAGAACGCGTGCCCGACCAGCAGCCCGAGCCCCTCCGTCATGTACCCGCGGCCGGTGGTGGAGGCGTAGGCGGAGTAGCCGATCATCGCGCTCTGGTGGCCGCCGCGGATGATGTTGTTGACGTTCACCCGGCCCACGATCGCGCCGCTGTCACGCAGGCAGATCAGGAACCCTTCGTTTGCAGGCCCGTCGAACCTGGTCATGTACCGGGCGAAGGCCTCGTACGTGACGATGGGGCCGCCGGGCATCCACCGGGCGAGCATCTTCGCGCTGTCCTCGTTCAGGGCGGCGAGCTCCTCGAAGTCCCGCATGCTGATGTAGCGGATGGCCACTCGCGGCCCTTCGGCAAGATAGATCACACCGGCCATTCTCTTCGCAGATCACCCAGCCGGGCAGAAGACGGCCTCGGCGACCTCGTCCAGCAGAGGGCGCAGGCTCGGGTCGGTGTTGGAGACGGCCAGCGTGGCGGACACGGCGAGTTGCAGCCGGCCGTCGGGGGAGAAGTAGGTGGCGGCGTTGAAGCCGGGCGCGCTCCCCAGGACGGCGGTGAGCGCGGGCTCGCCCCCGCACAGCCGCTCCTGCGGTGGCGGCGGCGTGCCGCCTTCTCTGGGCACCCCCATGAGGACGTCCTGGAGCTCCTTCGGCAGCAGCTCGTGCCTGGCGAACGCCCGCTGGAAGGCGCTGATGTCGTGCGCCGTGGAGATGACGCCGCCGGCGGCGTACCCGTAGCTCATGTTGAGGCGGTCGACGTCGCGCGGCTCGCCGCTCTCGTCGGGGAAGTAGCCGTGCCCGTGCGGGCCTTCGACGCCGCCGGGGAACCTCGTCGGCAGGTACGTGCGCGTCATCCCGAGCGGCCGGAAGATCCGCCGGTCGAACTCGTCCGCCACCGTGTGCCCGGTGACCTTCTCGATGATCAGGCCGAGGAGCATGTAGTTGGTGTTGGAGTAGGAGAACTTCTCGCCGGGCTCCTGCTCGCGTGGCAGCGTCCTGGACCTGCGTACCAGCTCGGTCGGGGAGTAGCGGGTGGTGAAGTCGAACGTGGGCGCCAGCTCGGCGGTGAACCAGTTCGGGATGCCGGAGGTGTGCTGGATGAGCTGCCGCAGCGTGATCTCGTCCGCGCGCTCCACCAGATCCCGCTCGGCCATCTGCGGCAGCAGATCGCTCAGCCTGTCGTCGAGGGCCAGCCTGCCCTCCTGGACCAGTCGCATGACGACGACACCGGTCATCTGCTTGGTCTGCGACCCGACACGGAACCTCGCGCCGGCCGGCACCTTCCCGCCCCTGCCGTCGATCAGCCGAGTCCCGGCCGAGCCGCGTCCCACGCGCTTGCCGTCCACGTACACCTCGGCGATCGCCGCCACCACCTGAGAACTGCCTGCCAGTACGTCGAGCGCCGCCTGCACGTCGCCGACCGGCGCCGAGCCGGCCTCGGCCCGGGTCACCCCGGTCACGACCATCATCAGCGCCGCGCAGGCCAGCCCGGCCGCGGTCACACGCTTCACGAGGAGCTTCTTCCTGAGAGGTTCGCCTCCATGACCTCCATGAGTAGGCCGGTGGCCGTTTCCTGCCTGTTTCCGGGCACCATGAGAGGCATGCTCATCGTCATCGGAGGTCTCCCAGGGGCGGGCAAGACGACGCTGTCCCGCCTGGTGGCCCGGCGCCTCGGCGCGGTCCACGTCCGCATCGACACCATCGAGCAGGCGATCGTCCGCTCGGGCCTGGCCCGCCGGCCTCTCGGCCCGGCGGGCTACGTCGTCGGCTACGCCCTCGCCGAGGACCACCTCCGCCAGGGGCTCACCGTGATCGCCGAGTCGGTGAACCCGATGGCGATCACCCGTGACGCGTGGCGCGAGGTGGGCGTGCGGGCGGGCGTGCCGGTCGCGGAGGTGGAGGTGACGTGCTCCGACCAGGACGAGCACCGCGACCGCGTCACCACCCGCTCCACCGACATCCCCGACCTGCGGCTGCCGGAGTGGCGGGAGGTGGTGGAGCGCGACTACGAGCCGTGGGACCGCGACCACATCACCGTCGACACGGCGGGCCAGACCCCGCAGGCCTCGTTCGAGACACTGATGGCCCACCTGAAGCTTCACTTGGAGTAGGTCAGAATCAGTGCAGGGTCCAGTGCCAGCGTCGCGGTCGCCAGCCCGAGGAACACCATGGCCAGCGCAAACTGCAGCGAGAAGTCATACACCCGCAGATGGGCGTAAATCGCGCAGACGAAGTACAGGATCAGCCCGGCCGCGGCGGCCGTCCCGACCAGCGGCACGCCGAGCAACCCCAGCACCAGCCCCAGCGCGCCCAGCCCCTTGAGCGCACCGATCGGGAAGACCAGCCACGACTCCGGCACCCCCGCACGGGCCAGCGCGGGTCCGAGCGTGCGCATGATCGGCTTGAGCCGGGTCATCGCGGCGAAGGCCGAGAACGTGTTGGCGGCGATGGTCAGCAGGGCGATGACGACGTACGCGGTGGACATGAGGTCTCTCCAGCTCACAGGTGGACGGGCCACGGACGCCACCTGAGAGCGTGGAGAGGAGGAGAGTGTGACGCGATACCCCTCCAGCAGCGGCTCAGCTCCTGCGCTCCCAGGACGCGCGGGCCGCGTAGGGCATGTGGGTGGGGCAGTACTTCGTCGACCGCTGCCCAGCGCTCGCCCAGCGCCCTCGGTACACGCTGCCGTACTTCGAGGTGGCGCTCGGCTTGCAGGTGACCACGGCCCGGAAGTCCTTGCCGGAGCGGCAGGTGGCCTGGCCGAAGTCGAGGGACGCGCTGCGGTCGACCTTCGCCGTACAGACCGGCAGCGCGCTCGCTGCGCTGGGGGTGACGAGGAAGAACGTTCCGGCCACCGCCAGGGTGAACGCGGTCACGAGCCGTCGCATGGGTGCTCCGTTTCCGAGGATGATTGCTACGGGGAGAGATTTGATCAGTCGGCGGTATGGCGGCGGTATGCGGAGCCCCCCAAGGTCTTCGCCGCGCCATGAGGAGCCAGCCCGCCGTTCGACTCCGTTCCGGATGGTGACGGGGTGCCCGCCAGGTCACAGCGACGCTCACCGTCACCGCCAAGTCGTACTGGGGTGAGCAGGGCGTCTGGCTGGGGTGGGAGCGGACCATCATCACCTGACCGACGGGAACTCGAACCTCCCGGACCGATGCGAGCTCCCGTCTTACGCACCGGAAGAAGGGCAATTCGAACAGTTCGAATCAAGCGGCCCGCAAGATATCGTGGGGATATGGGAGCTCGCATGGGTAGCATCGCTGACATGCCATCGGAGAAGCGCGAACGCGCCGCGCTCGTGGCGCTGCTCCAGCGCCCGGGCGCGAAGTGGGCGGACATAGGCCTGTCCGTCCTGGAGCGAGGAAGCGCGGTGGCTCTGCTCGATGCCGAATTCAGACTCCAGGAGACGCTGTTCGCGGAGCCTGATCCGGTGCAGGAGGCGATCGCGGAGGCCGAGCGGGCCCTGGCGCAGTGGGACGCGGCGGGTGTCGCCGTGCACACGTGCCTCGACGAGAGCTATCCGAGCCAGCTTCGCAGCATCCACCAGATGCCGCCGATCCTCTTCTCCCGTGGGCGGCTGACGACCGATCACCGGGCGATCGCCGTGGTCGGCACCCGTCAGGCCAGCGAACAGGGGCTCCGCATAGCCTCGGCGGTGGCGCGGGATCTGGCGCTGAACGATGTGACCGTGGTCAGCGGGCTGGCCAAGGGCATCGACACGGCCGCGCACCGGGCAGCGCTGGAAGCAGGCGGCCGGACGGTGGCGGTCATCGGAACGGGGATCAACAACTTCTATCCCGCGGAGAACCGTGGCTTGCAGGAGCGGATCGGCCGCGACGGTCTGGTGATCAGCCAGTTCTGGCCGGACACCCCGCCCAGCCAGCGGAGCTTCCCCATGCGAAACGCCGTGATGAGCGGATACGCGGCCGCCACCGTAGTGGTGGAGGCGCCGTGGAAGAGCGGGGCCAGGATCCAGGCGCGGCTCGCGCTGGAGCACGGCCGCCCGGTGGTCATGCCCGAGCAACTGCTGGAGCACGACTGGGCCCGGGACTATGCCGAGAAGCCCGGCGTTCACGTCGTCTCCAGCCTCCGCGAACTGCTCACGGTCGTGGAAGAACTCATCGCCGACCTCAACGCGGGCCCCGACTCTCTTCCGGAGATCTCCGACCTTGCCTGGAGCACCTGACCCCTGGGCTGCGGCGCGGCAACGCGTCGCTCAGCAAGCCCACTACCTGCGCAACCCGCTCACGCCCGCCCCAGGCGTGTGCTACGTCTGCCGTGGTCCTGCCGGGGCGGAATGGAGCCGCTGCTACACGTGTGAGCAGCATCTGGGAGCGGCGCAGGCGTACGTGGCCGACGCGGTGGTGCCGATCTCGTACGCGGTCAAGGGCTGGCAGCACGCTCACGCTCTGGCTGCCTACAAGTCGAAGTTCCCTTCGCAAAGAAGCCAGACCGCACTGCTGAACCTGCTCCTCCTGTTCCTGACGGATCACCACGGTTGCATCGCCGACGCTGCTCGCGTCACCCGATGGAGCCACGTCGCCGTGGTCCCGAGCACGAGAGGGCGTCAAGGGACGCATCCGCTGCGCGTTCTGGTCGGCGACCGCATGCGCTTCTCGTGGGCGGAACTGATCGCGAACCCTGAGATATCGCCCGGGCTGCGCGAATTCCACCCTGACCGCTTCGCCGCGCCGCCCGGCGGCCTCGACGATGCCACTGTGCTCCTGCTGGACGACACGTGGACGACGGGCGCCCGTGTGCAGTCGGCTTCGTACGCGCTCAAGCGCGGCGGAGCGGCCAGGGTGGCGGCGATCGTGCTGGGGCGCCACGCCAATCCCGGATACGACGGGTGGAAGCCGATCCTGCGATCCATCAAGGACCAGCCTTACCGGCAAGAGTGCTGCGCGGTTCACGTGTGAGGCCGCCCGCGGGGCGGGTCATGGTCTTGTGAACGACAAGAGCCTCAGATCCTGAGATGGATCTGAGGCTCTTGGATCGCCGCTGCGGAAGCCGGTCAACACTCGGGGGTCCGGGGGCCGGGAGGCCACCGGCTAGGGGGTGTGGGGGAGCTTGGCTCCCCCACAGTCACAGCCCGGAGCCGAGTGGCGCGAAGCGCCCCACCGCGTAGGCCCGAGCAGTGAGCCCCGCACAGCCCGCAACCAAGGAGTGAGAAGCACCTCCCTGCGTAGGCCCGAGCAGTGAGCCCCGCACAGCCCGAGCCGAGGAGCGTCCCCAGGCCCGGGCTTGTGGGCTCTTACCAGTCGCCGCCGCCGAAGTCTCCACCGCCGAAGTCGCCGCCGCCGCCGAAGTCGCCCCAGCCGCCACCGTCTCCGCCGCCCATGTCGCCACCGCCGCCGTCGGCGTAGCCCTCGGCGTAACCGGCGCCGTAGCCGCCGTAGCCGAAGCCGCCGCCGAGCATGCTGCCCATCATGGTGCCGATGAACATGCCGGTCATGATGTCGCCGAAGCCGCCGTAGTAGCCGTACGCGTACGGCTGGTAGGCCGGGCCCGCGTCGTAGTAGGGCCTGCGCTGGCCGTCCACCATGACTTCGCGCATCTGCGGGTCGAAGCCGCGCTCGACGGCCTCGGCGTCCATGCGGCAGGCGGGCACGTCGCGGACGGCGCCGCCGGGCGGGGCCCAGCGGACGTCGCGGATGGACGGGCCGTGCTGCGGGTTGAAGAAGCAGGGGGCACGCCGCTCGGGCACCGGCTCGTTGTTGACCCTGGCCTTGACGACGGCCAGCGCGTAGCGGCCGTCCTCAAGGGTCTGGGTGACCTCGCGCACCTGGTCGGCGCGCTGGACGGTGTCGAGCTGCGTCTTGGCCTTCTCGTAGGAGTCGAGCGCCGTCTGCCATTCGTCGATGTGCTTGCCGCCCTGGCCGGTCAGGGTGACGTCGGTGTCGAGGGCGGTGATCTCCTCGCCGAGCTTGGTGACGTCCTCCTCGACGGTCTGCTTGACGGCGGCGAGGTCCTTGGCCTCCTGGATGGCGCGCTTCTTCTTCTTGTTGCTGGAGTAGAGGAAGTAGCCGCCGCCGCCGACCACGACGAGCGCGCCGAGCGCGATGAGGGCGGCGGTGCCGCCTGCGCCCGGGTTGGCCTGGCTGCCGGTGTCGAGGGCCGAACGGTCGCCCTTGACGGCCATGTCCACGCGGTTGGTGAAGTCCTTCATGCCGGCCACGATGTCGCCCGAGTTGGCGGTCACCGCGAGGTTGGCGAGCTCACCGGCCACGCCCGACTGGCGGATGGCGCTGGAGCCGGCGAACAGCGTGGTGCCGTCGAGGACGGCGATCGTCGCCCGCGGACGGCCCGCGGCGTTCAGCGCGGAGCTGAGCTGGCTCATGTAGGGCGCAATGCTGGAGTCATCCACCGTGCCGTCAGGCAGCGCAACGGCGTAGATCTTGCTGTCGGCACCCTTGAGCGCGTCATTGATCTCGCTCTGCTGGTCCGACGACAAGGAGGATCCGGACACCGCGTACAGCGGGTCATTCTTCCAGTTGGACACCACGGTGTTGGCATCCGGCGGGGCCGCCGCGTGGGCGGCAGGGGACAGCGCAAGAACGACGATTAGACCGGCGATCAGAGCCGCGATCGCGGCCCCTGCTCGGCGCAGCGAATGGGTCATTGGCAGCAAGCCTCCTTCGCCCTTATGGACGAATGGGCGGTCGGCAAAGTTCCTTAGTGGGCACGCTACCTGTCCTGGGACGCGTGGGCGCACATCGCGGCCGAAGTGCCGGGCACCGGTTGTGCGCGGGTCAGGGAGATTCAAGGTCAAGCACCCGGAGGACGGGCCGATTCCCGGTTCAGGTGTTCTTGATCTCACAGATGGTGGCGCCCGCCGTGACGGTCTGGCCGATGGCCGCCGTCAGACCTGTGACGGTGCCGGACTTGTGGGCCGCCAGCGGCTGCTCCATCTTCATGGCCTCCAGGACGACGACCGTGTCGCCCTCGCTCACCACGTCGCCGTCACTGGCCACGACCTTGGCGATCGTCCCCTGCATGGGGCTGACCAGCGCGTCGCCGCCCGCCGACGACGCCTTCCTGACCTTGCTCCCGGTGCGCCGCGGAGCCGCGGCGGCGGCCGGGGCGCCGGAGGCGCCCAGCCCGGCGGGCAGGACGACCTCCAGCCGCTTGCCGCCGACCTCGACGGTGACCGTCTCGCGAGGGGCGGCACCGCCGTCGGAGGAGGCGGTGGCGCCCGAGTGGGGGGCCACGGTGTTGTCCCATTCCGTCTCGATCCACCGCGTGTGGACGGTGAACGGCGCCGACGTGAACGCCGGATCGGTGACGACGGCCTGGTGGAACGGCAGCACGGTCGGCATGCCGGTGATCTCGAACTCCGCCAGCGCGCGCCGCGCCCGCTCCAGCGCCTCCTGGCGGGTCCGCCCGGTCACGATCAGCTTGGCGATCAGCGAGTCGAACGTGCCCGGCACGGTCATCCCTGCCTCGTACCCGGCGTCGAGGCGCACCCCGGGCCCTGAGGGCGCGCGCATGGTGGTCAGCGTGCCGGGGGCGGGCAGGAAGCCGCGCCCGGCGTCCTCGGCGTTGACGCGGAACTCGATGGAGTGCCCGCGCAGGCCGGGGTCGTCGTAGCCGAGCGGCTCGCCGTCGGCGATCCTGAACATCTCGCGGACGAGGTCGATGCCCGACACCTCCTCGGTGACCGGGTGCTCGACCTGCAGCCGGGTGTTGACCTCCAGGAACGAGACGGTGCCGTCCTGCCCGACGAGGAACTCGCAGGTGCCGGCGCCGACGTAGCCGGCCTCGCGCAGGATGGCCTTGGACGACTCGCGCAGCGACGTCTCCTGCTCCGGCGTGAGGAAGGGGGCGGGCGCCTCCTCGACGAGTTTCTGGTGGCGGCGCTGGAGCGAGCAGTCGCGGGTGGACACCACGACGACGCCGCCGTGCGCGTCGGCCAGGCACTGGGTCTCGACGTGGCGGGGCCGGTCGAGGTAACGCTCGACGAAGCACTCGCCGCGCCCGAACGAGGCGACCGCCTCGCGGACGGCGGACTCGTACAGCTCGGTGACCTCCTCGATGCGGCGCGCGACCTTGATGCCGCGCCCGCCGCCGCCGTACGCGGCCTTGATCGCGATGGGCAGCCCGTGCTCCTCGGCGAACGCCACCACCTCGGACGCGTCCGCGACCGGGTCCTTGGTGCCCGCGACCAGCGGCGCGCCGACCTTCTGGGCGATGTGCCTGGCCTGCACCTTGTCGCCGAGCGCGGCGATGGCGGCGGGTGGCGGGCCGATCCAGGTCAGGCCGGCGTCGATGACGGCCTCGGCGAAGGCGGCGTTCTCGGCGAGGAAGCCGTAGCCGGGGTGCACGGCGTCGGCGCCGGAGCGTCGGGCGACGTCGAGCAGCTTGCCGATGTCGAGGTAGGTCTCGGCCGGGGACTGGCCGCCCAGCGCGTACGCCTCGTCGGCGACCTTGACGTGCAGGGCGTCGAGGTCCTGGTCGGCGTAGACCGCCACGCTGCCGATCCCGGAGTCCGCACACGCCCGGGCCACACGTACGGCGATCTCGCCGCGGTTGGCGATCAGAACCTTCCGCACCCGCGTTGTCCTTTCCTGAGTCAGCGGCCCAGGTACGCGCCGCCGTTCACGTGAAGCACCTGCCCCGTGAGGTGCCTGGCACCCGCGGAGGCCAAGAAGAGCACGGTATCGGCCACGTCGGCGGGGCTGCCAGGGCGGCCGTTGCGGGTGTTCTCCACCCGCGCCCTGATGCCGTCGTCGGTCAGCCGGCCCTTGAAGAACTCGGTGTCGAGGACGAGGCCGGGGGAGACGACGTTCGCGGTGATGCCGCGCGGGCCCAGCTCGGCGGCCAGGTCGGCGGTCCACGACTCCAGGGCGGCCTTGGCGGCGCCGTAGGAGCCGGAGCCGGTGCCCCTGGCGGCGATGGAGCCGATGGAGACGACCCTGCCGCCGTCGTTCATGCGCGGCACGAGCGCGGTGGTGACGAGGACGGCGGACATGAGGTTGGCGTTGAGGTTGGCCCACCACGCCTGGGCCACGTCGATCGGCTCGCGGGGCTGTCTGCGGTCGAGGTTGGTGTTGCCGCCGGCGTTGTTGACCAGCACGTCCACGCGCTCGGGCAGGTCGGTGAGCGCGGCCCGCACCTCTTCCGGGCTGGAGGCGTCGAACGGCAGGTACCGCGCGCCGATGCCGGCGGCGGCCTTGCCGAGCACGTGCTCGCGCCGGCCGGTGATGGTGACCTGGTCGCCGAGTGAGGCGAACGCCGCGGCGACGGCGTAGCCGATGCCCGTGCCGCCCCCGGTGACCACGACCTCGCGCATGAGCCCCCCCACGCGATCCGAACATTCCTCGGGTAGACCATAGCCGCTCGGCATAACGGCGGCGATGTCCGTGAGTGCTTCCTTAGGGTGATGGCGCTTTCACAGGTCTCAGGAGGTATGCATGAGCCAGAGCATGTTCGGCGGCGACCTAGCGGAAATGCAGCAGATGTCGGTGCAGTTCACGCAGCAGTCGGAGGCGGTCCGCTCGACGATGACCGCGCTCGATCGCGAGGCCGCCAAGGTCGGCACGGCGTGGACGGGCCCGGGTGCGCAGCGTTTCCAGCAGTCGTGGCAGAACTACCGCACGGCCTTCCAGCGGATGGTCGAGGAGCTGTCGGAGGCGTCGCGGGTCATCGGGACCTACCGGCAGAACATCGAGTCCGCCACGAAATGAGCAACGGAGGAGGCCCTGGCGAACACGCTGCTGGGGCTTCTTCCCGTTGAGGGGTCCGTCAACGCTCACCTGCGACCGGGATACGCTCTTTCGTCATGATTGGTCGCGTTCTCCTGGCCGGCGTGTTCGCCCTGCAGTTCGCAACCGTGCCCGCCCACGCCGCCCCCGAGCGGTGCGAGCCCGAGAAGGCCAGCCCTTCGGTGGCGGAGAGCTGGGCCCAGCGGCGGCTGGACGTCAAGCGCGTCTGGCCCCTGACGATGGGCCAGGGCGTGACGGTCGCCGTCATCGACAGCGGCGTGGACGAGACGCACCCCCAGATCCGCCTGGCGGGCAAGGCCGACCTGACCAACACCAGCTTCCGCGACTGCGTCGGCCACGGCACCGCGGTGGCCGGCATCATCGCCGGCCAGCCCCGCTCCGACCTGCCCTTCTACGGCGTCGCCCCGGCCGTCAAGCTGCTGTCGATCAAGCAGACGACCACCTCGCTGGGGGACGTCGCGCTGCTGGCCAAGGCCATCAGGACGGCCGCCGACGAGAACGCCGACGTGATCAACGTCTCCATCCAGGCGCACGACCAGCCCGAGCTCAAGTCCGCCGTCGAGTACGCCCTGGGCATGGACATCGTGATCGTGGCCGCGGCGGGCAACGTGGAGAAGGACGACGGCTCCACCGGCCCGGCCTACCCGGCGGCATACGACGGTGTGCTGTCGGTGGGCTCGGCCACGCCGAACGGCGGGCGTTCGACGTTCTCCAACCCGAACGCCGTCGCCGTGCTCGGCCCTGGTGAGGGCCTCAGCTCCACGTGGACGGGCAAGGGCTACCGGAGCAACCTGGAGGGCACGAGCTACGCGGCGCCGTACGTGGCGGGCGTGGCGGCGCTCGTCCGCTCCCGCCACCCCCAGCTCGACCAGCTCCGCGTACGCCGCCGCATCACGCTGACCGCCGACGGCGCCTCCGGCAGGGGCACGGGCGCGGGCATGGTGAACCCGCTGCTGGCCGTCACCACGGTGCTGCCGTCGGAGCAGGTCGCGGTGGCGCCGCCGATGCCTGAGCCGCTGCCCGCCTCGGTGGTGGACAAGGTGGTGCCGCCCGACCAGCGTTCCATCGAGGTGGCGACGGCGGTCGCGGCGGGCGGGCTGTCGCTGGCCGGGGTGGCGATCGTGGCCTGGATCTTCGTGCCGATGGGGCGGCGGCGCGGGTGGCGGGCGGGCTCGTCCGGCGGCTCCAGCGCCAATTGACGGTTAACAGTCAGAGCGCCTAACCGAAACCCCTGATGCGTATGGGGCATATTTGATTAAATGTCCTCCGATCATGACGTAATGCCGGAAGGACGGTCATGGCGGAGAACGACTCCCCGCAGCCAGAGCGGATCGGCGGCCACGAGATCATCGGGCGCCTGGGTGAGGGCCCGCGCGGCGTCGTCCATCTGGGCCGGGAATCCGCGGACGCGCCGCAGGTCGTCGTCAAGACGCTGACCATCGACCTGGCCGCCGACCCCGGCTTCGCCGAGCGGCTGCGCGAGGTCACCCGCGTGTCCAGCTCCTACGTGGCCCGCACGATCGCCGCCGGCGTCGAGGACGGCCGCCCGTACGTGATCAGGGAGCACGTCGAGGGCCGCTCCCTGGCCGAGGCCGTCGCGGCCGACGGGCCGCTGAGCGGCGACGCGCTGGACCGGGTCGCCGTGGGCATGCTGACGGCGCTCACCGCCGTGCACGTGGCCGGGTTCGCGCACCGGGGGCTCACGCCGTCCAACGTGATCCTCACCGCCGACGGCCCGCGCATCACCGACATGGAGCTGGGCGAGCCCGCGGGCGAGCTCGGCTACCGAGCGCCCGAGCAGCTCGGCGGGCTGCAGTACGGCCCCTACGCCGACGTCTTCTCCTGGGCCGCCACCGTGGTCTTCGCCGCCACCGGCGCCGCGCCGTTCGAGCACGACGAGCAGAGCGTGCTGCACGGGGAGCCCGCGATCGGGGAGCTGCCCGAGCCGCTGCGGCAGGTGGTGGTGGCCGCGCTGGCCAAGGACGTGACGGGGCGGCCCACGGCGTACGTGGCGCTGCTGCGGCTCCTCGGCGACGCGAACGCGCCCATTCCCGCGCAGGCCGTCCAGGGCGTGCCCGTGCCGCCGCCGGGGTCCGGTGACGCGGCGATCACGTTGCTCGACGGCGTGGCCGTGCCGCCGCAGGCCGGGCCGCCCGGTGCGGGCCCCGTGCCGCCGCCCGGCGGGCAGCCGCCGCTGATCCTGCCGATCCAGCTCGCCATCGAGGGAGCCCAGGTCCCGCAGCTGCCGGACGGGCCGATGCAGCCGCACGGTCCCGGGCCGGCGCATCCGCACGGGCCGATGGCGCAGCCGCCCATGGGCGGGGCGCCGATGGGCGGGGCGCCGATGCCTCCAGGACCCGCGTGGGGCCCACCGCCGATGGGTGACGGCCCCGCGCCGCATGGGATCCCGCCGGTCCCGATGGGCCATGACGGGGTGCCGCCGCAGCAGGGCGCCATCGTGCCGTCCCCGATGGGCCCCGGCCATCACGAGGCCCCGATGTGGGGCCCGCCGCCCATGGCGGACCAGCACCAGCCCCAGCACCCGCCGCACCTCCTCCACAGGCAGGGCGACAACCAGCCGCGCAAGCCCTTCCCCATCGGCCTGGTGGCCGGGGTGACGGCCGTGGTGCTGCTGTCGGGCCTCGGCCTGTGGGGCGCGAGCCAGTACTCGGACCGGGTCACGTTCGAGCCGGTCGCCGCCGCCTCCGGAAGCCCCAGCCCGGGCAACGCCGCCGCCCAGGGACAGGGCACGGCCCCGGCCACGCAGCCGCAGACCGAGGTGACGGCGCCGTGGGCGGCGACCACGCCCAGCCCTGACGACAACGGCGTCGGCCCCATGGTGCTGCCGACCGAGGGCCCCACCGACTCGGCGGACGTCCCCGTCCTCACGACGGTGCCCACCCCGCCGCCGGCGGTCACCCAGCAGCCGGTGCCGGTTCCCACCGTCACCGCGCAGCCCACCCAGGCCAAGGCGACGCCCACGGCCAAGCCGTCCAAGACGGCCAAGGCCAAGCCGACGGCCACGGTCACGAAGACGGTCCCGCCCAGCAAGAAGGCCACTCCCACCCCGGCCAAGACGACCAAGGAGCCGACGCGGGAGCCTGAGCCGACCCCGACGAAGACCACGGCCAAGCCCACTCCGACCAAGACCACCGCCAAGCCGACCCCGACCAAGACCACGGCCAAGCCCACCCCGACCAAGACCACCTCGCCGCCGAAGACCAACCCGTACAGCGCGACCCAGGTGTGCGGCAGCGGCTTCAGCGTGCAGCGGTCGAGCTCGTTCAGCGGCGGCACCACGTACCAGCTGTGGAACAACAGCACGGGGCAGAACTGCGTGGTCACCCTCAAGTCGGGGGCGAACGTCGGCAAGTCGACGCCGGTCAGCGCCACGCTGGAGGTGCAGGGCGGCGGCAGCCAGACCGACTCGGGCAGCTACGAGTACTACGCGGGTCCGGTGAAGCTGCCCGCCAAGGGCAAGTGCGTGCGGTACTCGGGCAGCGCCGGTTCGGGCAGCACGAGCGCCGCGTGGGGCAACTGCGGCTAGAGCGTGATCGGGCCCCGCTGGGTGGGCGGGGCCCGATGCCTGAGGGCCGGTCAGTAGCCGCTGTAGCCGGCGCCCGTCTTCATGCCCACGACTCCGGGCACGGCTGACACGCTGCCGTACCGCTCGATGGCGTACCGCACGCCCGCCACGATGTTGGACACCGGGTCGTAGACGCTCCCGCCGAGGGAGTAGGCGTCGAACGTCGGGTCGATCGTCTGCATGAGGCCCTTGGACGGGTGCCCGGCACTCGCGTTGGAGTCCCAGAGGTTGATCGCGTTCGGGTTCCCCCCGGACTCGTGCTGGATGATCATGTAGATGTCGTTGGGGTTCATCTTCTCGACCGGGTAGCCATGCTCCCGGAGGATGCCGATGGCCTCATCGATCCACTCCTTGAGCCGTCCCGTCGGGGCCGGGCCGCCGCCGGCGGGCGGCAGGCCGCTGGAGCCGTACCCGCCGGGCCCGCCGCCGATCATGGGGCTGCCGCCGGTGCCGCCCGACGCGGCGGTCTGCGCGGTGTAGCTCTGCGTGCGCCGCCAGTCGAAGCGGTGTCCTGGCCCCGGCGTGAACCGCTGCTCTCCGGCCGCCTTGATCTGGGCGAACTTGGTCTTGCGCTCGCTCATCAGGGTGCCGAGGGAGTTCGCGGCGTCGTTGACCCCGTCGATGGCGTCCTGCACCGCCGGGCGCGCGTTGGCGATCTCGTCGTTGACCATGCGGCCGATCTCGCGGTCCAGGTCCTCCTGCTCGGCGTCCTGGTTGTTCTGCTTGTACGTGTTCACCCGCGTCAGCAGCCGGTCGCAGATGCCGTCCACCAGCCCCTGGGACGTCTCCAGGGTGGTGGCCGCCTTGTCGAGCGCCTTGGCGCAGGCGGTCAGCGCGTCGTGCAGGTCCTGACCCGCCTTGCCGTAGCCGGACATGTAGGTCACGAAGGCGTTGGCCGACTCGCCCTCCCACGCCATGTCCACGGTGGAGACGGCGCCGCCCAGCGTGCCGGTGGTGGTGTTCACGCTGCTCGCGGCGGTGCGCCAGCGGGCGGCGATGTCGCGGATGGCGCCCGGGTTGCCGGTGACGCTGTCGGCCAGGTCGGCGAGGGTGTTGCCGTTGGGCAGGGCGCGGATGCCCTCGTGAGCGCTCATGCGGGGTCGTTGGCCCTCCGTACGTTGTCCTGGACCACGTCGAGTGCCCGCTCGACGCTCTTCAGCAGGCTCTTGGCCTTGCCGAACTCGCTGTCGCAGGTGGTCTCCACCGTGCGTACGGCGTCGGCCAGGCCGGAGGAGCCGCCCAGCCGTCCGAAGATCGTCGAGTCGGGGCGCTCGGCGGGGTAGCCGTCGGCGAGGTCGCCGAACTGGCCCGCCAGTGTCCTGGCGGCGGTGCGGCAGTCGTCGAGCGCGTCGAAGTGGATGTCCAGACCGGCCATGATCTCGTCAGTCCTCCGTCGGCGGCCACAGCGCCGTCTGCGCCAGCCGCGAGCCGTACTTCCTGTCCACGAGGAAGCCGCGGCCGGGGGGCAGCGGCTGGGCGCGGACGTTGCCGAACAGGAAACCCTCGTCCTTGGTGCCGGACAGGATGACGGCCGGGGTGGCCATGTCCTTGAGCCGCTGGATCAGCGGCTCGAACATGGCCCGTCCCGAGCCGCCCATCGCCCGCGACAGGATCAGGTGCAGGCCGATGTCGCGGGCCTGGGGCAGCAGGTCGGCCAGCGGCATCAGCGGGTTGTTCGAGCCGGAGACCAGGTCGTAGTCGTCGACCACGATGTACAGGTCGGAGCCCTTCCACCAGTCGCGGGCGCGGAGCTGCTCGGGGGTGAGGTCGGCCGGCGGGAGCCGCTTGAGCAGCGCGTTGCGGGCGTCCTGGACCAGGTCGAGGGCGGCTTTGGCGGAGGCGGCGTAGCCGATGCGGTTGTCGCCCACGGCGGTGTCGAGCAGGGAGCGCCGGTAGTCGATGAAGATCATCATCGCCTCGCGCGGCTCGTACCTGGCCGCGACGTTCTCCGTGATCACCTTGAGCAGGTTGGACTTGCCGCTCTCGTTGTCGCCCAGCACCACGAAGTGCGGGTCGGTGTCGAAGTCGAGGAACACCGGCGACAGCGTGGCCTCGTCCACGCCGATCGCGATCCTGCTCCTGCCGCCGCTCTGCTCGGGTCCTGGCAGCGACGCGGCCGGCAGCACCGAGGGCAGCAGCCGCACGCTCTTGGCGGGCTGGCCCTGCCAGGAGTCCCGCACGGCCGTGACGAGCCCCTGCACGCCTGTCGTCAGGTCCTCGGCGTCCTGCACGCCGTCGATGCGCGGCAGCGCGCTGAGGAAGTGCAGCCCGTCCCTGGTCAGGCCGCGCCCCGGCACGCCTTCCGGCACGGCCAGCGACTTCTTCCTGTTGACCTCGGACTCGTAGGCGTCACCGAGCTTCAGCTCGATCCTGGTGCCGAACAGGTCCCGGATGCCGGGCCGGAACTCCGACCACTTGTTGGTGGCCGCCACCACGTGGATGCCGTAGCCCAGGCCGCGCGCGGCCAGGTCGGTGATGACCGGCTCCAGCGCGTCGAACTCCTGCCTGACCGTGAGCCAGCCGTCCACCACGAGGAAGATGTCGCCCCAGCCGTCGCCCTTGAGCGACCCGTCGGCGATCCGCCTGCGGTAGGTCGCCACGGAGTCCACGCCCTGCTCGGTGAACATCCGCTCGCGCTGCTGGAGCACGCCGGCGATCTCCGCGACCGTGCGGCGGACCCGGTCGGCGTCCAGCCTGCTGGCCACGCCGCCGACGTGCGGCAGGCCCTCCAGCCCCGACAGGGCGCCGCCGCCGAAGTCCAGGCAGTAGAACTGCACCTCGGCCGGCGTGTGCGTGAGCGCCATGCTGGCGATCAGGGTGCGCAGCACGGTGCTCTTGCCGCTCTGCGGCCCGCCTGCCACGCCGACGTGCCCCGCCGCGCCCGACAGATCCAGCCAGTACGGGTCCCGCCGCTGCTCGAACGGCCGGTCGATGATGCCCACGACGGCCTGCAACCGCCCGCGCCCCGGCCAGCCCGGCGTCGTCAGCCCCAGCTCGGGCGTGATCGACAGCGGCGGCAGCAGGTGCGTCAGCGTCGGCGGCTCGGCCAGCGGCGGCAGCCAGATGCGGTGCGCGGGCGGCCCCTTGTCGACGAGCCGGGCCACGACGACGTCGAGCAGGCTCTGCTGCGACCTGCTCTCCTCCTGGGGAGCGGCCTCGGCCGGCTCCTCGACGAGCGGCACGGGCACGAAGTCGGGGCCGTACGGGACGACCTCCCTGATCGGCGCCGTCCCGTCGGGGGTGGCCACGTGCCCGGAGACGGGCGTGTACGGGCCGGACACGTATGCGGCCTTGAACCGGGTCATCCCGGTCGTGTCGAACTTCAGGTAGCCGTTGCCCGGCGCGGACGGCAGCTCGTACGCGTCGGCCACGCCCAGCACGACCCGGCTCTCCATGGCCGAGAACGTGCGCAGGCCGATCCGGTACGACAGGTGCGTGTCGAGCCCGCGCAGCCGTCCCTCCTCCAGCCGCTGCGAGGCCAGCAGCAGGTGCACGCCGAGCGACCGGCCGAGCCGCCCGATCATCACGAACAGGTCGATGAACTCCGGCTTGGCCGACAGCAGCTCGCTGAACTCGTCCAGGACCACGAACAGAGTCGGCATCGGCTGAAGGGCCACGCCCTGCTCGCGGGCCCGCTCGTAGTCGCGCAGCGAGGCGTAGTTCCCGGCCGCGCGCAGCAGCTCCTGCCTGCGCACCATCTCGCCGTGCAGCGCGTCGTGCATGCGGTCGACGAGCGGCAGCTCGTCCTCCAGGTTGGTGATGACCGCGGAGACGTGCGAGAGGCCGTCCAGGCCGAGGAACGTGGCGCCGCCCTTGAAGTCGACGAGCACGAAGTTGAGTATCTCGGAGGAGTGCGTGACGGCCAGGCCGAGCACGAGCGTGCGCAGCAGCTCCGACTTGCCGGAGCCGGTGGCCCCGATGACCAGGCCGTGCGGGCCCATGCCGCCCTGCGCGGACTCCTTGATGTCCAGCTCGACCAGCCGGCCGTCGCCGCCGAGGCCGATCGGCACGCGCAGCCGGTTGCGGCCCGCGCGGGGCCGCCAGGTCTGGGCGACGTCCAGCCTGGTGGGGTCGCCGACGCCGAGCAGGTCGGTCAGCGTGGTGTTGGTGGACAGCACGTCCTGCGACTCGCCGCCCTTGGCCGTGGACGCGCGCAGCGGCGCGAGCTGGCGGGCCAGCCCCTCGGCCCTGATGTAGTCGAGCGAGTCGGGGTCGCCGAGCCGGTTCGTGCTCTCCTTGCCCGCGTGGTCGATCTTGACCAT
This sequence comes from Nonomuraea sp. PA05, assembly GCF_008086045.1. GTDB lineage: Bacteria > Actinomycetota > Actinomycetes > Streptosporangiales > Streptosporangiaceae > Nonomuraea > Nonomuraea monospora. Next base: position 66,812 of record NZ_VSEY01000023.1, on the reverse strand, counting down.
GTGGAAGCCGGTCTGGTTGATGCGCAGCCGCAGCGTGCTGCGCTCCTCGACCGTGCCGGACGAGCCGGACAGGTCGATGACGGTGACGCCGTCGATGGCGTCCGCGCCGAGCTGCGAGTCCTGCGGCACGTGCCCGTGGTCGAGGATGAGCACGTGGTACGGCAGCGCGTCCGGCGAGGCCCCCGGCTTGAACCTGGCCCGCTCCTTCAGCTCGCCGCCCACCAGCCGGTCGAGCTGGGCCAGGTTCTCGGCCATCAGCCTGACCTGGCCTGCGCCGTCGTTCTCCTCGGGGTGCAGGGCGTGCGGCAGCCACTTGACCCACTCCCAGTGGCCCATCCACTCGCGGCCCGCGCACACCATGATCCGCATGTCGTCCGGCGAGTGGAACGTCACCATCTGCGCCACCATCGCCCGCACCAGGTCGCGGACCATGGCCGGGTCGCCGTCCAGCTTGATCCGGGCGAAGGAGTGCAGCGCGACGGCCACCGGGAGCTGGGAGACCGTGGAGTGGGTGCGGATGAACCTGCGCAGCGCGCCCGCGGTCAGGGCGTCGAGGTCCTCGACGGGCTTGGAGTCCGGCGGGATGAGCTGGATGGCCAGCTTCTGGGTGCCGGTGCCCAGGCGTACGGTGCTGAAGTCCTCGTCGCGGGGGCGGCGCTCCCACAGGCGCGGGCCCATCGCGGTCCACCACAGCGTGTCGGGGGCCGGGCCGCTCCACTCCAGCGCCTCGCGCTGCTGGATGGCGGCCTTGCGGACGCGCTTGCGGATCTGCGCGAGGTAGCGGAAGTAGTCGCGGCGGGCGCCGTTGAGCCGCTGCTTGCGCTCGCCCGCCTGGCGGCCGATCTGGCCGAGCGTCATGCCGACCATGGAGAAGGCGAACAGGCCGCTGGCGACGTACATGATGGGGTTGGCGTTGGTGCCGTTGGCGGTGAACATCAGGCCCATGGCCGCCGCTCCGGCCACCATCGGCAGGTACGTGAGCGCCGCCATCATGCCCTGCGACTGGACCTCGGGGATCTCCGGAGGCGACTCCAGGAGGATCTCGCCACGCGGCGGCTTCGGGCTGGGACGGCGCTCGGGACGCCGTACGACGACGATGCTCACCCTTGGAAAGGCCCCTTCTGACGCTCGGAAGAACCTTCTTACCAGATGTGCCTTACGTCCGAGTTGGGGTATGAGTTAACTTCTCCTCGCTATGTTGGCCATGTGACTTCGCTGGCCGAGATCCCGCCTTCGCCGCACGGCGCACTGCACCAGATGCCCGCGCCGCTCCCGCCGCTCTGCCATGTCACGGTGGTGGGGCCGCGCAGGAAGGCCGACCTGGCGCTGCCCGCCGACATCCCGCTGCCGCACGTGCTGCCCGGCCTGCTGAGGGCCATGGGGGAGCTGGGCGGCGAGACCTCCGCCGCGCCCGGCTGGACGCTGCAGCGGATCGGCGGGCCGCCGTTCGACCTCGGGCAGAGCCTGGCCCAGATCGGCGTGCTCGACGGCGAGATCCTCTACCTGCGGCCGCGTCAGGTGGCGCTGCCGCCCGCCAGGTTCGACGACGTGGCCGACGTGGTCGCCACCGGCGTGCGGGAGGGCAGGGGGAGCTGGGAGGCCAGGCACACGCGCGCGATGGGCGGCGGGGCCGCCTGCGGGCTGCTGATGGCCGGCGTCGTGGCGCTGGCGCTCGGCGGGCTGACGCCGCTGGTCACCGCGATCGTGGCGGGCGCGCTGGCGCTGGTGCTCATCGGGGTCGGCGTGGCGCTGTCCAGGGCGGTCGGCCACTCGGGCGCGGGCGCGCTGATCGGGTACGCCGCGCTGCCGTACGCGTTCCTGGCCGGGCTGCTCGCTCCGGCGGCGGGCGGCGGCCTGGCGGCGATGGGCTCGCCGCAACTCCTCGGCGCGCTGGCCTGCACCGCGCTGGTGGCCACCGTCGGCGGCACCGCGATCGCCGACGGCGTGCCGGGCTTCCTCGGCTCGGCCATCGCCTCCATGGTGGGCGCGGTGTGCGCGGCCGTGGTGATGGTGACGGGCGCGTCCGCCGGAGGGGTGGTGGCCGTCGCGGCAGCCGTCGTGATGGCGTTCGGGCCGCTGGTGCCCGTGCTGTCGTTCCGCCTGGCCAGGGTGCCGCTGCCGACCATGCCCACCAACGCCGAGGAGCTGCGCGGCGACAACCAGAACCTCGACAGTGCCTCCGTGCTCCAGCGCACCGGCGCGGCGCAGCGCTACGCGACCGGCATGATCGTCGCGATCTGCCTGGTCGGGCTCGGGGCGCACGCCCTGCTGCTGGCCGAGGGCACGTGGATCGCCGCCGTCATGTCCGTGGTGCTCGCGCTCGCGCAGCTCATGCGGGCGCGGGTGTTCCAGGGCGTCGGCCAGCGGATGTGGCTGATGCTCGTCGGGTTCGGCGGGCTGGCCGCCGTCGGGGTGCAGATCGGCGTCGTGGTGGGCGGGCTGGCCGCCGTCGCGGTGCTGCTCGGGCTGCTGTGGACGGCGATGATCGTCGTCGGCATGGGGGTCTGGCTGCCCGACGGGCGGCTCTCGCCGTTCTGGGGCCGGGCCGCCGACATCGTGGAGTGGCTGCTGATCGCGGCGCTGGTGCCGCTGGCGCTGGGTGTCCTGGACGTCTACGCCTGGGTGCGCGGCCTCGGCGGCTGAGCCCCCTTCACCTCAGTCGTCCTCCAACGAGCGGCGGCGGATGGCCTCCAGGTCGGCCATCCGCTCGTGCATGTCCCGGGTGAAGGAGTCCTGGATCTCGTCGAACCGGTGCTGGATCTCCTCCAGGGAGACGCTCCCGAGCTGGGGTGCGACGGGGATGAGCGCCATGGCCCTGCGGGCCTGGTCGTCCTGGGCGGCGCGGACGGCCTGCACGATCTCCTCGGTCAGCTCGTCCAGCTCCATCCGGCTCGCCCTGGGCGCCAGCTTGAGCTGGTCGAGCCGCCCGTTGGCGTCGACGGTGGCGCTGACCGCGCCGCTACGGCTCTCTCCCGCGCCGGAGATGCTCTGCAGCTCGCCGATCATGCTCGTCAGCTCGCGCAGCGAGCGCTCGCTGTCACGCAGGAGGCCGTCGAGGTCGTCGGGGTTGAAGTCGCGGGAGCTCATGCGAGCACGCCACCCGGTCCGGGTTAACAGTTGGGGATGGCCGGATGACCAACTGCTGAAGTGATCAGAAAAATCCAGCTATGAGTGATGAAACAGGCGCAAACCACCGCAAGAATCCAGAGCCGTGGGAACCACACGCGAGATCCACATCACCTCGAGCACCATCCGCAAGACGCGCGGGCGCATCGACCGTGAGCTGAAGGACGACATGGTCGGCTTCGTCCGCGGCATGATCCCGGCCGCCGACGTCCAGGGCAACGGCTTCGGGACGTTCGGCGACCAGATCATCGGCGGCACCTACAAGGACGTCCAGGCCCGGTGTGACGACATCATGGGCGAGGCCATGGCGACCCTGGAGAGCTGGGTGACGGCCATGACCCACTGCGAGCGCAACTGGACCGCCGCGGAGAACGCGAACATGGTCGGATACCGCGCATGAGCGACCCGTACCTGAACGCGCTCTCCCCGGTGTCCAGGGGGTCGTCGCCGCTGATCCCGCTCAACCCGGACAGCGGGAAGATCGGCTCCATGTCGGCCGCCGGGGCGGAGAGCTCCGCCTCCAGAGGGCTGGCCACGCTGCGGGCCGCGGGCCGCCTCTCCTCCTGGGTCGTCCCCGCCGTCATGGTCGCCGCCACCGTCAACGCGGACGAGGGCGAGATCGCGCGGGCCGGCACGATCTGGAGCGTCGGCATGAGCGCCCGGCTCGACGACGGGGTCAAGAACCTCATGCCGCAGATCCTCAAGACCTCGGAGACCGGCTGGATCGCGGCCGACCAACAGGAGTACGCGCGCGTCCACGCCCGCTTCCACGGCGAGATCGGCGCCCTGCGCAAGATGTTCGACGACATCGGCAAGGTGCTCGACGAGATCGCCGCCGCCTTCCGCGCGTACTGGGTGGCCATCTCGGTGCTGGGCGCGGCGGCCTTCGCGGCGCTCGTGAGGGCCCTGTGGCTGAAGATGTTCCCGGCCCCGCAGACGCGCGCCCTGGGGATGCTGCTGGAGCAGCTCACCGGAGCCAAGGTCCTCACTGCCGTGACGATCGGCACCGGCGTGATGGGGGCGCTGCTGTCCAAGGGCGGTGACACGCTGACGACCATGGCCAAGAAGGAGCGCCAGTTCGGCTACGTGGCGCCGACGGGCATCGCCGCCATCGACTTCCAGCGGGCCCGGCTCGACCTGAGCCACTACCCCTCCTTCAAGGAGCCGCCCGCTCCCGGGAAGCTTCCGGCCGGCTCGCAGAACTTTGACTGGATCGCACCGGATGTGAGCACAACCACGCCGTGAACGTGACTCTTGGTGCAAGATGTGACTCGTGACGGATTTCGGGGACTTCGCCAACATCGACGTGGAACGTCTGTTGCGCGGCGTCGACGAGCAGCTCGCCAAGTCCGACGAGCTGCAGAGGCGCATGCCGCTGCTGGCCGGCAGAGGTGAGGACGCCGACGGCATGGTCGTCGTCGAGTACGCCCAGGAGGGCATCCGCACCCTGGACATCCACCCCAAGGCCATGCGCCTGCCGGCGGTGGAGCTGTCGGAGAAGATCAAGGAAGCCGTGAGCGCCGCGACGGCTGATCTGCAGCGCGCCGCCGAGGATCTCATGGCCGAGCTGTTCGGCGCGGCCTCCACCCCGTCACGCCTCATGAACGACCCGCAGGCGCTGCTCAAGCCGATCCAGCAGGCGGAGGCCAACTACGACAGGGCGTTCGAGAACGTCATGGGCGAGCTGGACCGCATCCGCCGCGACCTCGACCTCTGATTTACCAGCGGGTTTGCTCCCTTGTCGAGATCCTGTTACATCTTCGCCATAGGGACGCCTGTTACTCAAGAGGCGAATGGTGCTTATATGGATAAGCGACCGAAATTGCACACCATGGAGGTAGCAAGTGAGCTATTACGGGGCGTCGAGCTCCCAGATCAACCTGGCGGCGGGAAACGTCACTGACACGGCCCAGTTCATCGAGGGTCTGCGGGTCGCCGTGGAGACCACCTCCAACGGTCTGCTCAACGCCGACTGGCTCGGCCCGGCCGCCAACAGGTTCCGCACCATCATGGAGAGCTGGGACGCGCAGATGCGCGCCGTCCGGCAGGACCTCGAGGGCATCGCCGAGAAGATGGGCGCGAACGCCATCACGTACAGCATGAACGACGAGGACGTCATGGCCGGTGTCGGCAAGGTCGAGTCGCTCATCAACGCGGACGTCAAGTAGAGGGGGACCGACATGCCTGAGATGGATTTCACAAAGGTCAACTTCAAGAACATGGACTTGGCCGCCAAGGACTACGAGGACATCGTCAAGGCCTTTGACCAGGCTCTCGACGACCTCGTGACCAAGCTGCTGCAGCAGCTCCAGGAGAACTGGGACGGCGACGTCGAGGGCGCCAAGGCCGAGTTCGAGCGGTACAAGATCAAGTGGGACAACGCCGCCAACACCATGAGCGCGAACCTCGTCGAGCTGCGCGGCGCCGTCCAGATCGCCAACCAGAACTACCAGGCCGCGGAGGCCCGCAACAAGGCGATGTGGTACGACGGCTGAGCCGTCACTCCGCCGTCGTTCTTTCTTCGGCCACCGCCCGCGGTGGCCGAACGCGTGAGGAGAGGATCATGGGGGAGCTCGAACCCGAGCCGTGGCGCGGGCTGGACGACACCGACGCCGACCTGTTCTACAACGTCGGCAAGATGCGTGCCGTCGCCGACGACCTGGAGATCGCCCTGGTGCCCACGCAGGGCCCGGGCGGCACCAAGGACGGCGGCACGGGCGCGGTGGAGGCCCTCACCAGGTACTTCGACCTGAGCCAGCAGCACATCGGGAGCTGGCCCGCCGCCGCCGCGTTCGCGCACAGCGTCGGCTCCACCGGGGCCGACCCCGGTGGTCAGGTGTCCCTGGAGGGCCGCGGGCAGCGCCTGGCGGCCCTCTACCAGGAGTACGTCGAGTGCTGCCAGAAGGTCGTGCAGGCGATCAGGGACAGCGCCGCGGTCTATGAGCGCACCAACCCCGTCAGGGGCGATAGCTGAAAGTGAGAGCCAGTGGCTGAGCGGACCGTTGACATCCGCGACCCCTCCAGGCGCCCGAGCGCCGGTGCGGTCACCGCCTCCCGCGAGCAGATCCAGCAGTGGCTGGACGGCACCTCCCCGATGGAGGTGCACGACCGCGGCATGACGTACGGCCGGGTGGCCGACGCCGTGAAGGCGGTGGCCGACTCGCTGCCCGACATCGGCGTCGCGCTCAACGACGCCTGGCGGTCGGAGGCTGCCGCGACGACGCAGCGCGCGCTGCAGATGCTGCACGCGAGCGGCACCGAGCTGGCCGCCGCGATGACCAAGATGTCCGAGGCGCTCACCCTGTACGGGCGCGACTACCTGCCGACGGCCATCGAGGACGTGCGGGCGGCGGCCAACCAGAACCAGCGGTCCGACGCCGAGCCCCAGCCCTCGCCCGGCCCGTCGCCGACGGCCTCCGCCAGTGCGGAGCCCACCACGTCCCCGACGATCGGCCAGGACCAGCCCACGCCCGGGCCCACCCCGCAGGCGTCCGAGCTGGACGACCAGGCCGCCAGGCGGGCGATGGAGACGCTCAACCAGCACATCGTCGACCTGTACGACTTCCAGATCCCCGACAGCGTGACCATCGACCTGCCGACGGTCACGCCGGCCACGGACCCCGGCGACCGGGATCTGCCGTCGATGGACCAGGACACGCCCTACACCTTCGGCGACTCGGGAGGCAGCGGCGGGTCCTCCGGCGGCTCGTCGGGCTGGGACAGCGTCGGCGACTCCAGCGGCTCGAACGGCTCCAGCGGCTCCAGCGGGCCGGGCGGGTCCTCCTCCGGCTCGGGTTCGGGCTCGGGTTCGGGCTCGGGTTCGGGCTCGGGCTCGGGCGCGGGCGCGGGAGACCAGCCGGGCGCCGACACGCCGGGCTCCTCGGACGGCTCGGGCTCCTCGGACGGCTCGGGCTCTTCCGACGGCTCAGACGGCTCCGGGTCCTCCTCCGATGGCTCGGGCTCCGCCACCACGCCCGCCGGCCAGGGCGACGGCACCGACGGCACCACGCCGTCCGTGATCGACAGCAACACCACCGACCCCGAGCGCACCACACAGACCGGGGCCGAGACCCACGACCCCAGGGCCACGGAGACGGCGGGCACCCAGCCCACGCCCACCACCACCATGCCGTCGACGACGTACACCCCGGCCACGACGCCGCAGACCAGCTACCTCACGCCCACGGGCAACGCCGCCCCCGCCGTGATCGGCGGATCAGGCTCGTACAGCCAGCCGGGCGCCCCCGGCGCCGCCGCGGCGGCCAGGGCGGGCGCGGGCGGCATGGGCTACCCCTTCATGCCGATGGGCGGCGGCGCGCCCGCAGGCGAGCAGGAGAGTCAGGAGCACCAGACGAACCTGAAGGGCGAACGCGACGACTGGCACTCGGCGACGGAGAGCACCATCTCGCCGGTGATCAACTGAGGGAGGCGGCATGGCCATCCAGCTCGACCAGAACTGGCCGGGAGCGTCGGACAAGGACGAGAGCGAGGACCCGTACACCGACCGCACCGAGGTGCGGCGCATCGCGGGCGAGATGCACGAGCTGCTCAAGAAGCTCACCACCTCCTCCGGCATCCCGGTGACGGAGTACGCCGTCGCGCCCGGCGACCCGGTGCCGGGGCCGCAGCTCCCGACGGGCGCAGGCTCGCTGCCGGACCTCCAGCAGCACTGCGCGCTCAACCAGGAGCAGATGGGCCAGTGGCCGGCCGCCATGCAGTACGGGACGGCCGCCTTCAGCGCCTACTCCATGCTGATCGGCGAGCCCGGCAGCACCGGCGGCCTCTACACCGGCCTGAACAAGCAGGCGGAGGAGTCGTTCGACGCCCTGCTGGAGATCGCGCGGACGTCCCAGACCGCCGAGCAGGCGACCGAGGAAGCCACCTCGCGTCAGGCCTGAGAGGAAAGAAGAGCGCCATGGCTGACAAGCAGCCCGAGACACAGACCTACACTCTCCGCTACGGCAACCAGCCGATCGACACGTCGGTGCAGGAAGCCGGGTTCATGGAGAGCATGTTCCGGGACACGATCGGTGAGATCCGGGACATGATCGACGCGACGGACCCGGCCGCGGTCCAGCTCGCGGGGCTGTACTACCAGGCCGCCGAGCCGCTGCTGAACGAGTTTGCCGCGGACCTGAAGACGAAGGCCGCCGAGCTGGCCGAGCACTACAAGGGGCCGGCGGCGTACCAGACGCAGCTCCAGTTGCGCAGCCTGCACGCCAGCGTGGTCGAGCTGGCCGCCAAGCTCGGCCGGATGGGCAGGTCGCTCAAGCCGTACGGCGACACGCTGCAGTGGGCGCAGGCCAACGTGGTCGAGGGCAGGGGCCGCGACTCCCGCTCCGACAACGACATCGACTGGGCCGACCAGATCCCGTTCTACGGCATCAAGCGCAGCAGCGACCGGGCCAGCCAGCACCTGCGGGAGGTCAACGAGCGGATCGCGCAGCACTACGAGGACCTGCCGGTGGACGTGCAGCAGGCGCTGCCAATCGTGGTCGACCCCGAGATGCCGGACTTCGGCAACAGCGGCCTGAACGGCCCGCAGGTCGGCAGCCTCGGCTCGGGGGACGTGCCCGCCTACCAGACCACCCCGTTCAACACCGGCTCGATCCCCGGCGGCCCGTCCGCCGCTGGCGTCAACGGCGACTACCCGTCGTCCGCCGGCCAGGTCCCCGGCGGCTACGGCAACGGCGGGCTCAACCCCGGCGACGGCACGGGCGGCGTGGGAGGCGTGGGAGGCGTCGGGGTGGGTGACAGCGACGCCTACGGCGGCGCAGACCCGTCCGGGCTCACCGACACCACGCTCGGCGCCAATCCCAGCGTGCCGTCCGTTCCTTCAGCGCCCTCCACGCCGTCGGCGGGCTCGCCCGGCGACTACGGCTCCACGAACCTGGCGGGTTACGACCCCACAGTCCCGGGCGGGCCCGGCGGCCCGAACGGCACCACCTACACGGGCAACGGCCCGGGGATGGGCGGCACCGGCAACCCCGGCGGCGGCGTGACGGGCAACGCGGGGACGGTCAGCGGCGGCGGCACTGCGGCGAACGCCGCCTCGGCGGCCGGCCGGGCCGGGATGGGCGGCATGGGCATGCCGATGCTGCACGCGCCGCTCTCCACCAGCCGCAAGGAGAGCGACCCGGCCGGGGAGAGCTCCTCGAACCTCTTCGAGGACGACGACGTGTGGGGTGGGCCAGAAGGCACCACCCCATCGACGCTGGTCTGAGCTCAGTCGCAGTGCTCGAGCGGGCTGTCGTACTTGGCGGAGCCGATGGCTCCGCCCCACTTCACGCAGGTCTTGCGGGCGGTGTCCTTCACCGGGCCCGCGTAGTACTGGTAGCTGCCGGCGTCCTTCTTGCGCGCCTTGCCCTCCACCTGGAGGTAGGCCTGCACGGACGCCTTGCCGGAGCCGCTGTTGCGCAGCGTCGTGACGCAGTTCTGGCCGGTGGCGGCCGAGTAGAGCAGCACCACCTTGCCCGCGGAGCCGAGGTTCTGCGAGTCGATCTGCTTGAAGCCGGAGCCGCAGACCTGCGTGGCCGAGTACGGGTTGCTGCTGCCGCCGCCGTTGTTGTTGCCGGTCTGCGGCTGCGCGCCGCCGCCGCAGTTGCGCGAGGTCACCTTCTGGTTCGGGTAGGCGAAGGTGGCGCCGTTGAACTTGGCGGGCACGATGCTGCCGGACGAGGTGCGCTGCTCGTAGTGCAGGTGGGCGATCAGGTTGTACTTGGCGGACGACTTGCCGACGGTGCCGATCTTCTGGCCCTGCCGGACGGTGGCGCCGTTGGAGACCGAGCGGGCGTTCAGGTGGCCGTACAGGGTCACGGTGCCGTCCGAGTGCCGGATCTTGACGACGTTGCCGAGGCCGTCCGTCTTCCGGTACTCCGACATGACGACCGTGCCTGCGCCCGCTGCCACGACCGTCCTGCCGAGGTCGGCGTTGCCGTCGTTCGCACTGCCGTTGAAGTCGATCTCGTAGCCCGCGGTGTGGGCGGAGCTCTTGCTGCTGCCCGCCCAGGTCTCGCCACACGGGAACGGCAGTTGCAGCGTGGAGGCGGCCGTTGCGGCATCCGCCGTGCCCACGCCGGTGAGAGGCAGTACGGCCAAGCCGCACGCGCCTGCTATCAGGGTCTTGATCCGCATGCGGAAAGGCTGCCATCCGGATCATACAGGCGTCTAGATCATTGGCCAACTGTTCACGCGAGAAGTTGATTTTTGTCGATATCGTAGCCAGGTCCGGACATAACGTGATTTATGGACTGGGAGGGTGTGCATGGCCACCGACACCGGGGGCGCTCAGTACGCTGGCGGGTCGTCGCTCTCCGGCGCCACGATCCAGTTCAAGGACGGCCGCATCAAGCAGGTCGGCGAGGGGCTGGGCGAGCAGGCGCCCAACATGAACGCCATCGCCCAGAACGTCGGCGGCATCCGCGTCGAGCCGCCCGCCTTCGGCATCATCGGCATGGGTCTCAACTACGCCCATGACCAGCTCAAGGACAACGCCCACAACACGCTCAAGACCGCCAGGGACGTCCTGTCGGACTACCGGACGGCGCTGACGAAGCTCGAGGCGAACTACCAGAAGGCCGACGACGACAACGACGGCGTCATCCAGACCGACCCCTACGGGCTCGACGGAGGCGGCGGGGGCGGCGGCATCGACCCGTCCTCACTCGGCGGCGGCATCCCGGACACCGGCGGCATCCCGGACACCGGCGGCATCCCGGGCGCGGGCGACCTCGGAGCGGGCGGCCTGCCGTCCTCCGAACTCCCTGACTCCAAGCTGCCCGACTCCAAGCTGCCGGACTCCCAGCTCCCCGACTCCGAGCTGCCCGACACCGACCTCCCCGACTCCAACGTCCCCGACACGGACCTCCCGGACACCCAGGTCCCGGAGGTCCCGGACACGCAGGTCCCGGACCCGAACATCCCCGAGGCCAACATCCCGGACGCCAACGCCGCGCTCCCCACCACGCCGTCCATCGAGGACCAGCTCAACCACAACGTCCCGGACCCCAGCACCACCCTGCCGACCGACCCCACCAAGACCGGGCTGGCCGGCTACGACCCCACCCAACTGGGCGCCACGCCCACCACCCCGACCATCCCCGGCACCACCACCTCGCTCGGCCCCGGCCTGTCCTCCGGCTCGCCCACGGGCGTCTCGTCCGGCGGCATGCAGCAGCCCGCCGCCACGGCCGGCGCCGCCTCGGCCCGCGGCCTGAACGGCATGAACGGCATGGGCATGCCGTTCATGCCGCCCATGGGCGGCGGAGGCGGCGACCAGAACAGCGAGCGGGACAAGCCCGACTACGTACGCGGCGACGAAGCCGACTGGGTGGACGACATCGACATCGCCCCACCCGTGATCGGCGAGGCCTGAGAGGAACCACATGCCCGGCACAGGGGCCGACCGCGGCCAGTTCATCTACGCGGCCACCACGGCGACCGCCGCGGCCGCCATGTTGTACGAGTACCCGATGGCCAGGAACATCGCGCTGATGATCGGCACGATGGTGTCCAACCCGCACAGCATGGAGCTGGCCGCCGAACGGTGGAGCACCCCCGACGGCGGCGGCGAGATGGACTTCGAGGGCATCAAGCAGGCGGTGCGCACCCTTCGCGACGAGTGCAACGAGAAGGAGTGGTGGAAGGGGCCCGCCTGCGAGGCGTTCAACGAGTCGGTGGACACGTTCCTCGAGCAGATAGGCACGGCCGAGCAGTACCACCAGGGCGTGGGCCAGGGCATGGGCAGCATCGCCACCGCCTACCACTGGGCCGCGGAGGTGGCGACGGTCGTGGCCACCGTCATGCTGCTGCTCGCCGGCTGGAAGAAGCTCCTGCCCATCTTCGCTCCCTGGCCCGGAGCCCAGGCGGCCATCGCCCTGGCCATCTTCGTCGCGCTGACCCGCATGGGCATGGTGGTCAGGGGCATGCTGGGCAAGCAGATGAAGTCCGTGGCGATGCTCACCGCCCTCGTGGGCGGCATCAACTTCATGTGCATGTCGCTGGGCCAGTTCATGGAGAAGAACCGCCCCCGGCCGGACTTCGCGCCGGCCGACCTGGAGTACGTGGGCGACGAGACCACCGGCGTGGGCACCCTGCAACCCAAGAACGGCGGCATGCCGAGCATCCCCACCACCGGCACGGGCGGCATGAGCGCCCTCATCTAGCCGGAACCGCCGGGGGCCCGCTCGGCCCCCGGCGCGGTCACTGCGCGGTGACCTGCAACGGCGAACGCGCCGCCTGCGGGTCCAGCGCCGGCCCCTCGGGCAGCAGATGGACGAGGTTGCCGGGGATCGGCGCCACGTCCTCGGCCCCGTACCCCAGCTTGTTGATCTGATCCCCGGACTGCAGCTGATACCGCCTGCCCTGATCGCTGATCAGGAAGTAGGTCTGCACGGACGACTTCTGCCCGTCGCCCGGCAGCAGCCCGCCCAGCGACGCCGAGCCCGACGGCATCAGCACCTGGTCGAAGTGCTCCTGATCGCCCCGCACGCTGGGTGCGGGGATCGCCATGGTGCCGCCGACCGTCAGCTTCGCCTTGGCCGAGCCGTTCTGGGTGTCGGCGTACACGGAGCACAGCGGCGACGCAGAGGACGCGACCGCCTTGGGCAGGCTGGTCGGCATGCCGCCCACGACGAGGCTGCGGCCGCTGCTCGCGGCGTTGGCCGTGGCCGCGTCGAGCTCCAGCGGCATGGCCGCCTTCCCGCCGTACGCCCGCTTGAGCCCCGGCTCCTCCAGCAGCAGCGTGGCCTGCGTGACGTTGAGGGCGGCCAGGCCGTCGGCGAGCAGCACGTACCAGCGGTCGGGAGCGCCGCCGACGCCCTTCACGGTGTAGACGCGCCCGATGGCGGCGTTGCGGCCGTCGGGGCCGCGCCGCTTCTTCCCGATGCCGGGGATCCCCGGCGCCTTGAAGTCGGGCCCGGACGGGATCGCGTTGATCCATGTGGAGGGCACCTTCTTGGGGCGCGCGTTGAGCACCCGCACGCCGGCGTCGCTCGTCTTCATCCGCTGGTCGTTCCAGACCACCCAGCTCTCCTGGCCGTCCGTGACGACCAGCGCGCCGGTGCCGATCGGTGTCCCGCCGACGTCACTGCCGCCCACGAGCGTCACGTACGGGACCGCCGTGCCGGTCGCGTCGGGCGCCTCCGTCACGCAGACCGACCACGGGCCCTTGACCAGTTTCTCCCTGGGCGGCAGTGAGTCGGGGGCGCCGGCGATGCCCACGAGCGGCCCGCGCGGGTACTTCGCGAGCGAGGCCGCCGAGATGTTCCTGACCTCGAAGTTGGTGGAGTCCAGCAGCAGCAGCGCGGAGACGTAGTTGGCCACCGGCAGCATCCGCTTCTGCTCCTGGCTGTAGACGTACTTGGCGCCGGTCTCCTCCTCCACGAGGAGCTGCCCGGCCGCCTCCAGGTTCGTCGCCGCGCCGGGCTTGATCAGCCCCCAGATCCCGAACGCCGCCGTGACCAGCAGCGCGACGATGATCCCGCAGAACATGGCCACGTTGTGCCGCCGCATCGGGGACTCGGGCACGTCCGGCTCAGCCTGCAGCAGTGCCATCCCCAGGCGCTGCTGCATCAGCTTGTGCGCCTGGTAGAGGTCCTTCCGGGTCTGCATCTCTCTCCCCACGTGTCGCAGGCATCAGCATAGAGCGCACACATGGGCCGAGTTTCGGTCATCCGGTGAATATCAGTCGTTGTCCGGCAAAGCCACCTGAACCTGGGTGATGGTGCCGGTCGTCACGAGCAGGCCGCGCCCGGACGGCCCGCCGCCCGCTCCGCGCGGCAGCCGGATCGAGAACAGGTCGCCGTCGGTCTGCCCCTGCACCGCCAGCAACAATCCGGTACGTGACTTGCGGGCCTCCGCCACGAACCCCCGGTAGGCCACGGTCAGGTCGCCCGTCGTGCCCGCGATCAGCAGGCCGTGGTCTCCGTCGCGACCCGACCGGATCACCTCCTCCAGGGCCGTCCCCAGCGGGCCGTCCGGGTTCACCAGCTCGGCGTCGTCCACCAGCACCACGTAGTGCTCGTGCTCGGCCACCAGCTCCCGCAGGTCCGTGGCGTCGCCGTTCAGCACGGCCAGCGCGCCCTCCAGGTCGCGCAGCGGGCTGCGCCTGGGCGCGACCGCCACCACCGGGGTGCCCTGGGCGATCAGCGAACGAGCGGCCGTCAGCAGCGCAGAGGAGCGGCCCGAGCGGGACGGGCCGGCGATCACCGCGCCGGGGCCCTGGGCCTGGAGGTCGAACCCGAGCGGCGCGAGCGCGTCGCCGCCCGCGCCGACCAGCGCCCACAGCGGTGACGGTGGCGTGAACCCGGGATCCAGGGCCATCGTCTGGGGGACGGTGATGCGCATCGGAAGCGCGTCCACCCGCAACGGCGGCGACCCGCCCCAGCGCCAGGGGCCCCTGCCGACGCCCAGGACGTGCGAGGGGCTCGGCCGCCTTGTGTCGTCGCGCGCGCCCCCGTGGACGCCGTCGCGCGCGCCCCCGTGAGCGCCCCCGTGAGCGCCCTCGTGGACGTCGTCGTGGACGTCGTCGTGGGCACCGTCGTGGGCGCCGTCGTGGGCGCCGTCGTGCGCGGTGGCGGTGCGGGCCAGCGCCTGGAGCGCCGCCACCTGCGCCGGACCGGCCGGGTCGGCGGCCAGCAGCGCGACGTGATGCTCCACGATCCCGTGCTCGCCCATGGACAGCGCCCGCCCCGCCGGCATGACGGCGGGCAGCCCCTTGAGCGGGAACCCGGCCAGCCCGTAGTCCGTGTTGTCGGACAACCGCAACAGCAGCCGATCATCGAACACGGTCGACACCTGCCCGAGCAACCCGGACCGATCGCTGCTCACGACCCCCCTCAGCCCCACCGCGGGCCCTTCCCGCAGAAGCTGGAGCACCGCCTCGATCAGCCGCCCGTAGTCGTAGCCCTCGAAGGCCGCGACGAAGCCCTCCCACCTGTCGAGCATGAACACCAGCCACGGCAGCCGATGACCGGCCTGCCGGTACTCGGCCAGCGACGCGTGCCCGGCCTCCGCCAGTAGCTGCTGCCTGCGCCCCACCTCCGCCCGCAGCCGGGTGAGCAGCCGCTCCACCCGGTCGAGCTGGTCGCGCGTCACCACGGCGCCGCAGTGCGGCATGGCCATCAGCGGCAGCAGCGCGCCGGAGCCGCAGTCCACGGCGTGCAGGTGCACGTCCTCGGGGGAGGCGTGGGCGGCGATCGAGCCCGCGATGGTCCGCAGCGCCGTCGATCTCCCGCTGCGGGCCGCGCCCGCGATGAGCAGGTGACCGCCGTGCGCGACGTCGAGCGTCAGCGGGCGCCGGTCCTGGGCCCACGGCCGGTCGGTGATCCCGAACGGCAGCGGCTCCACCTCGGCGAACCCGCCGGCGGCCTCCGGGGGGTTCCCGGGGAGGTCGAGGACGAGGTGCGAAGGCAGGGGATCCAGCCAGGGGCTCGGTTGCGTGGGCACGCCGGCCAGGCCGGCGGCCTCGATGAGGGCGTCGGCGACGAGCGTGAGGTCCGTGGTCGTGGACTCCTCGTCGTCCAGACGCGGAGGCGGCGGCAACGCCTTGCCCAGCGCGCGCCACTCCACCTCAAGCACCCGCAGACTCCCGCCGCCCGCCGAACCGCCACCTGCGACGCCGCCGCCACCCGCCCCGCCCGCGCCGTTCCCGCCCACCACAGGCAGGACCGGGCTGCGGCCCCCGACCCGGGCCGTCTGCACCGCGACCGCCGCCCCCACCCCCGACCGCACGTAACACCGCCCAGGCGTCGACTTGGAGATGTGCGCGGCGTCCGGCAGATCGATCACGTCCGCAGACTCGGCGGGCTCGGTCACCCGCAACGCGATCCGCAGCGAGGTGTTCGCCTGGATGTCGGCCGTCACCACCCCGGCAGGCCGCTGCGTGGCCAGGATGAGATGGATCCCGAGGGACCGCCCGCGCCGCGCGATGTCCACGAGCCCGGTCACGAAGTCCGGCAACTCGGCCACGAGCGCGGCGAACTCGTCGATGATCAACACCAGCCGGGGCATCCCCGCCCCGGTGTAGTCCTCGATGTCCTTGGCCCCGGCCGCGGCCAGCAGCCGCTCCCGCCGCCGGATCTCGGCCGCGAGCGAGTCGAGGGCCCGCTGGGTCAGGTGGCCGTCGAGGTCGCTGACCATGCCGACGGTGTGCGGCAGCCGTACGCACTCCTTGAAGGCCGCCCCGCCCTTGTAGTCGATCAGCACGAACGTGAGCTGGTCGGGCCGGTTCGCCACCGCCAGCGAGCAGATCATGGTCTGCAGCAGCTCCGACTTGCCCGCTCCTGTGGTGCCGGCGATGAGCCCGTGCGGGCCGTCGAGCCTGAGGTCCACGGTGAACGGCCCGTCGGGCCCGACGCCGATCAGCGCCTCGGTGCTGCCGTGCGCGTTCCACCGGGAGGCCAGCTCGGCGCCGGTGGGCACGGTCAGGCCCATGAGGTCGAGCAGGCGGGCGGCGTCGGGCAGGTTGCCGCCGGGGTCGTCCCTGCTGACGTCGCGGATGGGGGCCAGCGCCCTGGCGAGGCGGTCGCACCAGGCGGGGGAGACGAGGTCGCCGAGGAGGGGGCCGAGGACGTCGAGGCCGCCGCCGCGCAGGCGGACCAGCCCGTCGGGGCCGCAGTCGGCGACGGTCTGGCACTCCTCGGGCAGCAGCCGCTGGTCCTCGTCGATGGCCAGGGTGAACACGCCGCAGCGCGGCCCCTGGCGCAGCACCTGCGGCATGTTGGGCAGGCCGCGCAGCACCTGGGCGCCGTCGAGGATCACCAGCACGTCGTAGGGGCGCACGTCGTAGGAGGAGAAGGTGGGCTTCTCGGGCCCGCCGAGGTCGTCCCAGCCGGTGGGGACCTTGCCCAGCTCGGGGATGGCGGTGTTCTGGCGTTCGTCGATGAGTGCGGCCAGCTCGGCGACCCGGCGGGCGGCGGAGTCGGGGTCGGCGCCGACGAGCGCCACGCAGTCCTCGCCCGCCCGGGGCGCGCAGTGCGGCAGCCAGCGCATCCAGCCCCACTGCCGCTCGGCGCCGGGGTGCGCGGACACGATGACGATGGCCAGGTCGCGCGGGCTGTGCAGGGTGGCGGCCTGGGCTATCAGCCAGCTCGCCAGGCCGGCGGCGGCCGTACGGTCACCCGTGACGCCTGCCACCCCGAGCCGCCGCATGGGCAGCGCGACCGGCACGGACCGGCAGATCGGCGGGTCGATGCGGCCGCCCTGCTCCTCGGACAGCTCCAGGTCGGCGGGCAGGTCGGCGAGGCCGATGCGCAGCCGGAGCGTGTCGGTGTCGTGGATCCTGCGCTCCCACAGCCGCCTGCGCGGCCCGGTGGCGGTCAGCAGCACGCGGGCGGGGTCGGGCGCGTCGTCCCTGCGCGCGGCCTCGTCGGCGACGCGGGCCTGCTCCACCTCCTCGTCGTAGGCGCGCAGCTGTTCCTTGTGCTCCTTGAGCGCCTTCTTGTGCTGCTTCTTGCCGTGGCGGCGGTCGCTCCACCACTGGCCGATCATGATGACCGGCGTCATGAGGGCGACGAGCAGGTAGAACGGCTGCTTGAGCGCGAAGGCCAGGGTGACGCCGAGCACGGCGGGCAGGAGCGCGGCCAGCAGTTGCAGGCGCATCCCCTCGTTCCTCGTCGGCTCCTTCGGCCGGACGAACGTGCGCCGGGGCTCGGGGCGCCGCAGCCTGGGCGGCCGGTTGTAGGCGACGCCGCCCTCCTTGCGCGGCGCGAGGTGGGCGTCCCTCGGCTCGATCGAGGTCAGCACGAACACCGAGGAGCCGCAGGTCAGCACGGCCTGGTCGGGCCATTCGACCGGCTCGGTGAGCGGCCGGCCGTCGAGCTCGGGAACCTCGCCGTAGCCGGCGGCGAGCGCCGCGGCCTCCCGCTCAGCCGTGCGGGCGGTGAGCTCGGCGACCTCCTCCGCCCAGCGGCCCTTGAGCTTGAGCTTGGGCGTGTCGGCCGGCGGCTGCCAGGTCCGTTCCACGGTGATGGCCTCCGGCGTGACGCGTACGGTCACCGCCTCGGGAGCCAGCGCGGGATCGCCCACGGCCATCGCGCACATGGGGTCGGCGCCGATGACGTGCGCGCCCAGCCCGAGCCGGTGCACCGCCCCGGCGGCGGGCCCGCCCACGACCCGCACCTCGGCGACCCCGCCGGGCTCCTCGACGATGGTGGCGCGGGCCAGGTGGGCCTCCATCGTGACCTTGTCACCGTCGCGCAGCACGGCGATGACCGGGGCGAGCGGGTCGAGCGGGCGGCCGTCGCGCCACAGCGTGGGCGGCCCCATGTCGGACCGCTCGGGCCTGCGCGGCCGCGGCACCCGGGGGCCGTCGCCGCCTGCCGTCCCGCCCCCCGTCATGCCGTAGGGGGCTCTGGCCTTGGGCAGCCGGACGACCTCCGCCAGCGGGCCGTGGTCGCTCAGCTCCGCGCTGAGCCCTGCCACCGTGGCGCCGTCGTCGCCGTCGATCACGACGTCACGGTCGCCCTGCCCGCCGATCACGGTGAGCATGATCCGCATGGTGCCGTCTCTCCTCGGTCGACTGTCGGGCGCCAAAGTAGCGTCCGGAACGTGGCGGGGTGCGCCGGTTGACGCCAATGGCATGGCCCGGTGATGGATGTGACAGAAGTTATTGAAGAGGCGACTAACCCAATAAATCGGTATCCGTCAACTCGGTAGAAACAATAGGCATTGATTATGTGCGCTTGACATCATGTCACCTGCGAAACAAGCATGGGTCTTCGAATTCCGCCTCCGCCGCTCGGATGATCCCCACATAATGGCGTGAATTCCGCAATTCACCTTTCCGGGAGCCCCCCACCCATGAGGACCAGTGAAAAGCAGCCTGCCGCCAACGCGGCGGCGGGGTTGTCCGGGCCGGCCTCGCGCAAGCTCCCCGTCCCGCCCAGGGAACGCAAGCCGGCGCTGGCCGCGCTGGCCGTCCTGCTCATCCTGGGCGGCGCGCTGGCCACGACCCTGCTCGTGCTGAACAGCGGCAACCGCGTCTCCGCCATCCGCGTCGTCCAGCAGGTCGGCGCGGGGCAGAAGTTCACCCCGCAGGCGCTGGAGGAAGTGAAGATCGCCAATGACGGCGTCGACTTCGTCTCGTGGTCGCAGCGGCAGCAGGTGCTCGACAGCTTCGCGGCCGTCACGATCCTGCCCGGCACGCTGCTCACCAATCAGATGGGCGTACGCGCCAGCAGCGAGTTGGGGCCGGGAAAGGCCACTGTCGGGCTGGCACTCAAACCCGGTCAAATACCGGCGGGCGTGCAGCAGGGTGACCGCGTGCAGGTGATATTCGTACCGAGCCGGTCGAGTGAGGGAGAAAGCCGCGTGCTCGCCGCGAGCGCACTTGTCTTCGCCGTCGGAGACAAGTCCAGAACGGGAAATTCCGGCCAGCTCACCGTGGTCGTGGAAGCTCCCGCGGCCCCGGAGATCGTGGCCGCCGCCTCCAGCGGGCAGATCGCGGTGGCCGAGCTCCCGGGGGCACGCTGACGTGGCGCTGATCGTACTGGCGGCCGACAAGGGCGCGCCGGGGGTGACCACCGCCGCCACGGCGCTCGCGGCGGTCTGGCCCCGTCCCGTGCTGCTGGCCGAATGTGACCCGGCGGGCGGCGACCTCGCCTACCGGCTGCCCGCCGCGGGCGGAGGCGTGCTGAACCCCGGAAGGGGGCTGCTCACGCTGGGCGCCACCGCGCGGCGCGGCCTGGAGACCGCGCAGCTCCACCAGCACACCCAGAAGATCGTCGGCGGGCTCGACGTGCTGGTCGGGCTCACGCACGGCGAGCAGGCCGCCGGGCTCACCTGGCTGTGGGGCCCGCTCGGCAGGTCGCTCGCGGCCGTCCCGAACGCCGACGTGATCGCCGACTGCGGACGCCTGGGCGCGCACCCGCAGATCGCCGACCTGATGGCCGAGTCCGAGCAGGTCGTGCTGCTCACCAGGGCCACCCTCGACCACGTGGCTCACCTGCGCGAGCGCCTCCAGATCACCAAGGCGCACGGCGTCGTCGTGATCGCCGACCCGCGCAACTACCGCGGCTCCATCGAGGACGTGCGCAGGATCGTCGGCCCCAGTGTGCAGTTCGTGCACGGCCTGGCCTACGACCCCAAGGGCGCCGAGCTGCTGCGCGGCCAGTGGGGCGGCCGGCTGGACCGCTCGATGCTCATCCGTACGGCCCGGGACCTGGCGGCGAGGCTGGTGAGCCACCGATGATCGACCATTCCCTCGTCAAACGCTTCCGCCAGGAGGTCGGCGACCGCCTGGCCCACCAGCGGCGGCTCGACCAGGCCAACGGCCTGCCCCCGATGACCGGCGAGGACGAGCGCCAGTTCGCCAGGGCGCTGATCTCGCAGGTGCTGGAGGAGCACGCGCGCGGCGAGATCGGCCTGGGCCGCACGCCGCCCACCGTGGAGGAGGAAGAGGCGCTCGCGGCCGGCATCCACGCGGCGCTGTTCGGGGTGGGGCGGCTGCAGCCGCTGCTCGACGACGCCGAGGTCGAGAACATCGACATCAACGGCTGCGACAGGGTGTTCGTGAGCTACGCCGACGGCCAGGAGCTCATGCACGACCCGGTCGCCGAATCCGACGACGAGCTGATCGAGCTGATCCAGATCCTGGCGGCGTACTCGGGGCTGTCGAGCAGGCCGTTCGACACCGCCAACCCGCAACTCGACCTGCGCCTGCCCGACGGCTCCCGGCTGAGCGCCGTCATGGACGTCACGGTCAGGCCGTCCGTCTCGATCCGCCGCGCCCGCCTGGGCAAGGTCTTCATGTCCGATCTCGTAGGCAACGGCACGATAAGTCAGGACATAGCGCGATTCATGAAGGCGGCGGTCGGCGCCCGCAAGAACATCATGATCGCCGGTTCCACCAACGCGGGCAAGACGACCCTGCTGCGCGCCCTGGCCAACGAGATCCCGCCCGCCGAGCGCCTCATCACCGTCGAACGCGCCCTGGAGCTGGGCCTCGACCAGTTCCCCGAGCTGCACCCCAACGTCGTCGCCTTCGAGCAGCGCCTGCCCAACTCCGAGGGCCAGGGCGAGATCTCCATGGCCGAGCTCGTCCGCCGCTCGCTGCGGATGAACCCCAGCCGCGTCATCGTCGGCGAGGTGCTCGGCGACGAGATCGTCACCATGCTCAACGCGATGACCCAGGGCAACGACGGCTCTCTGTCGACCATCCACGCCAACTCCAGCATGGAGGTCTTCAACCGCATCTCCACCTACGCGTTGCAGGCGCGCGAGCGGCTGCCCATCGACGCCACCCACATGCTCATCGCCGGCGCCATCGACTTCGTGGTCTTCATCGAGAAGCGCAACGACTACCACGTGGGCGGCCGGCTGCGCCGCTACGTCTCCAGCATCCGCGAGGTCAACGGCTGCGACGGCCGCGTGCTGTCCAGCGAGGTGTTCGTGCCGGGCCCCGACGGCGCCGCCGTCCCGCACGCCCCGCTGTCCTGCCTGGAGGAGCTCGCCGCCCACGGCTACACCCCAGGAGGCTGGTGAGACATGCCGATCACGATCTCTCCGCTGGCGCTGCTCGCCGGCGCGACCGCGGGCGGCGGCCTGTTCCTGTTCCTCCTGTCCCTGTACGGCCTGCGCCCCCGCCCCACCCGGCCCAAGAGCAACCTGGTTAAGGCGCTCACCACCCGCGGCGCCGTCGCGGCGGTGGCCGCCACCCTGGTCCTGATCATCACCCATTGGCCGGTCATGGCGGTCGGCACGGTGCTGCTGGTGTTCGCCTGGCGCGGCCTGGCGGGCGGCGCCGCCGAGGAGCGCGCCGCCATGCGCCGCCTGGAGGGCCTGGCCGCCTGGACGGAGTCGCTGCGCGACACGATCGCCGGAGCCGCCGGCCTCGAACAGGCCATCCCCTCCTCCATCAGGGCCGCCGCGCCCATGCTCAGGCCGCACCTGCGCGCGCTGATCGACCGGCTGCACACCAGGATGGCGCTGCCGGAGGCGCTGGCCCGTTTCGCCGACGAGCTCGACGACCCCTCGGCCGACCTGGTCGTGGCCGCGCTCATACTCAACTCCAAGCTGCGCGGCCCCGGCCTGCGCGACGTGCTCGGCGCGCTGGCCGTCTCGGCCCGCGAGGAGCTCGACATGCGCCGCCGCGTCGAGGCCGAGCGCCGCGCCACCAGGCGCAGCGTGCAGATCGTGGTGATCACGGCGCTGGTCTTCGCCGGGATCCTCGTGCTGTTCAACCCGGAGTACGTCAAGGAGTACGAGGGCTACCTGGGCCAGGCCGTCCTGGTGGTCGTCGCCGGGCTGTTCGGCGCGGGCTTCGCCTGGATGCGGCGGCTGGCCAGGTTCGACAAGCCCACGCGGCTGCTCACGGGAGGAGGCGGCGGCGATGGCTGACGACCGAAGGTGTGGTGAGCGGGATGGTTGAGAGCGCACTCGCCGGCGCCGGGCTCGGGCTCGGCCTGTTCGTGCTGCTGAGGGCGCTGTTCCCGGCCCGTCCCGGGCTGGTGGCGCGGCTGCTCGCGCTCGACGCCGTCCGCGAGGACACGGGCGCGCCCCGCATCCAGCTCGTGCTGCCCGACGAGGAGGTCAGCGCGTTCCGGCGCGGCCTCGGCGCCCGCCTGGCCGCCCTGTACGGCGCGCGCGGCTGGGAGGCCAGGTCGGTCAAGTCGGACCTGGCCCTGGTCGGCCGCTCGTTCGAGGCGTTCCTGGCCACCAAGGTGCTGCTGGCGGCCAGCGGCCTGCTGGCCTTCCCGCTGCTGCTGGCCTGGCTGGTGCTCATGGAGTGGGGCGTCTCCCTGGCCATCCCGTTCTGGACGGCCGTGCTCGTCGCCGCCGTCTTCTTCTTCCTGCCCGACCTACAGGTCAAGCGGGACGCGGCGGCCAAGCGGCGCGACTTCCGCCACGTCGTCGGCGCCTTCCTCGACCTAGTCTCCATGAACCTGGCGGGCGGCCGGGGCGTCCCCGAGGCCCTGATGATGGCCGTCTCTGTCAGCGGCGAGCAGCCCAACTGGGCGATGGGCCGCATCCGCGACGCTCTCAGCGGCGCCAGGATCGTCGGCATCACGCCCTGGCAGGCGCTCGGCCAGCTCGGTGAGGAGATCAACGTCGACGAGCTGCGCGACCTGTCCGCCGCGCTCGGCCTGGTGGCCGACGACGGCGCCAAAGTACGTGCCTCGCTCACGGCCAGGGCCGCCACGCTGCGCCGCCGTGAGCTGGCCGAGATCGAGGGCCGGGCGGGCGAGCGCTCCCAGTCGATGCTGGTGGCCCAGCTCCTGCTCTGCGCCGGCTTCGTGATCTTCCTCAGCTATCCCGCCGCGATGAAAATGTTGGGAGTCTGATGAACCACCCCTGGATCGTCTATCTGAACGCCTGCCTGGGCGAGCGCGTCCGCCGCGCCCGCACCGCGCCCACCAGGGGCGCCTCCGCCGTCGAATGGGTGATCATCACCGCGATCATCGCCGGTGTCGCGCTCGGCCTGGCCACCTTGATCAGAACCCTGGTGGAGCAGCAGCAGGGCAACCTCGAACAGACCTTCGGCGGCGGCGGAGACGGCGGTGGCGGCGGCCAGCCGTGAGAGTCAGGCCGCCTCGGGACGAGCGCGGCGCGACAGTGATCGAGCTGGCCCTGCTGATGCCGGTCATCCTCGCGACCGTGCTGCTCATCGTGCAGGTCGCCCTCTGGTTCCACGCCCGCGAGGTGGCCGAGGCGGCGGCCAGGGAGGGCGCGCGCGTGGCCAGGGCCGCCCCGTTCGACTCGGGCGCCTGGCAGGGCGAGGCCACCGGCAAGGCCACCGAGATCATTCAGGCCGTCGGGCCCCGGCTGCTCCAGGAGGCCACCGCCACGACCTCGGAGAAGGAGCCCGACGAGCGCTTCGTCACGGTGACCGGCAGCGCCGTGCAGGTCATCCCGCTGCTGCCCGACCTCGCCTTCACCATCACCGCCACCGCCGGCGGCCCCGTCGAGTGCTTCCGCCCCGACAACGGCGGCGAGGACTGCGCATGAACGAGCGGGGTTCGATGGCCGTGGAGACCGTCATGCTGGCCCCGGTCTTCCTGCTGTTCCTGATGTTCCTGGCCGGCGCCGGGGTGCTGGTGGAGTCGCAGGGACGGGTGAACGGGGCCGCCCGCGACGCCGCCCGCGCCGCGTCCGTGCAGCGCACGCTCGACGACGCGGAGGCCGCCGCCGAAGGCATCACCACGAGCGTCCTGGAGGGCCGCTGCCAGTCGGCCGCGGTCACCCTGGACGGCTCCGCATGGGAGCAGGGCGGCCAGGTGCAGGCCGAGGTGTCGTGCGAGCTGGACCTGGCCTTCCTCGGCTTCGGCGGCACCAAGCGGCTCACGGGCACGGCGGTGGTGCCGATCGAGCAGTTCAGGAGGGTCGAATGAGAGCCGGCGAGCGGGGCTCCATGTCGGTGTTCACCGTGCTGTTCTCCGTGGTCGTGTTCCTGCTGGCCGGGTTGCTGGTGGACGGCGGCTCCGCGATCAACGCCCGGCTGCGCGCCGCCGACGTGGCCGAGCAGGCCGCGCGGGCCGGCGCCGACGAGCTCGACGTGGACCACCTCCGCGCGACGGGGGAGGCGCGGCTGCTCGGCGAGGCGCAGGTGTGCGCCAGGGCCGACGAGATCGTCGCGGCCCAGGGCGGCGACGACGTGTCGTCAGGCGAGTGCGCGATCGGCCAGGGCCAGGCCACTGTGACCGTCACCGTGGCGGTGCGGTGGGAGGCCTTCTTCCTCGGCGCGATCGGCTTCCCCGGCTCCGAGATGACCGGCGAGGCCACGGCGGCGCCCGAAGCGAGATAGACCGAATCCCGCCACTCGATGGAAGCGGGACACCACCAGGCACGACGCTGGACCGGGGAAAGGAGAGGCGATGCCGACGCGAGAGCCCGCGCGTCCACCCGGACGTCACGTTCCCGTACGCGTGCCGGCCAGGCGCAGCTTCGGCGACGTGCTCGCCGGGATCGGGGCGCTGGTCGTGCTGGTGGCGCTGGTGGGCGGCGTGCCGTACGCGCTGCTCAGCTACGTCGGCCCGCCCGTCAGACCCGAGCTGCTCGACCTCGACGTGTGGACCGGCAAGGTCGGCTACAGCACCATCATGGCCGTGCTGGTGCTGATGGTGTGGGGCGCCTGGTTCCAGCTCTTCGTGTGCGTCATGGTCGAGGTGTACGCCGGGGTCCGCCGGGTCGGCATGCCCGCCCGAGTGCCGCTCTCCGGCGGGATGCAGTTCCTCGCCAACAAGCTCGTCTCGGCCGTGCTGCTGCTGTTCACCGCGGGGGCGATGGTGGTGCCGCTGGTCAAGCTGGCGCCCACGCCGGCCGCCCCGCCGGTGACGGCGGTCGCCTACTCGGCGCCGCTCGTCGAGCAGACGCTGGAGACGCCCAAGACCAAGAAGGTGTACGTGGTGCAGCCGCCGCACGGCCGCCACCACGAGAGCCTGTGGGAGATCGCCGAGAAGTGCCTCGGAGACGGCCGCCGATACCCCGAGATCTACCGGCTCAACCAGGCCAAGGAGCAGCCCGACGGCACCCGCCTGCGGATGGCCGACCTGATCAGGCCCGGCTGGGTGCTCGACATGCCGGACGACGCGCGCAACGTGCACATCGTCCCCGCCGGTCAGGCGCGCGAGCAGACGCTGCGCGAGCACCCTGGCCGGGCGCACGTGGACCGGCCCGAGCCAGGCGAGCGGGGCGAGGCCAAGCACCGCCAGCCCGAGCAGGAGAGCGAGCGCACGGAGCAACAGGAGGGGCAGCAGGGCAAGCACGCCGACCGGCAAGAAGGCAAGCACGCCCAGCAGGAGGGCAAGCGCGCCGACCAGGAGGACGAGACGCCGACGGACCGGCAGCCCGTCGTCATCTCCGAGCCGCAGGGCGGCGAGCTGACCCAGTACCTCGCCGCCGCCTCGCTGGCCGCGGCCGGGCTGCTGCTCGTGCTGGCCAGGCGGCGCAGGGAGCAGCTCTGGCGGCGGCTGTTCGGCCGGCGGATCGTCCGGCCGCGCGACGACGCCGCGCAGGCCGAGATCGCGCTGCGGCTCGGGAGCGACGCGCCGGGGGCCCGCATCCTGGACGTCGGGTTGCGCATGCTCGGTGCCGAGCTGGCCGCCCAGCGTCGTACCCCGCCTGTCGTGTACGGGGCTCACTTGTCCGCGCGGTCGCTCGACCTGTGGATTCATCCGGCCGATGATGATCCGCCCGCGCCGTGGACGGCGGCGGACGGTGGGCAGATCTGGCGGCTGCCCGCTCACGAGGGCCGCCACCTGCCCGACCCCAGGACCCAACCCGCTGCTTCCGGCGGCCAGGCGTCGTCGGGCTGGGCGTCCTCCTCCGGCGACCAGGAAGGCCGTGTTTCCTCGTCCGGCAACCAGACGCCGTCGGGGCGGGCACCGTACTCCGACAGCAGGCCGCAGCTCGACGCTCGCGTCCGCCCGGCCAGGGCGGCGCAGTCCGACGCCCGCGTGCGCGCCGGTGGGGTGCCGCAACCCGACAGTGGCCTCGGCGGACCTGACGCCGGGCTGCGACCCGGCGGGGCGCCGTATCCAGGGCTGGTCTCCATCGGCACCGACGCCGCGGGCCGCGTCCTGATCGACCTCGAAGCCGCCCAGGGCCTCATCAACGTCCGAGGCGCCCAGACCACCGCCGCCCTGGCCGCCCTCGCCGTCGAGCTGGCCACCAACCTGTGGTCCGACCGCATGCGCATCACCCTCGTCGGCTTCGGCGGCGAGCTGACCGCCATCGCGCCGGGCCGGGTGAGAGCGGTGGGCAGCCTGGCCGAGGTGCTGCCCGAGCTGGAGGCGAGCGCCGCACCCCGCAGGGAGGTGCTGACCGGCCGCATCACCGGCAGCCCGCGCAGCGCCCACTACCTGCTGTCCGCGGTGGCGCCCACGCACGAGGAGGCCCGCCGCCTGGCGCTGCTGGCCCGCAGGGACACCGCCGGGTACGTGGTGGCCGGCGAGGTCCCGCACGCCACGTGGACCCTGGAGATCGGCGACGACGGCAGGGCCAGGATCGCCGAGCTGGGCTTCGAGGTGGACGCCCAGCTTCTGCCGCGCCGCCACTACCAGGCGCTCATCGACCTGTTCCGCACCGCCGGACGCCTGGAGGGCGAGGCGATCCCGGAGGCGGAGCCGCTGGCGGGGCTGCATCCGCCCGCCGTCGAAATCAGGATCCTCGGCCCCGTCGAGATCGCCGGCCTGCCTCCGCTGGAGGAGGGCCGGATGGAGCTGGCCACGGAGCTGGTGGTGTACCTGGCCACGCACGTCGGCGGCGTGCACCCGGTGGTGCTCGGCGGCGTGTTGTGGCCGCGCGGCGTGCAGGACATGGTCAGGGATGCCACGATCGCCAGGGTCGCCGAATGGCTGGGGCCGGAGCACCTGCTCACCGACGAGGCGGGCAGGCTGCGGCTGGGACCTGACGTCCGTACGGACTGGGTGCTGTTCCGCGAGCTGGTCCGCCGCTCGCAGAACGACCCGACGGCCAGGGCCGTCCTGCTGGAGAAGGCGCTCGGCCTGGTCAGGGGCCCGCTGCTGGCCGCGCGCGGCCCCGGCAGGTACGCCTGGCTGGCGGCCGACGACCTGGAGTACGACGTGAGCGCGGCCGTCGCCGACGCCGCGCACCAGCTCTGTGAGCTGCGGCTGGCGCACGGCCAGCCGGACGCCGCGGTGGCCGCCGTCCGCGCGGCGCTGCTGCTGGCCCCCGACGACGAGGGCCTGTGGCGCGATCTGCTGCGGGCCACGCACGCGACGGAGGACACGGTACGCCTGCGCGCCGTCGTCGAGGGCCTGACCAGACGGGCCGCCTCGCACTCGTACGGCGGGGCGATGGCCCCCGAGACCGAGGCGTTGATCGAGGAGCTGCTGCCCACGTGGCGCATTCATGTGGTGAGGGAGTCGTCGGCATGAGACGTGCGGCGATAGTGCTGTGCCTACTGGGCTCGCTGCTCGCGGCGGGTTGCGGAGCGCAGGAGCGGCCGTACCGGCCCCAGGAGGGCGCCCCGCCGCCGGCGGCCTCCGCGCGGGCCGCCACCCCCAAGGCGCAGCCGTCGTCCGGGCCCGCGCTGGTCCGGGTCGCCGACGGCCTGAAGGCCCGCATCGAATGGCCCGCGGACCCCGACCCGCTGCTGAAGGTCATGGTCGACCAGTACGTCGGCACCCGCAGAGCCGTCGCGGAGAGCGAGCGCGTCTACAAGGACGGCATGGAGCTCGACGCCGCCGTGCAGGCGACGAAGTGGGTGCAGTCGTTCGCCGACGAGCAGTGGTCGATGCGCGGCGTCGGACGGCTGTACAACCTGCGCGTCAGCGCGCGCGTGGGCAAAGGCGCCCAGATAGACGCCTGTGTGGACGAATCGGGGGTCCGGATGGTCTCCACCCGTACGGGAAAGGCCGTCAGCCCCCAGCCCGAGTGGTTGCGCACCCCCTACGGCCAGAGCGTGGCCGCCCGCCGAGGTGACGACGGGGTGTGGCGCATCAGGACCTACGTTCCCTCCAGAGAGAGATGCACCCGATGAAAGCCTGGCTAGCGGCCCTGCTCATGGCACCGCTGCTCCTCGACCCCATCCCCGGCCCCGGCGACAACACGACCCAGGAGAAGGAACAGACCGGCAACACGGTCGGGTGGAGGGGTAAACACACCAGCATCAGGGTCAGCGGCGACGTCGGCGGCAGCGGCGACGGCTACCGCATCCCGCAGCCGTGCTGGTACGAGCCCGGCCCCACCCCGGAGGAGATGCTCCGCCAGCGCAGCGAGGGCCGCGACGCGGCGAACAGGGCGCGGATCGACGAGGAGGGCCACCAGGCCTTCATCCAGCAGTTCAAGGACAAGATCGGCAAGGACGGCCGCTGGTGGCTGCCCGGCCTGAACGAGGCCGACCCCAACGGCGTGGCCTGCTGGACGAACCTGGAGCAGTTCATCTTCGTCCCCACGGGGACGACGCCGCCCTCCGGCCTCACCATCGACCAGCTCGCGCAGATCGCCCGCGCCGCGCTCACCGTGCCGGAGCCCGCCGTCAAGCTGAACCCCGACGCCAAGAGCTACGTGAACCTGCCCACCTGGGTCTGGCTCGAAGGCGTCGGCGAGCAGACCCGCACCGTCACGGCCGAGCTGTCGGGCGTCATGAGCGTGACCCTGGTCGCGACCCTCGACGACATCCAGATCGACCCGGGCACGACACGTGAGCGGGCGGAGGTCACCGAGAGCGGTTGCGGGGCGGCCGGGAAGCCGTACACGAAGGGCGGGGAGTTCTCGTGCGGCGTGCGGTACCTGCGCTCGTCGATCGACCAGCCACGCGAGAAGTACACGCTGACCGTGACGACCCTGTGGCCGGTGGACATCCAGGCCCAGGGCGGTGTGGTGCCGTTCCAGTTCGACCCCGTGGAGCTGGAGACCTCGCGTGACGTGCCGGTCGGCGAGATCCAGAGCAACGTCACCCCTCCCTCAGGACAGAACGGCGGCTAGCGGGGCCAGCTCCGGCTCCTGCGCGGCCTCGGCCAGCACCTCCTTCAACACGGTGTCATGCGTCGGCTGCGCCTGCTCCAGCAACTCCCGTCCGGCAGGCGTCACCTCGGAGTAGATCCCCCGCCGATCGTCCTCGCACAGGTACCGGTGCAGCAGCCTCCGGTTCTCCAGCCGCGTCACCAGCCGCGTGGTCGCGCTCTGGCTGAGCACCACAGCCCTGGCGAGCTGCTGCATGCGCATGTGCCAGCCGTCCTGCCTGGCGAGCACGTCGAGCACGGTGTACTCGCTCACGCTGAGCTCGTGCGCCTTCTGCAGGGCCTTCTCCAGCCGATCCTCGATCTTGGCGTGCAGCGCCGCGAGGGTGCGCCAGCCCTGGGCGCGCGCCTCGGCGGCGTCATCGGCTATGGGCATGTGGACAGCCTCCTCCGGCATGGTTGTATGGTCAGTTAGTCGGCGTGTGCAAATAATGTCTACGCTTACTAACGTCGTCTGAGGAGAATTCTATGCCTCTCGCCCTGTTCGCCCTCGCGATCAGCGCCTTCGGCATCGGGACCACGGAGTTCATCATCAACGGGCTGCTGCCCGAGCTGGCCACGGACTTCGGCGTGACCATCCCCGCCGCCGGCCTGCTGGTCTCCGGCTACGCCCTCGGCGTCGCAGTCGGCGGGCCGCCGCTGACCATGCTCGGCGGGCGCCTGTCGCGCAAGACCATGCTGCTGGCTTTGATGGTGCTGTTCATCGCGGGCAACCTGCTGTCAGCACTTGCCCCCTCGTACGGCGTGCTCATGACCGGACGCGTGCTGGCGGCCTTCGCGCACGGCGCCTACTTCGGCGTCGGCTCCGTGGTGGCCGCCGACCTGGTGGCGCCGCAGAAGCGGGCCAGCGCGATCGCCCTGATGTTCACGGGGCTGACGCTGGCCAACGTGCTCGGCGTGCCGCTGGGCACGTGGATCGGGCAGGCGTTCGGCTGGCGCGCCACGTTCTGGGTCGTGGTCGCCATCGGCGTGGCCGGCCTCGCCGGCGTCCTGGCCCTCGTACCGCGCCAGCCCCGGCCCTCGGGCGGCGGCCTGCTGCGCGAACTGGCCGCCTTCCGCACGGCCGGCGTCTGGCTGGCGCTGGCCATGACCGTTTTCGGCTTCGCCCCCGTCTTCGCCGTCATCACGTTCATCGCGCCGATCATGACCGGCGTCGGCGGCTTCTCGCCGGGGGCGGTGCCGGTGGTGATGGCCGTCTTCGGCGTCGGCCTCGTCGCCGGCAACCTCATCGGCGGCAAGCTCGCCGACCGTGCCGTCATGCCCAGCATCTACGGCTCCGTCGGCCTGCTCACCCTGCTGGCCGTCGTGGTGGCGCTCGTCTCG
This sequence comes from Nonomuraea sp. PA05, assembly GCF_008086045.1. GTDB lineage: Bacteria > Actinomycetota > Actinomycetes > Streptosporangiales > Streptosporangiaceae > Nonomuraea > Nonomuraea monospora. The sequence goes on along the minus strand of NZ_VSEY01000023.1, from coordinate 35,940 downwards.
TCCAGCCAGATCGCCTTCGTCGTCGCGATCACCCTGTTCGGCGTGGCCGCCTTCGCCACCGTCCCGCCCCTGCAGACGCGTGTCCTGGACGCGGCGGCGGGCGCCCCCACCCTGGCCTCGGCCGCCAACATCGGTGCCTTCAACCTGGGCAACGCCATCGGCTCGTTCGCGGCCGGCCTGACCATCGACGCCGGCCTCGGCTACACGGCCCCCGCCTGGACGGCCGCTTTGCTCGGGCTGGTGGGGCTTGGTGTGGCCGGGGTCGCGGGGATGCAGGCCCGGCGGCGGCTGGTTCCCGCTTGATCGCCGTCAGGGCTGGCGTGGTGCCAGCCCTGACGGGGTGAATCAGTCGAACAGTTCGTCGGCGGTGGTGACGGTGGCGGCTCTGCTGATCCATGTCATCAGCGTCGCCTCGTCGGTGCAGGCGAGGATGCGCTCCCGTGCTTCCTGCGGTACGGGTACGTTTCGGCTCTCGAGGAAGCCGAGGATGGCCTTGGCTTTGCCCCTAGCCTTGCCCAGTTCGACCCACTCGCGGACGAAGTCGAAGGTCATGAGGTAGTCGCGATTTACGGCCGTCTTGCGTGGCGCCGGCCGTGACGGGGGGATCAATCGAACAGTTCGTCGGCGGTGGTGACGGTGGCGGCTCTGCTGATCCATGTCATCAGCGTCGCCTCGTCGGTGCAGGCGAGGATGCGCTCCCGTGCTTCCTGCGGTACGGGTACGTTTCGGCTCTCGAGGAAGCCGAGGATGGCCTTGGCCTCGCCCCTGGCCTCGCCCCTGGCCTCGCCCCTGGCCTCCCCCCGTTCGACCCACTCGCGGACGAAGTCGAAGGTCATGAGGTAGTCGTGGTCCACGGTCATCTCGAGCTCCTCGTAGATCTTCTTGGCGACGGACCGGGGCACCGAGCTGAGTACCAGCTCAATATAGCTTGGCCGATCCTTCGGGCTCTCGGCTATGGCCTGGACGTACGTTTGCACGATCTTGTCTCGTAGCTCGGACGCGTGGGTGCTGTGCACGATCGTCGAAAGGGTGGCGAGTTCGGGGTTGGCGGCGGCCTGCGTTGCGTCGATGATCGGCGGCACCTCCTCCGGACCCACGACGACAGGCACCAGCACCCACCCCGGATGCCCCATGTCGATGGCTTCGGCGCAGGCCTTGGCTGTCGCGGTGTCCCGGCAGAAGACCACGAGCAGCACCGGGCACTTGGTACGTGCCCGCAGCGTGCTCAGGTAGACCGGCCAGGACCATTGTTTACGCTTGTCGGGCGCCCGCTGGATCTCCAGCACCACCGCGCTCACCGGCGTCCCGCCTCGGGTCATGACGATCACGGAGTCGGCGCGGTACTCCGTCGGTCTGCAGTCGGTGAAGTCGGTGTTGCCGAGCGACATCTCATCGCAGGCCGGCACGGCGATTCCCTGCTCCGTCAGCAGAGCCGTGACCAGGGACGGGCGATTGCGGACGAGCTCGATCAGGTACTCATGTTCTAAAGTCACTGCCATGGACGGATACATTACCTAGAGCAGCGAATACATTACACGGAGTTAACGATTCCTCCACTTTCGTAGGCGATCAGCCACTCTTTTACCGGTACGCCGTAGTAATACCCGCCATATCCCCCCGAGCTGGGCAACACCCGATGACAAGGCACGAACGGCGCGATCAGGTTCTGCGAACAAGCCGACCCCGCCACCCGGGCCGCCGTCTTGGGCATCCCCGCCCGCTCCGCCAGCTCCGCATAGGAGACGGTCGTCCCCGCCTTGACCTCCCGCAACGCCGCATGCAGCCGCTTACGTGTGGGCGAGCCGGGCTGCGAGACGGGGACGGTGTCCAGCGCGTGCAGGTCGCCGTCGAAGTAGGCGCGGGTGGCCTCGGCGGCCAGGCCGAGGTCGGGGACGACTTCCAGCCCCTCGGCCTGCAGCGCGGGGGTGAGCCGGACGAACATCTCCGTCGGGTCGGCGGTGAAGCCGGCCGCGACCAGCACTCCCTCGCGGGCGAGCAGGGCCAGCGGCCCCACCGGCGTCGGAACGAGCTGAGCAGCGATCATGAGGAGCTCCAGAGGTGCAGGGCGGCGTACGCCCGCCACGGGCGCCACCGCTCGATGTGGTCGTGAGAGATGCCGAGGGCGGCCATGCGCTTGTTCAGGACGAGGTCGCCCGTCGGCCACGCGTCCGGGTCGCGCAGCGCTCGCAGCGCGATGTAGCTGGCCGTCCACGGGCCGATGCCGCGAACCTCCAGCAGCGCCGCCACCGCTTCCGCGGGGTCCTGCCCGCCGTCCAGGTCGATGTGACCCTCCGCCAGGCGGGCGGCGAGGTCCTTGAGGGTGTCGATCCGGCGGTTGGTCAGGCCGAGACCGGTCAGGTCGGTGTCCAGGAGGCGGGCCGGGGTGGGGAAGAGCCCGCCGGGCGCGGCGGCCTTGGCGACGATGCGGCCGAGCAGCGTCCGGGCGCCGGCCACCGAGATCTGCTGGCCGACGACCGCGCGCACGGCCAGCTCGAACCCGTCGAACGCCCCCGGCACCCGCAACCCGGGCCTGGCCGCGACCAGCGGGGCGAGCGAGGTTTGGCCGAGTACCTCGGAGATGGCGTCGGGGTCGGCGTCCAGGTCCAGGAGTCGGCGGCAGCGGGCGACCAGGCGGGCGAGCTGGCGGGTGTCGTCGACGGTCACGTCCAGGGCGATGTGGTCGCGCTTGGGGGTGAGGGTGAGCGTGCCGCCTGGTACTGCTCTGGTGTACTTCGTGTGGTCGGCCACCTCCAGGCCGGGGATCGCGCGGGAGGTCAGGAAGGCGAGCACGCCGTCCGCGTCGTACGGCTCCCGCCGGTGCAGCCGCAGCCGCAACGTCGCACCCCCGGCCACTGCGGCCCCGTTGGCCACGACCGCTCGCGGCCCCGCCGTGGCGCGCAGTTCGCTCGGCGTGAACCCGTACGTCTCCCGCATGGTCGCGTTGAACTGCCGCACGCTCCCGAACCCGGCGGCGAACGCCACCTCGGTCACCGGCAGCCCCGTCTCCGTCAGGAGTTGCTTGGCCAGCAGCAGCCGCTTCGTCCGCGCCACCGCCAGCGGCCCGACGCCCAGCTCGGCCACGAACAGCCGGTGCAGGTGCCGTTCGGTGATGTGCAGCCGCTGGGCGAGCCCGGCGACGCCCTGCTCGTCGGCCGCGCCGTCGTCGATGAGCCGCAGCGCCCGTCCGATGAGGTCGCCGCGCACGTCCCAGCCGGGGTCGCCGGGCGACAGTTCGGGGCGGCAGCGCTTGCAGGGGCGGAATCCGGCGGCCTCCGCCGACGCCGCGTGCCGGTAGAAGCGCACGTTGCGCGCCGACGGGGTGCGGGCGGGGCAGATCGGCCGGCAGTAGATGCGGGTGGTGGTCACCGCCGTGTAGAAGCGCCCGTCGAACCGGGCGTCCCTGGCGGAGACGGCCCGGTAACAGGAGTCGAAGTCGAGTTCTACTGGTGACATGCCTCCGACAGTATGCGCTCCCCAAGGGGACTGACTGGCGGAAATCAGACGCCAACGTCAGCCCACCGGGACGGCTACTTGGAGGAGACGCCCACCCCCAGGTCGAACTCCCGGTAGACCCGGGCCCAGAACCCGTCGCGCAGCCACACCCGCGCCTCCGGGTAGGGCCGCAGCGAGTGCCCGAGCTCCTTCTCGGCCTCGATCAGCAGCTCGGTGTCGATCACGGTGGGCAGGATCGGCCCGGGAAGCAGATCGCGGATGTTGTCGCGCCCGCGCGTCAGTATCCACTTCTGCGCGACATGTTCACCCACGTCCTCGACCCGAGGTCTGCTCGGCCCGAGTTTGGCGACCTGGCCCGGTTTGGCGTGCGGTTTGACGGGGGCGCGCCCGGCGAAGACCTGGGCGGGCGAGGGTGCGGCGGCGGGTGGAGTGACAGGGACGGGCTGGGGAGCACGGCTGAAAAACGGTCTTAGGAAATCGGCGCTGATCACTTCGACGGTGTCGGACTCCCACACCAGCCGTTCGGCCTGGTTGGTGCCGTACGGCGGTTCGACGCCCCACAGATGGATGCGCACGCCGTACGCCTGCGCCGCCTCCACCGCCGGGACCATGTCCTCGTCACCCGCCAGCAGGATCGTGTCAGTGACCGCATGATGCCTGGCCAGTGCCTCCAGATCACTCCGGATCTGTGCGTCCACGCCCTTCTGCTGGCCGCGGGCGTTCAGGTTGCCAAGTCGCACCTTGACCCACGGAAGCTGAGCGATGACACGCTGGTCGACGGTAGGCACGCGATCACGGGCTGCGTCATACCAATAGATCCGCAGAAGTTCGCCCGAAATGCGTTCCTCTGCATGTTTCTGTAGACTCTGGATGAGCTCATCGGCGGCCACCCGATATTCCTTGCGCTCCTTCGCGCCGAGCAGCACTTCGCCTGCCGCAGCGTACAGATAACCGACATCCACTAGGACGGCGTACTTGGCTGCCACAGGATGCGGCATGAGGTCTGGGATGGCCATGTCGTCCTCCAGGCCGCGGTGTTAGTTGATCGGCCGACTATATACGCCTACTTTCTCTAGATAGTCCCAACTCCCGGGGAACTTGACACCCGATTCCCAGGATCTATCTAGGGTAGTGCGCTCATCCGCCATGCCGACTTCCCTGGCGCGACAGGCTTACGCATAGCTCTAGCCGGGTTTCGCCATGTTTGTCTTCCCGGTGCGGGTGGTGCCTGCCGTTCGGCGCGCCGGGACGCCAGGACGGCCGCCAGCGCGGCGATCTCCTCAGGCGTGGCGTCGCCCCGGACAATGCGCAGGTCAGTCGTCACAGCGGAATGTTCCCATGCTTCTTGGGCGGCAGCGTCATCCGCTTGTTCCTGAGGGCTCGCAGCGCCCTGACGACCTGCGGCCGGGTTTCGGATGGCCGGATCACCGCGTCCACATAGCCGCGCTCCGCCGCGATGTACGGGTTGGCCAACGTGTCCTCGTACTCGGTGACGAGGGCGGCCCGCTCGGCCTCGGGGTCGTCGGCGGCGGCGAGCCTGCGCCGGTGGAGGATGTTGACCGCGCCCTGCGCGCCCATGACCGCGATCTGCGCGGTGGGCCAGGCCAGGTTGATGTCCGCGCCGAGGTGCTTGGAGCCCATGACGTCGTACGCGCCGCCGTACGCCTTGCGGGTGATGACGGTGATCAGCGGGACGGTCGCCTCGGCGTAGGCGTACAGGAGCTTGGCCCCGCGACGGATGATTCCGTTCCATTCCTGATCGGTGCCGGGAAGGAAACCCGGTACATCAACAAAAGTCAGGATCGGAATATTAAACGCATCACATGTTCGAATAAATCGGGCGGCCTTCTCGGATGCGTTGATATCCAGACATCCCGCGAAATGCATGGGCTGGTTGGCCACCACGCCCACCGGCTGGCCGTCCACCCGGCCGTACCCGACCACCATGTTCGGCGCGAACAGCGCGTGGACCTCCAGGAACTCCCCGTCGTCCAGCACGTGCTCGATCACCCGGTGCATGTCGTACGGCTGGTTCGGCGAGTCGGGGATCACCTCGTCCAGGCCGGGGTCCGGGTCGAGGTCGGCGGCCGGTTCGTACGCCGGAGCCTCGTCCAGGTTGTTCGACGGCAGGTACGACAGCAGCGCCTTGACGTACTCGAGCGCGTCCTCCTCGTCGGCGGCCTGGTAGTGCGCCACCCCCGACCTGGTGTTGTGCGTGCGGGCCCCGCCGAGCTCCTCGAACGTGACCTCCTCGCCGGTCACCGTCTTGATCACGTCGGGACCCGTGATGAACATCTGCGACGTCTGGTCCACCATCACCACGAAGTCGGTCAGCGCGGGGGAGTAGACGTGGCCGCCGGCCGCCGCGCCCATGATGAGCGAGATCTGCGGGATCACGCCGGAGGCGTGCACGTTGCGCTTGAAGATCTCCGCGTACAGGCCGAGCGCGACCACACCCTCCTGGATGCGCGCGCCGCCGCCCTCGTTGATGCCGATGATCGGGCAGCCGGTCTTGATCGCCAGATCGAGCACCTTGACGATCTTCTCGCCGTACACCTCGCCGAGCGAGCCGCCGAACACCGTCACGTCCTGCGAGAACACGCACACCTGGCGGCCGTCGACCGTGCCGTGCCCGGTGATGACGCCATCGCCGTACGGCCGGCGCTCTTCCATCCCGAACATAGTGGACCGGTGCCTGGCGAACTCGTCGAACTCCACGAACGAGCCCTCGTCCAGCAGCGCCAGCACCCGCTCCCTGGCCGTCATCTTGCCCTTGGCGTGCTGCTTGTCCACCGCCGCCGACGAGCCCGCATGCACGGCCTCGTCGAGTCGCCGCTCCAGGTCGGCGATCTTCCCGGCGGTGGTGTGGATATCCGGCTCCTCCGGCATCGCCTCCGCAGTGCTCATGCGCGCAAGGCTAGTCCTCCTCCTAGAGTGAAGCCATGTCGGACGCGGTTCGCACGCACGCCCTGTTCAAGCGTTACGGGCAGCAGATCGCCGTCGCGGGGGTGGACCTCGTGGTCCCCGCCGGGAGCTTCGCCGGCCTGGTCGGGCCCAACGGAGCAGGCAAGACGACCACCCTCAGCATGATCACCGGGCTGCTCCGTCCCGACGGCGGGTCCGCCGAGGTGGACGGCTTCCACGTCTGGCGCGACCCCGTCGAGGTGAAGGCGCGCATCGGCGTGTTGCCCGAGGGGCTGCGGCTGTTCGAGCGGCTGTCGGGCCGCGAGCTGCTCATCTACAACGGCAGGCTGCGCGGCCTGCCCAAGGCGGACGTCGAGCAGCGCGCGGGCGAGCTGCTGGCCGTGATGGACCTGGCCGACGCCGCCGACAAGCTCGTCGTCGACTACTCCACCGGCATGCGCAAGAAGATCGGCCTGGCCGCGGCGCTGCTGCACAACCCGTCCGTGCTCTTCCTCGACGAGCCGTTCGAAGGCGTCGACCCGGTCAGCGCGAACACGCTCACCGAGGTGTTACGGCGCTTCACCGCCTCCGGCTCCACCGTCATCTTCTCCAGTCACGTGATGGACCTGGTGGAGCGGCTGTGCGACTGGGTGTCGGTGATGAGCGCGGGGCACATCGTCGCGCAGGGGGCGCTGGCGGACGTACGCGGTGATCGTCCCTCACTCAACCAGGCGTTCCTCGAACTGGTCGGCGGCGCGCCCCAGAGCGGCGAGCCGGGCCTGGGCTGGCTCGGCGGCAGAGCACGCGAACAAGCGCGGGAGCAGACGGCCGAACAGGTGGCCGAGCAGGCACAAGCCCCCAGCGACTCCCAGCAGCAGGCCTCCCCATGACCACCGTCGCCCTCTTCGCCCAGCTCAAGCTGCGCCTGATGGCCGGCAACCTGCGCGGCGACCTCCAGCGCAAGCTCGGGTTCATCTTCACCCTCCTCGCCGCGGCGGGCCTGGCCGTGCTCGGCTTCTTCCTGATGAGCCTGCTGCGGCTGGCGCCCCCGGACATCGCGGCCTCGCTGGTCATCATGGCGTTCGCCGCGTTCCTGTTCGGCTGGATGGTCGTGCCGCTGATGGCGTTCGGCCTGGACGACACGCTCGACCCGGCCAAGCTGTCGCTGTTCCCGCTGGGCACGCGGCGGCTGGCGATCGGCCTGTTCACCGCCTCCGTCACGGGCGCCTGGCCGGTGGCGATGCTGATCGTGACGCTCGGCGCCCTGGTCGGGCTGGCCTCCAGCGCCGGCGGCTGGCTGCTCGGGGTGCCGGCGGTGCTGGTGCAGTTCGCGCTGTGCGTGGTGGCGTCCCGGCTGATCACCACCGCGCTGTCGAGCGCGCTGCGCACCCGGCGCGGGCGCGACGTGCTCGCGGTGGCCGCGCTGCTCGTGGTGCTGCTCGCGCAACTGCCCAACCTGCTGATGAACGGCGGCTTCGGCGACCCGGCCACCATGTTGCACGCGATGGCGGGCGTGCTGCGCTGGTCCCCGCCCGGCATGCTGGCCCACGCCATCGCCGACGGCGGCCTGGTCGGGGTGGCCGAGGTGGTGCTGGTGGCGCTGTTCACCGTGGCGCTGGCCTGGCTGTGGATCAAGGCGCTCGCGCGGGCCCTGGTCACGCCGGACGTCTCCACCCAGGCCGCCTCCGTGCGCAGGGAGCGCGGTCTCGCCGACCGGTTCCTGCCGGACGGGCCGCTGGCCGCGGTGGTGACCAAGGAGCTGAAGTACATCAGGCGCGACCCCCGCTACCGGGTGGGCTGGTTCAGCGCGATCCTGGTGACGGTCGTGCTGTCGTTCTCCCTGACCAGGACAGCCGAAGCGGGCGCCGGGCTGCCGATCACCCTGTCGTGCATGGGCGCCCTGATGATCGCGCTGCAGTCGATCAACGCGTTCGGCATCGACGGCCGCTCCCTGTGGATGAACGCCGTCGCCTTCGGGTCCGAGCGCGGCCTGAAGCTCGACCTGGCAGGCCGTCACCTGGCCAACGCCCTGATCGCGGTGCCCGTGATCGCCGTGATCGCGGTCGCGACCGGCTTGCTCACCGGCCAGCCGGGCGCGATCCTGCCCGGCATGCTGACCGGCTGGGGCGCGCTCGGGGTCGGCCTCGGCGTCGGCTCCGTGACGAGCGTGGTGCTGCCGTACACGGCGCCCGAGCGGATGAACGCCTTCAGCGGCGCCGCGCCCGGCCAGGGCGGGCTGGCGTTCGCGTCCGCGATGGGCGCCACGGTCGGCATCGGGCTGATCGTGCTGCCGTTCGTGGTGCCGCTCCTGTTCGGGCTCCTGTGGGTGTCCATCCTGGCGCCGTTCTACGGTCTGCTGGCGGAGGTGCTCGGCCGGCGGCTGGCCGCCCGCATCGGCTTCGCCCGTACCCCCGAGCTGCTCGCGGCGGTCTCGAAGCCCACCTGACCAGTGGTCTAGTCCAATAACTGAGACCGGTCTACGTCGGCCCGAATCGACTCGATACCCTTCGAAACATGATTGACCAGGGGCTCGAGCGTCGCAGTGCCGCCGTAACCGAGATGCCGGACGAGCTACGCCACGATGTGCGTCTGCTGGGCAAACTGCTCGGCCAGGTGCTCGCCGAACAGGGTGGCGAGGACCTGCTGGCCGATGTCGAACGTTTGCGCAAGGCCGTCATCGCGGCACGCAAGGGTGAGATCTCGGCCGACGTGATCACCGAGATGGTCGCCGGATGGGAGATCGAGCGGGCCGTGGCCGTGGCCCGCGCGTTCACCTGTTACTTCCACCTGGCCAACCTGGCCGAGGAGCATTACCGCATCCGCACCCTGCGGGAGCGGGACGCCGAGGGCAGGGTGCAGCGCGAGTCGCTGGCACAGGCCGTGCACGAGCTCGGGCACGAGCGCGTCACCGAACTGCTGGAGGGCCTGGAGCTGCATCCGGTGCTCACCGCGCACCCGACGGAGGCGCGCAGGCGCGCCGTCGTCACCGCGATCCAGCGCATCAGCGGCCAGCTCACCGAGTACAACGCGCCCGGCCGCGGCGCCTCCGAGCGCGCCGAGAGCAAGCGGCGCATGCTGGAGGAGATCGACATCCTGTGGCGGACGGCTCAGCTCCGCTCCACCAAGCTGGACCCGCTCGACGAGGTGCGCACGGCCATGGCCGCCTTCGACGAGACGCTGTTCCGCATGGTGCCGCAGGTCTACCGCTCGCTCGACGCCGCGCTCGACGAGCGCACCGGCACCCGTCCGCCGCTGGCCAGACCCTTCATCCGGTACGGGAGCTGGATCGGCGGCGACCGCGACGGCAACCCCAACGTGACCTCCAAGGTCACCCGCGAGACCATCCAGATCCAGTCCGAGCACGTGCTGACGGCCCTGGAGACCGCCTGCACGCGCATCGCCCGCACGCTCACCGAGTCCGCCCAGTTCGCGCCCTGCTCGCAGGAGCTGAAGACCGCGCTGGCGACGGCCGTGGACGGGCACCCCGACGTGGTGTCCGAGCTGGCCACCCGCTCGCCGCGGGAGCCGCACCGGCAGTGGCTGCTGTTCGTCGGCGCGCGCATCGCCGCCACCCACCGCCGCAACGCCGACCTGGCCTACCGCTCGCCCGACGAGCTGCTGGCCGACCTGCGGCTGGCCCAGGAGTCGCTGGCCGCCTCCGCGCCGCGGCAGGCGTACGGGGAGTTGCAGCACCTCATCTGGCAGGTGGAGACGTTCGGCTTCCACCTGGCGGAGCTGGAGGTGCGCCAGCACTCGCAGGTGCACGCCGCCGCTCTGGAGGAGCTGCGGGCCGGCGGCGAGCTGTCGGAGCGCACCGAGGAGGTCCTGGCCACGATCCGGGTGATCGGCTGGATCCAGGAGCGCTTCGGCGTCACCGCCTGTTCCCGCTACGTCGTCTCCTTCACCCGCACCGCCGAGGACATCGCGGCGGTGTACGAGCTGGCCAGGCACGCGCTCGGCGACCGCGCGCCGGTGCTCGACGTGGTGCCGCTCTTCGAGTCCGGCCAGGACCTGGCCAACTCGCCGCTGGTGCTTTCCGGCATGCTCGACATCCCCGAGGTGCAACGGCGGCTGGCCGGCACCGGCCGGCGGATGGAGATCATGCTCGGCTACTCCGACTCGGCCAAGGAGCTCGGCCCCGCCGCCGCCACGCTCCGGCTCTACGAGGCGCAGGAGGAGCTGACCACCTGGGCCGCCGAGCACGACGTCCAGCTGCGCATGTTCCACGGCCGCGGCGGCGCGCTCGGCCGCGGCGGCGGCCCGGCCAATCGCGCGGTCCTGGCCCAGGCGCCCGGCTCGGTCGCGGGCCGCTTCAAGGTCACCGAGCAGGGCGAGGTCATCTTCGCCCGCTACGGCCACATCGCCATCGCCCGCCGCCATCTGGAGCAGGTGGCCAACGCCGTCCTGCTGGCCTCCTCGCCCACCGTCGGCGCCCGCACCGCGACCGCCGCGGAACGCTTCCGCGGCCTGGCGGAGCAGGTGGCCACGGCCTCCGAGCAGGCCTACCGCGCGCTCACGGAGGCCCCTGGCTTCCCCGAGTGGTTCGGCCTGGTCAGCCCCCTGGAGGAGATCGGCACTCTCCGCCTCGGCTCCCGCCCGGCCCGCCGCGGCCTGGGCGCCCCCCGCTCCCTCGACGACCTGCGCGCCATCCCCTGGGTCTTCGCCTGGGCCCAGACCCGCGTCAACCTCCCCGGCTGGTACGGCCTCGGCACCGGCCTGGCCGCCGCCGACTCCCTCGACGAGCTGCGGGCGGCGTACGCGGAGTGGCCGCTGTTCAACGTGATGCTGGACAACGCCGAGATGTCGCTGGCCAAGACCGACCGCTCCATCGCCAAGCGCTACCTGGCGCTGGGCGGCAGGGAGGACTTCGCCCAGCAGGTGATGGAGGAGTACGACCGGACGCGGGAGCTGGTGCTGCGGGTCACGGGGCACACGCGGCTGCTGGAGAACCGCAAGGTGCTCTCCCGGGCCGTCCAGCTCCGCGACCCGTACGTGGACGCGCTGTCGCACCTGCAGTTGCGGGCGTTGCGCGCGCTGCGCACGGAGACCCTGTCGGACCAGGAGCGCGACCGGCTCTCCACGCTGCTGCTGCTGTCGGTGAACGGGGTGGCGGCGGGCCTGCAGAACACCGGCTGACGCCCCCGGCGCGGGAGGTGCCCCCCTGAGGGGGCCTCCCGCGTTCAGCCGAGGCTCTGGAAGAAGCCGATGACGTCCGAGGTGAGCGCCTGCGTTGCGGTGTGGGCCGTGTAGTGGCCGCGGGCCGGAGCCGGGAGGGTCTTCCAGGAGACGATCCCGCTGTGGTCGCGGTCGGCGAAGCGGCGGATCGACTTGAAGTCGCCCTCGCCCATGGCCAGCGCCGTCGGCACGGTCGTCGGCTCCTTGGGGTGCTCGGCGCGGGCGTTCTCCCAGTACAGGCGCAGCGCCGAGGCGGCGGTGCCGGTGAACCAGTAGATGGCCGCGTTGGTCACCACGAAGTCGTCGTCGAGGTCGTCGTCGAGGAGCTGGGCCAGCCAGCCGATCAGCCCGGCGGGGGAGTCGGTGATGGCGTGGGCGAGGGTCTGCGGCTGCTGTGACTGCAGCACGTTGAACGCGCCCTTCTCCTTCCAGAACCAGTCGAGCACCGCCAGCCCCGCCTGCTCCTCCTCGGTCAGCTCGGCGAACTCGGCCGGGTCGCCCGACGGGAACGAGAAGAGCTGGGTGACGTGCACGCCGACGACGTGCGCCGGGTCGATCCTGCCGATCTCGGGGGAGACCATCGAGCCGGCGTCGTTGCCGACGGCGCCGTAGCGCTCGTAGCCGAGGCGGGCCATCAGCTCGGCCCAGGCCTTGGCGATGCGCAGGTTGTTCCAGCCCAGCTCGTGGGTCGGGCCGGAGAAGCCGTAGCCGGGCAGGGACGGGATGACCAGGTGGAAGTGGCGCGACAGGGGCTCGATGGCGCGCAGGTACTCGGCGATGGAGCCGGGCCAGCCGTGGGTGAGGATCAGGGCGAGCGCGTCGGGGTTGCTGGAGCGGACGTGCAGGAAGTGGATGTTCTGCCCGTCAATCTCGGTGGTGAACTGCGGGTGGGCGTTGAGGGTGGCCTCGACGGCCCGCCAGTCGAAGCTCTCGCGCCAGTGGGCGACCAGGCGCTTGACCCGCTCGACGCCGACGCCCTGGTCGGCGCCGGGGATCTCGTCGGCGAAGCGGGTCAGGCGGAGGCGGGTCTGGAGGTCGTCGAGGTCGGACTGGGGGATCTCGACGCGGAAGGGGGAGATGGTGCTCATGATCAGGCCTCCGAAAGGAACGGAATGTTTCGTTCTGTTCTAAGAGTAGCAGAACGGAATGCTTCATTCCACTGTTAGGCGATGATTCTTTCCGCTCCCGCGTACACGTTGCAGCGCTCCCCGCGCAGGAAGCCCACCAGCGTCAGCCCGAACCCCCTGGCCAGCTCCACCGCCAGCGACGACGGCGCCGACACCGCGCACACCACCGGGATGCCCGCGGCCAGCGCCTTCTGCATGATCTCGTAGCTGGCCCGCCCGCTCACCATGAGCACGTGCTCCGACAGCGGCAGCCGCCCCGCCATGGACGCCCAGCCGACGAGCTTGTCCACCGCGTTGTGACGGCCCACGTCCTCCCGGACCGCCGCCAGGCCGCCGCCGGAGGAGAAGAGCCCCGCGGCGTGCAGCCCGCCCGTCTTGCCGAACACGCCCTGGGCCGCGCGCAACGCGTCCGGCAGCCCGTACAGCAGCTCGGGGGTGAGCTTGAGCGAACCGGGCGGGACGGGCGCGCACCGGTCGCGCAGCGCGTCGAGGCTCGCCGAGCCGCAGACGCCGCAGGCGCTGGAGGTGAGGAAGTGCCGGTCGAGAGCGGGCAGCTCGGGCACCGGGACGCGCAGGCGCACCGTGACCGTGTTGTAGCGGGCCTCGGGCGGCAGGTCCTCGTCGGTGCAGTACGCGATCGAGGCGACGTCGCCGTGCCGAGCCAGGCCCTCGCCGTGCAGGAACCCGGCGGCCAGCTCGAAGTCGTGGCCCGGCGTGCGCATGGTGATGGCCACGGTCCTGCGGGTGCCGTCGGGCGCGGTGAGGCGGATCTCCAGCGGCTCCTCCGTGGCCAGGTCGTCGCGCCGCTGCCTGGCGGACGGGCCGGACAGCTCCGTGACTCTGATCCGGGTGGTCGGCCCGGGGCGCTCACTCACCCCACCATCTTGCCTCCTCCGCTCCCGGGAGCCCGCCATCAGGGAAGATGGGGGGATGGCCGACTCACGCTACTCCGACCTCGACCGCCCTCCGCTGTCCGAGACGGCGCTCAACCGGGCCCTGGTCCGCCCCGGCTCGCTGTGGACGGCTGTCACCGTCGTCGACAGCACCGGCTCCACCAACGCCGACCTGGCCCAGGCCGCCAGGGACGGCGCGCCCGAGGGCACGGTGCTGGTCGCGGAGGCGCAGCAGGCCGGCCGCGGGCGCCTGGGCCGCACCTGGTCGGCGCCGCCCCGATCGGGGCTGACGTTCTCGATCCTGCTGCGTCCCGAGGTGCCGCCGCTCGCGCAGGGCTGGCTGTCGCTGCTGTACGGCGTCGCCGCCGCCTCCGCCGTACGCCGCCTGGCGGAGGTCGAGGTGGGCCTCAAGTGGCCCAACGACCTGCTGATCGGCGAGCGCAAGCTGGCCGGCGTGCTGGCCGAGCGGGTGGACGACGCCGTCGTCATCGGCATGGGCCTGAACGTGACGCTGCGGCCCGACGAGCTGCCCACCGAGACGGCCACCTCGCTGAGCATCGCGGAGGGCGCCTGCCTCGACCGCGATCCGCTGCTGCGCGCCGTGCTCAGGGAGGTCGAGACCCACTACCGCGAGTGGGGCGAGGCCAAGGGCGACGCCGACGCGTCGGGCCTGCGCGCGGCGTACCTGGCGGTCAGCTCCACGGTGGGCCGCCGGGTCAGGGTGGAGCTGCCGGGCGGGCAGGCGCTGAGCGGGCTCGCGACCGGTGTCGACGGCGCGGGCCATCTGCAGGTGGAGTCCGGCGGCGAGCGGTACACGCTGAGCGCGGGCGACGTCGTGCATGTGCGCGCGGAGGACTGAGTGCACGTGCGCGCGGAGAACTGAGTGCATGTGCGCGCGGAGGACTGAGCTGCTCGATCTGTCATGGGCATGGCCCCGGCCTCCCGATGGTGGCACGATGCTGCCCATGACCCTTCCCGACCATCATCTGACGCAGGGTGAGCGGCGCGTCCGATCCTTCCACCCCCACTGGAAGCGGCTCGTCGTCCCCTTCATCGCGTTGGTCCTCATCGCCGCGGCCACGGGCGCGGCGCTGTACTTCATCCCGGACTTCGAGTACGTGTCCTACGCCAGGATCGCGGTCGTCGTCATCGGGCTCATCCTGCTCACGATCTGGTCGTTCGTGCCGTACCTGCAGTGGAAGAACACCGGCTACGTGCTCACCACGCACCGCTTCACGATCAGCACGGGCGTGCTCAACAAGTCGACCGACGAAATCCCGATCACCAAGGTCAACACGGTGAGCTCGGACCAGACCTTTCCCGAGCGGTTGCTCGGCTGCGGCACGCTCACGGTCGAGTCGGCCGGTGACCGCGGGGAGATCGTGCTGAAGGACATCCCGCGCATCCAGGACGTGCGCACCGACCTGTTCAGGCTCGTCGAGGACGCCTCCGACGGCGAGGTCGACGGACGTTGAAGTGAAGTAGCCTCGCTCGGGTGAGCGAAGCCCGTCCCGGCCGCCCGAGCGCCGAGGAGATCGAGCGACTGCTGGTCGGCCTGCCGCCCCGGTACACGCGGGTGGAGGTCGCCGCCAGGAGCGGGGTGCCCAGGGAGCTGGCCGAACGCATCTGGCGCGCGCTCGGCTTCGCGCAGCGGGCCGACGACGCCGTGGCGTTCACCGAGGCGGACGTGGACGCGCTGCGCCGGGTGCGCAGCATGCTGGACGGCGGCCTGCTCGACGAGCAGACGGTGATCCGCATGGCCCGCGCGCTCGGCCAGACCACGGCCAGGCTGGCGCAGTGGCAGGCCGAGATCATGATCGGCACGATGCTGCCCCCCGACTTCGCCGAGGACGACGTGGCGGCGGTGCTCGACGCCGCCCAGGGGCTGATGCCCGATTTCGAGCACGTGCTCATCCACGTCTGGCGGGCCCAGCTCGCCGCCGCGGGCACCCGGCTGCTGGCGATCGCCGACGGCACCGACGAGCTGGTGCCGACCCGGGTGACGATGGCGGTCGGGTTCGCGGACCTGGTGTCGTTCACCAGGCGCAGCCGCGAGCTCGACGAGAAGGAGCTGGCAGGGCTGGTGGAGGGGTTCGAATCGCGGGCCTCCGACGTGGTGGCCACGCACGGCGCCCGGCTGGTCAAGACACTGGGCGACGAGGTGCTGTTCACCGCGCAGGGCCCTGAGCAGGCCGCGGCGATCGCCCTCGACCTGGTGGAGACCGAGGAGCTGCGCATCGGGATGGCGTACGGGCCGGTGGTGCCGATGATGGGCGACGTCTTCGGCACGACCGTCAATCTCGCCGCCCGGCTCACCGCGATCGCCAGGCCCGGCACGATCCTGGTGGACGAGGCGCTGGCCGGCGGGCTCGACGGCGAACCGTACGAGGCGCACCGGATCAGGCGCCGTCCGGCGAGAGGCCTCGGCGTGGTGCAGCCCTATGTCTTGCGGAGATCATCCTCCTGACCCAAGATGACTGGCATGCCGTACGAAGTGCAGGGCGTGGTAGCCCAGGGCAAGGGCCAGGAAGTTTCCCTCGAGACGGTGCTCGTGCCGGACCCGGGACCGGGCGAGGCGGTGGTGAACGTGCAGGCCTGCGGCGTGTGCCACACCGACCTGCACTACCGGGAGGGCGGGATCAGCGACGACTACCCGTTCCTGCTGGGACACGAGGCGGCGGGCACGGTGGAGGCGGTCGGCCCCGGCGTGACCGAGGTGCAGCCGGGCGACTTCGTCATCCTCAACTGGCGCGCGGTGTGCGGCCAGTGCCGAGCCTGCCTGCGCGGCCGTCCCTGGTACTGCTTCGCCACCCACAACGCCAAGCAGAAGATGACGCTCAAGGACGGCACCGAGCTGTCGCCCGCGCTGGGCATCGGCGCGTTCCTGGAGAAGACGCTGGTGGCGGCCGGGCAGTGCACGAAGGTGTCGGCCGACGCCCCGGCGCAGGTCGCGGGCCTGCTCGGGTGCGGCGTGATGGCGGGCATCGGCGCGGCGGTCAACACCGGCGGGGTCACCCGCGGCGACAGCGTGGCGGTGATCGGTTGCGGCGGCGTCGGCGACGCGGCGATCCTGGGCGCCTCGCTGGCGGGCGCCGCGAAGGTCATCGCGGTGGACGTGGACGATCGCAAGCTGGAGTGGGCGCGCGGGTTCGGCGCCACCCACACGGTCAACTCCCGTTCCGCAGACCCGGTCGAGGCGATCCGCGACCTGACCGGCGGCAACGGCGCCGACGTGGTGATCGAGGCGGTCGGCCGGCCGGAGACGTACGAGCAGGCCTTCTACGCCCGCGACCTGGCCGGCACGGTCGTGCTGGTCGGTGTGCCGACCCCGGACATGCGCATCGACCTGCCGCTGCTGGACGTGTTCGGCCGCGGCGGCGCGCTCAAGTCCTCCTGGTACGGCGACTGCCTGCCGAGCCGCGACTTCCCCATGCTGATCGACCTGTTCCTGCAGAACCGCCTGCCGCTCGACAAGTTCGTGTCGGAGACGATCGGGCTGGACCAGGTCGAGGAGGCGTTCGGGAAGATGCACCGGGGCGAGGTGCTGCGTTCGGTGGTGGTCCTCTAAATGATCGATCGGGTCATCACGTCGGGGACGTTCTCGCTGGACGGCGGGACGTGGGACGTCGACAACAACGTCTGGCTGGTCGGCGACGCGCGCGAGGTGGTGGTGATCGACGCCGCGCACGACGCGGCGCCGATCGCGGAGCGGGTCGGCGGGCGCGCGGTCAAGGCCATCGTCTGTACGCACGCGCACAACGACCACATCAACGCCGCCCGCGACCTGGCCGCGCTGACGGGGGCGCCGATCCGGCTGCACCCCGCCGACCAGGTGCTGTGGGAGCAGGTGTACGGGCCGGAGGTGGCGTACGAGCCGCTGACGGACGGGGAGAAGCTGGTGGTGGGCGGCGTGGCCCTGCAGATCCTGCACACGCCGGGCCATTCGCCGGGCGCCGTCTGCGTGTACGCGCCCGAGCTGGGCGCGTTGTTCAGCGGCGACACCCTGTTCAAGGGCGGCCCAGGCGCGACAGGGCGGTCCTACAGCTCGTTCGAGACGATCATCGAGTCGATCAGGCAGCGGCTGCTGACGCTTCCGCCGGAGACGGTCGTGCACACCGGGCACGGCGACTCGACCGCGATCGGAGCGGAGGCTCCGCACCTGGAGGAGTGGATCTCCCGAGGTCACTGACAGCAGGGGACAGGCTTTTGTGACCCACCCAACGTAGGCAAGCCTAACCAAAGTGGGTTATCTTAGGTGTGCCTAACCTTATGGCGTCCAACCCCTCGCGGAAGGCCTGTCCCTGGATGTACGTATGCATTTGTCGTGCTGTGACCGAGAATGAGGTCCACGACTGCATCGCCGCCGGGGCGACGAGCGCCAAGCAGATCCGCGACACCACCGGTGCTGGTGGGGACTGTGCCCGCTGCGTCCGGAAGATCTGTGCGATCCTGAAGCGGTCTGACGAACTGACGACCGCATAGCCGGATAGCGATGAGGGGCCCGCCATGCAGGGCGACAAACAGATCATCGAATTGCTCAACGAACAGCTGACCGCGGAGCTGACCGCGATCAACCAGTACTTCCTGCACGCCAAGATGCAGGAGAACTGGGGGTACACCAAGCTCGCCGAGCACACCCGCTACGAGTCGATCGACGAGATGCGCCACGCCGAGCGCCTCACCGATCGCATCCTCTTCCTGGAGGGTTTGCCCAATTATCAGCGCCTGGGCACCCTGCACATCGGCCAGACCGTCGAGGAGCAGCTCAAGGCCGACCTCGAAGTGGAGATGTCGGTGGTGCAGCGGCTGCGGCCGGCCATCCAGCTCATGCGTGAGAAGGGTGACATCACCTCGGCGAACATCTTCGAGGACATCCTCAAGGACGAGGAAGAGCACATCGACTACCTGGAGACGGAGCTGGGGCTGATCAACAGCCTGGGGATCCAGCTTTACCTGGCCCGGTACGCCGAGCCGGCGTCCAGCGACGACTGATCCGAGCACCAACGCAGGGGATGAGGTGGGCCAGGGGCTCACCTTTCTCCATTTTCCGGGCACCTTCCCTTCGCGGAGGCGTGGCGAGGGACACGCGACGATACATGATCGTCCGATGAATTCCGGGCCGAAAACGGCGGTGCTTTAATCACGACGTACCGTATTTTAGCCGTGTTTGCCCAGGTCAATGGATAGGTCAACGACGAGTCAAACCGCGCGCTGTGCCCGGGAAACGATCGCCTAAGGTCCTACGATCGCTTCATGACCTGCGTACTTCTCGCCGAGGATGACACCTCGATCTCAGAGCCACTCGCGCGTGCGTTGCGCCGCGAGGGCTATCAGGTCGAGGTGAGCCCCGACGGCCCGCAGGCCCTGGAGAGGGCACTGTCGGGCGGCATCGACCTGATCGTTCTTGACCTTGGGCTGCCGGAGATGGACGGCCTTGAGGTCGCCCGCCGGATAAGGGCTGAGGGCCACGGCACTCCTGTGCTGATACTCACCGCCCGCGTCGACGAGGTGGACACCGTCGTCGGCCTCGACGCCGGCGCGGACGACTACGTGACCAAACCGTTCCGGCTGGCAGAGCTGCTGGCCCGGGTGCGGGCGCTGCTGCGCCGCGGCACCTCCGAGACCCCGGTCGTCCAGGGTGTGCGCATCGACGCGGACTCGCGGCGCGCCTGGATGGGGGAGAAGGAGCTGCATCTGACCACCAAGGAGTTCGACCTGCTGCGCGTCCTGGTCCGCGACGCGGGCAAGGTCGTCACCCGAGAGCAGATCATGCGCGAGGTGTGGGACACCAACTGGTGGGGTTCCACCAAGACCCTCGACATGCACATCTCCTGGCTGCGCCGCAAGCTCGGCGACGACGCGGCCAAGCCGCGCTACATCACGACGGTCCGGGGAGTCGGCTTCCGGTTCGAGCGCGAGTAGGGATGCGCCGCCGACTGCTCTCCTCCACCCTGGTCGTCGCGGTCATCGCGGTCCTGCTGCTGGGGGTCCCCCTGGGCGTCGTCGTCAGCCGTCTGATCGTCGATGAGGCGGCTCAGGAGCTCGGGGCGGAAGCCAAGCGTCTCGTGGGAGAGGTGGAGTACGCCCGCGTCCAGGAGACGCCGCTCGACCCCCAGCAACTGGAGCAAAAGTACCCGGGCAGGTTCATCCAGATCTGGGAGCGCGGAACCCCCCTGAGGGTGACCGTCGTCGGCGACCCCCCGCCGTCCGGTCACCTGATGACCGAGGACGCCCAGACCAACACCGGCGTCTACGTGCGGATCAGCCGCGACCGCGATCAGGTCGAGCAGGACGTACGGGCCCGCCTGCTGCTCATCGTGGCCCTGGCCGGCGCCGCCCTGGCGGTGGCCGTGAGCCTGGCCGTCGTGCAGTCGCGCCGCCTGACGCTGCCCTTGCAGGACCTGGCGAAGATCGCCGAACGGCTGGGCTCGGGCGACGCGCGCCCGAGCAAGCACCGCTACGGCATCCCCGAGCTCGACCGCGTGGCGCAGGTGCTCGACCGCAGCGCCACCCGCATCTCCGACCTGCTCACGCGCGAACGCGAGTTCGCCACCGACGCCTCACACCAGCTCCGTACCCCGCTGACCGGGCTCACCATGCGCCTGGAGGAGATCGTGGCCTCCGCGGCCGAGCCCGACGTGGTGCGGGAGGAGGGGGAGGCGGCGATCGTCCAGGCCGAGCGGCTCACCGCCGTGATCGACGAGCTGCTGGCCGCCGCCCGCCGCCAGCGGCACGCCCAGGCGGAGCCGGTCGCGATCGACGAGGTGCTCGTCCAGCAGATCACCGAGTGGGAGCCGGTCTTCCGGGACGCGGGCCGCACGCTGCAGCTCGAAGGCTCGCGCGGGCTGAAGGCGATGGCCACCACGGGCGGGTTCGGCCAGGTGGTCGCCTCGCTGCTGGAGAACTCGCTGCGGCACGGCGGCGGCGCCGTCACCGTCACCACCACGTGCGGCGACAACTACGTGGTGGTCGAGGTCGCGGACGAGGGCCCCGGCATCGCCGACGAGATCGCCCCCAAAATCTTCGAAAGGAACGTCAGCGGCGGCGGAGGCACCGGGCTCGGGCTGACGCTGGCCCGCGCGCTGGCCGCCGCCGACGGCGGCCGGTTGGAGCTGGTACGGCGCCGCCCGGCGACGTTCGCCATCTTCCTGCGCCCCGCGGAGGACGAGGGCAGGAACCGGGTGGTCAGCGGTCCTGCTTGACGCCGCCCTCGGGCAGCTCGACCGGGATCGGGTCGGTGGCCTCCAGAAACACCCACTTCTTGTACGACCAGTACCTGAACAGCGTGCCGAGCCCCACGCCCACAATGTTGGCGATGTTGAAGCTGAGCGCGTCGTGCAGGTTGAGCGTGTAGGTGGCGAAGCCGATCGTCAGCATGCCGAACAGTAGGGCGATGCCGTTGAGCAGGAAGAACAGGAAGTATTCGCGGCGCAGGCCGCTCTGCTCGCGGTGCCGGAACGTCCAGAACCTGTTACCCGCGTACGCGAACGTGGTGGAGATCGTCGTCGCGATGACCTTCGAGGTCAGGGGGCCGAAGCCGACGACCACGTTGAAGAGGTTGAGCAGGCCCGTGTCGAGGAGGAAGGCGACGGCGCCGATACTGCCGAACTTGGCCAGCTCGTGCACGAGGGACGAGAACCGCTGGTAGAGGCGTCTGGCGAAGTCCACGTCTCTGCTCGGTCCCTTCCCTAGTCGAGCTTGCGCCCCCAGCGTACCGGCCATGTTGGAGCACGGGTGTCAGAGGGATGAACAAAGCCCAGAAAATGGGCTTTCAGAAACTTCATCTGATATCCGACATACCCGCTTTAAAGGGTTTACGCTGCTGAGCAGTTCGAGGGCACGCGAACGCTGGACGGTCGTGCCCGCCGGGCGGCATTGCCCGCCGGGCGACCCGGAACGGCCGTCCAGCCCTCGTCACCGGGTGGGGCGGCTTTCTGGACAGTCGTTCCGCCCCGGTAAGCTCACCTGGCGTGAGTTCCTACAGCCCCATCGGACCGGTCGTCGGCATCGTCGGCGCGGGCCAGCTGGCCAGGATGTCGCAGCCGCCCGCCATCGCGCTCGGCGTGGAGCTGCGGGTGCTGGCCAACAACCCCGGGGAGAGCGCCGCCCGGGTCATCGTCGACACGCGCATCGGAGACTACCGCGATCTTGGTGATCTCCGCGAGTTCGCCAAGGGCTGCGACGTCATCACCTTCGACCACGAACACGTGCCCACCGAGCACATCCGCGCCCTGGCCGCCAACGGCTACGTCGTGCACCCCGGCGCCGACGCCCTCGTGCACGCCCAGGACAAGGCCGTCATGCGCGAGCGCCTGACCAGGATCGGCGCGCCCTGCCCCGCCTGGGCGCGGGTCCCGACGGCCGACGACGCCGCCCGCTTCGCCGCCGAGCACGGCTGGCCCGTCGTGCTGAAGGCCGTACGCGGCGGCTACGACGGCCGCGGCGTGTGGGTCTGCCGCACCCCCGAGGACGTCGCCGAGGCGTTCGCGACCGGGGTCGAGCTTATGGCCGAGGCGTTCGTGCCGTTCGAACGGGAACTCGCGGTGCTCGTCGCCCGCTCGCCGCACGGGCAGGGCGTGAGCTACCCCGTCGTGGAGACCGTCCAGCAGGACGGCATCTGCGTCGAGGTCATCGCCCCCGCGTCCGACCTCGACCAGGAGCAGTCGGCGCAGGCCCAGCGCATCGCCCTGACGATCGCCAACGAGCTCGGCGTGACCGGGCTGCTGGCCGTGGAGCTGTTCCAGACCGAGACCGGGCTGATCGTCAACGAGCTGGCCATGCGCCCGCACAACAGCGGCCACTGGACGATCGAGGGCTCCACCACCTCCCAGTTCGAGCAGCACCTGCGGGCCGTCCTCGACCTGCCGCTCGGCACGCCCAGGATGACCGCCCAGCACGTCGTCATGGCCAACCTGCTCGGCGGCGACGACCCCGACCTGTTCAAGCGGTACGAGCACGTGCTGGCCCACGACCCCGGCATCAAGCTGCACTTCTACGGCAAGGAGGTGCGGGCGGGCCGCAAGATCGGCCACGTGACCGCCCTCGGCTCCAACCTCGACGAGGTCCGCGCCCGCGCCCGCCACGCCGCCGTCTACCTCATGACCGGGGAGTACACATGATTGGCATTGTGATGGGCAGCGACTCCGACTGGCCGGTCATGAAGGCCGCCGCGGAGGCGGTCGCCGAGTTCGGGGTGCCGTTCGAGGCCGACGTGGTCTCCGCGCACCGCATGCCCACCGAGATGATCGACTACGGCCGCCAGGCCGCCGACCGGGGCGTCCAGGTCATCATCGCCGGCGCGGGCGGCGCCGCCCACCTGCCCGGCATGCTGGCCTCCGTCACCCCGCTGCCCGTGATCGGGGTGCCGGTGCCGCTGAAGTACCTCGACGGCATGGACTCCCTGCTGTCGATCGTGCAGATGCCCGCCGGGGTGCCGGTCGCCACCGTGGCCGTCGGCGGGGCCCGCAACGCGGGGCTGCTCGCCGTGCGGATTCTTGCCGCGTCCGATGCTGGGTTGCGGGAGAAGATGGTGCGGTTTCAGGGGGAGTTGAAGGAGCAGGCGTACGCCAAGGGCGAGCGGCTCCGCGCGGAGGCCGCCGAGCTGTAGGCGAGGTTTCCGGCGACTCAGCGTGGAAGCGGCCGAGTTGCGGGCAAGGCTTTTTTCCTGGGGATCCAGGCGGCTAGGGTGCGGCCATGGACGACCCGACCAAGGCGCACGCCGCCCGCGTGTACGCCGCCGACCCCCTCCTGTCCGGCCAGGACGAGCTGACCGCCAAGCGCGGCGAGGAGTGGCTCGAAACGGCCGACGCCATCGGCCTGGCCGCCGTGGACCGGCTGCACCCCGACACCTTGCCGGCCTGCTGGTCTCCGCTGGTCGTCCACCGGCTGCGCGCCCGCGCCGCCGGTCCCGACCCCGAGGCGGCGCTGGGGGCGCTGCTCGACCTCTGGCTGGCGATGCCGCGCGGCGGGCGGCCGGGGCAGGCGCTCAGCGTGTTGTGGCCGAGCCGCGACACCGCCCCGGTCCGGGCGCTGGCCGTACGCGGGTTCGCGCCCATCACCTCGCTGGCCGTCCGGGGGCTCGCTCCCGTCGTGTCACCCTCCGTGGGAGGGCTCGCTCCCGACGCCTCGTCGGCCGCCCGCCACCCCCGCACTCATGCTGCTCCTGACGACGACGTGGTCATTCGCCCAGCCCGGCCGGGCGACGTGGACGTGGTGACGGCGATGTACGAGCGGCTGGTGGCGTACGACGCGCAGTGGGGCTGGGTGACCGTGCGGGCGTCCACCAGCGAGCGGCTCAGGGAGTCGGTGGAGCGCGAGGTCCTGCCGCTGAACTGGTGCTGGGTGGCCGAGGCGGAGGGGCAGCCGGTGGGGTGCGTCATCGTGGAGCCGCCAGGGCGTTCCGGATGGATCTCGCACGCCGTGAACGAGGCGCCGGTGACGTACTTGGGGGTCATGTACGTGGAGCCGTCAGTACGGGGGCGCGGCGTCGGGGCGGCGCTCACGGACGCGGCGCACGCCGCGGCGGCTTCGCAGGGCGCGTCGACCATGCTGCTGCATCACGCGCTGCCGAACCCGCTCTCGACGCCTTTCTGGGCACGGCGCGGCTACCGCCCGCTCATGACGCAGTGGGTCCGCCACCTGCAATAGCCGCCGTGAGCAGTCTTCATGAGCAGCCGCCGCGAGCAGCCGTGGTGAGCGGCCGCCATGAGCAGCCGCCACGAGCAACCTTCATGGGCGGCCGTCGTGAGCGGCCGTCAGGGACGGCCGAGTGCGCGGTAGTGCCATCCGGCGGAGCGCCACATCTCGGCGTTGAGCGCGTTCCTGCCGTCCACGATGCGCCGGGTCGCCACCACGGCCCCCAGCTCCACCGGATCGAGCTGCAGAAACTCCTGCCACTCCGTGAGCAGCAACACCACGTGCGCCCCCCGAACAGCCTCGACGGCCGAGGTGCCGTAGTTCAGCTCGGGATGCGCCTTACGGGCGTTATCGAGGGCGATGGGGTCGTACACGGTGACCTGCCCGCCTTGGTGCCCGATCGTGACGGCGACGTCGAGGGCGGGGGAGTCGCGGATGTCGTCGGAGTTCGGCTTGAAGGCCGCGCCCAGCACGCCCACGGTGCACCCGTGGAAGGAGCCGCCGGCCAGCTCCCTGGCCAGGTCCACCATGCGGGCGCGGCGCCGCATGTTGATCGCGTCCACCTCGCGCAGGAACGTGAGCGCCTGGTCGGCGCCCAGCTCGCCGGCCCGCGCCATGAACGCCCTGATGTCCTTGGGCAGGCAGCCGCCGCCGAACCCGAGCCCGGCGTTGAGGTACCGGCCGCCGATGCGGTCGTCGTACGACAGCGCCTCCGACAGCAGCTCCACGTCGGCGTGCGCGGCCTCGCAGACCTCGGCCATGGCGTTGATGAAGGAGATCTTGGTGGCCAGGAACGCGTTGGCGGCCGTCTTGACCAGCTCGGCCGTGGCGAAGTCGGTGACCACGATTGGCACCTCGCCCAGCGGCTCGTACACCTCGCGCAGCATCTTCTCCGCCCGCTCACTGCGCACGCCGAGGACGATGCGGTCGGGGTGCAGGGTGTCCTGGACGGCGAAGCCCTCGCGCAGGAACTCGGGGTTCCAGGCCAGCTCGGCCTCGGTGCCGGCCGGGGCGAGCCTGGCCAGTTTGTCGGCGAGTCGTTCGGCCGTGCCGACGGGCACGGTGGACTTGCCGACGATCAGGCACTCGCGGTCGAGGAGCGGGGCGAGGGACTCGATGGCGGCGTCCACGTAAGTCACGTCGGCGGCGTACTCGCCGCGCTTCTGCGGGGTGCCCACGCAGACGAAGTGCACGTCGCCGAAGGCGGCGACCTCCTCGTACGAGGAGGTGAAGCGGAGCCTGCCGGAGTCGAGGCCGCGGCGGAGCACGGGCTCCATGCCGGGTTCGTGGATGGGGAGCTCGCCCGCGTTGAGCCGGTTGATCTTGTCCGCGTCCACGTCCAGGCCCAGGACCTCGAACCCGAGATCAGCCATGCAGGCCGCATGGGTGACACCCAGATATCCGGTCCCGATCACCGTGAGGCGATATGGCACGAGGGAGCTCCTTTCGATCGCGCAGGCATGCTACCGGCCCCCGCTACCTCCTACGTGCCACCTGCATCTCCTCGCAAACCGTACTGACTGGTAACAAGATGGTCGGACGTCCTAGTATCTATTCCATGAGCTTCCCTCTGTACGCGCCCGCCGAAGAGCACGACATGCTCAGGGAGACGGTCCGCGCCCTGGCCGACGAGAAGATCGCACCGCACGCCGCCGAGATCGACGAGACCGAGGAGTTCTCCTGGGACGTCTACAAAGCGCTCGTGGCGGCTGACCTGCACGCCGTACACGTGCCCGAACAGTACGGCGGAGCCGGGGCGGACGCACTGGCCACGGTCATCGTCATCGAGGAGGTGGCCCGCGCCTGCGCGTCCTCCTCCCTCATCCCGGCGGTCAACAAGCTCGGCACGGTCCCGCTCCTGCTCTCCGCCTCGGAGGAGCTCAAGTCCCGCTACCTCGCGCCGGTCGCCAGGGGCGAGGCGATGTTCTCGTACGCGCTGTCCGAGCCCGAAGCGGGCTCGGACGCCGCCGCCATGAAGACCCGCGCGGTCGCGGACGGCGACTCGTTCGTCCTCAACGGCGTCAAGATGTGGATCACCAACGCCGGCGTCTCCGAGTACTACACCCTGATGGCCGTCACCGACCCCTCGGCCGGCGCGCGCGGCATCTCCGCCTTCGTCGTCGAGAAGTCCGACGAAGGCGTCTCGTTCGGCCCCAAGGAGAAGAAGCTCGGCATCAAGGGCTCGCCCACCCGCCAGGTCATCCTCGACAACGTCCGCATCCCTGCCTCCCGCATGATCGGCGCCCCCGGCACCGGCTTCAAGACCGCCCTCGCCACCCTCGACCACACCCGCATCACCATCGCCGCCCAGGCCCTCGGCATCGCCCAGGGCGCCCTCGACTACGCCATCGGCTACGTCAAGGAACGCAAGCAGTTCGGCCGTGCCGTGGCCGACTTCCAGGGCCTGCAGTTCATGATCGCCGACATGTCGATGAAGCTCGAGGCGGCGCGGCAGCTCACGTACCACGCGGCTGCGAAGTCGGAGCTTGCCATGCACGGCGAACCGCAGAAGGACCTGACGTTCCTGTCCAGCGCGGCCAAGTGCGCGGCTTCCGACGCGGCCATGGAGATCACTACGGATGCGGTGCAGCTGCTGGGCGGGTACGGCTACACGAAGGACTTCCCGGTGGAACGCATGATGCGCGACGCCAAAATCACCCAGATCTACGAGGGCACCAACCAGATCCAGCGCATGGTGATGGCCCGTCAGCTCCTCAAGTAGTCCTAGGGAGTCCGGGGGAAACGCATGGTCTTCGCAAGGGAGGCGCTTCGCGCAAGGAAGCTCAGGCTGTGAAATTGGGGGGCACCGCCCCCCAAGCCCCCAGTCCAAAAGCGAGGTCCTCCCGCCTCGGGCGCTTCGCGCCATGCGGGTCGGGCTGTGACATTGGGGGGCACGGCCCCCCAAAGCCCCAGCTCAAACCCCGCTCGCGCCGCCTCGTTGGCCGGGTGTCGGAACCTACTGACAACCCGTTCGATCGGTCAGTCCTCGCGACTCAAGCGTTCCTTTCCGCCCCGCGCTGCCATCTGGCAGCCTCGCGTAGGCGACATCCGTCCGATTGAGCCGCGAGGCCGCCCAGCACGGACGGTTCCATTTTCCGTCTAATCCAGATCACGCACCTCGGATTGCGTCTTACCGACAGACTCGCGCAGGTCCGTGGGGCGGTGGCTGGCGATGTAGGCATCCAGTTGCGCAGCGGCGACGGCCTGCCGCTGTGGGTCGGCCAGTTCGGGGTACAGCCGGTGTGCTTCCGCCTTGACCTCACGCCAGTTACGTCCTGGGCTCAATGCTTGTCCTCCCTGCTCGCCACGCGTCAGTCAGGTTGCGTACCGAGGTAAAGCCAGGCCGCCAAGCAGCCCACTCGATCGGCCGACCACGGCAGGCCGGACCGTGTGTCCTTACCTCGCCTTTCCGTTGATGAGCTGTCGCCACAGCATCTCTGCCTCACTGGCCCGCACCCGTGGACTCTCGGCGATGGCCCAGGGCTGGACGGATCGGTCGTAGCGCCGAATGAAGCCCTGCCCGCCGGCCCGGCAGTCCTCGAAGACGAGCGACAGACATTCGCAGGTGTAGTCCTTGACGCGCGCTGGCTCTGCACGCTGCTGAACCGGCGTCCACCGCACGGGCACTGCCTCCGGGTCGGGCGGGGCGGGGTGTGTACCGTGGAAATCGTAGTCATCTGACATCGGGCTCACCGTCCTTCATGGCCATGTGGCTCCCGGCGTCTTGCCTTCGCTCTCCGGCTGAAGCCGGAACCGATGAACAGGCGTTGATGAGCGAGGAGGTAACTCCAGATGCAGCATGCGCTCTCGGGGCGGCAGGCCGGAGCAGGTATGAAGCTGTAGTTGGAGGCGGCCCTGGGCCATCGCTCATCAACGGCATGTCGTCAACCTATCTTAACCTGTCCTATGCTGTCTGCCCCATTGCTGGCAATGGCTGTTCTATGCCACTAGGTGCAGGGATACCTAGAGTTGCCCCGTGATGGAATGGGATCCCCGGCTCTACAAGTGGGAGCAGATAGCCAACCTGGTCGCTGAGCGCATCGAAGACGGCACGTACCCGGCTCTGACTCTCATCTCCGAGGTGAAGCTGCAGGAGGAGTTCGACGTGGCGCGAGTGACGGTGCGCAAGGCGATGGAGGCACTGCGAGAACGTGGTCTGATCACCACCAAGCCGGGCAAGGGCTCAATCGTGGCCCCGCAGGAGTGATACTCGATCTTTCGGAGAATCCACCTGAAGCGACGGAGTGCCGTGAATTGCGTGATGACCGGTCTGCGGGCTCTGAGGTGTACCGCTACTATCAGCGCCTTCTCAAGAATCACTGGCTAGGGAACGGCAGCCTGCTGGACCGTTGTCGTTCCCGACGATGAGAAGCCGCTCACGCTCACCGAGATCGGCGAACGGCTGAGTGGCGGCGCGAGTCAGGTGGTTCATGAGCTGGCGCGTCCCGTGGACGCCTTTCCGGGCGAGGCGGCCTGGGCGGTGCTGGCGGGCCGGTCCGGCTCGGTGACCGAGTTGTTCGAGTACGGGTTCCACGGCGCCTTCCCTCCCGTGCTGCCCCGTCTCAGCGTCGGCGCCCGTGCCTACAACGTCTGTTGGAACGTGAACGCCGGCAATCACATCGCCTTCGCGGCCGACGGGGAGATGCTGCTCGCGGTCGATGCGATGTATCCGGAGCGTTGGGTGCAGGAGACGAATGTCGCGCGCTGGCCGGAGCTGACGGCCATGGCGCCGCATTTCAGGTGGAGGAATGGGAAAAGCTGGCGAGCGGCGGCGCTGGCGACGATCGAGCTGACAACCAAGTCCCGGTTGAGCCAGGAGTGGCTTGAGCAGGAGCGTTCTCATTTCATAGGTCTGGCCCCTGTCGTGGATCAGCGGTAGAGGAGGGGGCCAATCGCCCTCGCTGATGGTGAGGGTGAATCCGGCCTGGCCCCCGAGTTTCATCCTGGCTCGAGGGGAAGGCGAGAGCAGTCCAGGAGTATGTGGCCGGACACGCCAGCGAAGGCGGTGCTGTCGGCGTTGATGGGTCGTCGGTATCGCCACAGGGGGGCAGGGTGGTGAGAGTCATGGCCGGGCGACTTCTCAAGTAGGCGCCGCCCTCCTGCCAACGCGTAATCCTCAGCTTGCGTTGTCATGTCAAGTCGCAGGACCCGCGCGACAGATCCGGCTCGGGAGGCGGGTTGCGCTCCAGCTGGATGATCTATCGTTCTTCTGCGGCTGAGAACAGGGTCGCCCGCCGTTGCTTGTGAAGGGGAATCGCCGTGACGGAGGACGAGGTGGAGGTGCTCACCACTGCGTGGCGGACGCGGTGGGACAGAAGCCCGATCGCCTACCAGCTCCGCGGCTGGTATGCCGACCGCTGGGTCCGCTTCCACAGTCTTCCAGGGTCCAAGCGGTACGCGGACACCGACGACGAATACCAGCTCATCCTTGAACGTCATCATCGGGTGCTTGACGAGTTCGGGACGCAGGAGGGTCTCTATGTGATCGCCGCCTACTTCGAGGATGAGGAGGGGACGGTCTCACCCGATCCGCGTCATTTGGGTGCCGTCCCTTGGCTGACGATCGCTCCTGGAGACGAGTCGTCCCTTGCGGCCACGTCGAAGCTCTACGCCAGCAGGGCCTCCTTCGATCAGCCTGCTTTGGATCCGCTGTTGCGAGGCGTGGCCGACGGGGAGATCTTCGATGTGATCATCGCTCCGCTGGATCTCCGGTGGCTCTATCACCCCTACGACGGCGGAGCCGACGTCATCGCCCCCACCGCCCATGACCGTGATGTCCTCAAGCATCGTTACTCAGACTGGCTGTCTACGCACCCGGCTGGACTGTAGAAAGCGCGATTCGCGCCTGTGGCAGCAGGAAGGCGAGAGGCGCCACCGTACGAGCGGAGCGAAGTGTGCGAGCACCAGGCGCGAGCGAGAGAACGGACAACTCGGGCACTATCTCGGCCACAGGCAATGGTGACACTCGCTGTGATGGTACGGCTACGCCAGTCGGCTGCGGTGTGAGCTGCTCACGCGAGCGAAGCGTGACACGACGGTCATCTGGCGACGGTAACTTGATCAATCGTGCGAGGTGAGCCACCCTCGTCTTGAGGTAGTTGGGCGGAACGACCCAAGGGGGACTGAGCGGGCGTGACGCGCTGGATCTGGTTACCCATCACCGTCCTTGTCCTCGCAGGCTGCTCCACCTCGGCACCCAAGGTGCCGATGCCCGGCAGCGCACAGGCGGCCGGGAATGAGGTGGCCGTCTCGTCGCAGGCAGGGGATGCCGAGCGGAGCGTGGTGCGGTTGTCGGCGATCGCGCCGTCGTGTTCCACGCAGATCGACGGGACGGGGTTCGTCTACGCGCAGGAGCGGGTGGTGACCGCCGCGCATGTGGTGGCCGGGGCCGTGCCGGTGTCGCTGGTCGTCACCACGGCCGATGGTGAGGCGTACGAGGGGCGGGTCGTGGCGTTCGATCCCGATGTCGACGTCGCGGTGCTCTACGTGCCGAAGCTGCCCGCGCCTGCGCTGCGCATCACCTCGGTGCCCGAGCCGTTGCTGAGCCTTCCCTGGTTGTCGTTGGGGGAGGCCGACATGGTCGGCTTCCCGGAGGGGGCGAAGCGGCTCGAGAGGCGGCCGGTCGAGATCGAGCGGCGGTTCAAGGCGGAAGGCCCGAACATCTACCGCGAAGGCCAGGTCGCCAGAGAGGTTCTCGGGTTCTCTGCCGAGGCGGACGCGGGGCTGAGCGGCGCTCCGTTGATCCTTGAAGAGGGCACGGTGGCTGGGATGGTGTTCGCTTCGGGCAAGGAGGACCCGGGGCAGGGGTTCGCGCTGGCCGGAGAAGAAGTTCTGAGGGTTGCCGACAGGGCGGCTGAGGCCACGAAGCACGTCTCGACGCAGAAGTGTGATGAGGACGGCTGATCGGGGCTCCGGCGCGTTCGGTCGAGCCGGTCAGGAGCCTGGACGCGAGGGCGATGGAGTGACCACCAAGGACCGCCGCCGGGGCCGGAGGCTATCTCCGCATCGAAGGGACGTCATAGACAGGCGGTCGGCCGTTCATCAGCTCGGTCAGGTCCTCGTCGGTGAGGTCGAGCTCGACGGCGTTACCTGCCTGCCGTGGCTCCCAGCCGCCGCCGATCGCCCTGCGTATGGTCGCCGCCACCAGAGCCGGCCGCACGGCCATCGTCCGCTCTCCCAAGAACGCGTCCGGTCGCGAGCAGGGAAGCGACACCAGGAGGGCGCGCCCCGACGCGTCGGCCTGTTCCACCGTGAATGTCATCGGGCCCCAGCTGCCCTCCTGGCAATAGGTGGGCCTACGCCGGATGCGCCAGCGGAACACGGTGCCGTCGACGGTGATGAGCCGCGAGTACTTCTTCGGAATTGCCATGCGCGAACCTCCTGCGTGGTTCCGGGGGCGACGGCCGTTGCTGGTTTGGACAAGGGGGCGGGAGGAAGCCCGGCATCTCGCACTTTAGTGGCCCGCGGATACCAACGGGTTGCTGAAGCGCCTGGCGGCAGGGTGGCCGGTGGACTGGGCTGTCGGTGCGAGCGCGGCGCGCAGCTCGCCGGTGACCGGGACGAGTTCGGGCAGCGGGCGTGACATGCGCCTTCATGCCATGGCAAGGCGTACATGATCATGTACATTTGCGGGTCGTGAAGGTGATGACCATGTCCGAATCGCGGGCCAACTACGCCGCCACCCTCGACTCCGTCATCGACGACCAGGAAGAAGTCCTCATCACCCGCCCTGGCAGGGAAGGCGTCGTCATGGTGTCGCAGCGCGAATACGAATCAATGCGTGAAACGCTCTACCTGATGGCCTCCTCCGCCAACCGGAGGCGGCTGTCGGACGCGGTCGCCCGGCTGGAGGCCAGCGGCGGCACCGCCCGCGAGCTGGCCGATGAGGACACCACCTCTTGACGATCCTCTTCGATGAACTCGCGTGGGAGGACTACTGCTACTGGCAGCGGGAGGATCGATGCATCCTTGAGAGGATCAACCAGTTGATCGCTGACATGGCGCGAAACGAGAATGAAGGCATCGGCAAACCAGAACCGCTCAAGTACGAATGGTCCGGTTACTGGTCCCGGCGCATCACTTCGAAACATCGGCTTGTCCACCGCCTCAACGACGACATCGTCTTGGTCGCCGCCTACCCGATCTTGGCCAGGTCGATGACGTAGAGGTCGTCACCCACCTGGTACGACACCAGCCGCCCATCACGCGCCACCCCCGGTATCGACAAGCTGCCGCCTTTGGCCCGTACGCCGAGATCGGCCGCCGTCCCCGCCGAGACGTCGTACAGGATCGGGATGTGCCCCGCGCCCTCGGCCGTGACCATCGCGACCAGGAAGCGCTCGCGCGCCAGCCCGTCCGGCGAGAGGTCGTGCATCGGCAGCTCCTTCTCCTGCGAGCCGTCCCGCAGCCGGTAGAAGCTCTTCCTGTCCTCCCGCACACCGGCGCAGAGCCGCACGCCGCAGGCGAGGGTGTGCTCGCCGTTATGGCGCACCGCGACGCTCGTCTCCCCGGTCTCCACGTTGGAGATGGTGGTGAACCGCGTCCCGTCGCCCTCCGCCGCGGCGCCGGGCGAGCCGACCCACGGCCACTCCAGCAGGTGCATCCCCTCGCCGCCCGGCACCGCCTGCACGGCTCCGCCCACGGCGGGAACGGTGAAGACCCCTCCGCTGGTCGGGGAGAAGACGATCCGGTCGCCTTCGACGGCCAGGCCGTCGAGCCCGGGAGCGGTTCCCGCCTCGACGTCGGCGACCGTCGTGGCGTCGCCGCCGCTCAGCGGGGCCGTCCACACGTGGACCTGGGCGTCCTTCGTGGCGGTCCACCAGACCACCCGGCCGTCGCCGACCGTGAAGTCCGAGGCGAACACAACCGTTCCGGCGGGTGTGGGCACGTCGGTGATCTTGCGGAGGTCGTGGGTGACGAGGTCGTACGTGTGGAGGGCGTTGGTCTTCTCGAAGCCGCCCCAGGTGGTGACGAGCACCGTCCGGTCGTCGATGAACGTCTGGGGCATCAGCTTCGTCCCGCCGGGCCCGCGCGCGGGGACCTTGTGCACCGCCTCCGGCCACACCCGCGCCACAGGTTCGGGCAGCGGCCAGGCTTCCGGGGCGTCAGGAGCGGACGTGGGCGGGCTCAAGGTTGTGATCGTCGTGTCGCCGTGGCGCAGTACGGCGGCTGTTCCGACGGCCACGGCCACCACGGCGGCGGCCGCCAGGACCACCTGGGCGAGGTTGCGCCGGCGCCGGCGCCGGTAGGCAACCTCCAGTTGGGCGGGCAGGTGGATCGGCATGCGGGGCGCCTGCTGCGACGCGCTGCCGAGCGTCCTGCGCAGCGTCTCCTCAACGTCGTTCATCGCGCGCTCCCTCCGAGATGTGGATTGCCGAACGGTGCGCCATCGGCCGGTACGCGGGCGCGCAGCTTGTCGAGCGCGCGGGAGGCCTGGCTGCGCACCGTCCCCCGGGAGATGCCGAGCACGGCGGCGATCTCCGCGTCCGAGAGCTGCTCGTAGTAGCGCAGCACGAGCACCGCGCGCTGCTTGCGCGGCAGGTCCGCCAGCGCCAGCCACAGGCTGCGCTCGTCGCCGCGCGGCAGCGCGTCCTCGTGGGTGCCCTCGGGCAGGTCCCACGCGAGCAGCTCGCGCCGGCGCAGCCGCCGCGACGACAGGTGCAGCCTGGCCATCGTGGTGCGGACGTAACTCTCGGGGCTCTCCTTGGCCCGTAACCTCGGCCAGGCGCCGCGCAGCCTCAGCAGCGCCTCCTGCGCCAGATCGGCCGCGTCGTGCGGATTTCCGGCCAGTACGTAGCCGTAGCGCAGGAGCGCGTCACCCCGTTCGGCGACGAAGTCCGCGTAGCGGGGATCACCGTCCAACTGCCCCGACCCTTCGTTGAATCCATCAATCCCAAGAGGAGGCATCGCCGGAAACTGTTGCATGCGGGGGAGTCGGCCGTGACGGATATGTTCTCGGACATGAGCACCCCGTGGTCCGAGCGGCTCCTTGCGGGCGGTCTGCACCCTCCGGCTACTGAGGCGGACGTTCGCCTGCTCGAAGAGCGGTTGGGGGTGGAGCTGCCGGGCGGTTACCGGCAGTTCCTCCTGTTCTCCGACGGATGGGGGGACTGTTGTTTGCTGCGTGCCGGGGAAGCCGGCTGGTTGCGTGACCTGGAGCCCTTGGCCGCCGAGGTCTGGTCGGGTGCCGAGAGCGGGAAGGTGCGGAGCGTGCCCGACGAGCTCTATCTCGTCTACGGGGAGGAGCAGGAGAGCGTCAACCTGAGAAGGGAATACGTGCCTGACACCCTTCTGATCGGGCGTTGGGACGATGGAATGGTCCTCCTCAATCCCCACGTCAGGACCGCCGAGGGCGAGTGGGAAGCGTGGTATCTCGCGTCCTGGGTGCCCGGCGCGAGGCGTTACAGGTGCTTCTGGGATCTCATCGGGAATGAGCGCGTCACGAGACGGTGAAACCGTCCTTGGCCCGGTGGCAGAAGTCGCGGAAACGGTGTTGAAGCCCGGTAGCCCGGTCGTGGCGGGGCCCAGGACACCGGCACAGGGTATGTGCCGGCGGGGCTTAGGCCTAATGGAGTAGGGGTGTTCGATCGCGCGACCGACGTGCGTGGCGCTCGCCGGCGATTAGCGTCCGATGTCATGAACGAGAGCGGGACACTGCAAGAAGCGTACGAGCGGCTGCACAGGACCGGCCCCGAGTTCGAGGGGTGGCTGTCCAACCACGGGCCGATGGCGGTCGAGGCGATGGTCAGGCACGGGCACGACCGTGACGTGCACCGCTGGCTCGACGGTTACGTCGCCCGGCTGGACGAGCTGCCGGGCGGCGGCTCGCCGATCGGGGCGGGGGAGTGGCGGGAGGCGCTGGGCGACGCGCGGCGGCTGGGGGACTGGCTGGCGTTCTTCGACAGGGAGCTGCGGGAGCGGGCGTGGCGGGAGGTGCTGGAGACGTGGTGGCCGCGCCTGCTGCCCGGGATCGCGGCCGGAGCCACGCACGGGGTGATCCGCACGGGCCACGCGGTCCACGCCCTGCTCCAGCAGCCGGGCCAGGAGCAGCAGGATGAAGCGCGGCTGGCCGAGCTGGGGCAGGCGCTCGGCTACTGGGCGGCCCGCTGGCAGCCCATCGCGGCCTTCGGCGCGCCGTCCGGCACCGCCGACCCTGAGCACGCCATCGCCGGGGTCCCGCGCGTGCCGGACCAGAGCCAGGGCATCAACCACCGTCTCGGCCAGCTCGCCGAGGTCCCGGGCTGGGCCCCGGCCGTGGCCGCGCTCCGTCCGGCAGACGGCCCCGAGCAGGCGCGCGCCCGCCTGGGCGAGCTGGCGGACGCGGCGACCCTGCGCTACCTCACCCACGCCCACGGCAACCCCGTCATGCTGGTCCACGCCGCGACCGCGCCGACAGCGGTGCTCCGGACGCTGCCCGCGCTGCCGCCCCACCTGTGGGAAGCGGGGCTGAACGCGGCGTGGGCGGCGAGCGCCGCGGTGACCGCCGCGTACGCCCCCGCCGAGGCCCGTCACGATCTGCCCGCCGCCCCCGCCGAAGCCCGCCGTGCCCTGTCCGACGGCCCCACCGAAGGCGGCAGGGAGACCTCCCACGGCCCAGGCCAGCCGGAGGAAGTGTTCGAGCTGGCCGTCCGCCACGGGGACGAACACGTGATCAAGCTCGCCGACACCGCCCTGGACGTGCACCGCCGCACCGGCGACCCCGCAGCCCTCGCCGCGGTGACCCGCGCGGCCACGCTGATCAGCCCCTTCTTCCC
>NZ_VSEY01000022.1 GCF_008086045.1 Nonomuraea sp. PA05 | reverse complement strand
ACCAGGTGTGGGCACCGGCGGCGCGGCGGCCGGCAACTCGGCCGTGTACCCGGCCTTCTCCACCTCCGCCACCAACCGCTCCGGCGCGATCCCATCCGGGAACGTCACCCGCGCCTTCTCCGTCGCGTAATTGACCGTCGCCGTCACACCATCCAGCTTGTTCAGCTTGCGCTCGATCCGACTCGCGCAAGACGCGCACGTCATGCCGCCGATGGAGAGCTCGACCGCGTTCTGCCGGTCACCGGTGACCTGGGACATCACCGTTCACCTTCCTCTCGTTCAGTGGCTGTGATCGTCGCCGTGCGCGCTCGGCGACGGCTTCGGCGTCGGCTCCTGCTGCCGCTCGCCCGCGCTCAGGGTGAAGTCGGCCGTGCGGACCTTGCCGTCGTGCTGGAAGTCGAGGAACAGCCGGTAGTCGCCGGTGCTGGGCACCTCGGCGTAGAAGACGATCTCGGGGCCCGCCTTCTCGCTCTCCTCGGGATGCACGTGCAGGTACGCCAGGTCCCTGGCGCGCAGGGCCACCAGGTGACCGTAGGCGCCGAGGTAGGGCTCCAGGTCGGTGACGGGCTCGCCGTCCTTGCCGACCTTGAGAGTGAGCTTGCTGGACTGCCCCGGGGTCAGGTCGCCGTCAAGAGTGACCTCGTACCCGTCGATCGTCGCCGTGCGGCTCTCCCGCGGCAGCGCCTCGGGCCGGTAGTCGCCGGGCACGGACAGGTCGGCCCCCAGGGTCAGCCCGTCGCCGCCGGTCGGCGCGAAGTCGGCGAACACCCGGTACGCGCCCGCCTCCGGCAGGGTCAGCCTGACCGACCAGGTGCCGTCGGCCGCCATCTCGGGGTGCAGGTGCTGAAAGCTCGTCAGGTCGCGGGAGACGACGATGAGATGGAGCTTCTTGTCGTGCGCCACCTCATAGCCGGTGACCGGCTTGCCGTCGGGGCCTATCACGGTGAACGCGAGATCGGCGGGCACACCGGCCTTCATCGACGTGATCAGGTTGAGCGTGTAGCCGCCCTGCGACACCTGGAGCCCCCCGGGGGTATCGCCCTTCACCTGTTCGCCGCTGCCGGTGGACATGGCGGCGTGGTCCCCGGCCGGGGTCGCCGTCGCCATGGCTGCATGGTCCTCGGCCGGTGGCGTGCCGACCGGCCCCACCACCTTGCCCGCGCCGAACGCGCCGCCGAAGACGACGGCCAGGCCCAGGGCGTACGCGCCGAGCTTCGCCGCGGTGTTCACTGGTTCGCCACTTCGTACCCGGCCTCCTCGACCGCGGCGACGATCTTCGCCGGGTCCACGGGGCCGTCACTGTCCACGGTCAGCAGGCCGGTGGCCAGGTCCACCTCGACGCCGGTGACGCCGGCGACCTCGCCGACCTCCTCCTTGACCGAGCTGACGCAGTGGCCGCAGGTCATGCCGTTGACGGTGTAGGTGGTGGTGCTCATATCGGTCTCTCCTTCAATCCGGTGGGGGTCAGGAACGAACGAGCCGTGCGATGGCGTCGGAGGCCTCCTTGACCTTGGCCTCCGCCTCCGGGCCGCCCTTCTGCGTGGCCTCGGCGACGCAGTGGGCCAGATGCTCTTCGAGCAGCGCCAGGGAGAACGACTTGAGCGCGCTGGTCGCCGCCGACACCTGCGTCAGTATGTCGATGCAGTACTTGTCGTCCTCGACCATCCGCTGCAGACCACGGACCTGCCCCTCGATGCGGCGCAGGCGCATCGCGTGGTCCTGCTTGTTACCGGTGTATCCGGCCATGTCCACCCCTCTCCACGATCAGCCGCTCATGACAACACCATACCCCCCTATGGTATTTCGAGCAACGTGAATCCGGTTTGCCGTTTTCGTACAAGACGGTTGCCCTGATCGGTCCGTAATATGAGCGCGGCACCCCGCGACCGCGTCGTCATGGCACCATGACCCTGAGGAGAACAGCACATGCGTGATCTGGTCTACACCGGATTCATCTCACTTGACGGCGTCGTGGACTCCCCGGGCGGCGGGCCCGGCGAGGAGCACCGCAGCGGCGGCTGGGTGGTCAAGGACATCGAATTCCTGCCCGAGGCCTTCTCCCTGAAGGGCGAGGAGCTGGTGGAGACGACGGCGCTGATGTTCGGCCGCCGCAGTTACGAGGCGTTCGCGCCGATCTGGCGCGACTCCGAGGACCACGCCGCCTACAAGGAACTGCCCAAGTACGTGGTGTCGGCCACGCTGTCCGACGACGCCCTCGTCGAGGGATGGGGGCCGACGACGATCCTGCGGTCGGCCGACGACGTCGCCGGGCTGAAGAAGGGCGAGGGCGGCGCGATCTTCATCCACGGCAGCGCCGAGCTCACCCGGCGGCTGTCCGAGGCGGGCCTGATCGACCGGTACCACCTGCTCATGTTCCCGGTGTTGCTCGGAGCCGGGAAGAGCCTGTTCAGCAGGGCAGACAGGGACAAGCAGGCGCTGGCCCTCCGGGCGTCGGAGTCCTACCCCAACGGGATCGTCAAGCTGATCTACGACGTCGTGAGCTGATCCAGATCCAGGGCGAGCGCGCCGCCGGTGCGCTCGCGTAGCTGCCGCGCCGTACGCCCGACGTACCGGCGCAGCGCGCGGGCCAGGTGCGGCTGGTCGAAGTACCCGAGCCTGGTGACGACTTCGGCGGCCGGCACGCCGGCGGCCAGCAGCGCCGCGGCGCCGCGCGCGCGTTCGATCTGCCGTACGGCGCCCTGGCGCAGCCCCGTCGCCGCGCGGAAGCGGCGTTCGACCGTTCGTGCCGAGGCCGCCGGACGGCGACCTTCTCGGACGTCGGCGACGAGCGGGTCGCGGATCAGGGCCCCGTCGCGGACCAGCCGTCCGACCAGGGCCTCGGCGTCGTCCAGGCCTGGAGAACGCCGGCGTACGCCGTCCAGCCGGAAGGTCTCGCGCGTGGTGTCAGGAAGCTCGACGCCCCCGTTGACCAGGGCAGGCGTGGGGACGGCCCGCAACGACGTGCCCACCGCGAACTCGATGCCGACGAAGGTCGCGCCCTGCGGCACCGGCGCGGTGCCGGCCCCGGTCTCGGGGCCGGTGATGTTCGCGTGCGCCATGCCCTCGTGCTCCCAGAACACCAAGCCCCAGCACACCGTCGCGACGGAGGTCATCTCCGCGACGTGCTCGCTCGTGCAACTCCACACGGTGTCGATCCACGGCGAGTCGGACGAGCGCGTCTCGAACCGCAGTGCCACCACGGCAGGAGAATACCGGGCCCGTGAGACCTGCTACCGCCAGATCCAGGACAGCCGCCCTCGACAGGTCACCGTCCCCGGCCGGTCGCTCTCATCGGGGCGAGATCGAGAGCGGCGAGGGCGGCGGCGCCGCGCCCGGCGTGCTCGCCGCCGGCGAGCACGCGCGTCCGCGCGGACTGGTAGGGGCAGCCGGCGGCGTCGAACGCGTCCGCTGCGCCGAGCAGCGCCTCCCGGTCGCCGTCGAGCAGGGCTCCGGCCCGCTCCACGATGGCGCCGGCGACCGGGTTCCCGGCCACGACGGCGCGGGCCTCGGCCACGACGGCGCGGGCGTCGCGGCTTCCGGCGAGCACGGCGGCCTCGCTGCGCAGGGCGACGTACCAGTGGTGCCAGATCCAGGTGACCCACTTCCACACCTGCCGGGGCTCGGGAGCCACCCGCTCCAGTGCCTCCGCCGCCCGCCCCTGGTGCAGCAGCAGGATCGCGTCGAAGACCGCCCCGTAGCCGTGGACATGCTCCGGCGAGCTGCCGAGCTGAACCACGATCTCCTGCCATTCGCGCCTGGCGTCCTCGTCGTCGCGCAGGCCGTGGACCATCGCCACCCCGGCCGCCGCCGGGGCGAGGATGGACCGGGCGGGGCTGCCTCCCCGCCGCCACGCGTCGCGGTACCGGACGCTGCCGGCGAGCACCTCGTCCACGTCGCCCGCCAGCGCGGCGACCATCAGCAGCCGGCACGTGGCGCGGTGACCGGCCTCCGCCAGCGACGGGTGGTCGGCCAACTGCCGTGCCCATCGGCGGGCGGCCCGCAGGTCTCCCGCTCCGAGGCCTGCCTCGCTGGCCATGCCGAGCGCGTCGATCAGCTCGTGGGTGGCGGCCGGTGAGACCGGCAGGGGCGACAGGAGGGCGATCCGTTGCCGCGCCGTGGCCGCGGTGGCGAACGTGTCGCCGGCCCAGCTCTGCGCACCGGTGAGCGCGTCGAGCGCGGCCGACTCGGCGAGCGGGTCGCCGGTCCTGCGGGCCAGCTCGACCGCGCGCCCGGCATGGGCCATGGTCTCGGGGACGGTGTTGCCCGGCGGCCCCTGAACGGCGCCGAACGCGTCCGCGAGCACCGCCGCCTCAGCCAGGGCAAGCGCGGCCCGCGCGGCCGGATCGCCGCCGACCGCCTCCCGCGCCTCGGTGATCAGTGCGAGCGCGTCCTCGGTGGACGGCAGGCGCACGAACGTGGACGAGA
Organism: Nonomuraea sp. PA05; assembly: GCF_008086045.1. Lineage (GTDB taxonomy): Bacteria > Actinomycetota > Actinomycetes > Streptosporangiales > Streptosporangiaceae > Nonomuraea > Nonomuraea monospora. Next base: position 218,325 of record NZ_VSEY01000022.1, on the reverse strand, counting down.
ACCGGAACGCGATGGTGGCGGCGCTCGCCAGGTCGGCGGCGGCGCCGGCGAGGTCGCCGGACGCGCGGGCGGCGTCCGCGGCGGCGCGGCGCAGGCGGTACATGTCGTCACCGGCCGTCCGGCACCCCGCCACGGCCGCGGCCTGCCGGAGCATCGACGCGGCGGCGGCCGGGCCGGCGGCGAGTGCGGCGGCCTGCTCGTAGCGCCGCTGGGACTCGTCGGGCAGGTGCCGGGTGAAGGTCAGCTCCGCCAGGCACCGGGCGAGCTCGAACGCGTCCACGCGCTGCTCCGGACGCTCGGCCGCCCATGCCAGAGCCGCGCGCAGATCGTCCGCCACCAGGTCGAACCGAGCCCGCCAGTCCGGCGCAACGTCAGACGAAGCGCGCCAGTCCGGCGCAACATCAGACGAAGCGCGCCAGTCCGGCGCAACATCAGACGAAGCGCGCCAGTCCGGCACAACGTCAGACGAAGCGCGCCGGTCCGGCGCAACGTCAGGCCGGGCGTGCCGGTCCGGTCGTGGCGCGGCCAGGGCGGCGGCCTCGGCCAGGCACCAGCGCAGGTGCCGGGACCGGGCGCCGGCCAGCTCACCGGCCTCGTCGAGCCGCTCGGTCCCGTACTGGCGGATGGTCTCCAGCGCCCGGTACTCGGTCCTGCCCATGGACGCCGTCACCGTCAGCAGGCTCTGCTCGGCGAGCCGGGCCAGCACATCGGCGACCAGCCCCTCGTCCTGCCCCGTCACCTGCGCCGCCGCGCCGGCGGTGAACGGCGCCACGAACACCGACACCCACCGCAGCAACTCCCGATCGGCCGGCTCCAGCAGGGCATGGCTCCAATCCAGCGCCGCCCGCACCGAACGATGCCGCTCATCGGCCCGTGAGCCCCCGGTGAGCATCCGCAACGGATGCGACAAGGCGGCGGTGATGCCGTCGAACCCGAGCGTGGGGTAGCGGGCGGCGGCCAGCTCGATCGCCAGCGCCATCCCGTCCAGCCGCGCACAGATCGAGACAATCTGTGCGCGCTGCGACCGATCCAGCGGCCGATCCAGTGGCCGCCCCACCGCCGCCGCCCGCTCCATGAACAACGCGACCGCGTCCGACCCGCCATCGGCGTCCAGCGACAGCGGCGGAACCACGGACACCCGCTCGAACGGCACCATCAGCCGGGCCCGGCTGGTCGCCAGGACCGTCACGCGAGGGCAGGCCGCCAGCAGCCGCTCCAGGAACAGCGCCACGCCGTCCACGACGTGCTCGCAGTTGTCCAGCACCAGCAGCACATGACGGTCGGCCAGCGCGGCCAGCACCGACGCGGTCAGGTCCCGGCCCGGCTGCTCGCCCAGGCCCAGCGCCCCGGCGACGGCCGCCGCGACCATGCCAGGGTCGGTGACCGGCACCAGATCGACGAACCACACCCCGTCGCCGAACTCGCCCGCCACCTCCGCGGCCACCGCCAGGGCCAGCCGCGTCTTGCCCACCCCGCCCGGTCCGATCGCCGTCACCTGCCGGTGCGCCCTGATCGTCCCGGCCAGCTCGGCCCGTTCGCTCACCCGTCCGACGAACGACGTCAGCGGAGCAGGCAGCACCGGCCGGGACGGGCCCGCGCCGGCCGGAACGGGCGCGAGCCTGGCCAGCGCCCGCCGGTCCGGCGCCTCCAGTTTGCGCAGCAGCGAGGAGACGTGACTCTCCACGGTCCGCACCGAGATGAACAGCCGGGCGGCGATCTCGGCGTTGCTGAGATGCGCCCCGACCAGTTCCAGTACCCCGGCCTCCCGAGGCGAGATCTCCTCTGCTGTCCCCATCGCCCCAGTTTGCCGCACTCAGGTGGTGGAGCGCCTGGCCGTAGGCCTGCCGCTCCTACAGCAGTGGCGGGACGACCACGAGGTCGTCGTCGTCGCAGACCACCTCGCACACGACGTCCACCACACCCTCGACCTTGCGAACGGCCTCGGCGAGCGCCATCACCTGGGACCTCCTCGGCACCCGCCCGCCGATCTTCACCACGCCCGCCTCCGTCCCGGCCGTGAACGTCCCGCTCGCCGGAAGCGCGGCCCGGACGTCGGCCTCCAGCTCGCCGGCGGGCCGGGTGAAGACGCGCAGGACGTCCCGCTGGTGCAGGGTGCCCACGATGCGCCCGCTGACCGGGTCGATCACGGGTAGCTGCTTGACGCGCCTGTCGTGCATGAGCCTGGCCGCGTCGCGCAGGCCGGCGCCCGGCGTGACGGTGATCGCCGGGGACGTCATGAGCTGGGACGCCGTGACGCCGGCGGCCTTCTCGTGCTCGCGCCGCTGCCTGCCGGACTCGAACATCGACACGCTGTGCCGTACCGTGTCGATCTCCTTGAGCAGCAGATCATCCTCGGAGACCACGCCCATCGGGCGGCGGTCAGCGTCGATCACGGTGACCGCGCCCACCGCGAACCGCTTCATCGCGGCCACGATGTCGGCGAACGACGCGTCCGCCGGCACCGCGATGGCGACTCGTCCCATGACGTCCTTGACTTCGATCGACATGTTCTCCCACCTCGTTTCCACGTCCCAGGCTCGCGGACGGCAGGCGGCGCGGTCAGCGGCGAAGGTCCCGACGGCCCGGGCGAAAGTCCCCGCATTCCACCGGTCGTGGGGGCCGCCGGGCCCGGTGGTGAGCGCGGCCGGCCGTCGAGCGAGGGGCGACGCGGAGGCACCCGCCAGGTGAGAAGGCGGCCCCGTCCGCCCGGCCGGGCTCGCCATCGTGACTGCCGGTCACTCCCCGGCTGCTCTGCCGTCGGACGGGACCGCCCCGGGGATGGGGGTCGTTCTTTCTCCCCGGCGGGTGCCCGCATTCATGATCGCCGTACGGGCGGCGCGCAGGTAGGGCCGAAGGTCCCCTGCCTAGCGGGACGTCCGGCCCCACCTCCGCACGAGGTCGCACAGCGGCGGCGTCAGGACGGCGGCGCCCACGGCCATGGCCCAGCCCACCGGCGGCAGCGGGGCGAGCGCGAGCAGGGCGCCCAGCGCGGGCACCAGCGTGACCAGCGCCTGCAACGCGGCCGTCCCGGCGACGGCGACCAGCACGGCCCGGCCGCGCCACCAGCCGCGCTCGAACGTCCACCGTCCGGCCCGCGCCACGTACGCCAGCGTCAGCCGGGCGAACACGAGGGTCAGCACGGCCTGGGTCCTGACCATGGTGTCGTTCCAGCCGAGCCGCCGGGCGACCTCGACGGCCGCCACCACGAGCAGGCCGACGATCAGCGAGCGCACCGCGATGCGGGTCAGCACCCGCCGTGACAGCAGGCCGTCCCTGGACGGGCTGGCCGCGAGGGGGTCGCCGGGGGCGCGGTCGACGCCGAGGGCGATGGCGGGGATGCCGTCGAGCACCAGGTTGATCCAGAGCAGGTGCACCGGCAGCAGCGGGATGACCAGGTCGGGCCAGAGGAAGAGGCCGACGAGCACGAGGAAGATCTCCGCCAGGTTCCCCGCCAGCAGGTAGCCGATCATGGAGGCGACGTTGCGGTGCAGGCGGCGTCCCTCGCGCACGCCGGTGACGATGGTGCCGAGCTCGCCGTTGGTGACGACCACGGCGGCGGCCTCGCGGGCCACGTCGGTGCCCTCCTCCCCCGCCATGGCCACCCCGACGTCGGCGTGCCGCAGGGCCGGGGCGTCGTTGACGCCGTCGCCGGTCATCGCGACGATCTCGCCGCCGTCGCGCAGGGCGTGCACGAGGTCCAGCTTGGTGGCCGGGTCGACGCGTGCCAGCACGCCCGCCTCGCGCAGCCGGGACGGGCGGTCGTCGCCGTTCAGGGTCTCGCCCGTCACCACCGGGTCCGGGTCGATGCCGACCTCCTCGGCCACGGCGCGGGCGGTGTCGGCGTGGTCGCCGGTCACCATGATGACGCGGATGCCGCCGCGTCGCGCGTCCGCCACCGCCTGCTGGGCCGACGGGCGGATCTCGTCGCTCAGCCCGACCAGGCCCACCGGCCGCAGTCCTTCGGCGTCCAGGTCGTCGGTGTCGGCCTCGGCCAGCGCCAGCACCCGCAGCCCTCTTCTGGCCAGGCCGGGGACGGCGGCGGTCAGCCGGTCGGTCTCCATTCCCGGCTCGCAGAGTGCCAGGACGACCTCGGGGGCGCCTTTCACGGTGAGCACGGGGGCAGTGGAGAGGTCTTGGCCGCCGGTGACGACGGCCATCGAGCGGGTGTCGGCGTCGAAGGGCCGGGTGGCCAGTCTCGGCTCGTCCGCTCGTACTCCGTGCTCGGCGGCGGCGTTCGCGAGGGCGACGTCCATCGCGTCGCCCAGCCCGTCGCGGGCGTCGTTGCAGCGTACGGCGGCCCGCCACAGGTCAGCGCCGCGCACGGCCACGTGGTCCTGCACGGCCAGGCGGCCGGTGGTGAGCGTGCCGGTCTTGTCGGAGGCGATCACGGTGGTGGCGCCGAGCGCCTGGATCGCCGACAGCCTGCGCACGATGACGCCGAGCCTGGCCATGCGCTGCGACCCGAGCGCCAGCGCGGTGGTGACGGCCGCCGCCATGCTCTCCGGCACCGCCGCGATGGCCAGCGCCACCCCAGCCAGCACCAGCTCGAACGGCGCGATCCCGCCCCTGGTGAAGCCGAGCGCCACCATCACCACGCCGGCGACGACGGCCAGCACGCCGACCCGTTTGGACACCTTGGCCAGCTCCACCTCCAGCGGCCCCTTCACGGGCCCCTGCAGCGCGGAGGCGATCGCGCCCATCTGGGTGCCCGCGCCGGTGGCGGTGACGATCGCGACTCCCGAGCCGCGCACCACCATGGTGCCGGAGAACAGCTCCCCGTCGCGGTCCCCCAGGGGCCCGTCGGTGTGCCCGCCGGCGCGCTTGGCCGCCGAACGCGACTCTCCCGTCAGCATCGACTCGTTGGCCGCCAGCGAGACCGCCTCCGCCACCCGGCCGTCGGCGGGCACCCGGTCGCCCGCCGCCACCTCGATGACGTCCCCCGGCACCACCTCGGCCGCCGGGATCCGCCGGACGGTGCCGCCGCGCCGGACCTTGGCCATGGGCGCGGTCAGCGTGCGCAGGGCGCGTACCGCCTGCTCGGCCTTGACCTCCTGCGTCACTCCGATGACCACGTTGACCAGCAGGATGGCCAGGATCGCGGCGCCTTCCGGCACCTCGCGCAGGACGGCGAGGGTGACCAGGCCGGCGATCAGCAGCAGGACGGACAGCGGGTCGGCGAGCTGGCGCGCCGCCCGCGCCGCCAGGGACGGCCGTCTCGCTTCGGGCAGCTCGTTGCGCCCGTGTCCGGCCAGCAGCCGGGTGGCCTCGTCGTCGGCGAGCCCGGTCAGGGCGGGCGTGGGAGCGTCCATGCCTCCAATAGATCACCCTGTACGGCGGACGCGCGGGAGCCGAAGGCCCTGACACCATGGGACCTTCGGCCCTGTCCCATGCGGTGGTGCCTCTCACACGGTCGCGACGGGGAACGACGCCGCCAGGCTCTCGCCCCACTGCCGCGCCCGTTCCACCTCTCCGGCCACCAGCGGCCCTTCCGTCCCGGACACGTAGAACCCCTGCGCCGGCGCCACGGCCCTGATCCCGAGGCGCCGCAGCCGCCTGGCGATCCCACGGGCGGCGGAGCCGGGCATGCGCGGCTTGCCGATGCGGGTGTCGAAGGCCGCCGAGAGCAGCCCGGCCGAGGAGGTGCGCAGGGTGGTGAGCCATTCGCGCACCCCGTCCCCCCTGGAGATCAGCGGCGCGGTGGCCTGCTGGGCGGCGGAGCGGCGGGTGGCGGCCCTGCTCATGGAGAAGGCGTGCGTCGGCCCGCCCACCACCAGCAGCCCGAACTCCGCCCCCACCGCCGCGGGCGCCGAGCCGGCCTCGGCGACCTCGACGCGCATGCGGGTGGCCAGCCCCTCCGCGACCGCCTCGGCGATCAGCTTGGTGTTGCCGAACATCGATTCGTACACGACCAGCGCGTCCATCACGCGTCTCCCATCGGGTTGTCATGGGGCGGGACGGGTTCGAGCGGCTCCTGACCCGCCCGGCGCCCATCTCCACTCTCGTCGCGGCGGGTCCGCGTCACCCGGGCAGGAAGTCCCGTGAAGGCGCGCCGTTGGTCCCGGGAGCGGTCAGTCGTCGCGTACCTGGGCGGCGGTGACGGCGACGGTCGTGACGATGTCGGCCACGGTCGCGCCCCGGGACAGGTCGTTGACCGGCTTGCGCAGCCCCTGCAGCACCGGCCCCACCGCGACGGCCCCCGCGCTCCGCTGCACCGCCTTGTACAGGTTGTTGCCGGTGTTCAGGTCGGGCACCACGAACACGGTGGCCCGGCCTGCCACCCGGCTGTCGGGCATCTTGGCGCGGGCCACGGTGGGGTCGACGGCGGCGTCGTACTGGATCGGCCCTTCCACCTGGAGGTCGGGGCGGCGCGAGCGGACCAGCTCGGTCGCGGCGCGGACCTTGTCGACGTCGGCGCCCGCGCCGGACACGCCCGTCGAGTACGACAGCATGGCGATGCGGGGTTCGACGCCGAACAGGGCGGCGCTGCGGGCGGAGGCGATGGCGATGTCGGCGAGCTGCTCGGCGGTCGGGTCGGGGTTGACGGCGCAGTCGCCGTAGACCAGCACCCGGTCGGCCAGGCACATGAAGAACACGCTGGAGACGAGGCCCAGCCGCAGGATCTCGAAGGCGGGCCGGATGGTGTGCGCGGTGGTGTGCGCGGCGCCCGACACCATGCCGTCGGCCATGCCGGTGTGCACCATGAGCGTGCCGAAGTAGGACACGTCGGTGACGGTGTCGCGGGCCAGCTCGACGGTCATGCCCTTGTGCGCGCGTACCTTCGCGTACGCCTGGGCGAACCGTTCGCGCAGCTCCGCGTCGAACGGGCTGAGCACCCGGGCGGCCGCCAGATCGAGGCCGAGCTGGGCGGCCCTGACCCGGATGCGTTCCTCGTCGCCGAGCAGGGTGAGCTCGGCGACGCCGCGGCGCAGCAGGGTGTCGGCGGCGCGCAGGATGCGTGGCTCCTCCCCTTCCGGCAGCACGATGTGCCTGCGGCGGGCGCGGGCCCGGTCGAGCAGCTCGTACTCGAACATGAGGGGGGTGACGACGTCGGTCTTGGCGATGTCCAGCCGTTCGAGCAGCAGCGGCCCGTCCACGTGCTCGGCGAACAGCCGTACCGCCGTGTCGATCTTCCCGCCCGCCTCGGGCGTGAAGCGGCCCTCGACCTCCGACAGCCGGGTGGCGGTGTCGAACGTGTCGTGGTCGGTGGCGATCACCGGCAGCGGGATCGTCATGCCGCGCAGCAGCCGTCCGACGGGGGCGGGCAGGTCGGTGCCGCCGGTGAGGACCACGGCCGACAGGGCGGGGAAGCCCGGCGCTGTGTGCGCCGCGATGAGGCCGGGCAGCAGCGCGGCGGCCCGGTCGGACGGGATGATGACGGCGGCGCCCTCGGTGAGGCGGTCGAGGATGCCGGGCAGCGACATGGCGCCCACCATCAGCGCGCTGGCCTCGCGGCCGAGCCCGTCGCGCTCGCCCAGGTAGAGCCGGCCGTCGCAGGCGTCGAGCAGGTCGGCCACCGCCGGGGCGCGCAGCGACGGCGTCTCCGGCAGCACGAACACCGGCGTCGGGTGCTCCAGGGTGAGCGGCCCGGCGGCGCGGGTGACCACCACGGCCAGCTCGCGGGCGTGGTGGTGGGCCAGCTCCCTGGCCGACAGCTCGACCGCCGCGCCGATCTGCGCGGCGGTCCTGCCCCTGCCGCTCACCACGTTGACCACGGGCGTGCCCAGGTCGGCCGCCAGCCGGGCGTTGAACCCGAACTCCGTCGGCGCCCCCACGTCGGTGTAGTCGGTGCCGACCACCACCATCGCGTCACACCGCCCGGCCAGGGCACGGTAGCGGGCCACGACGTCGCCGGCCGCCCGTTCCACGTCGGCGTGCACCTCGTCGTAGGTGACGCCCGCGTACGCCTCGTGGGGCAGCGCGAGCTGGAACCTGCTCCGGATGGTGTTGATCAGGGCGTCCTCCCGGCCCGCCCGCACCACGGGCCGGAACACCCCCACCGTCCCGACCTGCCGGGACAGCAGCTCCACCAGGCCCAGGGCGACGGTTCCCTTGTTGCTTCCCGCCTCACCCGCAGCGATGTACACAGCACGCGTCATGGCTTCATTCTTCTCGGCGCCCGCAGGCCCCCGTCATTCGGGCTCCAGCCGCACGGTGCCCGCCACGCCGTCGATCGTGATGAGCTGCCCGGTGGTGATCTCGCGGGTGGCGTCGCGGACGCAGATGACGGCGGGGATGCCGTACTCGCGGGCGACGGTGGGGCCGTGCGCCACCTGCGAGCCCGTTTCCGTGACGAGGCCGGCGGCCGTCATGAACAGGGGTGTCCAGCCGGGGTCGGTGGTGGGCGCGACCAGGATCTCGCCCGGTTCGATGCGCGCGCCCTGCGGGTCGCGGATGACCCGCGCCCTGCCGGTGGCCCGCCCGGCGGCGCCGGCCATCCCGGTCAGGACGCCGTCCTGCGCGGGCGGCGCGGGGGCGAGCGTCTCCACGTCGGTCCCGTCGGACAGCAGGGCGCCTGGCACGGCGGGCCTGCGCAGCTCGCGCTCGTGTTCCGCGCGCCGGGCGGCGGCCAGGCGCCGCTGGTCGGCGCCGTCGCGGACGGCCTCGCGCGCCTCGCCGAGCGTCAGGAACATGATGTCGTCGCCGCGCTCCAGCAGGCCGCGGCCGGCCAGGTCGGCGCCGACGAGCAGGAGCTGCCGCCGGGCCGCCTGGATGGCGGGCAGCCAGGCGAACTTGCCGATCTCCCGCAGCCCGGTGAGCTCCCGGGAGCGGCGCATGAAGAAGACGGCCAGCCGGCCGCGCACCGGCCGCCTGCGCCGCGCCCGCCGCGACAGCGTCACGATCATGGCCTCGGCCCTGGCCGCCGCCGCCGCGAAGCGCCGGTCGGGCGCCTGCGCCGGGTCGTCGACCCGCAGGTAGTTGGCGATCGTGGCGAACAGCGGCGCCGGGTCCTCGTCCCAGTGGGGCACGCCGACGTCGATCTCGGCCGCCGCGCGCATGCCGTACTTCTGCAGGAAGCCCGCCATGCCGACGTCGGGCAGCTCGCCCGCGAAGTAGGCGGCGGCGAGCTCCTCGGGCGGGGTGCCGAGGAACAGGTCGCGGTGCTCGCGGGCGCGCACGGACAGGCTCCACAGCTCCAGGTCCATCCGCGTGGTCACGTTGTACGGCATGCCGCCGAGCACGGTGCCGAGCTCCTCCTCGGTGGCGACGCCCTTGAGCAGCGCGGCCGGGATCGTCCCGGCGATCATTCCCGCGCTGAGCGGCCCGAGTATGCCGTGCATGTCGATGCTCATGATCGGCTTGTGGGAGTCCTCGATCACCCAGCGCAGCCGTTCCGCGGCCGTCGCGGACTCTCCCGGCGGGGTGAGCAGCCGTTTGATCTCGGCGACGCCGCGGAAGGCGCGGGCGCGGCCACGCGCGGGCGCGGCCAGGCTCGACACCACCCCGGCGACCACCACGGGCAGCAGGCGGAGCGTGCCCCTGATCGCGCTGCCGCGGTGGAACGGCAGGCCAGGCCGGGGCGCGAAGCGCGGGTCGTCGAGCATGTGGCGCACCGCGTTTTGCACGCGCGGCCCGTAGATCTCCAGGGAGGGGCCGAGCCGCCCGCGCATGCCCTTGTTGCGCAGGAAGTCGGTCACGTCGAAGTAGAGCCGCCCGCCGATCGGCACCAGCCGGGGCAGCGGGTCACGCCGGTCGACCCTGGCCCCCGCCGCCTCGAACCACAGGGCCGCACCCGCCTTCAGCAGCGAGACCCCCATCGGGGTGCACGGGCGCAGCATGCCCTGTACGTGGCCGATCTCCAGGTAGAGCCGCGTGTCGCCGGTGTCGGGCGGCTGCGGGAAGAGCGTGGTGACCGGCCGCGACTGCAGCAGCCGCAAAGTGCCGTCCGCGTCGATGGCCCATTCGACGTCCTGGGGCGAGCCGAAGTGCCGTTGCAGGCGCGTTCCGGCCGCGCGCAGCCGTTCGAGCTGCTCCGCGTCCAGGCATCCTGGCGGGTCCGCCGCGATCGGCGCGTGCTCGCCGAGAACGTAGTGGTCCGGAACGACGCTGCCCTCGACGACGGCGGTGCCCAGGCCGGGGGCGGCGTCCACGACCGTCTCCGCGCGGCAGCCGGTGATCGGGTTCGCGGTGAACAGCACGCCCGCGGCGACCGGGTCGATCATGCGTTGCACCACCACGGCCATGGCCGCGTCGGCGATGCCCGCGGCGGCGCGGTAGGCGACGGCCCGCTCGGTGAACAGGGAGTCCCAGCAGCGGCGGACCGCGCCGATCAGCTCGCCCGCGCCTTCGACGTTCAGGTAGGTGTCCTGCTGGCCGGCGAAGCTGGCCTCCGGCAGGTCCTCGGCGGTGGCGCTGGAGCGGACGGCCACCCGCCCGCCGCCGAGCCGCTGGTAGGCCTCGGCCAGCTCCCGCTCGGGAAGCTGCCCCGACCGGTACGGCTCGACCGTGACGCAGAAGCCGCCGGGCACCCGCTCGCCCGCCTTGATCATCTCTCCGAGCCCGGCGGCCTTGCCTCCCACCAGGTCGATCATGGAGGCGTCGATGCCGGACAGCGGGATCAGTTCCATCGCGCTCACTCCTCGGACGGCAGCACAACGTTCGTGCCGACCAGGCTTCCCGGCGCGCCCCGCCACCGACGCTAGCACCGCCGGGAGCCGGGCGCGCGGGCCCGTCGCAGCGGGCGCGACCCCGGTCCGCGAAAATGGCCTCATGGCCGACCGCATTCTCGTCCTGAACACGGGATCCTCCTCCATCAAGTACGAGCTCGTGGACCCGCGCACCCGCGCGCGCTCGGCCAGGGGCCTGGTCGAGCGCATCGGGCAGGAGCAGGGGCGGCTGACCCACCGCACAGGCGACGGGCCGCCCTACGTCCTCGACCGGCCCTTCCCCGGTCACGGCGAGGGGCTGGAGGCGATGATGGAGGCGTTCGCGGCGGCGGGGCCCGAGCTCGCCCCCGTCGCGGTCGGGCACCGGGTGGTGCACGGCGGCGACCGGTTCGCCGAGGCGGTGCTGATCGACGACGAGGTGATCGCCGCCATCGAGGAGCTGGCGCCGCTCGCTCCCCTGCACAACCCGGTCAACCTCACCGGCATCCGGCTGGCCCGCAAGGTGTTCCCTGGGGTGCCGCAGGTGGCGGTGTTCGACACGGCGTTCCACCGGACGCTGCCGCCCGAGGCGTACACGTACGCGGTGCCGCGCGAGTGGCGCGAGCGGGGCGTGCGGCGCTTCGGCTTCCACGGCACCTCCTGCGCCTACGTCTCCCGCCGCGCCGCCGCCCTGCTCGGCCGCGACCTCGCCGGCCTCGGCCTGATCGTGCTGCACCTGGGCAACGGCGCCAGCGCCACCGCCGTCTCCGGCGGGCGCAGCCTCGACACCTCCATGGGCATGACGCCGCTGGAGGGGCTGGTCATGGGCACCCGCTCGGGCGACGTGGACCCGGCCGTCGGCGGCTATCTCGCCCGCACGCTCGGGCTGGACGCCGAGCAGGTGGAGCACGCGCTCAGCCACGGCGGCGGCCTGCTCGCCCTCACCGGCTCCAGCGACATGCGCCAGGTGCGCGCCCGCGACGACGCCGAGGCCCGGCTGGCCCTGGACGTCTACACGCGCCGCATCCGCAAGTACGTCGGCGCCTACTACGCGCTGCTGGGCCGGGTGGACGCGATCGTGTTCACCGGCGGGGTGGGCGAGCACGACGCCGCCACCCGGGCGGAGTCGCTGGCCGGGCTGGAGCGGCTCGGCATCGCCGTGGACGCCACCCTCAACGCGGCGGCCTCGGGCGGGGAACGCGCCGTGTCGCCCGCCGGCGCCGAGGTGCCCGTGCTGGTGATCCCCACCGACGAGGAGGGCGAGATCGCCCGCCAGACCATGGAGAAGCTGCCTGCCTGACGTGCGGCGTCACGTTGCCCTCCCGGGCGCGGCTATCGTGGAGCGAAGCGGGCGAGCCGGGGGCGGCGCCGCAATAGGATGGCCTGGTGGGGGCACTGTGGCCGGTGTGCTCGTCCCGGTGATCGTCACGCCCACCTGCCTGATCCACCTGCCTGATCCATTTGTGCCAGGAGAACGCATGAGCGACCGCCTCACCGCCGCGATGATCAGCCAGGCGGCCGATCGGTTGCGGCCGGTGATCCGCCGTACCGCGCTGGAGCCCAACGAGCGGCTGTCCGGCCTGCTCGGCGGCCCGGTGCTGCTCAAGCGGGAGGACGCGCAGGTGTGCCGCTCCTACAAGGTGCGCGGCGCGTTCAACCTGATCGCCTCGCTCACCGACGGCGAGCGGCGGCGCGGCGTCGTCTGCGCGAGCGCGGGCAACCACGGGCAGGGCGTCGCGTTCGCCTGCGCGCGGCTGGGCATCAGCGGCCGCGTGTACGTGCCGTCCACCACGCCGCGCCAGAAGCGCGAGCGCATCGCGGCGCTCGGCGGCGACCGGGTGGAGATCGTGGTCGGCGGCGGCACCTACGACGAGGCGAGCGGCGCCGCGCACGCCGACAGCGAGCGCACCGGCGCGGTCTACGTGCATCCCTTCGACGACGTCAGGACCATGGCCGGGCAGGGCACCGTCGGCCTGGAGATCCTGGAGCAGGCCGGGCAGGCGCCCGGCACGGTGATCGTCCCCGTCGGCGGGGGCGGCCTGATCAGCGGCCTGGCCGTCTGGCTGCGCGAGCACTCGCCCGCCACCCGCATCATCGGCGCGGAGCCCGCGGGAGCGGCCAGCATGCGCGCCGCCCTCGGCCACGGCGGCCCCCTCGCCCTGCCCGAGCTCGACACGTTCGTCGACGGCGCCGCCGTCGGCAGGGTCGGAGACACCACGTTCCCGCTGGTCAAGGACCTGGTGGACGAGGTCGTCCCGGTCGACGAGGGCGCCGTGTGCACCGAGATGCTCGATCTCTACCAGACCGACGGCATCATCGCCGAGCCCGCCGGAGCCCTCGCGGGCGCCGCGGCCCGCGAGCTGCTGCCGCACTCCCCCGAGGGGCCGGTCGTGTGCGTGGTGTCGGGCGGCAACAACGACGTCAGCCGCTACAACGAGGTGCTGGAGCGCTCGCTCGTGCACATCGGGCTGCGGCACTACTTCCTGGTGACGTTCCCGCAGCGGCCCGGCGCGCTGCGCCACTTCCTGGACGAGGTGCTGGGCGAGGGCGAGGACATCATCGCCTTCGAGTACATCAAGAAGAACAACCGCGAGACCGGCCCCGCGCTCGTCGGCATCGAGCTGGAGCGGGCGGGCGACCTCGACGACCTGCTGTCCAGGATGAAGGGCGGGCCGCTCACGGTGGAGCGCATCCCGCCGGGTTCGCCGCTGTTCACGTTCATCCTCTGAACTTCCGCCACATCTCGGTCAGGTCCGGGCGCGACCGTCAGGTCCGCCTGTGCCGGGGCCGTCACCTTCCAGCCGGGCGCCGGCGCGCTGCCCGCTCTCGTGCACGCGAGCATGGCGAGAGCGTGAACCTGAGCGGCCTCCCACCCGACTGTGCAGGGTGACGGAAGGGACGAGATGATCGATGAGCTGCTGGTGGTCCGCGCCCAGCTGGGCGAACGGGCCGCCTGGTCCGAGCTGGTGGCCCGATGGCGCGTGCCGGTGTGGACCTACGTGCGGCGCATGCTGGACGCCGACCGCGCCGACGACGTGACCCAGGAGATCTGGCTGGCCGTGGTCCGCGGGCTGCCCAGGCTGCGGGAGCCCGGCCGGTTCGCGCCGTGGCTGTTCACGATCGCCCGCCGGTCGGTGGCCGACCGGCTGCGCGACGAGTACGCCGCCGCGAACGAGACCCTCACCGGCGACGACACGGCGGCCGAGGATCCCGTCGAGACCGTGGTGGACCGGGCCGAGCTGGTCGCCGCGCTGGCCGGGCTGCCGGTGCTGGAGCGGGAGGTGCTCGTCCTGTTCTACCTGGAGGACCTGCCCGTGGAGGAGTGCGCGCAGATCTGCCTCGTCCCTGCCGGGACGGTCAAGTCCCGGCTCAATCGGGCTCGCCGGATGTTGCGGGAGCACCTGGAGGAAAGGGGATACCGGGCATGAACGACGACGAGCCGCGCCTGTCGGCGGCGGAGCTGATCGAGCGGCTGGAGCCGGCGCTGTCCCCGTGGCGGCGGGCGCGCGCCGTGGCGGCGCTGCTGGCCGGGCTGGCGGGGACGGTGTTCGTGGCGGCGTTGTGGTGGAGCGAGCCGGGGCCGCTGCCGGGGCGCACGCAGGCCGCGTTCGCCTGCTTCACCGTGTTCTGCCTGGCCTGGACCTCGTACGGCGGCTGGCTGCTGACGCGCAGGGTGCCGCTGTTCGCCACCGACCGGGTGGTCGCCGGGTGGATCGCGCTGGTGGCGTCGCTGGTCACCGGGGTGGGGCTGGCGGGTGTCGCCGTGCAGCGCGGCGGCGGCCTGGGTGCCGCGTTGGCGACCGGGGGCGTCCTCGTGGCGGCGGCGCTGGTGCTGGTCGTGCGGGCACACACCCGCCGCGCCGCGCTCCTGCGCCGCAGGCGGGAGCTGAGCGAGCGAACGCAGACCGGGCGCGAACCGGACGGACGCGAACCGGACGGACGCGAACCGGACGGACGCGAACCAGGCGGGCGCGAACCAGGCGGGCGCGAACCAGGCGGGCGCGGACCGGGCGGGCGCGGGCCGGGCGGAGAGGGGCAGGCGTGAGCGCGCTGGAGGTGGACGGGCTGGGCAGACGGTACGGCGGGCACTGGGCGCTGCGCGAGGCCACGTTCGACCTGCCGCCCGGCGCCCGGTGCGCGCTGGTCGGGCCGAACGGGGCAGGCAAGACCACGCTGCTCAACCTGGTGACCGGGCTGCTGGCACCCACCACGGGCCGGGTCCGCGTGCTGGGCCGCCCGCTGCAGGTGTCCGGGGTGGCGTTCGTGGCGCAGGACAAGCCGCTGTACCGCCGCTGGACGGTGACGGACCTGCTGCGTTTCGGCGCCGCGACCAACCCCGCCTGGGACCGGCACGCCGCCGTCTCGTTCCTGCTCGCCCACGACATCCCCCTCGACCGTCGGGCGGACCGCCTGTCCGGCGGGCAGCGCACCCTGGTGGCGCTCGCCCTGGCCGCCGGCAAGCGGGCCGGCCTGCTGGTGCTGGACGAGCCGCTGGCCGAGCTGGACCCGCTGGCCCGCATCCAGGTGATGGACGCGGTGCGCGCCATGGACACCACCGTCCTGCTGTCGTCGCACCTCCTCGCCGACCTGGCCGGGGTGTGCGATCACCTGATCCTGCTCGGCGCGGGCCGGGTGCGGCTGCGTGGCCGCTTCGCCGACCTGCTCGCCCGTCATCCCGCCACCACGATGGAGGACCTCGTGCTCGCCCATCTGCGCGACCCGGGGCTGTCCCGATGACAGGACCGGGGACGGGGCCGCTGTGGGTGGCGTGGCGGGGGCAGCGCGCCCAGGCCGCCGCGATCGCCGCCGTCGTGACGATGTACGGCGTGGCCGCCGTGGCGGAGCGCCTGGAGCCGGGGCTGTCCGGGCTCACCCAGCAGCTCGCCGGGCTGCTTCCGGGGGCGGTCTGCCTGGTGTGGGGGGCGCCGCTGATCTCCCGCGAGTTCGAGACGGGCACGTACCGGCTGGCCTGGACCCAGAGCTGGACGCGCGGCCGGTGGCTGGCCACGGTCCTGTCCACGGCGGTGGGGGCGCGCTGGTCGCGGCGGCGGTGACGGCCGCGCTGCTGGCCTGGACGGTGCCTGCCGCCGGAGGCGATCCGATGGCCTGGCCGTACTACGAGAGCCACGGCCCGGTGCCGTTCGCCCGCGTGCTGTTCGCCCTGCTGCTGGGTGTCGCGCTCGGCGCCCTCACCCGGCACACGCGCATCGCCATGCCGCTGTCCCTCCTGCTGGTCGGCGCCGGCCAGCTCGCCGGGCGGGCGCTGCGGGGCCTGCTGGCGCTGCCTTACTGGCCGGCGCAGTGGATCGAGGCCGCCGCTCATCTCGTCCTCGCCCTGCTCCTGGCCGGGGTCGCGCTGCTGGCCATCCGGCGGCGCACCTGACGGACTGCACGCCCGGCCTTGCCCCACGATCTACCAGGAACCGGGCATGTGTGGCATGGCGGGGTGGGTGGACTTCGAGGGTGACCTGCGGGAGGAGCGCCGGACCGCGCAGGACATGACCGGCACCATGGCCTGCCGCGGCCCCGGCGACGAGGGGCTGTGGACGGCCCGGCACGCCGCCATCGGCCACCGCAGGCTCGCCGTCATCGACCTCGCCGGCGGCCGCCAGCCGATGGTGGCGGAGGAGGAGGGGCGCGAGCCCGTCGTCCTCACCTACAGCGGCGAGGTGTACGACTTCGAGGAGCTGCGGGCCGAGCTGTCGGGGCTCGGCCACCGCTTCCGCACCCGCAGCGACACCGAGGTCGTCCTGCGCGCCTACCTGGAGTGGGGCGAGGACCTGGCCGGGCACCTCAACGGCATGTACGCCTTCGCCGTCTGGGACGCCCGCGAGGAGCGGCTGCTCCTGGTGCGCGACCGCATGGGCATCAAGCCGCTGTACTACTACCCGACGCCGCACGGCGTGCTGTTCGGCTCGGAGCCGAAGGCGATCCTGGCCAACCCCGCTCGCGCGCCGCGTGCTCGACGCGGGCGGGCTGCGGGAGCTGCCGGCGTTCGTCAAGACGCCGGAGCACGGCGTCTTCTCCGGCATGCACGAGGTGCGCCCCGGCCAGGTCGTCACCGTGTCGAGGAACGGCAGCGCCGCTGCTGGCGGCTCACCTCCCACGAGCACCCCGACGACGTCGGCGGGACCGTGCGGACCGTGCGCGGCCTGCTGGACGACATCGTCGCCCGCCAGCTCATCAGCGACGTGCCCCTGTGCGCCCTGCTGTCGGGCGGCCTGGACTCCAGCATGGTGACCGCGCTGGCCGCCAAGCTGCTGCGCGAGCAGGGCCTCGGCACCTTACGCTCGTTCTCGGTGGACTTCGTCCTGCTGCGGCTGCTCATGGCCGCGGCCCGGGGGGTGACGCGGGCGCTGTCGGATCCCCGCTGCGCGTGCCGGTGACGCGCACCACGAGTCAGGCCCCGGCGCCGGCCTGGGTGAGGTGAAGCTGGGCGTACCGGCCGCCGGTCGCCAGGAGCTCGTCGTGCGTGCCCTGCTCGACGACGCGCCCCCGGTCCAGCACGACGATCCGGTCCGCCTGCCGCACCGTGGACAGCCGGTGCGCGACGACGAGCGTCGTCCGTCCCCGCATGAGCCGGGCCAGCGCGTCCTTGACGAGTTCCTCCGACTCCGAATCCAGCGCGGACGTCGCCTCGTCCAGCAGCAGGATGCGCGGATCGCGGACGAGCGCGCGGGCGATGGCGAGCCGCTGCCGCTGCCCGCCGGACAGGCGCGCGCCCCGCTCCCCCACGACCGTGTCCCAGCCCTGCGGCTGGTCCTGGACGAACGACCAGGCGTTCGCGTCGCGCAGCGCCTGAGCGATCCGCTCGTCGGGGACCTCCGGCAGCCCGTACGCGATGTTCTCCCTGATGGTGCCCTCGAACAGCACCGACTCCTGCGGGACGACCGAGACGAAGCGTCGGACGGTGCGCAGGTCGAGCTCCTGGATGTCGTCCCCGTCGAGCAGGATGCGGCCCCCGGTGGGGCGGACGAAGCCGAGCACCAGGTTGAGCAGGGTCGACTTGCCGGAGCCCGACGAGCCGACGAACGCGACGGTCGTCCCCGGCGGGATGTCGAGGTCGATGGCGTGCAGGGCGTCACCGTCCGCTCCCGGGTAGCGGTGCGAGGCCCGTTCGAGGCGGATGGCGCCGTGCACGGCGGCGACGGCGCGCTTGCCCTCGTTCTGCTCCAGGTCGGGCTCCTGGATGACCTCGGCGATCGACCGGATCGACTCCACGCCGCGCGCGGCGACCGGGATGAGCAGGAGAAGCTGGGTGAGCCCCTGGGTGAGCAGGGCGAAGTAGCTGGACAGCAGGACCACCTCGCCGGCGGTGATCGGCAGGAAGCCGGTGAGGGAGAAGATCGCGGCCAGTACGAGGCAGCCGACCCCCAGGAGCTGCATCGTCACCCAGGACAGGGACGCGACGTGCCCGTTGAGCATGTCCAGGTGCAGGCCGGCCCTGCGCACGCCGTCGGCGCCGTAGGCGACGCGCGTGACCGCGGTCTCCTCCAGGCCGTGCGCGCGGGTGACGGGGATCAGGGACGCCATCTCGCCGACGCGGGCGGCGAGCCCCTCCATCTCGCGGCGCAGCTCCTCGTTGCGGCGGCGCGACCGCCGGCCGAGCGCGGTGCGCAGCACGAGCGCGATCGGGACCGTGAGCGCGTAGACGGGCAGGAACTGCGGCACGGCGATCGCGGTCATGGAGATCGCGCCGATGAGCACCATGGTGGCCGACAGCAGCGGGTGGGTCACCTGCTGGAGCATCAGCTCGACGTTCTCGACGTCCCGCACGACCTTGTTCTGCACGATCGACGAGCTCATGCGGGTGTGGTAGCCGATCGACAGGCTCTGCAGCCGCGCGGCGAGCGCGTTGCGCAGGTCGGCGCCGATGTCGCGGACGACCGTCATGAAGTTGCGCGTGTAGAGGATGTGGTTCGGATAGTTCTGCAGCAGCAGGACGCCCGCGAGCGCGAACCACCACAGGACGGCGGTGAGCGAGCCGCGGCCGGCGACGACGTCGATGATCGCGGCCGTGATGACCGGGAGGAACCAGAGCGGGATCTCCTTGAACGCGAACGCCAGGAGCGCCGTCGCCATGCGGCCGGGCCGGCGCGCGAGCAGCCGGAGGACGGACCGGGCCGGATGGGCGCCGTCGATCAGAGCGGTGACGTGGGAGGGGGGCTTCACTGCGCGTGTCCTTTCTCGCCGTCACGGCCGGGCGGGGGCGTGCGCCGTGGCGGCCGGGGATCATGCAACCACACGGCCGCCCGCCCGCCCGCGCTGGGGCGGGTCAGATCTTTGCTCTGGTGAAGTGGAACAGGCCCGGCGTCTTCTCGGTGGTGGAGGCCAGCCGCCGGACCTGCTTGCCGGTCAGGTCGATCACCACGATGTCGAACCCCTCGCCCTTCTTCAGGAAGACCGCCAGGTGGTCGTCGTCCCACCAGCCGAGCAGCCGGGTGCCCGTGAACGGGACCGTCACCGTCTGGCCGTTCCCGTTGAGCGGGCGCACGCACAGGTCGGTGCCCGTGGCGGCGCATCGGGTGACGAAGCGGGAGCGGTCGGGCGAGATCGGGCCGTCGTCCATCTGCTCGGGGGCGTGGGCGTCGTCCAGGCTGCGGCGGTGGACGCCGTTCACGTCGTACAGCTCGATCGTGCCGTCCTCGGCCCACATGCCGATGGAGCCGCCCACCCAGAAGAAGCGCAGCAGGCCCGCGGGCGCTTCGTCGACTTCCACCACGCGGGCGGTTCCCCGCTCGACGTCGACGATCGCGAAGCCCGCTCTCGTCCACGCGCCGCCGGTCGCGCCGGGCAGGGACAGCGTCACCAGGCCGAAACGGCCGGTGAGGTCCCAGCGGGGCGCGTACGCCCAGACGCCGCGTTCGTCGGTGATGAGCACGGGGCGCTTCTTGCCGGTCGAGCGGTTGACGATCGTGACCGTCTTGGGGCCGTTGTCCGGGTTGTAGTTGTTGAGGACCAGCGCGTCGGTGCCGTCTGGGGACAGGACGTAGGGGTGGCTGTAGCTCTTGTCCCGCTTGAACGTCCGGGTGTCCGGCTGCCGGATGTAGACGCCGTTGCCGCCGTAGTAGGAGGCGAGTTTGATCGGGTCGTCGTCGTTCTCGTAGACCCGCATCTCCGTGGACGGCACGGTGAAGCTCGTCGTGGGTTTGGGGATGGTGGCGGTGGTGGAGGCCGGCTGGCGCTGCGGGGTGGAGGACGCCGGGGGGCGGGAGGTGGCGGACGGGGGGCCGAGGGCCAGGGCGAGGGCCGTGAGGGCCAGCGCGGTGGTGACCGCGGCCGCGGCGATCCCGGTCCGCAACGACGGGCGGCGGCGGGCGAGCCCCGATCTGCCGGCCGTCGCGGGAAGGGCGGTCTCAAGAGGCGGGGCGGGCCGCGCGGGTGAGGCGGACTGCGCGGGTGGGGTCGCGGCGACGGGGGACATGCCCAGCAGGCGCGCCAGCGCGTCCCCCGCGGTGGGCCGCCGGGCCGGGTCCTTGGCCAGGCAGTCCAGGACGAGCGCGCGCAGGGCCGGGTCCTCGACGCAGGCGGCGTCCGGCTCGGCGGTCAGGATGCGGCCGATCACCGCGGGCAGGTGGTCGTTGCCGAACGGGTACCGGCCGGAGGCGGCGAACACCAGCGTGCCGGCCCAGGCGAACAGGTCGGCGGGCGGCCCGGGGCTCACCTGCCCGAACTGCTCGGGCGCCATGAACGCGGGCGTGCCGATCACGCCCCCGGTCAGCGTCGAGGTGAGGTCGAGCGCCCTGGCCACGCCGAAGTCGATCACCCGGGGCCCGTCGGCGGCCAGCAGGACGTTGGACGGCTTGAAGTCGCGGTGCACGATGCCGGCCTGGTGGATGGCCGCCAGCGCGGTGACGGTGCCGATCGCCAGCCGGTGCAGGGACGCGCCCGTCCGCGGCCCCTCCGCGCGCACCACCTCGGCCAGGGTGGGGCCTTCGACGTACTCGCTCACGATGTACGGGCGGCCCTCGTGCAGCCCCGTGGCGAGGACCTGCGCGGTGCAGAACGGCGCCACCCGCCGGGCCAGCTCCACCTCGCGGACGAACCGGCGCGCCGCCTCGGCGTCCCCCGCCAGCTCGGCGCGCAGCAGTTTCACCGCCACCCTGGTGGTGTCGTCCCCGGCGGCGGGGACGGCGAGATGGACGGTGCCCTGCCCGCCCTCCCCGAGCCGGCCGATCAGCCTGTATCCGGCGATCTGCGCCGGGTCGTCCGGACGTGTCCCCCCGGCCTCCGTCATCCCACAGTCCCCCGTCTGACGTTCCCCGACATTCTGGTGACGATCACGGCCGATGTCGAGGGGCCCGCCGGAGCCCTTTTCTGCCGATTGCTTTTTCAGGCACTTCGCTCACCCAAAGTGAAGAAGTCAAGGTAAATACCCGCGCGCACTTCTGGCACTCAACGGAACCGAGTGCCGAATAAAAAAATCATAGTGCTCCGGGCGATTTATCCGGAGTGAATGGGTATGGAGACGTCCATCATTCAGTCAGAAAGGGTTCCGAGCACACCTGTTGCCTGCTCAGGCAGGCAAAATCAACGCAGGACAAATGACGCGCGGCATTCATTTCCGACGCCCGCCAATGCCTTGCGAATCGTCACCTCGTCATTTATCTGACCCAGGAGAGAAAACGGAATGACTCAAACCGCACACCGCTCGTACACCGGCCTCGAAGAAAGGACCGCGCAGACCAAGGAAGCCATCAGGCAGGTCTACGAGTTCATCTCCGAGGAGTACGACGACCGCATCCCCGGCCTCACCCCCGCCGACCGCCGTTTCATCGACACCGAGCTCGACTTCATCCTCGGCCGCGTCAGGCCAGGGGACTCCGTGCTCGACATCGGCTGCGGCACCGGCCGGCTCACCATCCCCCTGTCGAGGCTCGCCCGGGAGGTCGTCGGCCTGGACATCTGCGACGGGATGTTGTCCGTCGCGCGGCGCAAGGCGGAGGAGGAAGGGGCCAGGATCCGGTTCGAGCGGGGCGACATGTGCGACCTGCCGTACCCGGACGACAGCTTCGACGTCGTCACCAGCACGCTCGCGCTCATGCACATCCCGCCCGAGGCACGGACGACCGCGTTCTCGGAGATCGCCCGGGTGCTGCGGCCCGGCGGCCGGATGCTGACCGGGGTGAAGAACGCCGCGTTCGAGCAGCTCACCCGGGCGGACCGGTTCGCGACCGTGGACGTCACGGACGTCGAGAACAAGACCCTGGTGTTCACCGGCACCCGCGACGGCGGGGAGCGCGTGGCCCCCTGGTTCAGCTTCTCCCCCGACGAGCTGGAGTACCTGTTCTCCGACGCCGGGCTGAAGCCCACGACGCTGCGCGGGAACTGTGTGGTCGCGGCCTGGGTGGCCGACCAGATCCTGGCCGACCCCGGCATCTACTCGATCGTCGAGCAACTCGAGACGGCGTTGAACGAGACTCCCCCGTTCAGCCGGTTCGGGTACTACATCCTGGCCGAGGCGGTGAAGCCCGGCTGACAGGCGGACGGCGACGGGAAACCGGGAGGACCGCGAAGGTCCTCCCGGTTCCCGTGTGCCGGAGGCCGGGCGAAGGCGGCACGCTCGCCGCGTGCCGGAGGTCAGGCGGAGGCGGCACGGTGGCCGTGCGCCGGAGGTCGCGCGGAGGCGGCACGGTGGCCGTGCGCCGGAGGCCGGGCGGAGGCGGCACGGTCGCCGCGTGCCGGAGGTCAGGCGGAGGTGGCCTGCTGCACCGGCGGCGTGCCGGAGTCCTGCCGGAACGGCGCGCGCAGCCACGGGAAGGCCGCCGCGCTCAGCGCCGAGGCGGCCACGGCGACCACGGCGAGCAGCGCGAAGCTGCCGCCGCCCAGCACCTGGTAGGCGGCCGTGGCCGCGATCGGCCCGGCGACCCAGCCAAGGTCGGAAACCAGCCCGAACCAGCCGAACGCCCATCCCTGACGTCCTTCCCCGAGCCGCCCGATGACCGCCCGCATGTTGACGTAGACCAGTGGCTGCACGGCCATCAGCCCGATGAAGGCCGCGGTGAACACCCCGTACGAGCCGGTCACCCAGGCCAGCGCCAGCGCCGCGGCCTGCACGGCGAAGACCGCGGCGGCCAGGGGGAAGCCGCCTGACAGGCGCACGATCCGGCCGCCCACCCAGGAGAAGACGGCGAAGACGGCCAGCCCGAGGAAGAAGCTGACCGAGACCGCTTGCTCCCCCGCGCCCAGCGGCCCGGTGCCGTGCAGCGGGAACAGCGGCTCCAGCGCCGCGTAGACGGCGTTGTTGGCCAGGTCGAGCACGCCCAGGACGAGGACGAGCGGGATCAGCGGCAGACGGGACAGCCGCTCGGCGCCCTCGGCGGGCGCGGGCGTCCCGCCGCTCGCCGAGCTCCCCTCGGGACGCCCGCCGCGGCGGAAGGCCAGCGCCACCAGGACGGTGGCGAGCACCGTCAGCAGCGCGCCGCCCGCGAACGCGGACCTGAAGTCGATCACCCCGGACAGCGCGGCGATGAGGCCGGGCCCCACCGTCATCCCCGCCACCGCCGCGGTCCCGAACCAGCCCAGCGTACGGTCCGAGCCGTGCCCCGACTCGTTCCCGAGCTGCGCGGTGAGCCGGTAGAGGGCCGGCATGGCCAGCCCCTCCCCGAGGCCCCAGACGAACCGGCAGGCCACCACCTGGGCGGACGTGGTGGCCACGGCCAGCGCCGCGGTGGCCAGGGCGGTGACGGCCAGGCCAGCGATCGCGATGGTCCGGCCGCCGATCCGGTCGACGAGCCAGCCGCCGAGGGGCTGGCTGAGCGCCTTGGCCGCGGCGAACCCCGCGAACGCCACGCCGATGAGCACCGCGCTCATCTGGAACAGCGTGTTGAGAGTCGGGACGAACGGGATGAGCACGGTGTAGGCCACGTTCGCCACGCCGACGGCGGTGAGCAGCGCCACCAGCCGTAACCGCACGCCGGCCCGGCCGTTCATCCTGGCCTGCCCAGGAAGTCGCCGATGCGGCGGTGCATCTCGGCCAGGCGATCCGCGTAGTGGGCCCGGCGGCCGGGGGCGAGCGCGTACACCGGGCTCCACAGGTCGACCGGGTGGAAGCCGAGTCGCTGTTTGAACTCCAGGTTGCCGCGCCCGAAGTCGACCCACCGGCAGCCGCGGGCGGCGGCCGCCCCGATGGCCTCGTAGATCAGGAAGTAGTAGGGGAAGTGGGTCTTGAGCAGGGTGTAGTCGATGCCGGCGGCCCACAGGATCAGGCAGCCGTCGTGTTCGAAGGACAGCAGCCCGGCGGCCGGCCGCCCGTCGAGGTCCGCGCTGAGCAGCCGGGTGCCCGGCACCTCCAGCAGCGCGCGCAGCGCCGGCTCGCTGTAGAGGGGCGGGGTGCCGTGCCGCTCGGCGGGCTGGCGGGTGAGCCGGGCGAAGGCGGGCAGCACCTGCCCGGCCTCGGTGACGTCCCTGTCGTGGTAGGTCAGCCCGGCCTGCGCGCCGCGCCGGTGGTAGCGCCGCAGCCGGCCCCGGTGGGCGGTGGCCAGCCGTTCGAGGTAGGCGTCCATGCCGTCCGTCAGGCGCAGGCGGCACGTGGCGTCGAGCCGGACGAGGGCGTCCGGCGGCGGCAGCTCGCCCAGCGCCGGACCTGGCTCCAGGTTGGTGACGACCAGGGCCTCGGCGCCCCACCCCTGGGCGGTCTCCAAGGCTTCCGCCACGGTCTCGGCCGCCACGCGGGCCGCCTCGGGCGCGGGCACCTGGTTGAGCGGGCTGGAGACGGCGTACACGGTGGACAGGTACGCGACCGGCCCGTCCCACACGGGCGGCAGGCCCGCGTCGCCCTCGTACCCGCGCCACAGCGGCGAGTGCGCGACGAGCTGCAACGTGACCGGCAGCCCGCCGGCCCGCAGCCGGACGTGGGCGGCGGCCGGCTCCGCCTGGCCGGCCAGCCAGGCGTCCTGCCAGCTCTCGGTCGCGAAGACTCGCCCGCAGACCGTGCCGGGGTCGGTGACGGTGTTCACGAGGGGCCCCTCTCGTGGTGCAGGGGGCAGCGGTCGGCGAGGGGGACGTTGGTGTCCGGCAGCACGTACTGCTTCCACTCGCGCATCTCCGTGTCGCCGTAGGCGAGCTCGACCAGTTGCGGATGCGGGGGGACGTCGTCCCAGCGCCGCACCCGGTCGTAGATCCGCTGCCGGATGCGCTCACCGCCGGGGTCGTCGCGGTTGGTGCCGAAGAACACCCTTCTGGGCTGGAAGCACATGAGGAAGTGGTCGCCCATGCGCCGGCTGCGGCGCCGCCGGTAGGCGGGGATGCAGGGGAAGACGAACATGGGGTCGCCGGCGAAGCAGAACTCCCACTCGGGGTGGTCGGGGTCGCTGGGGATGCCCGCGGGCCACGGCTCGGGGTCGTGCGCGCGCAGCCAGCGCAGGGTGTCCCAGAAACGCCGCTCGTGGGCGGCGAAGTCGCGCTCTCCCCTGTCGGGGAAGAACGCGATGAGCAGGTGGCGGCGGCGCGGGTGGGCGCGCGAGAGGGCGATGAAGTCGGCCAGGGTCGGCGGCAGTGCGCCGAGGTCGTGCTCCCCGCCCACCCAGGTGTAGCGGATGTGTCCCTGGGCCTCGGCGGTGGTGCCGAAGGAGCAGGGGAACTCCGGGTCGGTGATCACGGCGCGGTAGGCCTCGTACGCCTCCGTCACCCAGCTCTGACAGGCGCCGCCCGTCAGATCCTCCTTGGTGAGCAGGCGTGACCGGTGTTCGGCAAGGGTTCGGCCCATGACAGGCGCTCCTTCTCAGACGGGCTCTTCTCAGGCGGGCTCACGGATGAGGGGGCAGGACAGGCAGCGGGGGCCGCCGCGCCCCCTGCCCAGCTCGGCCCCCGGCACGGTGACGACCTCGACCCCGTGGTCGGCGAGGAGTTCGTTGCTGCGCTCGTTGCGCTCGTAGCTGATCACGACGCCCGGGGCGAGCGTCAGGACGTTGTTGCCGTCGTCCCACTGCTCACGCTCGGCGGTCGGGGCGTCGGTGCTGAGGCTGATGAACTGAAGGTCCGGCCTGTCCA
The DNA here is from genome assembly GCF_008086045.1 of Nonomuraea sp. PA05. Taxonomy (GTDB): domain Bacteria; phylum Actinomycetota; class Actinomycetes; order Streptosporangiales; family Streptosporangiaceae; genus Nonomuraea; species Nonomuraea monospora. The sequence continues at coordinate 192,751 of NZ_VSEY01000022.1, read as the reverse complement.
GCGTGGCGGCCAGGATGTCGCGCAGCGGCCCTTCCTGCGCCAGTTCGAGCTCCTGTCCGCGCAACCGCAGGCGGTGGCCGGTCAGGCGGCCGGCCAGGTGGCTGAAGACGAGGAACCGGTCGGCGTCGACCATGGTCAGGACGGTGTCCAGGTGCATGGTGGCGCGTTCGCGCGGCAGCGGGCAGACGACCACGTCACGCGCCGTCCCGTCCAGCAGCAGCCGTTCGGCCAGGGCCGCCACGTCCGCGAAGCCGCTGCGCTCGCTGACGCCGATCAGCACGGTCCCGTCGCCGGGCACCAGGATGTCGCCGCCTTCCACACCGTGCCGCAGGGTCCAGGCGGCCCAGCCGTCCACTTGGGAGAGGCTGTGCAGGCCCGCGTACGCCAGGGAGAGCACGCGCCGCTCCCCCTGCCGGGCGGGCTTGCGCAGGCGGGTCAGGCACAGCCGGTCGTGGATCCAGGCCGAGGAGTCGCGGACGAAGACGAGGTTGGGCAGCGGCGGGACGAGGAAGTCGGGCCCGGCGATGCGGCGCAGCCAGCCGGGGGCGTCCGGCAGCTCCCCGGGGAGCACGCCCGCGATCAGCACGTCGGCGAGATCCGCCGCCGGCAGTCTGGTCAGCCAGTCGTGCAACGCCCTGTCCGTACGGCGTTCGCCGGTCGCGGCCAGCGACTCCACCACGCACTCGCGGGCCTGCCCGGTGAGGGCGGGCACGAGCAGGTCGGTGAGGTAGACCACCTCCACGCCGTGCTCGCGCAGCCGGGCGGTGAACACGTCGTGCTCCAGCCCGGCGCCCGTCGGCCAGGGCACCTCGTCGTAGAGCAGTTCCCGGCAGTTGGCCGGCGTGAGGCGTGCCAGCTCGCGGCCGGGCCGGTGCACCAATACTTGGCGGAGTCGTCCGATCTCCGACCCCACGCGGGGCCGGTGGTGATAGCGGGCGCCGGGGGCTTGACCGGTGTCCGGCTCGGGGGGGTGCGCCCAGTGAAGGGTCATGGCAGCTCCAGATGCGCCGGCGATGCGAGATGCTTGCGTGCGTCAAGCACATATACCGTCGAAACCGGGCCACTAACGCAGAAACGGGATTGGTCAGTGTTTGTCCTGGTCGTTAAACTTGCACGGTGAGCCTGCAGCGAGCGGTCAACCTCTACGGGGCCTGCGCACTGGTGGCCGACGACGCCGTCCGCCGCGCGTGGCAGAGCGCGCTGCCCGGCAAGTCCGACTCCCTGGTGTCGGCCCTCGTCGCGCTCGCCACGTTCGGCGATCTGTTCGTCGACGAGCTGAGCAGGACGCTGTTCCTCTCCCACTCGGGCACCACCAGGCTGGTCAACCGGCTGCAGGAGGCGGGCTGGGCGACGCGGCAGGCCGGCGACGACGACGCCGACCGGCGCCGCGTCCTGGTGTCCCTCACGCCGGAGGGGCAGCAGGTGGTCGGCGACGTGCTCACCGCCCGGCAGAAGGCGCTCGCCGAGCTGCTGGAGCCCCTCAGCCCTGAGCAGCGCGAGCAGCTGTCCGGCATCCTGGAAACGATCCTGCACGTGCACGGCAGCGACGGGCGCAGCCTGCACACCACCTGCCGGATGTGCGATCACCGGGTGTGCGTGCCGTGCCCGACGCTGGAGGCGCACCGCGCGGCCACCACGCCGGGGCCGGAAGACTGACGGCGGCGGCGCACAGGCCGTACCCGGCGAAGACCACGAACGTCAGCAGCATGAACACCGCGGGTCAGGCCGGCGGCGAGCGTGCAGAGCACGCCCGTGCCGGGTGACGAGCGAGTGGTTTCAGCCGGCGGGCGGCCAGGCGTCACCCCAGTCCACGTCGCGGGCCTGGCGGTAGAGCTCGCCCTGCCGCTTGGAGACGATCACGTCGCGCAGGCCGTCGCCCTCCGTGCACAGCCGCAGGGAGACCACGCCCTTGCGCTTCTGCGGGTGCCGCAGGACGCGGGCGGCGGGGCGCGGCCAGGCGCCGGTGGCGGCGGCCACGTACGAGAACTTCTCGTCCTCGAAGCTGAGCGTGCCCGCCTTGATGCGGCGGTGCAGGGACGTGCGGGGCAGGCGGACGGAGAAGTGGCACCAGTCGCGTCCCGGCTGGATCGGGCAGGCGCCGTCGTGCGGGCACGGGGCGACGATGGTACGGCCCTGCGCGGCGAGCACCTCCCTGGCCGCGGCCACGGTGGCGTGCCCGGCCGGGGTGCCGGGCTCGATGATGATCACCATGGCGGCCCCCTCGGCCAGCCACTTGACGACGCCGGGGCGGTCGGGCTCCGGGAGCTCGCCCAGGGCGTACGACATGGTGACCAGGTCGGCGGCGGGGCGGTCGAGATTCGCGGCGACGGACGCCTGGCGCCACGTCGTGCCGCGCAGCGACTGGGGGCCGCCGCGCGCCAGGCGGCGGCCCAGGTCGATGATGTGGGCGTCGTGCTCGACCACGGCGACCTTCTCGATCGACGGCCAGATCCCGGCCGCGGCCCAGATCGCCGCGCCGGTGCCGCCGCCGGCGTCGAAGTGGCTGCGGGGCTCGAAGCCCGGGGTCAGGGCCGCCGCCTGGCGCATGGCGGTGGAAGCGGCGGCGTACGTGGCGGGCATGCGGTAGGCGGCGTAGGCGGCGATGTCGGCGCGGGAGCGCAGGTGGTTGCCGCCGGTGGAGACGCCCGCGACGCGGTAGCGCTCGGTGATCCGGGCGGCGGAGTCCGACAGCTCCTGCGGGGTGAAGGGGGTCAGGGCCTGGTCGAGGGCGGTTCTGAGGTCATCGGGAAGCATGGCTGTGTTCACCTGACGTGCGAAGTGCGATGGGAGGACGGAGCTTCGGGGAGCGCGCGAGGTGAAACTGTCCGGCGCCGGGGCGCGGACATGAAGGCACGCGAAAGGGCTCCTCGAAGGAATGGGAAACGGTCGGTTTTACGCGAGCGACCGCTTCACACGAGGAGCATTCGCCCGCCGGCGCCAACCCGACGGCGACCGGCTACAGCGTGCGGCGCCCTCGCCGTGAAGCGGTGGCACGGACCTTGGCGAGGCGCATACGAACCCCCATCGAACGCGTGACGACAACCGTGGACATTATCGGCCATGCGCCGGGGTCCGCGGTATCACCCACGCCCTCCTTCACCCACCGCCCGCCTGGCAACCGGCGGTGCGGAAGAGCCGCCAGAACGCCAGCGCCGCCTCCTGGGCCGGGCCCTCCTCCGCGACGTGGTGCGCGATCACCCCGACCAGCGCCCCCGCCAGGTACGCGGCGTGCATCCCCACCGGCACGTCGTCCCACCCGGACGGCCGCCGCCCGCCGGCGAAGCGCTGCGTGAGCTCGGCCGTCAGCCGCTCGCGCATCCGCGCCCCGAAGCGGGCGCTGCCGTGCGACCCGAGCATGCGCCGGTACAACTGCGCGTTGACCTCCACGTGCTGGAACAGCTCGACCAGCGGGCCGGGCGCCCGGTCGCGCGGCGCGTCGAGCGGGCACAGGGCGGCGGCGCCGGCGACGGCCGCGACGGCGTCCTCCATGGCGTCGGTGACCAGCGAGTCGACGTCGGGGTAGTGCAGGTAGATCGTCGCCCGGTTCACCTCGGCCCGCTTGGCCAGCGCGGACATCGTGATGGTGGCGAGCTCCTGCTGCACGGCCAGCTCCAGCATGGCCGCCTTGAGACGGGCGCGCGTGCGCTGGGCGCGCGGATCTTCCGGGTTCACGCCTCCACTATACGACAAGCATCGCATATACGACATGTGTTGACTAATCAACATCTGTCGCATACCTTGTGGGGCATGAGAGTGGAGATCTGGGCGGACGTCGTCTGCGGATGGGCTCACATCGGGAAGCGCCGGATGGAGAAGGCGCTGGCCTCCTGGTCCGGGGAGCCGGTCGAGGTGGTCTGGCGGCCGTACCAGATCGACCCTTCCGCGCCCGTGCGCGCCGTCCCCATGTCGGAGATGCTGCGGGACCCGGTGGCCGACGAGGCGCTGCGCGCCTGCGCGCCGGGGCTGTCCCCGGCCGAGAACCGGGCGCGGGTGGCCGAGGTGGCCGCCGCCGAGGGGCTCGGCGAGCAGTGGGGCTCCGGCTGGCGGGCGGGCACGCTGGAGGCGCACCGGCTGATCGCGCTGGCCTACGAGAAGGGCGGGGCCGAGTTGCAGGAGCGCGTGGTGGAGCGGATCCTGCACGCGCACTTCGTGGACGTCCAGGACATCAGCGACCTCGCCGTCCTGACCTCCATCGCCGCCGGGACCGGCCTGGCGGAGGAGGCCGGATACACTGGCGAGCCCGCGCTGGAGACCCTGCCTGGCGCGGAGCAGGTGCGTGAGCTGCTGCTCGTCGGCAAGGCCAAGGGCGTGCGCACCTCGCCGACGATCGTGGCGAACGGGCTCGCGCTGGAGGGCGCGCAGCCGCCGGAGACGTTGCGCGCGTTCCTGGAGGACGCGGCGCGGCACACGCCCCGGCAGCTGCCCGCCGAGGTGGAGCGGCTGCGGCACGCTGAGTCGCTGCTCGGCCAGCGCGACCCGCTCGGCGCGCTGACCCTGCTGCGGCCGCTGATGGCGGCGCACGGCGACGACCGGGGCGTGCGGCTGCTGGCCGCGCGGGCGTACTTCGCCTCGGCCCAGCTCAACCGGGCGCGCACGACGCTGGAGTCGCTGGTGGCCGAGTCGCCGGACGACTCCTACGCCCGCCACCTCCTGGGCCGCACCCTCCAGCGCCAGGGCCGGCCCGAGGAGGCCGCCTCCCACCTCACCCTGGCCGCCGTCATGACCCCGGACTACGCCTGATCGCGCATCCTGTGCCCGTGGCGAACACCGCCCCGCACCTCCCCCGCCGTCGCTGACGTCCCGATCATGGACGATCTCGGCATCTCGTACGAGGAAGCCGGGCCCGCGACCCCGGCGGCGGGCACTGGCGCGGGCACGGCCGATCCCCCGACGCCGAGGGCGAGGTGTGCACCCACGAGGACCTGCTCGCCCTCTTGGACGCCCTGCGCGTGGACCGCGCGGCCTGGTGGAGCAGGCCGCCGAACGCGTGCACTCCTCGGCGCCGTCCGGCCACGTGGACCCGGCCGGAGCCGCGACGCACACCCGTTTGCCCGAGGTGACCGCCCCCACGCTGGTGATCAACGGGCTGTCGGACGTGCCGGGCATCCAGGAGGTGTCGGCGCTGCCGGCGTCGGGCATCCCGGGCGCGCGCCGCCTCGACCTGCCCGAGGCCGGTCACCTCCCGCCCGTGGAACGCCCGGTGGAGGTGACCGAGGCCCTGACGACGTTCCTCCGGGCCGTCTTCCAGGGGGCAGTGAGCGGGTTCCACCCATCATCGGTGGTCTATTGAGGGAAAAGTCGGTGTGGCGCTACTGGAAGCATCAAGATCGCTACGTATAGTGATGGCCGATGGCACTCCGTGATTACAGGGGGAGATCATGAGAAAGAGCCTCACCGCCGCCGGTGGTGCGCTGCTCGCCGCGGCCGTACTGTTCGGGACGGCCGGCTCCGTGGCCGCCGACGAGGGCAAGGAGCCGGTCTGGTCCGAGCACTGGGCCAAGCACCCGCAGAACTGCGGGCTCGGCATGAACGACGACTCGACCTACCAGCACGTCACCAAGCACGGCGTCTTCGCCGGCACCCGCGACGCCGACGTCTGCAAGAAGTTCGAGTCGAAGGACTACCGGGAGCACTGGTCCGGCGACGACGATGACGATGATGACGACGACGGTGACGACGGCAACGCCATCTTCGGCTGACGAAAGCTGAGCTTTCGGCGCGCGGCTGTCCCGGTACCCGCCATTGGGCGGGGGCCGGGACAGCCGCCGTTCGCATGATCCACCCGGCTGATAGCCTTATGGCGTAAGGCATTGTCCGGCCCCCAGGAGCTGCGCGTTGGTCGTCTTCGCAGGTCAGGGTGACGCGCGACGGTCGATGGCGCTGTTGTGGCGCAGCGGCGAGGAGCCGGGCGAGGTGCGTCCAGGCCCGAAGCCGGGGCTGAGCGTGGACGTGATCGTCGAGGCCGCGATCGAGGTGGCCGACAGCGAGGGCATGGCGGCCCTGTCGATGCGCAAGGTCGGCGAACGGCTCGGCCGCACCGGCATGGCGCTCTACACGTACGTGCCGAACAAGGGCGAGCTGATCGACCTGATGTACGACCGCGTGCTGGCCGAGCTGCCCACCGCCTACGACGCGAGCGCGGGCTGGCGCCCGACCGTGGCCCGCTGGGCCGAGCACACGCTGGCCTTCTACCTGCGGCATCCGTGGGTGCTGCAGGTGTCGCAGGCCCGGCCGGTGCTGGGGCCCAACGAGTTCGCGACGCTGGAGAGCCTGGTGGCGATCCTGCGCGGGACCGGGCTGGGGCCGCGCAGGACGCGCGGGGTGGTGGCGCTGCTGCTGGACTTCGTGCGGGGCGCGGCCAGGACGGTCTCGGAGTCGCGGCTGGCGCCGTCGGCGACCGGGGTGTCCGACGAGGAGTGGTGGCGGACGCGCTCGCATTTGCTGGAGGAGGTGGCCCCGGGGGTCACCGGCCGTTATCCGATGGTGGCTTGGGTGGAGTCCGAGCCCGGCGCGGACGACGACACCTTCGCGAGCGGCCTGGACGTGCTGCTCGACGGCATCGAGGCGGCTGTGGCCAGAGGCCGCCCCGGCTCAGCCCCTGGCTGACAGGCGGGCCGCCAGTTCGGCCTCGTCGCGTACGAACCAGAGCTGTTCGCCCCGGTTCGCCTCGATCATCCAGGCGCGCACCGCGTTGCCCGTGGCGGCGTGGTGGTCGGTGTCGCCCACGATGGCCAGCCCGATGCGGTAGTTGGCGAACTTCTGGGTGATCTCGCCTGCCACTCCGGTGCTCAGCTTGAAGAAGTCGCCGGGCAGGCGCTCGATGGGGACGGCCACCCAGGTGACGTGGTGGCCCCACGCTTCCGCGATGAGGTCGAGGACGTCGGCAGTGGTGTTCAGCGGCTCGCCGGCCGCGTAGTGGTAGCCGTCAGGCATGGGTGCTCTCCAGGAAGCTCATGATCTCTCGGGTCTGCGGGGGCAGGAGGTGACCGGTCCCGGGCAGGACGCGCACGTCGGCCGTGGGGGTGGTGCGGGCCAGGCGGCGCCGGGTGGCCCGGGTGTCGAGCAGGGCGTCGCGGTCGCCGGCGATGACCAGCATGGGCATGGTGAGGCGGCGCAGGTCGTCGTCGGGGAAGACCGGGAGCCTGCCGCGGCGCGGCCGGTAGTGCCGGTGGATCAGCAACGCGAACGCCGCCAGATCGCCAGAAGAGCCGGTGGAGCCGGTGGAGTCGGTGGAGTCGAGCGCGGCTGCCTGCGGGCCGAGGATCAGGCGCATCGCGCGGCGGCGCCCCGCCTCTCCACCCAGCACGAGCAGCGGCAACGCCCGCGACAACGGCAGCACCCGCCGCCTTCCGATCCCGCTCGGGCACATCAGGGCGAGCCGTTCGACCCGCTCGGGCCACCGGGTCGCGTACGCGAGCGCCATCCAGCCGCCCAGCGACACCGCGGCGATCGAGACCCGCTCCGCACCGAGCCCGGACATCACCTCGCCGAGCCAGCCGGCGTAGGTGCCGGGCCGCAGCGGGGGCCGGGACGGCGCGCTCAGCCCGGGCTCGCCGACGATGTCCACGGCGTGCACGCGGAACCGCCGCGCCCAGGTGGCGACGTCGCCCAGCCACATGGCGCTGGTGCCGGCCGACCCGTGCAGGAGCAGCAGCGGCGGCGCCCCGGCGGGCCCGCACGTCACGGCGAACGTCTCCCCCTGCGCTGTCGGCACGCGCACCTGCTCGTACGGCACCGGCCAGCGCTCCAGAAGCTCGCGGTGGCGGCGCTCGACGGCCGCCGCGCCTTCCGGGGAGGAGTAGAGGCCGCCCATCAGTCCCTCACCAGCGCGTCGATGATCCGCAGCACCTGGGCGCTCTCCTCCAGCCCGCCCAGCACGATGATCTTGAGGTGCTCGCGTTCCTCGTCGTAGACGAACTGCACGCTCAGCCCGTGCGGCCGGCCCGCCAGCGAGCCGGTGACCATGGTGCTGACGCGGTCGAGGTCGGCCCTGGCGATGCCGTCGACCTGCACGATGCTGGACACCTCGGCGCGGCGGGGCCTGGTGGTCGCGGCGGCGGGCAGGCCGGTGAACGCCGCGAGGTCCTCCTTGGCGATGCGGTACTGCTTGCCGATCCGCACGGCGGGCAACCGCCCGTCCCGTACGTAGTTGCGCACGGTCTTGACGTGCAGACCCAGCAGATCCGCGACCTGCTCCACGGTGTATTGCTCCATAACACTCCCTATTCTGCCCCATAAAGGGAGTGATAGGGAACGTTCAGGCATGCGGTCCGACGGTGACCGGGCCGATCGTGAGGCTCGGGCGGCCCTCCAGCACCTCGCCGACCCGCCGCACCTGCTGCTGGAGCTCGTCCAGCCGGGCCGTCGTGAGGTCGCACAGCGGCTCGACCGTGACGTCGATCCGGCTGCCCGAGCGGCGCTGGTGCCACACGCCCGCCACCTCCCCGTCCACGAGCAGCACCGGGTAGTTGCCCGCCTGTCCGCCGGCGAGGGCCCGCTGGGCCGCGGCTCCGGCGTACAGCAGCTCGCGGGGGCGGCCCGCCACCACGTACGCGTCGAAGTACGGCAGCAACCGCACACCACGGGGCGGCTCGGCGGGCATGCCGGTGTCGCCCGCGAGCAACCAGCACGGCCGCCCCTCCAGCCGGACCTCCTCCAGCTCGACCTCCCGGAACGCCGCGTTCGCCCACCCGGTGGTGCCGCCCGCCCACTGCGCGAACTCGGCGGGCGTGGCGGGCCCGTACGCCCACAGGTAGTTCCTGACCAGCCAGGCGGGCCCGTCCGTCGCGGGCAGCGTGTCCGGCGCGGCGGTGTAGGTGACCTTGCGCCCGCGACCCGGCCCGAAGACGAACGCGCCCCGGTGCGCGGCCAGGTGCATGGCCTGCCGCCACCGCGGCCAGTAGCCCTGGAACGCGGGCATGACCAGGTCGCCCGCCCACGGGCCGGTGGCGGCGACGACCGCCTCGCTCAGCTCGTCCATGGTCAGCTCGGCGCCCTTGACCGCCTCGCGGACGGCCGCCACGACCTGATCGGTCTGCTCGTCCGTCATCCGCATGGACGCCGGAGCGGGCCTGACGGGCAGCGTGGACAGGGCGCTCACCCAGCGCGGCAGGTCGCGGGCGGGCAGCAGGTGCACGGTGCCGCGCGGGCCGTGCGTCTTGACCAGGCCGCGCTCCTTCCACAGAGCCTCGCGCACGTGGACGCGGGTGACGCCGTCGAGCCGCAGCCCGACGGACAGCTCGGCGGCTGCCATGACCTGGGCGTGCGCGCCGCACATGGCGGCCACCGTCCCCTCAGTGCCACCGTGCGGGCCGGCGAGCCCGGCGCGCTCCAGTCGCCTGGCGCTGACCTGCGGCCATGACAGTTCGATCACGTGTGTTGCCTCTCATCCGTTCGACGCCACCCAGGCTAGATGGCATTGCGGAAAGTCTCGTTCCGCAAGAACGAATGCCATGAAAGTGGACGACAAGTGATCTTTCAGTCGCCCCCACTAGTCTCACCGTTCATGATCCGCCTCAGCCCCGTCCTAGGGCCGCTCACCCCCCGTCAACGCTGGCGAAGGGCCCGCCTCCAGGCCTACTCCTGGACCCTGACCGGCGCGTACCGCCTCGGCGCCCTGCACCCCGCCATCTGGCGCATGGTCGCCCGCGGCTACCACCCCGCGCTCGACCGGGTGGCGGCCAGGCACGCCAGGGTGGCCTGCCAGTTCGCGGCCGTGGACGTCCCCGCCTACCGCCACTTCCTGAACGCGCACGGCGCCGGGCGGGCCCGCCGGCTGGCCGACTTCCCGGAGACGACGAAGCAGAACTACGCCGGAGCCTACGACGAGGCGAGCCGCTGCCAGGAGGGCAGGCTGTACCGGCCCGGCGTGATCGTGGACGAGTCGTCCGGTTCGAGCGGCAAGCCGTACAACTGGGTGCGCGGGCCGCGCGAGCTGAAGGGCATCTACCGCAACGCCGCCGGGTACATCGGGCTGGTCTTCCCCGGCGACCGGCTGTTCGTGATCAACGCGTACTCGATGGGCGCCTGGGCGACCGGCACCACGACCGGCGCGGCCATGGCCCGCATCGCCATGGTCAAGAACACCGGCCCCGACCTGGAGAAGATCGCCGACACGCTGGCGCACTTCGGGCCCGGCTACGACTACGTGGTGGCAGCGTACCCGCCGTTCCTCAAGCATCTGCGCGACCGCCTCGACGAGGCGGGCTTCCCGTGGCAGGAGTACCGCATCAGGGGCATGGTCGGCGGCGAGGGCATGACGGAGGCGCTGCGCGACTACCTGGAGGAGCGCTTCGAGGAGGTGCGCTCCGGTTACGGCGCGTCCGACCTGACGATCGGGATGGGCGCGGAGAGCGGCTTCAGCGTACGGCTGCGCAAGCGCCTGGCCACCGACCAGCGGCTGCGCGACGCCCTGCTCGGGCCGGGCGAGCAACGACTGCCGATGATCTTCCACTACAACCCGCTGGAGACGTTCCTGGAGGTGAACGACGACGGCGAGCTGCTGTGCACGCTCAACACCAAGAGTTGCCTGCAGCCCAAGCTGCGCTACAACGTCGGCGACGAGGCCAGGCTGCGCACGCTGGCCGACGTGCGGCGGGCGCTGGGCGACGACGACTACGCGGCCATGTGGACCGACGAGCGGATGAACCTGCCGCTGCTGTTCCTGTTCGGCCGCAAGGACTCGACGATCTCCTACATGGGGGCCAACCTCTATCCGCAGGACGTCGAGTACGGCCTCTACCAGGGCAACCCGTACGCCGCCGCGATCAACCGCTTCTGCCTGTCGCTGGAGGAGCTGCCCGGCCTGGAGTACCGGCCGGTGATCAACCTGGAGGTGCGCGGCGAGGTGGACGAGCAGGCGCTGGCCGACATCTGCCGCAAGGGCGTCGTGGCGCACCTGAGCGCCGTCTCCCGCGACTTCGCCGAGTCGCTGAAGGAGGACCCGACGGCCGCCGACCTGCGGATCAAGGTGTTCGCGCTCGGCGAGGGGCCGTTCGCGCGGCTGACGAAGATGAAGAACGTCTATCTGGTGAAGGACGCATGAGAACCCAGGATTTCAGCAGGACGCCGCCGCAGGGGCAGGCGACGGCGATGTTCGTCGGGGCGACCCGTTACCGGGGGCCGCTGTCGATCCTGACGCTCACGCTGACGTGGTTCCGGATGGTGCGCGACATGAAGCGCATGCGCGGCTACCGCTGGCACAAGATCTACTGGGAGTTCCCGTTCACGCTGGGCACCCTGGCCTTCTTCGAGGACCGCGACGCGCTGCTGCGCTTCGCCCGCAGCCGCCACCACCGCAAGCTCATGCGGTGGGTGACCGACGGCACCAGGAACGCCACCGGCGGCTACATCCGGCTCTACAACGCCGAGCCCGAGGGGTACAGCAACGGGATCTGGCGGGCCGAGGGCGGCCCGATGGCGCACATCGAGCATTTCACCCCGCTGTCCACCGAGAGGGGCGACGGCCCGGCGGTGAGGCGCGCGTGATCCCCGTCGAGACCGGCCGCGACCTGCGCGACTTCCTCACCTTCACCGACCGCCTGTACGCGGGCGAGCACCGTTTCGTGCCGCCCCTGCGCGCCACGGTGCGCGGGTGGCGCCGGCGCGGCGTGCGGCTGTTCCTGCTGCGGCGGGGCGGGCGGGTGGTCGCGCGGACGACGCTGCACACGGACGCCGCGCTGGACGCCAAGCTGGGCCGGGCCACGCAGCTGTTCGGGCTGACGGAGTTCGAGGAGGAGGCGGCCGGGGAGCTGTTCGACGCGATCTGCGCGGCCGGGCGGGCGGCCGGGAGGCAGGCGGTGTTCGGGCCGGTGTCGCTGCTGCCCAACCAGGCGGGCGGGGTGATCACCTCGGGGTTCGGGGAGCGCGGGTTCATCGACAGCGCCTGGAACAGGCCGTACTATCCGGCCGCCTACGAGGCGTACGGCTTCGGCCGCCGCTTCGAGTCCGACACCTGGATCTGCCCGGTGCCGGACAAGCCGGTGTTCGACTTCGACGACGCGCGGATCGGCGCCGAGGAGCTGCGGGTGCACCGCGGGGACCGGCGGCGGGTGCGCGAGCAGCTCCCGATCCTGCGGGAGATGCTGAACGCGAGCTTCGCGCAGCTCGGCTACTACACCGAGATCTCGGCGGAGCAGCTCGCCGAGCAGACGGACGGGCTGGCGTACCTGCTGGACGAGGCGCTGCTGCTGTACCTGACGAAGGCGGGCCGGCCGATCGCGTTCGTGCTGTGCCTGCCCGACATCTCCGCGTTCGTCGCGAGGATTCGCGGGAACCTGCACCTGCTCCACCAGCTCCGGCTGCTCGCCACCCGCTCCCGCTACCGCCGCGAGGCCGTGCTCATCATCAAGGGCACGGTCCCGGACGAGCAGGGCCACGGCTACATGCGGCTGCTCTCCCGCGAGTTGCACGAGGGGCTGCGCCGCGGCGGCTACCACACGCTGCGCAGCACGTACGTGGAGCGCGCCAACCCCGGCTCGGCCGCCCAGTACACCGCGATGGGCGGCAGGCCGCTGCACGGCTACACCTTCTACGACAAGGATCTCGCTTGAGACAGCTCCGGGCGCTGGAGCCCGACTTCTGGCGCGCGCCCAGCGCGCACAACACGCAGCCGTGGACGCTCACCTACACCGACGGTCAGGCGGCCGTCGGCTGGGACCCGGCCAGGGCGCTGCCCATCAGCGACCCGACAGGGCGTGACCTGCGGCTCAGCCTGGGGGCGTTCGTCGAGTGCTGCCTGATCGTGTGCGCGGACGCGGGCCTGTCCGTCGCCTTCCGCCCCGACCCGGGGCCGCTGCGGGCGGGCTACCTGTACGGGGCGGAGGAGCCGTACGCGACGCCGTTCACCACGGCGGACGTGCGCGCCCGTGGCGCCAACCGCGGCGAGTACCACCCGGGACGGCTGCCCGACGAGGTGGCCGGCGCGCTGGAGGGGACGCGCCGGCTGCCCTGCCGTGACCTGGCGGACCTGCTGCACTCCGCGGACCTGCACCAGTTCGGCGACCGGGAGGTGACGCGGGAGCTGCGCGCCTGGCTGCGGCTGACCAGGCGGCACCGCCGCTACTTCCTCGACGGCCTCAGCGACCGCGCCCTGGCGCTCACCGCGCTGGAGGCGCTCGGGCTGCGCGCCTCGCTCGCCCTCTACCCGGCGCTGCGCCGGCTGGGCCTGCCCCGGGCGCTGGCCGGGGCCTCGCGCGGGCTGCTCGACTACGACGGCGACGTGCTCGTGCTCGTGGGGCCGCCGGACGAGGAGTTCGAGGCGGGACGGCTGCTGATGCGGCACTGGCTGACCCTTTCCGGCCTCGGCTACACCACGCACCCGCTGAGCCAGATCATCGACTGCGAGCCGACCCGGCGCGAGCTGGCCCGGCGCCTCGGCGTGACGGACCCGCGCGCGCTGCTGCACGTGGCGCGGGTGGGACGGCCGCGCGTGCCCGCCACCCCGTCCGCCCGGCTGCGGGCCTGACCCCATGACTGTGGCGACAAGGAGAGTCAAGAAGGGGGAACGTCACCGGTGAAGGACGAGTGACCGGCCCCGACGCGTCAGGCCGGCCGCGTCCCCGTGGCCGGGAGGTGGGCTTGGACGTCGCCCTGCTGCTCCTGTCGGGCATCGTGGCCCTGTTCACCGCCATCACCGTCCACGACCTGCGGCGCGAGCGGCGCACCTGGGACGACGGCGTCCCGGCCCGCGACGGGCCGCCGCTGACTCCGTACGAGCTGGCCTGCCTGGCGGGCGGCTCGGGGCGGGTCGCGGAGCTGGCCGTCGCCCTGCTCGCCGGGAACGGCACGATCCGGCTCTCGCTCAGCGGTCACGCGCACCGGACGGTGTCGCCGCTGTCGGGTGCCCGGCATCCCGTCGAGCGGGCGGTCCTGGCGTTCGTCCGCGGGCGGCGTGGCGCGTACCTGCACGAGATCAAGCGGGAGCTGCGGCGCAGCCCCGCGATGACCGAGCTGGAGGATCTCCTGACGCGGCTCGGCATGCTCGTCCCCGACGGTCCCGGCTTCGTCACCGACCTGCTGCTGTGGCTGCGGCGGCTGCGGGCGGCCACCCTGGCGTGCGTGCTGCTGGAGGTGGTCGCGATGTTCGTGCAACGGACGTACTGGATCGCGGTGATCGGGCTGGCCGTGCTGACGTTCACCCGGGTGGGCGCGCAGTGCGAGCTGCGGTGGTGGGCCGGGGGCGGCACCACGCGGCCCACCACGGCGTGGGCGCGGCAGGAGCTCGGACGGGCGCGCGAGCGGCATCCGCGCGGGGGCGCGTCCGGGGACATGGCGGTGTCGATCGCGTTGTACGGGCTGTCGGAGCTGCGGGATCCGCTCATGCTGGCGGCGATCTACCGCCTGGAGCCGGGCCAGGGCGGCTGACCGGCTCACCCAGCGGCGGGCACGGGGGCCGATGCGGGGGCCAGTGCGTGGGCAGGTGCGTGGGCAGGCGAGAGGGCGGGCGGCGGCTCGTCGGGCATCGCGACGGGAACGCGTTCCGCGCGGGCGGCCCAGCGGCCGTCGTCGCTGCGCACGAGCCGTACCGGATGGTCGAAGCAGGCGCTGACCAGCTCGCTCGTCAGCACGTCCCCGACCGGCCCGCCCGCCAGGCACCGGCCGTCGCGCAGCAGCATGGCGTGCGTGGTGGTGGCGGGCAGCTCCTCCAGGTGGTGCGTGACCAGCACGGTGGCCAGCGCGGAGTGCCTGGCGCGCAGCGCGTCGATGCTGGCCAGCAACTGCTCGCGGGCTGCCAGGTCGAGCCCGGTCGCCGGCTCGTCGAGCAGCAGCAGCCGGGGCTGCGGCATGAGCGCGCGGGCGATGAGCGCCCGCCCGCGCTCGCCCTGCGACAGGGTGGCCCAGGTGGCCCGCGCCCGGTGGCTCATCCCGAGCATGGCGATGAGCCGGTCGGCCCGCTCGGCCTCCTGACCGGTGGGCGTCCAGCGGGGGACGGGCGCGGCGGTGTTGGTGAGCCCGGTCAGCACCACGTCGCGGACGCGCAGCGGCCCGTCGGGGGTGTGGCGGGGGTTGATGTGCCCCAGGTACGAGCGCAGCTCGCGCACGTCCACCCGGCCCATCGTCCGGCCGAGCACCTCGACCACGCCCCGGCTGGGGTGGGTGACGGCGCCGAGCAGGCTGAGCAGGGTGCTCTTGCCCGCGCCGTTCGCCCCGAGCAGCGCCCAGTGCTCGCCGGGGTTGACGGTGAGGGAGATGTCCTGGAGCAGGTGGCGTCCGTCGCGGACGAGGTCGACGCCGACGGCCCGCAGCACGGGGCCGTCGTCGGCGGGGCGCGAGACAACGGTCATGTGCCCGAATTTATCAGGTCCTCAGACATCTGATATCTACCGGGGATCGGGGCAGACCTGCTCGAACGGCTCGTCCCGCAGGTACTGCGTCCATTCCTGCTGGGTCATGGGCTCGCCGAGCTGCTCGCACACGGCGGAGAACGGATCGGCGGGACGGCGCAGCCGCCACAGCCGGGCCGTCCCGTCCTTGCCGCCCGACAGCAGGCGGGAGCTGTCGGAGGTGAAGGCGACCGAGTAGACCGGGGCGCCGTGGCCGAGGAGGGCGGTGATCGGCTTGCTGGTGACGAGGTCCCACAGCTTCACCGTGCCGTCCTTGCCCGCGCTGGCCAGGCGGGCCCCGTCGGGGCTGAAGTCCAGGCCGTACACGGGGCCGGTGTGGCCCTTGAGCGTGACGACCAGCTTGCCGGTGGCGGGGTCCCAGAGGCGGATGATGCCGTCGTGGCCGCCGCTGGCCAGCCGGGAACCGTCGGGGCTGAAGGCGACGGCGTACACGGCGCCCATGTGGCCGCGCAGCGACAGGACGGGCCTGCCGGTGCCGCCGTCGCGCAGGCTCACCCCGCCGTTGTAGTCGCCGGTGGCCAGGCGGGAGCCGTCCGGGTGGTACGCGGCGGAGAGCACGGGGCCGTTGCCGCCGGGGACGACGGCGATGGACGCGCCGCCCGCGCTCTTCCAGAGCCTGACGTCGCCGTCGTCGCCCACGGTGGCCACCCGCGAGCCGTCAGGCCGGAAGGCCGCCGCCTTGACCGGGCCGGAGTGGCCCGCCAGCTCGGTGACGGTCCTGCCGGTGCGGGCGTCCAGGATCTCGACGACGCCGGAGTGGCCGCTGACGGCCACGCGCGAACCGTCATGGTCGTAGGCGACCGCGTAGAGCCTGCCCTTGCCGTGCTCGTGCGTGACGGGCGGCCCGCCGCCGCTCCACAGCTTCGCGGTGCCGTCCCAGCCGACGGTGGCCAGGCGGGCGCCGTCAGGGCTGACGGCGACGCCGTGCACGAGCGCCTCATGCCCCTGGTACGTGGTCGCGCGCGTGGTGGTCGTGTCCCACATCCGCGCCGTCCCGTCCGCGGCGGTGGTGACCAGGCGGGTGCTGTCCGGGCTGAAGGTGAGGTCGTACACGGCGCCCTCGTGACCGGCCAGGAAGGTGATGACCTCACCGGTCTTCGCGTCGGACAACCGCACGTCGCTGTCGTCGTAGGTGCTCGCCAGCAGGGCTCCGTCGGGGCTGAAGACGACCTGCCGGAGCTGCCCGGCCTGCTCCGCCATGGTGGCGACGGCCTCGCCGTCGCGCACGTCCCACAACCGCACGGTGCGGTCACTGCCCGCGCTGGCCAGCCGTGACCCGTCGGGGCTGAACTTCATGTCGTCGATCTGCCCGGTGTGTCCCTGGAGTGCGGCGAGCAGCTTTCCCGAGGACGTCTCCCACACCTTGAGGACCCCCGGACCGGCGGTGGCCATCCGGGACCCGTCAGGGCTGAACACCGTGTAACCGGTCTTGCCGAGCTGGGCGATCAGGTCGCCGGTGGCTGCGTCCCTGAGCTGGGCGGTCTTGCCCAGCACGAGCAGGCGGGAGCCGTCGGGGGAGAATCCGAACTCCCCGGACGGCGTGAGCGTCTCGATCTCCCGTCCCGTGACGCCGTCCCGCAGGGACAGGCCGTCTCCCGCCAGCATCGCCCAGCGGGAGCCGTCCGCGTTGAACTGGTCGAAGTGAGCCTGCCAGCTCCGCCCCCTGGAGACCGTCGCGATCGGCTCGCCGGTGGCCAGGTCCCACAACTGCGCGGCCCGGGCGCTGCTGGTGACCACACGCGAGCCGTCGCGGCTGAAGGCGACCAGGACGGTGCCGTCCTCCAGCCCGGAGAGAGTGACGGACACCTTGCCGGTCGCGGTGTCCACGACTCGCACCGCGTCGGCCCCTCCGCTGACGGCCAGGAGCGAGCCGTCCGGGCTGAAGCCGGGATAGGGAGTGCCGGCGGCGCCTTCGACGGGGGCGCCGATCGGCGCGCCGGTCACCGCGTTCCAGAGCCGCGCCACCCCTGTCTGGCTCACGGTCAGCACCCTGGACGCGTCCTCGTTGATCTCCATCCGGGACGCCTCCGCGGCCAGGCCCGTGAAGACCGGGATGGCGCCGCCCGTGTGCCCGTCCCAGAACCGCAGGACGCCGTCGCCGTTGCTGGTGACGAGGCGGGAGCCGGCCTTGTCGAACCTGACGAAGGCCACGCCCTGCCGCAGGATGGCACGTTCCGGGTCGTGGAGCTGCTTGAGCAGGCTCAGCCGGGCCTCGTCCGTGGGCGCGACGTGCCAGGCCGCCGTGCTGAGCCGCCGCGACAGGTCGATGTCGGTGTCGCCGATGTTCTCGCTCTGCGCCGCGAGCTGACGCGACAGCGCCCGCGCGCGTTCCTGCGCGGCGTCCGCCGCCATGTACGTGGTCGCGCCGAAACCGGCCGCGGACATGATCAGCAGCACCACCAGGGTGATCAGGCTCAGCCGCCACCGCAGGGCGCGGCGCGTGGCGGCCCCCTGGCCGGCCCGCAGGAACTCCCGCGTGTGGTCCGTCAGCGCGGGGTACCGCCCCGGGTCGGTGCGCCACAGCGTGGCGGCCTCGTGGGCGGCCGACAGCCGGGTGCCGCGGTAGAGGAAGGCCGGATCGCGCCCGTGGCGCGTCCAGTCGGCGGCGTCCTCCCCCAGTTGCTGGTGGATGAGCAGGGTCGTCCTGTCGGTCTCGATCCAGAGCCGGAGCTGGGGCCAGGCCCGGATGAGCGCCTCGTGGGCGATCTGCGCGGTGTCGGCGTGCACGGTGAGCAGCCGGGCGCGGACGAAACGGTCGAGGACCTCGCGCGTGGTGGCGTGCTGCGGGGAGTCCGCGGCGGGCAGCAGGTCGGACAGGGGCAGGACGCGGCGGGTGTCGTCCTGGCCTTCGCCGAGCCGGACCAGGCGGGTGAGCAGCAGCCGGGCGCTCTGCCGTCCGTGCAGGTCGAGGTGGTCGTGGGTGGCGTCGGCGGTGCGGGCGATGGCCTGCCGGATGCCGCCGGTCGCGCGGTAGCCGGCCATGGTCAGCACGCTGCCCTCGCGGTGCTGCCAGGTGACCAGGAGGGCGTGCGACAGCAGGGGGAGCATGGCCGCTCCGCCCGGCCGGGGCTCGGTGTCGCCGGGGTCGTGGCCGAGGTCCTCCAGGATCAGCTCGATCAGGCCTGGCTGCAGGGTGAGCCCGGCCTGCCGCGCGGGGCCCTCGATGCTCTGGCGCAGTTGCGCGGGCGTCATCGGCCCGACGACGACGGCTCGCCCGAGCGCGGGAACGAGCTGTCCGTGCGCGGCGCAGTGGCCGAAGAAGTCGGCTCGCACGCCGATGACGACCGCGGCCCTGCCCGCCAGCTCGTGCAGGGCCTGGATGAAGACGCGGCGCGGCTCCTCGTCGGCGCAGGCGGTGAAGACCTCCTCGAACTGGTCCACGATGACGACCGCCTGCCGGTCGCCCAGCGCCTGCTCGAACAGGACGGCGAGGGCGCCGGGATCGCCTGCCAGGCGGGCGCGCAGGTCGGCCGGGTGCGTGCCGTCCAGGTCAGCGAACCGGGCGGCCAGCGTGCCCACCGGGTCGGAGCCCGGGGTCAGGACGGCGATCTCCGTGCCGGGCGAGCACCGCAGCGAGGAGACCAGCCCAGCCCGCAGCAGCGAGGACTTCCCCGATCCCGAGGGCCCGGTCACCACCAGCAGCTCGCCCGTGGCGACCTGCTGCGCCACCCGGTCGACGAGCACCCGCGTCAGCTCCGTGCGTCCGAAGAAGTAGTCGGCGTCGTCCGGCCCGAAGGCGGCCAGCCCCTGGTAGGGGCTGAACCCCGGCCGGGCGCCGCCGCCGCGCGCCGGGTTGGGCGCGAGCGGCTGCCGGTCGCCCTGGTCGGTGGCCTGGCGGCGCGGCGGCGCGAAGCCGCGCGCGGGAAGCGTGCGCGACAGGCAGCGGTAGACGTCGTCGAGGGTGAGCAGGCCGGGCGCGGCGGGGTCGCCGACGGTGAGCAGCTCCAGCAGGGCTCCGGTGAACGCGGTGTGCCGCTCCCCCGCCGGGGCCCAGGCGGCCTGGTCACGCCCGGCGGCGGTCAGCAGGTACGTGCCCTGCGGCGTGGCGTCCAGCACCTGACGTCCCGGATCGCGCCCGCCGGGCGTGGCACGGCCGGAGAAGCAGCAGTCGAGGACCACCACGACGTGCGGCGCCGCGCACCGCGCGAGCGCCTGCCGCACCGCCGCGTACGGCAGCGCCTGGTGCTGGATGATGCCCTCGCCTGGATCGACGGTCGCGTACGTGGCGAGGTACAGCTCGCCGTCGGCCCCCACCAGCCCGTGGCCGACGTAGTGGAACACCAGGGCGTCGCTCGCCTGCCCCGCGGCCTCGACCAGGGCCGCTCCCAGCTCCACCGGGTCGGCCGGATCGATCAGCGTGGTGAGGCCCGCCGGGGCCAGGCCGGCCCGCTCCACCAGGCAGCGGCCCAGGTCGGCAACGGTGTCCGCGACCGAGCCGACCGCCGGCAGGCGGGAGCCGGCGGCGTACGTGCCCGACCCCGCCACCACGACGCGGGCACCTGGAGAGTCGAGCAAGAGGTGTGGCATATCCCCGACCGCCCCTCTTTTACCTTGCGTGAGCGATTCACTACGCAAGCAATATCAGACCGAGGCGGCCTGGATGCCCCCCTTTACCCTGGAAGACCCGCGTGTCATGCACCGCAGGCGGCGCGGACGTCGGCGATCAGCCCGGCCGCCGCGTCGATGGTGCGGCCGATCTCCCCGGCCGTGCTCCCGACGCCCGCGAGCAGCGCCTGCGCCCGTTCCGCGAAGTTCTCCGGCGCTGACGGCAGCCGGCCGGCGGAGGCGACCATGCCCTTCTCGTTGATCAGCCACGCCCCGCCGGCCGCGTGCAGCGCCTGGCAGGCCACGCCGACCGCCCGGAACAGCGCCCCCGCCGCGTACGCCGGGTCGCGGCCGGCGGCGCCGTACCGGGCGATGGTGAGGGCGAAGTCGCACTCCCACAGCCCCGCGATCAGCGCCTCCCGCAGGGCGGACGGGTAGTGCGCCGCCTCCTCACGCAGGGCGGCGAGCTCGCCCGACGGGTCGGCGAGCACCTGGCAGAGCGCCACCTCCCCGGCGTAGGCGTGCGAGTAGAAGCCGAGCGGGTGACCGGCCTGGACGCCGATCTCGTAGCGGCCCGCCCGGCAGTCCTGCCAGACCCGGTGCACGCGGTCGAGGTCGCGGTAGATCCAGTCCACCCGGTGGCCGTCCACGGTGAGCCAGCCGCCGCCGTCCACCCAGGGGCCCCAGCCGCCGGGCTCCGTCACGTCGGTGTCCTGGCCGGTCACCTCCCGTGCGAGGGTCCGCAGCGCGGCGACGTCGAGCCGGTCGCGGTAGTAGAGGCCGAGGTCGATGTCGCTGTCGGGGCGGTGGGTGCCGCGGGCTCGGCTGCCGCCGAGGACGACGGCCACCACCCCGGGGACCGCGAGCAGCCGGTCGGCGATGGCGTGAAGATCGGGCTCCTGCACGGCACGAGCCTAGCGAGGCGGCGGTGATCGGCCTGAGGCGGCGGCCGCCCCTAGGATGAGGGACATGCTGACGATCAGGACGTCGCCGGCGGCGCTTTGATGGCGGTCGCCGTCGAGGGGCTGCTGCGGGAGCTGGCGCCGCAGGTGCTGGGCACGCTGGTACGCCGCTACGAGCAGTTCGACATGTGCGAGGACGCCGTGCAGGAGGCGCTGCTCGACGCGTCCGTGCAGTGGCCGAGGGACGGCGTGCCGGACAACCCGCGCGGCTGGCTGGTCACCGTGGCCGCGCGGCGGGTCGTCGACCACGTGCGCAGCGAGCACGCGCGCCGGCGGCGCGAGGAGAGCGTGGCGGTCGGCGTGGCGGCCGACGAGCTGCTGGCGCCGGCGCCGGGCGAGGAGCGGTCGGGCGATCATGACGACACGCTGACGCTGCTGTTCCTGTGCTGCCATCCGGCCCTGTCGGTGACCTCGCAGCTGGCGCTGACGCTGCGGGCGGTGGGCGGGCTGACGACGGCGCAGATCGCCGGCGCGTTCCTGGTGCCCGAGGCGACGATGGGGCAGCGCATCAGCCGGGCCAAGCAGCGGATCAAGGCCACCGGGGCGGAGTTCAGGATGCCGCCGGAGGGCGAGCGGGACGAGCGGCTGCGGGTGGTGCTGCACGTGCTGTACCTGATCTTCAACGAGGGTTACACGGCCACGTCGGGGCCGGAGCTGCACCGGGCGGAGCTGACGGGTGAGGCGATCCGGCTGACCAGGGCGGTGCTGCGGCTGCTGCCCGGCGACGGGGAGATCATGGGGCTGCTGGCGCTCATGCTGCTCACCGAGGCGCGCCGCCCCGCCCGTACGGACGCGGGCGGGCGGCTGATCCCCCTGGCCGAGCAGGACCGCGGCCTGTGGGACCGGCGGCTGGTGGCGGAGGGGGTGGAGCTGGTCACCAAGGCACTGTCCTCGACGGCGGTGGGGCCTTACCAGCTCCAGGCGGCCATCGCGGCCGTGCACGACGAGGCGCCGGCCGCCGGGGAGACGGACTGGCCACAGATCCTGGCGCTGTACGGGGTGCTGGCGGGCATCGAGGACAACCCGGTCGTCCGGCTCAACCAGGCGGTGGCCACGGCCATGGTGCACGGGCCGCGCGCGGGGCTCGGCGTGCTCGGCGAGCTGGCCGGCGACGAGCGGATGGCCGGGCATCACCGGCTGGCGGCCGTGCGGGCGCACCTGCTGGAGATGGACGGCGACGCGGAGGGGGCGGTGGCCGCGTACCGGGAGGCCGCGCGGCTGACCACGAGCCTGCCCGAGCAGCGCTACCTGGAGGAGCGGGCGGCCCGCCTGTCTTGACAATGATTTTTTTCGGTGCCATCGTTCCCCCATGGACGAAGTGGCCGTGATCGAGGACGCCGCCGCGGCCGAGGCCTCCCTCGACCCGATGCGGTCGAGGCTGCTGGCCGAGCTGGTGCAGCCGGGCTCGGCCACCTCGCTGGCGGCCAAGGTCGGGCTGGCCAGGCAGAAGGTCAACTACCATCTGCGCACGCTGGAGCGCCACGGCCTGGTGGAGCTGGTCGAGGAGCGCAAGAAGGGCAACGTCACCGAGCGCGTCATGCAGGCGACGGCGGCCTCGTTCGTCATCTCCCCCACTGCGCTGGCCGCCGTGCAGCCCGATCCCGCCAGGTCGCCCGACCGGCTGTCGGCCCGCTGGCTGCTGGCGCTGGCGGCGCAGCTCGTCCGCGACGTCGGCACGCTCATCACCGGCGCGGCGAAGGCGCAGAAGCGGGTGGCGACGTTCGCCATCGACGGCGAGGTGCGCTTCGCGTCGGCGGCCGACCGGGCGGCGTTCGCCGAGGAGCTGGCCCAGTGCGTCACCGCGCTGGTCGGGAAATATCACGACGAGTCCGCTGCGGGCGGGCGCGATCACCGGCTGATCGTCGCCGTCCACCCCTCCGTGAACGGCAAGAAGGAGCACTGAGGTGGGCCGCGACTTCGAGCTGCCGATGGAGGCCACGGTCGGCGCCACCCCCGAGGAGGTCTGGGACGCCATCTCGACGGGGCCGGGCATCGACTCCTGGTTCATGGGCCGCACCGAGGTGGCCGAGGGGGTCGTGCGCACCGCGTTCGGCGCGTTCGACCTGCCGCCGTCCACCGTCACCGCCGCCGAGCCGCTCCGCCACCTCGCCCACTCCAGCGACAAGGCGGACGACGGGCGGTTCGTCGCCTACGAGTTCCTGATCGAGGGCCGGGAGCGGGGCAGCACCCTGATCCGCATGGTGACCAGCGGGTTCCTGCCGGGGGACGACTGGCAGGACGAGTTCGAGGCGATGTCCAGGGGCCTGGGGCTGTACTTCGCGACGCTGGTGGAGTACCTCGGCCACTTCGCGGGACGGGCGGCGACGCCGGTCACCGAGTTCGGGCCGCCGGTCTCCGACTGGGCGGACGCCTGGGAGCGGCTGTACGCCGCCGCCGGCGGGGTGCCCGCCGTGGGCGAACGGGTGGAGATCGGCGGTGTCGAGGGCGTCGTGTACCACCGCGACTCCCAGACGCTCGGGGTCCGCTCCGGGGCGGCCATGTACCGGTTCATGCAGGGGTTCGGCGGGACCATGATCGCCTCGCATCTGCTGTTCGAGGGCGGGGAGGGGCAGGGGCCGCGGTGGCGGGCGTGGCTCGAGGAGCTCTACGCCGGGTGAGAGTGCCCGTGGAGCGGGCATGGGTGACGGGGTGAAGGTCGTCGCCATCTCCGACACGCACGCGCCGAGGCGCTGGCACGGGTGCCCGCCCCGGGTGGCCGAGCATCTGCGCGGCGCGGACGTGATCCTGCACGCGGGCGACGTCTGCGTGCCGTCGGTGCTGGCCGAGCTGGCCGCGTACGCGCCCGTCCACGTCGTGAAGGGCAACAACGACGGCCAGGACGTGGAGGCGCCGGAGACACTGGAGCTGACCCTGGACGGGCTGCGCGTCGGCATGATCCACGACAGCGGCCCGGCCAAGGGCCGCCTGGCCCGCATGCGGCGCCGCTTCCCGCACGCGGACCTGGTCGTCTTCGGTCACTCGCACATCCCGCTGGACGAGTCGGGCGACGGCCTGCGCATCTTCAACCCGGGCTCCCCCACCGACCGCCGCCGCCAGCCGCACGGCACGCTGGGCCTGCTCACGATCGAGCGCGGCGCCCTGACCGGCGCCGAGATCGTGCCCGTCACTCCTTGACGACGTCGTCGCGCGCCTTGCCCAGCTCGGCCGCCAGCTCCTCCATGACCTTGGCGTAGCCGAGGTAGCTGTAGCGCTCGGCGGCGTGCCACGGGTAGAGCTGGCCGGCCTTGACGGCGGGCAGCTTGGCCCAGGTGGGCTTCTTGGCCATCTCCTCGATCTTCATCGACTGGGAGCGGGCGTCCACGAGGATCACGTCGGCCTGGTACTTGTCAGCGTTCTCCCAGCTCAGCACCTCCCAGAAGCCGCCCTCGCTCTCCGTCGGCCGCTCCGGATGGACGATCTTCAGCCCCAGGTCGTCACCCCAGTACTTGATGTCGGGATGGTCAGGCAGGTAGGCCACGTAGAGGGACTCGGGCGTGCCGGTGATGACCATGACGCTGAGGTCGGGCTTGTCGGTGGCGAGCTTCTTCAGCGCGGCACTGGCGTCCTCGAAGCGCTTCTTGGCCTCGGCCACGGGCGCCGCGTTCAGGTCCGCGCCGAGTGCGGCGGCGAGCTGGCCGTACCTCTCGATGATCTGCACCAGGGGCTTGCCGCTGAGCTGCACGCCGACGCTCGGGGCGATCTGGTCGACCGCCGCGACGGACTGCTCGGGGACGTACCAGAGCGCGTCCTTGACGTACATGCCCGCCACCAGCAGGTCAGGCTGGAGCGCGGCGTACTTCTCGACGTTGAACTCGCCCCACACGTTCCCGATCGACTCCACCTTGGTGATGTCGACCTCGCCCACCTCGGGGTCGCGCCCGCCGTCCTTGAGCTTGTGCGGCCCGAACACCCCGACGGGCCGCACGCCGAAGTCCCACAGCGCGGCGGCGGCGGCCGACTGGGCCACGACGCGCTGGGGGCGCTGCGGCAGGGAGACGTTCTTGCCGCGGTCGTCGGTCCAGGTCCAGGGACCCTGTGACGTGGCAGCCTGCGCGGTGGGAGAGGAGGCGGGCGGCGGGGCCGGCGCACCGCAGGCGCTGACCCCGATCAAGGCGGCGGCGCCGAGGGCGACGAGGGAGCGTCGCGGGAGTTTGGCCATGGGTTCTCCTCATGAGACAGCCTTGTGGTCGGCATATTAGATTAGCCTTACCTAACCCGAAAGTCCCCCCGGTGCGGTACGCGCCCCTGCCACGTACGACGGGCGGCGTAGCCGGGGCGGATACGTCCGGACGATGTGCGACCAGCCCTTCCGCAAGATCCTGGAGACCTTAAGGGCGGCGGTAAGCCGACGGGAACGCGACCGTAAGCGCCCTCCAGCACTCTGATCTCAGACGCAGAGAACAGAAGGGTCAGACAGATGAGCCAGCCGTACATCCTCCAGGACGACATCCGCCTCCCCGGCTTCACCTGCACCGTGCACCTGCCCGGCGACGCCGGCTACGACGAGGCCCGCCGCTCGCTGAACCCCGCCGTGGACTCCCGCCCGGCCCTGATCGCCGAGGCGCAGAGCGCCGCCGACATCCGGATCGCGCTGCTGGCCGCCCGCGCCCACGGCGTCCCGTTCGCGGTCCAGTCCACCGGGCACGGCACGCACGCCCCCTGCGACGGCGGCATCCTCGTCAAGACCTCCCCCATGGCGTCGGTCCTGGTGGACCCGGCCCGCCGGATCGCCCGCGTCGGGCCTGGCGCGCGCTGGAGCGAGGTCATCGCCGCCGCCGCCCCGTTCGGCCTGGCCCCGCTGTCCGGCTCCGCGCCGTCGGTCGGCGTCACCGGCTACACGCTCGGCGGCGGGCTCGGCTGGCTGGCCCGCAAGCACGGGTTCGCCGCCGACAGCGTGCTGCGCGCCGAGGTGCTGCTGGCGGACGGCCGGCAGGTGACCGCGAGCCCCGACAGCCACCCCGAGCTGTTCTGGGCGCTGCGCGGCGGCGGTGGCGGGTTCGGCGTCGTCACCTCGCTGGAGTTCCGGCTCTACCCGGTCTCCGAGGTGTTCGCCGGGTTCGTGTACTTCCCGATCGAGGTGGCGGAGCGGACGCTGAAGGCGTACCGGACCTGGATCGACCAGGCCCCCGACGAGATCAGCACCGCGATCGTGCTCAAGCGCATGCCCGCCGACGAGCAGACCCCGGCCGCGGTGCGCGGCAGGCACGTGGTCATGCTCAAGGTCCTGTACGCCGGAGCGGCCGAGGAGGCCCGGCGGCTGCTCGCGCCACTGTTCCAGGCGGCCGGACCGGCGGTGCTCGACGAGACCCGCACCACCGCCTACGGGGGCGCCGCCATGGGCGGGACGCCGAACCGGCACATGGACATGTTCGACGCCGTGCCCGACGAGGTCGTCTCCGCGCTGGTGCGGGCCGCCGAGCACGCGCAGACGGTCGAGATCAGGCACTGGGGCGGCGCCATGGCACGCCCTGCTTCGGACGCCGGTCCGGTGAGCCACCGCTCCACCAAGCTGTCGGTCATCGTGGACACCGTGGTGCCGGGGCTGGCCGAGGAGCTGCGGCCGCACGCCAACGGCGGGACGTTCCTGAACTTCCTGGCCGACCCGTCGCGGACGGCCGCCGCGTACACCGGGGTGGACTACGGGCGGCTGCGCGAGGTCAAGCGGGCTTACGA
Source organism: Nonomuraea sp. PA05 (assembly GCF_008086045.1). Taxonomy (GTDB): domain Bacteria; phylum Actinomycetota; class Actinomycetes; order Streptosporangiales; family Streptosporangiaceae; genus Nonomuraea; species Nonomuraea monospora. The sequence goes on along the minus strand of NZ_VSEY01000022.1, from coordinate 166,227 downwards.
CCCGGACGGGTTCTTCCGCGTCGGCCACGTCGTCTCCGTCTGAGGTGCCCGGCCGCGTACCCCCGCGCCGTAGGCGTCGGTCGCCTTGTGGATGAGATCGGGCGCGGGGTCGGCCGGCCAGGAGATAATTGAATAGCGTTCTTCGAGATTGAGCCCCGTGCCGTCCACATACGAATCGCGGCCTTTGGCGTGCACGCGCAGACGATAGAAACCCGGGCCTTTCCACGCCAGGTTCGGCAACTTCCGGGGGAGGTCTCCCAGCAGGCCGACCACGTACAGCGAGCCCAGCGTCGATTCGATCGAAAGGTCGACGATCTCCTCCCAGGAGTCGAGATCCAGGGGCGGCTCCTCGTCCGCGAGCTGCACCGTCACCTCCACCTGGCCCATTCCGAGGCCGGTGACGATCATCGCGCCGTCCGGCTCCTCGTCGCCCACCGCGATCAGGCCGTTGGGAAACGCCTCCGGACAGGACGGTCCCGCTTCGTCGTGCGGGCGGATCTCGATCTGGTGGTAGGACAGGTGAATGAATTCCGAAAATAACTCGCCGGTCACCCGAGAGATGCTACTAACGGAAGAAGTTCGGTGAGACCACCGCGGGGTCGTAGGAGTCATGAAAGACCGGTGTGGCCGACGCCGCCGTGGGCGGGATGATCCAGCCCCACTCGGCGTGCACCTCCTCCCCCGCCCGCCGCCGCGCCTGCACGTACCGGTGGAACTGGTCGGCCATCGTGTGGTGATCGAGCATCCGCACCCCCGCCCGCTCGTACGAGGTGAGCACCGCGACGTTCAATTCCGTCAGCGCGCGGTCCTTCCAGAGGCCGCGGTCGTCGCCCGTGGAGAGCCCCAGCCGCCGCGCGATCACCGGCAGCAGGTCGTAGCGGTCGCGGTCGCCGAAGTTCCTGGTGCCGATCTCGGTGCCGACGTACCAGCCGGTGAAGGGCGCGGCGGGATAGGTGACGCCGCCGATCTCCAGCCGCATGTCCGAGACCGTGGGGCAGGAGTACCAGCGCAGCCCCAGCTCGGCGAACCAGGGATGGTCCGGGTGGGTGATCGGCACGTCGGGGCAGGCGTCGGGGGGCAGGTCGTGGCGGGTCAGGTCGCCGCGGGAGTCGCGGATCAGCACCGGCAGGCGGTCGAAGTCGCCGCCGTCGCCGCGCCAGCCCAGCTCGCGGGCCAGCCGGGTGAGCGCCGTGTTGGCGGGGTCGCCGCGGCGGGTGCCGTCCGGCTGTTCGTAGCCCGCGTACCGGATGAGCTGGGGGCTGACGATGTGGGGCCCCGGGGTGGTGGGGGTGTCGGGCGGGAAGACGGTGATGATCGGGCGGATGGCGCCGCCGTTGTGGGCGCGTGCCAGGTGGGTGGTGAGGGCGGCGGCGATGGCGCCGGGGTGGTGGAGCCTGCGGCAGTCGCGCACCATGAGCGTCTTCCAGTACAGCTTGCCGACGCAGCGGGTGTGGTTGCGCCAGGCGAGCTTGGCGCCCAGGACCAGCTCGGCGGGGGTGTGGCGGTAGGTGCCCGTGCGGGCCAGTTCGTCCAGGACGGCCGCGCGGCGGCGGGCGTGGCGCTCGTGGTCCCAGCCGAGCCACTCCGCGCACTGGCGCAGGAACGACTCGGCCTCCTGGGCGACGACGACGGCCGGCGGGCTGATGACGCTCATGGATCCCCCGAGGTGGTGGGTGCCGGTGCGGCCTGGTCGATGGCGCGCAGCGGCGACAGGGCCGTGGCGACGGCGACCGCCGTCTGCACGAGGGCCGCGCACAGGAACAACATCCGCCCCGGCCCGCCCCACCCCGCCAGCGCGCCGCCGACCACCGCACCGCCGGCCAGGGCGCCGATCGGGATGGTCGCGTAGGCCGCGGCCCTGCTCACCGAGGTGACGCGGCCGATGGCGTCGGCGGGCACGACGGTCTGGCGGGCGGTGAACCAGGACACCACGATCACCGACGTGGCCACGCCCTCCACGGCCCAGGCCGCCGCGATCACCCACACGGCGGGCAGCGCCACGGGCAGGGCCATGGCCAGCGCCGACAGCGCCATCCCGGCCACGAGCAGCCGCCCGGTGGGGTGGCGGTCGATGAGCCGGGGCGCGGCCAGCGCGCCGAGCACCGCGCCCAGCCCCTGCGCGCCGAACACGACGCCCAGCGCCACGCCGGGCAGGTCCTCCACCTCAAGGACGAGGTAGACGAGGTTGCCTTCGACGACGAAGCCGGCGAAGTTCGCGGCGGCCATGAGCAGGGTGCCCCACCAGATCGGCCTGATGGAGCGGAGGATGCGCAGCCCGTCCACGAAGTCCCTGGCCACGCCGGACAGCTCGGCGCGCACGCCGCCCGCGGGCGTCACCCGCGTGTGCACGTGCGCGATCTGGTAGATGAGCAGCGCCGAGATCGCGAACGTCAGCGCGTTGACCAGCGTCGCCACCGGCACCCCCAGGGCGGCGATGAACGCGGTGCCGACGACCGGCCCGACGAAGCCGAGCGAGCTGTCGACGGTCTGCGTCCAGGCGTTGATCCTGGACAGCCGCTCCTGCGGCACCGTGTCGACGATGAAGCCCTGGAAGGCGGGGAAGTAGAAGGGCCGCACGCTGGCCAGCAGGAAGGCGCACAGGTAGAGCAGCGCCACCGACGGCCGGTCCGCGGCGGCCAGGATCGCGATGACGAGCGCGATGGCGAAGGAGAGGCAGTCGCAGGCGATGAGGATCCTGCGGCGGTCCCACCGGTCCGCGATGACGCCCGCGACCAGCCCGACGACGACGTACGGGATGAACTCCAGCACGTACGCCAGCGCCGCCGACAGCGCGGACCCGGTGATCTGCAGGATCAGCGTGGGAGCGGCGAACCGGTAGATCCAGTCGCCGACCGACGAGACGAGGAACGCGCTGCGCAGCCGGACGCCTTTCTGCCCGGCGGCCACGCGCGATGGCATCCGCATCGGCCGGGCTCAGGAGGGCGGCCGGGCCGCGGCGGAGGAGCTCGAACGTGCCATGGCAGTTGTCCTCCCAGGGGACTGACAGGCGCGGCGGGGAAGGCTCACCCGGGAGGGTAACCGCATGCGGGCCTCCCGGCGAGGGGGTGGGGCGCCCCCGGAGGCGCCCCACCGGGCGGGCGGTTCAGAACGGCAGGGGGCCGAGGTCGCCGGCCAGCCATTCCAGGCTGGGCTTCGGCCGCGCGTCGCCGCACGCCGCGCAGCGCGGGTCGCGTTTCCACGACTCGGCCTCGCGCAGGCGGGGGTCGTGGAAGGTCATCTCCAGCATCCGGCCCACCGACAGCGGCGGGGAGACTCGGCTGGCGATGCGCACCATCTCGGCGACCAGGAAGCCCGCGCCGAACAGCACGAGGCCGTTGAAGGCGGCGGTGTCCTCGCCGAACGTGCCGCCCTCCCTGTCGATCTCGTCGAGCACGTTCATCACGGTCAGGGAGGTGGGGTCGCTGCCGCGGACCTGGTCGTACCAGCATTCGACGCAGCCGGACACGCCGGGCACGACCGTGTAGTGCAGGGCCCGCTGGGTGTCCACGCCGCCCACGATGAGCGCCGTGCCCGCCCGTACGCAGCCCTCGTTCAGCCAGTGCGCGATGTGCACCTTGGGGCGGTCCACCACGGCGATGACGATGTCGCGGTCGCGGACGACCTCGTACACGTCGTCGCCGGACATCAGCCTGCGCTGCACCGGGTCGATCCGCACGGCGCTGTTGAGCGCGCGCGCCCGCTCGGCGGCCACCTCCACCTTGACCCGGCCCACGTACGGCTCGCCGTAGAGGATCTGACGGTTGAAGTTCGACAGCTCGATCCGGTCGAAGTCGACGATCCTGATGTCCTCGAACCCGATGGCGACCAGGTCGATCAGCGCGTGGCTGCCGATCCCGCCGACGCCGAGCACGGCGACGCGGGCGTCGCGGATGCGGCGCTGGAAGTCGTACTTGGAGGCGTGCAGCGAGGCGTAGGTCTCGAAGAAGCCCAGGTTGTTGGACCAGCGCTCGCGGGAGAGCTGGTCGAAGTCGTCGCCGGGGTCGTCCGCGCTCTGGATCAGGCGGAGCCCGTCGAGCTCGCCGATGGCCTCGCGCACGTCGTCCACCGTCACGTCGGGGTGCACGGCCCGCAGGTCGCGGTGGACCTCCTCGGGGGTGCGCGTGCCGTCCAGCAGGGACAGCAGCCTGCTGACCCGGCCGTCGGCGTCCTCCAGCGAGGTCAGCTCGCCGCCCAGCCTGAAGTGCACCGACCCCTCGGCGATGAAGTAGGGGATGCTCGTCTTGAGCACGGGATGAGTCATGACAGTCCTTCACAGATTCGGCCCGAGGGGGGTGGGGCGCCCCTGAGGACGCCCCACCTGCAACGGAATCAGCCCTTCTGGGCACCACCGGCGACGCTGTACCGCTTGGTCGACTTCTTGATCATGGAAGTTCACCTCCTCTCGGTTCGGTCGGGGTGATGCTCGCGAGCCCCAGCTCGTGGGCGAAGAACGCGAGCACGTCTGCGAAGTAGGACAACCGGCCGGTGCGGCCCCGCTCGCCGTGCCCCGCGCCCGCCTCGTGACGCAGCAGCACGGGCCGCCGCGAGGTGGTGGCGAACTGCAGCGCGGCGGTCATCTTCCGCGCGTGCAGCGGGTCGACGCGGGTGTCCTCGGCGAAGGCCGACAGCAGGACGGCCGGGTACGGGGTGCCGGGCACGACCCGGTGGTAGGGCGAGTAGCCGAGCAGCCAGCCGAGCTCCTCCGGGCTCTCGCGGCTGCCGAACTCCTCGCGCCAGTGCTCGCCGAGGCCGGTCAGCTCGTACCTGGCCATGTCGAGCAGCGGCGCCGAGCAGGCGACGGCGGCGAACTGGTCAGGGCGCTGTGTCGCCGCGGCGCCCGCGAGCAGGCCTCCCGCGCTGGTCCCGAAGGCGCCCAGGCGGTCGGGGGTGGTGTGCCCGGCCGCCACCAGGTGGCCGGCCGCGGCGAGGAAGTCGTCGATGCCGCGCTGCTTGTGCTCGCGGCGGCCGGCGTGGTGCCAGGCCTCGCCGTTCTCGCCGCCGCCGCGCACGCACGCGACGGCGAACAGGCCGCCCCGCCCGGCCCAGGCCAGGGCCGCGGCGTAGTAGTCGGCGATGCGCGGCTCCCCGAAGGCGCCGTACCCCTCGATGATCGCAGGCAGCGGCCCGGCCCGGTGCCAGGACGGGGCGAGCAGGAGGATCCGCACGGGCGTGCCGTCGGGGGCGGCGCACACCGTCTGGGACGCCCTGACCGGCGGGGTGACCGGGGCCGGGCTGCGGCGCCACGGCGTGCTGGCCCCGGTGCGGGCCTGGTAGCGGTAGACGGTCTCGGGGGTGACGCGGTCGGAGTACTCGTAGCAGGCCTCGTCGCCCTGCCCACCGGGGGCCAGCTCCGTGACGATGCCGGGGCCGGGCAGCTCGATCTGGCCCAGGAGCCCGCCGGTGGCCGGGTCGTGCCGGGTCACCGCGCCGCGGCCGGCGATCGTCCAGTGGACCAGCAGCAGGCCGTCGAGCACCGCGAACCCGTCCAGCACCGCCTCGGGATCCTCCGGGATCAGCGGGCGCGGCCTCATCTCGCCGCGCTCGGGCGGGCCGGCCACGAGGAGCCGGCCGCGGGGCGCGCCGGCATCGGTCAGCAGGTACAGGCGGCCGCCGGGCGCGGGCCAGGCGGAGGTCCACCCGTCCTCCGGCAGCGGCAGCCTGCGCAGAACGGGCCTGTCGGCGGGGCTCTCGCGCAGGTCGGCCACCCACACCTCGTTGGCCGCCGACAGCCCGGAGGCCACCTGGACGACCAGCAGCCGCCCGTCCTGCCCGACCAGCGCGTCCAGTTCGGCCGTACGGTCGGAGCCCGCGCCGAGGATCACCGTGTCCGCCCTGGCGCTCTCCCCCACCCGGTGCAGGCGGAGCTGCGGGCCCGAGCGTTCGTCGTACCTGGTGTAGTAGAAGGCGTCCTGGCCGGGCAGCCACGCGACCGCCGAGTAGCGGCAGCCGTCGATCGGCGCGCCCACGTGCGTCCCGCTCCCCACGTCGAGCACCCGCAGCGTGAACCGCTCCGATCCGCCCACCGCCGTCTGGTAGGCCATCAGCCGGCCGTCGGCGGAGGCGGACCAGTAGCCCAGCACCGTGCGCCGCTCCGGGTCCGCGGTGTCCGGCTCGAACAGAACGCGGTCGCCCTTGCCATCGCCCTTGCCGTCGCTTCTGCTGTCGCTTCCGCCATCGCTTCTGCCGTCGCGCACCATGAGCGCGGGGTGCTCCGCGCCGGGCCGCAGGCAGGTGTAGAACGCGCGCCCACCGCGCCACTGCGGCACCGACAGCCGTTCGAACGAGGTGAGCTGCCGCAGTTCCTTGAACCAGCCGCCGGCCCGCCAGCCGTCCCTGGCGCGGGCGAACAGGTCCGCCTGCGCGGCCAGCCAGTCGCGGGTCTCGGGCGAGTCCGGGTCCTCCAGCCAGCGGTACGGGTCGACCACCTCGTGTCCGGCGATCAGTTCCCGTACGTCGTCCCGCCGGGCGGCTGGGGCGGCGCCCGCGTCCATGATTCCCGACGACCTCGCGACCTCGGACACTGTCCGGCTCCCTCCGTTGCCGTGGTGGCTGGGTGCGTTCCGCTCTGCCACCGAAGCTTCGTCGCGGGGGCTGGACCTGCCGCTGGACCGGGAGCTGGACCCGCCGCTGGATCTGGGGCTGGATCTGTGGCTGGACGTCCCGGTGGTGGCCGCTCTGGCGAGGCGTGCGCCTGTCACACCGAAATTTCCGGATATGTCATGAACTCGGACCCGCGCCCGTCATCCCCACCCGGCCGGACGACGAATGAGGGGGCGTCCCCGGCGGATCAAGACCGGGGCGGTCCGGCCGCACCTCGCGGACAGCGAGACCCGTGTTACTTCTGTGGAGGCGGGATGCCCGAAGGTCAGGAAGTGCGATTCGAGGTGCTGGGGCCGCTGCGCGCCTGGCGTGCGCGTACCAGCCTGGCCCTGGGCTCCGGACGGCGGCGGACCCTGCTGGCGGTCCTGCTCCTGCACGCCAACCGCCCGGTCAGCCGCGACCGGCTCATCGACGAGCTGTGGGGCGGGAACGTTCCCGCGTACGCCGTGAACCTGCTGCAGAAGCACATGTCCAGCCTGCGGGCCTGGCTGGAGCCAGGACGGGCCGGGCGCGGCCCGTCCGGCACGCTGGCCTGGACGGAGGCCGGGTACGTGCTGCGCGTGCCGCCGGGAGGGCTGGACCTGGAGGTGTTCGAGCAGGAGGTGCGCCGCGCCAGGGAGGCGCACGTCGCCGGTGACCTGAGGGGCGCCTCGGACGCGTTCCACGCGGCGCTGCGGCTGTGGCGGGGGCCGGTCTGCGACGGCCTGGGCAGCCCGTTGCTCGACATGGTGCGGGATCAGCTCGCCGAGCGGCGGATCGGGGCGATCGAGGAGTGCATGGAGGTGGACATGGTTCTCGGCGACCAGGCCGACCTGGTCGCCGAGCTGCGCTGGCTGGTGGCGCACCATCCGCTGCGGGAGCGGCTGCACGCGCTGCTCATGCTGGCCCTGTACCGGTCCGGACGGCAGGCGGAGGCGCTGGCCGCCTTCCGCGACGCCCGGCGGCGGCTGCTGGAGGAGCTGGGCGTCGAGCCCACGGCCCCGCTGCAGACCCTGCACCAGCGCATCCTCGCCGCCGACCCGGACCTCATGCCTCTCCCCGACGCTCCTGCCCCGCGGTCCCGTCCCCCCACCGTCACCCCGGCGCAGCTCCCGCACGGAGTACCGCAGTTCGTCGGCCGTCAGGCGGAGCTGGACCGGCTCGACGCCCTGCTGGCCGACGACCGCGCGGGGGCCGTGGTCCTCACCGGCATGGCGGGCGTGGGCAAGACCACCCTGGCGATCCACTGGGCGCGCCGGATCCAGTCCCGCTTCCCCGACGGCCAGCTCTACGTGGACCTGCGCGGATTCGACCCGTCGGGATCCCCGATGGAGCCGGCGGAGGCGATCCAGGGCTTCCTGGACGCGTTCGCCGTCAAGGCGGACCAGCTCCCCGCGGGCGTGCACGCGCGAACCGCCCTGTTCCGCAGCCTGCTGGCGGGCCGCCGGATGCTGATCGTGCTCGACAACGCCAGGGACGCCGGTCAGGTCCGCCCGCTCCTGCCCGGCGCGCCCGGCTGTCTGGCCGTGGTGACCAGCCGGGACCGGCTCACCGGCCTGGTGGCGGTCGAGGGGGCGCACGCGTTCGCCGTGGATCTGCTCCCCAAGCAGGACGCGCGCCTGCTGCTCACCCGCCGCTCGGGCACGGCGCAGGACGGCGCCGCCGACGGAAGCGCGCACCGGCCGGCGGGCGAGGGCACTGGCGAGGGCACTGGCGAGGGCGCGGCGGTGGACGAGATCGTCGCGTTCTGCGGCCGCCTCCCCCTGGCCCTGTCCATCGCGGTCGCCCGCGCCGTCACCAGCCCTCGCCTGCCCATCACCGCCCTGGCCGCGGAGCTGCGCGGCGCCCGCGCCCGCCTGGACCCGTTCGACGGCGGCGAGCAGGCCACGAACGTGCGGGCGGTCTTCTCCTGGTCCTACCGCCTGCTCAGCCCGCCGGCCGCCCGCGTGTTCCGGCTGCTGGGGCTGCATCCAGGCCCGGACTTCACGCCGGCCGCCGCCGCCAGCCTGGCGGGCCTGCCGCCGCGGGACGCCCATCCGCTGGTGGCCGAGCTGGCCAGGACGAACATGCTGTGCGAGCGCGTCCCCGGCCGGTTCGCCCTCCACGGGCTGCTCCGCGCGTACGCGTGCGAGCTGAGCGACGCGAAGGACACCCGCGAGGAGCGGCGGACGACCCTGCACCGCCTGCTCGACCACTACCTGCACAGCGCCCACCTGGCGGGCCGGATCCTGCGGCCCGGCCGGGACGCAGGATCCGGCCTGCGCCCGGCCCTGCCGCTGGTGACGCCGGAGACGCCGATCGGCAGGGACGAGGCGCGCACCTGGTTCACCGCCGAGCACCTGGTGCTGCTCGCGGCGGCCCGGCGGGCGGCGGAGTCCGGTTTCCCGCTGCACGCCAGGCAGCTGACCTGGTCACTGGCGTCGTTCCTGAACCACCGCGGAGGGTGGCGCGTGCAGGTCGCGCCCACCTCCAGGTGAGCCAGGTCTCAGCTCGCGACGCCGCTGAGCTCGTTCGGGGCCTGCGGCAGTGAGGTGCTCTTGGTGACCTTCCCCGAGGCGAAGTCCACGGCGTGCAGCCGCTTGCCCTCCGGGTCGCTCACGTACACGACCTGGCCGCGGACGAAGATGTTCGGCCTGGGCCGCTGCCACTCCAGCGGTTCCGTCCACTCGTCGAGCACCTTGATGGTCCTGACGACCTTCCCCGCGCCCGGGTCGATGACGTGGACGGCCCCGTCGGTCCCGAGGACGAGGGGTTCGCCCTGCGGGCCGCGCGCCAGCGACCGGAACGTGTAGCTGGCGCCCAGGTCCACCAGTTTCAGCTTGCCGGTCGCGGTGTCGATGAGGGAGATCTGGGTGGGGCGTTCCAGCTCGGCGTCCGGGTCCTTCTTGTAGTCGCCGAGGACGACCGGTGACAGGTGGGAGCCGGACTGGTTGCCGATCCTGCCGTACTCGTCCGGGCTGTCGATCTTGGTGATCTTCCCGTCCTTGTAGAGCAGGACGCCGTCCTCGCAGCCGATCACGACCGCCTCGCCCTGGGCGGTGGCCTCGCCGTGGACGCCGGGGCAGTCCTCGTTGCGGGTGATCTCCTTGCGGTCCTTGTCCAGGACGAGGATGCCGGTGCGCTTCTCCTCGGTGCCGATCGTGACGACCAGCTCGCCGTTCTCCAGCTTGATCGCGACGCCGTGGTGGGCGCTGGCGGCCCTGTACACCTCGCCCTGGGGCAGGCCGGCGGCCAGCTCGTCCGGGTCGAAGAGGGTGACCTCGCCGGTGCCGTCCGCGAACAGGACGGTGGTGCCGGCGTGCCGGACCACGTGCCCCGGCTTGGCGCCCTTGAACTCGTCGCTCTTCAGCGTGGCGGAGGCGGCGTCGAGGACGCGGAAGCCGGTCGAGGTGGAGACGAGCACGTGCCGGGCGTCGCCCGCGGGGTTGACGCGGTTGTACCCGGCGAGCGGGATGTCCTGGGCCAGCTCCAGGCTCTGCCCGTCGACGACGTACAGGCCGCCGTCGTAGGTCATCACGACGGGGTCCGTAACCGTCTTCTGCGGGGCCGTCGTCGGAGGCTGCGCGGTCGGGAGCTGCGCGGACGCGGGCTCCTGCGCGGCACCGCAGGCGGTGAGCAGGAGGGCTCCGGCGAGCAGCGTCGCCGGGGCGGCGATCCGGGTCATGGGTGGTGCACCTTTCTGTTGTGAGGGGGTGTCAACGGCCGCTGAGGCCGTCGACGATGGCTTTCGTGTTGCTGCGCACCATGTCGAGGTACGTGGCCGCGCCCGGCGTCCTGCGGCTCAGCGACTCCGAGAACAGGGGGACGACCTCGACGTCCACGCCCGCCTCCAAGGCGAGCACCTGGGTGAGCCGGTCCGGCTGCGAGGAGTCGGCGAAGATCGCCTTGACGCCGGTGCGCCGGATCGCGTCGCTGAGCGACTTCAGGTCCGAGGCGCTCGGCGAGGCCAGCGTGGTGCCACTGGGGATCACCGCGCCGACGACCTCGAAGCCGTACCGCTGGGCGAAGTAGCCGAACACGTGATGGTTGGTCACCAGCCGCCGCGCTCCGGCGGGCACGGTGGCGACCTGCTGCCCGACCCAGGCGTCGAGCTGCTCGACCTGCTCGCGGTACGCCGCGGCGGCTGCCCGCACCGCGCCGGCGTCCACGCCGTCCACTTGGGCGACGACCTGCTCGGCGATGAGGTCCACGGCCTTGGCCACGCGACCGGGATCGGTCCAGAAGTGCGGGTCGGGCTGCCCGGCGCTCTCGTCGGCGGTGAACGTGATCGGGTCGGCCGCCTCCGCCACGGCCAGCGCGGGCACCCCGGCCCGTTTCGCCGCCTCGACGTTGCGCAGCACGCCCTCCTCCAGGCCGAGCCCGTTGTAGACGATCAGGTCGGCGGCCTCGATCCGCGCGGCCTCCTGCGCGGAGACGCCGAACGAGTGCGGGTCGGAGTCCGGCTTCATCAGCACGGTCACCTCCGCCTCGCCGCCGACGACGGCGCGGGTGACGTCGCCGAGGATGTTCGTGGTGACCACGACGCTCGGCGCCGGCCCGCCGCCGGCCGCGCAGCCGGCCGCCGCCGTCGCGACGGCGAGCGCCGCCAGGATTCTGAGCAGGGCGTTCATCATCCGGTCTCCGTCATGTAGGCCTGAGCAGGGCGTTCATCGTCCGGTCTCCGTCATGTAGGCCTCAGCAGGGCGTTCATCGTCCGGTCTCCGTCATGTGGGCGGGGGTGAGGCCGGGCTTGAGCGTCCTGGCGCGCCGGAGCCCGTCGTTGTAGTCGATCTCGTGGACGACCTCGCGTGCCGGGTCGTTGACGTAGGCGCGGGCGGTGTCCACCCGGATGCCTTCCGAGCCCGCCGCCGGGCCGGTGAGCAGCTTCGTCCGCGCCGTCCGCTTGCCGGTGCGGGGATCGTGCGCGTGCAGGACGCCGTCCTGGGTGAGGGACAGGACCGGCGTGTCGTCGCCGGTGGCGTTCACCGCGACGACGGGGCCGGTCTTCAGCAGCCGCCACGTCCTGCCGGTCACGTCCAGCACCCAGACGCCCGCGTCTCCGGCCTTCGCGGCCAGCGTCGCACTACCGGGGCGGTGCCGGAACTCCCGCGCCCGCCCGGCCTCGGGCGTCTCGCCCGGATAGCGGATCTTCACGCCGTCGAACGCTCCGTCCTTCTCGGTGACCAGCAGGGCCCCGTCGGCGCAGCCGAACAGCGCGCCGCGCCGGGTGACCGCCGTCCCCGCCGGGTCCTCGCACCTGCCGACGGTGCTGCCGGGCTCCCCCGTCCTGGCTCTGACCTGCACGGTGTCGTCCTGCGCGGCCAGCAGCCGCTCCCCGTACGGCACCACGGCGTCGGCCTCGAACCGGACGCCCGTCCCGGCCAGCTCGCCCTTGTCCATGCGGGCCCGGTCGAACAGCGTCACCGTGCCGTCGCCCGACCGGACGGCGGTGATCGCCACGTCGCCCGTCACCTCGTACGGCGGCCGTCCCGCGACCGTCCCCAGATCGCGCGCGGCGGCGCGGTAGTAGTGCACGTGGTCGCCGTGATCGACCGTCCACCCGCCGCTGTCGATCACGCGCAGCGCACCCTCGGCAGTGGTGACGAAGGCGTACCGCCCGTCCCCCTCGACCTCTCGCACGCCACCCGCCGCGACCTCGGTCGCCTCGCCGGTGACCAGGTCGTACACCGACGCGCGGGCGTCGCCGTCCGACATGACGAGGCGGAGCTGCGGCTCGGCCGTCTCCTCCGCGCCCTCGACGTACCCGTGCGGAACCGCCGCGTCCTCCACCGCCCTGCCTTCACCCTGCGTGGCACAACCCGTGAGCAGGACCCCCGCCAGGAGAAGGCCGACCGTCCTCCTCAACTCACCGCTCCCGCCACGCGCACAGGCCGCCGCCGCAGGGCATCAGCCAGCGCGGACAGGAAGAACAGCCCGACGGCCACGGCCGCGATGGTGGCGCCGGCCGCCGTGGCCGCGTACCAGGACACGACCAGCCCGGCCACGGTCGAGACGGACCCGATCAGTGCCGCCCCGAGCATGATCGTCGGAATGCGCCGCGCCCACAGCGCGGCGGCGGCCGGCGGCCCGATCAGCAGGCCGAAGACGAGCAGCGTCCCGACGATGTGGAACGACGCCACGATCGCCAGCGTCACCAGCCCGAGCAGCAGGACGTGCGCCAGCCGCGGCCACATGCCGAGGGTGTGGGCCTTGCGCGGGTCGAAGGCGAGCGCGACGAACAGCCGATGCCCGAGCACCGCCACCGCCGCCGTGACCGCCAGCGCCACGCCGAGCCCGGCCAGGTCCTGCCCGGTGACGGCGAGCACGTCGCCGAACAGGAACGCGGTCAGGTCCACCGCGAAGGACTGGGAGTGCGAGACGACGATCACGCCCAGCGACAACATCCCGGCGAACAGCAGGCCGATGCTGGTGTCCTGCGACAGCCGGGTGGAGCGGCTGAGGACGCTCACCCCGTACGCCATGCCGCCCGCACTGAGCAGCGCGCCGACCAGGACGTTCACCCCTGCCAGGGAGGCGAGCGCCACGCCGAGGAGCATCCCGTGCGACATCGCGTCGCCCAGGAAGGCCATGCCGCGCAGCACCACCCAGGTTCCGGCCAGGGCGCAGAGGAGGGAGACGAGGAGGCCCGCCCAGAGCGCTTGCCGGACAAACGACACCTGAAAGGGATCAAACAACCAATCCATGAGAGAGGACTCTATAATGAAAACCGTTGTCGTTTCCAACTGGAGTCCCCAGCGCGCCACCCAGAATCGCGCTCGCACAGGTCACGGCCGTGAGGCCACCCTGATCAGGCCATGTGACCGGCACCCGCCCGCACCTCACACGCCGTCCTCGGCGCGAGCGCGTCTGAGCCGGGGGTGTCCGCGGCGTACGGTCTCCCCACGGTCTCCCCGATGCCGCCGACGAACGGGTGAGAGGCGGCCTCAAGGCCTCTAGACGGCGCGGCGCCGACCTGCTGCTGGACCACGGTGTCGCCGGCGAACAGGCCGGAGGTGACGGTGCCGGTGAGCACGCCGGCCGCGAGGTTGGCGACCAGATTGCCGGAGATCGTTGAGGTCTGGCCGGTGTTCCAGGTGATGGTGAAGGCGAAGGGCCTGGCGGCCAGCAGTTCCAGGCAGGACAGGCCGGAGGAGGTGACGACGGTGTAACGGCTGCCGGAGGTGAGGCCGGGGACGCCGGCCGACACGCACGGCCCGTACTGCTGGTTCGTGGTCGAGGTGACGGTCTGCGGGGATGCCGTCAGGGGCGGGCTGTAGGTGACCGCGACGCTGCTGGGCGGGGTACAGGTGACGTCCAGGGCATCCGCCGAGGCGGGGGTGGGCGGCAGCAGGCCGGCCGTGAGGGGGATCGAGGCCAAGATGGCGAGGATACGGCGGACGCGCATTGGCGATTCCTTGGAGGTGGCGGGCTCCATGGAGGTCGCTCGAATTCCTGTGTCGCGGACGGGGCTTCGTGGTTGCGGACCAGCAGGTGCGCTGCTCACAGGGAGGTGGTGAACTCCAGCATCATGCTGCCGGTATGGCTGGCGACCGGCGCCAGGCCCAGAGTGCACAACGTGATGTTGAGATCCGGGACCGTCACCACCCTCAGCACGGTGTCGCCCGCGAACAGGCCCGAAGTGACTGTGCCGGTGGAGGTGACCACCAGGGCGGCACCGACAAATTCGGCGGTTGTGTTGCCGGAGAAGGTAGAGGTCTGGCCAGTGTTCCACGTGATGGTGCTGGTGAAGCTGCTGGGCTGCAGCAATTCCAGGCAGGAGAGCCCGGCGACCGGGAACTGGCTGCCGGCGCTGCCGGAGGATAGGGCGGGCACGCTGACTGAGACGCAGGGTCCGTACTGATCGGACAGGGTGACGGTGGTGGGCTGTGGGGTCAAGGTCAGCGGGGGGTTGTAGACGGCCGAGGTAGTGCTGGGCGGGGTGCAGGTGACATCCAGCACCCCTGCGGAGGCAGGGGCGGAAGCCAGCAGGACGGCGCCCAGGACGACGGCCAGCGGAAGGGCGAGCGCGCGCAAGAGTCGGGACATGAACGGTCTCCGTTCGGTAGTGTCCGTCGCGTCTTCGCCGGCCATGAGATTTCGCTGCCGGGGGTCAGAGTGGCAGGACGGTGAGGTTGGCCGGGCCTGCGACGGTCTGGAGTCCGTTCGTGGTGGCGCAGGCGGCGAGGTCGGTGTTGAGCAGGGCGATCTCGTAGACGAGTTTGCGGCCGGCGAAGGGGCCCGAGGTGATGTCGGCCACGACGATGACCACGTTCTGACCGGTGGGACGCTCGGTCAGGGAGATGCCGCCGCTGAAGTGCGAGGTGCCGGTGTTGTTGCCGCTGGTGCTCTTCCAGGCGACGGTGCCGGACACGCCGGACACGGGCAGGCTGACCAGGCAGCTCAGGGTGCCGCTGCCGCCGGCTTGGTAGCTGGCGAAGGCGTGGTCGGGATCGAGCGCGGCGGTCAGGCAGGGGCCGAAGTCGCCTTCGGCGTGGAAGGTGATGTTCTGGGGCAGCAGTTTCATGCCGGGGTTGAAGTCCTGCTGGGCGTAGCCGGGACAGTCGGCCAGGGGCGAGTCGGCGTGCGCTGATCCGCCGCTCAGGGCGGTGAGGCCGGCCAGGGCCAGCAGACCGGCCATCAGCAGCCGGGCGAGAACATGCATGGAACCTCCTTCTTGGCGCGATATCACTCAGTGCGCCGTTGAAGTTACTTACAGTCCCTTTAATATGCGTGCGTCCAGCTGATTCCGGCACAGCGGCCCGGTGAGGCGTTTGTAACTCTGCGAAGCCGCTTCGTCGCGGACAGTGCGAACGATGCGGACAGTGGAGGTGCCTACCGTCCAGACCGCACGGCCCGCGGCCCCTCCAAGGGCTCTTCCGGCCGACGCGGTACGGCGCCTTTGATCAGAAGTCGCCTCGCTGAAACCTGTACCGTGCCGGCAGTTCGGCCGGATCGCGCGGGATGAATCACCGGCACCGGGCTCGCGTGCAGCCCGAGCTAACAAGGCGTCCGTGACCGGCGGGCCCAGCGCCGCAGCTCGTCGGTGCCCCAGACGATGACCGGGAAGGTGGCGATGATGGCCAGGACGTCGGGCGGGAGCGCGGCGGTGCCGAACAGGTGCTGGAGCGGCGGCAGGTAGACGAGAGCCGCGGCGAAGGCCAGCTCGAAGGCGATGCCGCCGAGCAACAACGGGTTGGAGGTCAGCCCGACCTGGCGGAGCGAGGCGTGGTCGGTGCGGGCGGCCATCGCGGTGCCGATCTGGCAGGTGACCAGCCCGGCGAACGTCGCCGTTGTGGCCGTCAGGTACGCCTGGTGCAACGGGGTGCCCGCGCCGGTGGGGTCGCCCGGCTGCCAGCCGGCACGCCAGAGCACGTAGAAGAAGACGCCCATGACCAGGGCGGCGGAGACGAGCCCGAGGTAACCCCAGGCGCGGATCAGCATGTCGCGCGAGATGACGCCTTGGGAGGCGGGCCGGGGCGGGCGGGTCATGAGGCCGGGCTCGGCGGGCTCGCGGCCCAGCGCCAGCGCGGGCAGCGTCTCGGTGCCGAGGTCGATGGCCAGGATCTGCAGGACGGTCAGGGGTAGTGGAATGGCGCCGCCGCTCAGCGCGAAGATCAGGAAGGGAACGATCTCGGGGATGGCGTGGGCGAAGATGTAGAGGATGAACTTGCGGACGTTGTCGTAGACGCGGCGGCCGGATTCGATGGCGGCGACGATGGTGGCGAAGTTGTCGTCGGTGAGCACCAGGGTGGCGGCTTCGCGGGCCACGTCGGTGCCGGAGGCGCCCATCGCCACCCCGATGTGGGCGGCGTGCAGGGCGGGGCGTCGTTTGCGCCGTCGCCGGTCATGGCCACGATCTGGCAGTGCGCGCGCAGCGCGTCGGCGACCTTCAGCTTGGTCTCCGGGGAGGAGCGGGCGAAGACGATCTCGGCGTCGCCGGTCAGTAGCTCGTCCAGGTCGTGGTCGTGGAGCTGCTCGGCCTCGGCGACCACGGTCAGGCGGGGCACGCCGATGCCGACCTCGGCGGCCACCGCGGCGGCGGTCGCCCCGTTGTCGCCGGTGACGACGTGCACGCGCAGCCCGGCCTCGTGGCAGCGGGCCACCGCCTCTGCCGCTTCCGGCCGGGGTGGGTCGTACAGGCCGACCAGGCCCAGGAGGTGAAGGCCGGTCTCCGCGTCCTCCCGGCGGGCGGGGACGGCAGCGCCGGCGGGCAGGTCGCGGGCGGCGATCGCCAGGACGCGTAATCCGAGGTGGGCCAGGTCGTCGACGGCGGCGAGCACGTCGGCGGGATCTGTAAGGCCGGTGCGGGCCAGTACGGCTTCGGGCGCACCTTTGACGTTGACCGTCAGCCGGTCGTCGTGCCGGCTGACGGTGGACATCAGGCGCAGGCGGGCGTCGAAGCGGAACACCGCACGCCGGCGCTCGTCCCTGCCGGTCAGGTCCGGCGGCCCGGCGCCTTCGACCAGCGCGATCTCGGTGGGGTCGCCCCGCAGCCGGCCGTCGTCACCGCGTGAGACGGTGGTGCAGTCGCTCATGGGCCGCCCGAGCTCGGCGGGCGGCGGGGAGCCTGACACGATGCCGGAGCCGGGGGTCCAGTACGCCTGCAGGCGCATCCGGTTCGCGGTCAGCGTCCCGGTCTTGTCGGTGCAGATGACGTTGGTGGAGCCAAGGGTCTCCACGGCGCTGAGCCGTTTGACCACCGCGCCCCGGCGGGCGAGCACCCGCACCCCGACCGCCAGCGCGAGGGTGATGGTCGGCAGCAACCCTTCGGGAACATTGGCCACCAGCAGCCCGATCGCGAACATCAGCGCGTCGGTGAGCGGCAGCCCCACCAGAGCCCCCACCAGGAGGAAGAGCACGCCCACAGCCACGGCGACCGCGGCGATCAGCCAGGCCACCCGCTTGACCTGGATTTCCAGCGGGCTGTCCCGGCGCCGGCCCCGCTGGCTGAGCGACGCGATCCGCCCGAGCTCGGTGTGCCCGCCGGTGGCGAACACGATGGCCCGCGCCTGGCCGCCGACGCAGGTGGTGCCGCTGAAGACGAGGTTCGGCTCGCGCAGCAGGGCGACGCCGTCCTCGGCGGGACCGGCCACTCGTTCCACCGGAGCGGACTCGCCGGTCAGCATCGACATGTCGATCTCCAGGGCGCCCTCGGTCAGGCGGGCGTCCGCCGCCACCTTGTCGCCTTCTTCCAGCTCCACCAGGTCGCCCGGCACCAGCCCGGCGGCCTCCACGGCCTGGGTTCGGCCGTTGCGGACAACCTGGGCGCGTTCGGGCAGGTAGGCCGCCAGTGCCTGCACCGCCCGCTCGGCCTGGCGCTCCTGCAGCAGGGCGAACGCGGCGTTCACCACGATCACTGCGAGGATCGCCCAGCCGAGCACCGGCATGTCAGCCACGAACGCCAGGCCGCCCGCGGCCCACAGCAGCAGCGCCAGCGGATGGGCGAGCTGCCTGCCGAGCTGGGCGAGGAGCGAGGAACGCCGCGTCTGGCGCACGGTGTTGGGGCCGTAGACGGCCAGCCGCCGGACGGCTTCCCGGTCCGAAAGGCCGCGGGGGCCTGTGTGGAGTTCCTTGCGCAGCAGCGGCAGGGGCTCCCGGGGATCCGCGATCAGACGGGTGGAGGTCGCCGGACCAGGAGTGTGTCTCATGACCGTGCCCCGCACACGACGAGCCGTTCACGCACTACGGCCTTCATGGTGATCACCCGGTTCTTCGGTTGAGGTGATCCGTCTTCTTCACCCTCCCGGAAACAGCTGCCTGCGCTGGAGGGGCGAAGGTCTGCGTGGCAGGGGTCTTCGGGCCCGCACAGCACCCCGCACAGCATGACGCCCACCTCCGCTGCGGAGGTGGGCGCCTGTTCGTACGCACTACTGGAGCCAGGCTTCGTACGCACTACTGGAGCCAGGCGTTGCGCCGGACGATCGGCAGGTTGCCCAGGCCCCAGGTCCGGCCGGCTCCGGCAAGCGCCAGGCCGATGAGGACGATCGAGTAGATGATGTGGTCGTCGATGATCGGGTTGTTGGCCAGGGGCAGCTCCGCGGCCCACATGAGCACGAGCATGACCGTGCCCGCACCCGCGGCGATCTTCGTCCCGACGCCCAGGATCAGCGCCAGGCCGATGCCCAGCAGACCGGCCATGAACAGCCAGTCCACCCACGGCTGCCCAGCCAGGCCGGAGAAGAAGCCGCCCAGAGCGTTCTCGCCGGTCCCCTTCAGGAAGCCGGTCGTCGGGCTGCCGCCCACGATCCACGCCTTGGCGGCGGGAGTCGCGAAGCTCCAGCCGAACAGCTTGTCGAGGAACGCCCACAGGAAGATCCAGCCGAGCGAGATCCGGGCGATCGCCCAGACGTAGTCGACCGGACGGTGTGCGGTGGTGACCTGCGTGACAGGTGAAGTGGCGGTGGTGGCCATGACGGCCCCCTTTCGAGGTGAAAGCGTCTTCCTTGGCACACCTCAAGCACATCCCAGGCGATCATCTTCTTGCAGAGCCGTACGGCCCCGGCCCGGTGGGACCTTCGTCCCGGATCCGGCGCTGTCCGGTCGCGCCAAAACTGGTGCCGGTGCTCAGTAGCTGCCGTTTCGTGACCTGTGGACCACCGCGACCGGGCAGGGCGCCTGGTGCGCCATCGCCTGGCTGACCGATCCGAGCAACAGCCCGCGCAACTCGCCGAGACCACGTGCGCCGACGACCACCAGGCGCGCCTTGCGGGCGGCCTCCAGCAGCGCCGGACGGGGCGGTTCGTCGCTGAACTCGACGCTGATCCGCAGCTCGGAGTATCGGCGCTGCCAGAGGGTCAGTTCGTCCCAGGCCACGCTCTCGGCCTGGACGCGCGATTCCATCCTGTCCGATGCTGAATGGGCGATGAGTGCCTTGAGCGGGGCGGGAAGTGGAGAGCCCGTACCGCCTTTCGTCCGTCTCACTGATCAGGCGGGTCGTGGGGGCTGACCTATGCCGGGGGCGTCCGGGACTTCCGGCCCTACGGCCGCCGACCACCGCGGGGTGCGATGGGGTGAGGACCCCGGCAGCCGAGGGGAACACCATGATGAAGATCACCGTTCGGGACGTGATGACCACCGATGTGGCGACCGTCCGCCGCCAGACGCCCTTCCACGCCGTGGCCGAGCTGCTCATCAGCAGAGGCGTCAGCGGTGTGCCCGTCGTGGACGACGATGACCGGGTCCTGGGCATCGTCTCCGAGGCCGACCTTCTGGCCAAGGAGGAGTTCAAGGAGCGGTTCCATGGCGACGGCTACCGGCCTGCGCTGCGCACCCGGCTGCGCCACAGCGCGAGCAGCGGCGATCATGAGCCCACGGGCGAGTCGGCCGGCGAGCTCATGACCTCGCCCGCCCAGGTCATCACCCCCGACGCGTCCGTCGTGACGGCCGCCCGGCAGATGGACCGCCACGGCGTCAAGCGCCTGCCCGTCATCGGCACCGATGGCCGCCTCGTCGGCATCGTCAGCCGCCGCGACCTCATCACGGTCTTCCTGCGCACCGATCACGACCTGCTGACCCAGGTCAAGGACGCCATCCGCGCCGACGAGCTCGGCCTGACCGTCACCGTCACCGACGGCGTCGTCACCATCTCCGGTGCCTTTCCCGAGCACAGCCAGCCCGGCACCGCCACCCTCCTCGCCGAGGGCGTGGACGGTGTCGTGGCCGTCCACCTCCTCCTCACCCGGCAGGATTCCCAGGACGGCGCGTGACGCCCTACCGGCCGTGGCCTCGGCGGGGCTTCGCCAGGGTCCCCGGCTCCCGGATCACCACGATGACGACGGCGACCAGGGCCAGGAGGACCGCGACCGAAGGCTGATCGAAGTACGAGCCATGGACGGGAAACACCTGCCAGCCCAGGTTGGACACCATGTGGAAGAGGGTCACGGCGAAGACGCTCCTGCCGGTGTTCTCGTACAGCCAGACCATGATCACTCGCATCGCCACCGTGGCCAGCGACCACCAGGCGATCCACGACACCGTACGGTGCGCCTGCAGCAGGGCGGGCCAGTGCCAGACGGCCCACACCGATCCCACGATCAGGGCCGTTGCCGGCGCGCTCCACCGCTCCCGCAACGCGTCGACCGCGTACGCGGTCCAGCCGAGCTCCTCGCACAGGGCGGCCGCGAAGAACGCGGTGCCCATCGCCAGCACCGGCACCAGGGAGATCCGCGGACCAGGCACCTCGACCCCGGAGAGCCGGAGATAGGCGTACGACGCGACGAGGACTGCCGGATGCAGCAGCAGGATGGGCACGTACCAGCCCTTGGCCGGGATCCGGGCGAAGTCGAAGGACCGGCGCAGCAGCGCTCCCACGCTCGCCCGTCCGCCGCGCCGATGCTCCAGGATCATCGCGGCGGTGACCGGGCAGACGACCGCGAGCGCCGCCGGCGGGAGGCCGGGCAGGAGTTGCGCGTCGCTCAGCGCGTGCAGGGCCAGGAACGGGACGGTGAGCAGGAAGACCAGAGCGAAGAACGCCAGGGGTGATCTCGCTGGCGGGGCTTGCGCACGCATGGGCCACCTCCTCAGGTCAGGGGGCGGGCCAGCCAGTGGTGTGACGGGCTCGCGGAGATCAGCGCGGGCGGGTCCTCCAGGCAGCCCGGCGGCGGCACCGGCCGGTCGGCCGCCACCGTGAGGAGGAAGTCGCCGTAGCGTCGCCACCACCCGTGCAACGTCCTGCCCTCCTGGGCCCGCACCGTCAGCCCGGCCCATCCGTCCGGCGGCTGGGCCGGGGTGCCGCAGCCGAGCGTCACCTCCACCGAGCGGGTGTCCCGGCGCAGCCCGGTGCGCAGCACCTTCAGCGCGCTCTCCTTGGCCGACCACAGCAGGTTGGCCCGCAGCGGATCCGCGCCGATGACCTCCCGCTCGGCGGGGGTGAAGTAGTCGGCGACGAAGCCGGCGCTGCGCGGCTCCACCAGCTCCAGGTCGCAGCCGACGGCGCCGGGCTCCAGGCCGAGCAGGCACACCGCCCAGCCGGCCCGGTCGGTGAGGGAGATGCCGATCGGCAGCCGCCGGCCCGCCAGGTACGCCTCCGGCGCGCCGCTCGGATGATGGCGCACCTCCAGCTCGTACGGCGGCGCGGGGTAGAGCAGCCGCATGGCCTGTTTGGCCGTCCAGCGCGCGACGAGGAACTCGGTGCGCCGCTTGGCGAACCGCATCCCGGCCGCCCGCTCCGCCTCCCCCGCCGACAACCATGCGTTCCCGGCGGGCAGGTGTTCCTCACCGCGCGCGAGCCACCTCATGACGCCCACCTCATGATGCCGCCATCCCGCGTTCCAGCGCGTCGATCACGTAGGGCCGCAGCCCGGCCGCCGGGATGACGTGATCGACGGAGCCGACCGTCAGTGCCCGCTGGATGCTGTGCACCTGGTCGAACTCGGCGGCCACCTCGCGGAGCTTGTCCGCCCGCACCACCTCGGTGATCTCGACGAGCCGCGAGCGCGGCCCCGATTCCCTGGCCGCCGCCACGCGCGGATCCTGCTCGGTACGCGAGCGCACCTCACGGACGAACACCACGGCCGCAGCCGGCGCGCCGCCGATGACGGACGCGTAGGAGCCCTCGACGGCCGCGATCTCCAGGTGCGGGTTGAGCCGCTTGGAGAACACGACGAACGCGCCACCGTGATACCGGGAGACCACCACGAACACGATCGGGCCGGCGAAGTTGGTCACCGCGCGCCCGATCTCGGCGCCGTACTCGAGCTGCCAGCGCCGCATCGACTCCGGCGACCCGTCGAACCCGGACAGGTTGGCCAGCACCACGACGGGCCGGTTGCCGCCGGCCGCGTTGATCGCGCGGGCCACCTTGCGCGACGACTGCGGGAACAGGGTGCCGGCCGTCCAGGCGGGCGGCCCGTCGGCGGGGACGAAGCCGTGCCGGGGCCGCGGCGCGGATTCCAGCCCGATCACGCAGGCGGGGATGCCACCGACGTGCCCGTCCCAGACGACGGCGGTCTCGGCGTCGCGCCAGCGGGCCCAGCGTTCCAGCGGCTCGGCGCCGGTGTCGCACAGAGCGCGCATGACGGAGCGGATGTCGAACGGCTTCTTGCGCTCGGCGTTGTGCGTGCTGGAGAAGATCTCCCCGACCGTGTCGAAGCCGGGGCCCGCGTGCGGCGACGCGCGGACGTCGCGGCCGGGCGGGTCGGCGGTCGGGCGCCTGCGCGGGTAGCGTTCGCCGGGCACGACGTAGGTGTGCTCGTAGTGGCGCAGCAGGATGCGGCCCGCTTCGGCGAGGGTGGCGGCTCCGTACTGGGCCTGCCCGTTGGGGCCCATGATGCGTTCGAAGCCGCCGATGCCGGTGTTGTCGTCGGCCGACACGCCGCCGGAGAAGTCGAGCGCCTGCTTGCCCGTCAGCACCATGGCGCTGCCCGCGACCATGACGAGAATGCCGCGGGTGTGCATGAGCATGGTGGCTTCGGCGTTCCAGTACGGTTGCGCGCCCACGTTCACGCCGGTGACCACGACGTTGACCTCGCCGCCGCCTTGTGTGAACTCGATGAGGCGGCGCAGCACGGCGGCGATCCAGTCCATGTTCTCGGTGCCACTGTCCATCGCGATCCGCGCCCCCGACGACAGCGCGAACCACTCGACCGGCACCCGCAGCCGCTCGGCCAGGTCGAGCGCGGCGATGACGCGCCGGCACTCGGGCTCGGCCAGTGAGCCGAGGCTGCGGGTAGGGTCGCCGAGGATGGCGACCCTGGTCATGCCCTCGGGCACCTTGGCGGTGCGGCTGGTGATGAGGCCGACGACGAGATTGGCGCTGTTGCCTCCCTCCGGCCGGGTGACGGGGACGAGCGTGCCGTCCGCGGCGAGGTCGTGCTCGGTGAACGTGCCCGGCGGGAAGTCACCGGGGGTGGCCTCGGGCGGTGCGAGCATTCTGATGATCTCGTACGGGTAGGGGGCGCCGAAACGCCGGGCCCGCAGCACCTTGCGCCGGTACTCGGTGAGCGGCCGGATCGGCTCGTGGCCGTAGGGCTCCTCGCGGACGGTGACGCGGTCCTCGTCGAGGCCCTCCACGTGCAGGGCGGCGGGTTCGGGCAGGCGGACCTGAAGCAGCAGCTTGTCCAGGCCCACGCCGACGGCCAGCGGCACGAACGGCTGGGCCAGCCGCGGCCAGTCCGCTCTCGGCACGTCGAACGGCGGGCGCACGCACAGGATGATGCGGTTGGGCTGGGGACGCCGGCCGGGCGGCGTGGCGGCGAGGTGCTCGCGCATGGCCGCCAGCGCCTGCAACCCCATGCGTTCCAGCCTGGGCAGGGACACGACGCGGCCGTCGGCGTCGCGCACGGGTGTCAGGTCGCGGACCTCGCCGATGGCGAACAGCCGCACGTCGGCGGGGTTGTCCTTGGCGACGCCGCGGAAGAGGTAGACGTCCTCGGCCGAGCGCAGGCGTTCGAGGGTGAAGCCGGACAGCCGCCACAGCTCGGCCCGTTCGGCGATCATGGGGTGCAGGTTGCGGTAGAGGGGTTCCTCCGCAAGACCTTCGGGGGTCTGGGTGTAGGCGAAGTGCTGGGTGCGGTGGTGCTCGGGGCCGTCGCCGCGTTCGCTGGTGACGGTCACGCACAGCCGCTCGACGTGGCGGCCGAAGTCCCGGCCCGCGAGCAGCCGCGCCACCTCGGCCTGGGTGTCGTCGGCGGCGGGCCGCTCCCCCGGCCGCCAGGTCATCAGCTCGGCGATCACCCGCCGCGCGGGATCCACGCCCGCCAGGTGCGCGGCGATGGCGGCGCACGCCTCGCCCGCGCGGGCCAGCGGGGTGTAGGCCACGACCACGTGGTACGGGACGCCGTCGTGGGTGTACTCGGCGGTGCCGAGCGAGCCGTCGAAGCCGAGGCGTTCCAGCTCGCGGGTGCGGTAGAAGCGCCGGATGTAAATCTCCGGGACGATGGCAGGCTTGGAGCTCTGCCAGCGGGCCAGCAGCGGGCCGCGCATCGGCTGCGGGCACCACACGAGCCGCTCGATGAGGTCGTCGCGGTCCGGCCTGCCCGGGTCCGCCGCCAGCTCGTCCAGGTGCGCCTCCATCTCGGCGTACACGGCGGCCAGGGCGCGCTCGTGCTGGGGCTCGTCGAAGTAGTGGAAGAGCACGTCCCTGGCCAGGTCGGCGACGACGGGGTGGCGTACCTGGGCGGCGACAGCCAGCCGGGCCATCAGCTCCCGGTCCGGCGGCGGCAGGTCGCGGTGGCGCAGCCGCCGCTCCAGCACGGCCGCCACGGCGGGAACCAGCTCGTGGGCGCGGCGGAAGGAGCGGTACAGCCACACCACGGCCTCTTCGAGCTGTGGCGTCCGGTCCAGGCTGAGGACGCCGTACCTGGCCAGGACACGCTGGAGCCGGGTGCGGAAGGATGGCGGGAGCCCGGCCCGGTCGGGGTCGAGCCACTGCAGGTAGGACAGGACGTACTCCTGGGCGGCGGCGGCCTCGGGCTCCTCGGGCTCGGGCAGCGGCCGGTACAGGGCGCAGACGTCGGCGAACAGGCTCAGGAACTCCTCCTCGCAGGCCAGCAGCTCCGGGTCCGCGGGCGCCTCGGTCAGCTCGGCCTGCCGGGTCTCGCGCGGGTCGAGGTCGAAGCCGAGCAGGCAGCCGGACAGGGCAGCGTAGACCGTCCGGCAGCCGGACACGGCCCCGCCCGGCCGGCACAGGGCCGCGAAGGAGACGGGCACGCCCGGCGAGGTGGCGGGCCGGGCGGACTCGCGGATGCGCAGCAGCGGCTGCCCGGTCACGACCTGGGTGTTGGCCGCCGCCTCGATCGAGGCGACCTCGCCCGCGAAGGGCGCGGCCAGCGTGGACTCCAGCTTCATGCTCTCCAGCACGACCAGCGGATCGCCCTCGGCCACCCGGTCGCCGGGTGCCACCAGGACGCAGACCACGAACGCCGGATGCGCGGCCCGGACGACGCCGCCGTCGTCGCGGTGCACGCGGTGGGCGGCCCACTCGCCGTCCCGCTCGACTTCCACGAGATAGGCCGGGCCCAGGGCGGAGATCTGGGTGCGGTACGCCGCGCCGCCGCACGACAGGCGCCGTCCGCCCGCGCCGAGCCGCCGCACGCCCACGTCCACGGGCCCGTCGGCGGTCTCGACCCGGTACTCCTCAGGGCCGGTGCGCAGCACGCGCGGCTCGTAGCGGCGGCCGCGGTAACGCAGGCGTGCCCGCCGGCCCAGGCCCTCGGGCGCCTCGGGGCGGCCCCGGCCGGCGGCTTCGTGGAAGGCCGCGCGCTCGGCCTCGTGGTCGGCGTCGTACGCCTCGACGGCGGCCTGCAGCACCGCGATCGGGTCCGGCTCCGGCAGGTGTCCCCCGGCGGTGGTCAGCCGGTCCAGCCATCGGTTGTCGGCGGTGCCGAGCCGTACCTCCTCGCGGGCCAGCAGCGACAGCAGGAAGGCGCGGTTGCTCGTGCCGCCCTCGATGACCAGCCGGGTCGCGGCCAGCGCGCGCCGCAGCCGGACCATGGCCTCGTCGCGGTCGCCGCCCCACGCCACCACCTTGGCGATCATGGAGTCGAACTCCGGCGCGACGGCGTCGCCCTCGGCCACCCCCGCGTCCACCCGGATGCCGGGACCCGCGGGCGGCCGCCACACCGCGACCCTTCCGGGGGCGGGTGCGAATCCCTGCTCGGGGTCCTCCGCGCACAGCC
Source organism: Nonomuraea sp. PA05 (assembly GCF_008086045.1). Taxonomy (GTDB): domain Bacteria; phylum Actinomycetota; class Actinomycetes; order Streptosporangiales; family Streptosporangiaceae; genus Nonomuraea; species Nonomuraea monospora. Next base: position 140,053 of record NZ_VSEY01000022.1, on the reverse strand, counting down.
GGGCCTCCACCGCCCAGCCGCGGCCGGACGGCGGCTCGCCCGTCAGGCGCCCGCCGCCGGCCACGTGGAGCTGCAGCTTGACCAGGTCCGCCCCCGTGGTCTCCTCGGTGACCGGGTGCTCGACCTGCAGCCGGGTGTTGACCTCCATGAACAGGTGGGCTCCGGTCGCCGGGTCGACGAGGAACTCGACCGTCCCGGCGTTGCGGTAGCCGGCCTCGCGGGCCAGGCGCACCGCCGCCTCACGGACGGCGTGCTCGGCCTGCGGGGTCAAGGCGGTCGAGCCGGACTCCTCGATGACCTTCTGGTTGCGCCGCTGGATGCTGCAGTCGCGCACGCCCACGGCCCAGGTCGTCCCGTACGCGTCGGCGATGATCTGCACCTCGACGTGGCGGGCGCGCTCCACGAGCCGTTCGAGGAAGACGGCCGGGTCGCCGAAGGCGGCCTGCGCCTCGGCACGGGCGGCGGACAGGGCGCCATCCAGCTCCCCCGGCTCGCGGACGACCCTGATGCCGCGCCCGCCGCCCCCGGCCGCCGCCTTGACGACCAGGGGATAACCGAGCTGCCCGGCCTGGTGGGCGGGGTCGGTGACCGGGCCGCCGCTCCACGGGACGACCGGCACGCCCGCCTTCTCCGCCAGGAGCTTGGCCGCGATCTTGTCGCCGAGCAGGCGGATCGTGGAGCTGCTCGGGCCGACGAAGGTGATGCCCGCCTCCTCGCATCTTCCGGCGAACGAGGCGTGCTCGGCCAGGAAGCCCCAGCCGACCCAGACCGCGTCGGCCCGCGCCTCGCGCAGGGCGCGCATGACGCGTTCCTCGTCGAGGTAGGCGGATCTGCGACGGCCGTCACGCGGGTCGAGGTAGGTGGCGGGGCCGAGGGAGAGGGCTTCGTCGGCCATGCTGGTGTACCAGGCGTCGGTGTCCAGGTCTGTGTGCAGGACGATCGTGGTCATGCGAGGGCCGGTGCCGTCGCGGTTGAGCTCCGCGACGGCGTCCAGCACCCGTCTGGCGGGTTCGCCGCGGTTGACGATCGCCAGTCTGCCGATCCCGGGCATGTCAGCCCTCCTCCGCCAGGGGCGTCAGCGTCTTCCTGACCGGTTCGGGGAGGTCGCCGGGGATCGGGACGCCACGGTAGCCCTCAGCGGTGACGAGCACCGTGCCGTCGCCGGCGATGACCGCGCAGTCGTAGTGACCGTCACCCTGGCCCGCGATGGCCTGGATGTCCTTTCCGTCGCGCTCCGGGTAGAGGGCGACGCGATCGACGTGCGCGGGCAGCGCCAGGATGCCGTCACGGGCGGCCTGGGCCAGGCCGGCGGTCTGGAAGCAGAGCTCCACCAGGCGTGGTGGGGTGACGGTCGCCGCGCCGGGCGGGTCCACCGCCTCGGGCAGCCCCTCGGCCATCCTGGCCGCCGCGCCGGAGCCGTGCGCCCAGGCCGCGGCGACGACCCGGTAGGCGGGGCCGTGGAAGAACAGCTCGTACACCTCGGACGGCGGCATCGTGACCGCCGCCTCCGGCGCCCGGTCGCGCCGCTCGGGCTGCCGGGCCGTCCGCGACAGCCGCACCTCGCCGGTGAAGTGCACGGTGCGCTGCGGCTGGTCCTCGCCGGGCAGGAGCCGCTCGGCGGTCAGCTTGCACCGGGCGAGCAGGTCGTCGCCGTGCGGGCTGAGGGTGGCGGTCACGGTCAGCGTACGGGGCTCGTCGCGGTAGAACTTGACCGGTGCCAGGAAGTCGACGTCCTCGACGGCCACGACCTGCCAGGCGGGCGCGGCCAGGCGGGCCGTTTCGGCGAAGGCCTCGATGCCCATGACGCCGGGCAGCACGGCGACGCCGTCGATGCGGTGGTGGTCCAGGAACGGCTGCCGTCCCGGGTCGAGCGTCGTGCGGACGACCAGGCCGGTGTGCACGCCGTAGGAGTCGAGCGAGCCCGCCATGGGCTGCTCGGCGGTCGCCGCTGTCAGTCCACCGGTCTCGTCGCTCTCCTCGCCCAGCACGCCGAGCGCGCCGGCGACGAGCACCTCGCCGCGCTCGCCGGAGGCGGTCAGCTCCCGCCGGATCCAAGGCACGCCCACCTGCGGCGGCAGCATCTCGATCCCGGCCATCTCCATGATCTTGGGGATGGAGCCGCGGGTCGCCATGCCGATGCCGCCCCACGCGGTCCAGTCCAGCGCGATCGCGCGGGTGCCCGGGCGGGTGCGGCGCATGCCGCTGGTGAGCTTGCACAGCAGGTCGTTGGCCGCGCTGTAGTCGGCCTGGCCGGCGTTGCCGAAGCGGCCGGCGACCGAGCTGAACACCACGGTCGCGCCTATCGGCAGGTCGCCCGCGGCGTGCAGCAGGTTGAACCAGCCGTCGCTCTTGACGTCGAAGACCAGGTCGAACTCCGCCGGGGGCTTGTCGGCCAGGGACCGGCTGATCTCCAGGCCGGCCGCGTGGAGCAGCACGTCCACGTGGTCGCTGACGCCGCGCACGTCGTCCATCGCGCGCCGTACCGCCTCGGGGTCGGTGAGGTCGACCTGGTGGTAGTACGGTGTGCCGCCGGCCTTCCTGACGGCCTCGATGGCGTCGAGCGCGGCGTGCAGGCGTTCGAAGCGGGCCAGCTCGCGTTCGATGAGGACCGGGGTGGGGCGCTCGCCGCGCTGCTTGAGGCGCTCGGCCAGGTCGGTCTTGAGGCCGTCGCGGTCGCTCGCGTAGCGGCTCAGGTCCGCGTCCGCCGGGTCCGGCTGCGGGGTGAGGTCGAGCAGGTGGAACACGCCGCCCGTAGCCGCCAGGTCGGCGGTGATGGCCGAGACGATGCCGCCGGCCGCGCCGGTGATGAGGTAGACGCTGCCGGGGCCGAGCGTCAGGCCGCCTGTGCCCGGGAAGGGACGCTCGGCCAGGCCGACGCTCCAGCGTTCGCCGCCGGCGTGGCCGACCTCGACGCAGCCGGGGTCGGTGATCGTCTCCTCGATGAGGGTGTCGGCGAGTGCGGACGGCTTGCCGCCCGTGCCGAAGTCGACGGCCTTGACCAGGGTGTCCGGCTGTTCGCGGTGGTAGGCCTTGGCGAAGCCGGTGACCGCGCCGCCGAGCGGGGCGATCGCGCCCTCCTCGTCGTAACCGTGGTGTCCGCCGAGCCTGGTGGCGGTGATGAGGAAGGGGGCCTGTTCGTAGAGGTGACGCGTGAGGGCGTGAAGGTTCTTCACGCGGCGGCGCAGGGCCTCGCGCCAGGCGGGCGGGCCCATGCGCTCCAGGGGCTCCTCGATGTCCAGCGCGGGCAGCCAGTAGACGCCGTCCACCTGGCCCTCGACCTGCGCGGTCAGCTCGTCGGCCGGTGCGGCGGGATCGACGGTCAGGACCTCGCAGCCCAGCTTGCCGAGCCTGCCGGCCAGCGCCTTGCCGACGCCGCCCGAGTCGAGGCCGACGACGATCCTGTTGCCCTCGCCGAGCCGGACGCCGGTGGGCTTGCACCGGGCGAGCGCGGGCCGCAGCACGGGCACAGGAACGCGGCGCGGGATCGTGCCGCCGTCCTGGTCCTCCTTCTGCCGCTGCTGCGGCTCGGGCCGAGGTCCGGTCGTCTCGGGCAGGCGGTCGCGGATCCAGCCGACCACGTGGTTGAGGGTCGGGAAGTCACGCAACCGCAGGTTCGGGTCGCGCTCCAGCCCGTACCGCTCCCGCACCGCCGCGAAGATCTCCGCCTGCTTCACCGTGTCCACCCCCAGATCCGCCTCCAGATCCAGATCCGGCTCCAGCAACTCCGGCGGATAACCGGTCATCTCCGACACGATCGCGACGACGGTGTCCGCGAGCGGATCCGTCTGCGGGGTCGCGGTCGGCTCGGGGGTTTCCGGCACGATCAGGGAAACCTCGGCAGGTGTGGTCTCAGGTGCGGCCGTGTCGGGAGTGGTGGAGGCGGGCGTGTCCTTGATCCGCAGGCGCCGCTGGACCACTTCGAGCCCGGCGCCGGGGCGGCCGGCCACGGCCGACAGCCACGCCTGCCAGGCGGCGGGGTCCACGACGCGGTAGGCGTGACCCAGCTCGCTCGGGGAGCGGTGCCGCCCATCAGGCATGGGAGTCCAGCGCATCAGGGTCATGGCGATCTGCGAGCCGAAGCCCGCGGCCAGGCGCAGCGCGTACCGCACCGGGTAGGCGCCGCCGGTGGAGAGATTGAGCGGGCCCAGCTCCGGGTCAGGCTCCTTGAAGTTGGGGACGGGCGGGACGATGCCGGTCTCCATCGCCTTGATCGCGACGACGTCCTCGATGCCCGCGCCCATGGCGTGGCCGGTGAAGCCCTTGGTATTGGCGATCACCACGGAGTCGGCGGAGCGGCCGAACGCCTGCCGGAGCGCCTGGATCTCGGCCGCGGCGCTGCCGCCGCGGGCCGGGGTGTAGGTCTCGTGGGAGACGAACACCGTCTCGGGGGCGAGCGTGTGCCGATCGGCGCCGCGGGCCTCGGCCTGGCGGACGACCTGCTCCATGACGCCGGAGATGTGCTCGATGTCGAGGCGGGTGCCGTGGTAGGCGCTGGTGGCGGTGACGGCGCCCAGCACCTCGCAGATCGGCTGCAGGCCGCGCTCGCGGGCGGACTCGGCGGACTCCACCACGATGGCGGCGGCGCCCATGCCGACGATCATGCCGTGGCGGCGGCGGTCGAACGGCGTGGCCGCGTCCTCGACGACGTCGTCGGTGGCGGCGGCGCCGGAGGCCAGGAAGCCGGAGCCGATCCAGGGCAGCATGGTGTCGCTCGTGGCGTCGTCGGCCGAGATGATGATCACGCGGCGGCAGCGGCCGGTGCGGATCCAGTCCTCGGCCAGGCACATCGCCTGGGTGGTGCTCGCGCAGGCGGCGTTCACCTGCGTGTTCGGGCCGCGGGCGCCGATGATCTCGGCGAACTGCGAGTGCCCCATGGACAGGCAGCGGAACAGGAAGCGCCGGTCGAAGACGTACGGTTCGCTGTCCAGGAGGTGACGCAGCTCGGCGACGCGGCGGTCCACCTCGGCGGCGGCCGGCTCGTCGCCGCGCATCCTGCTTCGTACCGCCTCCAGGGCGGCGAGGTGCTCCCTGCGTCCGCGGTCGGTGAAGTAGCGCTCCAGCTCGCCGGCGAAGGCGTCGTAGGCCGGGAAGGCTGAGGCGAACACCACGCCGGTGTCGTCACGCAGCGCCTCGGGCAGCCCCCACCGGTCGGGCAGGCGGGTGCCGAGCGTGGTCGTCCTGTAGTGCATGACCAGCGGAATCCCGGCGTCGCGCAGCGCGTCGAACCCGGCGCCGATGGCCAGCCTGGTGGCGATGTCGAGGGCGGCGTCCCGGTCGGCGTCCACGCCGAACTCGGCGACGACGTCGAACGGCGCGTGCCGTCCTGCGAGCTTGAGCACGTCGGCCTCACTGCCGATGGTCTCGAACGTCGGGTCACCGGTCTCGCGCTTGACCAGGCGGGTGATGCGGCGATCGACCATGGCGCGGCGGAAGCGGTGCGGGATGGTGTCGATGAACTGCTGGCCGGCGAGGATGCGGGCCAGGTTGTCGTCGTCGAAGACGCGTTCCACGCCGGGCAGCCCGAGCGCCGCCCCGGTCACCACGACCGGTTCGCTCGCCGGAGCGCTCGGCGCGGTCCCGCCGCCATAGAGCGCCAGGCCCTGTTCGAGGGTCTGGGCGAACAGGCGGCCGAGCCGGGTGTAGGTGTCGGTGGACATGGCGGGCCTCGCTGGGCTGGGGGTCGTGGCGGAGGTGATGCCGGCGGCGTGCTCCGGACGGGCGTGTGCCGGGATCGCCGGGCGCGGGGTGTCCTGCTCGGGGACGGCCGGCGCCTCGACGGTGACCGGAACTGCGGTTACCGGGCCGACGGAGACCGGGCCGACGGAGACCGGGCCGGCGGAGACCGGGCCGGCGGAGACCGGGCCGGCGGAGACCGGGCCGGCGAAGGCCGCGGGAAGGGCCGGGCCGGCCGCGTACAGGCCGCACAGCGCCTGGTTGAGTGCCGGGACGCCGCCGATCTTGGGGTGGTCGGTGAACAGGGCGAGCACGTCGTCGTGCGCGGAGCCGAGCACGTCCTCGGCGAAGCCGTGCAGCGCCTTCTTCGGGCCGACCTCGACGAACACCCGCGCCCCCGCCTCGTACAGGGTGCGCAGGCCGGTCACGAACCGCACCGGGGAGGCGACCTGGCGGCCGAGGATGTCCAGCATGGTCTCGACGTCGGCGCCGGCCGGGTAGAACTCGCCGGTCACGTTCGCGATGATCGGCTTGGCGGGCGGCCGGAGGTCCAGGCGGCGCAGGACCGCCTTCAGCGGATCGCTCGCCGGAGCGACGATCGAGGTGTGGAAGGCGTGGCTGACGGGGATCCGGGTCGCGGTCATGCCGGCCGCGCGGAAGCGTTCCACCGCTGCTTCGACCGCCTGGGTCGCGCCGCCCACCACGGCCTGGGAGGTGCTGTTGATGTTGGCGACGACCACGTACCCGTCGGATCCGGCGACGATGCGCTCGATCTCCGGCAGCGGGCCGAAGACGGCGGCCATCGCGCCGTTGTCAGGCACCTGAAGCGCGGCCATCTCATGCCCTCTGGCGCTGACCGCTTCGAGCGCGGCCGCGAAGGACAGGGAGCCGGCGGCGACGAGCGCGCCGTACTCGCCGAGGCTGTGGCCCATGACCATGTCGGGGCGCACGCCGTACGCCTCCAGCATGCGGGTGAGCGCGGCGTCCACGGTGAGGACGGCGGGCTGGGTGATCTCGGTCTGCAGCAGCGCCCGCCGCGCGGCCTCGGTGTCCTCGGTGAAGATGTACGACGTCAGCGACCGGCCGAGCAACGGCGTCATGACCCGGTCGGCCTCGTCGAATGTGGCAGCCACGATCGGCTCGCGCTCGCGCAGGTCGCGCAGCATGTTGACGTACTGGGAGCCCTGCCCGGTGTAGAGGAAGGCGACCTTGGGGGCGGGGCCGCGGCCGAGGAACACGCCCTGGGCGCGCAGCATGCGCCACATGGCCTCGTTTCCGGTCCGCAGGGCGGTGATCGCCTTCGCGGCCTTGGCGGTCAGGTCGCCGGCGTCGGCGTAGTCGATGGCGACGCGGATGGCGGCCCCGGTCAGCGCCGGGCCGGGGGGCTGCGGGGTGGGGGTGGCGCGTACCTGTTCGAGCCGGGCGATGACCTCGGCCTCGTCCGCACCGCCGACGACGGCGGCGCCGCGCAGCGGCGCTCGCGCAGCGGACGGCGTGGCGGCCGTGCCCGTCCCGCCGGTCGCGGTGACCGCGGCGGACGGCGTGGCGGAGGTGGCGAAGGTTCTGGGGGCGTCGGCGGGACGGTGACGGCCCGCGATGTGCTCCTCCAGGACCACGTGGAAGTTCGTGCCGCCGAAGCCGAAGGCGCTCACGCCGGCGCAGCGCACGCCACCGGCGGGCCGCTCCCACTCGCGCAGCTCGGTGTTGACGCGGAAGGGCACCGATCCCCAGTCCACGTTGGGGTTCGGCTGTTCGAAGTGCAGGCTCGGCGCCAGCACCCTTTCGTGCAGGCTCATCACGGTCTTGAACAGCCCGGCCGCGCCGGCGGCGGCCTTGAGATGACCGATGTTCGACTTGACCGAGCCGAGCGCGATCGCGCCCGGCGCCGCGCCCGCCTTCTCGAACACCTCGCTCAGCGCGGCCAGCTCGGTGGCGTCACCCACCCGTGTGGAGGTGCCGTGGGCCTCGATGAGGGTGGCGGAGGCGGGGTCCAGCCCGGAGCCCGCCCAGGCGCGCTCGACGGCCAGGCGCTGGCCGATCGGGTTGGGCGCGGTGATGCCCTTGCCCTTGCCGTCGCTGGACCCGGCGATGCCGCGGATGACGGCGTAGACGCGATCGCCGTCACGCTCGGCGTCCAGGAGCCGCTTGAGCACGAACAGCGCCGCTCCCTCACCCATCACGAACCCGTCGGCGCCCGCGTCGAAGGGCCGGGTGCCGGTGGCCGACAACGCGCCGATCTTGCAGAACTTGACGAACGCGGCCACCCCCATGTTCCGGTCCACCCCGCCGGTGATCACCGCGTCGAAGTCGTGAGACTGCAGCCCCCGTACGGCCGCGGACATGGCCGCCAGGCCCGAGGCGCAGGCGGCGTCGGTGGTGAAGTTGGGGCCGCGGAAGTCGAAGAGGTTGGCCACCCGGCCGGCGATGATGTTGGCCAGCTCACCCGGCATGCTGTCCTCGGTGATGGGCGCGTACTCCTCCAGGAAGGAACCGGAGGTCTCGCGCAGCACGGCCGCGCGCACCTCGGCGGGCAGCGCGGCGAACGCGGGAGCCGCCTCCAGCCGCCGGGCGAACTCCGGCAGCTCGATCCTGGTGTTGCTGCGGTAGTGCTTCTCACCGCCGAGGGCGTTGCCGATGATCACAGCGACGCGTTCGTGGTCGAGGTTCCAGCCCGGCCAGCCGGCGTCGATGAGCGCCGACCTGGCGGCGCTCACCGCCCACTTCTGGCCGTCGTCGAGCTGCGCGGCCACGGTCGGCGGGACGGGCAGCCGCCACCCCGTCGGATTCCAGGGGAAATCCCTGACCCAGCCGCCGATGCGCGAGTAGGTCCTGTCGGGCGCCTTGGGGTCGGCGTCGTAGTAGAGGGCGGGGTCCCAGCGTCCGGGCGGGACGTCGGAGATGGAGTACCTGCCGCCTTTGACGTTGGCCCAGAAGGCGGCGGCGTCGGGCGCGTCGGGCATGATCGCGGCCAGGCCCACGACGGCGATCGGTTCGAGCACGATGGCGTTCATGGTGAATCCTTGAGGTCCGCGCGGCCGTACAGGACGTCCGCGAGCAGGTCCATGTCGGCGAGCAGGCCGCGCTGGGCGAGATGCGCCTCGTGCGCGCGCAGGCCGTCGAAGGCGGGGGCGTCGTCCGTGGACGTCGCGCCGAGCACCCAGCGCGCGCCCTCTTCGGCGATCTTCATCGCGGCCTCGCGGGCGAAGATCCGGCTGACGGCGGCGAGGGCGGCGGGGCCGAAGCGGCGGTCGGCCTTGTCCGGGAGCGTGCCGTCGAGCGCGGCGGCGGCGCGCCGGGCCAGGCTGCCCGCGGCCTCGCCGTAGGCGATCAGCTCGCCGAGCCGCAACAGGACGTGCTGGTTGCGGGTGAGCCGTCCGGCGCGGCACGCCTCCATGACGGCGGCCAGGCTGTCCAGGGCGAGGGCGGCGATGGCCGCACCCGTCTCGGACGGCAGCGCGGCGACCTGGCGGGCGAGGTCGGCGTGGTAGGTGCCGCGGGTCTTGAGGTGCTGCTGCCAGCGGTCCCTGGCGATGGTCATCTCCAGGATCTCGGAGGTGCCCTCGTAGATCGTGGTGATGCGCACGTCCCGCTTGATCTTCTCGACCAGGTACGGCTTGGTGAAGCCGTACCCGCCGTGGGCCTGAATGGCGGCCTCGGCGGCGGCGTTGCCCGCCTCGCTGGCCAGGTACTTGGCGATCGCGCCCTCGGTGTTGAGCGAGCCCTCGCCCGCGTCGAGGCGGACCGCGGTCTCCTCGATGAACGCCCGCGCGGCCTCCAGCCGTACGACGTGCGGCACGATCAGCTTGTGCGTGTAGCCCTGTTTCGTGGCCAGAGGCGCGCCCGCCTGCACGCGGTCGAGTGAGTAGCGGATCGCCCGGTCGGCCGCCTCCCAGCCGCCGCCGAGCCCGAAGGCCGCCACCATCAGCCGGGTGTAGCCGAAGACGTTCTGGGCCTGGGTCAGGCCCTTGCCCTCGGTCAGTCCGACCAGATTCTCCGCCGGGACGAACACGTCGTCGAGGTAGAGCGCCGCCGTGTTGGACAGGCGGATGCCGTGCTTGTCCTCCGGAACGGCCGCGGTGAAACCCTCCGTGCCGCGTTCCAGGACGAACCAGGACGGCCCGCCGGGCGCGAGCGCCAGCACGCAGCAGGCGTCGGCGATGGAGCCGTTGCTGATCCACTGCTTTCGGCCGTTGAGCCGGTAACCGCCTTCGACCGGCGTCGCCGTGGTGCGCAACGCGCCCAGGTCGCTGCCCGCCTCCGGCTCGGTGGCGCCGTACGCGAACAGGATGCCCTCCTTGGCGATCCGCCCGAGCCAGCGCTCCTTCTGCTCCTCGGTACCGCCGAACAGGATCGGGTCGCTGCCGAGGAACGTCGCGAACACCGACGTGGCCAGGCCCAGATCGAGCCTGGCCAGCCGCTCGCAGATGCGGTAGGAGTCGAACGCGCCACCGCCCATGCCGCCGTACTGCTCGGGTACGAAGGCGAGCTGAACGCCCAGCTCGTCGCCGCACATCTGCCTGACCGTGTCCTCCGGGCAGAGGTCGTCGCGATCCAGCTCCAGCATGCGTTCGACGGGCAGCGCCGCGGCCACGAAGTCGCCGAGCGCCTCCAGCATCAGGTCAAGTGTTCCGAGGTCGAGTCCGCTCGTCATGGCCCGCCTCCTCTGGGAGTCCGCCTGGGTTTCTCGACAACGTAGGTCTGGGGGCGTGGCCGGGGCAGGCGCGGAGGACCCTTCCTCGAAGGACTTTCGTCCCGCGTTCGGAGCCAAGGGGTGAGCAGATCGCTGCTGAGGGTGACCGCGAAGGAGGCAAGCACGCGTAGGACCGTCGAGGACGTGATGACGAGCAAGGTCGTCTCCGTCCTCGCCGCCACCCCGTTCAAGGACATCGCCGGCGGCATCAGCGCCGTCCCGGGGCTGGACGACGACCACGTGATCGGCATGGTGTCGGAGGCCGAGGGCGACACCGCCGCCGAGCTGATGACCAGCCCCGCCATCACCATCACTCCCGCGGCCGCCGCGGTTCAGGCCGTACGCCTGATGGACGAGCGAGACGTCAAGCGGCTCGCGGTCGTCGACCACGACGGCCGCCTGCAGTGCTGTGAGGCTGCGGGTGTGAGGGGTCGTCCGCCCCGGCGGAAGCCCTTGTCGATGCGGACTCGTGCACGCTCCCGGCGCTGGGCGGCCAGCATACCGGGGTGGCGGGCCGTACTCCCCCGGCACGCCGCCGTGCCCACGGCGACGTTCCTGTGCCGGCCGCCCCAACCGTCCTCATGAAGGCGCCCGGCTGAGCAGTCGCTCATCGGGAAGCCGGTCGGACCACGGCCACGGTGCAGCCGGCGTGATGGAGCACCCCCCGGCTGACGGAGCCGAGCAGGGCCGAGCCGAGCGCACCGCGCCCACGGGATCCGACGACCAGCAGATCGGCCTTGTCCGCGGCCCTGCTGAGCGCCTTGACCGGCGCCGCGTACGGAACCTCTTCAACGACCTTGACCTGCGGATACTCCTTCTTGAACGTCTCCAGCAGCGAGCTCAGCAGTGCCAGCCCGCAGGCGCGGAGATCGTCCATCTCGTGCGGCGTTTCGATGCCGAACCGCTGGGGCGGCAGTGTCCAGGCGTGGACCGCGTGCAGGACGCTTCCGCGCAGAGCCGCCTGCCTGAAGGCGTAGGTGAGGGCGGGTTCGCATCCGGGCGAGCCGTCCAGACCCACGACGACGTGTCCGTGCACGGGCCTTGGCACGCCGCGGACCACCACGACGGGCCCCTCGGCGTGGCCGGCGACGTGGTCGCTCACCGATCCCAGCAGGGCACCTGCCAGGCCGCCGAGCCCTCGGCTTCCCACCACCAGCTCCGCGGCCGTCCTCGCCTCCTCGCGCAGGACCGAGGCCGGCGACCCCTCGACCAGGCGCGTGCCGACCTCGACGGCCGGCTGACGCTCGTGAACCAAGGCCAGCGCCTCGTTGAGAACTTTCTGGCCGGCACGCCGCAAAGAGTCCGGCTGGTCAGGGTTCGGAAATCTCGCCACCTGGTGCGGCATGCGATCCACCGCGTGCACGATCCGCAGGGGCACGTGCAGACGAACGGCGTCGCTGGCCGCCCAGTCGACGGCGGCCCGTCCAGGCACGGATCCGTCGACACCGACAACGATCATGATGGCCTCCTCTGTCAGGACACCCATCAGACCGGGCAGGAGGAGGTGCCGGGCAGGGCCGTAGGTCCTTCAGGCCCGAGCCGAACGTCTGCCCGCCCTGGCCCTTGGCAGGCGCGGCAGAGAGGACGAAGTCCCGCCCCGGCAGGGACCATCGGCACTGTGCGCCTCCGGATGAGCGGCTGGAATGGGGAGGTATGAGAATTTCCATCCTCGGTGCCGGTTCTTGGGGCACCACGCTGGCCGCTCTCCTGTGCAAGCGGCACGAAGTGCTGCTCTGGACCCGCGATCCCAGCATCGCGGAGGAGATCAACGACAGGCACCGCAACCAGGTGTACCTGCCCGGCTTCACGCTGCCGGTGGCCCTCACCGCCACCCGGAACCTCGCGGAGGCGGCGGCCGGCGCGCAGATCCTCATCATGGGTGTTCCCTCACACGCCTTTCGCGGCGTGCTCGGCGAGGCGCGCGAACACGTACCGCCGTGGATCCCCGTCGTCAGCCTGGCCAAGGGGCTGGAGCACGAGAGCGGCCTGCGCATGACACAGCTCGTGGAGCAGCTGCTGCCCGGTCACCCCGCGGCCGCGCTCACCGGCCCCAACCTGGCCAGGGAGATCCTCGCGGGCAAGGCCGCCGCCACGGTGATCGCCACCGGCAATGAGACCGTCGCGGGCCTGTTGCAGGAGACCTTCCAGCGCGGCCTGTTGCGCGTCTACCTCAACGATGACGTGGCGGGCTGCGAGCTCGGCGGCGCGCTGAAGAACGTCATCGCCATCGCCGCGGGCATGGCCGAGGGTCTAGGGGTGGGAGACAACACCAGGGCCGCGATCATCACGCGGGGACTGGCCGAGCTCACCCAGCTCGGTGTGGCGATGGGAGGCAGGGCGGCCACGTTCGCCGGGCTGACCGGTCTGGGCGATCTGCTGGCCACCTGCCTGAGCCCGCACAGCCGCAACCGCCACGTCGGGGAGCAGCTCGGCAGGGGCCGCAAGCTCGACGACGTGCTCGCGGGGATGGTCATGACGGCCGAAGGGGTCCGCACCACCCCGGTGGCAGTGGAGCTGGGCGACCGGCACGGGCTGGAGCTGCCGATCTGCCGCACCATCCACCGGGTGCTCAGCGGTGAGATCACCGCTCGCGACGCCTACGCCGGGCTTCGTCGTTTCCGCGCGGGCACGGAGTCGGATCCCTGGTGAGGCCTCCGGTCGTCGTGCACTTCATGGCCTCACCCGTCTCAGGTCGGCGCGGCTCAGCTCGCCTCCGCCCGTAGCCCGTACGAGCTCCCCGCCCCACGCATCCCGGCCAGCGCTTCCCTCTCGAGTAAGCGGACCCACTGCGGCGTCAGCCCCAGCTTCGTGGCGATCTGACGGGTGGTGTGCCGGTCGTGCCCGTCCAGCCCGAACCGCAGCCGCGTGATCAACGCCTGCCGCGGCGCCAGCCCGTCCACGAGAGACCCCAGCATCGTCTTGAGCGCCTTGCGCTCGATGAGCAGCTCGGTGGACGGGCCGGGGTCCTCCACCAGGTCCCCCAGCGTGTGCTGCTGCTGTTCCTGCCCCACGGCGAGGTCGAGGCTGAGGCAGTTCCAGGGCAGGCGCCGCAGCGCCACCAGTCTCGCCGGCTCCAGCTGTGCCTCTTCCGCCACCTCCCGCTCGCTGGGGGCGCGCCCCAGCCGGCGGGTGGCCTGCGCCTCAGCTCGATTGATCTTGACGAGCTGGTCCAGTACGGCGATCGGCACTCGCACCGGGTGCGCGTGTTCCAGCCCTCGCTGGATGGCCTTGCGGATCCACCAGGTGGCGACCGTGGAGAACCGGTTGCCCCGGGTGTGGTCGAAGCGGTCGACGGCCTCGATGAGCCCGAGATTGCCGTCCTGGATGACGTCCGCCAGTGACATGCCACGGTGCGCGTACCGCTTGGCGATGGACACCACCAGCCGCAGGTTCGCCTCGATCAGGTGCCCCCGGGCGGCCTGGCCGCAGGCGACCACGGACTCCAGCTCGATATCCGCGATTCCCTGCTCGATCAGGCGAGCCGCGCGGGCGCCGGCTTCCATCCGCTTGGCGAGCGCTGTCTCCTCTTCGGCGCTCAGCAGGGCGGTGGTACCGATGCGGGCGAGGTAGTCGCCCACCTGATCCTTCGAGTGCCCGGGGCCGCTCATGGTCGCTCCTTCGTGTCTCTCACAAGGACACGCTGGAAACCGCCGCCTGCACAGCGCCGGAAGGCCCGGACTCCGGCCTTGGGACGGGCCCGGTCCTGGGACGTTCGTCCCTATCCGCCATCCCCGACGTCCTATAGCGTCGCGGGCATGATTCGCGTGTTCCTCCTCGACGATCATGAAGTCGTCCGCCGCGGCGTCGCGGCGCTGCTGGACTCCGAGGACGACATCGAGGTGATCGGCGAGGCGGGCACGGCGGAGTCCGCGATCGCGCGCATCCCGGCGCTCAAGCCCGACGTGGCGGTGCTGGACGTGCGGCTGCCCGACGGCAGCGGCGTGGACGTCTGCCGCGAGGCGCGCTCGCGGCTGCCGGGGCTGGCGTGCCTGATGCTGACCTCCTTCGCCGACGACGACGCCCTGTTCGACGCGGTGATGGCCGGGGCCGCCGGCTACGTGCTCAAGCAGATCCACGGCTCCGACCTGGTCGGCGCGGTCCGCACGGTCGCCTCCGGCCAGTCGCTGCTCGACCCGCAGACCACCGCCGCCATGCTGCAACGGCTGCGCGACCAGGCCGCCAGGAAGGACCCCCTCGCGGCCCTGACCGACCAGGAACGCCACATCCTCGGCCTCATCGGCGAGGGGCTGACCAACCGGCAGATCGGCGAGCGCATGTTCCTGGCCGAGAAGACGGTCAAGAACTACGTCTCCAACCTGCTGTCCAAGCTCGACATGCAACGCCGCACCCAGGCCGCCGCCCTCGCCGCCCGGCTGCGCGCGGATCGGCGCGAATGACGTGAAACCCACTTCCTGGGGACCTTCGGCGGTGGGGCAGGGCCGTCCGACACTGCCGTAAGACCGGCGGGTGCGGAAGCGTACCTGGCAGGAGGTGCGTCATGTCCGCTTCGCTCACTACCGAACTCGGCGTCCGGCGACTGCTGGTGGCGGCCGGTCAGGCGCCGTCGGTGCTCAACACGCAGCCCTGGCGCTTCCGAGTGGTCCGCCGGGAGTACGTGGAGGTGCTCGCCGATCCGGACCGGCGGTTGCGGGTCAGCGATCCGCGTGGCCGCAACCAGTACGTGAGCTGCGGCGCGGCGCTGCTCAACCTGCGGCTGGCGGTGCGTACGGCCGGACAGCGGCCCATGGTGTGGCTGCTGCCGTCCGCGGAGGACGAGCCCGAGTTGCTGGCCGCCGTACGCCTGGGAGAGACCCTGCCCGTGCCGGACGAGCATCGTGAGCTGTACGACCTCATCCCCGGGCGCCGCACCAGCCGCAGCCCTTTCACCGATCGCGGGCTGCCACGTGCGGTGATGGCCGCGCTCCGGCGGGCGGCCGCCAGGGAGGGCACGAATCTCGTCCCGCTCGGCCGGCAGGCGACGCTCGACATGCTCGACTACGTCACCATCGCCGAGGACGAACTCGCCCATGACCACGACTACCGCGCCGAGGTGGCCGCGTGGACGATGCCGGGTGCGCGGTTCGACGGCATGCCCGGCTACGTGCACGGCCCGCACGCCCTGAAGGACCCCTCTCCGATCCGCGACTTCGGGCGGCGGGAGGGGGAAGCGCGGTTCGAGGAACGGCCACAACTCGCGGTGCTCACCACGATGGGCGACCGGCCCATCGACTGGGTGCGGGCCGGCCAGGCCCTGCAACGGCTGCTCCTGGTCGCCGCCAGGCACGGCGTGTCGGCGTCGTTCCTGAACCAGCCACTCGACCTGCGGGACATGCGCCGCCGCCGCGACCCGCACCACCGGCGCGGGCACCCACAGATGATCATCAGGTTCGGCTACGGGCCGCACGTGGCCCGTAGCCCGCGCCGCCCCGCGGCGGAGCTGGAAACCGGCTGACCCGCGTCAAGGCAGGCGGACGTGGTGCGTCTCGGCGTCTCATTCCTCGAGGACATCGGGCAAGGGACGGCGGATGGAGTCCTGGTCCTCGTCCAGCGTGACGCCGAGCCGCATGATCATCTGTGGGTACGCGCCGGCCCCGCACAACTGCTGACGCAGGAACTCGCGCAACTGATCCATCTCCAGCGCCTGGGTGTGGAAGGCGGCACTGACGCCATGCGCGGCGGCGTGCAGCAGAACGTGCTGCAGCGCCTGACCCGCGGCGATCCAGTCCTCCCGCCCGTCGCTCGCGGTGCTGAGCAACGTCACGGTCCCCACCGCGGCGCCTTGCGCGCTCTGGCCGGTCCATTCACTGCGCCAGGCGTACTCGCGCTGAGCGAAACGTGGCTCGGTACGTCCGCCTCCCCCTCCATGGGCGTCGGCCGGAACGCCGTCCCTGCGCGTGCTCTCCGGCGCCCGCGACCAGCGCAGCAGCTCCAATGTGAAACGCCGGTCCCGGCCCTGCACACCCTGGGCGGCCTGTGTGAGCGCGGCGATCACCTCGATGGCCTGCGGGTTCAGAATCGGCGTCAGTTCGGCGCCCTCGTTCATGGCGGCTCGTTCAAGTGACCTGAGCAGCTGCTCCGGCATCGGCACGTCGGCGAAGCCCGCGCGATGGGTGCGCCGCCGCTCGATCTCCCCGCCGAGTGCCCAGGTCGCCTCGTCGGCCCGCGCCGGGGTGCCGGCCTTGACCGTCGCCAGCAGGTTGGGCCGGTCCGGGTCGGGCAGGACACGGACGATCGGCTCATATCCCTCACACCGGATGACCGTCCTCATGGTGAACAAGGCGGCACCGCAGCTGATGAGAAGCTCTCGCCCGCTCGCGTCACTTACGTGGAGCTGCCGTTCGACGTCAGCCTTCAGGCCGATCTCCTCGCCGGTCAGCCGGAAGGTCCAAGGCTGGGTGTTGTGCACCGAGGGCGCCCACCGAGCGGCCTCCACCGCGGCGTCGAGCGCGTGCTTGACGGACTGGGCTGCCATGACTCCACCTCCAGCAGACGATGCGCCCAGCGCATCACGTCAGCGCCCTCGTGTGAAGCCCGCGTACGAAGCACGGGCCCGGTGGGATCTCCGTGGTCACGCCATCTTCTGGGCCGTCTCGACGAGGCGGTTGGCGTAGCCCCACTCGTTGTCGTACCAGCCGAAGACCTTGACCAGATCTTCGCTCGCCTGGGTCAGGGCGGAGTCGAACACACATGAGGCGGCGTCGCCGATGATGTCGCGCGAGACGAGCGGATCGGTGCTGTAGCGCAGGATGCCGTGCAGTTCGTCCCGGCTGGCCACGGCGAAGGCGTCGTTGACCTCCTGAGCGGTCACGGGGCGGCTGAGCTGGGCGGACAGGTCCGTGATCGAGCCGTCCTCCACGGGCACGCGGATGGCGACACCGTCCAGGCGGCCGTCGAGCTCGGGCAGGACCAGGCCGACCATGCGGGCGGCGCCGGTGGTGGTGGGCACGATGTTGACGGCCGCGGAGCGGGCCCGGCGCGGGTCCTTGTGCGGGGCGTCGAGGAGCATCTGGTCGCCGGTGTAGGCGTGGATGGTGGTCATGAAGCCGCGTACGAGGCCGAAGCTTTCGTGCAGCACCTTGACCATCGGGGCGACGCAGTTGGTGGTGCACGAGGCCAGCGAGACGATCTCGTGCCGGGCCGGGTCGTAGGCGGCGTCGTTGACGCCCGGGACGATGGTGGCGTCGAGGCCCTTACCGGGGGCCGAGAGCAGCACCTTGCGGGCACCGCCCTTCAGGTGCGCCGCCAGGGCGTCTCTGGTGCGGAAGCGGCCGGTGGCGTCGATGACCACTTCGACGTCGTGGGCACGCCAGTCGATCTGGGCGGGGTCGGCGCAGGAGATCACGGCGATCTTGCGGCCGTTGACCTCCAGCAGACCGGGGGTGACGGTGACGGGCAGGTCGAATGGGCCGTAGGTGGAGTCGTGCTTGAGCAGGTGGGCCAGCGTCGCCGCGTCGGTGATGTCGTTGACGGCGACCACATCGAGTCCGCTGTCCGGGTCGGTGTGCAGCGCGCGGCGCAGGACGGCCCTGCCGATCCTGCCGAATCCATTGATTCCGATTCTCATGCCGTCATCGTCCGCCGCCGCGGCATCCCCGCTAAGAGGCGACGGTCGGAGCGTGGTGGGACCTTCGCCCCTAATCTCGGCTGATCCTCATGTGGCGGGCCAGGGTCGCACGGGGGCGGGGTGAGCGCGGCGGCGCCCAGCGCCTGGCCCAGCCCGGCCCCGATGCGGGCCAGCACCTTGCCGGACAGCAGCCCGTCCCTGCCTGGACGTGCGGCGAGCGGGTCCCCGGGGGAGCGGTCGACGCCCAGGGCGATGGCCGGGATGCCGTCGAGCTCGGTAGTCGCCGGGGCGGAGGCGCCGCGGCCCAGCAACACCTCGGGAGCGCCCTTCAGGGTCAGGATGGGGCCTTCGGCGACGACGGCCGTAGAGCGGGTGCCGGCGTCGAAGGGCCTGGCGGCATGCGAAGGAGCCGAAGGCCCTCGCCCGAGAGGACCTTCGGCCCGATCTTCACTTGAGCGCCTCCGCCTTGGCCGAGGCGGACGCGTGGCGCAGCGTGGCGATGAACCACAGCGCGATGGTGGAGAAGAACAGCACCGCGAGGGCGAGCTCGCTCGCCATGATGAGCGCGAGCACGCCCGCGAGCAGGGCGATGCCACCGAGCGTGCTCATGACGCCCACGTACAGGCCCCTGTTCCGTTCGTGCTCCTCGGGCGCTGAGCCCAGCGCGCAGCCGCCCACCACGCCCAGCAGCAGGATGGCTCCGGCGGCACCGCGCACGCTGCCGATGATCGGCAGGTCCGCGCCTTGGGTGAAGGCGACGTAGATGGCGATGTTCACGCCCGCGACCACTGTCGCGAGGGCGTCCTTCCAGGTCAGTCTCATCGTGCCACCTCCTTTCACCTTCGAGCGTCCGCGCGCGGCGTGGCTGCGAGCAGGGCCGTTGGTCCCTGGATGCGAGGCCGTTCGCCGGTGTTCCAAGGACGAGGAGCGCATCACCACGGGTGCTCGAACCGATCGCGACCGGTGGACGACGCCCTGGCTGACCGAGCCGTACAGCACCGATGCCACGGCACCGCGTCCGTGCGAACCGAGGACCACCAGGGCTGCCTGTTCGGCGGCCGTGGTGAGCGCGACCACCGGATGGGCGAACCGCATGTCCTCGACGACCGTCGCCTCCGGGTGGTCATGGCCGAGCACCTTGAGCCAGTCGCGAGCGTCACCCTGCCACGCGGGCCCGGCGCCACCGTCCCTCCGCCGGCGGGTGAGGCCCGCCCGCCCACCAGGTGGCGAGGTCTCTCCTGCGATCAGGCCGGCTGCCGCTGCGCCGTCCGCGCGTGCGCGGAACGCGATACCGCCTTTCGCGGCTTGACGGCCCTGGGACGCGATGGAGTCGCCGGCGCCGGCCGATAGGCGAGGAGCAGCTTCTGGAGCTCCTGCTCGATGTCCTGAGCGAGCCGGCCGGTATCGGGGGCGGTGTCGTAATCGCCGGTCACGCCGAAGGTGACCCGGTCGCAGTAGGTGAAGATGGACACTCCGGTGCGCAGCCTGGTGGCGATGGGGACGTACGGGAGGATCTCCAGTGCCTTCCTGCCGAGCAGGTACAGCGGCTTGCGCGGCCCAGGGACGTTCGTGGTGACCGTGACGATCTGGCGCTGCGGCAGGTGCGCGGCCAGCCGCATGCCCCAGGAGACGGGCGGGTACGGCTCATGCCCCGCCAGCTCGATGATCGCCTCACCGGCTTGGGCCTCCCCGCTCGCCTTCAGCTCGGTGAGGTGCCGGTGCACGGCGCGCAGCCGCTCGGCGGGGTCGGTCACGTGGACGGGCAGGTCGGCGAGCATGAGCGAGATCCGGTTCTCGCAGATGCCCTCCTCGCCGGGGGCTCGTACCGAGACCGGGACGAGGGAGCGCACCGCGTGCGGGTGCGGCTCCTCGCCGCGGCGGCGTAGCAGGGAGCGGTAGCCGCCGCTGATCGCGGCGAGCACGACGTCGTTGAACGTCACGCCCGCGCGGTGGGCGATCTGCTTGACGTCGGTGAGACGGGCGTGCGCGGTGGCGTACCGGCGGTGCCGGCCGATCGGGCCGGTGAGTGTGGTGACGGTGGCCGGGCGCAGGGCGCCGGTCAGGGTCGCCAGGCCGCGGGCGGCGACCGTGAGGTGGTGGGCGGTGGCGGACGGGGTGGCGAGGGCCTGTCCGATCACGCGCGCCTGCTCGACGGGCTTGAGAAGCAGGTCGTGTAGCGCGGCGGTGGTCAGGGCCACGGTGGACGGCTCGCCGCCCGGTGCCCAGGTGTCCGGCGGCAGATCGCGTGCGCCCTCGGGGGACTCGTCGAAGACGGCGTAGTACAGCTGGGTGCCGGACACGCCGTCGACCATGCAGTGGTGGACCTTCGACACCAGCGCCCACCGGCCGTCGGCGAGCCCTTCGATCACCCAGTACTCCCAGAGGGGGTGATCGCGGTCGAGCCGCTGCGCCATGATGTCGGCGATCGCCTCACGCAGCGCGGCATCGCCGCCCGGAGGGGCCAGGGCGACGCGCCGGAGGTGGTAGTCCAGGTCGAAGCCGGGGTCGTCGACCCAGACGGGCGGCCCCAGGTCGAGTGGTACGGTCCGCGCCTTCTGCCGGTAGCGCGGCACCAGCGGGAGCCGGGCGAGGATGGCCGCCCGGAACTCCGCCGGGGAAGGCGCGGGGCCTTCGAGAACGGCAGTGGACGAGATCGCCAGCGAGGCCTCGGCCTGCTCGTCTTCGAGGGTGAGGAACGCCGCGTCGAGCGGGCTCATGTGATCGGACATGTCAGCCTCCAGCGTCCGTGCCGGTTCGCTCCAGCGTCGCCCGGGCCGGGGAGGGCGGGCAGGGCAGAAGGTCCCGGCCCGCGCGCCATTGCGCCTCTTCCATGAGCGGGCGCCGGCGGCCCTTCCGGTCCGGTGCGGGTCGACGTCCATGTCGGTGCCTCGCCCCTGCCAGCCGGCCCCTGCCAGCCGGCCTCTGTCAGCCGGCCTCTGTCAGCCGGCCTCTGTCAGCCGACGAGGACCTTGACCGCGGCGGTGATCTCGGCCAGCGCCTTCTTGGCGTCGGCGAAGTACATCCCGGTGGTGGCGGCCGTGTAGAGCTCGTTGTCGATGCCCGCGTAGCCGTGCCCCATCGAGCGTTTGACGACGATCACGCTCTTGGCGCGGTCGGCGTCGATGATGGGCATGCCCGACACCGCCGTCCCGGGGCGGCGGGCGGCGGGGTTGACGACGTCGTTGGCGCCCACGACGAGGGCGACGTCGGTCTGCGGCATCGCGGCGTTGGCCGCGTCCAGCTCGACCAGCTGGTCGTACGGCACTCCGGCCTCGGCGAGCAGCACGTTCATGTGGCCGGGCATGCGTCCGGCGACGGGGTGGACGGCGTAGGCGACGTTCACCCCTCGTCCTTCCAGCAGCTCGGCCAGCTCCCGGAGCTGGTACTGGGCCTGGGCCGCGGCCAGCCCGTAGCCGGGGACCACGACGACCCTGGAGGCGTAGGCAAGCTGGATGGCCGCGTCGTCCGCCGACAGCGCCCGGACCACGCCCGTGCCGGGGGCTTGGTCGCCGGTGCTGTCGCCCGTGCCGAAGCCGCCGGCCATGATGGCGGTGATGGAGCGGTTCATGGCGTCGGCCATCAGCTTGGTCAGGATGGCGCCGGAGGCGCCGACGAGTGCTCCCGCCGTGATGAGGACGCCGTTGCCGAGGGCGAACCCGGCCATCGCGACGGCCGTGCCGGTGAACGCGTTGAGCAGCGAGATCACCACCGGCATGTCGGCGCCGCCGATCGGCGTCACCATGGTCACCCCGAACCCCAGCGCCGCGACGGCGAGCGCGACCAGGGCCACCGCTCCGCCGGGACCGGCGAGCGACAGCCCGGCGGCCACCAGCATGACCAGGACGAGCACCACGGTCAGCACACGGGCTCCGGGAAAGACGATCGGGCGGCTCGGCACCAGCCCCTGCAGCTTCCCGGAGGCGACCAGGGAGCCGGAGAAGGTCACCCCGCCGATCAGCACGTCCAGGACGACCGGCAGGGACGAGCCGCGCAGCACGAAGTCGTGCACGCCGATCAGCGCGGCGGCGCCGCCGCCGACGGCGTTGAACAGGCTGACGAGCTGCGGCATGGCCGTCATCGGCACCCGCCTGGCCAGCAGCAGCCCCAGGCCCGCGCCGAGGGCCGCACCGGCGGCCAGCGCGATCCACGCCCAGCCCTGTACGCCGCCCGCCTGCACGAGCACGGCCACGGTGGCCGCGACGGCCACCGCCATGGCGCCGGCCGACAGCAGGTTGCCGCGCCGTGCGGTGACCGGGGAGTTCATCAGGTGCAGCCCGAGGACGAAGCAGGTGGCGACGGCCAGGTACACGAGCCGGATCACGACGTCGAAGGCGTTCATCGCTTCGCCTCCCGTGGCCGGAACATCTCCAGCATCCGGTCGGTGACCACGTAGCCGCCGACGACGTTCATCGCGGCGAACGCGGCCGTCACGAACACCACGACATAGCCGAGGACGTCGTCGGCGGTGAGCGCGATGAGCACGGCTCCGGCGAGCACGATGCCGTGCACCGAGTTGGCGGCCGACATCAGCGGCGTGTGCAGGGTCGTCGGCACCCGGCCGATGACCTCGAAGCCGAGCAGCAGGCTCAGCACGAACACGGTCAGGTCGGTGAGGAGTTGCGGGTTCACGCCGCACCCCCGGTGAAGACCACGGCGGCATGGATCGCGTCGTCCGGGTCGGAGGCGAGCGCGCCGTCGCGCAGCACGTGGGTGAGGAAGGCGCAGACGTTGTGGGCGTAGGCGGTCGAGGCGGCGGCGGGCATCGTCGCGGGCAGGTTCTCCGCTCCGATGACGATGACGCCGTTCTCGGTGACCAGCCGCTCCCCCGGCCTGGAGACCTCCACGTTGCCGCCGAGCTCGCCGGCGGCCAGGTCCACGATCACGGCGCCTGGCCGCATCTCCTTGACCGCGGCCTCGGTGACCAGCAGCGGCGGGCGGCGTCCCGGCACCTTGGCGGTCGTGATCACGACGTCGTGGCGGGCCACGTGGGCGGCCAGGACGCCGCGCTCGTCCCGCTGTTCCGTCTCGGTCAGGGCGCGGGCGTAGCCGCCCTGGCCGCTGCCCTCGCCGTCCAGGTCCAGCACGGCCGCGCCGAGCGAGGCGATCTCCGCCCTGGCCTCGGGCCGGATGTCGTAGCCGGTGACGATCGCGCCGAGGCGGCGGGCCGTGCCGATCGCCGAGAGCCCGGCGACACCCGCGCCCAGTACCAGGACACGGGCGGGCGGCACGGTCCCGGAGGCGGTGACGAGCAACGGGAAGAACCGCTCGAAAGCGCCGGCCGCCAGCACGACGGCCCGGTAACCGGCGACGGTGTCCTGAGAGGTGAGGGCGTCCATCGGCTGGGCGGCGCTGAGGGTGCGCGGCACCAGGTCGAGGCTCGCGGCCGTCACGCCCCGCGCGGCCAGGTCCCCGGTGTAGGCGGGGTCGGGGTGCAGCAGGCCGATGACGAACTGCCCCCGGCGCAGGCGGGAGGTGGGCGGGCGGTGCACGCAGGCGATGATGTCCGCGCCGGCGTACAGCTCGTCGGCGCTGACGATCAGCGCACCGGCATCCCCGTAGGCGCCGTCGGGGAATCGGGCGGCGGCTCCGGCCCCGGTCTCGAGCAGCACGGTGAGCCCCGCGGCGAGCAGGCGCGGCACCAGGTCCGGAGTGATCGCGACCCTGCGTTCGCCCGAGGCGCTCTCTTTGACGATCCCGATCCTGAGCATGAGCCGCCCCTCTCTCGTGGTTGCCTCTCTTCGAGCGTCCAGGCCGCCGCAGGGCACGGTGAGGGCCGAAAGTCCCCGCAACCGGGACGTTCGGCCCTCCAGGCCGCCGCCGTTGCCGGGGTTCCATGCGAGGCATGGAGTATCAGACGCGCATTCACGGCCGGGGCGGCCAGGGCGTCGTCACCGCTGCCGAACTGCTGTCGGTGGCCGCCTTCATGGAGGACCGGTGGGCGCAGGCGTTCCCCACCTTCGGGTCGGAGCGCACGGGCGCGCCCGTGGTGGCGTTCTGCCGGATCTCCGACAAACCGATCCGCGTCCGCGAGCCGATCGCCGCGCCGGACGCCGTCATCGTCCAGGACGCCACCCTGCTCCGGCAGGTCGACGTCCTGGCCGGGCTGCGCCCGAACGGCCTCGTGCTGATCAACTCGCATCGATCGGCCGAAGCCCTGGGCGTCACCGGTAAGACCGTCCCGGCCTCGCAGATCGCGCTGCGGCACCTCGGCAAACCGGTGCCCAACGCGGTGCTGCTCGGCGCGTTCTGCGCGCTGACCGGGGTGGTGTCGCTGGAGTCGCTGCAGGAGGCGATCCGCCACCTGTTCCACGGCCCGGTGGCCGAGGCCAACGCGGCCGCGGCGGCTGAGGCTCACTCCTATGTGAGGGAGGCCGTCCGTGCTTAGGCAGCTGGAAGGCTCGCAGGCCGTCGCCGAGACGGTCGCGCTGTGCCGGCCGGAGGTGATCTGCGCGTATCCGATCTCGCCGCAGACGCACATCGTCGAGGCGCTCAGCCGGATCACCCGGGCGGGGCGGCTGGGGACGTGCGAGTACGTCAACGTCGAGTCGGAGTTCGCCGCTCTGTCGGCGTGCATCGGCGCGTCCGCGGCCGGGGCGCGCACCTACACCGCGACCGCCAGCCAGGGCCTGCTCTACATGGCCGAGGCGCTGTACAACGCCTCGGGGCTGGGGCTGCCGATCGTGATGACGGTGGCCAACCGGGCGATCGGCGCGCCGATCAACATCTGGAACGACCACAGCGACTCGATGTCGCAGCGCGACTCCGGCTGGATCCAGCTCTACGCGGAGACCAACCAGGAGGCCGTTGACCTGCACGTGCAGGCGTACGCGCTGGCCGAGGAGCTGTCGTTGCCGGTGATGGTGTGCATGGACGGGTTCGTGCTCACGCACGCCGTCGAGCGGGTGGACCTGCCCTCCCAGGCGCAGGTGGACGCCTTTCTGCCGGCGTACGAGCCGCGCCAGGTGCTCGACCCGGACGACCCGTCCTCGATCGGGGCGATGGTGGGCCCTGAGGCGTTCACCGAGGTGCGCCATCTCACCCACGCCCGGCATCTGGAGGCGCTGGAGCGCATCCCCGCGATCGCCGCCGGCTTCGAGCGCGCCTTCGGCCGCGGCTCGGGCGGGCTGGTGCGCGGCTACCGCATCGAAGACGCGGACACGGTCGTGCTGGCCCTCGGATCCGTGCTCGGCACCATCAAGGACGTGATCGACGAGCTGCGCGAAGCCGGGCACGCAGTCGGCGCCGCGACGCTGACCACCTTCCGCCCGTTCCCGTTCGAGGCGCTGCACGCCCTGCTCGCCGGGAAGCGGAACGTCGTGGTGATCGAGCGGGCCTTCTCCACCGGCGTGGGCGGCATCGTCTCGGCCGACGTGCGCACCGCCCTGCCGGACGCCGGCATCCGGACGGTCGTCGCCGGTCTGGGCGGGCGGCCGATCACCAAGGCGGCTCTGCATGCCGAGCTCACCGCGGACAAGCCCGAGCCGCTGACCTTCCTGAACCTCGATCACGACCTCGTCGCCAGAGAGCTGGCCCGCACCCGGGCGCGGCGCAGGTCGGGCCCGAGCGCCGAGAACATGCTGCGCGACCTCGCCGGAGGTGACTGATCATGCCCGCCCAGCGGACCAAGTTCTACCAGGTCGGCAGCTTCGCCGTGGGCAACCGGCTGCTGCCGCCCGAGCAACGTGCCCTGCAGTCCGCGCCCGACCGCGGCAACTCCCTCACCTCCGGCCACCGCGCCTGCCGGGGCTGCGGGGAGGCGCTCGGCGCGCGCTACGCCATCGACGCGGCCATCAGCGCGACCGCCGGCCGCATGATCGTCGTGAACGCGACCGGCTGCCTGGAGGTGTTCTCCACGCCGTACCCGGAGACGTCCTGGCAGGTGTCGTGGATCCACTCGCTGTTCGGCAACGCCCCGGCGGTGGCGACGGGGGTGGCGGCGGCGCTGAAGGCGAAGGGCCGCACCGACGTGCGGGTGGTCGGGCAGGGCGGCGACGGCGGCACGGTCGACATCGGCTTCGCGTGCCTGTCGGGCATGTTCGAGCGCAACGACGACGTGCTCTACATCTGCTACGACAACCAGGCGTACATGAACACCGGCGTGCAACGCTCCGGCGCCACCCCGCCCGCCGCGCGCACCGCCACCACTCCCCTGCCCGGCCAGGCCTTCGGCCAGGGCAAGAACGTGCCGCTCATCGCGATGGCGCACGAGATCCCGTACGTGGCCACCGCGACCGTGGCCGACCTGCGTGACCTGGAGTACAAGGTGCGGCGGGCCATGGATCTGCGCGGCGCCCGCTACCTGCATGTTCTGGTGCCCTGCCCGCTGGGCTGGGTCACCGCGGCCTGTGACACGATCCGCGTGGCCAGGCTCGCCACCGAATCGGGCCTGTTCCCCGTCTTCGAGGCGGAACGCGGGGAGGTCACCGGGGTGACCAAGATCCGGCGCAGGGTGCCGGTCGACGACTACCTGAGACTGCAGGGGCGTTACCAGCACCTGTTCGGCGACCCGCCGCGGACCGACGTGATCGCCCGCATCCAGGCGTCGGCGGAGCGCAACATCCGCCGTTTCGGATTGGTGGACTGACATGGACGACAAGCCCTTCGCGATCACGCTCGGCGTCGGGTCGAGCCTGGCGAACAAGACCGGCGCGTGGCGGACGGAACGCCCCGTCTATGTGGACCGCTTGCCGCCGTGCAACCACGCCTGCCCCGCCGGGGAGAACATCCAGCGCTGGCTCAGCCTGGCCGAGGAACCCTCCTACGAGGCGGCCTGGCGGCAGATCATGCAGGACAACCCGTTCCCCGCGATCATGGGCCGCGTCTGCTACCGGCCCTGCGAAACCGCCTGCAACCGGGGCAAGCTGGACGAGGCGGTCGGCATCAACTCCGTCGAACGTTTCCTCGGCGACGAGGCGATCAAGCACGGCTGGACGATGCCGATCCAGACCGAGCCGTCCGGCAAGCGGGTGCTGGTGGTGGGCGCCGGCCCGGCCGGGCTGTCGGCCGCCTACCACCTGGCCAGGCTCGGCCACCAGGTCACCGTCATGGACTCCGGCGCGAAGCCGGGCGGCATGATGCGCTTCGGCATCCCCCGTTACCGGCTGCCGCGTCACATTCTGGACGCCGAGATCCAGCGCATCCTGGACATGGGGGTGACCCTGGAGCTCGGGCGGACCGTCACGGACCTGGCCGAGGCGATGCGCGGGTTCGACGCCGCGTTCCTGGCCGTCGGCGCGCACATCGGCAAGCGCGCCTACATCCCGGCCGGCGACTCCGCCCGCATCCTCGACGCGGTCTCGGTGCTGCGCGGCATGGAGGAGTCCTCCGCGCCGCTGCTGGGCCGCCGCGTCGTCGTCTACGGCGGCGGGAACACCGCCATGGACGCCGCCAGGACCGCCCGGCGGCTGGGCGCGAGCGACGCGCTCGTCGTCTACCGGCGCACCCGCGACCGCATGCCCGCCCACGACAGCGAGGTCACCGAGGCGGCCGAGGAGGGCGTACGGATGAAGTGGCTGTCCACGATCACGCACGCCGGCGGCGGGAGCATCACCATCGAGAAGATGCGCCTGGACGAGACCGGCTTCCCGCGGCCGACCGGCGAGTTCGAGGAGCTCGCGGCCGACTCGGTGGTGCTGGCGCTGGGCCAGGAGGCCGACCTGTCGCTGCTGGCCGGGCTGCCGGGAGCCGAGATCGAGGACGGCGTGGTCAAGGTCGGACCGGACCTGATGACCGGCTGCCCCGGCGTGTTCGCCGGCGGCGACATGGTGCCCGCCGAGCGCACGGTCACGGTCGCCGTCGGGCACGGCAAGAAGGCGGCCAGGCACATCGACGCCTGGCTGCGCGACGGCGCCTGCACGCCCGCTCCCCGGCACCCCATGGCGGACTTCGACCTGCTCAACACCTGGTACTACAGCGACGCACCCGCCACCGTCCGCCTCAAGCTCGACCTGGCCCGCCGGACGAGCACCTTCGACGAGGTGGAGCGCGGCCTGGAGGAGTCGACGGCGCTGTTCGAGGCGCGCCGCTGCCTGTCGTGCGGCAACTGCTTCGAGTGCGACAACTGCTACGGCGTCTGCCCCGACAACGCCGTGCTCAAGCTCGGGCCAGGGCTGCGGTACGAGATCGACCTCGACTTCTGCAAGGGCTGCGGCCTGTGCGTGGCCGAATGCCCGGCGGGCGCCATCGAGATGGTCCCGGAGATCAGCTAGGGACTTTGGGCCCGCACGCCCGGGCCGTCCGGCTCTGCCTGGCGAAGCGCCGCCCGGACAGCCTCAGAGGTGGAGGAACACCTTCGAGGGACGGGAGATCACCATGGCCGAGGGATACGACGTCCTCCTGCGCGACGGCGGCATCGCCCACGTGCGCCCGCTGCGCCCCGGCGACCGCGCGGCCCTGCACCAACTGGTGGACCGCTCTTCGGAACGCTCGGCCTACCTGCGCTTCTTCACCGGCGGCCGGAACACCGCACACGCGTACATGGATCGCGTCACGAGCGGCAAATATCACGGCCACGCCCTGGTCGCCGCCATGCACGAGCGGCTGGTGGCGGTGGCCGAGTACATCCCCATGGACGGCGACCGCGCCGACCTGGCGATCCTCATCGACGACGCGGTGCACGGCCACGGGCTCGGCACGCTGCTGCTGGAGCACGTCGCGCTGGACGCGGCCGGGCACGGCGTGCGGGAGCTGGTGGCCGACGTGCTGGCCGAGAACCGGCCGATGATCCGGGTGCTGCACGACCTCGGTCTGGACGTGCGGCAGCGCTTCGAAGGCGGCACGCTGCACGTCACCATCACCGCCGAGCCGACGGCGGGCCTGCGGGCGGGCATCGAGGCCCGCGACCACGAGGCGGAGCGGGCGTCGCTGGCGCGGGTGCTCGCCCCGCGTTCGGTGGCGGTGATCGGCGCCTCGCGCGACGAGCACGCGGTCGGGCACAAGGTGCTGCGCAACCTGCTCGACGGCGGTTTCCCCGGGCCGATCCACCCCGTCAACCCGAACGCCGCCGAGATCGCCGGGCTGACCTGCTGTCCCAGAGTGCCGGTCGGCGTGGACCTGGCCGTGGTGGCGGTGCCCGCCGCACGCGTGCTGGAGGTCGCCCGGGACTGCGCGCAGGCCGGCGTGGCCGGACTGGTGGTGCTCACCTCCGGCTTCGCCGAGGCCGGGCAGCGTGGTGCGGAGTCGGAGCTGCTGAAGATCTGCCGCTCGGCCGGCATGCGCCTCGTCGGCCCCAACTGCCTGGGCGTGGTCAACACCGCCGCCCGGCTGAATGCCAGCTTCCTGCCGCACGCTCCCGTTCGAGGTCGCATCGCGCTGATGTCGCAGTCGGGCGCGGTCGGCGCGGCGCTGCTGGACCGCCTGGACGTCTCCACGTTCGTCTCCGTCGGCAACAAGGCCGACGTCAGCGGCAACGACCTGCTCGAATACTGGGAGGACGACGACGGCACCGACGTGATCGCGCTGTATCTGGAGTCGTTCGGCAATCCACGCAAGTTCGCCCGCATCGCCCGCCGGGTGACCGCGCGCAAGCCGGTGCTGCTGGTCAAGAGCGGCCGCGGCGGCGCCGGCGACCGGGCGGTGCGCTCGCACACCGCCGCCGCGGCCACCCCGGACGTCGCGGTGGACGCGCTGGTCCGCGCCGCCGGGGTGATCCGGCTCGACAGCGTCCACGACCTGATCGACACCGCCAAGCTGCTCGCGGCCCAGCCTCTTCCCCGAGGGCGGCGGGTCGCCATCGTGGGCAACTCGGGCGGGCCTCAGGCGATGGCGGCCGACGCCTGCGAGCACCATGGCCTGATCGTTCCGGAGCTGCCGCCCGGCCTGCCGGCCGCGCGGCCCGCCGCCGCGCTGGCCAACCCGGTCGATCTGACCGCCGACGCGAGCGCGGCGGAGATCGGCGCCGCGCTGAAGGCGCTCACCGCCTCGCCCGAGGTGGACGTGATCCTGGCCGTGTACACCCCGCCGTTCGGATCCGGCCTGGAGGAGACCCGTCAGGCCATCGCCGAGGCCGCGAGGGGAACAGACAAGACCGTGCTGGCCTGTGTCGTGGGCCACGACGGGCTGATCAATGGACGGATCCCCAGTTATGCCTTCCCCGAGCAGGCCGTCGAGGCACTCGCTCACGTCGTGGGCCATGCCGAATGGCTTCGGCGCCCCGCCCCGCCCCTTGTACGGCCGCCCGCGGACGACAGGACGGCAGGCGAGATCGTTCAGGCCGAGCTGGCGGCGCATCCCGGCGGGCAATGGCTCTCCCCCGCCACCACCGCTCGGCTCCTGAGCTGCTACGGCGTGCCGCTCGTTGAGTCCATCCAGGTGAACGATCCCGAGGCCGCGGCGCAGGCGGCCCGCAAGGTGCGTCTGCCCGTGGTGCTCAAAGCCGTCGGCCCGATCCACAAGAGCGACGTCGGCGGTGTCCGCCTCGGCCTGCGTACCGAGGAAGAAGTACGGCGGGCCTACCAGGACATGTCGGCGCGCATCGGCGCGGACATGACCGGCGCCATCGTCCAGCCTCTGCTGCCGGGCGGCGTCGAGATCATCGTCGGCGGGGTCAACTATCCGGCGTTCGGGCCACTGGTCATGGTCGGCATGGGCGGGGTGACGGCCGACCTATTGGCCGACCGGGCCTTCCGGGTGCCACCCGTCATCGACGCCGCCGCGATGATCGACGAGTTGCGCAGCGCCCCGCTCCTGCACGGCTACCGCGGCTCGCCGCTCGTCGACCTCGACGCGCTGGCCGGTCAGCTGGAACGCATCGGCAGGCTACTCGAAGACCTTCCCCAGGTGGCCGAGCTCGACCTCAACCCGGTCATCGTCACGCCCGGCGGCGCCACCACGGTGGACGCCCGCATCCGGGTCGCACCCTGCGTGCCGCCACCCTCACCGCTGCTGCGCCGCCTGCGCTGACGAAACGCCGCTCACCGTTCGGCCCGTTCCTCATTCGGTACGCGCGGCCAGCGAGAAGTAGGCCTCTTCCTCCTGCGCGAAGTGCAACGTCAGCACGGCGTGCAGGCCGTACAGGCAGGCGCGCAGATCGTCGAGCTGGTCGAGGGCGGGGCCGGCCGAGCCCGCCAGGTCGAGGTGGCGGCCCAGGCGGGTCGTGAGCCTGGTGATCTCCGCGTGTGCCCTGCTCATGGTCATCGTCGCCTCGGGGTCGCCGAGCACCCGGCTCAGCGCGGGGTAGAGGTGGCGCTCCTCGGCTTGTTCGTGCGGGAGGATCTCCTTGATGAGCACGTCGTGAACGTTGCGCAGCAGGGGCAGCGCCCGGGGCGGCGGTCCGTCGAGCGCGTCGGCGGCCTCGCGGAGCAGGTTCAGCGCGGGACGCAGCGTCACGTGTTCGCGTTCGAAGCGGTGCAGCAGCGCGTCGGTGGGTGCGTCCACCCGCGTCCGGGTACCTCTGGCCGGGCTCAGCGCCCGCAGCGCGTTGAGGATCACGGCCACGTCGATGGCCTCCTGCAGCAGTGCCCCGGCGGCGGGCGGCAGCAGGCCGAGCGCGGCCACGACCATGGCGGCAAGCGAAAGCCCGATGCCGGCACCCGCGCTCTGCACCGCGATGCGCCTGGTCCGGCGGGCCACGTCCATGGCGTCGGCCAGGCGGTCGAGCCGGTCGGTGGTCAGCACCACGTCCGCGGCCTGGGTGGAGGCGGCCGAGCCGCGCGCGCCCATGGCCACGCCGACCTGGGCCGCGGCCAGCGCGGGCGCGTCGTTGATGCCGTCGCCCACCATCACGGTGGTCTCTCGCTCCGCCTCCTCACGGACGCCCGCCACCTTCTGGGCGGGGGTGCGTTCGGCCAGCACATGATCCACGCCGAGCACCGCGGCCACGCTCTCGGCGACTTCGGCGCGGTCCCCGGTGAGCATGACGACGCGCCGGATGCCGGCGGTGCGAAGCCTGCGCAGGGTACGCGCGGCATCCGGCCGCACCTCGTCCCGCAGGAGGATGACGCCGGCGAGCGCGCCGTCCACGCTCACCCAGACCGTCATGGCGCTGTCGAGCGCGGCCCTGGCCCGCTGAGCGGCGGCCCATGCCGAGCCCGATCCGGCCGCGACCCGTCCGACCGCGATCGTGCGGCCACCGACGTCGCCCGTCGTGCCGGCACCCGGCTCCTCACGCACCCGGCCGGCGGGCAGCTGCTCGACGTCACGGTCCTGCGCTGCCCGGACGATGGCGGCGGCCAGCACATGAGACGACATCCGGTCCACGGCCGCCGCCAGGGCCAGCACCTCGTGCGGCGTGTGCCCGGCCGTGGCGACCACGTCCACCACGTCGGGGTGGCCTCTGGTGAGGGTTCCGGTCTTGTCCAGAACGAGGGTGCGAGCCCGGCCCAGCATCTCCAGGGCTCCGCCGCCCTTCACCACGACGCCGTGACGGGCCGTACGTGACAGCCCCGAGGCGATGGCGGCGGGTGCGGCCAGCAGCAGCGGGCAGGGCGTGGCCACCACCAGCACTGCCACGGCCCGCACGGGCTCGCCTGACAGGGCCCACGCGAGCCCGGCCAGAGCCAGGGTCGCGGGCAGGAACCAGCTCGCGAACCGATCGGCCAGCCGCACCACCGGCGCGCTGCCGGCCTCGGTCTCACGAGCCAGCCGCACCACCCCGGCGTACGTGCTCTCCTCAGCCGTCGCGGTGGCCCTCAGGTCGAAGACCGGCCCGGCGTTGACGACGCCGCTGCGTACGCCCTCCCCGACCGGGTACTCGACCGGCAGCGCCTCGCCTGTCAACGCCGACTCGTCCAGCACCGCCGCGCACCGGGCGACGGTGCCGTCCACCGGCACCATCTCGCCCGCGGGCACCAGCAGCAGGTCACCTGGCCGCACGTCGGAGACCTCCACCTCGCGTGGAGCGCCTCCGGCGTGGCGGTACGCCCAGCGCGGGGCACGTTCGTACAGGGCGGTCAGATCGCGGCGAGCCCGGCGCAGCGCGTACTCCTCCAGCATCCGCCCGCTCGCCAGCATCACCGCGATCAGCGCGCCCGCCAGGTACTCCCCGATGGCCAGTGTCCCGGCCAGGGCGAGCACCGCGATCGCGTCCACCCCGAGCCGGCCCGCGCGCAGCGCGGAGATCACCCACCAGGCGGCCGGCAGGATGGCCGCGGCTGTCCCCGCCGCCAGTACGGCATCGCTCATGGCGGCCTGACCGGCCCACCGCAGGATGCCGCCGCAGGCCAGGGTCGCGACTGTGAAGGCGAGAAAGACCGTCAGCCACGATCGCTTCATCCACCCAGCCTCCTCTTGCCGCCTCACCGCGGCCAGGGGCCTTCGCCCTTGCGAACACGGCGATCGGCCCCTGCTCAAGAGCCCGGGGGGCGGCGCGCCGCACGGTGCCTCGAGTCCGATGCAGTACAAAGGTCCCGCCGCACCATGAGGAGCTGAGCGAGATGCGCACCACTCGCACAGCCCTGCGCCCGCGACCGGCTCGGCCGCGCCAGGGCCGCCTGGACCTGCGGACGCCATCCGGTCGTGCTCTTCCCCATTGAGTTGAGGGACTTCCGGCCCTATGAGGCGCGGCGTTCGCGGAGTGCGATGAAGGTGACCGACAAGGAGGAACAAGCGATGCGCAGGACCGTCGAGGCGCTCATCGCCGGCGGCATCAGCGCCGTCCCGGTGCTGGACGACGACGACCATGTGATCGGCATGGTGTCGGAGGCCGAGGGCGACACCGCCGCCGAGCTCCGCGACGACATTCGCGACCGCGCCCTGTGGGTGAACACCGACGGCGTGCGGGTGAGCGTGGGAGGCGCGCTAGCCATGCTCGTGCGCGAGGTCATGAGCAGCCCGGCCATCACCGTCCGCCGCACCGATCCGGTGCGGCGGGCCATCCGGGTCCTGTACGGCCACGACATCACCGCCGCCCCCGTCGTCGACGACAACGACCGTCTCGTCGGCGTCGTCAGCGAGCTGGACCTGCTGCGCGGCGAGTTCGAGCCCGACCCCCGCGCCACCGTCCGCCCCGTGTCATCGGCGCATGAGCCGCCACCCCGGCGGGTGATGGAGGTCATGACCCGCGAGGCGATCACGGTGACGGCCTGCACCGATGTCACCACCGCCATCACCCTCATGGTCGGCAAACGCGTCAAGAGCCTGCCCGTGGTCAGCGGCGAGCGGATCGTCGGCATGGTCAGCCGCCGCGACCTGATGGCCATGCTGGCCCGTCCCGACGAGGAACTGCGCCGAGCCGTCATCAAGGTGCTGCGTGAGCAGTACCCCTTCGGCCCGAGCTGGGACGTCGCCGTCCGCGACGGCGTGGCCGAGCTGAGCGGGCCGCCGCACGAGCACGCCGACAAGATCGCCGACGTGCTCGCCCGCACCGTTCCCGGCATCGTCCGGGTCAAGCACCTCAGGAGGACACCGTGAGATCCACAGTCTCCAACGTCATGACCACCGAGGTGGCCGCCGTCAACCAGAAGGCGTCCTTCCACACGGTTGCCGAGTTGCTCATCGACAAAGGCGTCAGCGGCGTGCCGGTCCTGGACGACGACAACCGCGTCCTGGGCGTCGTCTCCGAGGCCGACCTGCTGGCCAAGGAGGAGTTCAAGGAACGCTACTACGGCGACGACTACCGGCCCCCGCTGTGCGCCCGCGTCCGCCACACCGCCGGCAGCGAAGGCAGCGGCTACCGCAAATCCCTCGGCGAGACCGCCGGCGAGCTGATGACCAGCCCCGCCCACGTCATCGACCCCGACGCCCCCGTCGTGACGGCCGCCCGGCTCATGGACCGGTACGGCGTCAAGCGCCTTCCCGTCGTCGACGCCGACGGCCGCCTGCTCGGCATCGTCAGCCGCCGCGACCTGATCAAGGTCTTCCTGCTGCCGGACAAGGACATCGAGCAGCGAGCCCGCGACGCCGTCCGCGCCGACACCTACGGACTGAACGTCACCGTCACCGACGGCGTGGTCACCCTGTCCGGGACCCTGCCCGAGCACAGCCAGGCCGTCACCGCTGTCCGCCTGGCCGAGAACATCGACGGCGTCGTCGCCGTGCACGACGAGCTCGGCTGGAAGCACGACGACATCGCCGACCTGCCCATGTGGGGCGGAGCATGACAGGGAGCCCGCCGTCCTCGACTCGCTGGACCCGCTGATCGCGGCGTTGCGCGAGCGCGGGCAAGTTCCCCACCTGGGTGGACCGGTTCGGCACCTACGGCTGCGTCGGCGGCGATCTCGTCCGCGCGCTCCACGCCGAACAGACGCTCGCGATGGGGGCCTGCAGCAGGCCTCAGTCGTCCCGTGCCTCCTCGGTCGAGTACGGCGGAGCCACGACAACGGTCATGATCGCCTCCAGGACTCGCAGATCACGGCAACCCTCCTGCCGGAGGCGCGGGCAGGCAGAGCCGCCCGCGCCCCGGCCAGGCGTCAGTGCTCGACGGTGATCCGCCGGCCCTCGGCCTTCTCCTCCTCGGCCAGCCCTACGCTGACCTCCAGGACGCCGCCCTTGTAGACGGCCTTGACGTCATCGGTCCTGGCCGTCGCGGGCAGTGTCACGGTGCGGGTGAGCGACCCGTAGGCGAACTCGGAACGGTGCGCTTCGGTCATCTTCCGGGTCTTCTCCGCACGGATGTGCAGCATGCCGCCGTGCACCACGATCTCGACGTCCTTGTCGGGGTCGATGCCGGGCAACTCGGCGCGCAGCACGTACCGGCCGTCGGCGGTGGGCTCGCATTCCCACACCTCCAGCACACACCTGACGGCGGCCCTATGGCAGAGGACAAAGCCCCTCCCGAACAGGGACCATCGCCCGGTCCGGCCTCACGGACGCCGACCCCACACGAGGTAGGCGATGGGCCCGACCGGCTGCACGAAGATCCCCAGCCACCACAGCCCCTTGCGCCCGCGCACCCCGGCTGCCGGGCGGAAGCAGAGATCCATCGCCGCGGCCGTGGTGAGCGCGACCTCCGCGGCGCCCAGAGCCACCAGCCAACGCCACCCGGTCCTCCCGACCACGAAGTCACGCACCGGAAAGCCGTTCGTCCTGCTGTCGAAGCGAGGCCCATCTCCGTACGACATGAGGACCTTCGCCCGCAGTCGGCGGCTCGGCGCGGTGATGCGCTGGGTCAATGAGTACCTATCCCGTACGGGTGGAGGCCCGGCTCGAGGAGCCGCTCAGCCGGGGCCTGTGGATCGTCAAGTGGTTCCTGGCGATCCCCCACTACATCGTGCTCGGCTTCCTGTGGATCGCCTTCGGCGTTCTCACCGTCATCGCGTTCTTCGCGATCCTGTTCACCGGCCGGTATCCGCGCGCCTTGTTCGACTTCAACCTCGGCGTGCTGCGCTGGACCTGGCGGGTGGCCTACTACACCTACGGCGCCCTGGGCACCGACCGCTACCCGCCGTTCACGCTCGGACCGGCCCCGGACTACCCGGCCACGCTGGACATCGACTATCCCGAACGCCTCTCCCGAGGGCTGGTGCTGATCAAGTGGTGGCTGCTGGCCATCCCGCACTACCTCAT
This sequence comes from Nonomuraea sp. PA05, assembly GCF_008086045.1. Classification (GTDB taxonomy): domain Bacteria; phylum Actinomycetota; class Actinomycetes; order Streptosporangiales; family Streptosporangiaceae; genus Nonomuraea; species Nonomuraea monospora. Next base: position 103,685 of record NZ_VSEY01000022.1, on the reverse strand, counting down.
CGTGGGCCTGTTCACCAGCGGCAGCGTCATCTCCTGGCGCGGCGACCTGCCCGACGACAGCGGCGGCGTGCTCTACACGCTCGACTGGGGCGGCCTGATCGGGCTGCTGGTGCTCATCGCGGCCCTGTTCCTGCTGTTCACCGGCCGCTACCCGCAGGGGCTGTACGACCTGGTGATCGGCATGAACCGATGGTCGCTCAGAGTGGCCGCGTACGCCGCCCTGATGACCGACGCCTACCCGCCGTTCCGGCTGGAACAGGGCGGTCACGAGCTGCCGCGCATGGACGCGCGCCCGGCCCGCTCCCCGGTACGGCACGGCGCCGCCTCGGTCGTGGCCATCACCCTGGGCGCGCTGCTCGCCTTCGCCGGGATCGCCACCGCGGCCACCACCACGGGAACGGCCCTGCTGGACGGGACACGTGACAGCGCCGGGTTCATCAGCACCCCGGCCGGACGCGTGTCCACCCCTGCCTACGCCCTGACCACCGAGCAGATCTCCGTGGCCGGGCAGGGCGTGCGGTTCCTGCGCGAGAGCGTCGGCCGCGTCCGCATCGAGACCACCGGCACGCCGCTGTTCATCGGCATCGCCCGCCAGGCCGACGTCACCGCCTACCTCGGCGGCGTCGCCCACGAGCGCATCACCCACCTGGCCTACCCTCCCGGCGAGACCCGCTACGACCACCACCCCGGCACGGCCCCGGCCTCGGCTCCCGCCGCCGAGACCTTCTGGGCGACCAGCGGATCGGGATCGCTGACGTGGGACATCCAGCCGGGTGACTGGGCCGCCGTCATCATGAACGCCGACGGCTCACCCGGTGTGACGACCGACATCACCGTGGCCGCCACGCTGCCCTGGCTGTACCGGCTGACCTGGGGGCTGTTGATCGCCACGGTGATCCTGCTGTCCGCCGGGACCGGGCTCGTCCTGGCCGGGATCCGCCTGGCCGCCGCTCCCGCCCCCGGACCGGCGCGACGTGCGCCCACACCTTGAACTCTGGCGTGAACCTGGACGTGATCACCATGTCACCGCAACGTCTTCACCAGATCGGGTCCGCGGTCGCCTGGGTCGGCATGTGGGCCGGCGTCGGGCTCCTCCTGCGCAGCCAACCGGATGTGTTCGGCTCGATGATCCCGTTGCTCGCGGCGGGCAGCGTCATCGGGCTCGCGCTGCCGGGCCACGATGATGTGCGGCTGTACCTGACCGGGTCGCTGGTCGTCTGGGCCGGGCTGCTCTCCGGCGCGGCACTGGTCCTGGGCGGAACGTCGTTTCTCGGGCCGATACTGACCCTGCTGGCGGTGGGCGCCGGTTACTTCCTGATCGTCGTACCCACCTACCTGACCATGTGGCCGCCGGGCCGGTGACGGCGTGGGCGCGGGGCAGGTGGTGACGGGCAGGTGCGGCCGCGCTCGGCCCCCTCGTCACCGGGCGGTCCCGCGCAGGGCCCGCCAGATGGGATAGCCGAGCACGGTCAGGACGGTGAGGAGGGGCGCGGGGTGGCCGAACACGAACGTGGCCGTCAGGTAGTCGATGACGGTTTGGCGACCGACAGCCAGGCCTGGAACGCCAGTGCGGACGCCATCAGGCCGGTGGCGACGGTGACGCCGGTGGCGGACCTCTGGCTTCCCGCGGCGAGCCCGTCCAGTTGTGTGCCGAGGATGAAAATCCCGGCGTACAGCTGGCACAGCGTCATGACGAACTTCAGCAGAACCCACCAGTGACGCGTGTACCCCCAGCGGGTCATGCCCGCGAGCATGAGGCCGGAGAAGGCCGCAGCGTTGGCGAAGTGCAGGAGGATGTCGTCGTCGAGCAGGTCGGCCATGCGGTACGCGTGGGCGTCTCCTGTACGTGTGGCGTGCGACAGCAGCACTACCAGCGCGAGCGCGAACGCCATCCATCCCACGGAGGAGATGACGTGCAGGCCGACGAGGAGATGACGCCATGGGGCGGTAGCGGAGCGGGCCATCGCCACCTCCTATGCGTAGGCTGTCTATATATACAGCCTACAGCGTCCAGCCGGACCGGCGGGGGCTCCGATCACGCAGCGAAGCTCCGCGAGGTCACGGGGCCCGGAAGAGGTCAGTCCGCCCAGGCTCTGGTTCTGGCCAAGGATCTTTCTCCTGAGGTGAGGGATTACCTGTCACCCCATGGGCGTGACGAAGGGCCGACAGGCGATGGCCGCGCTGACACCAGAAGGTCCTGTCTCATCTCCAAATACTCGGTGCTTCGCCCACGGTTGATCGACGCCGTCACGAACCGAGTTCTCAGGTTCAGGTCTCGGAGAACGCGTGCACCCCGCGGAGCATCCGCACCGCCGTCTCCACATCGCGATGCGCCTCCAGCGCCCGGGCGGCCGCCGTGGCGAACCTGACCAGCAGTTCCTCGTCGTGCTCGTCGAAGGCCCTGCCCGCCACCCAGATGACGGCCTGGCTCCGCGTCGTCACGGGCATCGGCGCGCTGAGCACGCACCACTCACCGATCCACCTGCGTACGGGCTCCTGGGCCGCGGAGGCGGGAAGGATATCGCCGGCCGCCAGCCGGGCGAGCACCTGCGGCTGATCGCCCTCCGCGGCCCGCACATGCACCGGGCGCGCCACGCCCTGCACCGCGTCGATCTCCATCACCCCGGCGTGCTCGACAGCGCAGATGTCGGCCGCCACCTGCACGATCTCTTCCAGCAACTTGTCGGCGTCGTTCCGGGACAACTCCGTGATCAGCTTGCGCAACCGTCTGATCGTTCGATCCGCCATCGCCCTCACCGCCTCGCCCCCAGCATGGGATCCCTCAGGCACCGGGTTTAGAGTCGTTCGTCCTCATCGCGGCGACAGAGGGCGCGACAGGAATGGCGCCATGGCGAACACGGAGAACCCGGCGGCCGCCGCCCCGCCGGTGCTGACCAACGACGGACCTGTTCGGGACCTTCGCCTCTGAGTGGCGCCGCTCGAACGAGGTGTGGTGAAGGTAACCGATGAGGAGGCTGTCATGCGCATGACCGTCGCGGACGTGATGACGGAGAAGGTCGTCACCGTATCCGCCGCCACCCCGTTCAAGGAGATCGCCGAGACGCTCATCGCCGGCGGCATCAGCGCCGTGCCGGTCACCGACGACGACAATCACGTCCTCGGCATGGTGTCCGAGGCCGACCTGCTGCGCAAGGAGGAGTTCCGCGAGCAGTTCTACCGCGAGGGCTACCGGCCGCCGCTGCGCGCCCGCATGCGCCACCCCGACAGCAGACGGAAGGCCGGTGGCGACATCGCCGCCGAGCTGATGACCCGCCCCGCCGTCAGCATCTCCGCCAAGGCCTCCGCGATCGAGGCCGCCCGCCTCATGGACGAGCGCGACGTCAAACGGCTCGCGGTCGTCGACTACAACGGCCGCCTGGTGGGCATCGTCAGCCGCCGCGACCTGGTCAAGCTGTTCCTGCGCTCCGACGAGGAGATCGCCGCCGACGTGCGCGACGACATCCTCGACCGCACCCTGTGGATGAGCACCGGCGACGTCCAGGTGAACGTCCGGCAAGGCGTCGTGACGCTGTCCGGGTGGATCGAGCGCCGCTCCGAGGCGGCCATCGCCGTGCGCATGACGCATCGCGTCAACGGCGTGGTGGACGTCGTGGACCAGCTCAACTGGAGGCAGGACGACCACGTGCCCACGCCGCGCGGAGCGTGACATGAAGCCCGCCGTTCTCGACTCGCTGGACCCGCTGATCGCGGCGTTGCGCGAGCGTGGGTACGCCGTCGTGGGCCCGACCGTCCACGACGGCGTGATCCGTTTCGCCGAACTGGGGACCGCCGCCGACCTGCCCGAGGGATGGAGCGACGAGCAGGCGCCGGGCGTGTACCGCCTGCATGAGCGCGGCAAGCTCGTGTTCGGGTTCGCTGCGAGCCCCGATGCGGTCAAGCGCTACACGCATCCGCCCCGCTCGGTTCTGTTCCGGATGCGGGACGGCGTGCCCGAGCAGGCTCCAGCGGAGGCCCCGAAGGTGGCGCTGCTGGGCGTGCGGGCCTGCGATCTGGCCGCGCTGGCCGTGCAGGACCGGGTGTTCCTGGGCGGCCGGTATCCGGACGAGGCCTACCGCGAACGCCGGAAGGCGCTGTTCCTGATCGCCGTCAACTGCGCGGTGCCGGGCGGGACCTGCTTCTGTGCCTCCATGGGCACCGGCCCGCGCGCCACCTCCGGCTTCGATCTCGCCCTCACCGAGCTGACCGGCCCGCACCGGTTCCTGGCGGAGCCGGGCAGCGAACGCGGCGAGGAACTGATGGCCGCGCTGCCGTCGCACCCCGCCGACGACGCCGACCGGGCAGCCGCCCGCGAGGTCAGTATGAACGCCGCCGACCGGATGGGCCGCCGCGTCGATCTCGACGGCGTCAAGGAGCGGCTGGTCGAACGGCGCGAGTCACCCGTCTGGGAAGAGATCGCCTCCCGCTGCCTGACCTGCGCCAACTGCACCATGGTGTGCCCCACCTGCTTCTGCGTCACCGTCGAGGACGGCACCGACCTGGCCGACGGCACCGCCGAACGCTCCGAACGCTGGGACTCCTGCTTCACCCTGGACTTCTCCGAGCTGGGCGGTGCCCCCGTGCGCTCGTCCGGGGCCGCCCGCTACCGGCAGTGGCTCACCCACAAGTTCTCCACCTGGGTGGACCAGTTCGGCACCTACGGCTGCGTCGGCTGCGGCCGGTGCGTCACCTGGTGCCCGGCCGGCATCGACATCACCGAAGAGCTGGAGCGCCTGCGATGATCCCGTCCCCGTACCGCGTGCGCTCGCGCCGCCCGGATCGGGCGGACACGGTCACCCTCACGTTGGAGCCGGTGCAGGGCGCGTGCCCGCCGTTCCTTCCCGGCCAGTTCACCATGCTGTACGCCCCCGGCGTCGGCGAGATCCCCATCTCCATCAGCGGCCATGCCCGCTCCGGCGGCTACGTGCAGACCGTCCGGGCGGTCGGTGCGGTGAGCCGGGCGTTGTGCCGGGCCAGGCGCGGTGACGTCATCGGGGTACGCGGCCCGTTCGGCACCCACTGGGATCTTGCCCGGGCACACGGCATGGACGTGGTCGTGGCCGCCGGCGGGCTGGGCCTGGCGCCGTTGCGGCCGGTGATCCGCGAGCTGGCCGCGCACGGCTCCCGGTACGGCCGGATCAGCCTGATCGCCGGCACCCGGACGCCCGCCACGTTGATCTACCCGCGTGAGCTGGCCCGCTGGGGACGCGACTTCGACGTCCAGGTGACCGTGGACCATCCCGACCGGGCGTGGAAGGGCCCGACCGGGCTGATCACCAAGCTCGTCGGCCGGATCGTGTTCGAGCCGGCCCGCACCTACGCGTTCGTCTGCGGCCCCGAGGTCATGATGCGCGCCACCGCGCAGGAGCTGCTGCGGCGCGGCGTGCCCGCCGGGCGCATCGTGCTGTCGCTGGAGCGCAACATGAAGTGCGGCATCGGCCGGTGCGGCCACTGCCAGCTCGGCCCCTTGTTCACCTGTCTCGACGGGCCCGTGCTCACCTACGACCGGGTGGCCGATCTGCTGGAGGTGAAACAGCTGTGAACAGACTCGCCGTGTGGAAGTTCGCCTCCTGTGACGGCTGCCAGCTCACCCTGCTCGACTGCGAGGACGAGCTGCTGTCCGTCGCCGCGAACGTCGACATCGCCTACTTCCTCGAAGCCTCCAGCGCCCGGGGCGGAGGCTCGTACGATCTGTCACTCGTGGAGGGGTCGATCACGACTCCCGGCGATCTGGAGCGGATCAAGCATGTCCGCCGGGTGTCGAAGCACCTGGTGACCATCGGGGCGTGCGCCACCTCCGGCGGCGTCCAAGCTCTGCGCAATCTGGCCGACGTGCGCGAGTTCGCCTCCGTCGTCTACGCCCGTCCCGGCTACATCCAGACTCTGGAGCACTCGACCCCGATCTCCGCGCACGTGCCCGTCGATTTCGAGCTGCGCGGCTGCCCCATCGACAAACGCCAGCTCCTGGAGGTCATCGGCGCGTTCCTGGCCGGGCGGCGGCCCGTGGTGCCCGCGCACAGCGTCTGCGTCGAGTGCAAGGCCCGCGGCAACCCGTGCGTGCTGGTCGCGCACGGCACCCCGTGCCTCGGCCCGGTCACCCAGGCCGGCTGCGGCGCGCTCTGCCCGGCCTTCAACCGCGGCTGCTTCGGCTGCTTCGGCCCCATGGAGAGCCCGAACGCGGCCGCGCTCAACGCACGCCTGCGCGCCGCCGGCATGAACGACGACGAGCTGCGCCGCGTCTACCGCACCTTCAACGTCACCTCCTTCGGAGGCAGCAGTGACGCATAAGACCATCCGCGTGGGCGGCCTGACCCGAGTGGAGGGCGAGGGCGCGCTGCTCGTCCATGCCCGCGACGGCCGCATCACCGACCTGCAACTCAAGATCTACGAGCCGCCCCGGTTCTTCGAGGCGCTGCTGCGCGGCCGCGACCACACCGAGCCGCCCGACATCACCGCCCGCATCTGCGGCATCTGCCCGGTCGCCTACCAGATGAGCGCCTGCCAAGCCCTGGAGTCCGCCTGCGGCGTCACCGTCGAAGGCCCGCTGCGCGACCTGCGCCTGCTGCTCTACTACGGCGAGTGGATCGAGTCGCACGCCCTGCACATCTACCTGCTGCACGCCCCCGACTTCCTCGGCTACCCCAGCGGCGTGGCCATGGCCGCCGACCACCGCCCGGCGGTCGAGCGCGGACTGGCGTTGAAGAAGGCGGGCAACGAGCTGGTCGCGGCCGTCGGCGGGCGCGCCATCCACCCGATCAACGTGCGGCTGGGCGGCTTCTACCGGGCGCCCGCCGACCTCACGCCGCTCGCCGGGCGCCTCCAGCAGGCCCTGCGCGCGGCGCTCGACACCGTCGAGTGGGTCAGCGGCTTCGACTTCCCCGACGTGGAGCACGACTACCGGTTCCTGGCGCTGCGCCATCCCGCGGAGTACGCGATCCTGTCCGGCGACGTCGCTGTCAGCGACGGCACCGCCTTCCCGGTCCGCGACTGGCCGCGTCACGTGGTGGAGGAGCAGGTGCGGCACTCCACCGCGTTGCACGCCCGCCTCGACGGCAGCCCCGGCTACCTCACCGGCCCGCTGGCCCGTTACGCCCTCAACGCCTCGCTGCTGTCACCCCTGGCCCTGCGCGCCGCCGCCGACGCCGGACTCGGACGAGCGTGCCGCAACCCGTTCCGCAGCATCATCGTGCGCGCCGTGGAGATCGTGCACGCGTGCGAGGAAGCACTGCGCCTGATCGACCGGTACGTCCCCCCGGACCAGCCCGCGCTGCCCGTCACCCCGCGGCCGGGCACCGGGCACGGCGCCTCCGAGGCCCCCCGCGGCACCCTCTACCACCGCTACCGCATCGACGAACAGGGCCTGATCGCCGCGGCCGACATCGTCCCCCCGACCGCACAGAACCAGGCCCGCATCGAGAACGACCTGCGCGCCCTCCTCGAACCCCGCCTCGACCTGCCCGTCCCTGAGCTCACCGAGCTGTGCGAGCGGGCCATCCGCAACCACGACCCGTGCATCTCCTGCTCGGCCCACTTCCTCGACCTGTCGCTCAGCCATGACTAGGACGGTCGTCATCGGGCTCGGCAACGACCATCGTGGCGACGACGGCGCCGGGCTCGTGGCCGCCCGCCTGCTGCGCGAGCTGGGCATACCTGCGGTCGAGAACGGCGGCGATCCGGCGGAGCTCATCGAAGCGTGGACGGACGCGGACGTGGCCGTCGTGATCGACGCCGCGTGCTCAGGCGAGCCGCCGGGTGTCGTGCGCCGCTTCCACGGCGTTCCATCGCTGCCGCACGGTGGGGCGAGCAGCCATGTCCTGTCCCTGGGCGATGCCGTGGAACTGGCGCGCGTTCTTGGCCGGATGCCTGGTGAGCTGGTCGTCTACACCGTGGAGGGCGCCGCGTTCGGTTACGGCGCCGGGCTGTCGGCGCCGGTGTCGGCGGCGGTGGCGGCCCTGGCACGCACCATCGCGCGCGGCCTCAGCAGATCCGCGGGAGCTGCTCCCCCACCAGCATGTTGATGACTCGGTGCGAGCCCACCAGCGTGCGCATGGTGACCCGCCCGAGATGGCCGGCGGTCACGGTGCCGATGCGGGTGGCCACCGCCCCCTCCGGCCGGGCGCGCATGGCGGCGAGCACCGCCTCGGCCCTGACCGGGTCCACGAACGCGACCAGGCAGCCCTCGTTGGCCACGTGCATCGGGTCCAGGCCCAGCAGGTCGCAGGCTGCGGCGACCTGCGCGGGGACGGGGATGGCCGGTTCGTCCAGCTCCACGCTCACGCCGGAGGCGGCGGCCAGCTCGTTCAGCGCGCTGGCCAGCCCGCCTCTGGTCGGATCGCGCAACGTGTGCACCCCGCAGGCGCCCGCCGTGAGCATCGCGGCGGTCAGGCGGTGCAGCGGCCTGCTGTCAGAGGCGAGTGTGCTCTCGAATCCGAGCCCTTCCCTGGTGCTCAGGATGGTGATCCCGTGCAGCCCGATCGGTCCGGACAGCAGCACGGCGTCGCCGGGGCGGCCGTTCGCGGCGGCGACGTGCGCGCCGGGCAGCCGCACGCCGATCCCGGTGGTGGTGACGAACAGGCCGTCCGCCGCGCCCTTGCCGACGACCTTGGTGTCGCCGGTCACGACGCGGACGTCGCAGGCGCGGGCGGCCTCGGCGACGGAGGTGGTGACGCGGCGCAGCTCGTCCAGCGGCAGCCCTTCCTCCACGATGTAGGCCAGGCTCAGCGCGACCGGTACGGCGCCCATCATGGCCAGGTCGTTGACCGTGCCGTGCACGGCCAGCGACCCGATGTCGCCGCCGGGGAAGAAGCGGGGCGTGACCACGAACCCGTCGGTGGACACCACGATCTCCGGCGCGCCGGTGGCGACGATCGCGGCGTCCTCCAGCGTGCCGGCGCCGAGGCGGGGGGTGAGGTCGGCGAGCAGTTCGGCCATGAGCTGCCCGCCGGAGCCGTGCCCGAGCAGCACCCGGTCCGTCTCGGCCAGCGGGGCGGGGCAGGTGGCGGCGATGGGGTCGAAGCGGGTGGTCATGGCGTCTCCTGTCGGATGCGGCCGGCGTTGTGGAAGGCGGCGCAGGTGCCCTCGGCGGACACCATCGGCGCGCCCAGCGGTCTGCGCGGCGTGCAGAGCGTGCCGTAGGCGGCGCAGTCGAGCGGGGTGCGCGTGCCGCGCAGGATCTCCCCCGCGATGCACTCGGGGTGCTCGCTCGCGCTGAGGTCGCCGACGCCGAACCGCAGCGTCGCGTCATGACGGGCGAACTCCGGCGCCAGCACCAGCCCGCTGGCCGGGATCTCGCCGATCCCCCGCCACGTCTGGTCGCTGACCCGGAAGACCCGCCGCACCGCGTCCTGGGCGTAGGTGTTTCCGGTACGGCGGACGGCCCGCGCGTACTGGTTCTCCACCTCGAAACGCCCCTCCTCCAGCTGGCGGACCGCCATGAGGATGCCTTCGAGCAGGTCGAGCGGCTCGAACCCGGTGACCACGATCGGCACCCGATACTTGGCGGCCAGCGGCTCGTACTCGGTCCAGCCCATCACCGCGCACACGTGCCCGGCCGCAAGGAACGCGTCCACCGAGGCGGACTCCATGATCGCGGCCATCGCGGGAGGCACCAGGACGTGGCTGACCAGGACGCTGAAGTTGCCGAGGTGTTCCGCGTCCGCGCGGAGCACGGCCATCGCGTTGGCCGGCGCCGTGGTCTCGAAGCCGACCGCGAAGAACACCACCTGCCGGTCCGGGTTCGCCGCCGCAAGCTTCACGGCGTCGAGGGGCGAGTACACCACGCGCACGTCCGCACCGCGCGCCTTGGCCGACAGCAGGTCCGCGCCGGAGCCGGGCACGCGCAACATGTCGCCGAACGAGGTGAAGACGACCTCGGGGCGAGCGGCGATGGCCAGCGCCCGGTCGATGGTGGCCAGCGGCGTCACGCACACCGGGCAGCCGGGCCCGTGCACCATGCGCACCGGGAGCAGCTCGTCGATGCCCTGCCGGACGATGGTGTGCGTCTGCCCGCCGCACACCTCCATGATCGACCAGGGCCGGGTGGCGGCGGCCTGGATCTCCCGTACGAGGCGGCGGGCGAGGACGGGGTCGCGGTACTCATCGAGGTATCTCATCCAGCCCTCCCGGGATGGCGCGCAGCACGGCGAGCGTGCGCAGCGCCTCGTCCTCGTCCAGCACGGAGATGGCGAAGCCGACGTGCACGATCACGTAGTCACCCGCGCCGGCCTCCGGCGTGTACGACAGGCACACCTCGCGGCGCAGCCCGTCGAAGTCCACAGTCCCCGACTCGCCGTCGCGAGCCACGATCCTTCCCGGTATGCCCAGGCACATCACGACCTCGCCTCCTCCACCTCTCCGCTCAGCGTGCGCCGCGCTCATCGGTGCGGGCAGCGGCGAACGTCCCGCATGCCGGGGGCCGAAGGTCCCTGGCCTCAAGCCCGCCCGGATCACGGCGACCGTGCAGCGCGCGTGGTGCAGAACGCCCCTGCTGACCGAGCCCAGCAGCGCCGGGCTCAGGGGCTCCGCGCCCGTGGGAGCCGACGACCAGCAGGTCTGTTTCCTCCGACGCCTGCCTGAGTGTCCCCACAGCGCCGGCGTACCGGATGTCCTTGATCACAGTGACGTCCAGGTACTGCCGCTTGAACGGCTGCAGGCACGCCGTCACCATGTCCTCGCGGGCGACACGATCCTCGCCCGCCTCCTGCGGCAACTCGATCCCGAACGCCTGGACGGGCCGCCGCCACGCAGGGAGGCGTAGGCCAGCGCCGCCTGGCACTCGGGCGAATCATCCACGCCCACCACGATCTCCCCGTAGGCGGCCCGCTGCTCGCCGTGGACCACCACGACGGCCGCCTCGGCCTGACCGGCGACGTGGTCACTGACCGATCCCAGGAGAGTACTGGTGATCGAGCCGAGCCCTCTGCTGGAACGTGGTGGACAGGCTGGCCGGCCAATCGGCTTCCGGCCAGTGCCTGGTGCTGGGCAGCCGGGGCCTGGGCGGGTTCGCAGGGCTGGTGCTCGGCTCGGTGGGACTCGCGGTCGCCGGACACGCCGAGGGCCCGGTCGTCGTCGTCCGCTCGGCGACCACGGACCGGTGCAGTCACTGGTCGTGGTGGGCGACGACGGATCCGGCGCCGCCCGGGAGGCCGTGCTCCACGCGCCCACGGAGGGGACTACGCCGGCCTCTTCGCCGACTCCTTCGAGGAGGAGTGCCGTGCCGCGCGGGAACGGCGGTGGTCCGGCCACGGCGCGTACAGAGCTGAGGCCGCTATGCCGGTGGCGGCTGCGCGTTCACCACGGCGACCGGGCAGTGCGCCCGGTGCAGGACGCTGTGGCCTACGGAGCCCAGCCTCGCGCACGACACTCCGCTGAGCCCCACCGCGCCCACGACGACGAGGTCGGCGGTGCGGGAGGCCGCGGCCAGGGCCGCGATGGGGTGCTCGAAGCTCATCGACACGGTCAGATCGACGCCGGGATGCCTCCCGCGCCAATCGGACAGGCGCTGCTCGATGCCGTCGCTGTCATCCACGGGCACCGGCCCGAAGCCGACGGGATGCGGGGCGGCGGGCGGATGGCGCAGACCGTGCAGGACACGCAGACGGCCCCGGCCGACGGCGGCCTGCCTCGCGGCGTACTCCAAAGCCTGGTCCGCCGCGGGAGAACCGTCGTAGCCCACCACGATCTCACCGCTGGGCGCGCGTGGCAGGCGCCTGACCACGACCACCGGGCATGCGGCGCACGCGGCCAGGCCGAGCCCGACCGAGCCCAGCACCAGGCCGGCGAAACCACCCAGCCCTCTGCTGCCGACCACCACGGTGTCGGCCGTCTCGGCTTCGCTGCGCAGCCGCTCGGTCACCGCTCCTGTCACCAGGGCAGTCGAGATCGACGTCTCGGGGGCCGAGTCGCGGGCACGCCGGGCCGCGCCGGCGAGCAGCCGCTCGCATCGCGTGGTCAAGGTGTCGTGCTCGCCGGTGGCGTCCGGCGGGTGCTCAGCACACCAGGGCTCGCGGACGTGCACGATCCGCAGCGGCAGCCCTCTGCGGCCGGCGTCCTGGGCCGCCCAGTCGAGCGCGGACCACGCCGTCCGGGAGCCGTCGAACCCGACGACGGTCGAGGTGGGCATCATGGACTCTCTTCCAGGCGGAGGCGGACGGCGGTGACCGTGTGCTCAGGGCGTGAGGTGACGGTTCCGCAGGCCGCGGCCGAGGCTGCCAGCACCTCGTCGGCGCCGGGATCGGTGGTGGCCACGTCCTCCCCGATGATCCACAACACTCGCAGGTCACCCGAGCGGGCCGCCGCGAACATCGCGTCGCTCAGCGAGGGCGCGGAACGCATCGAAAGGGCTGCTTCACGGATTTCGTCATGCCCAATTCCTTGGTATCGGACACGCATTTCGCGCTCCGAGGGGCATGCGGTCTCCACGTCGCCGCGCTCGGTTCCCGGGGAGCAGCACGCGGGCGGCGAGCACAGCCAGGCGACCGCCTTCCTCATGCCGGCCGATGGCGCCTGCGGGCCGGGCGTCGTCGTCCCCACAGCAGATAGACGATCGGGCCGACGGGCACGTACGGCGGCCCACCGCCCTCGTGTGACCTGACGAGACCCGTCCTGGCGTTGCCCGCGCGAGACGGACCGGTGCCTGCGGCCGCCTGACCGCCGCTACCCGCGCCCGGGGTGCTGGGGCTCGGAGATCTCGCTGACGACGGGCTTGAGCAGGTCACCGCTCACCTGGTGAACGTGCAGGAGCAGATCGTCCAGGGTGACCATGCCCACGACCGTCCCGTCCTCGACCACGGGCAGGCGCCGGAACGGGCCGCGCCGGAACACCTCGAACGCCAGGTCCAGGTCGTCGCCAGGCCGCACGGTCATCGGCGCCGGGGTCATCACCTCCGCGATGGAGATCTCGCCGCCCATGCCGGGAGCGAGCACCCGCAGCACCAGATCCCGGTCGGTGACGATCCCGACCGCGGCCTGGCCGTCGGTCACCACCACGCAGCCGACGCCCGAGTAGTCCATGTGGCGGGCGACGTCCTGGACGGTCACGCCAGGCGGCACCGCCACCACGGGAGCGGACATCACGTCTTTGACCTTCATGGTTCCCCCTCGGGCCGACCAGGCTTCCACTATGGGCCCGCGGCGCCGCAGCCGTCAGGGGCCGAGGTCCCCGCGGGCCGGGACCTTCGGCCCTGCCTGACCCTTCCGTCAGCCGCGATCCTGCACTCGCCGTGAGCAAAAGGCGGGGATCGGCGACGAGCTCGCCGTCTCCCGCACGCTGGACGACCTCGAGTACAACCACCTCACCGAGCGGCCGGCGAGCCGGTGAGCACCGATCTGGTCACGCCGGCGGCCTGAGCAGGCCGACAGCGGTGTCCGGGCTCCTGACCCGACCAACGGCACTTCGAGCACGTGACCTCCGCCTCTATCGCCGCCGCTGAGTCCGCGCTGCGATGAGGGCAGGACTCCGAAGGAGGAGCACGATGCACGTCACCGTCAACGAGGTCATGACCCGCGAGGTCATCTCGGTCCACGAAGCCACCCCGTTCAAGGACATCGCCGAAGCGCTCATCGAACACGGCGTCAGCGCCGTGCCGGTGATCGACGACGCCGGCCACGTTCTCGGCGTCGTCTCCGAGGCCGACCTGCTGTGCAAAGAGGAGTTCCAGGAGCTCTACTACCAGGAGGGCTACAAACCGCCGCTGCGGGCCCGGCTGCGCCACCGCCTGTCCCCGGAGAACGCCGACATGCGCCGCAAGGCCACCGGCGACACCGCAGCCGAGCTGATGACCACCCCCGCCGTCACCATCCCCGCCACCGCCCCGGTCGTGAAGGCCGCCCGCGCGATGGACCAGCACGGCGTCAAACGCCTCGTCGTCACCGCCGACGACGGCACCCTGCGCGGCATCGTCAGCCGCCGCGACCTGCTGAAGGTCTTCGTCCGCTCCGACGCCGACATCGCCCGCACCATCCGCGAGGACGTGCTGGAACGATCGCTCTGGGTCGAGACCCTCGGCATCAAGGTGCAGGCCGACCACGGCGTGGTGACGCTCACCGGCTGGATGGACCGCCGCAGCGACGCCAGGGTCGCCGCCCGGATGGCCGGCCGTGTGGACGGCGTGGTCGACGTCATCGACAAGCTCAGCTGGAAGCACGACGACACGAACTGGGGCAGGTGACGGAAACGGAGACCGGCACGCGATCCGCGTGACCGACCTTCCCCGGCGGGGCCGGCACCGCGAGTTCCTGCCCGGCGGCGGCCGGATGTGTCCCTGCTGCACGACCTGCGCCACCACGAAGCTCCCGTCGGGGCCGTCTCGCCGAGCCGCAACGGCGCCGAGCTCCTGTACCGGGCCGGCCTGTCCGGCATGATCCACGTCAGGGTGGACGGCGTGATCGCCACCGATGCCGGCCCGACGCCCCTGCCGGACCCCGGCCATGCTGCTGGAGGCCGGACGACGGCTGGGGACGAAGCCCGGCGAGACCACCTGCTCGCGGATCTCGGTGGTGATCGCGGTTTCCTGATGCGGTGGTCGTGCATCAGTCTGGCCGCCTCACGCAGGGGTGTGTCCATGTGCACCACATGTCTTCCGGCATCCAGCACCGGCACGGCACCGACACCGAAGTAGCGCGGCGTCCAGATGACCCGGGAGACCGGCGTGTCCTCCCGGACCGCCACCGCCTCCCTGCTCATCACATCTCTGATCTGGAGTGCCATGGTCCTCACCTCCGTCACCCGCAGGCTCCCACCCACGACCCCGCCCGCCGACCTTGGCCCCGTACGCGTCCGGCAAGCTTTTTCCAGGTACGCGGGGGCCAGAACACCGCCGGCGGCCTCCCCCAGGCAACGTCGTACGACCCGCCTTCCCTCCTGGCTCGCCGACCTTGGAGACCGTGGCTTTCGGCCCGCGCCTGATGACCTTCTGCCCTCCCCGCGGTCACCGCCCCGGCATGAGGCTGGAGGCAGGACAGCAAGAGAGGGGCGTCATCATGACCGTCGCCAAGGAACACGTCAGGAGCCGTGGCACAGAACTCGCCGGCAAGATCAAGAATGTCCTGCACGAGGGCAACGTGCGCCGGATCATCGTCAAGGACTCGCACGGGCGGGCCGTGATGGAGGTTCCGGTGACGGTGGGGGCTGTGGCGTTCGTCGCCGCTCCGTTCCTCACCGTGGCCGCCACGCTGGCCGCCGTCGCCTCGGAGTGGACCGTCCGCGTCGAGCGGCAGGTCCAGGACGCGCCGGTCGTTGAGGACTCCGTGGATGTCACCGCAGTGCGGAACGACGAAAAGCAGAACGACGAGAGCAAGACGCCCGCGGCCTGAACACGCACGCGCGCCTCACCAGCCAGTGGTGTCAGGTCCGCGGTGCCAGGTCCGTGTGCGGAGCCGACCGTACGAGCGGGGCCGGAGGTCCGCCCCTCGCGGGAACCTCCGGCCCTGGCCTGCGACTTGGTTTCAGCGCCCGGCACCGCCCCTCGGCGAAGCCACCGCCGTCAGAAGCGGCACCGTCAGAAGCGGCACCGTCAGAAGCGCCGCCGTCAGAAGTGGCGCCGGTAGCCGGCGGCGGCGCGCAGGCGGCCCATGGCCATCGCGGTGGCGGCCTCGCGGGGCAGGGACGTGCCCGCGTCGAGCCGATCCACCAGCTCGGCCGTGTTGGCGCAGATCTTCTCCTCGATCGCCGCGAAGGCCTGGGCATGGTTGCCGCCCTGCTGCTCCACCGCCGCGCAGATGACTCCGCCGGCGTTGGCGATGACGTCGGGGACGGACAGGACACCCTGCCGGTGGAAGATCCGCTCCGCCTCAGCGGTCGCCGGGATGTTGGCCCCTTGCAGGATCACCTTGGCCCGGACGCGGGCGGCGTTGCCGGCGGTGAAGACGTCCGGACCGGCGGCGGGCACGAGCAGCTCGCACTCCTTCCAGAGGATCTCGTCACGGTCGCAAGGGGTTCCGCCCGGGAACGCGGCAACCGATCGGTGCTCCCGCTTGGCGGCGAGCAACGCCTCCACGTCGAGGCCGTCCTCCCGGCAGGTGGCGCCCGCGACGTCGGAGACCGCGATGATCCTGGCCCCGCGCTCAGCGAGGAACCTCGCCGCGTGCGTGCCCACGGCGCCGAACCCCTGCACGACCACGCGGGCGCCGTCCAGCTCGATGACCTTGTCGGCCGCCAGGGCGTCGGCGCAGCAGGCCAGGCCGTACCCGGTGGCGCCCAGCTCGTCCAGCGGGATGCCGCCGAGCACCGACGGCAGCCCCACCGCGCGGCCGATCTCGTCGTGCACGACCGCCATGCAGCCTTCGTCGGTGCCCATGTCGGGCCCGGGGATGTAGTCGGTGAGCTGCTCGATCGCGCGGGCGAAGGCCCGCATCGCGGGATGGCGCGACTCCCCGTCCGGGCACGGCGGCAGGTAGATGCCCGATTTGCCGCCCCCGTACGGCAGCCCGGCGGCGGCGTTCTTCACTGTCATCGCCCTGGCGAGCCTCGCCACCTCCGCCACCGACACCGACGGCGACCACCGCACCCCGCCGATGGCGGGGCCGAGCGTGAGGTTGTCCAGCACGACCACGGCGGCCATCCGCGGCATCGGCCGCAGGAACACCACCTTGACCGGCCCCAGCTCGTCCGCCTGCCACGTGGCTGTGACTTCACGTGCCACGACTCTCATCTCCTCCAGGTGCGGCACGGCCCCGTCAGGGCAGCCTGACGTAGCCGTAACGCGCCTTCCACAGGAAGTACTTCTCGAACATGATCTTGGCGGCGTGCGCCTGCGGCCCGGGGACCATCACCCCGAACCGGCGCGGCGGCAGCATCCGGTCGGCCAGGATCATCACGCCGTTGTTGCCCGCGTCCATCACGCAGACGGCCGGGATGGCGCCGAACTCCTTGTGCGCCGGAGGCTCGTCACCGCGGATCTGCGCCGCGATGTTGGCCGCCGCCACCCGCGCCTGCACCTCGGTCGGGAAGCCCGTCTTGGGCACCCCAACCGGAATCGCGGACGTCCACGGCGCCTTGACCGCGGCGGCGACGCCCACGGCGTAGATGTCAGGGAAGCCGCGCGACTGGTAGGTGTCGCGCACCGGGACGAACCCAGCCTCGTCGGCCAGCCCGGGCACGGTCCGCACCACATCCTGCCCGGTGAACGGCGGCACGATCATCGCGTACGCGAAGGGCAGGCTGCTGCCGTCGGCCAGCCGCAGCTTGCCGGGCGCGATCTCGTCCATGGCCACCCCGGTGATCGCCTCGATGCCCTCCTTCTTCAGGAAGAGCTTGAGCAGCTTCTCGCCGCCGGGCAGCCCGCCGATGCCGAAGTGGCCCAGGAAGGGCTCGGCGGTCACGTACGTCAGCGGCACCCGCCCGCGCAGCCCCGCCTTCTTCAGCTGGTAGGAGGTGTTGAACAGGAACTCATACGCCGCGCCGAAGCAGCCAGCGCCCTGCGTGGCGCCGATCACCACGGGACCGGGATCGTCCAGGAAGCCCCGCCACCCCTCCCCCGCCCGCACGGCGTCGGCCAGGGTGGTGATCGTGTGGGCTCCGTCGGCCTCGCCGAACCCGGGCAGCACGTCGAAGGAGTTGCGGTAGCCGGTGGCGATGACCAGATAGTCGTAGGGGTGAACGCCCTTGGTGGTGTGCACGACGCGCGCCCCCGCGTCGATCACCAGGGCCGTGGCGTGCACGAACCCGATGCCGTGCATGGCGAACGTCGGCGCGAGGGCGAAGGTGATGTCGGCCGGGCGCCTCTTCCCGAACGGCAGCCAGATCAGCGACGGGGTGAACAGGAAGCGGTCCGACTCCGACACGACCGTGACGTCGACGTCGCCCTCCAGCTCGTGGCGAACGCCTAGCGCGACGTGCAGCCCGCCGAAGTTGCCTCCCAGGACCAGCACTTTCTTCCGCATCAGGATCACCTTCCTCGACTCCACCCTGGCAAGCGGGCCGCCGGCGGTGAACACCCGAAGGTCCCCGATCCGGCGGCGTTGGTCCTGCCC
Source organism: Nonomuraea sp. PA05 (assembly GCF_008086045.1). GTDB lineage: Bacteria > Actinomycetota > Actinomycetes > Streptosporangiales > Streptosporangiaceae > Nonomuraea > Nonomuraea monospora. The sequence goes on along the minus strand of NZ_VSEY01000022.1, from coordinate 85,718 downwards.
CGCGACCAGGCCGGTTCGATGCGATCGGGCGGCTGCTGCGGGGAGTGCTGCACCGTCCGGGTCCGGGTCCGGACCGGTCAGGGCGGGGCGACGACCAGCGGCCCGACCGGCGTTGCGCTGCCCCTCTGCGGGCGGGCACGCATGAGCGGATCCCTGCTACGCGCGGGCTTTCGATCTCACCGAGCTGGGCGACGACACCAAGCCCTTTCGGCGAGACCCGCCGCCGCGTCAAGGTCATCGGCCGCTTCCCCAGCGAAACGACCTCCGCCGAGCCCTGCGCGATATCTCGTGGCCGGTTGCCTCTGAGACATCTCAGCAAGCCCACACCGCCGAGAGCCTGGTGCGGGACGGCTGGCGAATCGAGGTCATCAGTAGGCGAGCTCTCCGATGCCGCCATCGACGCGCAGGACGGTGCCGGCGGTGTAGGCGGACTCGTCAGAGGCCAGGTAGACCGCCGCCTTCGCCAGCTCGGTGGCGGTGCCGATGCGATGCAGCGGCACGGTCCGCCGCAACTCGTCGTACAGGGCGGCCTGCCGCTCGGGGCCGAGCGCGGCGAACGCGTCCGTGACGGTCGGGCCCGGGCTCAGCCCGTTGACCCGCACGCCCCGCTCCTTCAGCTCGTAGGTCAGCCCGCGCGACAGGGACAGCAGGCCGGCCTTGGCGGCGCCGTAGACCGCCGCGTTCTCGTGCCCGACGAAGGCGGAGACGGAGCCCACGAGGATGACCGACGCCTGCCGGGACAACAGCGGCAGCAGCGCCTTGACCAGGAAGAACGGCCCCTTGAGGTTGGTGGCGAGAAGCCGGTCGAACGCCTCCTCCGTCCATTGCCCGATCGGCAGGTGGGTGACGTCGGCGGCGTTGCTCATCACGACGTCGAGCCGCGGCCACTCCTGCCGCAACCGCGCCGCGAGCGCCGCCTGGCCGGGCACGTCACCGGCGTCGGACCGGACGGGCAGCACCCGGTCACCGCCCAGCCGGCGGGCGGCCCCCTCCAGGCGTTCGGGCGAGCGGCCGGTGATCGCGACGGCCGCTCCCTCGGCGAGGAACTCGCGGGCGGTCTCGAACCCGATGCCGCTCGTCGCTCCCGTGATCAGGGCGTACTTGCCCTCAAGACGACCCATTGACCTGAATCTCCTCACTCGCGCCCAAGCGCGTGGTTCTGGTGACGGTGGTGGTGTGGCGCGCTCCGGTTCAGATGGCGGTGATGGTGTGGCGCGCGCCGGGTCAGATGGCGGTGCGGCCTCCGTCGGCGGCCACGACGGCGCCGGTCACGTAGCCGGCCTGGTCGCCGGCGAGGAAGGCGATCACCTGGGCGACCTCGGCCGGGTCGGCGGTGCGCTTCAGCGCGGTCGTCAAGCCCATGCCGCCGAGGTCCGGGCCCATGGCCGCCACCACCTTGGAGGTGGCCATCGGGCCGGGCGCCACGGCGTTGACCCGCACGCTGGAGGCGGCGAACTCGGCCGCCCAGGTACGGGTCAGCGACTCCAGCGCTGCCTTGGTGGCGCCGTAGACGGCCATCTGCGGCATGCCCAGAGTTGCCGCGGTGGAGCTGACGTTGACGATGCTGCCGCCCCCGCCGGCGGCCATCTTCGGCGCGAGCCGGGCGACCAGGACGAACGGCGCGCGCACGTTGACCGCGAAGGCGGCGTCGTAGGCGTCGAGGTCCTGCTCGGCGGTCGCGCTGAACGGGACGACGCCCGCGTTGTTGACGAGGATGTCCACCGCCCCGGCGTCCTCGGCCAGTCGCTGCACGGCCCGCGGGTCGGCCAGGTCGGCGGGGATGAAACGCACGGTCCCGGTGGCGCCGGCCCGGACGTCGTCCACGACCCGGGCGCCGCGGTCAGGGTCGGTGCCGGTGATGATCACGTTCGCCCCGCCGGCGGCGAGGATTCTCGCTGTCGCGTGCCCGAGCCCGCCGATGGCGCCCGATCCGGTGATCAACGCCGTCTTCCCGTTGAAGTTCATGGGGGTCCTGTCTGTCATGCCGCCGGCGTACGCCAACGACTTCTATGCGAGCGTTCAAGATTTCGCCCGGCCATCAACGTACAAACTTTTGTGTGAGCGGTCAAAAAGTCGTAACCTGGGGACATGGCACGCACAGGACGCCCCCGCGCCTTCGACAAGGACCAGGCCCTGGAGCGCGCGCTCCTGCTGTTCTGGTCCCGGGGCTACGCAGAGACCTCCGTCCAGGACCTCGTCGACGCGCTCGCCCTGGAGCGAGGCAGCCTGTACGGCGCCTTCGGCGACAAACGGCAGTTCTACCTCACGGCGGTCCAGCTCTACTGGGACACCTACGAGCGCCGGCTGCTCACGGCACTGGAGGACGGACCGGTGCTGCCGGCGCTACGCGAGGTGCTCACCCATCCGGCCCGGGCGCAGGAGTACGCCTCCGACGCCGGCGTCCCGCAAGGATGCATGATCGGCAACACCACCGCCGAGCTCGTCCCGCACGATGACCAGGCCCGCGACCTCGTGGCCCGCTCACACGCCCGCTTCACCCGGATCGTCGCCGACGCCCTGCGGCGCGCGCAGGCCACCGGCGAGGTCACCCGGGCCGCCACCCCGGAGGCCCAAGCCCAGCTCCTGCTGTTCACCGTCCAGGGACTCTCCCTGGTCTCCCGCACAGGACTCGACACCTCCGCCGCACTCACCGCCATAGACGCCCTGATCGACGCCCTCCGCGCTTGATACGCGAGCTCGGGGCCCACCGCGCCGCCCTGATCGCCGATTCGTCATGACGCCGGCGTCAGGCCAGCCTCCAGGGCTGATGCGGGCACAGACGGTACCAGCATCCATCGCCGCACCGCGTGCACACTGGGCGTTCCTCCGCAGCCGCCGGCCGCCCAGCCGCCCGGCCGGAAGGCTGCCACGCCTGGAGCTGAAAATCTGTATTGGTGATGGTAGACATTCGCGAGTGCAGGTATTATGGTTTCTGACATCGCACGAAACGGATCCACCGGGCAGCGAAGTAGTTCCTTGGCATCACGACGAACTGCCCGCAGCAAGATGAAGTCAGAGGTTGACGGCAGAAGGTCGGACGTGACGGGCCAGCGCAGTGGACAGGGCCCTGATCGTGGGCGCGCTGCCGAAGGTGAAGTTGGCAAGTGGTCCGGAAGAGAAACAGGAAGGGAGTGTTGACGCCATCGGGATCGCCCGTTGCCGGCTGAAGTCACGCCGCTCGGGTACCGCAGTTCCACGGGATTGGAAGGTGGTCTACGGTCACGCATCCGCGATCCGCGCATCACCGCCGCGCTCCGCGGCGGATGCGCACAACGGTAAGCCGGCCGGATGGCCGGTAGATGGTGTTGAACTCTTTCGGGGCCCCGGCGCATACAGGCGTCGGGGCCCCTGTGTGCGCGGCGAGAAGGGAATGTATGGATCAAGGTCAATCGGCTGTCGAGGGTGACACACCGGCTCACGGCAGGATCACGGAAACGACGGCCGAACGCACGGCCGAAGACCGGTTCGATGATGAGGACTACCCCGCGTACAGCATGGGCGCAGCCGCCGAGCTGCTCGGCGTGACCCCGGCGTTCCTGCGGGCTCTGGGCGCCGCCCATCTGATCGAACCGAAACGCTCCAGCGGCGGCCACCGCCGCTACTCCCGTTACCAGCTGCGCCTGGCCACGCGGGCCCGAGAGCTCGTCGATCAGGGCACTCCCGTGGAAGCCGCCTGCCGGATCATCATCCTGGAAGACCAGCTCGCCGAGGCGCTGCGGATCAACGCCGCATACGAACGCGAGCGCACCGCCGGAACCTAGCGGCCGGCGAGGGCACCTGCCCGGCCGCCACACCCAGCGCGATGGTCCCGATCCCCACGCTGACGTCCCCTTCGCGCGATCAGCCAGGCGATAGGCCGTTGGTCACGTCGGTCCGCTTGTGCTGGTTGTCCGCCGAAGGGATCCGGCCCGCAGCGGTGCTCGGCATCTGCCGGTTGTGCGCCGCCGCAGCGTTTGTCGTCGTGGCGATGACGGATCCGTCATCGCCACGACGACGTCGGAGCACGACGGAGGGGGACGTGACCCGTGCGGCCCGCCTGCACGCCCTGCCCCGCCCCTACGACGCCCACCCCTCCCTCAGCGAGGAGAGCCCGAACGCGCGCCTCGTGCGGTCCGGGAACGCCATGCACGACGCCGGGAAGGTCACCAACGTCCACCGGCTCACCAACCCCGTACCGCTTCGCCGGCAGGTCCCCGGCCATCCGGCGATGAGGCCCTGGCCGCTGCCACGGGCGCGGGCACGCCGGTCCCCGGCGCCGTCCGCGCCGCGCGGCGTCGTCGGCCGCCCAGCCGAGCGCCAGGTCCGCCGCTTGCGACCCATCGATTCCGACCACGACCGGCTCGCCCATCGCCGGCCTCCCTTCCGAAGGGAAGCGAGGCAGGCGTCTCTTTCCGGCACCCGCCCGCTCTCCGGTGCACACACCGCTTGACAGGCGGCGTCCCAGAGGAGAAGGACCTCTCGGCGCGGACGATCGTCCCCTCCGACACGCCGATCCTGCACGTCTCTTCATGGCCTCGAGACCGAGCGCGCACAGGCATGCCACGCGCTACTTCAGCCGGGTTGTATCGCATGCCCGGCGAGACGATTCACCACGTTGTTGCCCCTTGCAGGGTTCGCAGCACCAGCGCTTCGAACGCCCCTGAGCCGGTCAGGTCGCCGACGATTAGCGCGGTCGCCATCCACGGGGGCACAAGGCAGGCGCGCCCCCGTCGGCGTCACCGGCCGTCTACCGGCAGGACGGCGCCGGTGTCGGGACGTTCGTCCCTACCGCGCCCTCGCGCCCCACGCGATGATCAGATCAAGGAGCACTCACGGGGAAGAAGATGATCCATCATGCTCCCGATCCGTCCCCTCATCATCGGCGCGACCATGACCGCGGCGGTGGCCGTCCCGCTGGCCCTGCCGGCCCAGGCCGCCCGGCTCGCCCCGATGCCGCCCACGCTGACCGGCGTCCGCGTCGCCCACCACCCGGGCTTCGACCGGCTGGTGTTCGAGTTCCGCGGCCGCCTGCCGCACACCGTGCAGACCCGCTACGTCAACCGGATCGTCGACCAGGCCACCGGCCGCACCGTCAGCGTGGTGGGCGACGCGCTGCTGCGGGTCCGCTTCGAAGAGGCGAGCACCGCCACCGGCCCGTCCCGCACCACCTACCCGCTGCCCGGCGTCATCCAGATCGCCGCCGCCACCCCGTACAACTCCGAGCTCACCTACGGAGTAGGGCTGGCCAGGCAGGCCCCGTACCGGGTGTACAAGCTGACCCGGCCCAGCCGCGTCGTGGTGGACATCACCACTCCCTACCGGACCGTCCCGGTGCGCGACTACTTCCTCAACACCGCCAGCTACAACACCGGACGCACGCCGTACACCACGGCCGTGCAGCGGCCGGTCATCCCGCCCGCCACCGCCTGCGGCGCGCTGCAGCGGCTGTTCGCCGGCCCGACCCAGGCCGAGAAGGCGCAAGGACTGCGCTTCGTCTCCTCCAGGGCCACCGGCTTCAGCAAGCTGACCGTCAAGAGGGGCGTCGCCAGGGTCTACCTGACCGGCCGCCTCAGCGGCGCGGGATCCACCTTCACCATCGCCGACGAGATCAAGCCGACCCTCAAGCAGTTCCCGTCGATCAAGTGGGTCAAGATTTACGACGCCCGCGGGCACACCCAGCAGCCCTACGGCCCATCCGACTCCGTCCCAAGGAGCCTGGAACCGTAACCGGCGGCACCTGCCGGGGCCCGGACGCCGCTTCGGCGTCCGGGCCCCGCCACATCCGCGCGCGGCTCCCGCCCATGAGCCTGATCACGTGAAGGTCAGCAGCGGCGCCCTGTTCCGCAGCCCCGCGAGCGCGTTCACGAACGGCAGCCGGCGCATCCTGAAGATCCAGGCGAGCAGGAGACCGCGGCCCACACCGATCAGGAAGAGCCCGCCTCCGCGAATCACCGGGCAGGGGTGATCCGCCGTGGCGGAGAGGAACGCGGGAACGGGGAGCCTGAACGTGTCCGTCCCGAGTCGCCTGCGACAGTAGGCGTGATCGTCCGGTCGAGCGTGGCGTCGGCGAGCAGCCGGGCGAAAACGCCGGGCGTGGCGGCCCGGGACCACAGGGCGCGTTGCCGGTCCGCCCCCGTTCCGCGCGTCATCAGAACGCCGAGGGGCCGTGCGACCGGGTCGGCGTCCGGCAGGCGGTTCAGGAGGGCTTCCAGCAGCGTACGGTGCGGCGACGAGCGCCCCGAGTACGGATCGACGGCAGACGCGTCCAGGCCGTCGCGGGCGGCATGGGCCAGCTCGGCGTTGATCCGCCGGCCGCTCCTCCGCCTGGTGGGCACGCCGTCCCAGAGCTCCCCCATGGCCAGGCCGGCGAGTGCGCGGACGAAAGCCGCCACGGCGACGGTGTCGTCAGCCGACAGGCAGGTGTCCATGATCCGCACCTCCACCGTCGGATAGCGCGGCGACAGGCGCGCGTGGAAGTAGACGGACCGCTCGTCCATGGCCCGGCCGCTGCTGATGGTGCGGCGCACCGCGGCGTCGTAGTCGGCCGCCGACCGCCACGCGCCAGGGGGCCGCGCCGACGGCCAGCGGCTCCACTCCAGGTAGCGGCGGCTGGCCCAGCCCGTGTCCCGGCCCGCGGCGATGGGCGAGTTGGCACTCAGCGCCAGGAGCGTGGGCAGGTAGGGCCGCAGTCCGGCCAGGACGTGCACGCCCAGCTCCCGCGCGGGGACGCCGACGTGCACATGCAGGCCGCAGGTGCCGGAGCGGGCGACCAAGGAGCCGTGCCGGGCGGCCAGCTCCTGATAACGGGCGTCGGCGGTGACAGCGGACAGTCCCGGCCCGCTCTGCGGCGCGATCCCGGACGCGACGAGGTGACAGCCCAGCTCGGCGGCGGCCGCGGCGACGAGCCGCCGATGCCGGACCAGTTCCTCCCGCACCTGCTCCAGGTCCGTGCACACGCCGGTGACGGTCTCCAGCTGATAGCGCATGAGCTCGGGCTGGACCTGCGGATGATCGCCGAGCAGCGCCAGAATCTCCGGAGCACGCAGAGCCGGGCGGCCGTCGGCGTGATCCAGCAGAAGGAACTCCTCCTCTACACCCACCGTCAGCCCTCGCGACGCGGAGCCCCGCAGAGCGCCGACGGAGCTGCCACGCGTACCCATCGCAAGTCCTCCACCATCAGGATCCTGCGACATCTCCCGGCAGGGCCAGCGACGGAAATACGCCGGTCATGGCCGTTTTCTTCGCAGGCTGGTCATCATCGGCCTTTCTGTCTGGAACGACGGAGGGAGCAGATGCACGAACGCGGCCCCGGTGAGCGCCGCCACCGTCGCCGCCATGACCGCCCCGCCGAGCACGCCGATGGCCACGATCAGCCAGCCGGGCTGCCCCTCCTGCCACAGCGGCGTGGTCACCAGCGCGAAGGCGCCCAGCGCGATCAGCCAGGAGCCGGCGGATGCCACCACCCACCGCCACGGCGCGCTCACCCTGCCGCTCCCCCTGCCGCCCACCCTGCCGCCCGCCCTGCCGCCCGCCCTGCCGCGCAGCACGCGCGCTTGCAGCAGGCCCATCGACCCGAGCAAGATCAGCCCGAGGAGGACCAGGACGGCCGGCGGCCAGCGCAGGATTCGCTCGCCCAGCACGATCGGCAACACGCCGACGCCCCAGGCGATCACCGCTCCGGCCGCCGTGGCACGCACCCAGGCTCGTGTGGGGATGGCGGGAAGGGCTGCCCTGAGCACGTACGCCTGCGCGAGGCCGAGGATTGTGCCCTCCACGGCGCCCGCCATGACGATGGCCACGCCCCGGAGCAGCGGCCCGATGCCCAGCAGCGTCCACTCGGGTCCCCCCAGTTGAGCCGCCACGACGACTGGCGCGGCGAACCCGGCGATCTCTCCGAGCGTGACCGCCTTCGTCCAGCGCCACCACAGCCGCCCGCGATCCGGCGGGAGACCGGGCTGCTCCGCGTCGAGGCGGATGGTGACGACGACGACCTGGCCGGCCCGGGTGACGGTGGCGTGGCCGTACCGGGCCCGTCCCCGCAGCGTGAGCCGTACCGGCGTGTTCTCATGGAGGTTGCGCCACCACTGCCGTGACGGCCTGCTGACCACGATGAGCGTGCCGGCGTGCTGCTCGTACCGGACGGGAAGGCTGATGGCGGCCCCGCTCCGGCGGCCGATGAGGGACAGCAGGGCGGATGCGCTCCGACAACAGGTCGTGCAACGGCGTACGCAGCAGCCACCCTGCGACCGGGTTCACCAGAAGCGTCTGGAGCCGGTCCACAGCTCTCAGCAAGGTCACACCCATGACGAAGCTGCTTCAGGTGACCCGTGTCCTGCTACGGAGGCGTCGCCGCCCCCACAGCAGGTAGGCGATCGGGCCGACCGGCTGGACGAAGATGCCCAGCCACCACAGTCCTTTGCGCCCCCGCACCGCGCCCTTGGGGCTGAACGCCAGGTCCACGGCCGCCGCCGTCGTCAGCGCCATCTCGACCGACACCAGTGCCATCAGCAGGCCCTGCTGTTTCTTGGACATCTGTTCCCATCGCATGCGCCCGCTCCTTCCTCAGCGTGCCTCTATCACGAGTCTGGCAACGTCGCGGTGCTGCTTCTGGGGCCGAAAGTCCCGGGTCTCGTGGCGTTGGACAGCACTGATGACGTGGCTCGCGCTGTGGGGCCAATGGTGCGGACGGCAGGCCGAAGGGCTCGTGGTCCCGGTTGAGCCGGGCCACCACCCCGCAGGCACTCCGCGCGGCACTGGCCTCCTCGGCCTGGGGCGATCCCGGCGGGGACGGTCCGCGGGAGATCCAGCTCGGCATGCGCCTTTCCTGGGCGGCGCGCGGGTGGCGGAGACGTTCACCCCTGGGGCGCGGCGGGCGGCGGCGTTGCTCGTGGCCAGAGAACGCTTCCTGGAGCGGCGTGAGCTGAACCCGCAGGCGTCGGCCCGTGCCGCGTCGCGGTGCTCGGCGAGCGCGCCCGGGTGGCCGGCCTCGGGGCGGCCGGCGCGGTCACGCTGCCCGCGGGCACCGCCGAGGAGGTGCGCCGGGCGTGGGCCACGCCGCCGCCGGACGTTCTCGTGGTCGTGGTGACGCCCATGGGCCCGATCGAACGGACCGGGGCCACCCGTCGCGGCGAGTCGCCCTCCGCCACAGCGGGTGTTCGCGCACGAGGACGCGGACGGCGGTCCGGCAACGATGGCCTCGCGAGGCTGCCGTTCATTCCCAGCGGAACAGCCGGACGGCGAGTGCTCCCGCCAGCAGCAGCCACCCGGCCAGGACGGCCAGATGCAGCGGCTGGGGCGCGGTTCCGTACCAGGTGGCGCGCAGCGTCTGGCTGAAGGCCCCGGTGACGGTGAAGTCGCTGATCCTCTGCAGCCCGGCCGGCATGGTCTCGTACGGAATCCACATGCCGCCGAAGAACAGCAGCGGGAACATCACCAGCGTGCCGATCCCCGGAGCCGCCTTGGCGCTGGGCACCAGCACCGCGAGCAGCAGGCCGAGAGCGAGAAGCGCGGCCGTGCCCAGCAGCAAGACCAGGACGAACCAGGCGAAGCTCCTGGGGACGGCGATGCCCACGACCATCCGCCCCAAGACGATCATGACTGCGGTGGCGACGATGACCATCACGAGGTAGTTGACCAGCTGGACGGCGAGCAGCCGCGCGGGCGGCGCGGGAGTGGCGGACATGCGGCGAAGCACCCCGCTCTCGCGGTAGGTGGCCAGCACCACCGGCAGGATGGTCAGCGCGATGAGCGCGGCCGACAGCAGGGTCATCGTGGCCGGCAACTGGGTGTCCAGCCAGCGCTGCCCACCCAGCTCGGGCATCGGCTGCCGCAGCCCGGGGATGCCCAGGCCGAGGATGAGCAGCAGCGCCACCGGCAACAGCAGCGGAAAGATCACCGCGGCGGGGTCGCGCAGCAACAGCTTGACCTCCGTCATCGCCATGACCGCCAGCGGCGACCCGCGACGCAGTGGCGCGACAGAGGAGACGGTCGTCATGATGTCCTCCACCTCAGGTTTCGTCGGATGGGTGACCGGTCAGCACAAGAAAGGCGTCGTCCAAGGTGGGGCGATCGACCCTGAGCTCCATCGCCTGGACGTGACGCGCCGTCAGGGCGGCGATCACCTGGGAGGCCACGTCGCCGGTGCCGGTCACGACCATCCGCCTGCCGTCGCGGGCGACACCGGTCACGCCGGGCAGGACGGTGAGCAGGGCCTCCTCCACGTCCGCCGAGGGCCGGAAGGCGATGCGTTCTGTATCTCCGGCACGCTTGACCAGGCCCGCTGGGCTGTCGAGAGCGATCAGGCTGCCGGAGGCGATGACCGCCACCCGGTCGCACAGCCGCTCGGCCTCCTCCATGTAGTGGGTGACCAGGACGATCGTGGCGCCGCGGTCGCGGATGCGTTCGATCAGGGCCCAGGTGTCGCGGCGGGCCTGCGGGTCCAGGCCGGTGGTCAGCTCGTCCAGGATCGCGATCCGGGGGTTGCCGATCAGGGCGAGCGCGAGCGAGAGGCGCTGCTTCTCGCCGCCGGACAGCTTGCCGAACCGGCGGCTGCGCCTGTCGTCCAGGCCGACGTCCTTCAGGAGGGCCTCCTCGTCCACGGGACGGGGATAGAAGGAGGCGTACAGTCGTACCGCTTCCCAGACCTTGAGCCGGTCCGGCAGCGTCGCGCTCTGCAACTGCATCCCGACCAGGTGCCTGATCCGGTCACGGTCGGCCACCGGGTCGAGACCGCACACGCGCACGATGCCCGCGTCCGGCACGCGCAGCCCGGCCACGCACTCGACGGTGGTGGTCTTGCCGGCTCCGTTCGGCCCCACGAAGCCGAAGACCTCCCCCTCACCGACCTCGAAGGACAGCCGGTCGACCGCCACCAGCTCACCGAAGTGCTTGACCAGCCCGGTCACCTCGATGACCGGCCCGCCAGAACCCGCCTGATCCCGCACCACCACCGCCCCCTCACGAGCGAGACCGGCGCACCGCACCGGCCCGATGTGCATGCCTTGGTGCTTCCAGCGTCCGGCGCCGTTCACGCGGCCGGTAGGGGCCGAAGGTCCCCCCGCCGACGCAATGGACCCGGTCGGGCCACCTGCGTGTGCGGGCTCAGCCGGCCCCGCATGCCGCCCGTTCGCTCCCCGGAGCCGCACCGGCCACGCCCGCCAAGCCGGCCCCCGGCGGAGAGGCGCCCGCGAGCGGTGTTCACCCCACTACCGCCACCGGCCAAGGAGCGTGCCGGAGCAGAAGGCTGTCGGCGCCCGTACGTGCGGCGCGCTCGCGGCCGGCGACCACGAGCGTCGCGGGCTCGTGCTCGGTGACCGGCCGGACCCGCACGCCCGGATGCCGCGCGACCCACTCGGCGAGGTCAGCCGGGTGAGCGATGGGCAGCCGTCGCAGGGCCGCCTCGTCGAACGCGAAGTCCAGCACGGAAGCGTCGGGTTCCCGGTCGATCACGACGATCGGGCCGGGATTCGTCGCGGCGGGAAGCGGCCCCGGCCCTCGTACGACGATCACAGGACAGCGCGCGTGTGCCGCGACATATCCGGCCACCGAACCCATGACCGCTCTGGGCAGCGCGCTGAGCCCTCTCGATCCCACCACGACGAGCACGGCGTCAAGGGAGAGCTCGACGAGGCGTTCGGCGGCGGAGCCCTCGTAGAGGTCGGCCGAGACGTCGACGCCGGAGCTGGTCTGGCGGGCGCACTCGGCGCCGTGCCACAACACGTGCTCGGCGGCCTTGCGCAGGTGGGCTTTGACCTCCTCCTCCGCCTTACCGTAGGGCCACTGCCAGGCGTGGGCGACGGTCAGAGGCAGGTTCCTGAGCTCGGCCTCGTCCAGCGCCCAGTCCAGTGCCTGCATGGAGAAGTCAGAGCCGTCATAGCCGAGCACGATCTCGTTCATGATGGTGGCCTCCTGTCCCGGTGCGGACGATCCCTTCCCACACGTCGGCGTCCGTGGTCACCGGACCGCCGCTCATCGCCGTCCGGGGTGTCGCGGATCGGCGCCGTCCACCAGCGGTGATCAGGCCACCGTGACATCCGGGTCGAGGTAGACGTCCTGGACGGCGTGCAGCAGCGCGACCCCGTCGGCCATCGGCCGCTGGAACGACTTGCGGCCCACGATCAGGCCCATGCCTCCGGCCCGCTTGTTGATGACGGCGGTCCGCACGGCCTGCGCGAGGTCGCCCTGCCCGCCTGAGGCCCCGCCGGAGTTGATCAGCCCGACGCGCCCCATGTAGCAGTTGGCCACCTGCCAGCGGGTCAGCTCGATCGGATGGCCGGCCGCCAGCGTGTCGTAGACCCTGTCGTGCGTCTTGCCGAACTTCAGCGCCCGGAAGCCACCGTTCGACTCGGGCTGCTTCTGCTTGACGATGTCGGCCTCCACCGTGGCCGCCAGGTGGTTGGCCTGCCCGGTGAGGTCGGCGCTGACCTGGTAGTCCACGCCGTCCTTGTAGAACGCCCCGTTGCGCAGGTAGGCCCACAGCACGGTGAACAGGCCCAGGTCGTGCGCCTGCCGGAAGGCCGCGCGCACCTCCTGGAGCTGGCGCATGCTCTCCTCGGCGCCGAAGTAGACCGTGGCGCCGACGGCGACCGCGCCCAGGTCGAACGCCTGCCTGGCCGAGGCGAACATCGTCTGGTCGTAGCGGTTGGGGTAGGTGAGCAGCTCGTTGTGGTTGAGCTTGACGATGAACGGGATCCGGTGCGCGTACCGGCGCGACACCGACCCCAGCACGCCCAGCGTGGACGCGACCGCGTTGCAGCCGCCGGCCAGCGCCAGCTCGCACAGCGAGGCCGGGTCGAAGTAGGCGGGGTTCGGGGCGAAGGAGGCGGCGGCCGAGTGCTCGACACCCTGGTCCACCGGCAGGATCGACAGGTAGCCCGTCCCGGCCAGGCGGCCGGTGTCGAAGACGTGCTGCAGATTGCGCAGCACCGCGGGCGGGCGGTCGGTGCCCGCCACCACCCGGTCCACGAAGTCCGGCCCCGGCAGGTGCAGCGACTCGCGGGTCACGCCCGCGGCGTGGTGATCGAGCAGATGACCGCTCTCGTCGCCGAGGATCTCCTTCAGATGCATGTCCGGCTCCCTTCGTGAGTCCTCTTACGAGGCTGGGGCGGCGATGCCGCGGGTGCCAGGGCCGAACGTCCTCGCCTGCCCACCGTCCGGCCGTGACGGACGGCTCGGCCGTCCGGGTGCGGGCCGACGTCTCGCGGGACTTCCGCCTCTACCTGCGCCGACGATGACGAGCTGCGATAAGGAGGAACGCAGCGGAGTCCCCGCCCCGCCTGGCAGATCGCCACGACCCCGGCCACCGGCACCTGATCTCGACAACGGGGAGGAGCCCCGGCATGAAAGCACCGAAGTTGACTTTCCTCGGCGGCGTGGGCACCGTCATTGGGAGCAAGTTCCTGCTCGACCTGCCCGCGGGCGAGCGCCTGCTGCTGGACTGCGGGCTGTTCCAGGGGCTGCACGAGCTGCGGACCGTCCAGGAGCCGATGAGCGTCAACCGGCCGGGCGAGCCGTCGATCATCATCTCCGCCTCGGGCATGGCCGGCGGCGGGCGGGTGCTGCACCACCTCCGCCACCTGCCGCCCGATCCGCGGAACACGGTGGTCATCGCCGGCTTCGCCGCGCTCGGCACCCGCTCGCGGGCTCTTCGCGGACGAGACCCTCGCCTGGCTGCGTGCCGCCAAGCGGGCGCCGTACGTCACCTATGTCGTCCACGGTGAGCCGGTGGCCTCCGCCGCGCTGCGCGACCGCATCCGGGGCGACCTGAGCTGGCACGCCGTCGTTCCTCAACCGGAGGTGTGAGGTGAGAAGGATGACCACGGTGCCCTCGGCGGCCGCGATGGCCCGGGGGGAGAACGCGGCAGCCCCGGGTTCCTTCCCGGTCGTCGCCATCGTCTCGTCGGCCGGGGGTCTGACGGCCACGAGCCGCGTCCTCGCCGGACTGCCGTCCGGTCTGCACGCGGCGATCATCGTGCTGCAGCACATCTCCCCCGGGCACAGGAGCCTGCTCACGGAGATCCTGGCCAGGTGTACGCCCCTGCCCGTCGTCACGGCGCGCGAAGGGGCTCTCCTCGCGCCGGGCTCGGTGGTCGTCGCGCCGCCGGGTCACCATCTGCTGGTCACGAAGGAACGCCGGATCGCCTTGATTCCATCCGGTCCTGTACCACCTCCCCGGCCGTCGGCGGACCTCCTGCTGACCAGCCTGGCTCTGGTGTTCGGCCCGGCGGTCGTCGCCGTGGTGCTGTCAGGGAACGGGAACGACGGCGCGACCGGCGCGACGGCCGTCCACCACTTCGGCGGCCTCGTCATCGCCACCGACGCCGCCACCAGCAACCACTTCTCGATGCCCGCGGCCTGCATCTCCAGGGACGACATCGTCGATCACGTCCTGTCTCTCGACCAGGTCGCCCCGATGCTCCTCGCCCTGGTCGCGTAGGCACGTGCCCGCCTCAGATCTCCCCGCGTCCGCCGAGGACGACCGCTCCGGCCAGTGCCGCCGCGGCGAGCACCGCCGTGAGGGCCGCGCTGAGCGCCAGGCCGGTGCCGGGCTCACCTTCGAGATCGGCGGCCTGCGGCCCAGGCTGATCACTCGGGCGTCGCAGGCCGCCAGGGAACCGGGCAGCAGCCACTCGGCCGCCGCCAGCGAGCGCACGGACACGCGCAGCCGCTGGTCGTCCAGGACGTCCACGCCCGCCACCCAGTCCTTGGCGCGCAGCACCCCGGCGACCCGCCCGACCGGCGGCCCTGCTCAGGACGCTCACCGGATGACCCGCCACCTCCTCACCGGTGATCCGGACATCGGGGTTCTTGTCCCGCCACACCGCCACGCGGTCCTCCGCCGCGCGGATCTCCTCCTCGTGAACGTCCCGCGCCAGACTCTGGTAGGTGGCCGCGTACGGCGAGGCGATCGGCGTCTGCCAGGCATGGACCACGTGCAGCGGGACGTCCCGGGCTCGCGCCTGGTCGACGGCGTACTGCATGGCGGCATCGGAATGCGCTGACCCGTCGTACCCGGCCACCACCCGATCGTGCTGGATCGAGGGCGACCCGCGGACGATCACCGCGGGACCGGCGGCGTGCCCGGCGGCGCCCAGGCCGACCGAGCCGACGACCAGCCCGGCGAACCCGCCCAGCCCACGGCTGCCCAGCACCACGCTGTCGGCGGTCCGAGACTTCCCGATCAGGGCGTCGATCACGTTTCCGGGCGGCGGCTCCGTACCACCTCGACGTCGCGGGTCAGCGCGCGTGCCCGGGTACCGGCCGCCGCCAGGGTTGCGGCGCATTACGCGGCCATGTCCCCGCCGTACGACCACTGCTCGCACACGTGCACGATGCGCAGGCTCAGCCCTCTGCGCTGGGCATCGGCGGCGGCCCACTCGACGGCTGCCGTCGCCGGTGCGGATTCGTCCACGCCGACCACGATGTGTCCGGTCATCACGCACCTCCTCCGCTCTCGGCTCCAGCGTCACGCGCCGGCCGCCCAGCCGCCCGGGAACGAGGTCCCGACCTCCCAGCCGTTGGGCACGAACCCGCTCACCGGCCCACGGTCGTGACGGACGCGGCGCGCGCCCAGGCCGTTCGGCCCTGACGCAGCCGCCGCCGGGCAGCGAGCATCGAGGCACGTTCTGCAGAGGGGGACGACATGGCCGTGATCGACCTGCACCGCATCGCAGCGGTGATCTTCGAAACCGATGGTGTGCTCACCGACACCGCCCGCGTCCATGCCGCGGTCTGGAAGCGGGTCCTGGACGCCTACCTGCGCCGGCACGCCGAACGATCCGGCACCTCGTGGCGGCCGTTCGAGATTCGTGAAGACTACCTCCGCCACGTGGACGGCAAGCCCAGGGTAGACGGGGCGCGGGGCTTCCTGGCCTCGCGCGGCATCGTCCTGGATGTGGAGGAGGACCGCGACGTCCTGGCCGGCATGGCGTGTCTCAAGGACGGCCTCTTCCTGGCCGAGATCCGTCATTACGGCGTGGCTCCCTTCCCTCCTGCCGTGGCGCTGCTGCATGACCTGCGCCACCATGGCGCGCTGACGGGAGCGGTCTCGCCGAGCCGCAACTGCGCCGAGATCCTCCACCGGGCCGGCCTGTCGGGCATGATCGACGTCCGTGTGGACGGGGTGAGCGCCGCTGAGTCCGGCCTGGCGCCCATGCCGGACCCGGCGATGCTGCTGGAGATCGCGCGCCGCCTGGACGTGCAGCCGTATGAGACGGCCGTGATCGCCTCCACCACGCCCGCGCTGCGGGCCGCCGTGAAGGGCCACTTCGGCCTCGTGATCGCCCTGGGCGGGCCCTCGCCGGCGGACGTGGAGTGCACGGAAACGGTCAACGACCTCTCCGCCGTCCTCGTGACGGGGCGGGTGCCACTCTTCGCGCACACCGTGCACCCGTGAGCCAGTGGCACCGGATGCTCAGGGCTGAGAGTTCCGTTCTACCGAGGGCGTACGCGACCAGCGCGTCCATCATCGGTTTTCGTGGGGCAGGACGGGCACCAGGTGGAACATCCCGGTGACCACCTCGCCGGGCTCCTCGGCGGGCCCGACTCGTCCGGCGACGGCCGACAGCACGTCCCGTGCCGTCACCAGCCCGACCAGCGCGCCGCCGGACACCACGGGCACAGCGTCGCAGCCGGCGTCGAGCATGAGAGCGGCGACCCTGGGCAGCGGTGTCTCCTGCCGCACGCGAGGCATCCGCTCGCGGCCGAGCAACGCGCGCACGGGCCGGCTGGACTGTTCCTGCGGGCCGCCCCACCAAGAGGCAGCGAGCCGCTCGCGGGTCAGGATGCCCAGCACGCGTCGGCCTTCTACCACCGGCAGGTGGTGCACCTCGGCCCTGCGCATCAGCTCCCAGGCCATCAGCGGCGACTCGTCCGGCTCGATGGCCACCAGGATGCGGCTCATCACCTGCCCGGCGGTCAGCGGCTCCAGCTCTGTCATCTCCGCGGCCGGCCTTTCCATGGTCATCGCCCCTCCTCGACGTACGGCTCGCCGGCGCGTGACCCCACGATGTGCGGCCGCTCGGCCGGCGGGCGCACCATGGCGACCGGGCAGGTCACGTGGTGCAGCACGCCGTGGCCGACCGAGCCAGGCAGTGCGGAGCCTGGACCGCCCGGCCCGCGCGAGCCCACGACCACCAGATCGGCTGCCCGCCCGGCCTTGACCAGGGCGGCCACCGGGTGGTCGCACACCTGCTCGTCGGTGATGACGAGCTCCGGAGCGCGCTCCCGCCAGGACACGGCCCTCTCGGCCGCCTGGCGGAACTCCGCGCGCATGGCGTCCTCGATGTGGCTGCCGTAGGCGACGGCGTACGGGGAGAACAGCGGCACCTGCCACGCGTACACGAGGTGCAGCCGCGCCCCGCGTGCCCGGGCCTGCTCCACCGCATAGGCCACGGCGGCCTGCGCGTGCCCGGACCTGTCGTCGCCGGCCACGACCAGGCCGTGGCGCTGCGGGGACGCGGCACGGACGATCACAACGGGCCTCTCGGCGTGCCTGGAGACGGCCAGCCCGACGGAGCCGAGCACCATCCCGGCGAACCCGCCGAGCCCTCTGCTGCCCAGCACCAGGCTGTCGGCCGAGCTGGACTCGGCGAGCAGCTCCTCGACGACGTTACCCGCACGCGATCTGCTGATCACTGTCACGTGTGGGGCAAGTTGCCGGGCTCGGTGCGCAGCCGCGCTCAACATCTCGTCCGAGGCAGCATCCGGGGCCCCGTAGGCGGAGCCCTCGTCGCCGCCCGGCCGGTGCCGGGTCACGTGCACGATCCGCAACGCCAGCTCGCGCCGCCGCGCGTCGGCCGCCGCCCATTCCACTGCTGCGGTCGCGGACGGCGACGCGTCCACGCCGACGACGATGTGACCGGTCATCGTGCTGCTCCTTCACACAGCCGGCCTCCAGGGCCGGATCGATCCCTCATCTCCACCTTGGCCGTACCGGCATCGCCACACCCGGGGAGTAAGTCCCGCGAGGCCATGCCGTTGGTCCCGAACCTGCCCAGGGCGTCAACCGTGCCCATCAGGACGTGTGCAGATCAAGCGTGAAGGCGGGCGGCGGCCAGCGCGGGAGCGCACGGCCAGGAGGCGCCACAGGACGCGCAGGCGTGCGCGCTGTCGACCCGGTGCAGATGCAGTGCGTCGGCGCCCACTGCGTGCCGGTGTCGCCGGTGCGCATCCCGGATCTCGACGTGGCGGCGGTACTCGCAGGCGGCCAAGGCCTGCGCGCGGGCGCTGTCATCCGCGCTTCGCCAGCGGATGCCGGGCGGCCTCGACCACTGCTCCTACGGTGCCCAGCCAGCGGGACACGGCGTCCGCCGTCTCCCTCGGCGCCTCCATCTGAGGGGTGTGGCCCACGCCGCCCAGGATGACGAGTTGCCACGACGGATGGCTCCTGACCAGGGCGCGGGAGCCGGCGACCGGCACCAGCAGGTCGCGGTCACCGTGCACCAGCAGGGCGGGCGCGCGTACCGACCGGATCGCCGCCCGGTACGACAGCCCGGCCGCCGTCCGCACGACCGATCTGGCCGCCTGGAGGAAGTCCTGCTCGGCGTACGCCAGCTCGGCCCGGTGCCGTGTCAGGCGGACGTGCTCGGCGACGATGTCCGGCGGCACGCGTGACGGATCCGCACAGCACACCCTGAGCATGAAGCCGACGGCGGTCTCGGCCGTCAAAGCCCACCTGCGGGCCCTGACGACCGCGCCCAGCCACGGCGCGGTGTACAACGCGAACACGGCGGCGACCATCGGAGCCGGCAGCGCCGGGCCGAACGAGGTGGCCGCGTCGAGCAGGATGAGGCCCGCCACCGTCTCGGGCCGCTCGGCCGCCTCAAGCAGCGACACCATGCCACCCATCGAGTTGCCCATGAGGATCACCGGCCCGCCAGCGACGTGCTCGACGAAGCGGTCCAGCAGCAGGCGGCTGGCCGCGACGGTAGAGCACCGGTTTCGCGTGCGGGTCAACCCGTGCCCGGCCAGGTCGGGCGCGAGCAGCCGGCACTCGCCGGTGAGCAGCGGCGCGATCGCCAGCCAGTTCAGCACCGAGCCGCCGAGCCCGTGCACGGCGATCACGACGGGGCCGCCGGGCGGTCCGCCGAAGTCCAGGTAGTGGACGTGGTCGCCATCGAGGGCGGCCCACCGGGAGTCTCCGAAAGACGGCCTGCGTTCCATGCCACCTCACCTGCCTGGCCGACCGGGCGCGCACTGCCGGAACCGCTTCTGGCACGGCACCGGCGCGGAACCGGTCGGCGGGCTCCGAGCGGTCCCACGACACCACACCACCCCGGCTGTGGACGCGTCCGTAGAGGAGAAGGTCTCGTACCGGGGGGACCATCGTCCCCTCCTGCCCCACAGCGCTTCGGCCAGGTGGCCGTCGTGAAGGGCGAAGGTGATCCCCGTCAGCCTTCGCGCCTGCGGTGGACGACGAGGGCGAGCATCCCGGCCAGCAGCAGGGCGGGGATCAGCAGGTCGAGCGGTTCGGCATACGCCACTCCTGGGACACCCGCCTGCGCGACGAAGTACCGCGCCGCCAGGTAGTTGAGCTGGTAGGCCCCGACGTAGACGCACGTCGCGACGCCCAGCGCGTACCCCCAGGCGGTACGCAGCCACAGCAGCACGCCCGCCAGCACCAGGGTGGGGACGACCATGGTGAGGTCGAGGGCCATGCCCAGGTGAACCTGCGCCTGCGGTAGCGGGAGCACGTCCGCCGGCAGTTCACCGGTGACGGCGTGGCGGACGAGCGACACGCCGTACATGCCGGCCAGCGTCGCGGCCAGCAGGAGCAGCATGCCGCCGACCCAGCGCATCGCCGTCTCCGCCCGGGCTGTGACCTCCAGGTCCGTGAGGGCCAGGCCGAGCGACGCCGCCGACAGGACGACGATGGCGACATGCAGGAGGAACAGGTCGTTGAAGGCGGGATCGTAAACGTAGTAGGCGTAGTTGTAGATCAGGTACGCGAGCATGCCCGACCAGACCAGGCGGCCGCGGGTGGAACCCCGTACCGATGCGGTGAGCGCCACCGCCAGAAGGGGTACACCTGCGACGAGAGTCGCCAGGTCATTGCCGCGGAATCTGGCGATGAGCGCTGTGGGACCGGGATACAGCCCGTCGTTGAGCAGACCGGCGGAAGCGGCCACGACGGTGAGGACCACGACGAGGCCGCTCAGCCACCAGGCTGCCCGCGATCGCGGGCCGGTACGGGTGCGCAGCGGCTGTGACGCCGACAGCCGGGTGGAGGAAATGCGCTTTTCGCCCATTGGGGACACCCCCTGACGAGAAGGTTCAGGGCTCCACCACAACGCTGCCGCTCACTTCGAAGCCTGCCCAGAGGCGTAAGCCCCGGCCGGCGCGGCCGAAAGCCGGGACCGCGCGTGGAGCGTTCGTCCGGTCTGCGCACCACCCTCCAGGGCCCGCTCATGACGCGGACCAGGCGCTACCGGTGGGCCGAGCTGCTCACATCGAGCTGAGCCTCCTCCGGCCATGGCGGGGTGCCGAGCGGTGGCGGAAGGCGATCGGCGGTCGCTGCGCCTCGGCGCGCACGACACGCGCCCAAGGTTCGCAGGCCGCGGCCGTCGGGTGCGCGAGACTGGGCTCATGGTCCCGGAGACGCCCGCTGCCGCCGCGGCGCTGTCGGTGGCCAGGCGGTTCTGCTCGCCCGCGCTGCTCAACCACTGCGTCCGGTCCTACTTCTGGGGAGCGATGTACGCCGCCGCGCACCGCATCGCGCACGACGACGAGCTGTACTACGTCTCGGCGCTGCTGCACGACATCGCGCTTACGCAGACGTTCGACAGCCACGCCGTGCCGTTCGAGGAGGCGGGAGGCCGGCTGGCCTGGGTCTTCGGCACGGCGGCCGGCTGGCCGGTGGAGCGCGCCGCCAGGGCCGAGGAGATCATCACACTGCACATGCGCGCGGACGTGTCCGCGGCCGACGACCCCGAGGGGCACCTGCTGCAGGTCGCGACGAGCTGGGAGATCGTCGGGCGGCACGCCGAGCAGTTCCCGGTGGACGCACGGGCGGAGATTCTCGCCCGCCATCCCCGGCTGGGGTTCGGCCGGGAGTTCCTGGCCTGCTTCGAGGCGCAGGCCAGGCGCAAGCCGGAGAGCGCCGCCGCCGCCTCGGTCCGCAACGACCTGGCCGCGCGGATCACCGCCAACCCCCTCGAAGTTCCTCCACCGTCCTGACCGGGCCATGGCCGACCAGTCGACGGGGGCGCATGACGACAAGACCGACCTCTTCCCGGCGTGTCGCCGGCCTCGCGGAGATCAGTTGTCGCGGGTCCAAGCGGGCGTGACCCGCTGCTCACGGAATCGCCAGCCCGCCGGCGTCCGCGCCAGGGTGCCCCGTCGCGGTAGTAGAACACGAGCGAGTACGCCGAGGCGGCCGCCCG
Organism: Nonomuraea sp. PA05; assembly: GCF_008086045.1. GTDB lineage: Bacteria > Actinomycetota > Actinomycetes > Streptosporangiales > Streptosporangiaceae > Nonomuraea > Nonomuraea monospora. Next base: position 64,359 of record NZ_VSEY01000022.1, on the reverse strand, counting down.
ATCGCCGCCGACGTCCACCAGCAGGTCAGTGGTCAGGTGCCGGGCTTGATGCCCCTCGACCTCGCCCCTTTCGCATGAAGCCGACGACCTCGTCGATGCCGCAGAGCTGGCCTCCGCGCGGCGAGCGCACCGTCACATCAACGGCGAAGACGGTGCCCGCTTCGTCGGCTCCCCGCTCGGGTTCGCGCTACCAGGGCGTGACCCCCCACCCAACGCGCGCAAACTCTTCCTGAAGAGCCCGGGGCCTGAGACGGGCTCCACCAAGGGGGATGATCCATAGCGGCTGATCCGATTCCAAGCCAAGATCGGCCACATGGTCGTCAACCCAGCAGTCACACCGGCCGGGCAACTGGAGCCACATCCGTTCTCAGCGGTATTCAGCAGACTGATGGACCTGCGCGGGATTCCGGTGAGGGACATGGCCATGCAAACCGCCAGGTCGATGTCCACCATCCACATGCTTCGCAACGGCAGGCTGAATCCGCTTCCTGTTCTCGCCAAGGAGATCACCGAGTCCTGGGCATGTCGGAGGCAGATATCCACGCGATCGCCAGCCTCGACGGCGATCACGAGGACAGCCAGATCCCAGGCTCTCAGTAGGTGTTAGTCACGCACAGCAGTGCATTTTCATCCGTACCTCGTGGCGCATCTTCTTGCATGCCGACACATGGACCCTCGCTTGACTTCGTCCACATAACCTCGATCGTCGGGTTCGCCTTCTCCGAGCTGCTGGACTTCAAGCTGCACCGACCCGGGACAGGCGAGGACGAGGCGTGGCCCGCGCCTGGAGACGGTGCTGTCGAACAAGACCATCGACTGGGATCTCATCGCCCGCGATGACGATCAGATGATCAAGTACGCGACCGCGCTGCGGCTGCGCACCGCCGAGTCGCACCAGATGCTGCGCCGCTTCACCCATGGCGGCCCCAAGCACCCCACCTACCAGGCAATCGAGGACGATCTTCATTTGCGAGTACCTCGCCGACGAGGAACTCAGGCGCGAGATCGGCGAGGGGCTGAACGTGGTGGAGAACTTCAATCCCGCCAGCAAGGACCTGTTCTACGGCAAGGCCGGCGATCTGACCGGCGACAACCGCGAGCACGCCGAGGTCTCGGCGCTGGCGCTGCACCTGCTCGCCGCCGCCATCGCCTACCTCAACACGCATCTGATCCAGATGGTGTTGCGCGATCCGGCCTGGACCAAGCGGCTGAGCCCGGCCGACCGGCGCGGGCTGACCGCTCTGTTCCGGTCGCACCTGAACCTGTACAACCGCTTCGAGCTCGACATGAACCGCCATCTGGAGCTGGGATTCGCCGCCTGCCCACCGCCGTGACCGGCGCGACGGGCAGTCAGCAGCAGAATTTCAGATAACCCTGCAGATCACCGAGGATACGGCCAACGCTGTCGCGGTCGCCCCGATACAGCACCTCCTTGCCGTCGCGGCGGGAAGTGACGATGCCGCCGCGGCGCAGCAGGGCGAGTTGCTGAGAGGCGGCGGACTGGCTGATGCCGGAGCGCTCGGCGACCTGGTTGACCGACAGCTCGGCGCCCTGGGCGAACAGCAGCATGATCTGCTGGCGTCCGGGGTTGGCCAGGGCCTTGAGGAAGTCCTGGGCAGCCTGCGGCAGCTGCGGCGCGCACGCCGCACCCGCCGTCCTGCCCGTCGACGCGTCCGTCGGCGTTGCTGGTGTTGCCGTGATCTCGGCCATGCCTGCGCTCCCTCCTGTTCCGCCGCACTCTACCGTCATACCGACTTATTGACATATTAGAAAATGACGGTACGTTCTGCGGCATGCCCATCGACAACGACCGCATCCTGATCGCCGGAGCCGGACAGTCCGGCCTGGCCGCCGCGCACGCCGCTCTGGAACAGGGGCTACGACCCATACTGTTGGAAGCCTCCGACCGGGCCGCTGGGTCCTGGCCGCGCTACTACGACAGCCTCGCCCTGTTCTCGCCCGCCCGCTACAGCAACCTGCCCGGCATGGCCTTCGGCGGCGACCCCGAGCGCTACCCGCGCCGCGATGAGGTGGTCGCCTACCTGGAACGCTATGCCACCGCCCTGGTCGAGCGCGGCGCCGAGCTGCGCACCGGCGCTCGCGTCGAAGTCGTCGAGATCGGCGGGAACGGGTTCGCCGTGCGCCTGGGGGACGGCGAGACCTTCACCGCCCCTGCCTTGATCGCGGCCAGCGGCTCCTTCGGCCGCCCGCACCGGCCCGCCCTGCCCGGCCTGGACGCCTTCGCCGGCCCGGTGCTACATGTCGCCGACTACCGCTCGCCGGTCGCCCTGCCTGGCGAGCACGTCGTCGTGGTCGGGGCGGGCAACTCGGCGGTCCAGGTCGCCCACGAGCTGGCGGCCGAACGGCGGGTGACGCTGGCCAGCCGGGCGCCGCTCCGGTTCGTCGAACAGCGTCCGCTCGGGCGGGACCTGCATTTCTGGTTCCGCGTGACCGGGTTCGACCGGCTGCCGCTGGCCCGCGCGCAGAATCCGCCTCCCTCGCCGGTGCTCGATGACGGCCGCTACCGCCGGGCGCTGCGCGAGGGCCGCTACAGACGCCGGGCGATGTTCACCCGGCTCGACGGCGATCACGTGATCTGGCCCGACGACGGGCGCGAGCGCGCCGATGTGGTGCTGCTGGCCACCGGCTACCGGCCGGACCTGCCCTACCTCACCGGCCTGGACGCGCTGGACGCCGACGGGCTCCCGCGCCAGCGCCACGGCCTGTCCCTGACCCATCCCGGCCTCGGCTACCTGGGCCTGGAGTGGCAGCGCACCCCCTCCTCCAACACGCTGCGCGGGGTCGGCGCCGACGCCCGCCACGTCGTCGCCGCGCTCGCCCGTCATCTGCGCGGAGCCCGTCAGCGCGCCCGCGCGTAGGCGACACCATTTCCGCATGCTCGCTGATTAGATACCTATCTAATTTGACATGCCTCTAACCTGTCGGGCATCCTGCCATCGAAGCTACTTAGACAGCCTTCGAAACAGCGCGGACCGGCATGGTCGCGCGTAACGATGAGGAGAAGCACCATGAGCGGATGCTGCGGTCCCACCGCTGTCGAACTGGAGCCCAGCCGCCAGGCTTCACAGCCTGGCGATCTGCCCATCGTGGTCATCGGCGCCGGCCCGATCGGCCTGGCCGCCGCGGCCCACCTCGCCGAACGGGGCCTCGACTTCGTGGTGCTGGAATCGGGTGAGCAGGCGGGCGCGTCGGTGGCCCAGTGGGGCCATGTGCGGGTGTTCAGCCCGTGGACGTACAACATCGACGCCGCCGCACGCCGCCTGCTCCAGGCCGACGGCTGGAGCGCTCCCGACCCCGAATGGCTGCCCACCGGCGCCGAGCTGATCGAGGAGTACCTCGCCCCGCTGGCCAAGCTGCTGGGGTCCCGGATCCGTACGGGAGCGAAGGTGAGCGCGATCAGCAGGCTCGGCTACGACCGGGTCCGCACCGCCGGCCGTGAGCAGGCGCCGTTCCTGATCCGCCTGGCCGACGGGAGCGAGCTGCACGCCCGCGCGGTCATCGACGCCTCCGGCACCTACGCCACCCCGAACGTGCTCGGCGCGTCCGGCCTGCCCGCCCGCGGCGAGGCCGACGCGGCGGACCTGGTCGACCACGCGCTGCCCGACGTGCTGGGCGCCGACCGCGACCGCTACGCCGGCAAGCACGTCCTGGTCGTCGGCGCCGGTCACTCGGCCGCCACCACGCTGCTCGCCCTCGCCCAGCTCGAGGACACTCCGATCACCTGGGCGATCCGCGCGGGCAACGCCACCCGTACGTACGGCGGCGGCGAGGCGGACGCGCTGCCCGCCCGCGGCGCGCTCGGCACCCGCCTGCACGCCCACGTCGAAAGCGGCCGTATCCGCCTGCTCACCGGCTTCTTCACGCACGCCGTCGAGCGCAACGGCGAGCAGGTACGGGTGATCAGCCGCGACCCGTCCGGCCACGAGCAGAGCGTGACGGCGGACCAGATCGTCAGCGCGACCGGATACCGTCCCGACCACGCCATCGCCAGCGAGCTGCGCCTGGACCTCGACCCGATCCTCGGCTCCACCCGCGCGCTCGCGCCGCTGATCGACCCGAACGCGCACTCCTGCGGCACCGTCCCGGCGCACGGCGCCGACGAGCTCGCCCACCCCGAGGGCGGCTACTACGCGATCGGCGTCAAGAGCTACGGCCGCGCCCCTACCTTCCTGCTGGCCACCGGGTACGAGCAGGCCCGCTCGGTCGTCGCGGCGCTGGCCGGCGACTGGGAGGCCGCCCGGCAGGTGCAGCTGGACCTGCCCGAGACCGGCGTGTGCTCCTCCAGCCTGGCCGAGGCCCAGGAGCAGCGGGTCGGCCTGGCCACCGGGATCAGCGGCGGCCTGCTCGGCACCCCGCTGCCGCTGGCCACCACCGGAGCCACCACCGGAGCCACCACCGGAGCCACCACGGGGGCCGCCCAGGGCGGCGGATGCTGCGGCTGACCCGCCCGAGCACCCCTTTGCCCGCTCTGCCGCATTTGCGTGAGGAGAGCCTCATGCCCGCCGCCGATCCTCGCGCCGCTGCTCCGAGCAGCGGCGCGAACGGCCCACAAGCCCCGCCCGGCAGCCCTTCGGGCAGTGATCGGCGGCTGGTGGCGGCGCTGGCCGTCACCCAGACCATCGGGATCGGCGTGGCCACCATCTCGGTCCTGCTCATCACCTACCTGATCCACCTCGGCCACGCCCCGCTGCCGGCCGCGAGCGTGGCCGGACTGCTCGGGGTGCTGTCGGTCACCGGCAGGCTGATCACCACCGGGCTGCAGCGCCGCCTGCCCGCCGCGCTGATCGCCGCCGTAATCTTCGCCCTGCAGGCCGTGGCCGCCCTGCTGCTGCCGCTGATCGGAGCGTCCGCCGCCGGCGCGGTCGGGGCGGTGCTGCTGTTCGGGCTCGGCTTCGGGGTGGGCACCATCATCAAGCCGCATCTGCTGACCGAGCGTTACGGCACCACCGCCTACGCCAGCCTGTCCGGCCGCCTGGCCCTGCCCGTCACCCTGGCCAAGGCCGCCGCACCGGCCGCCGCCCTGGCGCTTGCGCATACGGCCGGATACGGATGGGTCATGATCGGCGTCACCCTCGCCTGCCTGATCGCCGCCGTGTCACTGACCCTCTACCACCGCCTATCATTTAGACAGGCATCGAACCAGTAGTGCGACCGGGAGGCTTCCGCATGACCGCCACCACCCTGCCTCTCGCCCAGGCCGGCCCGCAGGCCGGCGGCGGGGCGTGCTGCGCGCCGATCGCCCGCGAGCCGCTCGGCGAAGGCGACGCCGCCGAGCTGGCCGTGCTGCTCAAGGCTGTGGCCGACCCCGTGCGGCTGCGGCTGCTGTCCCTGATCGGCTCGCACGCCGGCGGTGAGGCGTGCGTGTGCGATCTGACCGACGCCTTCGAGTTGACCGCGCCCACCATCAGCCACCACCTGAAGGTGCTGCGCACCGCCGGGCTGATCGGCAGCGAGCGGCGCGGCACCTGGGTCTACTACTGGATCATCCCTGGCCAGGTCGCCCGGCTCGGGGAATTGTTCACCCCGATGGCCGCACCCGCCCACGCCTGACCTGGCCGCCGCCGCTTCGGCGGGGTCGGCCATCCGCGCGGCGAGGTAGGTCACGCATCGGTACATGGTCAAGGGGATCTGGCGGCCGCCCACCTGCGCATGCAGCTCGTGCATGACGGCGACCGGGAACTCGCCGCCGGCGGACATCGGGAAGTTCGCATACGTCCAGGTCGCCTCGGTGCGAGGGCCCCGCGGCAGCCGGGCCAGATGCGCGAGCTGCCGGAGTTCTTCACTTGAGGTGCGGCCCGGTTCTGGGATGACGATGCGCTGACAGCTGTGGGCCTGGATCACCTGTAGCGCCTCCAGGATGCGGATCTGCCGGCGCGGGCGTGCGGCGCCGGCTCGGTCTCCTCGGGCTGCCAGCGAGGAGCGTGGACCGGGCCGTCAGCACGGGTGTGTTCTCCGGGACGAAGTCCGCCAGCAGACGCATCGCCGGCAGCACATCGGCGGGTGTCTCGCCGGTCAGGTCGTCCAGGTCCACATTCAGGCGGAAGGTGTCATGGTCGCCGGCGTTGACCAGGAAGTGCCGCTGCAGCAGACCGCTCCGGTCGTGGCCGGCCAGCCAGGTTCCGGGGCCGTCCACGCCGCGTGAGGCGCGTACGCCGGCCAGCCTCAGCGTGTGCAGGACGCCGACACCCCTCCAGCGCTGCGGCGGTCCCGGACGACACGCAGGAATGGTCAGCGGTAGGAGATGCTGCGTGCCTGCAACAGCTCGAACCCCTGCTGCACCATCGGCACCGCTGCGACGGTGCACCAGCACAGGCCGCTGATCGACCCGGTGACGCGCACCAGCGCCACCTCCTGGTTGCGGGCCACGATCTGCCTGTCCAGCATCGCCAGCGTGCCGTGGGCCGGCGCGCTGCAGCCGCTCCACACCAGCTGCGCCAGCTCGGCGCCCAGCGTGGTCAACCCGCCCGCGCTGATCCCGCTGTTCGTAGTGTCCACCTCGCGACGCTACGCGGCTGCCCGGCCGCAGGGCCAGGTGTTTCCTCCGGTCCCGCGGCCGGTGGGCGAGACGTGCCGTCAGGCGGGCAGCAGTTCGGCGATCAGCTTGCCGACGCGTCCCTTGATCTCGTCCCGGATCGCCCGCACGGCCTCGATTCCCTGCCCGGCCGGGTCCTCGAGCGTCCAGTCCTCATACCGCTTGCCGGGGAAGATCGGGCAGGCGTCGCCGCAGCCCATGGTGATCACGGCGTCGGAGGCCTCGACCGCGTCCATGGTGAGCACCTTGGGCCGCTCGCCGGTGATGTCGATGCCCACCTCGGCCATCGCCTCGACCGCGACCGGGTTGATCTGGTCGGCGGGCGCGGACCCGGCGGAGCGGACCTCGATCCGGCCCGCGGCCAGGTGGGTGAGCCAGCCGGCGGCCATCTGGGAGCGGCCGGCGTTGTGCACGCAGACGAACAGGACCGACGGCTTACCGGTGGCGGTCTCGGGGGCGCTCGCAGGCACGGGCGGGCTCCTCTGCGGTGCGGAACAGGCGGCGGCCGGCCAGGCTGACGTAGACCAGGGCGACCAGGACGGGGACCTCGATGAGCGGGCCCACCACACCGGCCAGGGCCTGGCCGGAGGTGACGCCGAAGACCCCGACCGCCACGGCGATGGCCAGCTCGAAGTTGTTGCCGGCGGCGGTGAAGGCGAGCGTGGTCGTCTTGTCGTACGGCAGGCCGATCACCTTGCCGACCGCGAAGCCGCCGCCCCACATGAGGGCGAAGTAGGCCAGCAGCGGCAGCGCGATGCGGGCCACGTCGCCGGGCTGGGAAGTGATGGTGTGGCCTTGCAGGGCGAACAGGATGACGATGGTGAACAGCAGCCCGTACAGGGCGATCGGGCCGATGCGCGGCAGGAAGCGCTGCTCGTACCAGTCGCGACCGCGGGCGCGTTCGCCGAGCTTGCGTGAGGCGTAGCCCGCGAGCAGGGGGATGCCGAGGAAGATGAGCACGTAGAAGGCGATGTCGAAGGCTGAGACCTGCAGCGCGGCTTGGGGGAGGCCGAGCCAGCCGGGCAGCACCTGCAGGTAGAACCAGCCCAGCGCACCGAAGGCGATCACCTGGAAGAGGGAGTTGAGCGCGACCAGGACGGCGGCGGCCTCGCGGTTGCCGCAGGCCAGGTCGTTCCAGATGAGCACCATGGCGATGCAGCGGGCCAGCCCGACGATGATCAGGCCGGTGCGGTACTCGGGCAGGTCGGGCAGGAAGATCCAGGCCAGGGCGAACATCAGGGCCGGGCCGAGCACCCAGTTGAGCAGCAGGGAGGAGATCAGCAGGCGGCGGTCGCCGGTGACGGTGCCGAGCCGGTCGTAGCGGACCTTGGCCAGCACCGGGTACATCATCAGCAGCAGGCCGAGCGCGATCGGCAGCGAGATCTCGCCGATCTTGACGGCGTCCAGCGCGGTGTCCAGGCCGGGCACCAGCCGGCCGAGCAGCAGCCCTGCACCCATGGCGGCGATGATCCACACCGGCAGGAACCGATCCAGCATCGACAGAGCGCCGATTACCCCGGCGGGTGGCGCGGTGGCCTGTGCAGGTTGAGCCGACATCACTGTGCCGCCGCAGCGGCCGTCACGCGGGCGGACCCGTCGGCAGGCCCGCTGGTGGGCAGGGTCAGCAGCGCCGACAGTTCGCCCAGCGTCTCGGGCACCAGCCGGTAGTACACCCAGGAGGCGCGTCGCTCGGAGGTCAGCAGGCCGACCTCCTTGAGCACCTTCAAGTGGTGGCTGATGGTCGGCTGGGACAGCTCGAAGGCGTCGGTGATGTCGCACACGCACACCTCGCCGCCGGCACGGCTGGCCACGATCGACAGGATGCGCAGCCGTACCGGGTCGCCCAGCGCCTTGAACACGCGCGCCACCCCGGCCGCCTGCCCGGCGTCCAGCGGCTCACGGGTCAGCGGCGGGCTGCACTCCAGAATCTCTAGCAGTTCCATCCACTGCCCTTCCGTATAGATGCTCATCGAAATAGGTGCATGTCTATATTGACATACGTCTCTTCCTGCTGGGTACGTGAGCCTGTTCTCAGCCTTCCGGGACGCCGAGGTCGGCCAGCAGGGCGCGGACCCGGCGTTCGATATCGTCGCGGGTCGGGCGGATCTGCTCGATCGTCTTGCCGTCGGGGGCGTCCAGGTCCCAGTCCAGGTAGCGCTTGCCCGGGTGGACCGGGCAGACATCACCGCGGCCCATGGTGACCACCACGTCGGCAGCCTGGACGATCTCGCTGGTCCAGGGCTTGGGGAACTCGCCGGTGACGCCGATGCCGCGCTCGTGCATCGCCTCCACGACGGCCGCGTTGATCAGCTCGCCGGGCTCGGTGCCGCCGGACCAGCCGAGGGCACTGGCGTCCTTGCCCTCGGTGCGGGCCAGCGCGCAGCCGCTGGCGGGCGAACCGCTCGGCCAGCAGCGGCAGGTAGCTGGCGATGACGGCGCGGCCGGCGAACTGGTCGTAGCTGGTGTGCAAGAACCGCTCGATGGTCTCGGTGCCGAAGGTGCCGAAGGTGCCGAAGGTGCCGGCGAACTCGGCGGCGATGGTGCGGGCTGCGGTGACCAGGGCGTGCTGCTGATCGACGGTCAGACATCGCTGCGACGTTCGATCAGCAGCACGTCACGCCAGACGTCGCGGTGGCGTCCGATGCGCTCGCGCGTGCCGACCACCCGGAAACCGAGCGCCTGGTGCAGGGACAGGCTGGCGGCATTCTCGGGAAAGACGCCGGACTGGATCGTCCATACGCCGGCGTCCTCGGCGGCGGCGATGAACGCCGCCAGCAGCGCCCGGCCGATGCCGTGGGCCTGGCAGCCGGGGTGGACGTAGATGCTGTGCTCGACCACGCCCGCATACACCGGGCGGGACGACACCGCCGAAGCCGCCACCCAGCCGAGCACCTCGCCGCGGTCGCCGTCCACGGCGACGTACCGCAGGCGCGGCAACCGGCTCGCGGTGAAGCCCTCCCAGCTGGGCGCGGTGGTCTCGAAGCCGGCCTGGCCGGTGTCCAGCCCGGCCTGGTAGATGGCCAGCACCTGCTCGGCGTCGCCCTCGCGCATCGGCCGGATCTCCAGGCCGGGCCCGATGGCGGGCTTGACGGCCCGGACGATGGCCGAGTGCACCCCGTCGCCGTGATCGGCGCTCAACATGATGGCGATCTGAACGAACCCCGACGCGGCCAGCAGGTCCCGATACTCCCGCACGGTGAGCGATCCGGCCGCGCAGCCGATGCGCTGCTCGGCCCGCTGCCGCGCCTGCTCATCCAGGACGTGCGCGGCGACGACGTCGCTGACGCCGAACCGGCCGCCGGGCCGCAGTACCCGGAACGCCTCGGCCAGCACGGTCGCCTTGTCGCCGGACAGGTTGATCACACAGTTGGAGATGATCACGTCCACCACCCGGTCCGGCAGTGGCACCTGCTCGATCGTGCCGTGCAGGAACTCCACGCCGGCCGCACCGGCCTGTTCGGCGTTGCGCCGGGCCAGGGCGAGCATGTCCGTGCTGGCGTCCACCCCGTAGACCCGGCCCTCGGGGCCGACGCGGCGCGCCGACAGCAGCACGTCGATGCCGCCGCCCGAGCCGAGGTCGAGCACCGTCTCGCCGCGCTGCAGCTCGGCGACGGCCACCGGATTGCCGCAGCCCAGGCTGGCCCGCACCGCCCCCTCGGGTAGCACAGCCAGGTCGTCGTAGCCGGCCGCGCCAAAACGGCCCTGCTCGAACGCGTCCTGCCCGCAGTCGGTGACCGTCCGGCCGGCGTCCGCGGCGCGGGCCAGGGCGGAGTAGTGGTCGACGATCTCATCGTGCGCCATGACCAGGCTCCTTCATTCGCAGGTGGGCGCGGCCGGGACAGGGTTGCCCATGACGACGTCAGCGGCGGTCGGGAAACAGCCCACACAGCTCTCGTTGATCCGGTACAGGCTGGAGGTGCCCTGCTTCTCGACCAGCACGAACCGCACCTCGGCCAGGATCTTCAGGTGGTGCGAGACGGTGGACTGGCCCACCCCGGAGGCGGTCACGATCTCGCCCACGCTCATCGGCGTGCGCCGCCGGGCCAGCAGCGACACGATCTGGATGCGGGTGGCGTCGGCCAGCGCCTTGAACCAGCTCGCGTATTCTTCGGCCTCCGCACGCGGCAGCGGCCCCTTCTCCTCATTCATCGTTAATCGACGATAGTCGATACATGTTGAGAGCGGAACCCCGGCGATCGCCACAGGGGATCGAGGAATCGCGCTGTCGTCGGCCAGAATTCGGTAAACACTGGCCACCGAGGCAGGCAATGAACCTCAGGGTCCGAGCGCTGCCCCGTCGTTGCGTCGATGTGGTCAGGGATCTCGGCAGGGCGGTCGCCGACCGTCGGTGTTCCAGCGGGCTCGACGCGGTTGGCCGGGAGCTGAACCCGGATGGCACGCCCATCCTGGCGCCTTTACAAAGTAAGCTCAGGCTTGGGCGTGAGAACGGCCTGCCATCTCCGGTGGACGCGCGCAGAACGCTTGCCCCGCCACCGGCACCCAGACGTCCGGACACGCCAAGATCGGCTACGCCCGCGCCACGCGGCGCCCCGAACTCAAGCGAGCCGTCACCCTGGCCCGGGAGATGCGCGACCAGGACCTCAGCCTGCGCGAGATCGCCTCCCTCCTGGTAATCACCCCGGCCACCCGTCATGCGCATGCTCCGCGACCACGACACCAGCATCGCCGAGCTGGACGCAGGAGCCGACGATGCGAAGCAACGGCCATGGTTCCCGGACCGGCAGCCGAGCCGCGAACTGTCCTCAGCCATGAACCCAAGGGTCTTCAGAGCCACGCGACCCGGCCGGCGAGGGTCTTGTCGGATCGGACAAACCCGGTCAGGCCGAGTTGTCCGATCGGCTGAGTACGGCGACGGGGGTCGCCTTCTAGCCTCAGCCGCATGATGTCGCCGGAAGATGTGCAGAGCTGGCTCGATGACCACTTCGCCCAGATCGTGGCCGAGCGCGGGGTGCCGGGCGCCTCGGTCGCCGTGCTCACCCAGGGCCAGGTGCTCACCGCCGCCGGCGGCGTCCTGAGCAGGGCCACCGGCGTGGAGGCGACCACCGGCTCGCTCTTCCAGATCGGCTCGATCACGAAGTTGTGGACCAGCGCGCTGGTCATGCAGCTCGCCGACGAGGGCCTGGTCGACCTCGACGCGCCGCTGCGGACGTATTTGCCGGGCTTCCGCGTCGGCGACGAGGCCGCGGCCGCCGCGATCACCACCCGGCAGTTGCTGTGCCACGTCTCGGGCTTCGAGGGCGACATCTTCACCGACACCGGCCGGGGCGACGACGCGATCGAGAAGTACCTCGCCTCGATCCACGACATCCCGCAGCTCTTCGCGCCGGGCGAGGTGTTCTCCTACAACAACACCGGCTTCGTGGTGCTCGGCCGCCTGGTCGAGGTGCTGCGCGGCAAGCCGTTCGACGAGGTGCTGGCCGAGCGGCTGGTCGCGCCGCTCGGGCTCACGCACGTCGCGCCGAGCCCGTACGAGGCGATCCTGCACCGCGCCGCCGTCGGCCACGTTCCGGGCGAGGACGGCGAGCCGGTCGCGGCGCCGGTCTGGGCGCTCGCCCGCTCCAACGCCCCGGCCGGCTCGATGCTCGCCATGACCCCGCGCGACCTGCTCGCCTTCGTCGCCATGCACCTGGCCGACGGCGCCGCGCCGGACGGCTCCGCCGTGCTGCGGCCCGGCACCGTGGCCGCCATGTGGCAGCCGCAGGTGAAGCTGCCCCGGCTCAGCGGCATGGGCACCGCGTGGGGGCTCGGCTGGGAGATCGAGGAGCACGACGGGCACACCGTCGTCGGCCACGACGGCGGGACGATCGGCCAGGCGGCCTTCCTGCGGGTCGCGCCCGAGCACGGCGTCGCGATCGCGCTGCTGACCAACGGCGGCGACGTCTTCGGCATCTTCACCGACGTGCTGGCGCACCTGCTCAAGGAGCTGACCGGCCTCACCCTGCCGGGCCGCCCCGTGCCGCCGGCTGAGCCCAGGACGATCGACCCCACCCCCTACCTGGGCCGCTACTCCGACACGATCTACGACATCACCGTCAGCCAGGACGCCGACGGCGCGATCTGGCTCGACCGGGTGCCCAAGGACGTCATCGCCGAGATCGGCGGGAAGCCGATGCGCACTCAGCTCGTGGCCTTCGAGGGTGACTCGCTGATCTCGCTCGAACCGGCCCAAGGCATCCACTTGGTCTTCGCCTTCATCGGCCGCGACGACGCGGGCCTGGCGAAGTACGTCCATTACGGCCGTGTGGTCGCCCGCGCCTGAGATCTCCCGCCCGCACCCTCCGGAATAAGGACCCCGCATGACCCCCACCCGCACGAGGGCCCTCGCGGCGCTCGCCTTGACGCTGACCGGCTCCCTCGGTCTGGCTGCCTGCGGCAGCGACACGCCCGGAGCCGCCGCTCCTGGCGCCTCCTCCGCCGCCTACGCCGGCGGCAAGACCTTCACGCTCAACCTCGCCTCGGACCCGGGCGCCCTCGACCCGCAGGGATCGGCGACCAGCGCCCTGTTCGGCCTGACGCAGTACGCCTACGACAACCTGGTGTCCGTCGCGGCGGACGGCTCGATCCAGCCGCAGCTCGCCACGTCGTGGACCGTCGAAGGCAGCACGGTCACCCTCCAGCTCAAGGACGGGATCACCTGCGCCGACGGCACGGCGTTCACGGCGAAGACCGTGGTCGACAACGTTACGTACGTGGTGAACCCGGACAACAAGAGCCCGTTCCTGGGCGTCTTCATCCCGGCCGGGACGACCGCCTCCGCCTCGGGCTCGACGGTCACCCTCAAGCTCGCCGCGCCGGCCCCCTTCGTGCTGACCTCGCTCGCGAACCTGCCGATGGTGTGCGACGCCGGCATGAAGGACCGCTCCACCCTCAAGGCCGGGACGAACGGCACCGGCCCGTACGTCCTCACCGAGGCGGTCCCGTCGACCCGGTACACCTACGAGCTGCGCAAGGGCTACACGTGGGGCCCCGGCGGCGCCACCACGGCCGAAGCGGGCATGCCGGCCAAGGTGGTCGTCAAGATCGTCGCCAATGAGACCACGTCCGCCAACGAGCTGCTGGCCGGCACCATCAGCGCCGTCCAGATCACCGGCCCGGACGCCGACCGCCTGACCGGGGCGGGCCTGGAGTCCGTGGGCATGCAGGCGCTGATCGGCGAGCAGTGGTACAACCAGGGCGACGGTCACGCCACCGCCGACCCGGCCGTGCGCATGGCGCTGACCCAGGCGCTCGACCTCAAGCAGCTCCAGGTCGCGCTGACCTCCGGCAAGGGCAAGCCGCCGACCCAGCTCGCCGCCCTGGAGCCGCTCGGCTGCGTCGGCGACGCCGTGACCGGCCACGTGCCGTCCTTCGACGTCGCCGCCGCCGGAGCCGCCCTCGACGCCGCCGGCTGGACGAAGGGCCCGGACGGCATCCGCGCCAAGGACGGCAAGAAGCTCTCGCTCACCTTCATCTACCCGAACTCGCTCGGCACCGGCGGCGGGGCCGCGGCCGAGCTGGCGGTGGCGGCGTGGAAGGCGGCCGGGGCCGAGGTCACGGCCAAGCAGCAGACCCAGACCGAGGCGTCCGGCGCGGTCTTCGGCACCGGCGCCTGGGACATCGTCTGGATGCCGCTCAACGTCAGCACCCCCGACCAGGTCATGCCGTTCGTCTCCGGCACCACCGCCCCGAAGGGCACGAACTTCGCCTCCATCGACAACGCCGACTACCTCGCCCACGCCACCAAGGGGATGAGCGCGAACGGCTCCGAGGGGTGCAAGGACTGGTTCGCCGCCGAGCAGGCGCTCTACAAGGCGGCCGACGTGGTGCCGTTCGCCAACAACGTGGTCCCGACGTTCGTCAAGGGCGCGAAGCTCTCCATCATCGGCAGCATCGTCCCGACCAGCATCCGGATGCTCGGCTGACGATATGAAGAGCACAACGCAGGCGGCGGTCCGGCCCGGCCTCGCGAGCAGGGCGGCCGGGCTGTGGTCGCACCCGTGGTTCCGCTTCACGCTGCGGCGGGCGAGACGGCTGCTGCTGGCCCTCTGGGTCCTGGTGACCGCCTCGTTCCTGATGATCCACCTGGTTCCTGGCGATCCGGTGCGGGCCGCGCTCGGGCCGACCGCCCCCGCGGACCTGGTGCAGGCCACGAAGCAGGAGCTCGGCCTGCTCGACCCGCTCTGGCAGCAGTACGCCGGCTTCCTCGGCCGCCTGCTCCAGGGCGACCTGGGCGTCTCGATCACCAGCAGGCTGCCCGTTAGCGAGATGATCGGCCAGCGGCTGCCGGCGACGGTGCAGCTCGCCGTGGCCGCGTTCGTCCTGTCGCTGCTCGTCGCGGTGCCGGTGGGCGTGGTGATGGCGGTGATCACGCGGCGCGGGCGGGGCCGGCGCACGGAGCTGGCGTTCACGGGGACGAGCGTGGTGCTGGGCGCGATCCCCGACTTCCTGCTCGCCGTCGGGCTCGTCTACTTGCTGGCGGTGCAGACCAGGCTCTTCCCGGTGGCGGGCCTCGACGACTGGAACTCGTACGTGCTGCCGACGCTCGCGCTGGCGATCGGCCCCGCCGCGGTGCTCTCGCGCATCGTGCGCGTCGAGATGCTGGCCGTGATGGAGGCCGACTACATCCGCACGGCGCGGGCCAAGCGGCTCACCCCCGTGCGGGTGCAGCTCGTGCACGCCCTGCCGAACGCCGTGACGGCGAGCCTGACGCTCGGCGGCATGCTGCTGAGCTCCCTCGTGGCCGGGACGGTGCTGGTGGAGAACGTCTTCGCCTGGCCCGGCCTCGGCTCCACGATCGTCTCCTCGATCGTCGCCAAGGACTATCCCCTGGTGCAGGGCACCGTCCTGGTGTACGGCGTCGGGGTCCTGCTCATCAACACCCTCGTCGACGTGCTGCTCGCGGTGCTCGACCCCCGTTCGACGATAGGAGCCGCCTGAGATGCGCGCGGCACGCCTTCTGCGCCGTCCCGTAGGGCTGGCCGGGCTCGGCCTGCTGGTCGTCGTCCTGTCGGTGGCCCTGCTCGGGCCGATCCTGTGGGGCGAGCGGGCGACGGTCGTCGACACGGGCAACCTGCTCGCCGGACCGTCGGCCGAGCACTGGATCGGCACCGACAACCTCGGCCGGGACCTGTTCTACCGGGTGCTCGTGGCCACCCGGCTCTCCATCGTGCTGGCGCTGGGGGCGACGGCGATCAGCATCGTGCTGGGCCTCGTCCTGGGAGCCGCGCCGATGCTGGCAGGGCCGCGGCTGGGCCGCCTGGTCACGTGGGCCGTCAACGTGCTGGTGGCCTTCCCCGGGCTGCTGCTCGTGCTCTTCTTCGCCGTCGTCTTCGGCGTCGGCGAGAGCGGCGCGGCGCTCGCGGTGGGGCTCGCGGGGGCGCCGTCGTTCGCGCGGCTGTGTCACACGCTCATCGCCGGCGTCTCGCAGCGGGACTACGTCGCCGCGGCCCGGATCGCGGGCGTGAGCCGGCTTCGCGTCCTGCGCCGCCACGTGCTGCCGAACATCGCCGAGCCGCTGATCGTCAACGCGACGATGAGCGCCGGCGGGGTGCTGCTGTCGTTCGCCGGGCTGTCGTTCCTGGGGCTGGGCGTCCAGGCCCCGTCCTACGACTGGGGCAAGCTCATGCAGGACGGGCTCAACGGCA
This sequence comes from Nonomuraea sp. PA05, assembly GCF_008086045.1. GTDB lineage: Bacteria > Actinomycetota > Actinomycetes > Streptosporangiales > Streptosporangiaceae > Nonomuraea > Nonomuraea monospora. The sequence continues at coordinate 48,162 of NZ_VSEY01000022.1, read as the reverse complement.
TCTACACCAATCCCCTCGCCGCGCTCGGGCCCGGCTTCGCCGTCATCGTCGCGGGGCTGGCGTTCAACCTCACCGGCGAGGCCCTGGCGACGGCCTTCGGCCTCGGCGAGGCCACCGGCACCGCCCGCCGGGGCCGGGCCGGGACCACCGCCGTCGCCGGAACCCGTCCGCCCGCCGTGACGGCGCCCGCCGAGGGCGCCGTCCTGTCGGTGGACGACCTGCGGGTGACGATCCCCTCCGGCGCGGGGAACGCGATCCGCGCGGTGCGCGGCGTCACCTTCGCCGTCCGGGAGGGCGAGGCCGTCGGCGTCGTCGGCGAGTCCGGTTCCGGCAAGTCGATGACGGCCCTGGCGGTGGCCAGGCTCATCGAGGAGCCGATCCGCGTCGAGGCGGGCCACCTGGTTTTCGCCGGGGAGGACCTGCTGGCCGCCGGCGACTCCGCGGCCCTGCGCAAGCGGCTCGGCACGTCGCTGGCCGTGGTCTTCCAGGACCCGATGACGTCCTTCAACCCGGCGCACCGGGTGGGGTCGCAGCTGGCCGAGGTGAGCCGCTTCCACCAGGGCCTGAGCCGCAAGGCGGCCTTCGCCCGCGCGGTGGACCGCCTGCGCGCGGTCAGGATCCGCGAGCCCGGGCGGCGCGCCAGGCAGCACCCCTTCGAGTTCTCCGGAGGCATGCGCCAGCGGGCGATGATCGGCATGGGCCTCATGGGGACGCCGCGGCTCATCATCGCCGACGAGCCGACCACCGCGCTCGACGTCACGGTCCAGCAGCAGGTCCTCGGCCTGCTCGCCGAGGCGCGCCGCGACACCGGCGCCGCCCTCCTGCTCATCAGCCACGACGTCTCGGTCGTGACCGACGTGTGCGACCGGGTCCTGGTCATGTACGCCGGCCGCATCGTCGAGGAGCTGCCCGCGCAGGACCTGCGGACGCTGGCCCTGCACCCGTACACGCGGGCGCTCGTCGCGGCCGTGCCCGACATGGAGACCGACCTGACCCGGCCGCTCGCCGTCATCCCCGGGCTGCCGGTCGATCCCGCCCACGTGCCGGCCGGATGCGCCTTCGCGGCCCGCTGCCCGCTCGCCGACGACCACTGCAGGTCGGTCGAGCCCGCGCTGGAGGCCGGCCCGGCGGGCAACCGGGTGGCCTGCCACAAGGCCGGGCAGCCCCTTCCCGCCCGCACCCAGGAGGTGAGCGCGTGAGCGTCCTCGGCTTCCACGACGTGCGCGTGCGGTACGGCTCGCACACCGTGCTCAGGGACGTCAGCCTGGAGGTGGGCGACGGCGAGATCGTCGGCCTCGTCGGAGAGTCCGGCTCAGGCAAGTCGACCATGGCGCGGGCGGCCGTCGGCCTGGCGCCCGTGACGGGCGGCCGGATCCTGCTGGACGGCCGGCCGGTGCCGGGCCAGGGCCGCGTGCGCCCGGTGCAGATGGTCTTCCAGGACCCGTACTCCTCGCTCGACCCCCGCATGACCGTCGGCGAGAGCATCGCCGAGGCCATGCCGCGACGCCTCGGCAGGCAGGCCCGCCAGGAGGAGATCGCACGCCTGCTCGCGCTGGTCCACCTGGACGCCGCCCGGGCCGCGGACCTGCCAGGGCGGCTGTCCGGCGGGCAGCGCCAGCGCGTCGCGCTCGCCAGGGCGCTCGCCGCCCGGCCGGAGGTGATCCTGGCCGACGAGATCACCTCGGCGCTCGACGTCTCCGTCCAGGGCGCCGTGCTCAACCTCGTCCGCGACATGCGGCGAGACCTGGGCCTGTCCATGCTGTTCATCTCCCACAACCTGGCCGTCGTCCGCTACGTCGCCGACCGCGTGGCCGTGATGCACAACGGGGAGATCGTCGAGCACGGCCCCACCGCGCAGGTGCTCGGCACGCCACGGCACGAGTACACGCGCCACCTCCTCGCCGCACTCCCCGGAGCGGCGCACCGGACATCCAGGGACACAGGCACCGCGCCTCTCACCCCGACCCTGAAGGAGCAGACATGACCAGCGCCATCGACCAGGCCCACTGGCAGAGCCGCCTCGACGAGCTCGCGAGGAAGCACGGCGTCCCTGGCGCCCAGCTCGGCATACTCCGGCTCGGCGCCGACGGCGGCGACGAGCTCGTCACCGCCGCGACGGGCGTCCTGCACGCCGGCACCGGCCAGCCCGCCGGCGCCGACTCGGTGTGGCAGATCGGCTCGATCTCCAAGGTGTGGACCGCGACGGTGATCATGCAGCTCGTGGACGAGGGCCGCTTCGCCCTCGACACGCCCGTGGCCAAGATCCTCCCCGGGTTCGCGCTGCGCGACCCGGAGACCACCGAGGCCGTGACCGTCTGGCACCTGCTGACCCACACCAGCGGCATCGACGGCGACCTGTTCACCGACACCGGCCGGGGCGACGACGCGCTGGAGAAGTACGTCGCGCTGCTGGCCGACACCGCGCAGAACCACCCGATCGGCGTCACCTGGTCCTACTGCAACGCGGGATACTCCCTGCTCGGCCGGATCATCGAGGTCGTCACCGGCAAGACCTGGGACCAGGCGATCAGGGACAAGCTCTTCGTCCCGCTCGGCCTGACCCGCACCACCACCCTGCCGGAGGAGGCGATGGTCTTCGCGCACGCGATGGGCCACGTCAAGGGCGGCGAGGAGCCCGTGGTCGCGCCGGTGTGGGGGCTGCCGCGCGCGGTCGGCCCGGCGGGCCTGATCACCTCCACCGTCACCGACGTGCTGGCCTTCGCCCGGATGCACCTGGCCGGCGGGCTCGCCGCCGACGGCACGCGCGTGCTCAGCGAGGAGAGCACCGCGGCGATGTCGGCCTACCAGACCGACTGCCCCGAGAAGCACCTGCTCGGCGACTCCTGGGGCCTCGGCTGGTTCCGCTGCGACTGGAACGGCCACCGGGCCCACGGCCACGACGGCAACACCATCGGCCAGGCGGCGTTCCTGCGCGTCCTGCCGGAGGCCGGCATCGCGGTCGCCCTCCTCACCAACGGCGGCAGCACCCGCGACCTCTACGCCGGGCTCTACGACGAGATCTTCGGCGAGCTCGCCGGGGTGCGGCTGCCCGCGCCGTTCGAGCCCCCGGCCGAGCCGGTGACGACGGACCTCGCGCCGTACGCGGGCACCTACGAGCGCGAGTCGGTGCGCATGGAGGTGTTCGAACAGGACGGCAAGCCGACCCTGCGCACGACGCTGATGGGCCCCCTGGCCAAGCTGGAGGGCGAGCAGGTGGAGACGTACGAGCTGATCCCGGTCTCGCCGGGCATGTACGCCGTCCGCCCCGAGGGCATGGAGTCGTGGGCTCCGGTGACGTTCTACTCGCTGCCCACCGGCGAGGAGTACGTGCACTACGGCGCTCGCGCGACCCCCAAGAAGCTCGGCTGACCGTGCCGGTCACCTCGCGCGGCTCCCTCAGCCTCCAGGCGCCGCTCGCCGACCTCGAAGAGCTCGTCGGGAGCGAGTCGCCCTCCTCCGGCCACGCCACGGTCGCCAGGCCGGCCGGCCTCGTGGCCCGCGTCGGGGCCGGCCGGCCGGGCGCCGAGCCGAAGCGGATCACCGCCGGCGGGAGCTCGCACCCGCGGTGGCGCTTCGGCGACGGCGACCGCCAGGCGCTGCTCCTGGCCCGCCACGACACGGTCTGGCCGCTCGGCACCCCGGCGGCCCGCCCGTACGAGCTCGCCGGCGGCGTGGTGCGCGGCCCCGGCTGCTTCGACATGCTCGCCGGGCTCGTCATGGCCGTCCACGCCGCCCACGAGCACGTCGTCGTCGGCCGGCTGCTCGATCGCACGGTGCTGCTGCGCGAGCTGAACGCCGAACTCCTGGAGGAGCAGGCATGAGCATCGAGGCCCACGAAGGGCGGAGCCTGGGCATCGAGGCCTCCACCGTCGGCCTGGCGGCGCGGGACGCGGCACGGTGGGCCGCGCAGGCGGGCGTGACAGTCCGGGAACTGCGCGACCTCGACGAGGCCCACGCCGTGATCGCCCTGCTGGTGGAAATCTGGGGCCGCCCCGAGAACCCCCTGATCACGGTGGAGTTCCTGCGGGCGCTGACGAAGGCCGGCAACTACGTCGCCGGCGCCTACGACGGGGACCGGCTGATCGGCGTCTGCATCGGCTTCCACGAGGAGCCGGCGGCCCGCACCCTGCACAGCCACATCGCCGGGGTGGCGCCGGGGCTGGCCGGCCGCGGCATCGGGATGGCGCTCAAGCTGCACCAGCGCGCCTGGGCGCTCGCCCGCGGCATCGTCGCGGTCGAGTGGACCTTCGACCCGCTGGTCAGCCGTAACGCCTACTTCAACATCGTCAAGCTGGGCGCGCTGCCGGTGGAGTACCTGCCCAACTTCTACGGCGCGATGCACGACGCGATCAACGGCGGCGACGACACCGACCGGCTCCTGGTGCGCTGGGAGCTGCTCTCGCCGCGGGTCCGCGCCGCCTGCTCGGGAACGCCCTGCGAACGTCCGGCCGACGGCCCGTCGAGCCGCCGCGTCGCGGCCCCGGCCGACATCGAGGCACTGCGCGCCCACGACATGGCCGCCGCCCGGGACTGGCGTCACCGGCTCCGGGACGAGCTGGAGCCGCTGATGGCCGCCGGCGGCCGCGTCGTCGACTTCGACCGCGAGCTCGGCTACCTCGTCACCCGCCCTGCCGCCTGCCCTGCCGCCCGCCCTGACACCGACCAGATCCGGAGAACCCCATGAAGCTGCGGGGAATCGAACTTCGCCGCGTCTCGATGCCGCTCGTGTCGCCGTTCCGGACCTCGTTCGGCACGCAGACCGAGCGGGACGTCCTGCTCCTCAAGGCCGTCACGGACGAGGCCGAGGGCTGGGGCGAGTGCGTCGCCCTGGCCGACCCGCTCTACTCCAGCGAGTACGTCGGCTCCCAGGTGGACGTGCTCCGCCACCACCTGCTCCCGCGGCTCTCCTCCCCCGAGGGCCAGGCCGCGATCGCGCGCTCGGGAGCCGCCGCGATCGCCGGCCTGACGCACCCGGTCAAGGGGCACCGCATGGCCAAGGCCGCCCTGGAGATGGCGGTGCTCGACGCGGAGCTGCGCGCGCTCGGCCGCTCGTTCGGGCGCGAGCTCGGCGTCGTCCGCGACCGCGTCCCCAGCGGGGTGTCGGTCGGCATCCACGACTCGATTCCGCAGCTCCTGACGGTCGTCGAGGGCTACCTGGACGCCGGGTACGTGCGCATCAAGCTGAAGATCCAGCCGGGCTGGGACCTGGCCCCGGTGGCCGCCGTACGCGAGCGCTTCGGCGCGGACGTGCTGCTCCAGGTGGACGCCAACACCGCCTACACGCTGCGCGACGCCCGCCACCTGGCCAGGCTCGACGAGTTCGGCCTGCTGCTGATCGAGCAGCCGCTGGAGGAGGAGGACGTCCTCGGTCACGCCACGCTGGCGCGGCAGGTGGCGACGCCGATCTGTCTCGACGAGTCGATCGTCTCGGCGCAGACCGCCGCCGCGGCCATCAAGCTCGGCGCCTGCCAGATCATCAACATCAAGCCAGGCCGCGTCGGCGGCTACCTGGAGGCCCGGCGGATCCACGACCTCGCCGTGGCGCACGGGCTCCCCGTCTGGTGCGGCGGCATGCTGGAGACGGGCCTCGGCCGCGCCGCCAACGTCGCCCTGGCCGGCCTGCCCGGGTTCACGCTGCCGGGCGACGTCTCGGCCTCCGACCGCTTCTACCGCACCGACATCACCGAGCCGATCGTCCTGGACGACGGCCACATCGCCGTGCCCACCGGCCCCGGGCTGGGGGTCACGCCGATCCCGGAGGCGCTCGAAGCGGTGACCAGGTCCGTCGAGTGGATCGTCCTCTGATCGTCCGGCGATCGGACCGCGCGTCCGGGGCTCCTATACTGCGGGGCGTGAGCCAGCGTCCCCGTGCCAGCCTCGGCCGGGTCCTGGACGACCTGGGGGCCACCCTGCTGGAGCTGGTCGCCGGCGACGTCGACCAGCGCGAGGAGATCAGCGGCCTCGTCATCTACGACCCGCTCGACGAGCCCGTGCTCGGGCCGCGCTCGCTGGTGCTCGGCATCGGCGTCGACCCGGCCGGCGAGACGCTGCCCCGGCTGCTCGGCGCCCTCGGCGACCACGACGCGGTGGGCCTGGTCGTCCGGGCGCCGGTCGCCCTGACGCCGCAGGTGCGCGACGCGGTCGCCCGCAGCGGCGTGGCGCTGATCGGGCTGCGCCGGGGCGCCACGTGGGCGCAGATCACCGCGCTCATCCGGTCGATGCTCGCCGAGGGCGACATCGGCGAGCCCGAGCACGAGTCGCTGGGCGGGCTCCCGTCCGGCGACCTGTTCGCGGTGGCCAACGCCGTGGCCGCGCTCCTCGACGCCCCCATCACCATCGAGGACCGCAACTCCCGCGTGCTCGCCTTCTCCGGCCGGCAGGACGAGGCGGACGCCTCCCGCGTCGAGACGGTCATCGGCCGGCAGGTTCCCGAACGGTACGCCACCCGCCTGACCGAGCTGGGCGTCTTCCGCGACCTCTACCGCTACCAGCGGCCGGTCGTCGTCACCCCGCAGGATCTCGGCTACGACGGGATGACGGTGCAGCGCGTGGCCATCGCGGTCCGGGCCGGCGACGAGATCCTCGGCTCGATCTGGGCCGCCATGGACGGCGACCTCGACAGCGAGCGCACCAACGCCCTGCTCGACGCCTCGAAGCTGGTGGCGCTGCACCTGCTGCGCATCCGCGCAGGCGCCGACGTCCGGCGGCGGCTGCGCGCCGACCTGATGGCGACGGTCCTGGAAGGCGGCGCGGGCGCGCGGGACGCGCTGGCCCGGCTGGGCCTGGCCGGCCGCACCCTGGTCATCGTGAGCGCGGCCCTGCTCACCGGCGACGAGCACGCCTGGGCCGACCACGGCAGGGCCGCCGAGCTCGAACGGCTCGCGGACGCCCTGTCGGTCCACCTGTCGGCCGCGGTGCCGTCCGCCGTCGTGGCGGCCGTCGGCGGCACCGTGTACGGCCTGCTGCCCGTCATCGTCCCGGCCAGCAGCCCGGAGCAGCGGGCCGTCCGCCTGGCCTCCGACTTCGTGGACCGGGTCGGCGGCAGCCTCCCCGCGATCGTCGCGGTCGCCCCGGCGGGGCCGGACATCAGCGGCATCGTCGGCGGGAAGGCGCAGGCCGACCGGGTGCTCCGGGTGATGCGGGAGGGCCACACCGCGCTCCGGGTGGCCCGCCTCGACGACGTCCAGACGCTCGCCCTGGTCCTGGAGCTGCGCGACCTCGCGGCGGCGCGCGGCGAGCGGCCGGTCGGGGCGATCGCGCGCCTGATGGAGTACGACGAGTGCAACAACGCCGGGCTGGTGCAGTCGCTGGAGGCCTGGCTGGACGCGCTCGGCGACGTGGGCAAGGCGGCCGCCGCGCTCTTCATCCATCCCAACACGCTGCGCTACCGGCTCAGGAGGGTGGCCGAGGTGGGCGAGATCGACCTGGAGGACCCGGAGCAGCGCTTCGCGGCGATGCTGCAGCTGCGCATCCTGGCTCCCCGTTAGGACCGCGGTGGTCAGGCTGCACCCTCGCCCCACCGCCGAACTGCCCGACGGCAGCTTCTACCGGTGTGGCCAGTACAACCGTGCTCCAGTGGGACCCGCGCCCGCGGTCGGGTGCGGCTCGGTCTCGGCGAGCTGGGCGCGGACATATCCGGCGTCGGGGTGAGCGAGCTCATCGAGAATGACGAGGGCTTCGCGCCAGGTGTCGCGGGCGGCGCCGAGATCGCCGCTGGAGTGGCAGGCGTTGCCGAGACGGATCAGCGCCTCGACCTCGCCGATGCGATCGCCCAGCTCCAGGTACAGCTTGAGCGCCTGCCGGTGACAGCATTTGGCCAGGTCGTACTGGCCGAGATGGTGGTGTGCGTAGCCGAGACCGTCGAGAGACGCGGCCTGACCGTTGAAGTCGCCGAGTTCCTGGAACAGGGTGAGGGCGGGGCGACAGTACACGAGCGCCCGGTTGTGGTATCCGAGCAGGGCGTGGCAGTTGCCGACCCCGTTGAGCGCCTTGGCGTGTCCGGGGCGGTGGCCGGCGGCTCGGAACAGATCGAGGGCCTGCTCCGCGTGGTCGAGTGCCTCCCTGTAGCGCCCTTGTCGTGACAGGGCCCAGGTGAGCTCGTGATGTGCGTGAGCCTGGCCGGGCTGATCGGCGAGATCGACGGCCAGGCCGAGGGCCTCGGCAGCATGGGTGTGGGCGCGGTCGAAGCGGCCGAGCAGGGTGAAGGCGCGGCTGAGGTGGCGGTGGGCGTGGGCCTGTCCGCGAGGATCAGCCAGACGGCGCGAAGCGTCCAGGGCGGCCTGCTCGACGGTGGCCCAGTCGAGAAGCAGGCCACGCCATCGCAGGAACGGGCTCAGCGCCCAGGCCAGGTGCCGCACGTCTTCGTCGTGTCCCTTGGCGGCCGCCTCCTCCACGGTCGCGAACAACACGGGGTGTTCGACGGTGAACCAGGTCAGCGCTTGTCCTGACCCGGCGATCGCCTCGGCGCTCACCCCCGGCGCGGCGGGAGCATGTGCCATCGGGCGACGGCGTGGGGCCAGCAGCAGCGTCGCGGCGTGAGCGGTGTGCAGGTAGTGGTCGAGCAACCGGCGGAACGCCTCCTGCCGGTCAGGTTCGCCGTCGATGGCGTGGACGAGCTCGACCGTGTAGGCGCGGAGCAGGTCATGCAGGGTGTACCGGCCGGGCTTGTGCTCGATGACCAGGTGCGCGCCGGCCAGTTCGGCCAGCAGCGGCCGGACCTCGTGCACGGCCACGCCGGCCAGGCTGGCCGCGGCGGGCAAGGAGACGTCCGGGCCGGTGAGCACCCCCAGGAACCGGAACAACCGCGCGGCTTCGCAGCTCAGCGCGTCGTAGGACCAGGAGAACACCGCCCGCGGATCGGTGGCCGGGTCTTGACCGGCCAGGGCGTCGAGCCGGTTGCGAGCCTGGCGCAGTTCGCCGTCCAGCGCGGTGAGGGGGAAGCCCGGCTGGGTGGCGGCTCGGGCGGCCACGATGACCAGGGCGAGCGGGAGCCCCGCACACCAGGCGACGATCTCATCCGCCACGTGGGGCTCGGCTGCCACCCGCGCCGGCCCGAGGCGGTGGAGGAGCAACTCGCGTGCCTCGGCATCGGACAGCGGATCCAGCCTCAGCGGGTGGGCGCCCTCCGCGGCGACCAGGCCGCGGAGCTGGCTGCGGCTGGTCACCACCACCAGGCAGCCTGGTGCGCCGGGCAGCAGCGGACGAACCTGCTCGGCGTCGCGGGCGTTGTCCAGCACCACCAGCATCCGCCGGCCCGCCAGCAGGCTGCGGTACAGGCCGGCCTGCCCGTCCGGGTCGGGCGGGACACGGTCCGGCGGTACCCCCAGCGCATCCAGGAATCCGGTCAACGCCTCCGCCGCGCTCACGCAGGACCCGCCCGGGTCGAAGCCCCTCAGGTTCACGTACAGCTGCCCGTCGCCGAATCGGTGGCGCACCCGATGCGCCCAATGCAGGGCCAGCGCGGTCTTGCCCACTCCGGCGATGCCGGCGATCACCGAGACCTGGATCCGGACCTGATCGTCGGATCCCAGCATGGCGTCCAGCCGCTTGAGGTATCCGGTGCGGCCGGCGAACGCCGGCACCCGCGCCGGGAGCTGTGCCGGCCGCGGACGCGCCGGCATCTCAACATCCCGCGGCTGGTGTACGGGCCTGCGCACGGAGAGAACCGTCCGTGCGGGGTCCGGCGCGCCGGCGGCGAGAGTGACCGCTTCTCCGCGGAGAACGGCCGTGTGCAGTGCACGCAGCTCGGGGCCGGGCTGGGCGCCGAGCTCGTCGTCGATTCGCCGGCACACCCGCGAGTAGACCTCCAGAGCTTCGGCACCACGGCCGGCCAGGCTCAGAGCCTGGATCAACCGGGCCGCCAGGGATTCCGCCAGCGGGTAGTGGACGATCAGCTCTTCGAGGCGTTCGATCACCGGCGAGTGCCGGCCCAGCTCCAGCTCGGCCTCGGCCCAGTCGGTCAACGCGCCCAGCCGCTGCTGGCGGAGCCCTTCGCGGACCCGCGCCGCCCACCCCCCAGCCATTCCGTCCAGCGGGGATGCCCGCCATAGGCCGACGGCCTCGCCCAGCAGGGCAGCGCGCTCCGTCCGGTGGGGGTGAGGGGCGCGGGCCTGCTCGACCAGCCGGCGAAACCGGTGAAGGTCGATGCGATCGATGTCCATGATCAGCTGGTAGCCGTCCGCCCGGCGTTCCAGCGCGATCTGTTCTCTGTCGAGATGTCGTGCCTGCTCCAGCACACGGCGGGAGCGTGCGACATAGGTGTGCAGGACCTTGCGGGGTTCGCGCGGTGGGGCGTCGTCCCATATCCGGTCGATGAGTGTCTCCGTGGGCACCGGGTGCCCGGCATCGGCGGCCAGGGACGCGAACAGGATCCGTTGCTTGGCCGGCCCAAGATCGAGACTGCGACCCCCGGCCATCAGCTCGAACGCGCCCAGCAGCCGAAACTCCACTGTGCATCCCCCATCGGCGCGAAACCCGGCAAGTTCAGCGGCGAAAACCATCGAACCACATTTGCCTATGGCCATTCAAGAATGGCGAAAGATTTATGAAGGCGATCCCCTTTACCGTGGGTGAAACATCGCAGGCTCACGCGTCTTACGCAATCACCTCTCTTGTCGAATCCGCAGAAGAAAGGAATTGAATCGGCATGCACAAAGTGGTGAAGTCCTGCTCGACGGTGCTCGTGCTCTTGGCGGCGGCCACAGGAACGCTCATCGCCGCTCCCGCCGCGGCCGGCGCCGAGACCCTCTGCCAAGGCTTCACGACGAGCACCTCGTTCCAGACGCGATGCGAAAGCGACTGGGTCTGGGAGGGGTTCTACTATCGCGCCTGGATCAGGTGCGTCGACAGCGGCGGGCTCGTCGGCGCCAAGCGCGTCGGCCCGACCCGCCATTCGTTCAGCGACCCGGCCTGGTCCGGGGTGGAGTGCCCTGCGGGCCAGCGCCGTCACCAGTCGGGGCGCGACCAGAGCTGATCGGAGCCGTGTTGCCGGCAAGAGGCTTTATGAGAGGAGCTTTCTTGAAGAGTCACGCAACGAAGCTGTCGGTTTTCTTCACTGTTGCAGCTACCGCATCCGTCCTTCTGGGATCGGGTCCCGCGCAGGCCGCACCGACGAACTGCCGCTTCGACTTCTACAACACCAATCTATCGAGCTACGCGACGTGCAGCTCAGGCACCGGACAGTTCCGGGCCAAATTGCGGTGCGATATCCCCTGGCGGCCGGACACGACTGCGTACGGCAACTGGCTGGGCGTCACTTCCCCGCCCGGCAACAGTATCGCCGGCTGCCCGTCGAACGCACGGCGTGGCTACGATCCGGGCATCGAAACGCGGTAACAGGCCTCCGACAGCTGCTCCGGCCCGGCCAAGGTCAGGCCGGAGCACAACCCCCGCACCTCCCCGTCCCGCCGACAGCCTGTGACGATTGCGCGCATGGGCCAGGGCTACGGTGGTGGCTCCTCCGAGCGAAGGACGGGGGTCAGGGCCCGCGTGCCGGGGTGGATGGCTCGTGCGCACAGGGTGAGCGTTTCCGCGAGTGTCGTACGGTCCGGGTCGTCGATCTCGGCGAGCATGACGGCTTCGATGCTGTCGAGGGAGCGGTCGCATCGCCGGAGGGTGCTCAGGCCCTTCGGGGTAAGGCGGGTACGCAGGGCGCGGCCACCACGGGGATGCGGGTCGCGGCGGATCAGGCCGCGTTGTTCGAGATCGCGGATGACCAGGTTCATCGCCTGCGGGGTGACGAAGGCGATGCGGGCCAGGTCGGCCGAGGACGGGGCGTCGCGCAGGCGCAGCTCGCTGAGCGCCATGAATTCGGTGGTCGTCAGGCCGTGCCGGGCGAGCGCTTCATCCAGGCAGGCGCGGATGCGGCGTTCCAGCCGGAACACCAGATAGCTCACACGAGGCGGTGGTGCGTCCGGCGCAGCGGCCGCGGGGACACCCGGATCGGTCACCAGGCGACGATATCGCGCCCCGTTCATGACGGGCCCGATGAAAGTTTCCAGACCCTTATCAAGGACCTTGATAGCAAGTTACTTGATAACCAGGGGGAACGGCCTTCCACCAGGTGAACCGGTGGGCACGCGTACCGAGCGCGCATTGACGCTGGCTCGTGGCCCTTCTATTTTCCAGCGACCGAGGTCGATACGCGGCGGACCGATCGGCGGCGCGCCGCGGACATGGAGAGGAGGAGCGCGAATGAGACGATGGACCACGGCGCTGACGGGTGCCTGCGCCGCGGCGCTCTTTGCCGTCATGACCGTGATACCCGGAACGCCGGCCGCCGCCGCCGCTCTGGTGGAGGTGAGCGGCTTCGGCGACAACCCGGGCAACATGCGGATGCACGTCTACGTGCCGGACTCGCACCCTGCCTCCCCGGCGATCGTGGTGGCGATGCACGGCTGCGGCGGCTCCGGCCCCGGCTTCTACCAGGGCAGTGAGTTCGCCTCGCTGGCGGACCGATACGGCTTCATCGTCATCTACCCGACCGCCACCCAGTCGGCGGGGTTCGGCAACTGCTTCGACACCTGGTCGGACGCCGCCAAGCAGCGCGGCGGCGGCAGCGACCCGGTCTCGATCATCTCGATGATCGACCATGTCGAGCGGACCTATCAGGGAGACCCGAATCGGGTCTACGCCACCGGAAGCTCGTCCGGCGGCATGATGACCCAGCACATGCTCGCCGTCCACCCGGACGTGTTCAGGGCAGGGGCCTCCTTCATGGGTGTGCCCTTCAACTGCTTCGCCGGCGCCGCCGACTACCCGCCAGGAAGCAGCAGGTGCACCGGCGGGAGCATGGACCGGACACCTCAGCAGTGGGGCGATGCGGTCCGCCAGGCGTACGCGGGATTCTCCGGCCCCCGCCCGCGCGTGCAACTGTGGCACGGCACCAGCGACACCCTCGTGCCCTACTCGCTGCTGCGTGAGTCGATCGAGCAGTGGACCAACGTGTTCGGGCTGAGCCAGACCCCGGCCGGCACCGACACCCCGCAGGCAGGCTGGACCCGCAGCCGGTACGCCGACCCGTCCGGCAGGGTGCAGGTGGAGGCGTACAGCATCCAGGGCGCCGGGCACGTCCTTCCGCAGAGCGGCATGGCCCGCTACGCCGTCGACTTCTTCGGCCTGACCACCGGCCAGACCGACACCACGCCGCCGACCACCCCGGCCGGGCTCGCCGCCTCGGGCACCACCGCGACCGGCGCCAGCCTGACCTGGACGGCCTCCACTGACGACACCGGTGTGACCGGCTATGACGTCCTGCGCGCTCCGAACGCGACGGGCGGCACGTTCACCCAGGCCGGCACCTCGGCCACCACCTCGTTCACCGACACGGGCCTGAGCGCGAACACCACCTACCGCTACCAGGTCCGGGCGCGCGACGCCGCGGGCAACGTCTCGCCCGTCTCCGGCACCGTCCAGATCACCACCCGGGCAGGCACCGGCGGCGCCTGCTCGGCCACCCCGGCCGTCCAGTCCCAGTGGGGGAACGGGTATGTGATCCAGCCGCTGACCGTCACCAACACCGGCACCTCGACGATCACCGGCTGGACCGTCACCTTCACCCTGCCGGCCGGGCACACGCTGACCGGCTCGTGGAACGCCACCGTCACCACCAGCGGCCAGACCGTGACGGCCAGAAGTGTCGGCCACAACGGCACGCTCGCGCCCGGCGCCAGCACCGCCGGCTTCGGCTTCCAGGCGAGCAGGCCCAACGGCAACACCGCCCTGCCGTCCGGCTACACCTGCGCCTGACCGTCGCGCCGCGGTGGGCGCAGCAGTGGCCGGGAAGGCAGCGGGTCCATCTCGCACCAGAGCTCGCCCACGGCCGGTTCCTCGCACAGAGCTGGTCGGCACGTGCCGCAAGGAGGGGTAGCCGCGGCCCTGGCGCGGACGCCAGGGCCGCGGCGAAGGCCCGGGTCAGCTAACGCCTGGAACGGCGGGCTTGTCGTCCGTCCAGCCGGCCTTGAACGTCTTCACGCCGGACTTGCCGAGCATCGTCTTGCCGCCGTAGCTGAGGTCGGTGTACTCGGCCAGCAGGGTCATGGTCCTGGTGTCCACGAGGAGCTGCTGTTTGAGCACCGACCCCTTGCTGGACGAGACGGGCAGGGCGAGCCTGTGGCCGGAGCGGCCCAGCGGGTCCTTGCTCCGGCCGAGGTCGCCGACGCCCTTGGTGGTCTTGAGGACTTGGTAGGCGGCGGCCCTGACCTTGCCGGGTACCGGGTTGGCGTACAGGAGCTCGGCCGCCCGCTGGGCGACATATCGGTCGAGGTTCACCAGCCAGTCGTTCTTCGTGGCCTTCGGGGCGGTGGTCTTCGCCTCTTCTGCGGCCTCGTCGATCCAGGCGCCGACCTCGGCGGTCAGCTGCCTCCTGAGCGCTTCGGCCTCCGTCGGCAGCGCCTGGAGCTGCTGGTAAGTCACGTACCTCTCGCCCAGCCGGAACCCGTCGGGCCGCCCCTTGGCCGCCCGCACGAAGCCCTTGCCGGGCTGGGCGGACAGGTGGATCTTCATGCCTTCCGTGCGGTAGTCCCAGGTGGCCGGAGATCCGTCGGCGCGCCAGGCCGCCTCGTCCTTCTTGGTCGCAGGTCTGGCTCCCAGCTCACGGAAGCCGCTCCAGCTCCTGCCTTCCGGCGACAGCCACTCGACGCTGACCCTGCGCTGGGTCAGGTGGTAACCGCTGCCGACCGCGCGAGGGTGGGTCGTGGTGTGGGTCGCCTCGACCCGCCAGTACGCCGCCTCCGGCGCGTCGGCGGACGCCGGAACAGCGGCCACGCCGGCGAACAGCAGCCCAGCAGCAAGGGCAAGAGTGAATCTCATTCGTTCTCCTTCAACGGGTTGGAATCCGTCCAGCGGCTGTCCCGGATCGCGGTGTACGTCAGGAGCAAGCCGTCCGCGGCGGAGCGGACTTCGATGGAAAGGGGCCTGCCGGAGGCGGGGTCGATCACCAGCCGGGTCCTGGTCGCCCCCACGAAGTCCGGCGGCGCGAACTCGCCGGACTCGTACTCGACCGCCTGCCCGGGCCGGCCCAGCACATCGCTCACCTGCCCGGCGGCGGTGACCCCCGGCACGGAGGCCAGCAACTGGTACGCGGCGGCCCTGGTCTGGCTCGTCACCGGAGCGAAGAACAGCAGCCGCGCCGCGGTGTCGATGGTCGTACGGTCGTCGGCGGCGAAGAACGCCTTCAGCCCCTCAGGGGTGTCGGGCACCTCGCTCGTCTTGGTGAGCGGCTTGCCCGCCGTGAGGACGCGGAAGTCCCAGTCCTCGCTCGACCAGGTCCGCTGCTCACCGGGTCCGGACCGTACGACACCGGAGCGTCCGGTCTCTGAGGGCTTGTCGTACGTCCAGGACACCGGCGAGCCGTCGGCGGCCCACGCCGCCTCGTCCTGGGGCGTCGCGGGCTTGATCCCCTGTGGGGTCTGGCGATACCAGGTGCGCCCTTCGGGGTCCGCGGGAATCCAGGTCTCGATCGACTCGCTCTCACGCAGGACGTACCGTCCGCCGGGCTCGCGGAACTGGCGGCCGCGGACCTCCACGCTGCCCCACCACGCGCCTTCGTCGGGCATGGCGGCCACTGAAGCGGCCGCGACCAGCAGGAACCTCTTGCCGTCCGCCTGGACGGCCGCGCCAGGAGGGGCGGGCACGGCGGCGGGCGCGATCTGCGCGATGACGATCGCCGCCGCCGCGGCGGCGCCGGCCACGCCGAGCACCGGCGCACCCCACCTGGCGGCCCTGCGGCCCCGCCGTACCCGCTCCTGCGCGAAGGCGGCGGCCAGCCGATCGCGCCCGGCCTGCTCGACCTCGGGCGACAACGGCGGCGCAGGCAGCAGGTCCCGCACCGCCCGGTAATCATCCATCAGAGCCTCCAAGCAAGGGATTGACGCCGCCCAGGGCGGCGCGAAGCTTTCTGCGCGCCCGGGACAGGCGGGATCCGACGGTGCCGTACGGGATGTCGAGCGCCTGGGCCACCTCTTCATGGCTCAGCTCGCCCAGTGCGCTCAGCAACAGCACGTCCCTGTCGCCGTCGGGCAGCGCGCGCAGTTCGGCCGCGAGCCGCCCCTTCGTGCTCGCGGCGTCCACGTGGGTGACCACGCGATCCTCGTGGCCGTCCTCCCGGTCGTCGTCCGTGCCGGCGCCGCGCTGCAACGCCGCCAGCCGCCGGGCTTCGGCGCGCCGGTGCAGCGCGATCACGTTGCCGGCGAAGCCGTACAGCCAGGGACGGACCGTGCCACGCCGGGGATCGAACGTCGCGCGTTTCCTGAACGCGGCCAGGAACACCTCGGCGGTGAGATCGTCCGCGGCCTGCCGGTCGAGCCGCCTGCCCAGGTAGGCGTGGATCTCGCGCACGTACCGGTCGTAGATCTCGCCGAACCGTTCGGGTGTCCGGCGCGACAGCTCCACCAGAGCCTCGTCGCTGATCGTCCCCCGTGGATCGGCGAGATCCGGAGCCGTCGAATTGGCAGTCACATCCCCTACTCATCCGATGAGGCGTTCCGCTTTCACGCCCCGTGAAAGCGGCCGGCGGCTGCGGCGGAGTACAGGTGGTCCGCCACGCGCGGCGGGCCTTGGGGATACCGGCTGGAAGAGGATATGAGAAGCAGATTTTCGCTGCTGGCGGGGGCCATGGTGGTGGCGCTCGCCGCACCGGGCGCCGCGGTGGCCGAGGACGGGCTCGTGCCGGACGGCTCCCCCGTCTCGGTCACGCTGATCACCGGAGACCGGGTGAGGCTGACCGGCGGGGGCGGTGGCGTCCAGGTCGAGCCCGGCGCGGGCCGTGCCGGGATCACGTTCGTCGTCGACGAGCGGGACGGGCGGCTGCGCGTCCTACCCGGCGACGCGGCCCCGCTGGTGCGCCGGGGACGGCTCGATCCGCGGCTGTTCGACGTGACGACGCTCCTCGCGTTCGGCTACGACGACCGACGCGGCGACCTGCCGCTCATCGTGACCGGCGCGGGGCAGGCCCGCGCGGGCGGGCTCCGCTCGGTGATGACCGCGGCCGGCGCCCAGGTGAGACGCGAGCTGAGCGCGGTGTCCGGCCTGGCCGTGCAGTCCGCCGAGCAGGACCGGGCGAAGTTCTGGAACGGGGTCGCCGGCGGTGGGCACGCCCTGTCCGGCGGCGTGGGCAAGATCTGGCTGGACGGCCTGCGCAAGCCGGCGTTGGACAGCAGCGTCAAGCAGATCGGCGCCCCCGCCGCGTGGCAGCGGGGCCACACCGGCGCCGGAGTGAAGGTGGCGGTGCTCGACACCGGCGTGGACGCCACGCACCCCGACCTGGCCGGCCGGGTGAGCGCGCAGGCCGACTTCACCGGATCCTCCGACCCCGCGGACCACAACGGGCACGGCACCCACATCGCCTCCACCATCGCCGGCAGCGGCGCCGCCTCCGGCGGGACGTACCAGGGGGTCGCGCCCGGGGTCAGCCTCCTGGCCGGGAAGGTATGCGTGAGCCTCTGCGAGGAGTCGGCGATCCTGGCGGGCATGCAGTGGGCGGGCGAGCAGGGCGCGAAGGTGGTGAACCTGAGCCTGGGCGGCACCGACACCCCTGAGATCGATCCGCTGGAGTCGGCGGTGGAGACGCTCACCCAGCGCTACGGCATGCTGTTCGTGGTCGCCGCGGGCAACAGCGGCAACGAGCGCTCGGTGGAGTCGCCGGCCAGCGCCGACGCGGCCCTGGCCGTGGGAGCCGTCACCAAGTCCGACGAGCTGGCCGAGTTCTCCAGCAGGGGCCCGCGCGCCGCCGACTCGGCGCTCAAGCCCGACCTCACCGCGCCCGGGGCGGACATCGTCGCCGCCCGCGCCGCGGACGCGCCGTCCAGTGAGGGCTCCTACGTCGCGATGTCCGGCACCTCGATGGCCACCCCGCACGTCGCCGGGGCCGCCGCGATCCTGGCCGGGCAGCACCCGGACTGGAGCGCGGGCACGATCAAGTCGGCGCTGATGGGTTCGGCATCGCCCAACCCCGCCGTGGGCGTCTTCGACCAGGGCGCGGGCCGGGCCGACGTGGGACGGGCCACGGCCCAGGCCGTGACCGCCGGGCCCGGCGGCGTCGGCTTCGGCGTGCGGCAGTGGCCGCACGACGACGACCGGCCCCTCACCCGGCAGGTCACATACCGCAACCACGGAGCCGTGCCGGTGACGCTCGACCTGTCCGTGGAGGGCCAGGGCGACGCGAAGCCGTTCACGGTGGAACCGGCGACGGTGACGGTGCCCGCGGGCGGGCAGGCCGACGTCTCGGTCACCGCCGACACCGCGGCGGCCCCGGTGGGACACCTCGGCGGCCACCTCGTCGCCGCCGGCGGTGACGTCCGGGTGAACACGCCGCTGGCGGTGGAGAACGAGAAGGAGACCTACGCGCTGACCCTCCGGCACACCGGCCGTGACGGCAGCCCGACCGCCGACTACCTCACCACGCTGCACCGGACCGACTCCTCCGGCCTCAGCAAGGAGATCACCGTGCAGGACCCCGGCGACGGCACCGTCACGCTCCGCCTGCCCAGGGGTGGCTGGATGATCAGGAGCACCCTGTTCGACGGGGACCACACCACCCAGCTGATCCACCCCGGTCTCGACCTTGCCGACAACCAGACCCTCGACCTGGACGCCCGCCTGGGCAAGCCGATCTCGGTCACCGTGCCGGACCGGTCGGCCGTGCAGGCCGGCGCGCAGGTCACCTTCAGCGACGGGAGGTTCTCCTACTCCGTCGTCCCGGACCGGTTCGAGAACCTGACGACCGCGCAGCTCGGCCCCGATCGTCCCTACGAGGGGTCGCTGACCCAGATCACCGGGACGTGGGCACTGCCCGGCGGCTCCCGCGTCTACCGGCTCGCATGGTTCCACGAGGGCGGCATGGTCACCGGGTTCCGCCGCGAGGTGGCCGGCCGTGACCTGGCGGCCGTCCACACCGCCTACGCCGCCCACCTGATCGGAGGCAGGGGCCGCGCCGCCGCCGCCGCACAGCCGCCCGACGGCCCGATCTCCGGCCTGCTGACCGGGACGACGTTCGCCACGCCGTCCGTGCGCATCGAGTACGTCAACGCCGACGGCGGGGCGAAGTGGCGGCGCTACTTCTGGGAGGACGGCCCCGAGAGCGGTGAGACCGCCTTGGAGTCGAGCCTCACCGGCTACACGCCCGGCCGCGCCTACCGGGAATCGTGGAACCTTGGCGTCTTCGCTCCCGTCCTGGTGGGAGGCGGGGAGTCCGGCGGGCTGACCCGTTCCGGGGACTCCATCCGGGTGAACGTGCCCATGTACGGTGACGGCGCCGGTCACGCCGGCTGGTCGGCCACCACCCGGGCGCGCGTCGCGCTCTACCGCGACGGCGTCCTGGTGGCCGAACACTCCGAAATGGGCGGAAAAGGGTTCCGCGTTCCACCGGGCGCAGCGGATTACCGGCTGGTCGTGGAGACCGAGCGGGGCGCACCCGCCACTCTGACGACCCGCAACTCGGCCGCCTGGACATTCCGCTCCGAGCGCACCGAGGACGACAACCCGCTGCCGGTCTCCGTCGTCCGCTTCTCCCCCGCGCTGGATGCCCGAAACACCGCACCCAGCGGCGAAACCCGCCGGATACCGGTCCGTGTGGAACGACAGCCTGGCTCGGCCGCCGGCGAGGTGCGCGACCTCACCGTGGAGGTCTCCTTCGACGACGGCGCCACCTGGAGCCCGGCCCTGATCCGCAAGGGCCAGGTCACGGTGAACCACCCGGCCGCGGAAGGGTTCGTCTCCCTGCGGGCCAAGGCCGCCGACGTCGCAGGCAACACCGTCGAGCAGACCGTCATCCGGGCCTACCGCATCGCGCCCCGGAACTGATCGGGAGCCGTGGTGGCCTTGATGCCGCGCCGCCGCTGGAGAGGTGGGGCACTCAAGCAGAGGACGCCGACCACGGCAACGCCACGAGCGCGTAGGAGAGGGCGATCCCGAGACACAGGGACAGTGAAATGCCGAGCAGGAGGTTGTCCAGCGTGACACCCAGGCCCATGCCGATCGCGATGCCAGTCCACATGCCGGCGGTCCAGTTGGGCGAGTTCTTGCTGTTCGTCATGGTTCGATCTTTGTGCAGGAGCGCGTACCGGCGTAGACGTCGCAGTCACGGGTGCGACATGACAGCAGTCACCGTCATGGTCGGCTTGGGTTCTCCGGTGATGCTCATGCAGGGTCTTCCAGTTTGCGGGCGATGCCTTCCAGTACGGACAGGTCCGCGGGCGTGAGCCGGTCGATGACATGGCGGCGGACCGATTCCAGGTGGGCCGGGGCGGCGGCCTCGAGCGTTTCCATGCCGTGCTCGGTGAGGACCAGGTAACAGCCCCGGCCGTCGTCCGGGTCGGGCTCGCGCCGTACCAGACCGCGGGTCTCCATGCGGGTGGCGTGCCTCGACAGGCGGCTGCGCGACCAGCCCATCTTGGTGGCCTGCTCGTGCAGCGTGCTGGTGCGGCCCGGGCGCTCGGAGAGCGTGCTGAGCACCTCGTAGTCGGGCTCCGACAGGCCGATCGCGGCCAGGTC
This sequence comes from Nonomuraea sp. PA05, assembly GCF_008086045.1. GTDB lineage: Bacteria > Actinomycetota > Actinomycetes > Streptosporangiales > Streptosporangiaceae > Nonomuraea > Nonomuraea monospora. The sequence goes on along the minus strand of NZ_VSEY01000022.1, from coordinate 27,675 downwards.
GTGCGCGGTGCGCGACTGGATCGCGATCATCATGCGGCGCAGGGCGCGCCAGGCGCGCTCCTCGTCCGCATCGAGCCAGCGCACCGTCTCTCCCGAGCTTTTCTTTGACATGTAAACAAGTTACCAGCTACGTTCGTTTCCATGTCAACGAAACCTCTGCGGGTCCTCGTCCTCATGTGCAGCACCCGTCCCGGCGCCCTCGGCCCGGCGATCGGCCAGTGGCTGATCGACACCATCGCGCCCCGGGCCACCGAACTCGGCGTGGAGCTCCAGCCGGTGGCCCTCGGCGACCTCGCCCTGCCGTTCCTGGACGAGGAGGCAGAGCCGGCGTCCGGCCTCTACCGGCACCGGCACACCAAGCGGTGGAGCGCGATGGTGGACGCGGCGGACGGCTTCATCGCGATCACTCCCGAGTACAACTACGGCATGCCCGCGGCCTTCAAGAACGCCCTCGACTACCTGGGCCGGGAGTGGGCGTGGAAGCCGATGGGGTTCGTCAGCTACGGCAACACCTCGGCCGGCACCCGATCCGTCCAGCATGCCAAGCAGGTGGTGACCACGCTGCGGCTGGTGCCGCTGGGCGCCACGGTCGCCCTGCGCATCGCCGACGCGCTCGACGACGGACGGGTCCGCCCGGACACCGGCCGCGACCAGGCCGCCATCGGCGTCCTGGACGAACTCGCCCGCCTCGCCCACGCCCTGCGCCCGATGCGCGAGCGGACCCGCTCAGGTTCCGGGACGGCACCGGTGCCGGGAGCGTACGTGAGAGCGCTGACCCCGGACGACGCTCCGGAAGTGCTGGTGCTCCAGCGTTGCTGCTGGCTGGAGGAGGCGCTGGCGAACGACACCCTGGCCATCCCCGCCCTGGAGGAGTCGTTGGAGCAGGTACGCGCCTGGCTGGCCACCTGGCAGACCACCGGCCTGTGGCGGGACGGCCGCCTCCTGGGCATGGTGCGCACGCGCCGCGTGGACGACGACTGGCACGTGGGCCGCCTCGGCGTCGTCCCCGATCTGCGCGGCCAGGGCGTGGGGCGCTGGCTGCTACGCGAGGCCGAAGCCGCGGCCGACGCCTCCTGCCGCCGCGTCGTGCTGTCCACCGGTGCCCGGAGCCGGCGCAACATCGACCTCTATCACGCTCAGGGTTACCTCACGGAGTCGTCGGACAGTACGACGGCCTTCCTCACCAAGCCCGTCCACGCGAACGGCGTCGCCGGAGATCCGGCCTGGCCCCGGGCAACGCCCGCCAGTGCCGCCGGGACCAGGTGACGCACTCGCTGCCACGGCCACCGTCGGTGCCGAGGAGTGCGGATGGCGGCCGGCTACCGGCCCGCACCGCACGCGTCCCAGGCCGGCGGCGACCGGTACGACGCCTTCGCCCTGCCCGGCCGCACCACCGCGCTGCCCTCTTCGCCCGGCTGAAGCTCGCGGACGACGCCAGATGGCTCCTGCACTGAACCAACGCCGCGGCTCCTGCTGTGCACAGGGCTGCGCCCCGACCGTGCCGACGCCGCCACGGCGCACACGTCCGGCCGGCGACAACGACACCGTCGCAGCGGGTCAACGGGGCCGGACCCGGCACCCCGCCGAAGGGCGGGATCCGCTTGCCTGCTGAACCATGGATCGTCGTTCGGAACGGTCCTGGCCGGGTAGGGCTTGATTGATCGTGGCCATCGGGGGAGGTCACCGTGGATGCTGTCAGCGCTTCGAGGGACAGTGGGCTGCCGTTCGAGATGCTGGATCTGGCGCCGGTAGGGGTGGCGGTCACGCGGGGGCCGGAGCACCGGCTGGTCTACAGCAACGCCATGTACCGGTCGCAGGTGAGCGATCCGCGGGGTGGCATGCCGGTGGAGGAGGCGTTCGCCGCCTTCGTGCTGCCGCACTACCGCGCGCGCTTCGACCGGGTGTACGCCACGGGAGAGCCGGTCGTCAGCATGGCCGAGCCGGCGGTGCCGATATCGGGGAGCCGGGAGCCGGGGGAGCATTTCTTCACCTTCAGCCTGTCGCGGGCCGCCTTCGCCCCCGGCGAGCACGGCGTGCTGGTGCTGGTGATGGACGTGAGCGAGCAGGCCTGCGCCGCGCACCGGCTGTCGGCCCTCGCCGAGGAGCGCCGCCGCTTCCTGCGGCGCTACAAGAGCTTGACGCGCCTCAGCGCGGACGTCTTCTGGGTGACCAGCAGGGACGGGTACGTGTCGGAGCCGAGCCCGAGCTGGGAGCGGGTGACCGGGCAGCCGTGGGAGGGGCACCGCGGGCAGGGCTGGCTGCGGATGGTGCACCCGGACGACCGCCGGGCCACGATCGAATCCTGGTCACGGGCCGTCGGCGGGGCCACGGAGATGTGGGAGCACGTCTACCGGCTGCGCACCCGTGACGGTTACCGGCATTTCCAGCTTCGCGCGGTGCCGGTCCGCGAGCACGGCCAGGTGGTGGAGTGGGTGGGCAGTTGCGTCGACGTCGAGCAGCATTGGCAGGAGCAGCGGCGCCAGCGCCTGCTCGACCAGGCCGCCAACGCCACGGCGCAGTTGCGGAGCCTGGAGGAGATGCTCGGCGCGCTGGCCGACGTGATCGTGCCGGAGCTGGCCGACGGCTGCGGCGTCTACCTCGTCACCGACCTGACCGGCGAGCAGCACGGTGGCGCCCCGTTCATCGTGGAGCGGGTGGCCACTGCCGCGCGTCCCGGCGTGCGGCGGCTGCCGCCCTACAGCGAGGAGCAGCTTCCCGACGGCAACGCCTTCGTCACGGCCGCGCGGCGCCGACGGCCCGTGCTGAAGACGTTTCCCGCCGGTTCGCCGCCGCCGCAGGTCGCTCCCCAAGGCACGCTGCCCTGGCTGACGGCGAACGGCGCCAACGGCATGCTGATCCTGCCGGTCGTGGTGGACGGCACGGTTTCGGCCGTGGTCAACGTGGTGACGTGCGGGGACCGCCCGCCGGTCAGCCGGGGCGACATCACCCTGCTGAATCGCATGTTCGATCACGCGCATGACGCCCTGAGCAGGGCCATCCGTTTCCAGCGCGCGCAGCAGATCGCGCTGGCCCTGCAGTACAGCCTGCTCGCCGACCCGCCTCGCCTGCCCGGGCTGCAGATCGTCGCCCGCTACCGGGCCAGCCCGTCCGCGGCGGAGGTGGGCGGTGACTGGTACGACTCCTTCGTCCTGCCCGACGGCGTCCCGGCGCTGATCATCGGTGACGTGTCCGGCCACGACCTGAGCGCCGCCGTGGCGATGAGCCAGCTGCGTAACATGCTCCGCGCGCTGGCGATGGATCGCCGTGAACCGCCGGGCGACATCCTGAGCAGGCTGAACGTCGCGATGCAGTCGCTGTCCGGCGACGTCACCGCCACCTGCGTGTACGCCCGCGTGGAAGAGCTCGACGGCGGCCATCGCCTGAACTACGCCTCGGCTGGTCACCCGCCTGCGCTGCTGGTCACCCCGGACGGCCGGAGCCGCTTTCTGGAGGACGCCGTCAGCCCGCTGCTCGGTTTTCCGCATGAGCAGGCACGCCCGTCCAAGGCGGAGCCGCTGCCGCCAGGCAGCACGGTTCTGCTGTACACCGACGGGCTCGTCGAGCGGCCGGGCGAGCACCTCGACCGTGGCTTGCAGCGGCTGCGCCGCCTGGCGGAACAGGCCGCGCAGGAGCCGGTGGACAAGTTCTGCGACCAGTTGCTCAGTGCCATGCCCACCACCGGCATGGACGACATCGCCGTCATGGCGCTGCGGCTACCCGTTCAGGGCTGAGAACCGCGCCTGCGGGGCGATCTCACCGGGTCACGCTCTCACCCTCGAACGCACCAGGCTCCAGCGCGGGCGGCTTGGGCCGGGAATCGCTCAGCAGGAGGCCGCCGGCGAGGACGACCGCGGCCGAGGTGGCGCCGTGCAGCACCCCGCTCATCCACCTGTGTGTCACGCGGTCGTGGTGAGAGGCGCGTTGCCCGAACCAGGGAGTGGCGTGGGCCGGACGAAGAACGACTCGGCCAGCGCGTCATCCCAGCACTGCCCTGTCCCTTCGACCGACAACCGCACCCCGAGCCTCCCGGCCGGCTGTGCGTAGGCGGCGCTTGTAGATCCGGATGAAAGGTCACCGGCTCGGTGGGCCGGCGGCGGGGCGGGTGAGGCGGACCATCGCCCGATACAGGGCGGTGGGCGCGGGGGCTTGCTCCAGCGGCGGCAGGTCGGCGCCGGGGACGGCCCAGGCGCGCAGCATCTGGCCGGCCAGGCGGCGCCAGGTGTCAGGGGCGGCGTCGGCGGTGGCGGCGATGACGCCGGCGTTCGCCATCAGCAGGATGACCATGTCCCGGTCGGTGAAGTCGTCACGCAGGTGGCCGGTGGCCTTGGCCCGCGCGATGAGGTCGAGGAAGCCGTTGTAGGTTTCCGCGCGGCGCTTCTCCAGCGCTTTGGCGGCGGGGAAGGTCATGGCCAGGACGTCGGCGAAGCCGCGGTCGGTGGCCTGCATGGCGCAGACGGCCTGGACGTAGCCGACGAAGCCGCGCCAGGGGTCGGGGGCGGCCAGCGCGGTGGCGATGGCGGCGGCGTAGGCGTCCATACGGTCGGCGAAGACAGCGTTGATGAGCTCTTCGCGGGAGGCGAAGCGGCGCGACAGGGTGGCCTTGCCGACGCCTGCCTCGCGCGCGATGCAGGCCATGGAGACGCCGAGGCCGTGGCTGGCATACAGGCGGCGGGCGGCGGTCAGGATGCGTTCGCGGTTGCGTTCGGCGTCGGCGCGCAGTCCCGGTCCGGGTTGCCGGTCTGAGGGCGAGCCGGGCTCGTCAACGGAGGTCATGAACCCATCCTACCCAAGTGGAACGACCTACCCACTTTTGTTGTTAAGCTTCGGCGTGAAAACGGGTAGGCCGTTCCATTTCTTGAAAGGTGCCGCTCATGCGTGCCGTGACACTGAACTCCGTCCCGCAGACCCCGTCCGTGGCCGACGTCCCCACACCCCAGCCCGAGGCCGGGGAGGTGCTGGTCAAGGTGGCCGCCTCCTCGATCAACGGCTTCGACGCCGCCACCGCGGCCGGCTACCTGCAAGGGGCGATGGAGCACCGCTTCCCGCTGGTGGTGGGCAAGGACTTCGCCGGCACCGTCGAGGCGCTCGGCGAGGGCGTCGAGGGCTTCACGCTGGGGCAGGCGGTCTTCGGCGTGGTGATGAAGCCGTTCCTGGGCACCGGCTCGCTGGCCGAGTACGTCACCGTGCCCGCCGGTTACGGCATCGCCCCCATCCCGCAGGGCCTGGGCGTTCAGGAGGCGGGCGCGCTGGGCCTGGCCGGCACCGCGGCGCTGGACAGCATCACGGCCGTCGCCCCGGCCCGGGGCGAGACCGTGCTGATCTCCGGTGCCACCGGCGGGGTGGGTGCGCTGGCCGTGCAGCTGGCCGCCGCCCGCGGCGCTCGCGTCATCGCCACCGCCCGGCCCGGCGCCGAGGCCGGCTTCGTCGCCGGCCTGTCCGGCGCCACGATCGACCTCGTGGACTTCAGCGGCGATCTGCCGGCTCAGGTCCGCGCACTTGCTCCGGAGGGGGTGGACGCCGTGCTGCATCTGGCGGGTGACGGTGTTCAGCTCGCGGGCCTGCTGCGTGCGGGCGGCCGCCTGGCCTCCACCCTCGGGCTGAGCGGCGACGCGGTTGAGGGTTCCGGCGTCACCGTTCACGCGATCATGGCGGACGCCGGCGCACAGACCCTGGCCTCGCTGGCCGCTCAGGCCGCCTCCGGCGCGTTGCGTGTCCCGATCACCGCCACCTACCCGCTGGAGCAGGCCCCGCAGGCGTTCGCCGACTTCGGGGCCGGCGCGCTCGGCAAACTCGCTGTCACCTGCTCCTGACCCGGCCCGGCCCCGCACGACGAAAGAGATCTCATCATGCCCACCATCGCCATTGTCGGCGCAGGCCCCGGCCTGGGCCTGGCCATTGCCCGCACCTTCGGCGGCCACGGCTTCGACGTCGCCCTGATCGCCCGTACCAAGGACAAGCTGGACAGCCTGGCCGCCCGGCTCGGAGCAGAGGGCGTCACGGCCGCCGCGTTCCCCGCCGACGTGCTCGACCGCCCTTCCCTGGCCGCCGCGCTCGACGCGGCGGCCGAGCGGTTCGGTGGCATCGACGTGCTGGAGTACTCCCCGGCGCCGCACTCGCCGGTGCCCGGCCTCACCATGGCCGTCCCCACCGAGGTGACGGTGGACAACCTGCAGCCGCAGATCGAGTACACCCTCTACGGCGCGCTGGCCGCCGCCCGGGCGGTGCTGCCCGCCATGCGGCAGGCCGGCGCCGGGACGCTGCTGGTCACCACCGGCGGCGGCTCGGTGCACCCCGTCCCCATGCTCGGCAACGTCAACGCCGCCGCCGCGGCGTTGCGGAACTGGGTACTCAACCTGCACAACGAGCTGGCCGGCAGCGGTGTGTACGCCGCGCACGTCGCGATCAACGCCTGGATCGGCGAGGGCGGCCCCGAGGGCATCCCGACGGCCACGCCCGCGCGGATCGCCGCGCTGTACTGGGATCTGTACGAGCGCCGTGACCAGCCCGAGCTCGTCTTCAACGGCTGAGACAGCCGACCGCGCCCCGCCGGACGGGAGCGTCGCCGGGCTCCCCGCTGTTGTTCGTCTCCACCGTTGGCGGTGCGCCGGCTTGACGTCGACCACCACGGGACCGGCCGGTGTACACGGCCGGACACCGGCCTGCCGCGATCGCTCCCCCTCCGGCGTCCCGGGGCGCGCCGCCGCTGTCATCTGGCAGTCGCTGCCGAGTGGCAGAATCGGGCCCGACGGACGAGACACGGAGCACCTCATGACCCTGCGCGAACGGAAGATGGAGCGGACCCGGGACCTGATCGCCGAGACGGCGCTGGCGCTCTTCCGCGACAAGGGGTTCGCGGCGACCACGGTGGAGGAGATCGCCGCCGTGGCCGAGGTGGGTGCGCGCACCGTGTACCGCCACTACCCGACGAAGGAGTCGCTGGTCCTCAGCAGCTTCGCGATCATGTTCGAGACCGGGCTCAAGGATCTGCGCGCCTGTCCCGAGGACGCCGAACTCCCCGACGTCCTGCGAGTCATCCTGGAGAGCTTGCTGCGCTCGCACCTCGGGATGCCGGAGCGGCTGATGACCGCGTACAAGGTCGCGCGCGACACGCCGTCCGTCCTGGCCCATTTCGTCTACATGCTCCAGCTCTGGGAGACGGACCTCGCGCGGGAGGTCGCCACCCGCGTCGCCGGCCGGTCCGCCGACCTCGTCGCCGAACTGGCCGTACGGCAGACGGGTTCGGTGTTCGTCCTGGCCCACCGCAAGTGGTTCGAGTCCGACGGACGGGCCGACCTGCGCGAGTTGACGGTCGAAGCGCTGGATCTGGTGCGATCGGACGCGGTTCCCGTCCCGTCCCGCCTGTCCTGACAGCGCTCGCATCCGCTGAGACCGGAGTCACACCGTCCACAGTAGTGGCAGTTACTGCCACCGGTTAACCTCTGTCATGTGGCAGTTACTGCCGCGAACCCCCAATCGCAGAGGGAGACGGCCCGCATGTCGAACGAGAAGGTTCCCGTACTCATCGTGGGCGGCGCCTACACCGGCCTCAGCACCGCACTCGGACTCGCCTCCCGGGGCGTGAGACCCCTCCTGGTCGAACGACGGCCCACCACATCCACGCTGCCGAAGGCCTGGGGACTCAACCCCCGCACCATGGAACTGCTCTCGACCATCCCCGGCATGGACGAAGAGCTCCGCGCCGCCATCGGCACCGCGGCCCTGCCACAACTGCGCAACGGCGCCACCCTGGTCGACGCAGAACTCGCCGAGATCGACACCGCGCCGCTGCTGGCCATGCTGAAGACCCTTACGCCGGCGCCCGTCTGCTTCCTGTCCCAGGCCACCATCGAGAAACTCATGCGCGCCCGCGCCGAGCACTTCGGCGCCGACTTGCGCTACGGGACCGAACTCGTCTCCTGGACACAAGACGCCCACCAGGTCACCGCGACACTCCGCGACACGGCCGACGGCAGCGAGCACACCGTGCACGCCGACTACCTCGTCGCCGCGGACGGCTACACCAGCCCCATCCGCAACCATCTGGGCATCGCCGTCGAGGGCGGCGGCAAGGTCGGTCACATGTACGTGATCACCTTCGAAGCAGACCTGTCCGCCTACTTCGAAGAAGGCCGATTCTCCATCATCGGCCTGCCCGGCACCGGGACCAGCATCATCTACGACGGCACCACCCTGACCCTCTGGGTCGACTACCTGCCCGATCAAGGGCAGAGCGACGCCGACTTCACCGAAGAGCGGTGCCTCGAGCGAGTCCGCCGCGCCGTCGGCATCCCCGACCTGGAATGCCGCATCGTCAACGCCCGCCCCTTCGCGCTCAACCACCAGCTCGCCGAACGGTTCCGCGCCGGCCGCGTCCTCCTCGCCGGCGACGCCGCACACGTCTGCCCGCCGGTCGGCGGCCAAGGCGGCAACCTCGCCATCCAGGACGGCTACGACCTGGCCTGGCGCCTCGCCCTGGTGGTCACCGGCCAGGCCGGGCCGGCGCTCCTGGACACCTACCAGACCGAACGCCGGCCGGTCGTCAACATCACCCTGGAACGCGAGGTCGCCCTCCAGTCGGTCTCGGAAGGCCGCATCCTGGCGACCTCCGACCCGACACAGCCCGTCCCCACACCCCGCGAATACCTGGGCTTCCGCTACCACTCGCCGGTCATCCGCACCGAACCGGACGACGACGGAAGCCTTCAGGAGGACCCCGGCAACCCCACCGGCCGGCCCGGCTGCCGCGCGCCGCACGTCGAACTCACCCGCGACGGGCGGCCGCTGTCCACGCACGACCTGTTCGGACGGGAGTTCGTCCTGCTCACCGACGAGGCCGGGATCCCATGGACGGACGCCGCCGCCAAGGTCGCCGGCAGGCAGGGCATCACCATCACCGCACACCGGATCGGCGACGAACTGCAGGACGAGGCCGGCACCTGGCACACCCGCTACGGCCTCGAAGCCGGCGGCGCCGTACTCGTTCGACCGGACTCCGTCATCGCGTGGCGCAGCAGGACCGCCGCCGGCGACCCGGCGCGGGAGCTCGACGAGGCCCTCACCGCCGTCCTCGCCCGAGCGCCGCGCGGCCTGGAGTAGCACGGCGGGGAGCCACAACGGCTACGACACGATCGTGGTCACCGCAGGGCCGAAGCCGAGCGCTCAGCCCTCTGGATGCCCGTCGTAGACGCGGATCTTGTATTCGGTCGTCTCCAGGGCGAGAGTGAGCTCGCGGATCTGGCGCACGATGCGGTCGCGCTGGTCGAGCATGATGCGCCGGCGTTCCGGGATGGTGCTCGGGCCATCCTCGACGAGGGCGATGTAGCGTTTGAGATCCTGCATGGTCATTCCCGACAGCCGCATCCGGGTGAGGAAGATGAGGCGGCGCAGGTCGAACGCCGAGTATTCGCGGTAACCGGAGGCGTTGCGCGCCGGCCGCAGGAGTCCCTCCTGCTCGTAGTAGCGGAGGGTGTGGGGGGACAGGCCGATCAGGCGGGCGGCCTCGGCGACGCTCTTGGGCGCCGCCGAGGTCTCGATCGCGGTGTCGTCGAGAAGTTCGTGCAGCGCGTCGATGACGGATGCGGACGGTTCGTGGCCGGCGGCGAGGATGCGCTCGATCAGGTCTTCGGTGGCCATGTTCGACAGAGTACGGAGCTCAGAACGCGCGTAGCGCCGGCGGCATGCCGGGAAAGTCGGCCGTCTGGCTTACCTGCGCCCACTTTGCGACGTCGCTGAGCGCGTTGCTGTAGCTTCGGGTGAGATTGCGCACGGCCTCGGCGCCGAGCGGAAGCCTGAGCGGCGCGTCGGGCGTGTCGAGCATGTCGCGGATGGCCGAGGCGGCGCGTGCCGGGTCGCCCTCCTGGATGCCGTCGGCCCCGGCCATGTTCGCGCGGACGGCGCCGAGCACCTCGTCGTAGCTCGGGTGCTCGTCCACGGTGCTGAGTACGTCGGCGGCGTTGAAGGCGGTGCGGAAGCGGCTGGGCTCGGCGATGAGGACGCGGACGCCGAACGGCGCGACCTCGCCCGCCAGCGCCTCCGACCAGCCTTCGAGGGCGAACTTGCCGGCCGAGTAGCTGCCGACGGCGGGGAAGGACATCCGCCCGCCCTGGCTGCTCATCTGCACGATCGCACCGGAGCGACGCGCACGCATGTGCGGCAGCACCGCGCGCACGTAAGCGGCCGGGCCGAAGAGGTGCTGCTCGAGCATGTCGCGCAACTGCGCGTCCGTGACCTCCTCCGCGGCGCCCACCTGCCCGGCTCCGGCGTTGTTGACCAGTACGTCGACGTGCCCGAATGCGTCGAGCGCGCGCTGTACGACTGCCGCGGCGGCGTCCGTGTCGCGCACGTCGTGCTCGACCGGCAGCAGCCGGTCACCGTACTGAGCCCGGAGCGCGTCGAACCGGCCGGCCCGCCGCGCCGTGCCGGCCACCTGCTCGCCCGCGGCCAGCGCCGCTTCGGCCAGCGCCAGGCCGAGCCCGGAGCTCGCACCGGTGATGATCCAGGTCTTGGTCCCGTTTGTCGTGGTCATGATGGCGAAGATAGACATTCGAGCGCGCTCGAAGGCAAGCAGGCTTCCCGGGGGGTGCAACGACCGTCGTCCAGTGCTTGGGGACAATTCGGTCACGGCAAGTGCGGCAAGTCCTGACAAGACCTGTGGACGTGTTCTCGTTACGATGCGAGCGGCATCTGACCATGTGAAGCAACGTGTCGGAGGACGTAGCCGGAGGACAACGTGTACGGCGTCGCGTGGTTCGGCATCCTCGGCCCGCTGGAGGTGACGGCGGCGGGCCGGCTGATGCGCGTCTCCGGGCGCAGCCAGCGGGAGCTGCTCGCGGTGCTGCTGCTCAGGGCCAACCGGCTGGTCTCGATCGACCTGCTGATCGAGTCGGCCTGGCCGCACGCCCCGCCCGCCAGCGCCAGGCGGCAGGTGCAGAACGCGGTGGGACGGCTGCGGAACACGCTCACCGGCGGCGGCCTGCCCGGCGACCTGATCGAGACCCGCCCCGGCGGATACCTGCTGCGGGCGATGGCCGACGAGCTGGACACGCTCACCTTCGAGCGGCACGTGGAGCAGAGCAGGCGGGCGAGCGCGGGGCAGCAGTGGGACGAGGCGGTGGCCAGGCTCCGCGCCGGTCTGGCCCTGTGGCGGGGCCAGCCGCTGCCCGACCTGGACAACGATCTGGTGGTGGCCGAGGCGCGGCGGCTGCAGGAGCGGCGGGTCGAGGTCCTGGAGGAGTGTCTGGATCTGGAGCTGAGGCTGGGCCGTCACCACCAGGTGGCGGGAGAGCTGGCGGCGCTGGCGGCGGAGCATCCGCTGAGGGAGCGCGTCTGCGCCCTGCTGATGCTGGCGCTGTACCGCGACGGCCGTACGGCGGAGGCGCTGCGCGCCTACCAGCGCACCCGCCAGGAGTCCGTCTCCGAGCTGGGCCTGGAGCCCGGCCCGGAGCTGCGGCGCCTGGAGCAGGCGATCCTGACCGGCGACGACTCCTTGAAGCCCGAGCCGGCCGTGGTGAGCCCGGTCCGTCCACGCCAGCTACCGCCGGATATTTCGGACTTCACCGGTAGGGAGGGCGTCGCAGAAGAGCTCCATGGCCTGTTACGCGAGGGCGGCGCCGGCAACGCGGTCACCGTCGTGTCGATAGCCGGGCAGGCAGGGGTGGGCAAGACCACGCTGGCCGTCCACGTGGCCCACCGGCTGACCGGCCGCTTTCCCGACGGCCAGCTCTACGTGAACCTCCAGGCGTACCCGATGACGCCGGCCGACGTGCTCGCCCGCTTCCTCCGGGCCCTCAGCCTCCCGGAAGCCGACCTCCCTCGCGGGCTGGAGGAGCGGGCCGAGGAGTATCGGTCGCGGCTGGCCGACCGGCGCGTGCTCGTGGTGCTGGACAACGCGGTGGACGAGGCGCAGGTCCGTCCGCTGATCCCGGGAGGGCGGGGGTGCGGCGTGCTCATCACCAGCCGCCGCAGGCTGGCTGGGCTGCCGGGAGCGCGGCTGACCGAGCTGGAGGTCCTGAGCGTGGACCAGGCGGTGAGCCTGCTGACCCGGGTCCTGGGCCGCGAGCGCGTCGCGGCCGAACCGCGGGCGGCCCGCGGGCTCGCGCGGTTGTGCGGCGGGCTGCCCCTCGCCCTACGCATCGCGGGCGCGCGGCTCCTCACCCAGGACTGGCCGCTGGAGCGCCTGGTCGACGCCATGGCCGACGAGCGCGGGCGGCTCGACGAGCTCTCCTACAGCGACCTCGAGGTACGCGCCAGTCTCGCGCTCAGCCACCGCGGCCTCAGCGAGCAGGCTCAGCGGCTGCTGCGCCTGCTCGCCCACCTCTACGCGCCCGACGTCGCCGCCTGGACCTGCGCCGCGCTGCTCGACCTCGAGGTCGCCGAGGTGCGCCCGCTCATCGCCGAGCTGGTGGAGGCGCGGCTGCTCGCGGTGTCGGGCGCCCGCTACCACCTGCACGACCTGGTCCGCCTGTACGCCAAGGAGACCGGCACGCAGGATCCGGCGCCGGCCGTCGCCAGAGCCCTGGGCGGCTGGCTGGCCCTGGCCGAGCGGGCGCACACCGTACTGTCCGGAGGCGACTTCGCCACACTGCACGGCACCGCCCCGCGCTGGACGCCCGCCGTACGGGAGCGGGCGGCGGCCATCACCGAGGACCCGCTGGCCTGGTACGACACCGAACGGGTCAACCTCGTCATGGCGGTGCGGCAGGCCGCGGACGCCGGCTTGGACGAGCTGTGCTGGGATCTCGTGGCCAGCTCCTACACCCTGTTCCTCACCCGGGCGCACAACGACGACTGGGAGGAGACGCTCAGGTGCGCCCTGGCCGCCACCCGGAGGAGCGGCAACCGCAGGGGAACCGCGGTCATGCTGATGGGCCTGGGGCTGCTGGGCGCCTACCGGCACCAGTACGCCGAAGCCGTGGTCGTGCTGGAGGAGTCGGTCGGCACCTTCCGCGACCTCGGCGAGACCCGCGGCCTCGTCTACGCCCTGGGGGTGGCCGCCCACGTGGACGGCATGCTCGGCCGTTACGAGCAGGCCGTCGTCCGTCACGAGGACGCGTTGCGGGCCCATCGCGCCCGGGGTGACCGTGGCGCGGAGATCCTCCTGCTCAGGTCCCTCGGGCAGCTCCTGGTGGAGATCGGCGCGTTCGACCGGGCGCTGCCGTACCTGGAGCAGGCCTTGGAGGCGGGGCGCGCCGGTGACCCGCGCATTCGGGCCGAGGTGTTCTACTGGCTGGGCCAGCTTCGTCTCGGGCACGGGGAGATCGATGGGGCGGAGGCGGCGTTCAAGGAGATGCTGGGCATCTCCGAGGAGCTCCGCGATCCGCGGGAGGAGGCCGAGGCCCGCTACGGCCTGGGCCTGGTCCGGCTGGAGACAGGGGCGCTGGGCGCGGCCACCGGGCTGCTGCGGGAGGCCCTGGAGCTGAACAGGCCGCTCGGCGAGCCGCTGACCGATGGCAGGATCCGGGTCGCGCTGGGCATGGTGCACCACCGGCGAGGGGAGGCCCGCCAGGCGATCGACCAGCTCTCCACGGCGATCAGCACCTTCGCCGGCCTCGACGCCCCGCTGTGGGAGGCGCGCGCCTGCCGGGCGCTGAGCGAGGTGCACGGTGACGCCGCCGCCGCGCGGAGGCTCCGGGAGCGTGCTCGTGACCTGTTCCTTCAGGTCGGCTCGCCGGAGGCCGAACGAGTGCACTTATGACGGACTTATGACGGCGGAAGCTCAGACTGAGCCTGTTTTGACTTCTCCCCCTCAGGAGTCATCGTGCTCAGCAGAATCCTCATCATTGTCACGCTGTTATGCGGCGGCCTGACCGCACCCGCGCTCGGGGACACGCTCGGAGACACGGCCGCGCGAATGGCGCCGCCGGAGCTGGACTGGCGCGCGGCGCTCGGGAGATCGGCCGCCCCGCCGGGCTCGCCACGGGTCACCGCGATCCGGTCGGCGCCCGAGGTGCGCAGCACCCCGGCGCCCGAGCCGCGACGCACCGAGCTTCCGGCCGCGACGTCGGCCGAGGTGAGACTGGACGCGAAGGCGCAGCGCGTCGGACCGCTGGAGGTGAGCGGGGCCGCCGGCACGACCGCGCGGGTGGAGGTGCTGGAAGAGCGGCCGGGCCTGCCGGGGCTGCTGTTCCGGATCTCCGCGGCCACCAGGGTCTCCGTCGACTTCGCCGGCTTCGCCGAGCGCTACGGCGCGGGATACGCCGACCGGCTCAAGCTCGTCCGGCTTCCCGAGTGCGCCCTGACCGGCGCCTGCGAGCGCCGGCGCGCGCCCTCGCTCAAGGACGGCACCGACCGCCCGGTCGTGCCGTCGGTGAAGAGCGGGACCAAGCTGAGCGCGGAGGTCCCCGCCGGGCTGTTCGCGGTCACGGCCGGCCCCGAGGGCGAGGAGGGCTCGTTCAAGGCGACGCCGCTCGCGCTCTCCGGCGACTGGCAGGTCATCACGGGATCGGGGAACTTCACCTACAACTACGACGTGCCGCTGCAGCAGGCGCCCGCCGGCCCGACGCCGTCGCTGAGCCTGAGCTACTCCTCCGGCGCGGTGGACGGCATGGTGTCGGGCAAGAACACCCAGAGCGGCCCGATCGGGCTGGGCTGGGGGGACTTCGCCGACGCCTTCATCGAGCGCCGCTACAACTCCTGCCGCGCCGACGGCCAGGGCTCCGACGACCTGTGCTGGAAGTCCGACAACGCCACCATCTCGCTCAACGGCCGATCGGGGGAGCTGGTGCCGCTGCCCGGGACGCCGACGAAGCAGTGGCGGCTCAAGGACGACCCCCGATGGCGGATCGAGCAGTTGACCGGCGCGAAGAACGGCGACAACGACGGCGAGCACTGGAAGGTGACGACCCCTGACGGCGTGCAGTACTTCTTCGGCCGCGGCGTCAACCCCGACGTCGGGGTGGAGACCCACTCGGCGTGGACGGTGCCGGTGTTCGGCGACGACGCGGGCGAGCCGTGCAACGCCGAGACCCCGCTGCCGTGGTGCGCGCAGGCGTGGCGGTGGAACCTGGACCTGGTCATCGACCCGCACGACAACGTCCAGCAGTACGAGTACCGCAAGGAGATCAACCACTACGCCGCGCTGAACGGCTGGCCCGGCTTCGAGCACACGGAGTACGTCCGAGGCGGCGCGCTGGAGCTGCTCAAGTACGGCAAGCGGCGGGCCGCCGGCGAGACCGAGCCGTCGGCGCGGGTCACCTTCGACCTCGACTACCGGTGCGTGGACCTGGCGGCGGGCTGCTCACAGCCGACCGCGGCCACGGCCGCGAGCTATCCCGACACCCCGGTCGACCTCATGTGCTTCACCGAGGTGTGCACCGAGCACTCCCCCACGTTCTTCACCGCGTTGCGCTACGTCTCGCTGACCACGCAGGTCGAGGTGGGCGAGGAGAAGTTCGCCGACGTGGACCGCATCCTGCTCTCCCACGCCTTCCCCGACCCCGACCCGAACCGGACCGGGGACCAGAAGCTGTATCTGACCGCGATCCAGCGCAAGGGCATGTCCGAGGAGGAGCGGATCACGATGCCGCCGGTGACCTTCTGGCCGACCCTGCTGAGCAACCGGGTCGACACGGCGGGCGGCCTGTCGGCGATGCCGCACTACCGGGTCGGCGTGGTGACCAACGAGACCGGCGGGCAGGTCATCGTCACCTACGGCCGGCCGCACCCGTGCCCGACCCCGATCCCCGATCCGCCGAACTGGCACCTCAACACCCGCGACTGCTTCCCGCACTGGCACGCGCCGGACGGCGGGACCGCGGGGTTCGCGGTGTTCCACAAGTACGTGGTGACCCAGGTGGAGCAGCGTGACACCGTCGGCGGCAGCCCCGCGATGATCACCTCCTACAAGTACGGCGACCAGGTCGGCGCGGGCTTCCCCAACGCGGCCTGGCACCACGACAGGGACGAGTTCGTCTCCAACGCCAACCAGACCTGGTCGGAGTGGCGCGGCTACGCCGACATGCTGGTCACGCAGGGCGGCGGGCGTACGCAATACCGGCTCTTCCGCGGCATGAACGGCGACAGGCTGGCCGGGGACCCGTTCCCCGGGCCAGGCTCGCGGGTGGCCAGGACCTCCAGCCTGGACGGCACCGTCACCAACGTCAGCGACGAGAACTGGCTGGCCGGCGGGGTGCTCGACCAGCAGGAGCTGCGCGCCGACGGCAGCGTCGAGCACGGCACGGTGACCGGCTACCACGCGCAGCGCACCGTGGACGCCGCCGGGCCCGATCCGCTGGACGACGCCTGGTTCGTCATGCCGAGCGACCGGGTGGAGCGGCGGCGCGACCCCGCCGGCGGCGCTCTGGTGCGCAGCCGCTCCCAGACCGTCTACAACGGGCTGCTGGGCACGCCGGACAAGGTGATCGAACACGGCTGGCTGGCCTCGGCCGGTGACGAGCGGTGCACGGTCACCGTGCCCACGGTGAACGCCGACCGCTGGCTGCTGGACCTGCCCGCGTCGGTCACCCGCTACGGCAACGCCACGTGCGACGGGCCCGAGCTGGCCCGGGAGGAGTACGCCTACGACGGCGGAGCGTTCGGCGCGGCGGCGACGGCGCGCGGCGACCGGACCGGCGCACGCGTCAAGATCACCAGTGCGCCGACCTGGGCGACGACCACCACGACCTACGACAGGCTGGGTCGGCCGCTGAAGGTGACCGACCCCAACGGGCACACCACCACGACCGCCCACACCCCGGCGATCAGGTATCCGGCGACCACGACGGTCACCGACCATCTGGGGCACAGGACCACCACGGCCTGGTTCCGCCCCCGGCAGGCGCCGAAGGCGACCACCGACGCGCGGGGCGCGCGGACCAGCTTCTCCTACGACGCGCTGGGCCGTACGCGCACCGTGCACCGGCCGACGGAGCAGGGCGGCGCCGCCTCCTACGAATTCAGCTACGATCTCGACCCCGGCAAGACCAGGCCGGGCGTGGTCAGGACCCGCAGGCTCCAGGACACCACCAGGTACGTGGACTCCTGGGTGCTGCACGACAGCTGGCTGCGCCCGCGCCAGACCCACGTGCTGTCCCCCGAATCCGGCAAGGTGATCGTCACCGACACCCGGTACGAGGGGCGCGGCCTGGTCGCCGCCACCTCCCAGCCGCAGGCTCTGACCGGCACGGCCGGAGCCGGACTGCTTCCCGTCCCGGCGGGCGGCTGGGCGAACGACGAGACGACCGCTTATGACGAGCTCCGCCGTCCCGTCTGGCAGATCTCGTGGACCGCGGGCGCCGCCCGGCGCTCGGTCGTCACCGACTACACGCACGACTCGGTGACGACGACCCCGCATCCTCTGGCGGGCGGAGTCGTCCGCACGGTCAGCGACGCACACGGCCGCGTGACCAAGGTGGAGGAACGCGACGGCGCCGCCTGGCGCCCCACCCAGTACGGCTACGACAAGGCCGACCGGCTCACCACCATCACCGATCCGGCGGGCAACACCATCACCAACGCCTACGACCTCGCCGGACGCAAGATCGCCATGACCGATCCCGACATGGGCGCCTGGACCTACGCATTCGACGCGGCCGGGAACCAGACCAGAGCGACCAGCGCCGCCGGCACGCAGGTGCACACCCTCTACGACGCGCTGGACCGCCCCGCCGAACGCCGCAGGGACTCCCCCACCGGCGCCCTGCTCGCCAAGTGGGAGTACGACGCGGCCGGGGAGACGGGCCTGCTGGACAAGACCACCCGCGTGGAGGGCGGCAGCTCCTACGTGGTCGACGTCACCGGCTACGACGGCCGGGCCAGGCCCACCGGCCAGACCTGGATCTTCCCCGACGCCAGCTACACCGTCGGCTACGGCTACGACGCCGCCGACCACCCCACCCGCGTCACCTACCCGGCCGTCGGAGGGCTTCCCGCCGAGACCGTGACCACCACCTACAACGACGTCGGCCTCGCCGCCACCATGACCGGCGCCGCCGAGTACGTCTGGGCCGCCCTGTACGACGACCGGGCCCGCTCGGTGTGGAACCTGTCCGGGTCCAGGTCCGTGCCCTTCAGCCGGGTGACGGAGTACGACGCCGACCAGCGCGTCAAGGCGATCAAGGCGGGCGGCGGCGGCACCACGCTGCAGGACCTGCGCTTCGCCTACGACGACACCTTCGGCGACGTCGTCGACCGGCTCACGACCCTGAACGGGCAGTCGTGGCGCGAGTGCTTCGACCACGACGACCGCCGGCGCCTCACCCGCGCCTTCACCACGACGGGCACCTGCGCGACCGGCACCCCCGGCACCGGCGCCAACGCCTACGACCACGCCTACACCCTCAGCGTGGACGGCAACCTCACCCGGCGGGCCGAGGGCGGCACGCCGATCGCCTACACCTATCCGGCCGCGGGCGGCGCCCGGCCGCACGCCCCCACCGCGGTCGGTGGCGACACCTACACGTGGAACGCCAACGGCGACCTGGCGAGCCGTACCGTCTCAGGCCGGACCGAGACGCTCACCTGGAGCCCCGAACGGCTGCTCCTCGCCGCGGGAAGCTCCAGCTTCGTCTACGACGCCGACGGCGAACGCCTGCAGCGCAAGACCCCGGCGGGCACGACCCGTTACATCGACGGCCACGAGATCACCGGATCGAAGGCGGTGCGCACCTACAGGTTCAACGACACGCCCATCGCGATCCGCACGGCCGGCGGTGTGGAGTTCCTGGCCACCGACAATCAGGGATCGGTCCAGCTCAGCGTCCCCACCGGCGCCACGGCCGCCGCTCACGTCAGGTCCTACCAGCCGTACGGCAGGCCGCGCGGCACCGGCACGACCGCCACCGACCGCGGCTGGATCGGCCAGATCGAGGACGCCTCCACCGGGCTGAACTACCTCAACGCCCGGTACTACGACCCCTCGATGGGACGATTCGTCTCCCCCGACCCGCTCTTCGACGTCGCCCGGCCACAGACCCTCAACCCCTACGCCTACGGGCTCAACAATCCCACGGCCTTCTCCGACCCCAGCGGCCTGATCCCCGACGCGTGCGCCTTCAAGGAGGTCCAGTGCTCGTTCAACGGCAAGGGCTGGATCAACGTCCAGCCCGTACCCTCGACTCCCGACCCGCCGCCGGCGGCCCAGGAGCTGTGCGCTCCCGGCAGCTCGGGCAACAACCATCCCGCCTGCGGCCCCAGGCCCGAGCGCGCCACCATCACCGGCGATGAGGACATCACCGTCGAGGACCTCGCCGAACGCGTGAACGACGGCACCGACACCGCGCTCGACGTCACCGAACTCGGCATGGAGCTGTGCACCGACTCCCTCGGCTGCGCCAAGATCACCGAGTTCGTGGAGATGACCGACGGCATCGGCTACGCCACCGGCGCCCTGGGCGTCGTCATCGACTGCGAGTCGGAAGGCTGGACCAGCCAGGCGTGCGTCAAGGGGGCCATCCTGGAGGGCGGCCAGCTGATCCCGGGGGTGGGGGTCGTCTTCCTCACCCTGGACGTGCTGGACCAGTTCGGACTCGTGGATCCCGTCATCGACTTCGTCCAGGAGCTGTTCACCAGCGACGGCCGCAGCCCCGTACGGACATGTGACTCCGGCTCCAGGCCGGAGTACGGGTGCACGCACCTGCCCAGCGGAGGGCAGGGTGAGCACACCGGGTCGGCCGGAGTGCCGCCGCCGTGCGAGGGCTGCGCGGCTCCGCAGGCGGGGGCATGTCCGGTGAGGGGGTGCGACCACAACAGTTACAACCTGGATGACTGATGGCTGGATGGGGGGCGTTCGGCAGCTCGAACGTCCCCCTCTTTCATGGGTTGCCGGAGTCCCAGCCGGGTTCGGGTCGGTTCATCAGCTCGCCACGGGTCCGAGCGCGGCGGCACCGGGTGTTCGCGCCAGCTGGCGGCAGAGCCGGGCGGGCAGCTCCAGCGCGGCGCGCGCACGAACCCCGCAGCGTTGCGGGGCGTTCAGCCCGTCGGGAACCGGACGCCTCAAGCGCCTGCCGGCCCCGACCATCTTCAGGCCGCGGCGGCCTCGAACGCCGTGCCACCCATTTGAGAAAGATCCACAAGGATGAGAAGCCGATCTGCATCGACGGCCACACGGATGGATTCGAGGCCGGAACGAAGTGCGGCCCGCCAGACCGGAAGGTACTCCGACGACGAGGCCTGCGACGTTGGCTACAAGTCAGGAAAGAAGACCTGCCCGCCATCGTAGGCGGATGCCAGAACGGGCCTGTCCGGACGTTCACCGCCGGCCAGGCCCGCAAGGCGCGTCGCCAGGCCGACGCCCTCACGTGTTCTTCTTGCCCGTCTTCCTGCGGACGCGCGCCATCGACGCGGTGTCCTCAACAGCTTGAGCGGCCACCCTCACAGCCGCGCCCGCCTGGCGGATTCGGTAGATGCTCTCATCGGCTTCGAGCTTCTGCCGCAGCTTCAACACGGCTGCTTCGAGCGTCTCCAAGCGTTTGGCCACGTCTGGATTGTCCAGCATGACCTGACTCTACGCCGCAGGTGTGGGCCTGTCAGACCCGTCGTAAGCGCGCCGTCACCGCTTGGTTATCGACCGTTGGCCGCTTCTGCTCGTATCTCGGCTCGTCCCCGCCGGGGCCGGGCCGCCGCTCCTGTCTATGCTCAAGCCCATGGCACTGGAATGGGAACAGATCATCGTCGACTCCGCCGACCCTGTCACTCTCGGGCGCTGGTGGGCCGAGGCTCTCGGCTGGGTTGTGGTCGACGAATCTGAGGAGATCATCGAGATCCGGCCCGAGCCGGACCGGATGCCGGGGCTGCTCTTCGTGCCTGTCGCCGAGGGCAAGGCGTCCAAGAACCGGCTTCACCCCGACTTCCGCCCCGACGACCAGGAGGCCGAGGTCGCCCGGCTGCTCTCCCTCGGTGCCCGGCGCGTCGGCACCGTGCAGGACGAACAGCACTGGGTGACTCTCCTCGACCCGGAGGGCAACGAGTTCTGCGTCCTGGGTGAGCGGAAGAGCTGAGCGGAGGCCCCGCAAGCGTCTACTCGCGCGCCCGCCGACCTCAGGGTGGCGGGCCCTCCGTAGATGTGGGAAGCCCGGGCCGTCACGGAAGCGAAGGAGGCCCCATGAACGTTTCCAGCGATGCCCAGCCGGGGGCGAGCAGGGCGGCCACCGCGCGCACATTCACGCCACCGACAGCCTGAGCGGGACCGCTGGCGAATCGAGGAATCAGTAGGCGAGCTCTCCGATGCCGCCATCGACGCGCAGGACGGTGCCGGCGGTGTAGGCGGACTCGTCAGAGGCCAGGTAGACCGCCGCCTTCGCCAGCTCGGTGGCGGTGCCGATGCGATGCAGCGGCACGGTCCGCCGCAGCTCGTCGTACAGGGCGGCCTGCCGCTCGGGGCCGAGCGCGGCGAACGTGTCCGTGACGGTCGGGCCCGGGCTCAGCCCGTTGACGCGAACGCCCCGCTCCTTCAGCTCGTAGGTCAGCCCGCGCGACAGGGACAGCAGGCCGGCCTTGGCGGCGCCGTAGACCGCCGCGTTCTCGTGCCCGACGAAGGCGGAGACGGAGCCCACGAGGATGACCGACGCCTGCCGGGACAACAGCGGCAGCAGCGCCTTGACCAGGAAGAACGGCCCCTTGAGGTTGGTGGCGAGAAGCCGGTCGAACGCCTCCTCCGTCCATTGCCCGATCGGCAGGTGGGTGACGTCGGCGGCGTTGCTCATCACGACGTCGAGCCGCGGCCACTCCTGCCGCAACCGCGCCGCGAGCGCCGCCTGGCCGGGCACGTCACCGGCGTCGGACCGGACGGGCAGCACCCGGTCACCGCCCAGCCGGCGGGCGGCCCCCTCCAGGCGTTCGGGCGAGCGGCCGGTGATCGCCGGTCTTCCAGGCCGGTGTGCCGGAGGGCTCGTTCAGCGCGCTGCAGGTGACCGGCCGCTGGGTGACGGCAACTTCGTTCTGGGCTGGCTCGATCCCCCGTCGCCGTACCGGCCCGCACCGGGCGGCGGCTTTCCGACCGTTGCGTGGCTCACATGCGCGGGTTCCTCGGCAAGGTGCTGAGGGCCCACCCGGCTCGGGATCATGGACGGGCCACGCTGGGGAGGGTTTCGGGAACTCCCGGCGGTGATCGCATTGACGGGCGGCGCTCGCAAGGTTACGGTCAGGACCGTTATCGCGCACAAATGAACGCCATCACGGAGGTGGTGCTGTGCAGATCCTCGTGAACAGTCCCTTACCCGGAGCGGAGCGGCCGCG
Organism: Nonomuraea sp. PA05; assembly: GCF_008086045.1. Taxonomy (GTDB): domain Bacteria; phylum Actinomycetota; class Actinomycetes; order Streptosporangiales; family Streptosporangiaceae; genus Nonomuraea; species Nonomuraea monospora. The sequence goes on along the minus strand of NZ_VSEY01000022.1, from coordinate 5,505 downwards.
GGCCCGGCGCCGCTCCGCGCAGCCGGAAGGCGGCGGCGCGTGAGACGCGCCCTGTGCGGGACGGCCGCGACGGCGCTCCTGGCGGCGCTGCTCACGGCCTTGCCAGGAGCCCCGGCCACCGCTGCCGACCTGCGGATTCTCAACGATGGCTTCGACGAAGGGCTCGTCGGGTGGAGCGGCTCGCACAGCCCGGGCGGCGTCGGCCCCGCGGTGTGGGAGGGGCGCACCACCGCGCGTGTCATCGACACCGACCCGGCCGCCGCCTACGGCAGGGAGAGCATGCCCGGCCTGCCCGCCACGGCCGGCACGCGCTACACCCTCAACGCTCAGGTCTGGACCGAAACCGGCAACGCACACCTGTATCTGCGGTTCAGGGACGCCTCCGGCCGCCTCCTCGCCGGCGGCGCGAACGCCTCGGCGACGGGCCGGCGGTGGAACCGGGTGACGACCACGGGCGTCGCCCCCACCGGCACCGCCACCGTCTCGGCTCTCATCTACTCGGGCGTGGCCGACGTGGGCACCGCCTACTGGGACGAGGTGCTGATCACCAAGGACCTGACCGACCTGGGTGTGCAGATCGAAAGCAGCGCGCCCAACGCCACCACGTTCGCGGACGGCAGCGCCTACGCCCTCTACACCGGCACCGCCGGCGTCAACCCGCAACTCGCGGAGATCGACCTGGCCACCGCGAAGGTGACCAGGAAGATCACCATCCCGGACAGCGCGGCCACGCCCACCGTCGGCGGCTGGGCAGCGGCCACGGCCACCGACGGCAGCGTCTACCTCGGCACCTACCCGAACTCCAAGCTGTACCGGTACGTCCCCGGCCAGTCCACGGTCACCGACCTCGGGCGCGCGGAGGGCGGCTACTCCTTCATCTGGGACCTGGAGCCGGGAGCGGGCGGGAAGGTGTACGGCGGCACGTACAACGACGGCCGCTACTTCAAGTACGACGACGGCGCCTTCACCACGATCGGGGCCGTGCCCATCGTGGCCGACGCGCAGTACGTGCGCAGCCTCGCCCACGACCCGGACGCCAACGCCACCTACCTCGGCACCGGCACGGACGCCGGGCTGGTCAGGTTCGACAACGTCACCGGCCAGGTGGACGACCTGCTTCCGGCGGCCTACGCGCACAGCTCCATGGTGGGCGGGCTGACCTGGACCGGGGGCAGGCTGTTCGCCTGGATCGACCGCACGCTGCTCGTCCTGCGCGTCGCCCGCGAGGCCGGCGGCTCGTACGCCGCCGTCACCGACACCGCCCTCACCGACGTGGACCTGCACCACTCGCCTGCCCGCGACGGCAAGGTGTGGTTCGTCAAGGAAGGGCTGCTGCACTCCTACGACGTGGCCACCGGGTCCGTGCGGGCCACCTCCGCCCGCCCCGGGCTCGACGTCACCGGCTACACCTGGTCAGGCGGCACGCTCGTGGCGCTCGGCGCGGCCGCGGACGGCACCAGGATCTTCACCTACGACCCGGCGACCGGCGGCTCCAGCAGCAGGCTCGTCTCCGGCGCCCCCGTGCTGCCGGCCGCCATCAACGCGCTGGGCGCCGGCCCCGACGGCCGCGTCTACACCGGCGGCTACCTGACCGGCGGCACCGGCGTCCACGACCCGTTGCGCGGCGACGGCGACGACAGCAGGCCCGACACGCCCACGCTGGCCGGGCTCGACCAGACCGACAGCGTGCTGGCCCACGACGGGAGGCTCTACCTCGGCGTCTACCCGTCGGCCAAGCTCTACGGCTACGACCCCGGCGGCTCCTGGCCGCCGGCGCTCCTGTACACCGGGGGCGCGGCGGGCGACAAGGCCGACGACTGCGAGCCGGGCAACGGGCCGCCGCCGCAGGACCGGCCTTACGCGCTCGCCGGCGGCCCGGACGGCGCCGTCTACATGGGCACGGTGCCGAAGTACGGCAAGCGCAGCGGCGCCCTGACCGTCTGGAAACAGGGCACTGCCGGGCGGACCCTCTGCGTCGTCCAGAATCAGTCCGTCGTCTCGCTGGCCTACGCCGGAGGCAAGCTGTTCGGCGGCACGTCCACGCGCGGCGCGCTGGGCGTGGACCCCGTCTACGCGCCGGGAGCCTCGGCCACGCTCTTCTCCTTCGACCCCGCCACCGGCGCCGTGCGCCTGCACCCCCTGCCGCTGACGGCGCCCAAGGCCGTCACGGCCCTGGCGGAGGTGGACGGCGAACTGTGGGGCCTGGCGGGCGGCTCGTTGTTCACCCTCGACCCCGCGCAGCCCGGGACGATCGCCACGGAACGCCTGTTCCCCGACCCCGACTACGCCGCCAGGCCGAGCCTCGCCTGGCGTGACGGGGTGCTGCTCACCGTGGCGCAGGACCCGGACCACGTGTACGGCACTCTCGGCGACCAGATCTTCCGCGTCGACAGAGCGACGAAGACGGCGACCGTGCTGCTGACCGTGGCCGGGATGGAAGGGCTGACGGCCGACGGCTTCGGCCACCTCTACTACAAGATCAATGAACGGCTGTACCGGTTCGCGATCCCGCGGCCGTAAGCACCCCCTGCCGAGAAAGCGAACCCATGCGAAGAATCCTCACGGCGTTACTCGCGCTCCTTACGGGGGCGGTGGTCGCGGTCGTCGCCGTGCCCGCACTCCCCGCGCAGGCCGGGATCTGGCACGAGTACCCGTCGCCGGCGAACAGGACCTGCAGCGACACCCGCGTGTACAACGGCACCGCCTACCAGGTCTGCCTGGAGTTCAACTACGCCCGCACGCAGGTCCGCAGCGTCGCCTTCGTCAACCCGGGCGCGTACACCAACTTCCAGGTGAACCTGCGCCTGTGGTTCGGCGGAGGCGGCGCCGACATCTCCGACTCGTGCCCGACGATGACCACCAACGCCAGCAGGGCCTGCTACACCGCCTTCACCGACCTCAGCCGTCCCTACGTCGTCACCCAGGCCACCTTCGGCATCGCCGGGGCGTGGCAGCTCCCGGTCCGGGCCCTCGACATGAGACTGTCCGCCAAGCAGCAGGAACGGGACAACTGGTGCGGGCCGGGCGCCGTACAGACCACACTCGCCACGATCGGCATCTCGGCCCCGCCCCAGTCGGAGCTGGCCGTCAAGCTCCAGACCGACGAGACCCTCTACGGCGTGACCATGCCGGGCAGGATCCCCGGCACGATCAACTCCTACCTCTCCGATTCCGACTGGCAGTACAAGTGGGAGGAGATCTACGTCGCCAACGGCCAGACCTACGAGGCGGGCATCGACCGGATCGTCACATCCCTGTCGCGCGGCAGACCGGTGATAGTCCTGGTGATCCCGGGCAAGCTGCCCTGGTGGAACACCTCCACGCCGACCCTGCGGCACTATCTGACCATCCACGGTTACGGCGGCGTGGTCCACGCCGACGGGTCCGTGCATCCTTCGACGTTCAAGGTGGCCGACTCCGCGGACGGGAGTGAGCACTCCATCGACGTGGACAAGCTGCTCCTGGACAACGCCAACCTCGCCTGGAACGGGATCGACACCGTCGCCATCGTACGGACCTGACCCCGGCCCGGAGGGCGGGCGCGTCCCGGCGCGCCCGCCCTCCGGTGCAGGTGCCGCTCAGTGATCGGGTCGTGGACGGACGCGCCCACCGCCGGCGCCTGACGGCCCGAGGACTGAGAGGTGCCGCCGCGTGCTACGGGAGCCCCGCGCGGGCCTCGCTCGGAGTGCGGCCGGACTCCGCACGGAAGAGGCGCCTGCTCGGCCCGCAGGATGTCGGCCCGGCTGTCGCCCTTGACGTTGATCCGCAGTGGGCGTCAGGGTGAGGGCTCCAGGTGCGCGAGCAGGAACCGCAAGGTGGCCCGGTGCAGCCGAGCGCGGTGCGGCACGGTGGACCAGCCGTGGCCTGCGCCCTCGACGACCACCAGCTCCGCGTTGCCGGTGTAGTGGTCGAGGTAGCGGCGGGCGTAGGACAGCGGCGCGATGTCGTCGCGGTCGCCGTGGATGATGCGCACCGGCCCGGTGTACGGGCGGGAGCGGCCGTACACGTCGAGGCCGGCGATGTCGTCGACCAGGGCCGGGCTCATGCGATGACTGTCGGCGTCGAAATAGCCCTGCTCCTTGAGCTCGGCGCGGATGTCGCGGCCCTTGAGGAAGCCGGCGCCCACCTCGAAGGGGGCGACGGCGGCCGGCGACCACAGGCACGCGGCCCGGATGCCCGGCTCCTCCGCGGCCACGATGCCGGCGACGACGCCGCCCATGCTCATGCCGACCAGCGCGATCCGGCCGGGGTCGGCGAAGCCGAGGTCGCGCACGGCCCCGATGACGGAGCGGGTCTCGGCGATCTCGCCGGTGATGGTGACGTCGAAGAAGTCGCCGTCGCTCTCGCCGTGCCCGGACAGGTCGAACCGGACGGACGCGATGCCGTGCTCCTCCAGCAGCCGCGCCATCAGGACGAATGAGCGGTTCTCCATCCGGTTGCTGGAGAACCCGTGGACGAACACCACGGCGGGCCGCCGGGCCCCGCCGTCGGGGAGGTGCAGCGTGGCGCGCAGGGCGAGCCCGCGGTGCCGGAAGTCGTGGCTTCTGATCACGGGGTTCTCCAGTGGCGTCCCGCCGCGCCCGGTTCGGCGTTAAGGCAGGTCATGTCATCCCTTGATGGCTCCGGCCGTCATGCCGGCGACGATCTTGCGGTTGAAGAAGACGAACAGCAGCAGCGGCGGGATCGTGATCAGGACGATGTCCATGAACAGCAGGTTCCACTGGGTGCTGTACTGGCTCTGGAAGTTGTAGAGGGTCACCTGGACGGTGGCGTTGTCGTCGCCCGGGGTGAAGTAGAGCGGGTTGACGAAGTCGTTGAAGACGGCCACCGACGTCGTGAGGATGACGGTGATGGTGACCGGCCGCAGCAGCGGGAAGATCACCCGGAAGAACAGCCGCATGCCGCCGCACCCGTCGATCTGGGCGGCCTCGTCCAGCTCGCGCGGGACGGCCGCGATGAACGCGCGGAACAGCAGCACCGCGTACGACAGCCCGAAGGCGACCTCGACGAGGATCAGCCCGGGCAGCGTCTTGAACAGGCCGATCGCCTGCAGCAGCCAGATCGTGGGCACGATGGCGGGCGGGATGATCAGCCCGGACAGCACCAGGAAGTTCGCCAGCGAGCCGATCTTCCCGGCCCGGCGCTGCAGCACGAACGCGGCCATCGCGGCGAAGATCACGATCAGCGCGACGGAGGCGACGGTGAGGATCGTGGAGTTGACGAACGCGCGCAGCAGCACGTAGTCGCGTGCCTCGACGACGGCGATGAGGTTCCGCACGACCGGCCAGCTCGTCGGCCAGGCGAAGTCCAGGTCGGCGGCCTGGGCCCGGTCCTTGACGGCGGTCAGCAGCATGAACGAGAACGGCACCAGGAAGATCGCGGTGGCCAGGACCAGGGTGATCGTCTCGGCGCTGAGTCTCTTGAGCGTTCTCATGCGGCGACCTGCCTCTTGCCGAGGAAGTAGTTGAGCGGGAGGACGATGGCCGTGACGACGATGAAGAGCAG
>NZ_VSEY01000021.1 GCF_008086045.1 Nonomuraea sp. PA05 | reverse complement strand
TCGCTGCGTAAGCAAGCATAGCGGGTTCTGAGGAGTGACTCGAACCAGAAACGGCAATCATGGTGTCTCCGGTGCGGGCTCGGGGCGTTCGGCCGGTGGTCGGTGGCAGGTATGGATGGTGTTGACCTGGGGTTGAGGGGGTGGGACGGGCCCCCGACACGGGTCGGGGGGCCGCGATGATCTAGGCGTCCAGCCGCTTCGCCAGGCGCTCGATCACCAGCGCCAGATCGGTGAGTCTCCGGTGAACGGCGTGGTGCTGGTCCTGGATCTGCGAGCGGAACTTCGTGAAGTGGTCATTCGACTGCCTTCGGAAGCCTCCGATCTCGTCGTTCAGGGCGGAGAGGTCCTGGGTGAGCTCTGCCTGGAGGTTTCTGATGGCGGCGTTCGGATGAATGGCCTTCCTGGGGGTTGCCGGGGTATCGGGTTGAATGTCCTCCAGTGGGGTGCAGTTCTGGGCCGGGATGTTCATGCGCCGGCGCCTTGCCCTCGTGCGGCGGCGGCCGGAGGCAGTGCCGCCGGAGCGCGCGCTTGCTTCGAGGGCGTCCACACGGAGTTTCAGCTTGCGAATCTCCGCCTCTATATCCACGTACCCCTACCCTTGCGGTAGTCGGAAGGGATCCTCGATCCGGGTGTGATCGGAGCTCGGGTCCCACGTACTGTGAGCACATCGTCGCAATGAGTGCGACGTTGTGGGAACCCTTGTGGGCTTGCGGGTGGGGTTTTATGCCCTGCCGGTGTTGTTCCATCCTCGCTGGGGCGAGGTCTGTTCTCGGCGGGCTGGTCGCGAAGGGTGCGGTCCGGGCGAAGGGCTTGTAGGGCCGCAACGGCTGCGTCTGAGGGTATCTGGGGCATTGCGGGCTGGAGACCGCTCAGCGGCAGCCCGGTCATTCAGGGAGCCCGATCGTTCAGGGGGCCCGTGCCGGGGCGGCTTTGGTACGTCGGGTGTTCCCCTCTTGAGTTGCTGCCTGTGGATAAGTCGCTGCCTGCGGCTACATCGAAGGGTGTATCCACAGGAAGACCTTCGTAGGAGGGAGGAGCGGGCGGGAGGTGGTGGGATGTGGGCATGAAACAGGTGGTGCTGGGGGCCGGGCTCGCCTTCGCGGTCGGCGTGGTGCTGATCGCGGGCGGGTCCCATCTCGAACGCGGTGTGCCCACGTGGGTGCTCGTCATACCGCTGGCGTTCACCTGTGCGGGGGTGCTGGTGCGGCAGCGGGCGCCTCTGGCCGCTCTGGGGCTGGGGGTGGTCGGGATCGTGATGGACGGGTTCGTGGGGCCCTCGCTGGGGACGGTGCTGATCTTCACCGACAACTTGTACGCCGCCGCGCTCTACGGGCCGGCACGGTTCGCCCGGGTGCTGCTCGGGATCGCCGGGGCGCTGGCCGTGGTGGCCGGGGCCGTGGCGGGGTTCCTGTATGAGGACTGGCGGATGTTGGCCGTCATGGGGGTGCAGGCCGGGCTGGTGCTCATTACGCCTGTGACCACTGCGGTGGTGCTGCGGGAGCAGCGCGATCGGGCCGCGGCCGAGAGGGTGCGCGCCGAGCAGGTGGCTCGCCTCGCGGAGCTGGATCGGCAGGCCGCGGTGGCTGCCGAACGGACGCGGATGGCGCGCGAGTTGCACGACATGATCGCCAACCACTTCAGCGCCATCGCCATTCAGTCCACCGCTGCGCTCTCGCGTAAGGATCTTGATCGGGAGACCGTACGGATGGTGATGGAGTCCGTCCGGGAGAACAGCGTCAAGGGGATGGCCGAGATGAGGGCCATGATCGGGCTGCTGCGGCAGGACGGCGACGAAGCGGAGAACGAGGCCACCCGGCCGCGCCTGGCTGATGCGGAGACGCTGGTCGAACGGGTGCGGCGGGCTGGGATGGCCGCGGAGCTGCGAGTCGAGGGGGAGGCCCGGGAGTTGCCTGCGGCCGTTGACCTCGCCGGGTATCGGATCTTGCAGGAAGCGTTGACCAACGCGCTCAAGCATGGGGGGTCGCCCGCGTCGGTTGTTGTGGTCTACGAGGGTGAGCGAGTGCGACTGAGCGTTGAGAACGCGCTGGGGGAGGAAGGGCGCGAGGTGGGGTTGCCTGGCGCCGGGGCGGGGTTGATCGGCATGCGGGAGCGGGCCTCGCTGGTTGGCGGGGTTTTCGACGCAGGGGTGGTTCGGGATGAGGCGGTTCGGGATGAGGCGGTTCGGGATGGAGTGGTTCGGGATGAGGTGAGGGTGGATGGCGGCGGGGAGCGGTGGCGGGTGCTGGCGGTTCTGCCTACTGCTGTGGGCGGGGGCGGCGGCTGATGGTGGTGAAAGTCCGGGGGATTCGATTGGGCTGGTGCGTGGCAGGCAGGTTGAGCGGATGGGTGGAGGTGGCTGGTGACCGTCAGGGTGCTGGTGGCGGACGATCATGCGGCGGTCCGGGTCGGGATCGTGCTGATTCTGGGTGGGGCGGATGACATCGAGGTCGTAGGGGAGGCCGGGGACGGGGAGCAGGCCGTGGCCATGGCTCGGGAGTTGCGGCCCGATGTGGTGTTGATGGATGTGCGGATGCCCCGGCTGGATGGGATTTCCGCTACTCGGGAGCTGGCCGGGGTCTGCGATGTGCTGATTCTTACGACGTTCGATGTGGATGAGTATGTGTTCGGGGCTCTGCGGGCGGGGGCGGCTGGGTTCTTGCTCAAGAACGCTGAGGCTGAGGCGTTGATCGAGGCGGTGCGGGTGGTGGCTCGGGGAGATGGGCTCATCGCGCCGGGGGTTACCCGGAGATTGATCGCTGAGTTCGCTGAGCAGGCGCCGGTTCGGCGGGAGGTGGATGAGGACGCGGGTGGGGTGGCTGGGCTGACGCCTCGGGAGAAGGAGGTTCTGGCTTGTATTGGGCGGGGGTTGTCCAACGCTGAGATCGCCAGGGAGCTGGACATGGCGGAGGCTACGACCAAGACACATGTCAGTCGGGTGTTGAACAAGCTGGGGCTGAAGAGTCGGGTGCAGGCGGCGATCTACTACTCGGAGGGGTTGTAGGGGCGAGAGGGAGTGGGCTGGGGTTGGTCGGGCTTCCGCCTGAGGGCGGCTTGGGAGGGTGTTGATGCGATGGCAATCGTGGGTGCCTAGTCTGATCATGACTAGAGGGGTAGACCAAGCCAATGAGTGCAACGCCACCACCTCCGCCGTCCGAGGAGCCTGACAACGGGTCAGGGGCTGGGGCGGTGCCAGAAGGAGAACCGGAGTTTCTGCCGCCGCCTGGGAGTGGGCGGGCAGAGGGCATGCCGCCTGCGGGTGAGGGGTCTGTAGGGGCAGCGTCTGTGGGCGGGAAGTCCATGGGCGCGGTGTCTGAGGGGAGGGGGACGGGGGGTCTGCCGCCTGCGGGTGGGAGGCCGGAGATTGTGCCGCCTGTGAGTGGAGAGTCGATTGGTGCGCCGCCTCCGAGTGGGGAGCCGGTGAAGATGCCGCCTCCGGCTGGTGTGCCGGGGCCTATGTCGACGGCGGGCCGTGGCGGAGGGGCTGGCTCGGGGGTGCAAGGACCTGGGCAGGGGCAGGCTGGCCGGCCGTTGTTCTTGCCGCCGGATGGTGGGGGCGGGTCTTCCCAGGGTGGTGCTCCGGCTTACGGTGGCGCTCCGGCTCAGGGAGGATCGGCTCAGGGTGGTTCCGCTCCAAGCGGCTCGCACCAGGGCGATCCAGGGCTGGGTGGTCCGGGGCAGGGCGCCGCAGGGCAGAGCGGTCCACCGCAGGGCGGTTCAGGGAAGAGCGGTCCGGGGCAGGGTGGACCGGTGCCGGGGCAGCAGGCGTCGTACGGAGGTCAGCCCTACGGCCAGCACCCGCCCCAAACAGCCATCCCGCCCCACACAGCCATCCCGCCCCACACAGCCATCCCGCCCCACACAGCCACTCCGCCCCACACAGCCACCCCGCCCTACGGCCCGCCACCGCCCCCCCAACCGGGCGGCTATCCACCACCCCCACCCCCGAACACCAACTCCACAGGCATGCTCGTCGGCATGCTGTTCGCCGGCCTGGCCATCTACAGCCTCCTCAACGCCATAATCGGCTTCTTCATCTTCTTCGCCGCCATGGGCGCCAGCGGCAGCCCCACCCCCTATCTGGCAGCAGGCGCAGCACTCCTGGCGCTGGTAGGGCTGGGCGCGGGCATCGGGTTGTGCTTCGTGCGCAAGCCGTGGAGCAGAGGCCTCGGCCTGGGGCTGATGATCGGCTGGGCGCTGTGGTCGATCCTCTCGGCCGGGATCTGCACCGGCATCAACCCGAGCCTGTACGGCTGACCGCCATGCCCCTTCACGAGATCTTCGTAGGCCTGGGCGTGGCGGTGGCGGCCGTCGTCTTCGTCCGGGAGGCGCGCAGGCGCGGCGCGCTGAACGAGCAGTCGCTGTTCGCGGTCGCCGGCGCGCTGGTGGGCGGCGCGATCGGGATGCGGCTGGCGGGCTGGATGGAGACGCTGCAACTGGACAGCCTGTGGTTGTACGGGTCGCGGAGCATCCTGGGCGGCCTGACGGGCGCGTACGTCGGGGTGCTGGTGGCGAAGCGGATCATCGGTTTCAGGGAGCGGACGGGGGATTTGTTCGCGCCGGCGGTGGCGCTCGGCATGGCGGTGGGCCGGATCGGCTGCCATTTGACGGAGGCGCCGGGCAGGCCGACGGACCTGCCGTGGGGTGTGCACGCCCCCGCGACGACCCCGGAGTGTCCCGGCTGTCTCGCGGGCCAGGCGATGCACCCGTCGTTCATCTACGAGATCATCTTCCAGCTCGCCGCGTTCACCGCGCTCGTCTGGGCGCGCGACCGGCTCACCAGGCCGGGCGAGCTGTTCACGCTGTACGTCGCCGCGTACGCGATCTTCCGTTTCCTCGTCGAGTTCACCAGGGCCAACGAGACGATCTGGCTGGACCTGACCAGGCCGCAGTGGTTCCTGCTCCCGGGCATGCTGCTGCTCGCCGTCAGACTCGGGTACGGCTGGCGGCGCGGATACTATGCCCCCTGTTCAAGCGGAAGGTCATGACATGAGCGCAGGGATGGGGCTGCGAGGCGATCGCATCCTCAGGTACGTCAACGCGTTCTGCCCGAAGTGCCACGGCCGTGACCTCGACAGGGTCGAGCGGCTCAGCGGTTATCTGGCCGAACGCGACGGCCGGGTGTGGCTGGAGCGCGGGTGCCGCGAACACGGGCTGGTCCGCACGCTGTACGACGAGGATCCGGAGATCCTGAGCTACCTGGAGGAGTGGACGGCCCCCACGAAGCAGCACGTCCCCGACGTGGCCGGCAACTTCGACCCGATCCCCGCCGCCTACCTGCGTGGCCTGCCCGAGCTGCAGACCCAGCACACCTGCATCCTGCTTGAGGACATCGCGGAGACCTGCAACCTGCGCTGCCCCACCTGCTTCGCCGACAGCTCGCCCGACCTGTCCGGCGTCGTCCCGGTTGCCGACGTCCTGGCCAACGTCGACCAGCGCCTGGAGCGGGAGAACGGCAAGCTCGACGTCCTCATGCTGAGCGGCGGCGAGCCCACCCTGCACCCCGAGCTGAAGACCCTGCTCGCCGAGCTGAGCGCCCGCCCGATCACCCGCATCCTGATCAACACGAACGGCGTCCTGCTCGCCAAGGACGACTCCCTGCTCGACCTGATCACCGAGCACCGCGAGCGGGTCGAGGTCTACCTGCAGTACGACGGCACGTCGGCCGAGGCGTCCCGGCACCATCGGGGCGGCGACCTGACGAGGATCAAGGCCGAGGCCATCGAGCGCCTGTCCGCACGCGAGATCTTCACCACGCTCGTCATGACCGCCGCTCTCGGTGTGAACGACGGCGAGATCGGCGACGTCGTACGCCTCGCGCTCGACACCCCGTACGTCGGGGGCGTGTCCCTGCAACCCCAGTTCGGCTCCGGCAGGTCGGCCGCCATCGACCCGGTCGACCGCCTCACCCACACGGGCGTGCTCAAGCGCCTCGGCCCGCAGACCGATGGCCTGGTGACCTGGCGCGACCTGACGGCCCTGCCCTGCTCGCACCCCCACTGCTGCTCGGTCGGCTACCTCATCCGCGACGACGCCCGGCAGTGGCGCTCGCTGACCGCGCTGATCGGCCACGACCGGCTGAAGGCGAACCTGGGTCTGGTCTCCAACCGCATCGCCGACACCGAGCTGCCGAAGGAGCTGCGCCTGGCCGTGCAGGAGTCGCTGCTCGGGCTGCTCTCCGAGCAGTCGTCGCTGTCGCATCCGCAGGTCGGCGACCTGTGGCGGACGATCTGCGAGAACTGCGACCTCGGCGTGTCCACCCTGCTCGCCCTCGCGTCGTCGGCGTTGCCGGGCCGGCGCAGGAAGCTGCGCAGGATGCTGGGGGAGCGGGTGGTGCGGCTGACGGTGAAGCCGTTCATGGACATCTCGACCATGATCGAGGAGCGGCTCACGCAGTGTTGCGTGCATGTGGGCACCCGCGCCGAGCAGGATCAGTGCGCGCCGTTCTGCGCGGTGCAGGCCTGGCCGCAGCTCTCCCGGCAGCGGCTGTCGGCGGTGGCCAGGTGAAAGACGGTGGGTAGGTGAAGACGGTGGCCAGGTGAGGGACGGCGTCCAGATGAATGATGGTGGCCAGGTGAAAGACGGCGGCCAGACAAAAGATGGTGGCCAGGTGAAGGACGCCAAGGAGCCGTACGACCCGTTGCGGTTGTGCGTGTACGCGACGGTCGCGTTGCTGGCGTGGCTGCTCGGCCCGTGGGCGGTGCTGGGGTTCGCGGCGCTCGGCTTCGCGGGCTACTGGAAGGCGCGGCGAGCCGGGCTGACCCGGAGCAAGTGCTTCCTCCGGGACACCCGGCTCGTGCTGGCCTACCTCGGCCTGCTCGCCCTGGTGGCGGTGGCAGCGATCATCATCTGATCGCTGCCACGTTCAGCACCGTGTACTTCTAGTTCCTGGAGCTCGGCCCACAGGTCGGCGTCGCCGTAGCGGTCGTGCTCGCCGCGTTCCGGGACGGCGGCGACCAGGTCCTCCCGGTGCCGGCGGCGCCACGACCTGATGTGCAACCGCACCATGGTCGTGCGGACGTACCCCTCGGGTTGCGCACGCGGGGCCAGGCGCCGCCCAGGCGGGCCGGCGCCTCCTGGACGAGGTCGGTCGCGTCGTCGGCGTTGCCGGTGAGCACGTAGCCGTACCGGAGCAGCGCGTCGCCCCGGGTCCGGACGAACCCAGGGATCGCGTCACACGGGTTTCTGTTGCACGCCTATTCGGCGGGGACGTACAGGCTGAGGGTCTCGGCGACGCAGGCCGGCCGCTTCTCGCCCTCGATCTCGATCGTCATCTTCAGCTTGGACAGGTGGCCGGCCGGGGTGCCCTTGACGTCGGTGAGCTCGCCCACGGCCCTGATCCGCGCGCCGACCGGCACCGGACGGGGGAAACGCACCTTGTCGAGGCCGAAGTTCACGCCCATCGCGATGCCCTCCACCTTGACCAGGGAGAACATGAAGGACGGCAACAACGACAACGTCAGGTACCCGTGGGCGATCGTGCCGCCGAACGGCCCCTCCTTGGCGCGCTCCACGTCCACGTGGATCCACTGATGGTCGTCGGTGGCCTCGGCGAAGGTGTTGACCTGCTCCTGGGTGACGGTGCGCCACTCGGTCGGGCCGAACTTCTCGCCGACGGCCGCCTTGAGTTCCTGTACGTTCGCGAAGGTCCGCATGGCCCCGAACGCTATTGGGCCGACGGGACGGCTGCCAAGTTCAGTACTTCGTAAGTGCCAGGCTCGCCCTCCCAGTAGAGGGCCGTGCTGGGTTCCGCTGTCATGCCCGTGCTCATCCAGGCCGCCGTTCGCGGGATCGTCGCCGTCAGTCCGGTCTCGACGTCGTACACACCGTCCCTGAGCACCACGAACCGGTTGAGTATCGGAGCCATGGATCGCACTTCCGGCTGGCCGAAACCCTCGAGCCCCGACCGGACCTCGCCGCCGTCGATCCGCTGCACGAAACCGCCCTTGGTGTCGCGCCCGAAGCACCAGTGCGGGCCGCAGCGCAGGCCCTTCGCCTGGCCGGGCACGGTGACCTGGATCCTCGTGTCCAGGGCGAGGTCCACCACCTCGCTCTGGTTGCGATCGCCGGTGTCGGTGCCGGCGGGCACGTCGCTCGCCCACGGCCAGCGCAGCAGGTGCAGGCCGTTGCCCGACGGAATGCGCTCGGGAATGCCGCCGGTCAACGGGGCGTGCCACACGTCACCTGACCGCTCCGACCAGATGACCTGGTCGCCGTTGACCGAGAGCGCGTCCACGTCGGCCCGGGCGCCGGACAGGCCTGTCACCGGGGTCGGCTCGCCGCCCGCCAGCGGGACCATCCAGATCTCGGTGGAGGTCCTGCCGCCGGTGTACCAGACCAGGTAGGCGCCGTCGGCGGCCGCGAGCGGCACCATGTGCCGCTGCGACGTGGGCAGCTCCGCGACCACGCGGGTCTTCCCGGTCGTGACGTCGTACACCTCGAACGTGGGGTTCCCCACCGGCGTGGCCAGCAGTAGGACCTCCGTCGCGCTCAATGCGGTGAGCGGGAGGTAGACGGCGCCGAGCGCGTTCCTGGTGGGCACCTTGAAGACCGCGCGCGGCCAGACCCGCTCGACCGGCTGCGATCTCGGCCCGGGCGTCTCGGTGGAAGTCGTGGCCGCGTCGCCCTGGCCCTCGCCGGACAGGACGACGCCTCTGATCCCCACGCTCAGCACCACCACGGCGGCGGCCGCCGCCAGCACGCGCAGCCGCCGCCGGGTCCTGCGCCGCCTGCGCGACGCCACCCCCGCCAGCAGGCCGCCGCCGTCGTCGGGAGCGTGCTCACCCGCCGTCCGCAGCGCGCCGATCAGCTCGTCCTCGCTCCTCATGGCCGCTCCCCCTTCCGTACCGACTCGCGGATAGATGGCTTGACGCGCAGCGCGTTGAGGGCGTGGAACGCCTGGCTGCGCACGGTTCCCCGGGAGATGCCGAGGAGTTCGGCGATCTCCTTGTCGGACAGGTCCTCGTAGTAGCGCAGCACGAGGACGACCCGCTGCCTGCGCGGCAGCGTGGCCAGTTCCCGCCACAGCTCGCCGTAGGAGTGCTCGTCGGTGTACGAGCCCTCGGGCAGGTCGTCGGTCAGGTGCTCCCTGCGCCGCCCGCGCCACCAGCTGATGTGCTGCCTGGCCATGGTGGTGCGGACGTAGGCCTCCGGGTTGTCCTTGTTGCGGACCCGTTTCCAGGTGTCGCTCAGCTTGAGCAACGCCTCCTGGACCAGGTCGGCCCCGTCGTCGGCGTTGCCGGTGAGCACGTAGCCGTACCGGAGCAGGGCCGGGCCCCGTGCCCGGACGAATTCCTCGAAGTCCACATCTCCTGGACGCATCATCGGCATCGGCCTGTTGCAAAGATCTTTACTCGAAACCATCGCATGAGTGTTCGAGTCCGCGCTACAGTTCTAGGTACCGCAATCGAACAGAGGTTCGGCCTGGTGGAAGGGGGTGTGTCCGATGACGGTGCTCGCGCCCGCCCCTGCTCGGACACGCCGTAGCACTTTCTTCCCAAATCTAAGACGGCCGCTATATCCGGCAATAAAGTCCGAGAGCGTGGACCCTGTGCGAAACCCCTACGCTCCAGGCGCCGGGCAGCGCCCGCCGGAGCTCGCCGGGCGCGATCGCGAGCTGCAGCAGTTCGAGGTCGTGCTGGAGCGGGTGGCCCGCGGCCGTCCCGAGCGCAGCATGGTCGTGACCGGCCTGCGGGGAGTGGGCAAGACCGTCCTGCTCAACACGTTCAAATCCATGGCCATGCAGCGGCTGTGGGGCACGGGCAAGATCGAGGCCCGGCCCGACCAGTCGATCAGGCGGCCGGTGGCCGCCGCCCTGCACATGGCCATCCGTGAGCTGGCGCCGCGGCACCGCGCGCCCGAGCGCATCGAGGAGTTCCTCGGCGTGCTCAAGGCGTTCGCGATGCGCGATCCGGCCGCGGCCAAGGGCACCTCCCACTGGTCGCCTGGGATCGAGGTGCCCGCCAGCCGCGGGCGCGCCGACTCGGGCGACCTGGAGATCGACCTCACCGAGCTGTTCGTCGACGCCGCGAGCGTGGCCACCGACCTGGCGGTGGGCATCGCCCTGTTCATCGACGAGATGCAGGACGTGCAGGCCGCCGACGTCTCCGCGCTCTGCGCCGCCTGCCACGAGCTGTCGCAGAGCGGCGGCCCGCTGATCGTGGTGGGCGCCGGGCTGCCGCACCTGCCGAGCGTCCTGTCGGCCAGCAAGAGCTACTCCGAGCGGCTCTTCCGCTACGCGCGCATCGACAAGCTCGACCGGGAGGCGGCCGATCTCGCGCTGATCCTGCCGGCGCGCGAGGAGGAGGTCGAGTTCACGCAGGACGCGCTCGACGCGCTCTACGAGGCGGCCGACGGCTACCCGTACTTCGTGCAGGCCTACGGCAAGGTGGCCTGGGATCTCGCCCCGCGCAGCCCGATCACCCTCGACGACGTGAAGGTATCCGCGCCGGAGGCCGAGGAGGAGCTGGCGGTCGGGTTCTTCGGCAGCCGCTACGAGCGGGCCACCCCGGCCGAGCGCGACTACATGCACGCCATGGCGCAGATCGGTGACGAGCCGGTGCCGACCGCGGAGGTGGCCGACGCCCTCGGGCGCAAGCCGTCCAGCCTCTCGCCCGCCCGTGACAGCCTCATCAAGAAAGGGCTCATCTACAGCGCCGAGCGCGGCCTGATCGCGTTCACGGTGCCGCACTTCGGGAGATTCCTGCGCGCTCAGCCCATCTGAGCGACGCCCCTAGACCTCTATTGGGCTGTCTAGTGGGGAAGCTAGACAGCCCAATAGAGCTATATCCGCACGCGTATAGAGCGTTGTATAAGGCTCTATAGCGTCAGGCCGATACGGGCGTATATTCCGGCAGAGACCCGCTGTCCTCCTGCGCCCCCACCACCGCCATCCGCACCGCCGGGCGCCGCCCGGCCAGGTAGACGGCGAAGACCACGTCGTCGCCGTCGTGGCCGCGGAAGGCGAAGAAGCGCCAGCACAGCTCCCGCCACGTGTCGTACGGCTCCGCCGAGGTCAGCTCGCCCCGGTGCGCCCGCCAGGTGCCGCTCGACCTGAGCCGCGACAGCGTCACCGACTCGGCGGGGCCACGGCGCTGCTCGCAGGGGGCGCGGTACCGTACGCGGTCGATCAGCTCTTCGATCTCCGGCGACAGCAGCAGGAGCACCGCCGCGCCGGCCGCCAGCAGCCACGACGGCGAGATCGCCGCCGCCCAGCCCGGCACCGGCGCCCACACCGACACCGCCGCCATCCCGGTCAGCACCACCGTCCTGGCCACCGAGCGCAGCCCCACCGGCGCCGAGCTCACCTCGCCGAAGCAGCCGCATCCAGCGTCGGGCCGCCGCCTGCGCAGCTCCAGCAGCACGTACGTGGACAGCGCGAAGAACGCGACCGTTCCCCACCGGAACAGCGGATGCGTCGTGAGCAGCAGCCCCGCGGCCAGCGTCAGCTCACCGGCCGCGCACACCAGCAGCGCCGGGGCCTGGACGCGCTCGGGCACCAGCACCGCCGGCCCCAGCCGCGACAACCCGCCGGGCTCGCCCTTCGTCGCGACGGTGAACACCTTGGCCGCCGTGCCCAGGGCGAGCATCACGACCAGGAGCGGGAGCTGCGATTCCAGCACGCGCGTCACCCCCATCCGATCTGCGCGTTGAAGCATCCCTTGACCAGTTCGCCGCCCAGCTCCACGTAGGAGGACGGCGACAGCTCCGCGATCCGCCCGCGCGGCGAGGTGTCGCACTCCACGCAACGATCGCAGAAGCGTCCCGCCATGCACCCGCACGCCACCACGGGCACGTTCGAGGAACGGTTCGAGCACACGTTCCTGACCTGCAGCAACGACCCCACGGAGAGGTACGGCAGGCCCGCGCACGACACGCCCGCCTGGGCGCAGCCGGTGTCGGCACGTTCCAGCATCGGGTATGCCGCGCCCCGCTCCTCCTCGTCGAAGGTGTCCGACCAGGTGGCCGTCCCGGAGATGCGCGTCTGTTTGTACGCGGGCGGAGGCGGCGGCACGGACCGCGCCGGGTACGGCGGCTGCGAGGTCGCGGGCAGCAGGGCGAGGCTCGCCCCGTCACGCCGGACGCCGATGGCGTCGAAGAGGTAGCCGGGCTCGAACTTGGGATGGCGCACCTGCAGCCGTCCCGACGAGCGGTAGGGGATGACGACCGTGCGGTGGCCGCGGTGCGGGCCGCAGTCGAGCTCGACCGTCAGATCCCTGCGGCCCTCGATGGACAGGATCGTGCCCGTGATGCGGGTGGTGTCGGCCCAGATCCGCTCGATCACGCGGCCGTCGCGCAGCGCGCGCATCAGCACCATGGAGCCCACGGGCAGGTCGGCGGGCGCGACGTCGGCGCCGTGCCAGGCGGTGGCCCACGGGGCGATCACCAGCCGTTCCTGGGTGCCTGAAGGGGTCTCGATGGTGATCAGATGCGGGCTGACGTCCAGCACCTCGCCCACGACGGCGCGCAGCGGCTCGCCGTCCACCGGGTCGGGGCCGGGAACGCGGCTCTCGCGGCCGAGCGCGGCCGCGGCGAGCACCCGGCGGCGCTCAACGCTCGGATACCCCATCCGCCCCTCCCTCGCTCGGCTACTAGATTCACATGACTTGGGGGCGGCTCACACCGTAGGGGGC
The DNA here is from genome assembly GCF_008086045.1 of Nonomuraea sp. PA05. Lineage (GTDB taxonomy): Bacteria > Actinomycetota > Actinomycetes > Streptosporangiales > Streptosporangiaceae > Nonomuraea > Nonomuraea monospora. The sequence goes on along the minus strand of NZ_VSEY01000021.1, from coordinate 212,855 downwards.
CAGAACGGAGCAAAATACGCATCCCCGGGGAAGTGCCTTCACCTACGGCGGCGTACAAACCACCACCGACCTTGACGGACCTTTATCTTCGGCGGGCCGAAACCTGAATTGAGGTTCCGGCCTAATAGGGCATCAGGCTGCGATTCTGGCCACGATGCAGACCACCGGCTGGGAAGACGAGTTCCGCGAGTACGTCACGGCACGCGGTCCCGCGCTGCTGCGTACGGCCCATCAGCTCACCGGGCATCCGCTGGACGCCGAGGATTTGTTGCAGAGCGCGCTGACCAAGACCTACCAGGCCTGGGAGCGCATCGAGGACCGCAGGGCCCTGGACGGCTACGTGCGGCGGGCCATGGTGAACATCAACATCTCGCAGTGGCGGCGGCGCAAGCTGGAGGAGTACCCGTCGGACGAGCTGCCCGAGCAGGTGAGCTGCGAGCCGGCGGGGTCGTCCGAGGTGCACGAGGCGCTCGAACAGGCGCTGCGGGAGCTCCCGGAGCGCATGCGGGCCGCGATCGTGCTGCGCTACTACGAGGACATGACCGAGCCGGAGATCGCCAAGACGCTCGGGATCAGCGTCGGCACCGTCAAGAGCACGGTGTCGCGGGCGATGGCCAAGCTCAGGACCGCGCTGGAGCTTCCCGCTCCGTAGGGCAGGTGCTCTCCGCTGCGCCGGCCGTGGCGCAGGGGCGCACCACGTCGCGGATCTTGCGCAGGCTCTTGAGGAACGTCTCCAGCTCGCCGGAGCCCAGCAGGCCGGTGAAGCACTCCTCGATGTCGCGCAGGTGGTCGGGCAGAACCGATTCCAGCCGCTCCCGGCCCGCGTCGGTGAGGGCGGCGTAGGAGGCCCGGCGGTCGCTGGCGCACGCCTCGCGCCTGACCAGCCCCTCCCGTTCGAGCCTGTCCACGACCCGCGTCACGCCGCTGGTGGACAGCTCGGTCTGAGCCGCGAGGTCGCTCATCCGCAGCCGCTGCTGCGGGGAACGTGCCAACCGGATGACGGTCTCGAAGTCGATCTCCGACAACCCCGCCGCGCTCAGGACCGGCTGGAACCGGTTCATCAACCCGGAGTGGACCTCGGTCAGCAGTCCGATGGCCGTCAGCCGGGAGTCGTCGAAGTTCATCACGCTCATAGCTTATCCGACGATAGTTGACGTGCGGAATATTCCTCATGTAGAAAGTTGTTGCCGCAGACATCCGCACAACAGCTACCTACCTTCTAGGAGAACCCCATGACCACCCGCACCTGGGAGTCCCTGACCATCCCGGCCGCCGGCGCCTACAACCTCGACGCCGCCCACACCACCATCGGCTTCGTCGTCAAGCACATGATGGTCAGCAAGGTCCGCGGCCACTTCGGCACCTTCAACGGCTCGGTCACGGTCGCGGACAACCCGCTCGAGTCCGCCGCCGAGCTCACGATCCAGGCCGAGAGCATCTCCACCGGCGCCCCGGACCGCGACGGCCACCTGCGCAGCGACGACTTCCTGGCCGTCGAGAAGTTCCCGCAGATCACCTTCAGGAGCACCCGCGTGACCGGGCACTCCGGCGACGAGTTCACCGTCGTCGGTGACCTGACCATCCGCGACGTCACCCGCGAGGTCGAGCTCACCGTCGAGTACGGCGGCGCCGGCACGAACCCGTGGGGCCAGGCCGTGTGGGGCTTCTCGATCAGCACCGAGTTCGACCGCGAGGACTTCGGCCTGACCTGGAACCAGGCGCTGGAGACCGGTGGCGTGCTGGTCGGCAAGAAGGTCAAGATCGAGATCGAGGGCGAGGCCAACCCGGCTGCCTGACCCTGTGTGCGTTCGGGGGAGTTATCCACAGGCTTGAAGCCCGCTCCAGCTCTGGGCGGGCTTCTTCCACAGGGGGTTACCCACAGGCTGTTGATAACTCTTGGTGAAGGCCACCGGGGGAATCGCTTTGCCGCCTCGGCGGAAGGCCGGTACGCTGTGCTGAGCCGCGGTGGCTCCTGGAGGATTCGCCTAGTCAGGTCTATGGCGCCGCACTGCTAATGCGGTTTGGGTTTACCGCCCATCCGGGGTTCAAATCCCCGATCCTCCGCGCGAGAGAGGCCCTCTCCCCCTGGTCGGGGAGAGGGCCTCTTTGATCTCTGAGGGACGGCCCGTGTGTCTGTCGTCCGGGGTCGCGCCTATGCCGATCATCCACAGGCCGGCCGGCGCTCGTGGTGCGCGGCCGGTCGCTGGGCCAGCGGGGCCGGTGGTACCGCAGATACACGATCCCGTTGCTGGAGGCGGTGCTGGAGACCAGGTCGAGCTGGTAGTCCTTGGGGACGCCGTCGAACAGGCGGGTGCCCTCGCCCGCGACGTAGGGGAACACGCTCAGCCGGAGCTCGTCGATCAGGTCGAGCCGCATGAGCGACCGCCAGAGGCTGACGCCGCCCCAGACGATGATGTGGCCGTTGCCGCCCACCCTGAGCTTGTCGATCTCTTCTGTCGTGTCACCGGCGGCGATGGTGGTGCGGGCCCAGTCGGCCGTCTTCAGGGTCCGGGACAAGACGACCTTGCGTCCGGTGTTCAGGATGTCGGCGAACGGGTGGTCGGTGGAAGTCGTCATGCCCTCGGCGATGCCCTCGTAGGCGGTGCGGCCCATGAGGTGGGCGTGCGCGCTGCGGAGGAAGTCGAGGTGTGCCTCGTCGGCGGGATCACGGTTCTCGGGCTGGTCGAAGCAGAACTTCCAGAAGGCGGTGCCCTCGTCGGCGAGGAGGCCGTCGAGGGAGTAGTTGAACACTGTCGCTATCAGCTTCCGCATGATCGGAACTCCGTCGCATTGGGTCGCCTGGGGGCCGTTCGGCCTGTCGCTGATGCTGTAGACGGCACTGCCGACCGGAAGTCATTGGTGCACATGGGACCGTGCCGCGCCGCCGCAGCCCTGCGATCGTCCTTCTCTGCGGGTCAGTGGCGTCCCCAGCGGGCGAGAGCGCGAATGACGGCGGGGATGTCCTCTCTGCGCGCACGCAGGAGTGCGACGAGGCCGAGCACCAGCCAGGGGAGAACCGTGATCAGGACGGCAAGGGGTAACGACACGACAGAGCCACCTCTCGGAGGTCGGTGTCTGTCGCTGGAGCCTGCAACGCATCATGCGCGGCGACCGCGCACCCACAAAACAGATTCCAGCGTCCAGAACGCTGCCTTGAGAATCACATGTCGTGTTGTTTCCCGTCAACCACATGAGTCGGCGGCTGATCGCCGTCCGCCGCGTGCATGTCTGCGGCTTCGATGGTCAAGGCAGCTCGCCGACTGGTGCGACGGTGTGCGTTCCGTCGCCCGTACACGTCCACACAACTAGTTCGCCTTCCAGCCGGACGCGCAGGCCGCGATCGTGCGTGGTGCAGACGGGCCAGGCCTTCCAGATCAGCTCCATGATCACTTCTTGGGTGGCGTCGGCCACGCGCGCGAGCGCCCCCTGGGCGTCGGCGCCCGCGGTGGGTGGGATGCCGTTGCCGTGGTAGGCGCCCTGGAACTCCACCCAGGCGTGGCCGCTGCCGTCCCAGTCAGGTGTGGTCAGGCGTAGCGCGCCCGGGATTCCCGAGGTGCGGACGTCGCGCTGCACGACTTCGAGCGCGTGCTCCAGCGCCGCCCACCTTCTTCGTTCGAGGGCGGCCACCTGCTCGGCTTGCTCTTCGGAATGCACGCCGCAGTGTCGCCCACCCCACGAGCCCGTGCAACGGGCCGGGACAAGTTGTGGAGACTCTGCTCGCTCACAGTAGCGTGCGCACTACGCTCGGATGATGGGTCGTATACCGTTCGAAGTCATAGGCGTGGGCACGCCGCTCTTCGGTGTTCAGTGGCGCAAGACGAGTGCGGAGCGCAGGGCCGCTCATGAGGTGATGGACTTCATCGAAGAGCGCAAGCTGCTCTTCGTGGATCGGCATGTCGACGATGTGGAGCACTGTGTTCGCTCGGCCCTGGAAATTTGGGCCTTCATCGCCGAACAACTTGAACAGCATGATGTCGGGCGGGAGCTTTCCGTCACGTTGAAGTCCATGCGGGCCGCCTGCCGTCGGTTCGTGGAGGCGGCCGGGCCGCAAGGTGAGAACTTCGGCTCTCAGACGAGTGTCGCGGGGGCCAGGCGGCTTGGGCTGGCGCTTGGTGACCTGCGTTCCCAAATGGGTTTCTACGTGGCCGCGATGGCTGCTCAGTACCTGATCGAGGTAGATGACGATCTTTCTGTCATTCTTCCGCCGCGTCCCCATGGCCAGGATGAGGACGAGAACGTCTGACACTGGCGGGGGTGGTCGCTTCCCCTGACGCCTTTGCGGGCTGGAGGCACCGCAAGCCGTGATGCATGCGGGGCGGTCGGCTGCTGGGATCGTGTGCGTTGTTGAGGTCCTGCCGTCCGTCACAGCGGTCTTCTGGCGGGATCGGCCAGCAGTATCACCCGGTCTGCCTCGACGTCGAACGCAAGGTCCGGATGGCCAGGGGAGTGCTCCGCGCTCATCGATACGGACTTTCCCAGGTGCCGTCCGATCGCCCGTAAGACGTCGACGAGGAGATTCAAGCGTTCCTGTCCTTGCAGCTCCCTGAGATCGACGTCGAAGTCGATGGATTCGGGTTGATACATCCTGAAAATCAACAAAACTTCGGGGATCGGTCGGACGTGCAGCTCCGGGGTGACGGCCAGCTCGGGTACGCCTCCGCCGTCGGCGCTCACGACCATGGCGGCGGCCGACACCAGCTCCGCGGGCTCGCCGCCGACCGAATAGGCATGAGGCCACCTTCGTGCCCGGACGAGATCCAGCAGGGCCTGCCAGTCCTCGACCGTCGTCTCTTCCACGACCACGTCGGGCAATGCTCCGTTGAGCTCGGGATCGAAGAGATCCTTCACCTCGTCCCACAACAGGTCCGGCACGATGTCCGTCCTACTCGCAGAGCCCGCTGCTGTCCATCGTTCTCCGGCGCCTCGTCCACGTCGTCGCCTGGGCGGTCGAATCGCCCTTGACCTGGAGCGCGCTCAAGCTCCTACCGTCAACACCAGCACCCGTCGCCATCGACGACAGGAGAAGTCACGTGAAGACCGTGCAGCTTGGCCGTACCGGCGAACAGATCAGCCAGCTCGCCCTCGGATGCATGATCATGGGCACAGTCACGCCGGAGGACGAGGCGGTGACGATCCTGGACCGGTACGCGGAGGCGGGCGGCAACTTCCTGGACACCGCCGACTGCTACTGCTGGTGGGAGAACCAGGGCAGTCACGGCGGCGAGAGCGAGGAGCTGATCGGCCGCTGGCTGGCGAGGACCGGCCGGCGCGAGGACGTGTTCCTGGCCACGAAGGGCAGCGCCGTCGTGAAGGACCTGGACCTGGTCTGGGACGACGGCCGGCCGGACTGGGACGCCGCCTACCGGAACTTCGTCGGCGCCGGGGCGAAGACGTTGCGCGACGCGATCGACGGCAGCCTGCGCCGGCTCGGCACCGACCACGTCGACCTGTACTACGTGCACGTCGACGACCGGAGCACGCCCCTGGAGGAGACGCTGGAGGCGCTCGCCGGGATCGTGCAGGCGGGCAAGGCCCGGTACATCGGCTGGTCGAACGTGCGGACCTGGCGACTGGAGCGGATCCGGCAGTTGTGCGCGCAGCACGGCTGGCCGGCGCCGGTCGCGTTGCAGCAGCAGCACTCGTACCTGCGGCGGCGTGCCGGGTTGCGGCATGTGTCCATCGTGGACGACGAGCAGCTCGACTATCTGCAGACGCATGACGATCTGACGCTCGTGGCGTACTCCCCGATTCTCAAGGGCATCTACGACGACCCGGGCAAGCGCAGGAATCACGGGGTGATGAGCGCGTACGACGGGCCCGATGCCGAGGCGCGGGCCGCTGCGGTCGTCGAGGTGGCGGCGGAGGTGGGGGTGACTCCGAACGCGTTGGTGCTGGCGTGGTTGATGCAGCAGTCCTCGCCGACGGTGGTGCCGTTGATCGGGCCGCGGACGCTTCAGCAGTATGAGGCGGCGTTGCCGGCGCTCGACGTCAAGCTCACGGGTGAACAGCTCAACCGGCTCGACAGCGCGGGCGCCTGACTCGGGACGGGGCTCGCGGTGGTCTCGCGCCGGGGTGTCGCTGAGAGTGATCGCTATAGTGCGTAGAGCATGGGTATGGCGCGGTTGTCGATGCTTGGCCTGGCGTTCGCGGCAGGCGCTGCCGACGCGCTGAGCTTTCTGGCGCTCGGCGAGGTGTTCACCGCGAACATGACGGGCAACGTCGTTCTCCTCGGCCTGGCCCTGGGCTCCGGGCGGACAGCGCACGTGGTCGGGTCGGGGGTCGCGTTCGCGGGCTTCTGCGCCGGGCTCGCCGGGGGGTTCGCCGTGGTCGGGCGGACCGCCGGCGATGCGCTGCGGCGCCCGATCGCCGTGCTGGTCGTGGAGGTGGTGCTGCTGGCAGGGCTCGCCGTCGGATGGCTGGCGCAGGCGCCGCGGGTCGCGCTCATCGCGGCGTCGGCGGTGGCGATGGGGCTGCAGAGCGCGGTCACTCGCTGGGCGGGAGGTTCCGGGCTTTCCACGACGTACGTGACCGGTACGGTGACCGGTCTGGCCGGGCAGGTGGTCGGGTCGTGGGGCAGGTGGCGGGCGGGCGGTGGCGTGGGGCGGCCGGTCGGGGTGGTGCTGATGCTTGCGGCGGGTGCCGGGGTCGCGGCTCTGGCCCTGCGGTTGTACGAGCCCGCTGCGCCGTTGATCGCGCCGGTCGCCGTGGCGGTGGCGGCGGGCGGGTGGGGGTGGTCCGCGCGGCGGTCGAGGTGAGCGCGGGAGTCAGGCGAGCGATACGTACCCCCGAGGGCGAGCAGGGCCAGGGTCGTGAGGCTCAGAGCCCTGTAGAGGTGAGTTCGTGTGACACCCATGTGCATGATGATCGCAGCGAAACGCCGCAAGAGGGAGGCGGAAGCGGGCACTCGCGAGCGAGCCGGGGGCGGCGCTAGCGTGGAGCCGGTGGATCACTTGCGACGACCGGGGGGTGGCGCATGCAGCCTGCCGCGGAGCCGCCGGCCGGGCTGCCGGAGGACTTGCTGGAGCGGCTCATCGAGGCGGACGAGCGGGTGCCGGATGGCGGGGGGAAGCCCGCGGATCACGACCTCTCGGACGTGGTGGCGGAGATCCACAGGAGGGAGATCCTTCAGCGGATGAACCGGCTGTTCCGCCTTCCGGGGTACGTCGCGGGCAGCAAGGTCTCCACAGCTCTCTCACTGGTGATCACGAGCTCCTGGCCCTATTTCCTCAACCTGATCCTCTGGCCGCTGCCATGGGACATCGCCTACCGACACCTGCCCGGCAATCTCTTCGCGCTGGGCGCGATGGTCGTCTGCATGACCATGCTGTCGGTCGTCTGGCTGTCGTACGGGACGGCGCTGAAGGTCGGGAACGTCATGTCCGACCTGGTGGTCTCGGCCGAGGAGCGGGCCCGGCTACGGGCGTGGCTGTTCAGCGGGTCCAGTCTGTGGAAGCAGATGACGGTCGCCGTGCCGGCCGCCGCGATCGGCGTGGTGCTGGCCCTGATCGCGCTGGGGGACGAGGGCGGGTCGTGGGGCTCGCGGATGCTGCTGTTCCTCATGGGGGGCTGGCTGGGGTTCCTGGCCGGCGACATCCTGTACTGGCTGCTGGCGGCGGCCCTGATCCCCGGCCGGTTACGGCGGTGCGGGAGGTTGCGCATGGTGTGGATCGACCCGGCGAGCACCCCGGCGATCAGGAACCTGTGCCGCTTCTACGCGTTCGTCGCCTCCGGGCTGGCGGTCACCGTACTGGTCTTCGAGGTGCTCGCCGCGGTGTACGCGCGATGGCAGCAGTCGGAGGTGGCCGCGAACGTCGTCATCGCCTTACCCGTGTTGTCGGTGGTCGTCGCGCTGTACGTGGGCGTGTGGCCGTTCATGGTCATCGCCCGCCTGGTACGTGACCACCTCGACCACCTCCTCGACCCCGTACGCGCCCAGATGAGGCGACCTCCGGCGGCCCTGCTGACCGCCCCCGGCTTCGACGACGTGGTGAAGGTGTACCAGTACTTCACCACCCTGCGGACGCTGCCGTTCAGGACCTCCGCCCTGCTCCAGTACGTCGCGGGCATCGCGGCCTCGCTCGTCGTCTTCTTCGTCCAGCGGTACCTGACCGCGTCCAGTGGTACCTGACCGCGTCCAGTGGTACCTGACCGCGTCCAGTGGTACTTGACCGCGTTCAGTGGTACTTGACCGCGGGATGAGCGGTTACTCCTGGAGCACCGCGAGCACGTTCCCCGAGGGGTCGGTGAACCAGGCGATCGGCGGCCCGCCCGTGCCCCTGGCGATGCCGTGCTCGTCCTGCTCGACTCCGTCGTAGCGCTCGAAGCGAACCCCGCGCGCCGTCAGCTCCTCCACCGTCTTGTCGATGTCCTCGACGGGAAAGTTGAGCACGGTGAAGGTGGCCGGCACGTGAGCGGGCCCCTTCGGGTAGACGAGGACGTCCGCTCCACCGCCGAGGTGCAGCGTCAGCATCCCGTGCTCCTCCGAGACGCGGACGCCGAGCGTCCGGCCGTAGAACCGTTTCGCGGCCTCGACGTCGCTGACCGAGAATCCGCTGTACGCCTTGCTGGTGCCGAGCATCGTCACATCCCCTGCCGGTGTTCCTCGCTGAGCTGGATGATCTGTACGTAGTTGCCGTCCGGGTCGATCGCGGTGGCGAACAGGCTGCCGTCGCGGTCCTCCAGTTCGGCCAGCCATTGCGTGCCGGCCCGCTCCATCCGGGCGGCGACGTCGCGGGCGTCCTCGACGTCGAAGTTCAGGATGACCCGTCCGGGCTCCGGGTTCTTGTCCGAGACGTCCGCCCGCGTGTCGACGAACAGGTAGAACTCGCCGAACTTGAGCAGCCGGTACCCGTTGACGTCGCTGGTCTCGCTGGGGTCGAGCGCGGCGGTGTACCAGGCGCTCAGCCGGTCCGGGTCGGTGGTGGACAGCAGCAGGCTGCCGAGAACGGGTCGCTTCATCGAGAGTTCCTTTCTCTTCTTCTCGATGTGCGGACCGGTCCGCGCGGGAAAACTCATCGGAAGGCGGAAAAGATCATGTAATGTCGCGTGCCATGCGTGCGCACTTCTTGATCGTGCCGTTGACCGCGTGCGTGCTGGCGAGCACCGCGCTGAGCGGCGCCGCGAGCGCCGCGAGCGCCGCGCCGGCGGTCCCGGCGGTGCTGGCGAAGAACCCGTTGTACAAGGCGGGGAAGTTCGCGCTGAAGACCTGTGAGGAGCCGCCCACGGCCGCCGACGTCGAGGTTCTGCGCCTCTATGTCGAGGAGGTCTCCATCTGCCTGGACAAGGCGTGGGGGCCGCTGGTCAAGAAGGCGGGGCTGCCGTACGGCAAGCCCAAGGTGAAGGTGTCGCACGGCGAGAAGGTCAAGACCTCCTGCGGCACGTACGTGCCCGACGTGACGGACAGCGTCTACTGCGCGAAGACCAGGACCGTGCACATCATGGTCAGCGACTACGGGCTGACCGGGGAGATCGACAGGCCGATGTGGCTGGACGCGCTCTCCGCCGGTTGGGCCCTGCACGTGCAGAACGTCGCGGGAGTCACCGGCGCCGTGGCGAAGGCCGTGAAGAAGGCGTCCAAGCGGGACCTGCTCGCCATGCGCGCGAAGCACACGTTGCAGACGCTCTGCCTGACAGGGGCCTTCACCGGCAGCGTCTGGGATTCGCTCGGTCATTCGAAGAGGAGCGGGCACGAGTCGTACATCGACCGGGACGCCCGTTACGGCGACGTCCCCGGTTTCGGCACGGCGGCGAACCGCGCGTACTGGACGCGCCGGGGGTTCGAGGCCGAGTCGCCGTCGGCCTGCAACACCTTCACGGCCCCGGCCGTCAGAGTGAAGTAGCGCGGCGCGCCCGGGGAAGGACGCGCCGCGCGGTCTAACAGCCGGTGCTAGCCGGTGGTGAGGGTGAGGCCGTACGCGCCCAAGGCCTCGTTGACGGGCTGGTGGTACGTCGTGCCGCCGACGGAGCAGTTGCCCGAGCCGCCCGACGTCATGCCCTGAGCCTGGCTGCCCGAGATGAACGAGCCGCCGGAGTCGCCGGGCTGGGCGCACGCGCTGGTGCGGGTCAGGCCGGTGACGGTGCCCTGGGCGTAACGGACGGTGGCGTTGTGCTGCTGGATGGTGCCGCAGCGCCAGCCGGTGGTCGAGCCGGAGCGGCAGATGGAGGCGCCGACAGAGGCCTGGGTGGAGCCTCGGACGATGACGTTCGCGCCGCCGGAGCCGCGGACGTACGGCGTCGGGGTGTTACCGGGAGCGGCCACCCAGGCGTAGTCGTTGCCCGGGAAGGACGAGCCCTGGAAGGTGCCGGTCGGGTTGGTCGTCCTGGAGCCGGCCCGGCCGCAGTGCCCGGCGGTGACGAAGCCGGGGGTGGTGCCGCGGGTGACGGAGAAGCCGATGCTGCAGCGGCTGGAGCCGATGTAGTAGGCGGCGCCGCCGACGATGTTGATGAACGTCGTCGGCTGCTCGGCCGTCGCCGACACGACGACCGCGCTCCTGTCCACGCCCGCCGCCGCGACGAGGGCCTCGGCGGCCTGGACGGTGGGTGCCTGGACGGAGACGGTGTTGGTCCTGACGTCGACGAACCACAGCGACGCCTTGGACGTGGCCCGCCTGGGGGCCGCGTCGAGCTGCTGCATGACGCCGTTGAGCTGGGCCAGCGAACGCTGGACCACGACGGGCTGAGCGCCCTGCGCCTCGATGGACGGTGCGGCCGCCGGGTCCGTGGTGGCGACCATGAGCTTGGAGGCGTCGTCGTTCAGCCAGGCTCCGCCGAACGAGTCACCCAGTGCGGGGGTGAGGCTCGCCTCTGCGGCGGCGGCGCGCTCCTCGTTGGCCAGCCGAGTGATGACCTGCGCCTCGGAGAGACCCAGGTCGCGCTCGAGCGCGTCGATCATGGAGGGTGGTGCGGTGGGGGGAGCGGCGGCTTGTGGCGCCGTGTCAGCTGCTGCTGGGCTGAGGGGGGTGGCCAGGCAGACGGCGAGGATGGCGCCGCCTACCAGCGCACAGCGTTTACTCAACATGTGCACTCCTCGGGTGGGGGTGCTGTCAAGCTAACGGTTGCTTCGACGCCTGCTTAGATACCAAACAGGCACTATTTCGGTGTTATAGACCCTTTACGGTCCTCGACCCCAATATGAAATTTTCAGCCTTTAAGGCGGAGGCTCTGATGGGTGGGTAAGGTGCCGTGGCTGGAGGTGTTCTCTGTGCGTAATGGTGTTCGTCATCTGCTCGGCGCCGGCGCAGGACTGCTGGCCACAGCGCTCATCGCGGCGGGCCTTCTCTACTTCGCGAGCGGCCGGGCGCTGGCCGCCTGGATGGCCGCCGCCGCGCTCGGCGCCACGATGGTGCTGGTCGGCGCGCTGTCCGGGTCGCGGATCTCGCCGGTCGCCTCGCTGGTGCCCGGCCTGGTGCTGGCCGCCGTGGCGGGGCTGGCGTACGTGCCGGCGGTGTCCGTCGCGGGCCTGCTGCCCGTCGAGTACGCCGAGCCGTACGCGAGGCTGGCCGGGACATGGGCGCTGCCCGTGGCCTGCGTGCTGCTGGCCGCCTCGGTGTTCCCCGCGCGCTGGCGGGCCCGGGCCGTGCGGCCCGAGCCGCCGGCGGAGCCCGAGGAGGAGGTCCCCGAGCCGCCGCCGTTGCCCAAGCGGATCCCCTCGCGCTACTGAGTGAGCAGGGCGATGACCAGGTACGGCAGCGCCAGCAGGGCGAATGTCAGCCCGTGTGACGCCTGCGCCGACACCGTTCCGTACGCGGTGTAGACGCCGAGCGTCACCACGTTCGTCCCCAGGCCGGCCACCGAGGTCACCGTGGCACGCGCCTTGCCGGTGATGCGCTCCTGCAGTCGCACGTCGGCCAGCACCTGGGCGAGCTGGAACGCGCCGACGGCCAGGGCGATCGCCACGAAGCCCGCCGGGTGCCCGCTGAGCGCGCCCCCGGCCATGGCCAGCGCGGCCAGCCCGAGCAGCATGGCGTATCGGTGGGGTCGTAGCCGCTCGGCCGGGCCGGGCAAGTCACTGGCCATCCTCGGCGAGCCACCGGCCGACCGCTGCGCATCGGCGATGGGCGGGTGCTGGGCGCTGGCCGGCGGGTGTGGGTCGGCGATGGGCGGGTGCGGGGCGCTGGTCGGCGGGTGTGGGTCGGCGGCCGGCCCTCGCACGTCGCTCGTCGGCCGGGCCAGCAGGCTGTCGGCCGCTCCCGCGAGCAGTCCGCCGGCCGTGGCGCCCACCCAGATCAGGAGGATCAGCAGCGGGATCGTCGCCTTGGCCACGCCCGTCTCCTCACCCAGGAACGGCACGTACTCCTCCAGAGCACCCCAGATCGCCGTCACGAACGCGACCAGCAGCACCGCCCGCAGCACCCCGGGATCCGCCCTGGTCAGGCGGATGCCTTCACGCAGAGTCGCCAGGTATCCCGGCTCCCCGCCGCCGCTGGGCGCGCGGTGCTCGGGCAGGGTCAGCGCCGTGACCGCGCACAGGACGCAGGCCAGCACACTGGCCACCGCCACGGCCGGATAGCCACCCGCCGCGAACACGGGCGAGGCAAGGCCGATCGCCGCCGCGCTGCCGGCCAGTCCGAGGGCGGTGGCGCGGCCCATGACGTGCGCGTACCGGCCGGACCGGCCGCGCCGCTCGAGTTCCTCGTACGCGAGCGCCTCGTAAGCCCCGGACACCAGCGCCTCACCGGCGCCCCACAACACGAACCCGGCCGCGAACACCCAGAAGGACGGGAACGACACCCACAGGGCGAAGCCCGCGCCGCTCAGCAGCGGGCCGAGGAACAGCAGCAGCCGCCGGGAGACGGCGTCGGCCAGGGCGCCCGAGGGCACCTCCAGCACCATGCCCGTCACCGACCAGATGACGAACAGGGAGGAGACCTCGGCGACGGAGATCCCGGTGTCGGTGAACAGCAGGGCGTACACCGGGTAGATCAGGATGAATTCGCTGAGGAACGCGTAGACGTACAGCGAGATGACAAGCATGAGACCTTCCAGAGGGACGAGTGGGGGCGCTCCGAGTGCTCGTCGTCTCGGAGGCCCGCGTCCACCTCTGGTGTCCGGGGCGGTTATGGATCAATGTCGCCAGGTCATATGACCGAGTCTAGGGGTTGACGTCCCCGATGCGCTCGCGAAAATCGCGGCGCTCCAGCGCTCGCAGCGTGGCCGTCATGAGCTGCTCCAGCGGGACGGGCAGCTCGGCGTCCAGCTCGCGTACGGCCCGCTCCGTGGCCGCCCCTTCGGCCTCGATGAGGGGCAGCGCGGCGCGGGCCCGGTCGGTGAGGTGCACGATGCGGTGGCGGGCGTCGGCGCCCCTCTCCAGGGTGGCGAAGCCGCTGCGCCGCATCTGGACCACCGTCTGGCTGGCCGCCGAGTGGGTGACGCCGATCTCCCTGGCGAGGTCGCGGATGGACAGCGGGCCCTTGGCCACCAGCGTGCGGACGACGGGCGAGTAGCGGGGACGGTAGTCAGGCAGGCCGTGCTCGGCGTAGAGGCCGGCGATGGCGCCGTCCATCAGCTCGTGGACGTGGCGCATCAGTGTGCCCAGGGCGATCACGACACCAAAGTAACAGTGCTGTCGGACTCCTCCTCCCCGGGCAGGGGGATCCACTTGTGGGACCACTTCACCAGCTCGTCCAGCACGGGGCGCAGTTCCTGGCCCATCTCGGTCAGGTGGTACTCCACCCGCACCGGTGAGGTGGCCAGCACCCGCCGCTCGACGAGGCCGGCGCTCTCCAGCTCGCGCAGCCGCCTGGCCAGCATCGTGTCGTTGATGCCGGGGATGGCGGCCTTGACGTCGGCGTACCGGTGGGCGCCCTTGAAGATCATGTGGATCACGGCGCCGGACCAGCGGGCGCCGATCAGCTCTAAGGCGATGTGGAAGCGGGTGCAGACCTGGTCGAGGCTCATGCCTCGCATCCTAGCGTTTGCTAAGGAATCTGGAGTTACTCAATAATGTTTAGTAGCCGCAGCCACCTCACCTCACTTCGCTAGGAGCCGTCATGGACAAGCCCGTCCTGCAGATCATCGTCGCGAGCACCCGCCCCGGCCGCGCCGGTCGCGCGGTCGCCGACTGGGTGCGCGCCAAGGCCGAGTCCTCGGGGCTGTTCGAGGTGGAGCTGGTGGACCTGGCCGAGGTGCGGCTGCCGTTCCTGGACGAGCCCCACCACCCCAGGCTCAAGCAGTACGTGAACGCCCACACCAAGGAGTGGAGCGCCATCGTGGACCGGGCCGACGCGTACGTGTTCGTGACGCCCGAGTACAACCACAGCTTCCCCGGGGTGCTGAAGAACGCGCTGGACTACCTGCACCACGAGTGGCAGCACAAGCCGGCGGCGTTCGTCAGCTACGGCGGGGTCTCCGGCGGGACCAGGGCCGTGGCCGCTCTGCGGCACGTGGTCAGCACGTTGAAGATGGTTCCTGTGATGGAGGGCGTGATCATCCCGTTCGTGCCGCAGTTCCGGGACGAGGACGGCGACCTGCGGCCCAACGAGGTCATGGACGGGAGCGCGGACGCCATGCTCGCCGAACTGGCCAGGTACAGCGGCGTGCTCGGCGCGATGCGTGAGTCCGTGGCCTGAGCCGCGCCGCGTAGGGCGGTGGCCTGAGCCGCGCCGCATGGGGCGGTGGCCTGAGCCGTGCTGCGGCGGTCGGTGGGCTGGGTTACGCTGCGGGGCGTGGCGCTGGCAGTGTGTGTGGTGGTCCGATACCGCAAGGCGGTGACGTACGGCGTGCACGCGCTGCTCGCCGCCCTCGACAGCGCGGAGGTCGAGCACGAGCTACGGCTCGGCACCACCCCCGAGGAGACCGCCGAGCACATCCTGGCCGCCGACGCCGACCGGGTGCTCGTGCTCTGGTCGTTCTACTCGCCGGACGCCGAGGCCATGGCCGCCGAGCTGGCCGAGGTCAGGGCCCGCAGCGGCGGCAGGGGGCTGCACATCGCGGGCGGCGTGCACGCCACCGCCGAGCCCCAGCAGGTCATCGACGCGGGGTGGGACCTGGCGGGCATCGGAGAGGGCGAGTCGACGATCATCTCGCTCGTCCGGGCGCTCCAGGAGGACGCGCCGCTCACCTCCGTCCCCGGCCTGGCGGTCAAGGACGCGGACGGCGTCGCCCTGCGCACCAGGCCGGCGCCGCAGCTCCCGCTCGACGCCTTCCCGTCGTTCGCCGGCAGGAGCGGTCCGATCGAGATCACCCGGGGCTGCCGCTACACGTGCCGCTTCTGCCAGACACCGTTCATGTTCGGCGGCCAGTTCCGGCACCGGTCGGTGGGCAGCGTGCGCGAGCACGTGCGCGGCATGGTCGAGCGGGGGCTGCGCGACGTGCGGTTCATCACGCCGACCTCGCTGTCGTACGGCTCCCCCGGGCCCGACCCCGACCTCGGGGCGGTGGAGGAGCTGCTGGCCGGGGTCAAGGAGGAGCTGCCGCCGCACGGGCGGGTCTTCTTCGGCAGCTTCCCCTCCGAGGTGCGGCCCGAGCACGTCACACCTGAGGCGATGCGGCTGCTCAAGCGGTACGTCGCCAACGACAACCTGATCATCGGGGCGCAGTCGGGGTCCGATCGGGTGCTGGCCGCGTCGGGGCGCGGGCACGACACCTCGCCCGTACGCGACGCCGTCAGGATCGCCGTCGAGCACGGCTTCCGGCCGAACGTGGACTTCATCTTCGGCATGCCGGGGGAGACGGAGTCGGACCAGGCGCAGTCGTTGCGGCTCGCGGGAGACCTGGCCGATCTCGGTGCGCGGATCCACACCCACACGTTCATGCCGCTGCCCGGGACGCCGTGGCGGGACGCGGAGCCGGCGTTCATCCCGCTGGCGACCATGAGCGAGCTCGATCGGCTGGCGCAGCGCGGCGACGCCTACGGGCACTGGCGCAGGCAGGCCGAGCACGCCGTACGGCTGGCCGAGACCGCCAAGGCCTACCCGCGCAGAGCCCGCCGCCGCCGCGCCACCGACTGACCCCGGTAGCGGCGAGTCAGGTGGGCCGGGGCCCGTCGTCCTCGTCGTCCAGCATGCGCAGCGCCCGCTCGAAGGCATCGCTCACCGGCCGGAGCGCGTGCGAGAACGCGTTGACGAGCGGGCCGAAGATCTCGCCCACCTCGGACATGAGGTCGGGACTCTTGTTCTCGGGAGGCGCCCACCGCATGGCGTCGGCGCTCAGCGTCTCCCACTCGTCGACGACTCCGTCGATGGCATCGAGCACATGATCAGGATCGCTTGGCATGACCGTTTCTCCGTGAAAGGGCCGTTATGCCCACGGTACGTCATGCCGGGATCGACACGCCCACGCCGCCACGGGTCTGTGCGCCGTACCGCTGCTTGTCGGCGTTCAGGTCGAGAGGACGGATGTGGGCACGCGCGGACAGGATCTCCTCGGTCAGCAGCGCGGCCGGCACCAGCCACGACACCTCGAACTCCAGCCCGTCGGGGTCCTTGGCGTACAGCGCCTTGGTGGTGCTGTGGTCGGAGGAGCCGACCAGCGCGCCGAGTTCGGCGAGCTTGGCCTGCACGCGCTCCAGCTCCTCCAGCGTGTCGACCTCCCACGCCAAGTGGTACAGGCCGACGGAGGTGCGGCCGGCCGGGGAGGGGGCGGCCTGCTCGCCGATCTGGAAGAGGCCGAGGTCGTGGTCGTTGGAGGAGCCGGGGGCCTGGAGGAAGGCGGCGCCGCGCATGCCCATGACGACCTCGAAGCCGAGCGCCTCCTGGTAGAAGGCGACGCTGCGCTCCACGTCGCGGACGTACAGGACCGCGTGATTGAGCCGTTGCACCGGCATGATGTGCCCCTTTCCCCGGAGTTCTCCTCCAAAATAGTTGAACGCGCATCTACCTGGCGATGGGCGGATCGGGACGGACCGACACGCGGGCTGGAGTAGCGCGCGAACTGTCGGGGCGAGGCCGTAGCGTTCTCCGGGTACCCGACCGAGGAGAGGCGATGCACGACACTGACGATGCACTGTTCAGGGTGGTTCACGGGGTCGCGGGGCGGTTCGCCGGGCAGCCCGTCCCCGTGGTGATGGAGGCCTTGCTGCGTCACCTGCCCCAGACTTCGGGTGTCGAGGCAGCGGACATCAGGAAGATCGCTGAGGAGATCAGCGTGGGGCGCGATCCCTCGGGCTTGTAGCAACCGCTTGTGAACAACTGATCGCCAGGGGAGCATCGGACTCATGTACGAGCCAACCCCTGACGATCGATTCACGTTCGGTCTGTGGACGGTCGGCTGGCAGGCGCGCGACCCGTTCGGGGACGCCGCCCGTGCGCCCCTCGACCCGGTCGAGAGCGTGCATCGGCTTGCCGAGCTGGGGGCCTACGGCGTCACCTTCCACGACGACGACCTGCTCGCCGTCGAACCCGATCGCGAGCGGGCGGTCGCGTCCTTCCGGAAAGCGCTTGCGGAGACCGGGCTGAAGGTGCCCATGGCCACCACCAACCTGTTCACTCACCCCGTCTTCCGAGACGGCGCCTTCACCAGCAACGACCGTGACGTGCGCCGATACGCCCTGCGCAAGGTCATGCGCAACCTCGACCTGGCCGCCTCGCTGGGCGCCGCCACCTACGTGTGCTGGGGCGGCCGCGAGGGGGCCGAGTCCGACGCGGCCAAGGACGTGCGCGCCGCGCTCGGCCGCTACAAGGAGGCCATCGACCTGCTCTGCGGCTACGTCCGCGAGCGCGGTTACGACCTGCGCTTCGCCATCGAGCCCAAGCCGAACGAGCCCCGCGGCGACATCCTGCTCCCCACGATCGGCCACGCCCTGGCCTTCATCGGCGAGCTGGAGCACCCCGAGATGGTCGGCCTCAACCCCGAGGTGGGCCACGAGCAGATGGCCGGGCTGAACTTCGTGCACGGCATCGCCCAGGCCCTGTGGCACGGCAAGCTCTTCCACATCGACCTCAACGGCCAGCACGGCCCCCGCTTCGACCAGGATCTGATCTTCGGTCACGGCGACGTGATGAGCGCGTTCTTCCTGGTGGACCTGCTGGAGCACGGCGGTTACGACGGGCCGCGCCACTTCGACTACAAGCCTTTGCGTACCGAGGACGCCGCGGACGTGTGGGTCTCGGCCGCCGCCAACATGCGCACGTACCTGATCCTGCGTGAGAAGGCCAGGAGCTTCCGCGCCGACCCGGAGGTGCGCGAGGCGATGCGGGCCTCCCGAGTCGAGGAGCTGGGCCTGCCGACGCTGAACCGCGGCGAGACGCTGGCCGATCTCGCGGCCGACGACTTCGATCCCGACGCAGCGGCGGCACGCGGATACCATTTCTCCCATCTGAACCAGCTTGCGCTGGAGCACTTGTTAGGAGTTCGTGGGTGACGCTGGTCGCTGGGGTCGATTCCTCCACGCAGAGTTGCAAGGTCGTCATTCGAGACGCGGAGACGGGAGAGCTGGTACGGCAGGGCCGTGCCGCGCATCCGGCGGGCACCGAGGTGCACCCCTCCCACTGGTGGACCGCGTTGCTGCGGGCCGTCGAGGAGGCCGGTGGGCTGGACGGGGTGGCCGCCATCAGTGTGGGCGGGCAGCAGCACGGCATGGTCTGCCTCGACGAGTCAGGAAATGTCGTACGCGATGCCCTGCTGTGGAACGACACCCGCTCCGCGCAGGCCGCCCTCGACCTGATCGCCGAGCTGGGCGGCCCCCAGGCGTGGGCCGATGGGGTGGGCTCGGTGCCGGTGGCCTCGTTCACGGTGACCAAGCTGCGCTGGCTGGCCGAGCACGAGCCGGACAACGCCCGCCGCACCGCGGCCGTCTGCCTGCCGCACGACTGGCTCACCTGGCGCCTGTCGGGCGCGCTCGCCTCCGGCGTGCCGTTCTCCGCCGCCGCCTGGGCGGACGCGCCGCTGCCGCCGCTGTCCCACCTGGTCACCGATCGGGGTGACGCCTCGGGCACCGGCTACTGGTCGCCCGCGACGGGCGCCTACCGTACGGACCTGCTCAAGGCCGCCTTCGGCGCGGTCCCGCTGCTGCCCAAGGTGCTCGGCCCGGCCGACGAGGCGGGCGCGGCCGTCGCCGGAGGCGCGGGCCCGATCCTGATCGCCCCGGGCACCGGCGACAACATGGCCGCCGCGCTGGGCGTCGGCGCCCGGCCGGGTGACGTGGTGGTGTCGCTGGGCACGTCCGGCACCGTGTTCGCGGTCGCGGAGACGCCCAGCGCCGACGCCACGGGCGCGGTCGCCGGGTTCGCCGACGCCACGGGCCGGTTCCTGCCGCTGGTGTGCACGCTCAACGCCGCCCGCGTCCTGGACGCCGCCGCCCGCATCGCCGGCGTCTCCCTGGACGAGCTGGGCTCGCTCGCGCTCCAGGCGCCCGCGGGGGCCGACGGCCTCACCCTCGTCCCCTACCTGGAGGGCGAGCGCACGCCCAACCGCCCCACCGCCACCGGCTCCGTCCACGGGCTCACCCTGGCCACCTCGACCCCCGCCCACCTGGCGCGGGCCGCCGTCGAAGGCATGCTCTGCGGGCTGGCCGACGCGCTCGACGCGCTGGCGCTGCGGCCGGAGCGGGTGCTGCTGATCGGCGGGGCCGCCCGTTCGGAGGCGGTGCGCCGGATCGCGCCGACGATCTTCGGGGTTCCGATCACGGTGCCGCCGCCCGCCGAGTACGTCGCCGACGGCGCCGCCCACCAGGCCGCCACGCTCGTGACGTCGCCTGACTGGCAGGCCGGGGACACGGCCGTGTACGAGGGGGAGGCCATTCCGGCGATCCGCGAGCGGTACGCCCGCGCCACGACGCACATCCTGGACTGACACCGCCCCGACGCCCGGCCGTGCGCGATACGGCCGTGCGCCCCCGTGGGGTCCGGCCGCGGACGACTCAGGGACGGGTCAGGGTCGGCTCGGGGATGGGACCGGATGCCAGGAAAAGGGCAGGCCGGGAGAGTAAGGGCATGACCGCAGTGAAGAGGCTCTCCCCCTGGATCGCCTGCGCTTCGATCCTGTTCTCGGTGGTCGCGGTGGTGGCGGGCCAGTTCGGCCCCGACCCCTACCTCGACCCCATGAACATCACCATCAGCGAGTACGCCGTGTCCGACCGCGGGGGCGTCACGGAGGTCGCGATGGCGGTGCTCGGGATCGGATCCCTGGTGCTGCTCATGGGGCTGCGGTCGGCGGGAGCGCCCGTGAAGGGGGCTCCGCAGTGGTTGCTGACGGTGTGGTCGGGCGCGCTGGTGGTGGCCGCGCTGGTCCCGACCACACCCATCGGCCAGGACCTCGATCTGGCGGCTCAGATTCACCGGTACGTCTCGATCGCCGCGTTCGTCAGTCTTCCTGCCGCCGGTGCGCTGCTGGTGCCCAGGCTGGCCTCAGACGCCTCCTGGAAGCCTGTGGCGAGGGTGGTGGAGTGGGTGGCCCTGGCGGGGGGTTTCGGGCTGCTGGCGATCACGTACGTGGCCATGCCCGGCGAGCGGGTGATGATCGGGCTCGTGGAGCGGTTGCTGCTGGGGGCCGAGGTGGCGTTGCTGGCGGTGCTGGCGGGATGGCTCGTTCGGCTCACGTGGCAGCGAAGCGCCGCACGAGCCGCCATGGCCGCAAATTTCCCGACATATCACAGATTTATCGCTAGTCGATCTTAAAAGCATCTGTTTCGGTGCTATTCTCTCCCGCGATCTTCTATCCGGGAGCAGGTGTCATGGCATCGGGCAGATCCATCAGATTCAAGATCTCGACGCTGCTCGTCATCCCCTTGATCTCCCTGATCGCGCTCTGGGGCTTCGCCGCGAGCACCACGTCGGGAGAGGCTCTCAACCTGCTCAAGGTCGAGACCATCTGGACAGATGTGATCAACAACACCGACGGCCTCGTCGGTAACCTCCAGACCGAGCGCCTGGCCTCCGCCGAGCGCCTGGCCGGTTCGGCGAGCGACCCGGACGCGCTGGCCAAGGCCCGGTCCAAGGTGGACAACAACAACAAGACCCTGCGCCAGCGGGCGGCGGGCGACGACGTGCAGTCGGCGCTCACGGAGGACATGAAGACCCAGCTCCAGACGGTCTTCCAGGCGATCGACCGGCTGCCCGACATCCGGCGCAAGGTGGACGACCGGCGGCTCACGCCCGGCGGCCTCGTCGAGGAGTACGCGAAGATCTCCGACGAGGTGCACCTGCTGTACTCCCGGCTGACGGTGAGCACCGACCTGGAGCTGGCGCTCCAGGCGCAGGGCCTGATCTCCGCCGACGAGGTGCGCGAGCTGCTGGCCCGCGAGCACGCCCTGATCATCGCCGCGAACGGCCAGGCGAGCATGCACGACGTGCACCTGCTGGCCGGCATCGACGGCACCCGCAAGCACCTGTTCCCCAAGGCCCTGGCCAACCTCGACACCGACCTGCGCGCCCCGTTCGAGAAGCTGTACTACTCGCCCCGGTACGTCACCATGGAGAACCTCCTGGAGGGCTACATCGGCGGCGAGTCGCTGGACCTGGACCTCTGGCAGGGCATCTCGGACCAGGTGCAGAAGGAGTACCGCGAGGCCATCTGGCGCACCGGTGACAAGCTGCTGGCCAGGATGGAGCCCGCGGGCGTGGCCATCGTGGTGCGGGCCGGGGTCGCCGGCGCGCTCGGCCTGATCGCGGTCATCGCCTCGATCGTCATCTCCATCAGGATCGCCCGCCGCCTCACCAGGGAGCTGGGCGCGCTCCGCCGCACCGCGCTGGACCTGGCCGAGATCAGGCTGCCGGACGTGGTCGCCAAGCTGCGCAAGGGCGAGCCCGTGGACATCGCCACCGAGGCCCCGCCCATCACGGTCAGCCAGAAGTCGACCAGCGAGGTCCGCGACCTGGCGACGGCGTTCGACAGCGTGCAGTCCACGGCCGTGGACGCCGCCGTGGAGCAGGCCAAGCTGCGCGAGGGCGTCTCCGAGGCGCTGCGGAACCTGGCCAGGCGCAGCCAGTCGCTGTTGCAGCGCCAGCTCAGGCTGCTGGACGAGATGCAGCGCCAGACCGAGGAGCCCGAGGCGCTGGAGCGCCTGTTCAAGCTCGACCACCTGACCACCCGCATGCGCCGCCACGCGGAGGGGCTGGTGCTGCTCTCCGGTGGCGCGGCGGGCCGCAGGTGGCGCGGCGTCATCCCGATGGAGGACGTGCTCAGCGGCGCCGCCGCCCAGGTCGAGGAGTACACGCGGGTCCGCGTCTACCCGATGCCCGAGGCCGGCGTCTCCGGCTCGGCGGTGGCCGACCTGATGCACCTGTTCGCCGAGCTGATCGAGAACGCCACCACCTTCTCCTCGCCCAGCAACGAGGTCTCCGTGCACGGCGAGATGGTCGGCAGGGGCTTCGCGGTCGAGATCGAGGACCGGGGCCTGGGCATGGACGAGGCCACGCGCAGGGTCATCAACGAGCGGCTGGCCAGCCCGCCGGAGTTCGACGCGTCGCAGACGGAGCGGCTCGGGTTCGCGGTGGTCGGCATGCTGGCCGCCAGGCACGGCATCAAGGTGACGCTCAAGCCGTCGCCGTACGGCGGCACCACGGCCATCGTGCTGGTGCCCGCCACGCTGGTGGAGCCGCTGGCGATGCCGGTGCAGCCGGTGGAGTTCGAGTCGGTGTCGGTGTCGGTGGTGCGGTCGGACGAGGACACCACGGGGCCGGGTGAGCTGCCGCGGCGCGTACGTACCAGCAGGAGGAACACGAACGGCGCCGCGACGTCACCGGCGGAGCTGCCGCAGCAGGCGCCGCCGAGGGACGACGCCCCGCCGCAGCAGCTGCCGCGCCACGAGCGCCCGACGGCCCTGCCGCAGCGGGACCGCCCTGTGGGGCTGCCACAGCGCGAACGGTCCTCACAGCGGGAGCAGCCGACGGGGTTCCCTCAGCGGGAACAGCCGACCGGGCTGCCCCAGCGGGAGCGGCAGACAGGGCTGCCGACGGGGCTGCCGCAGCGGGAGCGGCAGACGGGGCTGCCGCAGCGGCGCATGCAGGAGCCGCCCGCCGCGCCACCGGCCGAGGAGCGTTCACCTGAGGAGACCAGGGCGCTGCTCTCCTCGCTCCAGTCCGGCTGGCAGCGTGGACGGCAGGAAAGCGACCAGGATGGGGGATCTCAATCGTGAGCCGCGAGCACGAGTGGGTTGACGAGGAGGCCGGGCCGGTCGTGCGGCCCTACGCGGTCGCGCGCGGGCGCACGAAGTCCGCCTCCTCGGAGGTCGACCTGCTGGCGATCGTCGTCTCGACGGGGCTGCCGGCCCCGTCCAAGGCAGAGCTGGGCGCCCAGCACCGGCGCCTGCTCGCCTGCGTGGCAGGCAAGAGCAGGCCCGTCGTGGAGGTCGCCTCCGACCTGGGCCTGCCCGTCGGTGTCGCCCGGGTGCTGCTGGGGGATCTGCTGGAGCACGGCCTGGTGACCGTGCGGCCGCCGCGTGACAAGGCCGCCACCCCGACGGAGAGCCTGCTCCGCGAGGTGATCAACGGTCTCAGGGCGCTGTGATCGGCCGTGCTCAGTTGGCCGAGGTGAGCGTCCGCAGCGAGTGCTCCACCAGCGTGATCATGACCTCCTTGGCCGAGGTCCTGCGGCGCACGTCGCAGAGCATGACCGGGACGTCGTCGTCGAGGTCGAGCGCGATGCGCACGTCGTCCACGCTGTGCCTGTCGGCGCCGTCGAAGCAGTTGACGGCCACCACGAACGGCGTGCCGCGCTGCTCGAAGTAGTCGACGGAGGGAAAGCAGTCGGTCAGCCGCCTGGTGTCGGCGATCACGACCGCGCCCAGCGCGCCGTAGGACAGCTCGTCCCACATGAACCAGAACCGCTCCTGGCCGGGCGTCCCGAACAGGTAGACGACCAGCCCCTCGCGGATCGTGATGCGGCCGAAGTCCATCGCCACGGTGGTGGTGGTCTTGGCCTCGACGCCGTCGAGGTCGTCGACGCCGATCCCGCGGTCGGAGAGCACCTCCTCCGTGCGCAGCGGCTTGATCTCGCTGATCGACCCGACCAGGGTGGTCTTGCCGACGCCGAACCCCCCTGCGATCAGGATCTTGAGCGCGACGGGGTCCTCAGAGAGCACGGAGTCCATTGATCACTTCCTTGAGAATGCGCTCATTCGACCGCGCTCCTCCGGCTGAGGGCGACGTCACCGAGATGAGTCCGTGGTCACGCATGTCGCCGAGTAGCACCCGGACGACACCGACGGGCAGGTCGAGCTCGACGGCCAGGTCGGCCAGCGAGATCGGTTCACGTGCCGCCCGCAGGATGAGTTGCTGTTCGGGCCCGAGCTCGCCAGGGGGATCGCCGATGGCGCGCACGGTGGCCACGAGGTCGAACGCGTCTCCTGATGAGCGTGTGCGACCGCGAATGAGAGCATAAGGCCGGACGACCGGTCCCGCCTCCTCATCGAACCACTGCGGGCTATCGCTCATGACGCTCCAGCGCGCGGGTTGGTGGTGATGTGCTGGCCCACCCGCTTGACCAGCATCGCCATCTCGTAGGCGATCTGGCCGACGTCCACGTTCGCGTCGGCGATGACGGCCAGGCAGGTGCCCTGGCCGGCGGCCGTCACGAACAGGAACGCCGACTCCATCTCCACGATGGTCTGGCGCACGTCGCCGCCGCCGAAGTGCCGCCCGGTGCCGCGGGCCAGGCTCTGGAACCCGGCCGCCACGGCCGACAGGTGCTCGGCGTCCTCGCGGGTCAGCGCCTTGGAATGACCCACGGCCAGGCCGTCGGTCGACAGGATGACCGCCTGGCGTACGGCGGCGACCCTCGTGGCGAGGTCGTCCAGCAGCCAGTTCAGCTCACCGGTGTTGGTGCTCGGCGCACTCATGCGTCCCCCTTACTCATGGGCCCCTCCTCGGAGGCTTCTTCTCTGGCGCGTTGCGTTCCCCGCTGGAAGGCGGAGAACAGGTCGCGAACCTCGTCGGGAGAGCGTTCGGCCGGCTGCTCGGGCGCCGGCTCGGGCTCAGTCGGCACGTTGTTGAGCTGGGGCGCCAGATTGGTCTGCCGCACCCGCCTCGGCAGCCCCGCGTGGGTGCCGGAGCTCACGACCGCGAGCGCCTTCTTCCTCGTCCTGTTCGGCAGCGCGGCCTTGCCGTCGCCGCCGGCCGCCTCCAGCGCGGACTGCTCGGTCACCACCGAGCGCGGCACCAGCACGATGACCGTGGTGCCGCCGAACGGCGAGCGGCGCAGCAGCACCTTGATGCCGTGCCGCTGGGCCAGCGTGGCGACCACGAAGAGGCCGAGCTGGTCGCTGTCGGCCAGGTCGAACTCGGGGGGCGCGGCGAGCAGCGCGTTGAACCGCGCGTACTCGGTGGCCGGCAGCCCGAGCCCCTTGTCCTCGATCTCGATGACGTAGCCGTTGCTGACCAGGTCGCCGCGCACCTGGACCACGGTGTCGGGCGGCGAGTAGATGGTGGCGTTCTCGACCAGCTCGGCCAGCAGGTGGGTGACGTCGGCCGCGGCGGTGCCGTCGATGGCTCCCGCGGGCATCGTCTCCACGGAGACCCTGGTGTAGTCCTCGATCTCGGCGACCGCGGCGCGCACGATGTCGATCACGGGCACCGGCTTGCGCCAGGCCCGCCCCGGCGCGGCGCCCGACAGCACGATCAGGCTCTCGGCGTGCCGCCGCATGCGGGTGGTCAGGTGGTCCAGGCGGAAGAGCTCCTCCAGCCTGTCGGGGGCGTGCGTACGGCGCTGCATGCCGTCGAGCAGCGCGAGCTGGCGGTGCAGCAGGCCCTGCTTGCGCCGGGCGAGGTTGAGGAAGACCTGGCCGACGCCGCGCCGCAGCGCTGCCTGGCCGACGGCCGCCGTCACGGCGGTGCGCTGCACGTACCCGAAGGCCCTGGCCACGTCGGTGATCTCAGCGGAACCGCTCACCTTGATCGACTTGGCCTCCTTCCGCACGTCGACGTCCTCGCCCCTGCGCAGCCGCGCCACGATGTCGGGCAGCCGCTCGCGCGACAGCTCGACCGCGGCGGTGCGCAGCCCTGCCAGCTCTCCGGCCAGCCGGCGACCGAAGCGTACAGAGATGATGATCGACGCGAGCACGGCGATCAAGCCGAGACCGCCCGCGATGGCGATCTCCACGACGGTGCCGGTCGCGGCCTGCGACGTTCGGGCGGCCAGGGTGTCGGAGGAGGTCTTGCCGAGGTCGTCGAGGCGGGCGGTGAGCTTGTCGACCGCGCGGTGCCAGCCGTCCTCGTCGGGGGGAGGCGCGCCGGTCTTGATGACGCGCGACTCCATGGTGGCGAAGGTGAGGAACGGCTCGGTGGCGAAGATCTGCTCGTACGGCCTGCGCAGCGTCACTTCGAGCCCGGCCAGGCCGCGCGAGTGCAGGAACTTCCTGGAGGCCGCGTACTCGGTGAAGGCGGCCGTCTCCTGCGGGGTGAGCCGCCTGTCGGCCAGCGCGCCGATGGCCAGCGCGTGCTCCCTGGCGATGTACTCCCTGGCCATGCCCATGGCCTGCAGCGACGACGCCTGCTGGAAGATCTCCAGGTCGGAGACGGAGATGAGGTGGTCGTAGAGCTGGAAGATGGCGTCGAGCACGCGGTTGTACTCGGTCAGGCCGACCAGGCGGGAGCTGATCCCGTTGTCGATGTCCGACCGGATCAGGGCGAGCCTGTCGAGTGCCATGTTGAGGTTGTCGAGCGAGCGGCTGAGGTCGTCGCCGACCGCGCCGCCGGCGTCCGTGACGGCCTGCCTGAAGTCGGCGACGGCCTTGTCGGTGCGGGCGCGCTGGCCGCCGAGCACCTCGGTGAGCTTACGCGTGGTGAGCGCCTCCGCGGAGCGCACGCGTTCGGCCTGAAGCTGTAATCCCAGGTCGGTGGAGGTGACGCCGATCGTGTCGTAGAGCGTGTTCGCGCGGAGCAGTGACTGCGCGTCGCCCATGGTGAGGTTGAGGACGAAACCCCAGAGCGCGCTCAGAGACAGGAGGGGTAGCAGCAGCAATAAAAAGATCTTGAACCGAATTGACCGGTTTCGCGAGCCCATGTCCCAACCTCGAGTCGGGGGCATTTCCACACCTTGTGTAAATACACCTCCGGAAGATCGCACAGGAGACTAGCACCGATTATGCTTCCGGCGCAGTGGGAGGAACACGTTCATTACCGTGATTATTGGGACAAGATCCCCCGATCGCGACGATCCGTAACCACGGTGGTCCACAACCACCCGATCGCGACCAGCGAGATCACGATGAGCCCCGTCCAGTTCAGCACCGTGTACACGTGCACCTGCCAGTCCGTCACGTGCGGCACCCGGCCGATGCGCAGCAGCTCGAACTGCCACGGCCGCCCGGTCAGCACCAGCGTGAGCGCGATCGCGATGGCGCTCATCGAGTCCCACAACGCGTGCAGCAGCGAGACGCCCAGATAGGTCAGCAGGACAGGCCCCGTCAGCCTGCCGCCCGCGCGGAACAGCGCCCCGCCCGTGATCGCTGTCCACAGGCCGTGCCCGACAGGGGTCAGGATGCCGCGCAGCACCTCGGTCTCCACGAGCTGCGTCAGCGACAGGCCGTCGGCGGTGAACAGGGCGTTGAAGGCGTACCCCGCGCTCTCGAAGGCGGCGAAGCCGAAGCCCACGGTTGCGCCCAGCACCACGCCGTCCCTGGTCACACGCCTGGCCACGTGCCGGGTGACGAAGATCAGGGCCGCCAGCTTGACGCCCTCCTCGATCAGGCCGACCAGCACGTACACCAGGACCGACGGCCGCAGCAGCCAGCTCTCCAGCAGCGACGCGCCGAGCACGCCCAGCACGCCGCCCACCACGAAGGCCACGAACAACCGCTCGACCGTCACCTCGGCCGAGCGCCCACGCCCGTACGCCCACACCACGAACGTCACCGGCACCAGGAAGCTGCCGAACAGCACCACGGTCGGCACCAGGTTGGAGTTGCCCGTCCAGGCGGTCACCACGACGGTGGCCAGCCACAGCACCAGCCCCGTCAGGAAGATCCGCAGCCACAGTGCCGTCATCGGGGCCGTCATCGGGGCCTTCATCGCGTCAGCTCCTCCACGGCTCGCACAGCAGCCGCCATGGCCGCCTCGCCGCGGGCTGCGGGCACGGCGTCGGAGCCCGCGATCGCGATCCTGCCGAACCGCCCCCGCGCCGCGTCCGAAGGGAAGGGCCCGTCCGGGTAGAACGCGTGCCACGGCCGGCAGTACTCGGGCGCCAGCGCGTGACCCCACCGGTGCACCGTGATCTCCGCGATGCCGCCGCCCGGATCGAAGCCGACCGGCCCGAGCAGCCGGGCGAGCTGGTCGCGGACGGTGTGCTCCAGCGTGCTGTACGGCGTCATGAGCAGCTCCCGCCGGCCCGCCGCCGACCCCGCGCCCGGCCCCAGCTCCGACCGGCACGGCGTGGCCAGCAGCCGCACGGTGTCCGGAGGCGTGAACGCCGAAGCGCACCAGTAGGCGCCCGTCCACCGCACCCGCCGCACGCCCAGCCGCCGCCACGCGCCCGCGTCACGCAGCCGCACGGCCGCCTCCAGCAGCGGCACCCGCGTCGCCTGCCGCAGCGCCCGCCGCCGCTCCGCCGGCAGCTCGGGCACCAGGTACGGCACCACGGCGCTCCAGCACGCCAGGATCACCGCACCCGCGGCCACGGTGAGCACCCGGTGCCCGTCGAAGTAGCCCACGGTCGCGAACCCGGCGCCGTCCCGCACGGACACCACCGGGCTGGACGTCCGCACCCGCACCCGCCCGTCCAGCGCCGGCACGGCGGCGGCGGGCGCGGCCCCGTGCCAGCGGCCGCGCACGGTCGGCGAGTTGAACCTGGACGGCTGCTCGCCGAGCTTCAGCCCGGCGAACCCCGGATACCCGGTGCCCCAGGCGTCGATCGCGCCGAACGCCCGCGTGTCGTACCCCCACTCGGCGCTCGGCATGGTCCGGCAGAACCGCTCCACGTCGGGATGCGCCCCGCACACCTCCCGCAGGAACCCCGAGTACGTCAGCCCCGCCAGCCGCTCCTGCTTGCCCTCGGCCGGGACGCCGGGGAACCAGTCGGGCGGGTCGTCGTGCAGCAGGCGCAGCTCCCGCCTGGCCCGCTCGGCGATCGGCAGCCGCTCGATCCAGCCGGGGGAGCCGGTCGCGACCAGGGTGTCGGATCCGAAGCTCTCCGCGTCGCACATCACCGCGTCGAAGCCGGCGGTCCCCGGCTCGCGCTCGTCGAGATGGTCGTGGTTGTCCAGCAGCAGGACGCTCGCCCCCGGGCGGTGGCGCAGCCACTCGGCCGCCGCGCCGCGCCCGCCGCGCCCCGCGCCGACCACGACGAGGTCGTAGCTCTCGCCCGTCGGCACGGGCGGGCCCGCGTGCTCCCAGAAACGGCCGTCCCGCAGCGCGTGCGCGACGCTGAGCGCCTCACTGGTGTCCCCGCGCACCGTGAAGGGCCGTGAGTCGCTGACAGGCTTGTGGGCCGCGCTGCCGGCCACGCAGCTCACGGCGATGCCGTCGAAGAAGTCCCTGCGGGTGATGGGCACGTCCATCCCGAGCGCGCGCGGAGAGAAGCTCATGCCGCGATCATCAGCAGCCGGGAGAAAAGCCGCATCAGGACGCGCAGGGCCTCGGGAAACATTTTGCCCGCCCTATTACCGCGCGGCCGATATGGCGGTCGGTGTGACGCTCGCCCGCATCGGCCCAGGTAGTGACATGGCGGCGAAGCGGGAATCGCTCGTGAAGCCGCTTATTCCCGCGAATAGCGACGTTACTCGGTTGCGCACTCCCCGCTTGCTCTAGCGTTTTGTGCAACGTCCATGCAGTGAAAAGGAGCGGCCATGCATAAAGCCATTCCGAGTATATTTCTGAGCACTCTGGTCATCGCCGGATGCTCCTCCGCGGAGGAGCCCAAGGCGCCCGCCGCCTCGGCGCCGCCGCAGGCGTCCGCCGAGAGCGCCAAGCTGCGCGCCGCGCTGCTGCCGGTGCCCAAGGGCATGAGCGTCTCGTACGGGCCGGAGATCGGCGCGTTCGGCGCGCTCAAGTCCACCCAACAGGGGATGGAGGCGGTCCGCAAGGCCAGGGCGCAGCACCCTGAATGCGCGGGGGCGGCCCAGCTCGACGCCGCCAAACCGGAGGTGGCCAAGTCGCCCGCCGCGGTGGTCGCCTTCTCGGCGGCCCGCGGCTCGATCACCCAGGCGGTGGTCTCGCTGCCGTCGGCGGCCTTCCCCGAGCCGCTGCCCAAGCAGTGCGCCGACTACACGGCCGACGTCGGCGGGACGAAGGTCACGTACAAGACCAAGACGCTGGACATGCCCGCCAAGGGCGACCAGTCGCGGGCCTACCTGACGACGGCGGCGGGCGACAAGAACAACGCGCAGATCGGCTCGGTCATGATCAGGCGAGGGAATGTGATCATGAGCATGCTGGTGGTCGGGCAGCGGGTCAAGCCGCAGGGTCTGTACGAGCTGGCGAACCTGGCCGACCAGAACCTCGCCCGCGTGAAGGCGTAGCCCCGCACCGGCGCGCATCGGCAGGCCCGGTGTCCAGGTCACCGGCACCGGGATCCGGCCGAGCAGAGTCAGATGAGGACGTGCGCGTCCGGCCGGCCGACGAACGAGAACTGGGCGTTCCTGGTCAGCTTGATGTGGTCCGCCTGCCAGGTGTGCATGGCGGTGTCGGCGCTGCGCCAGTAGACGAAGTTGAACCGGTCGGCGGAGTAGATCTTGACGCCGTCCTCCTTCAGCCGCCGCACGAGGTGGGTGTCCTCGCCGCGGGTGATGTCGGCGAACGGGTAGGCGCGGAACAGGTCCGCCTTGCCGAGGAACGTGCCGCCCTGCACCAGCCACGAGTAGCGGTGCTCCAGGCCGGGCAGCCGGAGCATGGTGGTGTTGCTGCCCTCGAAGTAGGCGTAGTGCGCGCCCTTGCCGGTCAGTTCCGCGTCCGAGAAGTCGAAGGAGCGCACCAGGTCCGACAGGTAGTGCTCGCCGTACAGGTTGTCGTCGTCCATCTTGGCGATCAGCTCGCCCTCGGCGGCGGCGATGCCCAGGTTCATGCACGCGCCGAGCGACAGCGAGGCGTCGGCGGGCAGGACGGTGACGTCCGTGATGCCCGCCATGCGGGCCTTGTCAGCCACCACGACGGGGTCGATGTCCAGCCCGTGCAGCACCATGACGAGCTGCAGCGGCCGGTGGAGCTGCTTGGCCACCGAGGAGATCGCGTGCTCGATCTGGGAGGCGCGGTTGGTGGGCAGCACGACGGTGATCGAGCGCGACCGGGGCGTCACGTGGTGGCCGAGGTCCTGGAGGATCTGGTCCACGCGGTGCGAGAACAGGTGCTTGTCGAAGACCTCGCGCATCGCCAGGTGTCCCATCCTGGCCCGCAGCTCGGGGCTGTTGATCAGGTGCAGCACCTGGTTGTAGGACTCGATCGGCTCGCGCGCGATCGGGATCAGCTCGCCGAACGTCTCCTCGATGGCCCGCGACCACCCCGACACGACGGGGGTCGAGCAGGCGGACAGCTCGAAGACGCGCCGCGCGCACATGGTCGGCGAGTCGAGCACCGAGTTGACGTTCAGGAAGACCTTGTACATCCGGTACGCGGCCAGCATCTGGTCGTAGGGCAGCTCGCCCACGATGTGCGGCCGGTACTTCTCCGGCCAGGCGTACTTCTCGTCCACCTCGCCGTTGCGGGCGAAGATGTGCATCCCCAGCTCGCGGACCGGGTCGAGGACGATCTCCATCTGCTCGCGGCGCTCGGGGTGCTTGTCGCGGAAGTACATGCCGGCGAAGACGACGTCGTGCAGGCGGCCCTTGTTCTGCTGGATCGGGTTGTGTACGCGGGGCTGGGCGGCGAACTGCAGCACGTCCACCCGGTCGTGTCCCAAAATTTCCCGATATTTCGGCAGCATGTCACCGTCGCAGGTGAACACGTAGTCGAACAGCTTGGCCGTGTCGATGAAGAAGTCGAAGTTCGGCGGGTCCTCCTTGTTCCAGAAGACCGTCGGGATGCCCTCGCTCCTGCACCACGCCACCAGGTCGCGCAGCGGGTCCTTCGGAGCGTTCGTGCCGGTCATCTGGTAGCGCCAGCGGCCCTGGTTGCCGTGCCAGGCCGACTCGCAGAACAGCAGGTCGGGCCGCTTCTCGGCGAAGATCTCCGGCCAGTCCTTGAGGCCGAACTCGATCTGGTCCCACTCGTAGCGGAAGGCCATCCTGGAGAAGTCGTCCAGGATCACCGCGACCTTCAGGCCGGGCCGGTTCACCGGGCCGTTCGGCCACTTCACGGCCGGCACCTCGACCTGCGGCGGCCGGTTCTCGGCGGCGGCGGTCGCCAGGCTCACCGGGATGGGCGCCTTGGGCGCCTTCTCCCTGGAGCGCACCGCCTCGACGATCCTGCCCGGGCTCTTCGAGCCCAGGGCCTCGCCCAGCTTGAACGTCCGCTTGGCCTGCGTGGCCTCCAGCTTCCAGTTGGCGTACGCGGCCTTCGCCTCGGCGATCTCCAGCCGCCGGCGCAGCTCCCTGACCTCCGCCTCGTACCGCTCGACGAGCTTGCGCTCCTCGGGCAGCCAGTTGACGGGGCCGAGTCGCTGGTAAGTGGGATGTTCCGGGGTTTCGGCCATGGTGGTACGCCAATCGCTTCAGCAGAGGTAAGTCATAGTACGGCGGATACCGCCATCATTCGGGGCGTTTGCCCTGAGAAGCGGGTGCCAGGTTGTCCCCCTTGAGCCACGCGGCGATCACCGTCGCGATGCGCGGCCCCGACTTGCCGTCCCACAGGACCGGCAGCTCGCCGGCGGGCGTCGCGGCGCCGTCGGCCAGCGCCTTCTCCGCCGCCGCGGGCAGCAGAGCGGGCGTGACCAGGCGGTTCGTGCCGTGCGTGATCGTGATCGGCCGCTCGGTGTTGGGCCTGACGGTCAGGCAGGGGACGCCCAGCATGGTCGTCTCCTCCTGGACGCCGCCCGAGTCCGTGACGACCAGCGCGGCGCCGCGTACGAGTGAGAGGAAGTCCACATAGCCCAGCGGATCGACCACCTTGATCGACTCGCCGTCCACGAGGCCCGCCTCCGCCAGCCGCGCCTTGCCGCGCGGGTGGATCGGCACCACGATCGGGACCTGCCGCGAGACCTCCAGCACCGCGTCCACCAGCTCCCTGGCGGCTTCCGGGGTGTCCACGTTCGCGGGGCGGTGCAGGGTGGCGACCGCGTAGCGCTCCGGCAGGCCGAGCCGCGCCACCACCGGCGCCGGGTCCAGCGTCGGCAGCGCCGAGAACAGGCTGTCGATCATCGGGTTGCCCACCAGGTGCACCTTGGCCGCGGGCACCCCCTCGTTCGCCAGGAACGCCAGCGCCTCCGGCGAGGTGGCGAAGAGCAGGTCGGCCAGCGCGTCCGTGACGACCCGGTTGACCTCTTCCGGCATGCCCCGGTCGAACGAGCGCAGCCCCGCCTCCACGTGCGCCGTCGGCACGCCCAGCTTGGCGCAGACCAGGATCGCGGCCAGCGTGGAGTTGACGTCGCCGTAGACCACGACCAGGTCGGGGTCGTGCTCCTGGACGACCTCCTCCAGGCCGACGAGCAGCGCCGCCGTCTGCTTGGCGTGGCTGCCGGAGCCGACCCCCAGGTTCGCCACCGGCTCGGGCAGGCCGAGGTCGGCGAAGAAGACGTCGGACATCAGCGCGTCATAGTGCTGACCAGTGTGGATGATGCCCTGCCGCACGCCGAGCTCGCCGAGTGCCCGCACCACCGGGGCCGCTTTCACGAAATTGGGACGAGCACCCAATACGTGCAGGACCAGGGGGTTCTCCCTCATTGACCTCGCCTTTCATAGCGGAAGGGAAAAAACGCTGCCTATGGTACGGTCCCACCGTGGCATCCGACGCCAGTCGTCAAGACTCCTCCCGTTCCGCAGACAGGGTTTCCGCGAAGTCCGCCCGTGCCGGCGTCGGTGGGCTTCTCAAGGGATTCGTCCAGCACCCGATCATCGTCTCCCGCGTGGTGATGACGAAGGTCAAGTCAGACCCCGTGCGCGTGGCCCAGGCCGCCGCCGACACCCTCCCGCCCAAGTTGCGGCCCTTCGTCGGCAGCGTCGCCTGGCCGGCCGCCCGCCGGGCCCGGCGCATGGTGCGCAAGTTCGGCATGCGCGTGGTCAAGGGGCCGTGGAACGAGGCCAAGGAGCACTGGGACTCCGGCCGGGTCACCGAGGCCGCCGCCGTGCTGGAGGCCCACACCAAGTACCCGTTCGTCAAGCGCAGGGCCGCCTACTACCGGGGCGAGCTGGCCGCGATCAGCCCGGACCCGATCCCGCCGGGGCCCAAGGTGGCCATACTGAGCCGGGTCCAGAACCGGGTCCTGCACGTGGTCACCAACGCCCTGCCGTACACGCAGGCCGGCTACACCGTGCGCACCCACCGCATCGTCACCTCGCAGAAGGCCGCCGGCATCGACCCGCACGTGGTCACGAGCTGGGGCTGGCCGATGCTGCAGGGGCACGCGGACGCGACGCCGTTCGAGGAGCTCGACGGCATCCCCTACCACCGGCTGCTGCCCGAGCCGCACCGCGAGATGCCGTTCGAGACGCAGGGCCGCATCATCAGGGGCGCCGAGCGGGTCACCAAGCTCGTGGCCGAGCTGCGGCCGCAGGTCCTGCACGCCGCCACCGACCACCGCAACGGCTCCATCGCGCACGCCGTGCGCGACAGGACGGGCACCCCCTTCGTGTACGAGGTGCGCGGCTTCCTGGAGGAGACCTGGGCCTCCCGCGACCCCAAGCGCATCGGCAGTCAGCGGCACGTGCTCCAGCGCGACCGCGAGGCGTTCCTGATGCGCGAGGCCGACGCCGTCGTCACGCTGGCCGAGACGATGGCCGCCGAGATCGTCGAGCGCGGCGTGCCCAGGGAGAAGATCCACCTGGCGCCCAACGCCGTGGACGACTCGCTGCTGACCGCGCACTACGACGGGGCCTCCTTCCGCCGCGAGTACGGCATCGCCGACGACGAGATCGTGGTCGGCTCGGTGTCGAGCATCGTGGCCTACGAGGGCTTCGCCACCCTGCTGCGGGCCGCGGCGCTGCTGCGTGACGAGCGCACCCCCGTCCGCGTGCTCATCGTGGGCGACGGCACCGAGCGGCCCAACCTGCTGGAGCTGGTCGAGGAGCTGGGCCTGAACACCGCGATCCTGCCGGGACGCGTCGGCCCCGACGAGGCGCTGCAGGCGCAGGACGCCATCGACATCTTCGCCTGCCCGCGCGAGGACCTGCGCGTCTGCCGACTTGTTACGCCATTGAAACCCGTCGAGGCGATGGCGCTCGGCAAGCCCGTGGTGCTCAGCGACCTGCCCGCGCTGTCCGAGCTGGTCGGCTCCGACGGCGCGGGGAAGCTCGTGCCCGCGGGCGATCCGGCCGCGCTGGCCAAGGCGATCGCGGGGCTGCGGGAAGACCCGGCCAAGCGCGCCGAGATGGGCGAGGCGGGCCGCGCAGAAGTCGCCGCGAAGCGGACCTGGAGCCGCGTTGCCGAGACTTATCAAGCCCTATACCGCTCGCTTGCCGAATGATGACCATGAATCTTCCTCCCAGTTGTGACGGGTTCGGTCGCATTAGGCGTGAGCTAGGTGGACTTGAGATAACCTTTGCGACCATGAAGTGTTGTTTCCGGCTCCCAAAGGCACAGCTGTGACAGAAATCGACTTGACTGTCATCGGCCTGGGCTACGTCGGCATGCCTCTCGCCAAGGAGGCTGTGGCCGCCGGCCTGCGGGTCGTGGGCCTCGACGTGGACCCCGCCAAGGTCGACGCACTCAGCGCCGGACAGTCCTACATCGATGACCTGACCGACGCCGACCTCGAGCACATGCTGGCCAACGGGTTCAGCGCCACGCTCGACGAGACCGTGCTCGCCAGGAGCAACACGATCGTCATCTGCGTGCCCACGCCGCTGGACGACGACCACCGCCCCGACCTGTCCGCCGTCGAAGGCGCCACCAAGGCCGTCGCGCGCAACCTCAGCAAGGGCACCCTCGTCGTGCTGGAGTCCACCACGTGGCCCGGCACCACCGACGAGCTGGCCAGGCCGCTGCTGGAGACCTCGGGGCTGAAGGCGGGCGAGGACTTCCACCTCGCCTTCTCGCCTGAGCGCATCGACCCGGGCAACCCCAAGTACGGCCTGCGCAACACGCCGAAGGTCGTCGGCGGCTACACGCCGACCTGCCGCGACCGCGCCACGGCCTTCTACGGGCGGTTCATCGAGCAGGTGGTGCCCGTCAGCGGCACCCGCGAGGCCGAGATGGCCAAGCTGCTGGAGAACACCTACCGGCACGTCAACATCGCACTCGTCAACGAGATGGCGATCTTCTGCGACGAGCTCGGCATCGACCTGTGGGAAGCCATCGAGGCGGCGGCCACCAAGCCGTTCGGCTTCCACAAGTTCCTGCCGGGCCCCGGCGTCGGCGGGCACTGCATCCCCGTCGACCCGTCGTACCTGTCGTACACCGTGCGCAAGCTCGGCTACCCGTTCCGGTTCGTCGAGCTGGCACAGGAAATCAACGAGCGGATGCCCTCGTACGTGGTCGCCCGCGTACAGCGGTTGCTCAACAGGCATAAGAAGCCCGTGAACGGCGCCAGAGTCGTTATGCTCGGCGTCACCTACAAACCGGATATCGCCGACGAGCGCGAGACCCCGGCCCTGCCCGTGGCGCGTGCGCTGCTGGAGCTGGGCGCGGAGCTCTCGTTCGCGGACCCGTACGTCAAGGAGTGGGCGGTGGACGGCACCCCGGTGCCGCGTGAGGAAGACCTGGCCGAGGCCGTGATCAACGCGGACGTGACGCTGCTGATGCAGCAGCACGCCGCGTTCGACCTCGACATGGTCGAGGCGAACGCCAAGCTCGTGCTGGACACCCGCGGCGTGCTCGCCGAGGGTGAACGCGTCGAGCGGCTGTAGCGACGGAGGGCTGCGCGCAGTGCACGTGCTCGTCATGACGGTGGTGCATAACCCCGAGGACGCGAGGATCCTGCATAGGCAGATCCGTGCCCTTGTGGATGCCGGTCATGAGGTCACGTACGCCGCCTCGTTCACCGCGCACGGCGTCGTTCCGAGACCTTGGGTCACCGGAGTCGACCTGCCCCGGGCCGCCCAGCGCAAACGGGTGGCCGCGGTGTGGGCCGCCCGGCGGCTGTTCAAGCGCATGCGCAACAAGGTCGACCTCGTCCTCATCCACGACCCCGAGCTGCTCTTCGCGGTGTGGGGCATCCGCAACAGGCCGCCCGTGGTGTGGGACGTCCACGAGGACACCCCCGCCACGCTCTCGCTCAAGCCGTGGCTGCCGTCGCTGCTCCGGCCGCCGGTGCGCTTCCTGGCGCGCATGCTGGAAGGCACCGCCGAGCGGCACATGCACCTGCTGCTGGCCGAGACCGCGTACGCGGGCCGGTTCAAGCACGCGCACCTCATCGTGCCGAACGAGACGTGGGTGCCCGACTCCGTCACCCCGCCGGGCGACGACCGGATCGTCTACCTCGGGTGGCTGTCCAGGGCCCGCGGCGTGTTCGAGGCGGTCGAGGTGGCCAAGCTGCTGCAGCCGTACCGGGTGGTCGTGGAGCTGATCGGGTACGCCGACCCGCAGAGCCGCGCCATGCTCAACGAGGCCGTCACAGAAGGCCTGCTGGAGTGGCGCGACTTCATGCCGAACGACGAGGCGCTCAAGCGGCTCGACGGGGCGCTGGCCGGGCTGTCGCTGCTGCACGACGAGCCGAACTACCGGCACTCCATGCCCACCAAGATCGTGGAGTACATGGCGCACGGCATCCCCGTCATCACGACCCCGTCACCGCGCGCGGTCGAGCTGGTCGAACGGTACGACAGCGGCGTCGTGGTGCCGTGGCAGGACCCGAAGGCCGTCGCGCAGGCCGTGCTGACGCTGCGCGACGACGTACGGGAGCGGCGGGCGCAGGGCGCGCGGGGATACGCGGCGGCCCGCGCGAACCACCACTGGCCCAACTCCGCCAAGCGGTTCGTCGCACAGCTCGAGTCCTGGGCCGGGGTCAAGCCGTAACACTTCGAGGGCGGGTAGGTTCCTGAACGTGCGCTGGCTCTTCCTGGTCGCGGGCGCAGCCATCCTGGCCGTGATCGCCACCGTGATCATCGTGCTGCCGACCGGCGACCCCGACCCCGTGGCGTCCACGACCGCCGCGCCCAAGCCGTCGAACACCGAGCCGACGCCGAAGGTGGATGAGTTCACCGACGACTGTGGAACGTTCGAGACGGAGAAGAAGGCTCCGTACGCCGTCACCGGCTACTGGATCACCCCCAAGTCGAACCCGTGCACCTGGCGCACCCAGCTCCAGGAGATCCACAGCGTCGGCGGCGACACGATCATCAGGATCGGCTACGGCCTGCAGTTCCGCAACGTCAGCGACGCCGGCGAGATCCTGCACGAGGGCGAGGTCGACTCCCTCTACAAGTCGTGCGAAGAGGACGGCCTGAGCTGCCACGACGCCGCCCTCCAGGACCTCCAGGAAGCCAACCCGGAGAACCGCATCGGCCGCGTGTACGTCTACCGCACCGACGAGCTGTTCGGCCAGGACCTGTTCCGCTGCCCCGCCATGGAGCACGCCGTCGAGGCGGGCAAGCGCACCTACTACCGGCTCATCACCCAGCCGGACGGCTCCGACGACGCCACCTGCGACTTCAGCAGCAAGGCCCGCTCCTACGACATGATCCTCGTGGCCGGCTCCAACCAGGACAAGGACAGCCTCACCCAGCTCCTCGACCTGGCCGACCAGTTCGGCATGCGCGTCTTCCCCGCGCTGCCGCTCGCCCCGCGCGACTCCAAGAACAAGATCAGAGCCGAGAAGCGTCACCTCGGCACCCTCACCACCCTGACCCGCCGCATCCTCCAGGACTACGGCGTGCGCTTCGCCGGCCGTGACTCGCTCGGCGGCGTCTACCAGCCGTTCGAGGTCCAGATGTCGGCCACCCTGGCCACCAACCCGACGCTGGAGGTCTACGCCGACCAGCACACCATCGTCAACCAGGAGCTCGGCAAACCCATCCTCATCAGCCCCTACCTGGACGCCCGCAAACGCGTCGCCTTCGGGCAGACGCCCAAGCAGGTGGCCGAGGGGTTCAAGGCCCTGGTGAAGACCGGGGTGGGGATCATCGCGCCGCAGGACAGCCGGGGGACCGGCAAGGTCGGGCTGTTCTGGCCCGACGAACGCGACAGCGAGGTGGACGAGCGGCTGCGGCCGGTGGTGGGCGAGTCCACGTACGACACCGCCTACCACGGGTCGACGCGCGACTATTACCGCGAGATGGCGACGGCTCGTGAGGAGATGATCGACCAGGGGTATCACGTGGAGCTCTGGGCGAACGTGGAGGCGTTCGAGCCTTCGGGGGAGCAGCCGTGTGCGCCGACGGGGACCCGGGGCAAGACGGACAAGAAGCGGCTGGATCAGGCTGTGACCATGGCCGGGCGGTATGTGCAGAAGATCGTCTCCTATATGTGGAGCGATTTCATGACCTGTGGATCGCCGTCGCTTGAGACCGAAATCGGGAAGGACTGGCAGCGGCCCATCGCCGTGGACGCCATCCGGCGGCCCCGTGACGTTCAGGACGGGGTCGAGGTACGCGGCTACAACCTCAAGGACGGCACCGTCACCGTCACGTGGTCCGGGGGGACCAAGGAGATGGTGGTCTCCGCGGTGGGGTGGCTGGATGAGGACCCGATCGAGGACGAGTTGCCGGTGGGGATGGCTACGGCCTGGGTGCCGTTCGACTGGACTCAGGTGCCCGCGGGGGAATGGGTGCAGATCGGGGTGAAGATACCGTCGGGGCAGGGGACCTCGGAGCCGCTGCACGTACGGATCTCCACTCAGGCTGTCGCTAC
This sequence comes from Nonomuraea sp. PA05, assembly GCF_008086045.1. GTDB lineage: Bacteria > Actinomycetota > Actinomycetes > Streptosporangiales > Streptosporangiaceae > Nonomuraea > Nonomuraea monospora. The sequence goes on along the minus strand of NZ_VSEY01000021.1, from coordinate 173,178 downwards.
GCCGGCGGGGGGCTGACGAGGCGCGACCCAGCCATCCGCCTCACATTTCGTCCGGTTCGCTGGCTCGTGATCCTCCGTGTAACGTGCCTGCCATGGTCCCGAGCATCCCGGTCAGTGTCGACCTGGTCGTGCTCACCGTACGCAACCAGGCGCTGTGCGCTCTCGTGTGGCGCCGCGACAACCCGCCGTTCCTGCGCCGCTGGTCCCTGCCCGGCGGCTTCATCCAGCTCGACGAGGACCTCCCGGCCGCCGCCCACCGCATCCTCGCCGAACGAGCGGGCCTCCCCGGCGCCCCGGTCCATCTGGAGCAGCTCCAGACGTACGGCTACCCGGACCGCGACCCACGCCAGCGCGTCCTCAGCGTCGCCTACCTCGGCCTGGCCCCCGACCTCCCGGCCTCAGAAAAGGCCCACATGAGCTGGCAACCCATCGACTCACTCGCCGTCATGGCCTTCGACCACCGCCGCATCATGCTGGACGGCATCGAACGCGCCCGCGCGAAACTCGAGTACACCTCCCTGGGCGCCGCCTTCTGCCCCCCGCAGTTCACGGTGGCCGACCTGCGCAGGGTGTACGAAATCGTCTGGGGCCGCCAGCTCGACCCCCGCAACTTCCACCGCAAGGTCACCAAGGCGGAAGGCTTCCTCCTGGAAACAGGCGGCACCACCACCCGAGACGGCGGCCGCCCGGCCAAGCTCTACCGCCGAGGCCCCGCCGAGCTCCTCCACCCCCCGATGCTGCGCAGCCTCAAGGAATAGCGAGCGCGGCACCAGCGCCCCACCCGCCCACGGGCCCTCAACGGCAGGGCTCGCCCTGACCAGCGCGAGCCCGTACCGGCCAGGCATCAACCCGCACTCTTCCCGCCGCAGAACACCTCCTTGGCCAGCCCGTCCACCAACGTCTGGAAGTTGGCCGCAGGCCCCCGAGTGGCCGAGTCCACCCAGGTAACAGCCCCGGTCACCGTCGTCTTGCCATCAGGCGAGCTGTACATCAGCGCCCCGTACCCGTGCGGCGGGCTGCCGTTGTGCCGCAGGACGGTGCAGTTCGGGCCGAGGTTCTGCACGAACACCCCGAGGCCGTACCCCATCGTCGGGTTCGGCGTGCGCATCTCGGCCAGCAGCGCGGCAGGCAGGAGCTTGCCGCTGTTCAGCGCGGAGAAGAACGTGTGAAGGTCCTGGCTGGTCGTGATCAGGTCGCCGGCGCCGGACAACAGGGAGACGTCCTGGCGGCTGATGTCGACGACCTGCTCCTTGCCTGAGGCGTCCTCGTAGCTGTAGTAGCCGTGGGAGTGCGGGCCGGGGAGTTGCGCGCGGTCGCCTGACAGGGAGGTGCCCGTGAGGCCGAGCGGCTTGAAGATGCGGCGGCGCAGTTCCTCGGCGTACGAGCGGCCGGTGACCTTCTCGATCACCAGCGCGGCCAGCGTGTAGTTCGTGTTGGTGTACCTCTGGTCCGTGCCCGGCTCGAACCGGGCCGGCTTGGACAGCGCGAACCGCACCAGTTCCTCCGGCTCGTAGTGGCGGAGCCGGTTGGGCAGCCACTCCTGGCCCGCCGAGGGGATGCCGGGCACCCACGAGCCGTCGGGGTCGAAGTCGCCGGTGTAGTTGAACACGCCGCTGGTGTGCTGGAGCAGCATCCGTACGGTGATCCGGGCGTCGAGCCCGAACTCGGGCAGGAGGCCGGCCACCGAGTCGTCCAGCCCGATCTTGCCCTCGGCGACCAGTTGCAGGGCCACGGTCGCGATCACGGTCTTGGTGTTGCTGCCCGCGTAGAACCGGCCGTTCACCGGTGGCTTGGCGTTCGTGCCCAGCTTGCGCACGCCCGCGCTGCCGACCCACTTGCCCTGCTCGTCGTCGACCTGGAGCTGCACCCCCAGGAAACCGGCGTCGACGAACGCCTGCAGCGCCCGCTGCAACTCCGGGCGCTGCTGCGCGGCGCCGGCCTGGCTCGCGGACGTGTCGCTCGCGGCGGCCTGGGTCGCGAACGTGTTGCTCGCGGCGGCCTGGGATGCGGACGTGCTGTCCGTGGCGGCCTGGGGTGCGGGGGCGCTGTCCGCGGCGGCCACGCCCGCGGTGGCGGCGGCCAGCAGCGAGGCCGTGAGTGCGGTGACGGCCGTTCGTCGGAGAACCCGTCGTGCGATCTTGTCGTGGTTCCTCTTGCGCGGCTCGCCGGCCGCGGTGGCTGAAGTGTTCATGACGAGTACGATCGCCGACCACCCTGACACCGGACCGCCGCCGAACTGACGCGACCGCTGACACGGTGTCGGGCGCCGATCACTGCGTCGAGCCGAGCCGTACGGCGTAGGCCCGCACGCCGGTCGGAGCGTCCCAGGTGGCTCCGACCCCGACCAGTCCCCAGCCGCCGGAGCAGTCCGTGGTGCCGTACAGGAACGCGGTGTCGGTGGTGTCGTTGGAGAAGCGGACGGCCCCGTCGGTCAGCTCCACCATCTGGAACGCCTGCCCGGCAGGGGTGACGTAGGTGTAGCTGCCGGAGGCGGCCTGCGCGGCCGGCGTTACGAAGAGGACGGCGGTGAGATCTGCAGGTCGGCGTGGCTGCTCGGTGATGGGCTCCGACGCCCGCGGCCTTCTCTAGAGCTGGGACCCACCGCCGTCCACGGTGAGCTCGGCCCCGGTCGTGAACGTGGCCTCGAACGCGAGAAAGACGAGCGCCTTGGCCACCTCGTCCACGGTGCCCATCCGCTGCATCGGGTTCTCCGCGGCCATCTGCGCCTTGGTCTGCTCGGCCGCCTCCTTGGGCATCGACTTGTCGAGGATCCCGGAGTCGATCGGCCCCGGGCTGACCGCGTTGACGCGGATCTTGCGGGGCAGCAGCTCGCGGGCCAGGCTGCGGGTCATGGACCGCAGCGCGGCCTTGCTGGCCGCGTACGCGCTGAGCATCGGCAGCCCCAGGACGTTCGCGACGGAGGTGGTGAGGACCACGCCGCCGCCCTCGGCCAGCAGCGGGGCGAGCTTCTGCACGGTGAAGTACGGGCCCTTGGCGTTGATGGTCAGCACCTGGTCGAACAGTTCCTCGCTGGTCGCCTCGAAGGGCGCGAACCCGTTCACCCCCGCGTTGGCGAACACGGCGTGCACGGTGCCGAACTCGGCCTTCACCCGGTCGGCCAGCGCCTCGATGTCCGACAGTGACGCCGCGTCGCTGCGCACGGCGATGGTGTCGCCGCCGAGTTGCTCACGGGCGGCGTCCAAGGTGGCCTGGTCACGTCCGGTGATCAGAACGCGCGCACCTTCGCTCACCAGCAGCCGCGCGGTGGCGAGACCGAAACCGCTGCTGCCGCCGGTGATCACCACGTTCTTGTTCTCGTACTTGCCCATATCGGTGTGCTCCTATCAAGCGATACGGTCGCCGCCTCTGCGGGACACCACCGAGTCAACAACGCTCTGAGCTGCGTGTCCAAGACCTGTTATGCACCTCGACATGCAGAATCCGTATGACGAGTAGAGTAAGAACGTGTCCGAAATCGTGGAGTTTCCCTCGCCGGCCGACTCCGGCGCGGACCTCGATCTGCGGCTGGTCCGATACTTCACGGTCGTCGCCGAGCATCTCAACTTCGCCCGCGCGGCCGCCGCGCTGCATCTCGCGCAGCCTCACCTGAGCCGTCAGATCCAGCGGCTGGAGGACGTGCTCGGGGTCCGCCTGCTCGAACGCACCTCCCAGGGCAGTCGTCTCACCGCGGCCGGCGCGGCGTTCCTGCCGAAGGCGCAGGCACTGCTGCACGCCGCCCACCAGGCGGCTCTCACCGCGCGAGCCGCGGCGCCGCCGCGCACGATCACCATCGGCTACCTTGAGGATCTCGTCATCACCCCGGCGGTACGCGACCTGCGCCGCCGCCACCCCGACGCCCACGTCCGCACCCGCCACCTCGACTGGGACGAGGGCCGTGCCCTGCTCGACGGCCAGGTGGACGTGCTCGTCGCCCGGACGCCGCTGCCCATCCCGGACGACGGCCTGAGCGCGACCGTCCTGTACGACGAGCCCCGGGTCCTGCTCGTGCCCGCCGGCCACCGCCTCGCGGGGAAGGAGTCGGTCAGCCCGGACGACTTCGAGGGCGATCCGCTGGTGGCGTGTGCCGGTGTCGCCCCGTCGTGGGCGCACTTCTGGCGGCTCGAACCCCGGGGCGACGGGCATCCCGCGCCGCTGGCCCTGGTCGTCGAGACGTTCGAGGACAAGCTCGAACTCGTCGCCGAGGGGCGGGCCATCGCCGTCGTGCCGGCCGGCGACCGGCGTGTCACGTTGCGGGACGATCTGGTCACCGTGCCCATCGAGGGCGTCGAGCCTTGCCAGGTGGTGGTCGTGGGGCGCGAGGGTGATCGGGATCCGCTGGTGGCCGGCTTCCGGAAGTCCGCGCAGGAGTTCCTGGTGCGCGGGGCCGGATAGAACGGCGCCATCCAAGTCGCCTTCACCGTCGAATCACGGAGGACGATTCCGCCGATCACGGGAAACGGCATGACTTGCTCCGACATCATCCGCCCGCATGGCCGTCGCATGCCCGCGCTTCTTCTCCTGCTCCTCACCGCCATCGCCGTGACGGCGTTGCTCGCCGCGGTGACCGGAATCGGCCTGCCGCCCCACCGTGAACGCCCGGCCATTCACCTCCCCGCAGCCGTCACCTACACCCATCCCAGCGCCTCCACCCCTCAGATCCTTCTGATCAGGAGCCGCGCGGAGCACGTGTTGAGGGCCGAAGCCCCAGCCAGGTGACAAAAGGTGATGAATCAGTGACGCATGTCGCTGGTGCGCTCTAGGATCGGAACTGCCCGAACCCCCCGGCGGCAAGGAGACGACGGTTGATCGCGACGGCGGCGGCGCGGTGACGCTGCTCGCGGGCCGCTACCGGCTGCTGACGGAGCTGGGGCAGGGCGGCATGGGCACCGTCTGGCGGGCCATGGACGAGCTGCTCCGCCAGGAAGTGGCGATCAAGGAGGTCAAGCTCCCGCCGAACCTCGGCGAGGCCGAGCACACCGAGCTGGTGGACCGCACGCTGCGCGAGGCGCGGGCCGCGGCGGCGCTGCGTGACCACCCCTCCATCGTGACCGTGCACGACGTGGTGCTCGACGACGGACGCCCCTGGATCGTCATGGAGCTCGTCCGGGGCCGCTCCCTCGACCGGGTGGTACGCGACGAAGGCCCCCTGCCGCCGGGCCGGGTCGCCGGGATCGGCCTGCGGATGATCGAGGCGCTGTCGGCCGCCCACGCGTCGGGCATCCTGCACCGCGACGTCAAGCCCGCGAACGTGATGCTCACCGACGACGGCCGCGTCCTGCTGACCGACTTCGGCATCGCCACCATCGCGGGCGACGTCGCGCTCACCCAGACGGGGCTGCTGAGCGGCTCGCCCGGCTACATCGCCCCCGAGCGGCTGCGCGGCGAGACAGACGGGCCGCCCGCCGACCTGTGGTCGCTCGGCGCCACGCTGTTCACGGCGGTGGAAGGCGCCCCGCCGTTCTCGCGGCACAACGAGGCGGCAGCGCTGGCGGCGGTGCTGATGCAGGAGCCTGCCCCGTTCCGGCTGGCGGGGCCGCTCGGGCCGGTGCTGGCCGCGATCCTGGACAAGGACCCGGGACGGCGCTGCTCCCCGGAACAGGCGAGCGCCTGGCTGGCCACCATCGCACAGGGCGCCGCCGCACCTCCCGGCGAGGGCCGGCCCTTGGCTCAATCCCTGACCGGTGCCCCAAGCACCCGAACCCCCCATCCGCCCGGCCTGGCCTCCGGACCGGCACCGACCATCCCGTCGCGCCTCCGTCACCGCCGCTCCAAGGTCATCCTCGCCACCGCCCTCGCCCTCACCCTGACGGCCGCCGCACTCGTCGTGGTCATCCCGCAGATCTATCCGAACGCCATCCGCCTCATCGGCTACGCCCTGACCCCGCGGAACACCTCCACCCCCACCCCTCGCCCGGCCACCCCCACACCCTCGAAACCACCACCCGCCCTGATCGGCGAGTTCGAAGCCTGCGACCTGCTGACGAACGCCCAGGTCCGCTCCCTCTTCGCCCACTCGGCCAAACGCCAATGGCTGGTGGAGGCGAGCTGCACCTGGCGCGGCGGCGACTACCAAACCCTGTCAGTGATGGCCTACCGCGCCCCGAACGCGTCAACGGCCGCCATGATGCACCAGCAGACCCTGAAGTTCATGCGGGACGAACCCAAACGCACCCCCGGCACCAAGGTCCGCCAGGGCCCGGCGGTCGGCGACGACGCGTTCAGCCACACGGGTCCGATGTGGCAGGGCTCCCCGGTCACCACCACCAAGATCGCTTTCGTGGTGGCGAACGTCTCGGTGACCGTCACGATGCAGAGCCCGCAGCGCGGCCACGCCGCCGCCGACAAGGCCGCCAGGCTGGTCGCGGCGGCACTGGGAAAGCGCAGGCAGGCAGCGGGCACAGGGTGACGCCTCATCTAAAGTGATGCCATGCCTCGTTTCCGCCACATCCTGGACACCATGGCCGCCTACAAGCCGGGCAAGGCCGTCGCCGCCCCCGACGGGCGTTCGTACAAGCTGTCCTCCAACGAATCCCCGTACGACCCGCTGCCTTCCGTGGTCGAGGCCATCGCCGAGGGCGCGCGGCAGGTCAACCGCTACCCCGACCCTGGCTCCGTCAAGCTGACCGAGGCCATCGCGGAGCGCTTCGACGTGCCGGCCGAGCACGTCGCGCTCGGCCCCGGGTCCGTGACGGTGGCGCAGCAGCTCTTCGAGTCGGTGGGGGAGCCGGGCGTCGAGGTCGTGTACGCGTGGCGGTCGTTCGAGGCGTACCCGCTGCTGGCCGACCTGGCCGGGGTGAAGTCCGTGATGGTGCCGCTGGCGGGCGAGGACCACGACCTGGACGCCATGGCCGAGGCGGTCACCGACAGAACCAGCATGATCTTCGTGTGCAACCCGAACAACCCGACGGGCACCGCCATCCGCCGGGGCGCGCTGGAGTCGTTCCTCGACCGGGTGCCCGAGGACGTGCTGGTGGTGCTGGACGAGGCCTACCGCGAGTACGTGCGCGACGAGGACGTCCCCGACGGCCTCACGCTCTACCGCGAGCGGCCGAACGTCGCCGTCCTGCGCACCTTCTCCAAGGCGTACGGGCTGGCCGGCCTGCGGGTCGGCTACCTGATCGCGCCCGAGCCGGTGGCGACGGCCGTCCGCAAGACGGTCATCCCGTTCGCGGTCAACCATCTCGCCCAGATCGCCGCCATCGCCTCGCTGCGGGCCGAGGACGAGCTGCAGGAGCGCGTCGAAGCGGTGGTCAAGGAGCGCACGCGGGTGCGGGAGGCGCTCATCGCGCAGGGCTGGACGGTGCCGCCCACCGAGGCGAACTTCGTCTGGCTGCGCCTCGGTGCGCGCACCCCCGTCTTCGCCGAGGACTGCGCGTCGCAGGGCGTGGCGGTGCGACCGTACGGGGAGGAGGGCGTGCGGGTGTCGATCGGCACGCCGGAGGCGAACGACGCGTTCCTCGCCGCGGCGGGGGAGTTCCTTCACTCGAAGTAGCGGCCCAGGTCAAGGTCAGGCGAGGTAGTGGCCCAGGTCGGGTTCAGGCGAAGTAGTGGCCCAGGTCGAGGTCGGCGAGGAGGCCGGGGTGGGCCGGCTGCCAGCCCAGCAGGCGCCGGGTGCGCTCGCTGGAGGCCGGGTTGTCGAGCGGCACGATGCCCGCGAGGAAGCCGAAGTGGGCCTCGGCCTGGTCGGACGGGATGGCGGCGACGGGCACGTCCAGGCGGCGGCCGATGACCTCGGCGATCTTCAGGAACGGCACGCCCTCGTCGCCCACGGCGTGCAGCCGCGCTGCCGCGGGCGCCTGCTCCAGGGCCAGCCGGTAGACGCGGGCGGCATCGCGGGTGTGGACGGCGGGCCAGCGGTTGGCGCCGTCACCCAGGTAACCGGACACGCCGGCGGCCCGCGCGGCGGCGATGATCAGCGGGATGAAGCCGCCGCGGTCCAGCTCGCTGTGCACGGTCGGGGGAAGCCGGACGACCGAGGCCCTGATGTCGCTCGCGGCCAGCTCGATCGCGTAGTTCTCGGCGCCGATCCTGGCGTGCAGCCCGGCGCCGGAGGGCAGCACGTGCTCCTCGGTGCCGGTGCGTCCTGACGGGTGCGCCAGCACCGCCGTCCCCGCCGTGCCGACGAACGGCTTGCCGGTGCCGGCGAGCGCCTCACGGAACGCCCGCAGCGCCGCCAGGTCGGCCTCGACGGCGGTGCCGAAGTCGCCGGCCATCATGGCGTCGTGCTCGAACGCGAGGTGGATGACGCCGTCGGCGGCGGAGGCGGCCTCGCGCAGGCCGTCGAGGTCGTCGAGGTCGCCGCGCCTGACCTCGGCGCCGAGCGCCTCCAGCGCTGCGGCGGAAGCCTCGGAACGGGCGAGGCCGACGACCTCGTGACCGGCGGAGAGCAGCTCGGGGACGACGGCGGAGCCGATGTGGCCGCTGGCTCCGGTGACGAGAACACGCATGGGGAAGCCTCCTAGGCCCTCAGTGATGGGACTTGGTCTTATCACCGTAGCATGCGACGGGACCGAGTCTCATCGCGCTAGAATCCGACCATGGCACGATGGGAGCCGAACGCACGCGAACGCCTGGAACGGGCGGCACTGGAGCTGTTCGTCGAGCGCGGCTACGACAGCACCACCGCGGCGGAGATCGCCGAGCGGGCGGGGCTGGCCAAGAGCAGCTTCTTCCGGCACTTCAGCGACAAGCGGGAAGTGCTCTTCGGCGGCCAGGACGTGCTCAACCGCCTCTTCGCCGACGCCATCGCGAGCGCCCCCGCCGAAGCTACGCCGATCGAGGCGCTCGGCGCGGGGCTGGAGGCGCTGGCGAGCGTCTTCAACACCGAACGGCACGGCTGGGCCCGTCAACGCCAGGCCATCGTCGTCAGCCATGACGACCTGCGGGAGCGCGAACTGCTCAAGATGGCCGCGCTCACCGCGTCCATGGCGGACGCGTTGCGCGAACGCGGCGTCCCCGACCCGGCCGCGAGCCTGGCGGCGGAGGTCGGCTGCCTCGCCCTCCGCAACGCCTACACGCGGTGGGTCGACCCGGCCAACGACCAGGGCTTCGCCGCCCTCGCCCGCCAGTCACTGCACGACCTCAAGACCGCCACCGCCGCCCTCACCTGAACCCGCCTTCCCGCCGCACCCGCCATCGCGCCGCGTCCGCCACGCGCCCGCCTCCGCGTTGCGCCCGCGACCCCCGTCTACCGCGCGCGGCGTCGCCGGGCGATGAGGAGGCCGGTGATCCCGGCGCCTCCGGCCAGCACGGTCGCGCCCCCGACGAGCCAGCTCGCGTCCCTGCCCCCACCCGCCGCGGCCGCGACGACCGGCGCCCCCACGGCGGCGGCCCCACCGGAGGCGCCAGCCCGCCGGAAGACCACATCCGAGCACGAGTAGTAGGTATCCGGAGTGTCGGAGTTCCGCCAGATCGTGTAGATCAGATGCCGCCCACTCCGCGCAGGAAGCCGCCCCGAGATCCGATAACTCCCATCCCTGAACGCAGGATCCCGAGCCTCAAGAAACGGCTCCCCCTCAAGATCGCCCCACCTCAACGGCTTCCCCGGCCGATACCCCTTCTTGGTGACGAACATCCGGAACGTCCCCCGGCGCGCAATGGTGCCGCGGTACTTGAAGACGAACCGCGCCCCGGCCCGCACAGTGGTGGCGGGCCAGTCGTCCCGAGCCAGGTCGAGCCCCTTGAACGCGTCCAGCCCACCGCTGCACAGCTTCCCGTCGGGGATCACCCGCCGATCCCGCCCGCCCACGTCCGCGACCCGCACCTCGTCCCAGCCCCGCGGCAGCACACCCCCGCCGGCCCGCACCGCGGCCCGGCAGGCAGCGGACCGGACGGTTCGCGCGGGCCCTTCTGAGCCGCAGGCGGCGGCCCGGCTGAGCGGGTCCTCCAGTGCGCCGTGCGCGCCCGCGGGCGCACCGGCCACGAGAACTCCCGGCAGCAACGCCACGACCACGACACCCACCCGGTACGACCACATCCGGCGGCACCTCCCACGGGAGGTACGGCCCTCCGGCGGCGCAGGTTCAGGCGGTGACCTTTTCGGGTTCCGGCACGGCCCTGGCTCTGGCGCGCCGCTCCGTGGAGACGACCAGGGCGACGCCGACCAGGATCACCAGGCCGCCGAGCACGATCTGCAGGGTGACGTGCTCGTTCACGACGAGCACGCCCAGGATGACGGCCACGATCGGGTTGACGTAGGCGTACGTCGAGACGAGCGAGATGGGCGCGTTGCCGAGCAGCCACGTGTAGGCGGTGAACCCGACGAGCGACCCCACCAGGATCAGGTACGCCAGCGCCGCCCACGACCGCCCGGAGATGGCCGCCACGTCGAGCCGTTCCCCGACGGAGGCGCTGACGACGGCCAGCCCGACGCCGCCGGCGAGCATCTCGACGGCGCTGGCGGTCCACACGTTGGGCGGCATCGGGATGCGCGACGACAGGAACGAGCCGAGCGACCACGACACGGACCCGAGCAGGATCACCACGATCCCGGTCGTGCCGGCGCTCTCGCCACCGCCGTTCAGCGACAGCGCGGCCACCCCGCCGAACCCGACCAGCACGCCGACGAGCGTCAGCAGCGCGGGCCGGTCCCTGAACGCGAGCCTGAGCACGACCAGCCACAGCGGCACGGAGGCGACGAGCAGCGCGGCGAGGCCGCTGGAGATGTGCTGCTCGGCGACGGCGACCATGCCGTTGCCGCCGGTGAGCAGCAGCAGCCCGACGAGGGCGGCGCCGGCGAGTTGCTTGAGCGTCATCCTGAAGGGCGCCAGCCGTTTGGTGACGAGCAGGAAGGCGGCGAGCAGCAGGGCGGCGGAGACGAACCGGAGGGAGCCGTGGAACAGCGGCGGCATGGTCTCGATGGCGATCTTGATGCCGAGGTAGGTCGAGCCCCACACCACGTAGACGATCGCCAGGGCGCCCCAGACCATCAGGGTCCGGCGGCTGTCAGGGGTGTTCGCGCTCATGACTCATGAACTTACAGGGCAATACCGACAAAAGCCCGCGAGTATCAGACTTCGGACTGTGGCGGGATATTAGCGATAGGCGGCTTTCGTGCCACTGGTGGCGTCACCAGCGCGAACGGCAGGATCGAGGCATGCAGAACGAGTCCGCCATCGCCCACTTCGCCGCCCGCCTGTCCTTCGAGACCGACGTCTCCGACGTCGCCGCCGACCTGGCCGCCGGCACCCCCGGCCTGGTCGTCGTCGACTCGCGCAGCCACGAGAGCTGGGATCAGGGCCACATCGAGGGCGCCGTGCACCTGCCGACCCGCGAGATCGCCGCCAGTGCCGAGGCGATGGTGGCCAAGGACGCGACGGTCGTCACGTACTGCTGGGGCCCCGGCTGCAACGGCGCCACCCGTGCCGCGCTGGAGTTCGCCAAGCTGGGTTACCGGGTCAAGGAGATGATCGGCGGCTTCGAGTACTGGGCGCGGGAGGGCTTTCCCGTCGAGACCGCCTCAGGCGTCACACGTCGCCCGGTGGACGCGCTCACGGCACCGATCTCCGGCGCCGTCTGTGCGTGTTGACCGGAGCGTGAACGGCGCTCCAGCGCCCCCACAGCGCCGTACAACCGTCTTTCCGGCCCCGTTATGCCCACAAGTCAGCCCGAAACCCGCCAGATCACTACCACCGAACGAGCCGGCCGCTCGAAATCGGCTGTAAGTCATCGCAATCGCCCGACAACGACGACGCGCCGCGGCGGGGGAGGGATTTGGTGCCCCCGTCCGAATCTCGTCGATCGGGGGCGTCGGAGAACATACCCCCTTCTACACGGGCCAACCAATTAGTTCACAAGAGTCAAGCCGCAAGTTCGCGAAGCTGACACCTGCCGTCAATGTGCAGGGCATGCGAAGGGGCGGACCCGCTTGTGGCGGGCCCGCTCCATGGTGGCCGGCTCAGCGCGGACCGAGTTTCTCCACGATCAGCCGGTAGAGCTGGCGTGGCCTGCCGGGTTGCGGAGTACGGTTCGGCGGAAGCGGCCACGCGAGTCCCTCGTCAACCAACGTGCGCAGCAACCGCCGGGCCGTACGAGGCGTGACCCCCAGCATCTTGCCGGCGCCCTCGGCGTCGACCACGGTGTCGCCGCCTTCGAGCTTGGCCGCCAGCCTCGCCAGCACCTCCACCCCCTTCGGCTTCAGTGCGGTGGCCCCGGTCGGCGGCATCCGCGGGGCCGGGATGAGCGCCCGCCCCTCGCGGTCCACCGCGAAGCCCTGTGCCTGTTTGCCCGCCTGTGTACGGGCCAGCGCGGCCCTGGCGTGCGACTCGGCGTCGTGCGTCGTGCGCCCCATGCCCACACCGACCTCGACCGCCAGCCCCAGCTCGTCCCTGATCCTGGCGGCGAACGGCAACACTCTGAACCCGTCGGTGGCCGCCGCGATCGAGCCCCTGGTCGCTGTCACCAGGTAGCTGTGATCGTCGATCGGCCAGACGGTGGCGTTGATCCTGTTCGCCTCCTGGACCAGGAGCCGGTGCAGCGACAGCCGCAGCTCGTCGCGCCAGTAGCGGGGCGCGGCGCGGCGTACGGGCTCACGCAGCGTCGGCACCTCCACCAGCACCACGGTGAGCTGCGACTCCTCCAGCCGGTGGTGTGCACCGAGCAGCGCCGCGGTGTGCAGCGCCGTGCGGACCGCCGCGGAGGTCGGCCTGATCCTGATGACCGGCACGCCCGCGGTGTGCAGGCGTTCGGCCACCGCCGGCAGGCACGTCAGCGCTCCCGTCGTGGCGCCCTGCCGGGCCAGGCGTTCGTGGTAGGCCGCGATCGTGCCGGTGGCGCCCGGCTCGTCGCGGCTGTGCACGTCCGCCGCGGGGATGCCGAGGTCGGTGTAGGCCTCCTCGACATCGGCCCTGCTGACCACGTCGATGCTGACCCGTTGCGGGTCCATGCGGGTGTCCAGCGCCGCTTTCGCCAGCGCCGCCACCAATGCTGCTCCGCCGAGTTGCACGTACGTCGCGGGCATCGTCAGCACGCCGGAACGCCTGGCCAGGTCATAGGGGACCGGGCTGGCGAACAGGCACGCGTCGACACCGGGACCGAGCCTCGTCACCTTGTCGGGCGCCTCCTGCTCGTCGCGGTACGCGGCGGCGACCAGGCGACACGGAAGTGGTGCCGCGGCGTGACCCATCAGCATGACTCGCTCGACCAGGTCGTGGGGTCCGACCACGCCGATGGTGAGGTCCGGTGTCATAGCGCCCGGGCGTGACACTCGGGGAGTTTCTTCGGCCCTCTCGACCAATGTTCGTCCCATCCTGCCGTCCGTTGCAGTGCTCTCTTTTGGAACGATCGCTCGCGGGGGCCGTAATGTCACGCCCGACTTTTCCGGAAAGCCGTTCTGGTTGACCGCCCGACAACATGTTTTAGCAGCTCAAGGAGGTATTTCTCGCGTTTTTTAGCGCTCGGAAATCTCTCGTGTAATGTCCGCCCCGAGAGCGCGCATTCGCGCGGCGAGATGCGCGTGGCCGCGGTCGATCAGGTAACCGGAGTCGATCACGGTCTCCCCTTCGGCCGCCAGCCCGGCCAGCACCAGCGCGATGCCGGAGCGCAGGTCGTGCGCCGTCACCTCGGCGCCCTTCAGCGGCGTGCGCCCGCGCACGACCGCCCGGCTGCCGTCGACCTCGACGTTCGCGCCCATCTTGTTCAGCTCGCCGGCCAGCGCGAACCGGCCGTCGAAGATGCGCTCGTGGATGTAGCTGGTGCCCTCGGCCAGCGCGGCGACGGTCATCATCGGCGACTGCAGGTCGGTGGCGAAGCCGGGGTAGGTGTCGGTGATGATGTTGATCGGACGCAGCGGGCCGTCGCAACGGACGTGCAGGACGGCGCCCTGGCGGTGGAACTCGACCCCCATCTGCTCCAGCTTGTAGCGGACCACCCCCAGGTCGAGGCCGGTGCCCACCAGGCTGACCTCGCCCCCGGTGAGTGCCGCCGCCATCGCGAAGACGCCGGCGTCGAGGCGGTCGGGCATCACGGTGTGCTCGACGGCGTGCAGCTCCTCGACGCCCTCGACGGTGATGAACCCGGTGCCGCCGCCGCTGATGCGCGCGCCCATTTTGGTGAGCATGTCGATGACGTCGAGCACCTCGGGCTCCAGCGCCGCGTTCTCGATCACGGTGGTGCCCTTGGCCAGGGCGGCGGCCATGATGAGGTTCTCGGTGCCGGTGTGCGAGGGGGTGTCGAGGTAGAGCGTGGCCCCGGTCAGCCCGGCCGCCTTGACGTGGATGACGGTCTCGCCCTCGTCGACGATCGCGCCCAGCCGTTTGTAGCCGAGGTAGTGGAAGTCGAGGTTGCGGCTGCCGAGGTTGCAGCCGCCGACCCCTTCGACGACCGCCTCGCCGAGGCGGTGCAGCAGCGCCGGGGTGAACAGCACCGACCCGCGGAACCGCCTGGCGATCTCGGCGGGCAGGACGGGGCTGTTCACCCGGGAGGCGTCGATGACCAGCGTGCGCTCGGACTCGTGCAGCTCGACGTAGGCGCCGATCGCCTCGGCCAGCTCGACCGCGCGGCGGACGTCTTCGATGATCGGCACATTGCGCAGGACCGTGCGGCCCTTCGGGGCGAGCAGGGCCGCACCGATCATGGGCAGCACGGCGTTCTTCGCGCCCTGAATGAACGCGGTTCCACGCAGTGCGTTGCCACCGCGCACGCGGTAACGGACCATTCGTGCGGCTCCTTGAATTCAGCGGTGAGGGCTCGATCGGGCCAACAGTAGTCGCTCACACCACATGACCCAGCCGAATCATCCGCTAAAGGAAGACCCCGTGACGCGCTCATACGCTTCTAGGTATCGCTGCCGTGTGCGCTCGACGACGTCGTCAGGAAGCCGAGGTGGTGGGTTTCCTGAGGCTTTGTCCCATCCGGATTCGGGCGATAGTAGCCAATCGCGTACAAATTGCTTGTCAAAAGAAGGTTGCGACCTTCCCGGCTTCCATTCGTCGGCCGGCCAGAAGCGGGAGGAGTCGGGGGTCAGCACCTCGTCGCCCAGCGTCAGCACGCCCTCGGAGCTCCAGCCCAGCTCGATCTTGGTGTCGGCCAGGATGATGCCCCGCTCGCGGGCGATCTCCGCGCCGCGCGTGTAGACGGCCAGCGTGATCCGCCGCAGCTCCGCCGCGAGCTCCGCGCCGACCTCCGCCTCCACCTGCTCGTACGAGATCGGCTCGTCGTGCTGCCCCATGGGCGCCTTGGTGGACGGTGTGAAGATCGGCTCGGGCAGCCGCGACCCGTCCTCCAGCCCTTCCGGCAGCCGCACGCCGGACACCGTGCCGTCGGCGCGGTATTCGTTCAGCCCGCCGCCGGCCAGATATCCCCTGGCCACGCACTCGACCTGGACCATCTTCAGCGGCCTGCACAACACGCTGCGCGGCTCGTCGCCCGGCGCCACCACGTGGTTGGGCACGACGTCCTTGAGCTGGTCGAACCACCACAGCGACATCTGTGTGAGGATGGCGCCCTTGTCGGGGATGTCGGGCTCCAGGACGTAGTCGAAGGCCGACAGGCGGTCGGAGGCGACCATCAGCAGCAGGCCCTCGTCGGTCTGGTAGAGGTCGCGTACCTTGCCGGAGTGCAGATGCCTCATCGGGCGATGTCCGTTCTGTGGAAGGAGCCGCGCATCGTGATCCGGCCGGCCAGCTCGTAGGCCGCACGGCGCGCGCTCTCCTGGTCGGGGCCGTGGCCGACGACGGTGAGCACCCGCCCGCCGCTGGAGACGAGAGTGCCGCCGTCGAGCGCCGTGCCGGCGTGCAGCACGTACGCGCTCTCCGTCGGCTCAAGCCCCGTGATCGCGTCGCCCTTGACCGGCGCCTCCGGGTAGTTCTCCGCCGCGACGACCACGGCCACCGCGGCGCCGTCCTTGAAGACCGGGTCGAGCCCCAGCTCACCGGTCGCCGACGCCATCAGCAGCCCGCCGAGCGGCGTCTCCAGCCGGTCGAGCAGCACCTGCGTCTCCGGGTCGCCGAAGCGTGCGTTGAACTCGACGACCTTCGGCCCCTTCGAGGTCAGCGCCAGCCCGACGAACAGCACCCCCTGGAACGGCAGCCCGCGCCGCGACAGCTCGCCGATCGTCGGGTGCACGACCTCCCGCATGACCTGCTCGGTCAGCCCCTCGGGCGCCCACGGCAGCGGCGTGTAGGCGCCCATGCCGCCGGTGTTGGGGCCCGCGTCGCCGTCGTAGGCGCGCTTGAAGTCCTGGGCGAGCTGCAGCGGCACCGCCGTGCTCCCGTCGCACAGGGCGAACAGCGACACCTCGGGACCGTCGAGGTACTCCTCGATCACCACCCGCTCGCACGCCAGCGCGTGCGCGAGCGCCTTGTCCCTGTCCTCGGTGACGACCACGCCCTTGCCCGCGGCCAGCCCGTCGTCCTTGACCACGTACGGGGCCCCGAACTCGTCGAGCGCCGCCGCGGCCTCCTGCTCGGTGGCGCACGTCCTGGACCGCGCGGTGGGCACGTCGGCCGCCTTCATGATCTCCTTGGCGAACGACTTGGAGCCCTCGATCATGGCCGCGTCGCGGGAGGGCCCGAAGCAGGCGAAGCCCGCCTCGCGCACCGCGTCGCTCACCCCCGCCACGAGCGGCGCCTCGGGCCCGACCACCACGAGATCGACCCGCAGCCGCCCGGCCAGCGCGGCGACCTCCCCTGGGTCGAGCGGATCGACGGCGTGTACGGTCGCGACCTGCGCGATGCCAGGGTTGCCTGGCGCACAGTGGAGCTCGCTGACCTGGGGATCGAGGCTGAGTGAACGGCACAGGGCGTGCTCACGCCCTCCGGAACCAATGACTAGAACGCGCACGCGGTCCATTGTCGCAGGCCCGCCGCCTGGCACAGGCGCAGGTCGCCAGGACACCAAATGCCGGAATAGGCAAGGAACTTTGTGGAGTTCTACCTGAGCCGACGCCCTCCTGACGAGTATCGTCGGATAGGTTCACCCGCCTGTGGTAACTTAGGGCGGCTTTATGGCGTCTCGTGTGATTGGAGGTGGTCCGGGATGAATCCTGGTGATCCCAGCAGTACGTGCTTCCGCACGTACGGCCCACGTACCCCCGACCGCTCCAATCCGGCAGCCTGATCGTGCCTCCACGCCATATCTGTGTTGATTGAGGTGACTTCATCGCGCGTGGAGCGTCCCTGGTCGGGCGGAGAGGGACTGCCATGCGCTCGTCCACCCTTTTCCGTCGCATCAACCGTCACCCCGTGCCGTCGCGTGTCCCGCACTCGCTCCCGAAGCAGCCTGTGCGTGAGGTCTGCGTGCCGCCGGTCGCTTCGATAGTCGAGTTCGGCGCCTACGTCCAGGGCAGGAAGGTCGTCGCCCCTGGCATCGTCGAGGCGCTCGACCTCGTCCGCGCGCACAACAAGAGCACCGACGGCGCCCGGGCGTTCGTCTGGGTGGGCCTGCACGAGCCGGCCGCGCCCGAGGTGGAGTGGCTCTCCGAGGTCTTCGGCCTGCACCCGCTGGCCGTCGAGGACGCCGTCAAGGCCCACCAGCGGCCCAAGGTCGAGCGGTACGGCGAGTCGCTGTTCATGGTGCTCAAGACCATCGCCTACCTCGACCACGACGAGCTGACCGCCACCAGCGAGATCATCGCCACCGGCGAGATCATGGTCTTCCTCGGCGCCGACTTCGTGGTGACCGTCCGCCATGGCGAGCACTGTTCGCTCGCGGGGGTGCGCGAGCGCCTGGAGGACAAGCCGAAGCTGATGAACCGCGGCCCGGCCGGCGTCCTGCACGCCATCTCCGACCACGTGGTCGACCAGTACCTCCAGGTGGCCGACCTGATGCAGCTCGAACTGGAGGAGGTCGAGGCGACGGTCTTCGCGGACGTCAGCTCCCGCGACATCAACCGCATCTACCAGCTCAAGCGCGAGATGCTGGAGATGAAGCGGGCCATCACCCCGTTGCAGTCGCCGATGGCCGCGCTGCCCCAGCGCCGCGTCATCCCCTCGGAGATGCGCGACTACTTCCGCGACGTCGGCGACCACCTGTCACGCGTGTGCGAGCAGGTCGAGTCCTCCAACGAGCTGTGCAGCTCGATACTGCAGGCCGCACTGGCCCGCTCGAACGCCCTGGCCAACGAGGACATGCGGAAGATCTCCTCGTGGGTCGCCATCCTGGCCGTGCCCACGATGATCGCCGGGATCTACGGCATGAACTTCGACTTCATGCCGGAGACCAAGGCCGTCTGGGGCTATCCGGCGGTGCTGGCCGTGATGGTCACGGCCTGCGTGCTGCTGCACCGCGGGTTCCGCCGCAACGGCTGGCTCTAGACACCCACAGGCTTGAGCGGGCCGACCGGCTCGGGCAGCTCCAGGCCCCGCTCCCGCCACAGCTCCCGCATCCGGTCGGGGTAGTCGGTGACGATCCCGGCCACCCCCAGATCCAGCATCCTGGCGCCCAGGGCCTGGTCGTTGACGGTCCAGACGGCCACGTCGAGCCCGGCGGCGGCGGCCTGCGCCATCAGCGTCTCGTCCACCATGACGTGCTCGGGCGAGAGCGTGGTCGCTCCGGCGTCGCGCGCGGCGGCCGGCACGTCGCCGCCGTTGACGGTGCCCTCGTTCCAGTGCAGGGTGTCGAGCTCGATCAGCGCGAAGCGCCGCGTGCCCGGGGCGATCTTGGCGGCGTGCGCGATGATCCGCCAGTCGAAGCTGAGGATGGCGGCGTTGCCGAGCCTGCCGTGCCGGTCGAGCTCCTCGACCACCATCTCGGTGAACAGCTCGGGGTCGGCCGTCAGCGCGGGACGCGTCGGGTCGGACTTCAGCTCGACGTGCATCCGCACGTTCTCGGCGTCGTAGGCGCCCGCCAGCCCGAGCACCGCGCCGAGTGTCGGCATGCGCGTCTCCGGCATCGCGACCTGCGTCAGCGCGAACGGGTCGTCGGGGTGCCGCGGCAGCCGCACGCCCACGTCGAGCGTGCGGAGCTGGCTCAGGGAGAGCGAGTTGACGGGCTTGCCGACGTACGGGTACAGCGGGTCGCCGGCATGCAGCGGACGCCGGTCGGCGCTGGTGACCGCGGAGACCGTGAGATCGTGCGTGAGCACGAGGCGGCGGTCGGCGGTGAGCGCCACGTCGAACTCGAGCGCATGCACGCCCAGCTCCATCGTGCGGCTCATCCCGGGCAGGGTGTTCTCCGGCCAGAGGCCGCGAGCCCCCCGGTGACCATGAATCTCAACGCGCACAACCGGGACCCTACCTGGCACGAGGCGTGTCAGGGAGGTGCCACGCCGTGTCCTTTTTATCCTGCTACGCCCGGTCATGGCGTTCCGGGTAGACAATAGGCTGTTCTCTATGACGGAGGTCCTCAAAGGTGCCCATATCCCGACAGTTCGGGCATGGGTAGAGGGGTGGGTCATCTCCCGCAACGCCCCCCAACCCGTGGCCGAGCCCTGGGGCCTGCGCGTGGACGTCGGCCTGCCCGGCCACGTGGCCAGGCACATCGTGGCCGCCCCGACCCCGGACACCCTCCGCCGCCTCATCGGCACGATCACCGCTCCGGGAACCTGGCTCAAGCTGTGCGCCCCCGCCGAGGCCGTCGCCCCGCTGCTGGCCTCGCCCTGGGCCGTCCAGGACCCGGAGTTCATGATGACGGCCACGCTCACGCGCGGCACCGTACAGCCGCCGCCGGGCTACCATCTGGCCGTCACCACCAGGGCGGGCGTCACGGCGGCCCGCCTGCTGACGGACGCGGGCGAGGTCGCCGCGCGCGGCCAGTTCGCCGTCGCGGGCAGGACCGCCGTCGTGGACCAGGTCGAGACGGCCGCCGGCCACCGCCGTCGCGGGCTCGGCACGGTCGTCATGCGGACGATCGCCGCCACGGCCGCCTCGATGGGCGCCCGCACGGGAGTGCTGGTGGCCACCGCCCAGGGTCAGGCGTTGTACTCGACCCTGGGCTGGACCCTCCACACGCCGGTGACGGCGGCCGTCCTGACGTCGGGCTAGACCAGCGAGCGCACCACGATCGTCTGGTCGCGGCCCGGGCCCACGCCGATCGCGGAGATCGGCGCGCCGCTCATCTCCTCCAGCGTCCGCACGTAGGCCTGCGCGTTCGGCGGCAGGTCCTCGAACGACTTGGCGCTGGTGATGTCCTCCTGCCAGCCGGGGAACTCCTCGTAGATCGGCTTGGCGTGGTGGAAGTCGGTCTGCGTCATGGGGATCTCGTCGTGCCGCACCCCGTCCACCTCGTACGCCACGCACACCGGGATCCGCTCCAGCCCGGACAGCACGTCCAGCTTGGTCAGGAAGTAGTCGGTGACGCCGTTGATGCGGCTGGCGTACCGGGCGATCACCGCGTCGAACCAGCCGCAGCGGCGGTTGCGGCCGGTCGTGACGCCGTACTCGCCGCCGGTCGTGCGCAGCCAGTCGCCCATCTCGTCCGTCAGCTCGGTCGGGAACGGGCCTGAGCCGACACGCGTGGTGTACGCCTTCAGGATTCCGATGATCTTCGTGAGCCGGTTCGGCGGGATGCCGGCGCCCGCGCACGCGCCGCCCGACGTGGGGGAGGAGGACGTGACGAACGGGTACGTGCCGTGGTCGATGTCGAGCAGCGTGCCCTGACCACCCTCCAGCAGCACGAACTTGCCCTGGTCCAGCGCCTTCGACAACACCAGCGAGGTGTCGGCGATGTGCGGCTTGAGCCGCTCGGCGTAGGCGAGGTACTCCTCCAGCACCGCGGCCGGGTCGATGCCGCGCCGGTTGTAGACCTTGGTCAGCAGCTGGTTCTTCTCGGTCAGCGCGACCTCGATCTTCTTGGCGAGGATCCCCGGGTCGAGCAAATCCTGGACGCGCACGCCCATGCGGTAGATCTTGTCGCCGTAGGCGGGCCCGATGCCGCGCCCCGTCGTGCCGATCTTTGCCTTGCCGAGGTAGCGCTCGGTGACCTTGTCCAGCGCTTTGTGGTGCGGCATGATCAGGTGCGCGTTCGCGCTGATCAGCAGCCGTTCGGCGGAGATGCCCCGCTCGGCCAGCCCGTCGATCTCGGCGAGCAGGACGCCAGGGTCGATCACCACGCCGTTGCCGATGACCGGCACCACCTCCGGCGACAGGATCCCCGTGGGGAGCAGGTGCAGTGCGTATTTCTGATCACCGATGACCACGGTGTGGCCAGCGTTGTTGCCCCCCTGATAGCGGACGACGTAGTCGACGTCGCCACCGAGCAGGTCGGTGGCCTTGCCCTTGCCCTCATCGCCCCACTGGGCACCAACGAGAACGGCAGCCGGCATGGTTCAGTCTCCCGAGCACAAAACGAAAACCCCTGGCGCAAGCGCGACAGGGGCTCTTGCGTAGAGAGACTACCCGAACGTGCCTATTCGTCCCAAGGGCTAGCCCTTGGTCAGCGCGTCGTAACCCGTCTCGGTGCTGTCCTTGAGGAACTGCTGGCACCGCTCGGCCTCGTCCTTCTCGCCGATCGACTGCGCCGCCCTGGCCAGGGCGTACAGGCAGCGCAGGAACCCGCGGTTCGGCTCGTGCTCCCACGGGATGGGACCGTGCCCCTTCCATCCGCTGCGGCGGAGCGCGTCGAGCCCGCGGTGGTAACCCGTGCGGGCGAAGGCGTAGGAGGTCACGGCGTGCCCCTGAGCGAAGTACTCCTCCGCTAGAGCGGCCCAGGCCGCCGGGTAGGCGGGGAAACGGGCGGCCACGTCGGAGGCCTTGACACCCGACTCCAGCGCCTCCCTGGCCTCGGGCAGGTCCGGCAGGTGAGTCGGGGGCGGCCCGGCGAGAAGGTTATCCATAGGACAAGTCATACCCGCCGGGCCGCTGAACTGGCTAGGAGATCTTCGTCCCAGCGCTCTTGAGGCTCTGGCACGCCTCCAGCACGCGGGCCGCCATGCCCGCCTCGGCGGCCTTGCCGTACGAGCGGGGGTCGTAGGCCTTCTTGTTGCCGACGTCGCCGTCGATCTTGAGCACGCCGTCGTAGTTCTTGAACATGTGCTCGGCGACCGGGCGGGTGAAGGCGTACTGCGTGTCGGTGTCGACGTTCATCTTGACGACGCCGTAGGAGATGGCTTCCTGGATCTCCTCCAGCAGCGAGCCGGAGCCGCCGTGGAAGACCAGGTCGAACGGCTTCTCCTTGCCGTACTTGGCGCCCACCGCGTCCTGGATCTCCTTCAGCACGCTCGGGCGCAGCTTGACGTGGCCCGGCTTGTAGACGCCGTGCACGTTGCCGAACGTGGCGGCCAGCATGTAGCGGCCCTTGTCGCCGACGCCCACCGCCTCGGCGGTGGCCAGCGCGTCTTCCGCCGTCGTGTAGAGCTTCTCGTTGATCTCGCCGACGACGCCGTCCTCCTCGCCGCCGACGACGCCGATCTCCATCTCCATGATGATCCGCGCGCGGGCGCACTTCTCCAGGAGCTCCTTGGCGATCTCCAGGTTCTCGTCCAGCGGTACGGCGGAGCCGTCCCACATGTGCGACTGGAAGAGCGGGTCGAGGCCCTTCGAGACCCGCTCCAGGGAGATGTCGATCAGCGGCCGCATGAAGCCGTCGAGCTTGTCCTTCGGACAGTGGTCGGTGTGCAGCGCCACCGTGACGGGATACTTGGCGGCCACCACCCTGGCGTACTCCGCCAGCGCTGTCGCGCCCGTGACCATGTCCTTGATCGTCGCTCCCGAGAGGAACTCCGCGCCACCCGTCGAGACCTGCACGATGCCGTCGCTCTCGGCCTCGGCGAAGCCGCGCAACGCGGCGTGCAACGTCTGCGAGGACGTCACGTTGATCGCCGGATAGGCGAACCCGCCGGCCTTGGCCCGGTCGAGCATCTCAGCGTAGATCTCCGGAGTCGCAATAGGCATGATTCATCTCCCTGAGAAGTTGCGGCTGCACGCCAGGGCCCAGTATTCCGGCTCCCTACCCTCTCGGGTAGTGACAACGCGTGCTTGTTGGTCATCTCCCCGCCCTCCGCTACAGGTAGGCTCCTCGTCGTGGACTGGCTTTTGAACCTCCTCGACCCGACGTGGTGGCTGACGATTCTGGGCGCGTTCGCCACCGTCGGCGTTCTCGCGATCATCTTCGCCGAGACGGGTCTGCTGCTCGGGTTCTTCCTGCCCGGCGACTCACTGCTGGTGGCGGCGGGGATTTTCAGCTCGGCGTCGGTGGCCGGCGGAATGGGCATCGAGCCGCTGTCGTTCCCCGTGTTGCTGATCGGCACTCCGCTCTGCGCGATCGCCGGCGCACAACTCGGGCATTTCCTCGGGGCGCGTTTCGGCCGCAAACTCTTCGACAAACCGGATTCGCGGTTGTTCAAGCGGGAGCACGTCGATCGTGCCGAGGTGTTCTTCGAGAAGTTCGGTCCCGCCAAGGCCGTCATTCTGGCCAGATTCGTGCCCATCGTCCGCACGTTCATGAATCCCGTCGCGGGCGTGCTGGAGATGACCTCCAAGCGCTTCTTCCTGTGGAACGTCGTGGGCGGCGTCGTCTGGGTCGAGGGCCTCATCCTGCTCGGCCACTTCCTCGGCGGCCAGGTCGATCCCAAGCAGATCGACCGCTACATCCTGCCGGGCGTCTTCCTGATCGTCTTCATCTCCCTGATCCCGATCATCGTCGAGGCCGTCAAGCACCGCAGGGCCGCCAAGGCGCTCCCGATCCCCAGCGGCAAGCACCACCGCGTCCCCTCCAGTCCGTCCAGCTTCGACGGGCAGCTCTGACCCGGGCTTTCCCCAGGCCGTCCACACTCACGGCGACGGCGGATCATCGCACGGTACGCTGCCCCTTGTGGGACGCCACAGGTCAGATCCGATGGGCCTCGCCCGATTAGCGCTCGCCGTCCTGGCGGCGGGAGCCGTCGTGACGCTCCTGGTCATCGGCGGTCGCGCGCTCCTCGACCTCCTGGACGCGCCGGCGCCCGACCGCGAGCCCGCCGCCGCACCCGCCTCCGGCACGGCCACCGGTCCGGCGGCCACCGCGCAGGTCCCCACCGTGCGCATCGAGTGCGTCGCGGAGATCTGCCCCCTGGTCACGGTCCGCGTGCCGGGGGGCGACGTGCTGCAGCACCGGGAGATGAGCCGGGGGGAGGAGGTCCGCTACTTCGAGCCCGAGCTGGACGTGGTGCTGAGCGACGCGGGCACGGTCCGCGTCACGGAGAACGGCACGCCCCGCGCCCAGGGCAGGGCCGGCGCACGCGAGGCCTTCACCGTCCGCGCCGGCTGACCGCTGTCCGTCAGAGCCCCAGGTCCGCCACGGTGTAGGCCGTGCGGTACTCCAGGCCTTCGCTCTCGACCCGCTCCCTGGCCCCCCGGTCCACGATCGTGGCCACGGCCACCACCACGGCGCCGGCCTCCCGCAGCGCCTCCACGGCGGTCAGCGGCGAGCCTCCGGTGGTGGAGGTGTCCTCCACGGCGAGCACCCGCCGCCCCTTGACCTCGGGCCCCTCGATGCGCCGCTGCATGCCGTGCGCCTTCTGCGTCTTGCGCACCACGAACGCGTCCAGCGTCCGCCCACGGGCCGCCGCCGCGTGCAACATCGCGACCGCCACCGGGTCGGCGCCCATGGTCAGCCCGCCGACCGCCTCGTAGTCGAGGTCGGCGGTCAGGTCGAGCATCACGCTGCCGACGAGCGGCGCGGCCACGCCGTCGAGCGTGATGCGGCGCAGGTCGAAGTAGTAGTCGGCCTCCTTGCCCGACGAGAGCGTGACCTTGCCGTGGATGATGGCCTTGCTCTTGATCTCGGCCAGCAGGTTGTCGCGATCAGTCATGCGTCCAAGCTTAGGACCGCCGCCCGCGCGGCCTCGGGCCGGTCACACGCACCCGCTTCCGATCAGCGGCTTCGGGTCGGTCACGCGCCCATGCTCCTGATCAGCGCCAGAGCCTGCCCGTACGCCTTCGGCAACGGCCGCACCCTGACCCGCGGCCTGCGCCCGTACAGGATCCGGGAGTCGCGCAGCCGCGCGACCTTGCCCGGCAGCCCGTCGTCCATCCGGGTGACGGCCCCCACCCGGACGGGCCCGAGCAGCGCGAGGGTCTCGTCGCCGGGGAAGGCCCTGCGCAGCGCGGTGGCCAGGTTGAGCGCAGCGGCGAGACGTTCCGCCAGCTCCTCCGGCGGCGCCGACGGCTCGGCGGCCACCAGGCACGTCCCCTTGGCCGTGCCGCGGTAGAGCTGCGCGAGCCTGGTCCGCAGGTACGCCGCCGTGACGAGCCCCGTCAGCGGGTCCTCGCAGGACAGCTCGCCGAGCGGCGCGAAGCTGTGCTCGGCCCAGCCGGCCGCGAACGAGCGCAGCGCGGCGAACGGCGGCCCGCCCGCGCCCGTCACGGCGAACAGCGCCGCCAGGTCGTTCATGCCCTCGGCGACGCCGACCCCGGCGGTGGCGCGCGCCGAGCCGAGCGCCCAGCACGCGTGCGACAGGTCGCAGCCGCCGCACACCGCCTTGACCATCAGCTCCACCTCGGGCGTCCACCAGTCCTCGGCCAGCGACCAGCCGGCCGCCATGCTCCTGCGACGCCAGCGCGACAGCACGTTCGCCTCCATCCCGTTCCCCTCCGTCGGATCTCCCCGGAGTAAAGACGTGCGCGCGGTTTAGTCATGACGGGGAATGCGGAATGATTGCGCGGGGCAACCCCGCGTAATCGTGAGGTCACTATGGGTGTCGAATCGCCGCAAAGCGATGCAGATCTGCTTCAGGCGGTAAGAGAAGGCAACGCCGCAGCATACGGGGAGCTCTACGAGCGCCACGTCACCGCGGCGCGCGCGCTGGCCCGGCAGCTCGTGCGGGGCGCCGAGGTCGAGGACGTCGTCGCGGAGTCGTTCACGAAGATCCTCGACCTGGTGGGCAGGGGCGGCGGGCCCGACTCGGGCTTCCGCACCTACCTGCTCACCGTGGTGCGGCGCACGGTCTACGACCGCTCCAGGGTGGAGAGCCGCCAGGTGACCACGGGCGAGATCGAGCTGTACGACCCCGGCGTGCCGTTCGTCGACCCAGCCCTGGTCGGCCTGGAGAAGTCGCTGATCGCCAGGGCTTATCTCTCGCTGCCCGAGCGCTGGCGCGCGGTGTTGTGGCACACCGAGGTCGAGCGCACCAAGCCGGCCGACGTGGCGCCGCTGCTCGGCCTGTCCGCCAACGGCGTGGCGGCACTGGCGTACCGGGCCAGGGAGGGGCTGCGGCAGGCGTACCTGCAGATGCACCTGGGGTCCCCGCCGCAGCACGACTGCCGGCCCGTGCTGGGCAAGATGGGCGCGTACGTGCGGGGCGGGCTGGCCAGGCGCGACTCCAAGGCGGTGGACGAGCACGTCAGCGCGTGCGAGGAGTGCCACGGCGTGCTGCTGGAGCTGACGGATGTCAACCGCGGGCTGCGCGTCATGGTCGGGCCGCTGATCGCCGGCCCCCTCTTCGGCGGCTACGCGGCGGCGCTGAGCAAGACGGGCATCGCGGGCGCGGGCGGCGCGCTGCGGCTGTTCGGGCGGCTGCGGCGGGTGCCGAAGCAGCAGCAGGTGGCCGTGGCGGGCGGCACGGTGGTGGTGACGGCGGCGGTGCTGGCCTCGTTGCTGCTGGTCGCCGACGAGAAGCCGATCGTGAGACCGTCAGTGATCACGCCGGTGGCGCAGCCGCCCGCGTCGGTGGCGCCGGTCCCGGTGCCGGTGCCGGTGCCGAGCGAGCGGCCGGTGCAGGTGCCGCCCAGCAAGAAGGCCAAGCCGGGCAAGGCGCGGCTGCGGGCCACCATCGACGCGCTCGGCTCCCTGGTACGCGCCCAGCCCGGCATCGTCGGCATCCGCCTGCGCAACTACGGCGAGAGCCCCAGCGAGGAGCTGGCGGCCCAGGTCGACCTGCCCGACGGCGTGACCCTCATCCCGCCCGCCCGGCGCGGCCACAGCGCGGCTCTGCTCGCCCCCGTCGGCACGGTCGACGGCTGGGCCTGCCGCCCGGTCAGCGGCGGCGCCAGGTGTGCCAGGCAGGCGCTGGAGGCGGGGCAGGGCACGGCGGTGTTCCTGCGGGGGCTGGTGGCCGACGAGGCGCCGGAGGGCGCGGGGCCCGCCGTCAGCATCGCCGCCGGCTCGCTGCGGCTGCGGGCGCGGGCCGAGGAGGGCGTGCGGACGGCGGGCGCGCCCGCCAGGTTCGCCACCGACGGCAAGGTGACCGTGCGGGCGATCGGCAACACGCTGCTGAGCTGCCCGTCCGAGCGCGCGGGCTGCGCGGAGACCAGGCGCAGGCAGGGCACCCAGCGCGACAACGACCTGTGGCCGATGACCCCGGTCGACCAGGACGAACGCCCCGACACGGCCTCCTCCAGCGGGGCCGACCTGTCCCTGCCGAAGGGCAGCGAGGTCGTCTGGGCGGGGCTCTACTGGTCGGCGGCCGACGACGAGCCTGGGCCGATCAAGCTCAGACCACCGGGCCGGCGCAAGTACCTCACCGTCCAGCCGGGCGAGGTGACGATGCGCGAGCTGCCGCTGGGGCCCGTCTACCAGGCCTTCGCCGACGTGAGCGCGCTCGTCGGCGACGTGCGCAGGAACGGCACGTGGTGGGCGGCCGACATCCCGATGAAGGAAGGGGTCTCCCGCCATGCCGGATGGAGCCTCGTGCTGATCGTCACCGATCCCGCGGAGCCGTACAGCCAGGCCGTGGTGCTCGACACGGCCACCGTCGTCGGCGGCGAGTCGCGGCGGGTGCGGGTGCCGCTGGGCGGGCTGAGCCCGGCCGCCTCGCCCGCCAGGGTCGAGCTGGTCACCTGGGAGGGCGACGCCGACCTGAAGGGCGACAAGGTCTCGCTCGGCTCCGGCGCGCTGACCTCCTCGGGCGGCGACCGCGATCCGGCCAACGTCTTCGACGGGTCGTCGAACGGCGTGGCGGAGATGACGTTCGGCACGGACGTCGATACGGTCGGCGCTGAGCTCGGGGTGGATCCCGGGCTGACGATCGTCACGGACAAGGACGTGATCCTGTTCGGAGTGGCCGCGCTGAGCGTGCGGGCGCGATCGTGACCGTAAACAGGACAAACTGGTACGGTCTGCCTAAGTGGTCTGGCGCAACGGTGAGCGGGGGCCGAACTGTCGGGATTAACCCTCGCGCGATCACCTGCTTTCATTACCCTGAGAGAGGGCCGCCGAGTCCGGTCTCTGACGGTGCAGAGCCAGCAAGGTCGGACCACCAGGAAAGGGGCGGTGTCAGTGGATCGCTGCGCGCTGTTCGTGGACGCTGGCTATCTGCTGGCTGATGGAGCCATGGCCGTGCACGGCACGCGTCATCGCGAAGCGGTTTCCTGGGACTATCCAGGGCTGCTGCAACTCATGACCAGCCTGTCGCGCGAGCGCACCGGGCTGCCGCTGCTGCGCTGCTACTGGTACGAGGCGACGGTCGAAGGCCGCCGCACGCCGGAGCACGACGCGCTGGCCGACATCCCCGGCCTCAAGCTCAGGCTGTCGCGCATCAGGCCGGGCAGGCGCGAAGGCGTCGACGCCCAGGTCCATCGTGACCTGATGACGCTCGCCCGCAACAACGCCATCTGCGACGCGGTCGTGGTCAGCGGCGACGAGGACCTCGCGCAGGTCGTGTGCGACGCGCAGGACCTCGGCATCAGGGTGAGCGTGATCCATATCGCGGCCGACGGCGGCTGGGCCGTCTCCCGGTCGCTGCGCCAGGAGTGCGACGACCTGGTGGAGCTCGGAGCCGTGCACCTGAGGCCGTACGTGAGCGTCATCTCCGGCGTCACCGAGTCCTCCAACGGCCACCACCAGCCGACCAGCAACGGGCACGCCACCCCCTCGCTGCCGCCCGCGCAGCCGCAGGTCCTGCCGCCCTCCTCGCTCCCGCCGTCCTCCCTGCCTTCTTCGTCGCTCCCGCCGTCCTCGCTCCCGCCCTCCTCGCTGCCCCAGAGCAGCTCGGCCGGCGGCGGCAGCCACGCCGCGCCCTCCTCCGGCAACGGCCAGTCCTCCAACGGGCGCGGCCAATCGTCCACGCCGCCCGTGCTGCCGTCCTACACCAGCTACCAGGCCGAGCAGCCCCCGCCGCCCCCCTCCGCCCCGGCCACCGGGCCCATCCAGGCGCAGCCCCAGCAGTCCAGCCCCACCACCGGGCAGTTCTCCACGTCGTCGAGCGGCACCTACCAGCCGTCGCAGCTCGGCCCCTACACCGGGCCGCAGCCCGCCCCCGTCGTCCCGGCCGCCGCCACCGCGGGCGCCACCACCCTGGCCGACGCCGTCAAGGCCGCTCACCGCGAGGGGCATGACTTCGGCGAGTCCGTGGCCCGCGACGCGCCCGCGCTGTGGCTGGAGGCGGTGCTGGCGCGCAAGCCGCGCATGCCGTCCGACCTGGAGGCGCGGCTGTTGCAGGGCTCGTCACTGCCGATCGACTTCCTGCTGCACGACGAGGTACGGCACGCGCTGCGGCGCGGCTTCTGGGACGCCCTGGAGCGCGCCCGCCACTGACCCGGGCCAACCCGGCCCCGCTCGCCTGCCTGCGCGGCCTGCCGCGCCGGTGCTGCGGCATGAAGCCCGGGTGGCGCCATCCCACGGCACCCACCCGCGCATCCGGCCGGGCACCCGGCCGGGCACGGCAGCCGCCCTCGCATGCGAACACCCCCGGGCGGATGGCGAGCCCCGGGGGTGGTGCGGGATACGTCAGGAGAGCGCGTCGAACCCGGCGCGCAGGTGGCTGAGCCGATCCGTCAGATCAGCGAGCGGCACGGCCAGAGCGGGGTCCTGCGACTTGCGGGCCAGCTCCCTCACCCTGGCCAGCTCGTCCTCGACGGCGGTCAGCCGCCGCGACAGCTCGGGCAGCACCGACGCGTGGTCACCGGCCCCCGGCGGCAGTTCGCCGCTGAGGCGGTCGCGGAGCATCGACCCCTGCTCGGCCAGGCGCTTGTTCATGTTGTACAGCTCGGCGAACACCGACACCTTCGCCCGCAGCACCCACGGGTCGAACGGCTTGGTCAGGTAGTCCACCGCGCCCGCCGCGTACCCGCGGAAAGCGTAGTCGGGAGCGCTGTCCACCACGGTCAGGAAGATGATCGGGATGTTGCGGGTGCGCTCCCGCCGCTTGATGTGGGCGGCGGTCTCGAAGCCGTCCATGCCGGGCATGCGCACATCCAGCAGGATGAGCGCGAACTCGGTGTTGAGCAGCGCCTTGAGCGCCTCCTCACCCGACCTGGCACGCACCGGCACCAGGTCGAGTGAGCTGAGGATGGCTTCGAGGGCGATCAGATTCTCCTCGCGGTCATCGACGAGGAGGATCTTGGCACGATCCGGCATCGATCACGACCCTTCGGATGGCGAGGCTGATGAGTCGGACGCGGAGCCCCGGCCGCGGCTGAGCCAGCCGCGCAGCCGTTCGAGCAGGCGATCCACGTCCACAGGCTTGGGCACGTAGTCGGACGCGCCCGACGCGATGGACTTCTCCCGGTCGCCGCGCATGACCTTGGCGGTCAGCGCGATGATCGGCAGGTCGGCGAACTGAGGCATGCGCCGGATGGCCGAGGTGGTGGCCCACCCGTCCATCTCCGGCATCATGATGTCCATCAGCACGAGTGCGACGTCCTCGTTCCGCTCGAGCTGCTCGATGCCCTCCCGTCCGTTCTCAGCGTAGACGACGGTGGAGCCGTGTCGCTCCAGCACGCTGGTCAGCGCGAAGACGTTGCGGATGTCGTCGTCGACGATCAGGATCTTGGCGCCGTTCAGCGGGTCGTCGCCCTGCCACTGGCTGGGCGTCTCGGCCGGCGGCTCGACCAGCTCGGGCAGCGGCAGGTCGAGCGGCAGCGGCGGCTCGGGCGTGGCCGAGCTCGGATCCTCGCTCGGCGGGGTCATGAGCTGCCTGCGCGCCGTGCCGGGGTCGGTCGCGGCCAGCGGGCCCGCGTACGAGGCCGGCAGGTAGAGCGTGAACGTGCTGCCCTTGCCCAGCTCGCTGTCCACGTGGATCTCGCCGCCGAGCAGCCGGGCGATGTCGCGGCAGATCGCCAGGCCCAGGCCGGTGCCGCCGTACTTCCTGCTCGTCGTGCCGTCGGCCTGCCTGAACGCCTCGAAGATGACCTCGCGCTTGTCGGGCGCGATGCCGATGCCGGTGTCGATCACCTGGAAGGCCAGCAGGTCGGTGGAGTCGTGCAGGCTGTCGTCGTCGAAGTCGATGCCCGGCGGGGCCATCGACACGCGCAGCTTGACCTCGCCGCGCGGGGTGAACTTCACCGCGTTCGACAGCAGGTTCCGCAGCACCTGTTGCAGACGCTGCTCGTCGGCGCGCAGCTCCTGCGGCACCTCGGGCTCGACGTCCACGCTGAACGACAGCCCCTTGTCCTGCGCGAGCGGAGCGAACGCGGCCTCCAGCAGGTCGACCATCTTGGGCAGCGACACCTGGATCGGATGGATGTCCATCCGGCCCGCCTCGACCTTCGACAGGTCGAGCATGTCGTTGATGAGCTGCAGCAGCGCCGAGCCCGCGCTGTGGATGGTGCGGGCGAACTCGACCTGCTGCGAGGTCAGGTTGCCCTCGGCGTTCTCGGTCAGCAGCTTGGCCAGCACCAGCAGGCTGTTGAGCGGCGTGCGCAGCTCGTGCGACATGTTCGCGAGGAACTCGGACTTGTAGCGCGAGGACACCGCGAGCTGCTCCGCGCGCTCCTCCAGCGTGCGGCGGGCCTGCTCGATCTGGAAGTTCTGGATCTCGATCGCGCGGTTCTGCTTGGCCAGCAGCGCCGCCTTGTCCTCCAGCTCGGCGTTGGACCTGCGCAGCTCCTCCTGCTGGCGCTGCAGCTCGTCGGAGCGCTCCTGCAGCTCGCGGGTGAGCCGCTGCGACTCGGTGAGCAGGTCCTCGGTGCGCGAGTTGGCGATGATCGTGTTCATCGTGACGCCGATGGTCTCGACGAGCTGCGTCAGGAAGTCGAGGTGCACTTCCCCGAACGGCGTGAACGAGGCCAGCTCCAGCACGCCGAGCACGCGGTTCTCGAACAGGATCGGCAGCACCACGATCTGCGCCGGCGTGGACCGGCTGAGCCCGCTGTCGATGGTGACGAACTGCGGCGGCACGTCGTCCAGCACGATGTGCCTGCCCTCGCTGGCCGCCTGGCCGACGATGCCCTCGCCGAACTCGAAGCGCTGGCGCGGGCCCCGGTCGGGGCGCACGCCGTAGCCGCCGATGAGGATGAGGTTGCGCTCGTGCTCGGGCTCGATGCTGTAGAAGGCGCCGTAGCGGGCCGAGACCAGCGGCGTCAGCTCGCTCATCGTCAGCTTGGCCACCTCCAGCAGGTCGCGGTGGCCCTGCATGAGGCGGGAGATGCGGGCCAGGTTGGACTTCAGCCAGTCCTGCTCCTGGTTGGCCTGCGTGGTCTCGCGCAGGCTGCCCACCATCGAGTTGATGTTGTCCTTCAGCTCCGCCAGCTCGCCCTGGGCGTCGATGGCGATGGAGCGGGTCAGGTCGCCGCGCGCCACGGCGCTGGTCACGGTCGCGATGGCGCGGATCTGCGTGGTGAGGCTGCCGGCCAGCTCGTTCACGCTCTCGGTGAGCCGCTTCCAGGTGCCCTCGACGCCCTCGACGCGGGCCTGGCCGCCGAGCTGGCCCTCCGTGCCGACCTCTCGGGCGACTCGGGTGACCTCGGAGGCGAACGACGAGAGCTGGTCGACCATCCGGTTGACCGTGGTCTTCAGCGCGAGGATCTCGCCCTGCGCGTTCACGTCGATCTTGCGGGTGAGGTCGCCGTTGGCGACCGCGGTGGTCACCTCGGCGATGTTGCGCACCTGGTAGGTCAGGTTGTTGGCCATGGAGTTGACGTTGTCGGTGAGGTCCTTCCAGACGCCCGACACGCCCTTCACCCTGGCCTGTCCGCCGAGCTGGCCCTCCGTGCCGACCTCCCTGGCGACTCGGGTGACCTCGTCGGCGAAGGAGGAGAGCTGGTCCACCATCGTGTTGAGGGTGTCCTTGAGCTGCAGCATCTCGCCCTGGGCGTCAACGGTGATCTTCTTCGACAGGTTGCCCTGCGCCACCGCGGACGACACGGCCGCGATCTGGCGCACCTGCGAGGTGAGGTTGTTGGCCATCGAGTTGACGTTCTCGGTGAGGTCCTTCCAGACGCCCGAGACGCCGCGCACCTGCGCCTGGCCGCCGAGCTGGCCCTCGGTGCCGACCTCGCGGGCGACTCGGGTCACCTCGGAGGCGAACGACGAGAGCTGCTCGACCATCGTGTTCATGGTGGACTTGAGCTCCAGGATCTCGCCCTGGGCGTCCACGTCGATCTTGCGGGTGAGGTCGCCGTTGGCCACGGCCGTGGTGACCTGGGCGATGTTGCGTACCTGGTAGGTCAGGTTGCGCGCCATGGAGTTGACGTTGTCGGTGAGGTCCTTCCAGACGCCCGACACGCCCTTGACCTCGGCGCGACCGCCCAGCTTGCCCTCGGTGCCCACTTCCCTGGCGACTCGGGTGACCTCGTCGGCGAAGGAGGAGAGCTGGTCCACCATCGTGTTGAGGGTGTCCTTGAGCTGCAGGATCTCACCCTGCGCGTCAACGGTGATCTTCTTTGACAAATTGCCCTGAGCCACCGCCGTCGCCACGGTCGCGATGCTGCGCACCTGCGAGGTCAGGTTGTTGGCCATGAAGTTGACGTTGTCGGTGAGGTCCTTCCAGACGCCCGACACGCCGGTCACCTGGGCCTGGCCGCCGAGCTGGCCCTCGGTGCCGACCTCGCGGGCGACTCGGGTCACCTCCTCGGCGAAGCCGGAGAGCTGGTCGACCATCGTGTTGACGGTGTTCTTCAGCTCGAACATCTCGCCCACGGCGTCGACCGTCACCTTGCGGCTCAGATCGCCCTTGGCCACCGCCGTGGTCACCACGGCGATGTCGCGCACCTGCGCCGCCACGCGGGACGACATCGTGTTCACGGCCTCGGTCAGGTCGCGCCAGCTTCCCGACATGCCGCGCAGGTTGGCGCTGCCGCCCAGCCGCCCCTCCGTGCCGGCCTCGCGCGCGACCCTCGTCACCTCGGAGTTGAACAGCGCGAGCTGGTCGACCATGCCGTTGATGGCCTTGCCCAGCCGGCGCACCTCGCCGCGCGCCGAGCGGTCGAGGTCGATGCGCCGGGACAGGTCGCCCTTGGCCACCGCGTCGATGACGTCGGCCGCGCCGCTTACCGGGCTCACCAGCGCGTCGATGAGCATGTTCACCGACTCGACGCTCTCCGCCCACGCGCCGACACCCGGCCCGGGCGTCAGCCGCTCGCCGAAGCGACCTTCCTTGACCACTTCTTTGCGTACGCGTGACAGCTCGTTGGCCAGGTGCTCACGCCGGTCGGCCACTTCGTTCAGCAGCAGCCGCACCTCGCTGAGGATTCCAGGAGGCGCGTGAGGAACCCGACGCCGGAAGTCTCCGTCACGCCAAGAGAAGAGAGTCTCCAGGATGGGAACGAGATCCGATTCGGTGTAAGTCCTCTCCTCGGGGCTTAGAGCGGCCTTGGCCGTGGTCATGGGGCCTCCTTCACCCGCCGTCGCCGCGCGGCGAGTGATTCAAGTCTGTCACGATGAGTAGCTCGTAGTCCTGTCCTTGGATTTACCCCAAGTCAGCGGGAAGTGTGGTAGGCACGTTGGGATGACTGCTTCTCCCCATGCGGTGCTGGCTGCGACGTTCGCGCCCGGCGAGACCGCTGTGACGGCTGCGATGAGGTTCACACGCGAGGTGATGACCGCGTGGGCCACCGGCGGCGTGCTCCATACCGCCGAGCAGGTCGCCGCGGATCTGGCCGAGCAGGTCGCTGACGAGCCGTTTGAGGTGATTTGGAAGCATTTCGGGGACGCAGTCCAGGTTGAGCTGCGGCAGCGAAACCTATCCCACGGTGATCCGAAGGCTCCTTCCGTCAACGTCGAGGAGTGGGGAGTCACCTTTGCGGGCGATTCCCGTGTCCATTGGGCAAGGCTCACGCTACCCGGCTCCGCGGACCGGGTGGCCGCCGAATGGCTGCAGGAGAGCAGCCGCGGGCCACATTGGCTGGGGTTTCTCGCCGATGCCAGCGACCTGCTCGCCGGCACGCTCGACCCCGACATGGTGCCGGCGATCATCGCGCAGGTCGTGGTGCCGCGGCTGTCGAGCTGGTGCGCCGTCTACACCTCTGACAACTCCGGGCCGCTGCGCCTGACCTACCTCTGGCACGCCGACGAGGCCAGGATCGACGGCCTGCGCGAGCAGCTCGCCGACATGGCCATCGACGCCGCCGACACCCGCGTCACCTCCATGATCCACCTGCCCGAGTCGCAGGTGCTGGCCGTGCCGCTGATGGCGCGCGGCCGCAGCCTCGGCATGATGTGCCTGGGCCGGCCCGACCGTTTCCCCGACGAGGTCATCCAGTTCGCCGAGGACATCGGCCGGCGCGCCGCGCTGGCCATGGACAACGCCCGGCTCTACGCCCAGCAGGCCGCCGCCAACCGCGCCCTGCAACGCAGCCTGCTCCCGCCGAACGAGCCCGAGGTGCCCGGCCTCGACTACGGCGTCATCTACGAGCCCGCCGGCGAGGTCAACGAGGTCGGCGGCGACTTCTACGACCTGTTCAAGGCGACCGACGACTCCTGGCGCTTCGCCATCGGCGACGTCTGCGGCACCGGCCCCGAGGCCGCCGCCGTGACCGGCCTGGCCCGCCACACGTTGCGGCTGCTGGCCCGCGAGGGGTACGGCGTGGCGGCCGTGCTCGGACGGCTCAACCAGGCGATCCTGGAGGAGGGCGAGCGGGCGCGGTTCCTCACGCTCCTGCACGGTGACATCACACCCGTGCCGGACGGGCTGGAGGTGCGGCTGGTGTCGGCCGGGCATCCCGAGGCCCTGCGGCTCAAGCCGAGCGGCAAGGTCGAGGCGGTGACCACGCCGCAGTCGTTGCTCGGGGTGTTCCACGAGGTCGTGTTCGAGGCCGACACCATTCACCTCGATCATGGGGATGTGCTGCTGGCCGTGACCGACGGGGTGACCGAGCGGCGCTCCGGCGGGCGGCTGCTCGATGACGACGGCGGGCTGGCCAAGCTGCTGGCCGAGTGTGCGGGGCTGTCGGCCAGGGCGGTGGCCGAGCGCATCCGCAGGGGTGCGGCGGAGTTCGCGGCCGAGCCCAGCGCCGACGACCTGGCCATCGTGGTCCTGCGCGCCCGCTGAGTGCCTTTGCGCGCCCGCTGAGCGCCTCTGTGCGCCCGCTGAGCGGCTCTGCGCGCGCGCCGAGCGGTCCTGGGCGCCCGCTGGACGGTGTCGCGCGCCTGCCGAGCCTGAGCCGTGTCGCAGGCCCGCTGGGCGGTGCTGGGCGCCCGCCGAGCCCGAAGTAGTGCTGGTCAAGGTGCGCCTTCCGGCTGACTACGGGTGGCGCGATGATGACAGGCGCGTCGCCCGACCGTCAAGGGAACGAGTCAGGATCCCCGGCGCGCCGTGTCAAACGTCACGGCGCGCCCACGTGCTTGCGCGCGAAGTCGAGCTGCAGCGCCGTCTGTGCGATCCGCTCGGAGACCACGAG
The DNA here is from genome assembly GCF_008086045.1 of Nonomuraea sp. PA05. Taxonomy (GTDB): domain Bacteria; phylum Actinomycetota; class Actinomycetes; order Streptosporangiales; family Streptosporangiaceae; genus Nonomuraea; species Nonomuraea monospora. Next base: position 136,831 of record NZ_VSEY01000021.1, on the reverse strand, counting down.
CGAGCCCCGGATGGCGTCGTAGGTGTAGACCTCGTGATGCCGCCCGTGCTCCTCGAGCTTGGTGACGTACTTCTCGATCTGCCGCAGCGGGCACCGCGTGTCGTTCTCGCCCGCGAGGATCAGCAGCGGGCTCTTGACCTGGTCCACGTAGGTGATCGGGGAGCTGGCCGCGTACCGTTCCGGCTGCTCGTCGGGCGAGCCGCCGAGCAGGGCGCGGTGGTAGGCGCGCAGGCTCTCGGCCTCGTCCTCGTAGGAGGTCTGGTGGCAGGCGATCGGCACCGCGGCGATGCCGCACGCCCACAGGTCGGGCTGGGTGCCGAGGCCGAGCAGCGTCAGGTAGCCGCCCCAGGCGGTGCCGGCGAGCACGGTCTTGCCCGGGTCGGCGATGCCGTGGTCGACGACCCACTGCCGGACGGCGGCCACGTCGGCCAGCTCGATGTGGCCCACGTCGCCGCGCAGGGCGTCCCGCCAGGCGGAGCCGTAGCCGGTGGAGCCCCGGTAGTTGACCCGTACGACCGCGAACCCGGCGTCCACCCAGGCGGCCACCGTCGGCGAGAACGCGTCGCGGTCGTGCGACGTCGGGCCGCCGTGCAGCAGGAAGACCGTGGGGTGCGGGGCCGTGCCGACCTCCGGCTTGGAGACCAGCGCGTGGATGCGGCCGGCCTCGCCCTCGACGTCGATGTCCTCCACCGGGACGCTCGGCGGGGCCGGCGGGCCGATGGGGTTGACCACGACCTGGCCGTTGCTCGACCGGACGACCGGCGGGCGCGAGGCGCTGGACCAGGAGTACTCGACGTGCCCGCCGGGCCGGGGCGTGGCCTCGTCGATCACGCCGTGCGGCGTCTCGATCGGGGTCAGGCCGCCGCCGCCCAGGTCGTAGCGGTGCAGGTAGCTGCGGGCGCGGTCGTCGCGCAGGATGAGCAGGCCGCGGCCGTCGTCGTACCACTCGGCGTCGAGCTCGCCCGGGTCGCGCAGCCAGATCTCGCGCTGCTCGCCCGTCACCGGGTCCCAGACCAGGGGCTCGTGGCGGCTGCGGCGCTCGTGCAGGGCGAGCAGGCGGCGGTCGCCGGGGACGGGGGCGAAGCTGAGGCCGACCACGCCCTTGGCAGGGCCGTCGTGCAGCTCGCCGACGACGTGGCCGTTCTGGCGGACGACGCGCAGCGCCGGGTGCCTGAAGTCGCCGTACTCGCCGTGGTTGATGGCGATGAGGGAGCCGTCGAGGGACATGGCGGCGACCCAGGCGGCCTCGGTGTGCTCGTAGAGCGTGTCGGCGGGCTGGCCGGGGCGTACCAGGTGGATGCGGAAGGTGCCCTCGCCGGCCACGCTGATCGCCGCGACGCCGGTCGTGGACAGCGCGATGCCGCCGGGCTGGCCCGGCGGCAGGTCGGGGGCGAGGGGCTCGTCGGCGCCGCCGGTGAACGGCTGGCGCCACCAGCCGCCGTACTCGTCTCCGTCGGTGTCGGCGAACCAGTGGATCCACTGCCCGGTGGGGTCGATCGCGGCGTACGCGGTGCCCTTGGGCTGGTCGGTGACCTGGCGGGTGGCACCGGTCACACGGTCCCAGGCGTAGACCTCCCACTTGCCCGTGGCGTTGGAGCGATAGATGGAGCGGTTCGGGGCTTGGCGCGCCCAGGCAGGCAGCGTCATGCGCGACGCCCGGAACCTGGCCTGCCAGCGTTCCTCCGCCTTCATCCGGCGCGCCCCCTCCCGTTGATGTCCCGCGCCTCCAGGCCCGGGATGCCGTCCAGTATTGCGCCTGTGCCGGGGAAATACTCCGAGAATGTGGGGGAATTTCGGACTAAATGCCCCATCAGTAACACCAGTCGCACATGCCCGTCAAGGAACAGGTCTTGATCGGTGTGCCGGCTCGAAGATAGACAGATGAAACGCGGCGCGCGTTACTACTTTTTGCTGTCTTTTCGCGACATTTCGGGATACAACTGCGGCGATTCGCTCATCAAGCGTGTTCGCCTGGTGATGCCACGCACTCGGGCCCATCCCGACGACCTGGGCGATGTCGTCATGCCCCAGCTCCATCTCGAACTCGATCGAGCGCCGCGCCGTCTCGGTGAAACCCTCCAGGCTCCGCGCGACCCTGCGTTCCTTCTCCTCGTCGACGGAGAGCAGCCCGAGCTCCTCGACGAGCGGGCTGAGATGCTCCGGTGCCGGCGTGACCACCACCGCGGCGCCTTCCGGCCGCAGCACGCGCCGGAACTCGGGCCCGTTCCTGGGCGCGAAAACGTCGATCACCACGTCGGCCACCCCGCTCCCGATCGGAAGCGGACGCCACACGTCGGCCACGAACGCCCCTGCCCTGGGATGCACCCGCGCCGCCCGGCGTACAGCGTGCTTCGACACATCGAACGCCATCCCGATGCCATCGTTCACCTCGTTGAGCACGGCCGCCAGGTAGTGCCCTGTGCCCGTGCCCGCGTCGACGATCACCGGCGCGGTCCTGCCCTCCGCGCGATGCCCCTCGGCGACTTCCGGCTCCCGCCCGCCGTCCGCAGCCGGCGCGCCGTGACCGGCCTCCACTCCCGCCCCACGGTACGCCTTCGTTTCCGCGCCGTCATTCGTTTCGGTAGAGGACTCATGTTTTCCTGGAACGTTCTCCCGCACCAGGTGTTCGCGCACCGCCTGCGCCACCGCGTCCGCCAGCGGGGCGTAGTGACCCTTGTCGAGGAAGGCCGCCCTGGCGGCCACCATCTCGGGAGTGTCGGCGGTGCCCGGCTGCCCCGAGCCGGTGAGCAGGCTCACGTAACCCTGCTTGGCCACGTCGAAGGCATGGTTGCCGGCGCATCGCACGGTCGCGCCCGCCAGGTGCAGGTCGGCGCCGCAGACGGGGCAGATGAGGTATTCGACGATGTCAGCCAGCATGGGGCCATTGTGGTGCACGGCCGCGCGTCAGGCCGCGTTGGCCGCTTCGAGGAGGAAGGCGGCGTTGGACGGGGTGGAGCGGAGCTTGTCCACGAGGATCTGCATGCCCTGCTGCTTCTCCAGCGCCGTGAGCATGCGCCGCAGCCGCCACACCACCTCCTGCTCGGCGGAGTGCATCAGGATCTCCTCGCGCCTGGTCCCGGAGGCGTCGAGGTCCACGGCGGGGAACAGGCGGCGCTCCGCCAGCTCGCGGACGAGGTGCAGCTCCATGTTCCCCGTCCCCTTGAACTCCTCGTAGAGGTTGTTGTCCATCCGCGACCCGGTGTCCACCAGAGCCGTGGCCAGGATGGTCAGCGAGCCGCCGCCCTCCACGTTGCGGGCCGCGCCGAAGAAGCGCTTGGGCGGGTAGAGCGCGCGGGCGTCGATGCCGCCCGTCAGCACGCGCCCGCTGCCGGGCGGCGTGACGTTGTTGTACGCGCGCCCCAGCCGCGTCAGCGAGTCGAGCAGCACGACCACGTCGCGCCCCGACTCGACGAGGCGCTTGGCGCGCTCGACGGCCAGCTCGGCCAGCGTGGTGTGGTCGCGGTCCGGGTGGTCGAAGGTCGAGGAGAAGATCTCGCCGTCGATGGTGGCGCGCATCTCCGTGACCTCCTCGGGACGCTCGCCCACCAGGACGACCATGAGGTGGACCTCCGGGTGGTTGCGGGTGATCCCGGCGGCCAGCGCCTGGAGGACCATGGTCTTGCCGGCCTTGGGCGGCGCCACGATGAGGCCGCGCTGCCCCTTGCCGATGGGCGCGAACAGGTCGATCACGCGGGTGCTGAGCGACTCGGTCTCGATGCTCAGCCGCTCGGTCGGATGTACGGGTGTGAGCTGGTCGAACCGGGGCCGGTCACGCCACGAGGTGGCGCCGTTGACCGTCTCGACCCGCATCAGTTTGTTGCCGGCGAAGGACGCGGTGACGTGGTCACCGGGACGCAGGTCCCACTGGCGTACCTTCTCGGGTGTCAGGCGTACGTCGCCCGGCCCCGGCAGGTGGCCCGCCCGGATGAACGCGGACTTGTCGCGTACGTCCAGGAGGCCGTCCACCTGGCGGAGCGGCTCGGCGGCACGCTGCTCAGGAATGGTGTGCACAGACATGATGAGCCCCTTGGGGGAGATGCGCCGGACGCCTCGCACGAGGACCGGCGGGTGATGAAGGAAAGGAGGCCGGGGCTCTCACGAAGAGGAGGGCCGGGGCCGACTTTGGAAGATCAGGCGGAGCTGAAGCTCAACGCCTGGTGGCAAGATACCACACCGTCCGACCCATACAACGCCTAGCCCTCTTGGGCTATTCCTGGGCTGTTATCGGCGCTTCGCCCGCGCATCGGGGACGCGGCGCGTGACAATGTTCTTCTCGGCAGCGCGCAGCGAGGAAAATTACCGCGCCCGGTGTGCCGAGCAGCACAGAACCCCCGTCGGTGCAGCGTCATCGTGTCAAGTGGCATGCAGGGTCCCTGCAACTCGGTGAGGGTTCCATAGGGACGAAACAGAAAAAACTCCTTGGGGGAGCACCATCATGAAGACCGTCAACTGCCCGCGGTGCCACAGCGAACTCGACGAAGGCCCGATCATGTACCGGTGCGCGAGCTGCTGCCGCGCCGTCTACGCCGCCGACCTCGAGAACGAGTACGTTCCTGCGCAGCCCGTGGCCGCCTAGTCTGGGCGAGTGCCGCATCAACCGATAACCGTGTCAGGCGTCGAGATCACACCTCTCTGCGACGCCGTGGGCCCCATGGGAGCGGCGATCCGCCGCCCGCCGGCCGAGACGTTCCCCGGCTCCGATCTCCCGGACGAGCCGTGGGTCCTGCACTTCCACTGCTACCTGGTCCGCGACGCCGCGGATCGGCTGACGCTGGTCGACACCGGCATCGGCGGGGCGGGCTCGCCCGCGTCGAGCTGGGCGCCCGTTCCCGGCACGCTGGCCGGTGAGCTGGCCGCCGCCGGCGTCACGCCCGCCGAGATCGGCACCGTCGTCCTCACGCACCTGCACAGCGATCACGCCTCGGGCGCGGTCGCCGATGGCCGGCCGATGTTCGACAACGCCCGCTACGTGGTGCAGCAGGCCGACCTGGACGTCGTCAGGGGCCCGGTGCTGGACGACGTCATCACCGTCATCAAGGCGCAGCTCCACGTCGTCGACGGCGACGCCGAGGTGGCGCCCGGCGTGCACGTCAGGCACACGCCGGGGCACACGCCCGGCCACCAGATCGCCAGGGTCGGCGAGGTGGCCATGACGGGCGACCTGGTGCTGCACCCCGTGCAGCTCGACGACCCCAGCCTGCCCTACGTCTACGACGACGACCAGGAGACCGCCACGCGCAGCAGGACCGAGGTGCTGGCCGCGCTGCGGGCCGAGCGGGCGATCCTGGCCACCGCGCACTTCAGCGAGCCGTTCCTGCGTCTGTGATCAGGCTCGGGCACCATGTCGTGTCATGAAGACTCTCGTTGCGGCAGGTGCCGTCGCGCTCCTGACCACCTCGCTCCCGGCGTCGGCCGCCGCACCCGAGCTGTCCGGAGCCGCCGTCTACGCCACCGCCTCCGGTAACCAGCTCAACAGGTACGAGGACGGCGACTGGAGCACGATCGCCAAGTCGGGCTCCATGCCCCAGTACGCCGCCTCCCCCGACGGCAGGAAGGCGGCCTGGGTGACGACGGGCGGCAAGCTCCAGGTCAGGGATGGCGCGAAGACCACCACGATCGTCAGCGGGCTGCAGGGCGGCACGCCGTGCCTGACCCCGGTCTGGTCCGCCGACTCCAAGCAGGTGGCGTACACGCAGGGCGGCGACACGATCATGGCCGTCAAGGCCGACGGCAGCGCCGCCCCGCGCAGGCTCGGCAGGTCGGCGGGCGTGTGCCACCTCGCCTGGTCCGCCGACGGCCGGTACGTCGCGGGCTACACCGGCGAGGCGAACGCCCTCTACCGGCTCGACGTCAAGACCGGCAAGGCGGCCAGGGCGAAGGGCGTCACGTGGATCACCCACGTGCAGAGCCTGTCGCCGAACGGCCGCAACGCCGTCGTGGAGGTCCCGGCCAACCCTGACACCCTGGGCGACGGCAGCTGGCCGACGGCGTTCAAGCCGGTCGTCCTCGACATGGTGACGGGCAAGAAGCGCGCGCCCGCGGTCAAGGGCAAGCTGATCGGCGCCCTGTACCTGAAGGACGGGCGGATGGTCGTCCGGGTCGCGGGCGCCTCCCACAACACGCTGGTCGTGCTCGACGGCGCGGGGAAGGAGACGCAGCGCATCGCCGAGCCCGCCAAGGCCAGGAAGCAGGCGCTTCTGCAAGTTCTTCCCTAGGGGCTCACCTGCCGGCCAGCGCGGGCTGGTCGGCGAGCAGGGCGGCCGGCAGGGCCACCACCGCGGTCAGGCCGCCGTACGGCGAGGGCACCAGGGCGACCTTGATGCCGTGCCTGGCCGCGAGCCTGGAGACGACGAACAGCCCGAGCCGGTCGCTCTGCGCCAGGTCGAACTCGGGGGTGTTGGTCAGCCGGTCGTTCAGCTCGTCCAGCTCGGTGCGCGGCAGGCCGAGGCCGCGGTCCTCGACCTCGACGACGAGGCCGTGCGGGGTGACGGAGCTGCGCACGTCCACCCGGGTCTGCGGCGGCGAGAAGAGGGTGGCGTTCTCGATCAGCTCGGCCATCAGGTGGGCGACGTCGGTGACCACCGAGCCGAGCAGCGCGACGGGCGGCGGCTGCATCACCTCGACCCGCTCGTACTCCTCGACCTCGGCCACGGCGGCGCGCAGCACGTCGAGGACCGGCACCGGGTTGCGCCAGCCGCGGCCCGGCGCCTGGTCGGAGAGGATGATCAGGCTCTCGGCGTGCCTGCGCATGCGCGTGGTCAGGTGGTCGAGCTTGAACAGGTCGGCCAGCGTCTCCGGCGCCTCCTCGGCCCGCTCCATGCTGTCGAGCTGCAGGAGCTGCCGGTGCAGCAGCGACTGGTTGCGCCTGGCCAGGTTGACGAAGACCTGGCTGACGCCGTGGCGCAGCCTGGCCTGGTCGACGGCGGCCTCGACGGCCGTCGACTGCACGTCGTTGAAGGCGCGGACGATGTCGGCGACCTCGGAGGTGTGCGCCTTGACCTCCAGCGGCGCCACCTCGGCGGCCGTCGGCGGCTCGGTGTTCGTGCGCAGCCGCTTGACCAGCCCCGACAGCCGTACCTCGGCCAGCTCGGTGGCCGCGTCACGCAGCCCGGCCAGCTCGCGGACCAGGCGCTTGCGGAAGCGCAGCGAGAGCAGGATCGAGGCGATGACCGCGATGAGACCCACACCGCCCGCCACGCCGATCTTGACGAGCATGCCGACGGCGGTCGGCGTCACCCGGCTCACGATGCCCTGGGTGGCCTTGGCCTGGTTGCGTTCGACGGCGGCCCACAGGTTCTGGGCGTCGATGGGCCAGGTGGCCGCGCCCGCGGGCAGCCCGTTGACGGCCGCCTGCCCCTTGATGGCGTCCTCGGTCCGCAGGAACTCCTCGTAGACGGGCGAGTCGGCCATCTTGCCGTACGGTCCGCGCAGGCTGCCGTCGAGGTGCGACAGCGCCTGGGAGAACAGCAGCCGCCTGGTCGCGACCATCCCCGTGAACGCCTCGCGCTCGCGCGGCTCGACCCGGCCGGTGGCGAGCACGATCGCGATGACCGCGCGCTCCCTGGAGAGCACCTCCTTGGCCTCGCCGAGCATGGTGACCGCGCGGCCCTGCTGGTAGAGGGCCATGTCGGGAACCAGGATCATGGCGTCGTACATGCGGAAGGAGGCGTCCACGATCTGGCTGTAGCCGTCGATGACGTCGAGTGGCGCGACGAGCGTGCCGTCCACTTCCTTGCGCACGTCGGCGAGCTGGTCGAGCTTGAGGTTCAGGGCGCGCAACTGCGTGGTCATCTCGGGTGAGAGGTCGCGCAGGTTACCGGCCAGCGAGCGGAAGGTCTTCACGGCCCGGTCGGTGCGCCCGCGCTGCTCGGCCATGGCGGCCGTGCCCTGCCCGGTCACCAGGAACTCCACCGAGGCCAGCCGCTCCTTCTGCAGCTCGATGTTGACGGTCTCCGACGGTTGCGCCAGGTTGGTCGCCAAATCGGTGATCGACAACAGGCGCATGCCGGCTCCGCCGGTCAGGCCCGCCGCGAACGCCCACAGACCCACCAGGGAGAGCAGGGGAACGAGCAGGAGGATGAGCAGTTTCAGCGCGATGGGGCGGCCACGCGTGGGGGGCATGCGACCTCCGGGTGCATGATGAGATCGCCTCGCAGAGTACACCCCCCTTTGGAAGGATTTCTGTGCGTCTTCCGCGTTCTTTCTCCGGCTGGACCATCGCGGTCTTCGGATTCCTCGCCTTCGCACTCGGTCTGCTCGGGCTGATCTCGCCCGACACGCTGCTGGCCATGCTGGGATTCGAGGTGCTCGACGAGCGTCCCGCCGGGGACTACACGCTGGTCTATATGGCCGCCAGCTCGATGGCGGCCGTGAACATGGGCGTCTACTACCTGTTCGCCGCCTCGCACGACTACACCCCGTTCTTCCGCTGGACCGTGCCGTTCAGGCTCGTCACGTTCGCGGTCTTCACCACGCTGGTCCTGACGGGAGCGGCGCCGGGCAAGTTCTTCGGCGTCGGGCTCTGGGAGGGGCTGGGAGCGGTGATCACCGGATTCGCGCTCTGGCGGGAGGGCAAGCTGGTGCCCTCCCGCCAGAGCGCGAACGCGGTCTGACGGTGCCTGCGCCCTAGCTCCGGTTCTCGCCGCGGGCGACGAGACGGTCACCGGAGCGGTCGCTGAGCGCGTGCTCGGTCTGAGCTTGCTCAGCCTGCGCGTGCTCGCGCTCCAGCTTCCGCTCCAGGTCTCGCTTCTCGCCCTCCAGCCGGGCGACCCGGTCGGAGGCCTCGGCCCTGGCGCTGCGCAGTCGGCGGCGCTGCTTGGCGGTCCTGCGCGATCCCGAGCCCAGCATCCACAGTCCCAGCAGCAGGACGGCCGCGGCGGCCGCCCCCGCGAGGAACATCTCCACGTGGTTGGGCTCGAAGGTGTAGCCGAACAGGATGTACCTGGCGCTCTCCTCGGTGAGCACCAGAGCGACAGCAGCGCCGGCGAGCAGGATCAGGAGAACTCCCAGTACGATCATCCAACTCACCCCTTGTCGTAAGAGGCGTTTCCTCTGCCCGTAGATCGGCCGGGTATGCGCGATGATGGCGTCCATGAGACCCGAGCGGGGCGAGGTCCTGCACTTCTCCGAAGATCCGACGATCGAGCGCTTCGTGCCGCACGTGGCGGTGACCAGCAGAGAGAGCGAGCCGTACGTGTGGGCGGTCGGCTACGACCGGTGCCCCGACTACTGGTTCCCCAGAGCCTGCCCCCGCGCGCTGGCCTGGCGCGGGCCGCGCACCACAGAGGAGGACGCGGCCCGGATCATCGGCGCCGGGTGCGGCGAGCGGGTGCACGCCGTCGAGTACTGCTGGCTGAAGGCGCTGATGGACGTGCGCCTGTTCGCCTACCGCCTGCCCGCCTCCGGCTTCAAGCCCATCGGCGACCCGCCGCACGCCGTGGTCTCCAGGGGGCCGGTGATTCCGCTCGGCCCGCCCGAGCCGGTGGGCGACCTGTTCGAGCTGCACGAGCAGGCGGGGATCCAGCTCAGGGTGCTGGACAACCTGTGGCCGTTCTGGAACCAGGTGACGGCCAGCAGTCTGGAGTTCAGCGGGATCCGGCTGCGGAACGCGCGTCGATGAGGGACCGCAGGGTCTCCAGCGGCATCGAGCCTGGCGCCTGCTTCTCGCGGGCGAACCTGTTGGCCTCGCGCCGCAGCGTCTCGTTGACCGGGGTGGCCAGCCCGTGCTCGCGGCCCAGCAGGACGATCTCGCCGTTGAGGTAGTCGGCCTCGATCGAGCCGGCGGCCCTGGCCAGGCTCTGCCACGACGACCCGCCGCTGCGGGTGACGCCCTCGATCTCGCGCGCGTCGACCTTGTTGCCGCGTACCGCGGCCTCCTCCTCGGGGCTGGTGTACGCGATGCCGGCGCGCTCCAGCACGGCCGTGGCCTCGGCCTTGGCGCGCTCGGCCACCTCGGCCGTGGCGGGGCCGCCGCCGAGGAGGGCCTGGGCGGCGTTGCCCAGGTTGCTGAGGAGCTTGGCGTACTTCCAGCGCATCACGTCGGGCACGGCCCGTCCGATGAGGCCGCGCTTGCTCAGGTCGTCGGCGATCCGCTCGGCGAGGCCGTCGTCGTCCACACCCTGTGGATAGCGGCCGACGTGCAGTATGCCGGAGTAGGGGTGGCCGTGGGCGGCGATGGCGCCGGGCTGGGGGATCTGTGCGGGCAACCACACGCACATGCCGTAGACACGCTCGAACCGCCGCAGGACCATGCGCTCGTTGGCGACGCCGTTCTGGGCGCACACCACGGGCAGGTCGGCCGGCCAGGGCGCGAGCGCGGCGATCGTGTCCTGCGACTTGGTCGCCAGGATGAGCACGTCGTCATCGCGCGTGGGCACGGGGCCGTCGGCGGCGGGGATGTCCAGGGTCTCGGAGGACTCGGGGGTGATCAGTCGCAGGCCGTCGCGCCGGAGGGCCTCGTAGTGGGCTCCTCTCGCGATGAGCAGGACCTCGTGCCCGCCTTGATACAGGCGGGCGCCGATGGTTCCCCCGACTGCTCCTGCTCCGATCACTATGTAGCGCATTGTTCGAGGATGTCACTCCCTACTTGGCGAGTGCCACTTGGGCGGCCTGGGCGGCCGCGGTCACGGCGGTGCCGCGGGCGCGCTCGCGCCAGATCGTCCTGAGCACCCGCCAGCCGTCGCGCACCGCGTTCAGGTTGCTGACGCCGTGGATGCGGGAGCGCTCGTGGCTGGGGACCTCGCGGATGATGAGACCGGCCTGGGCGGCGCGGACGTTCATCAGGGTCTCGATCTCGAAGCCGTCGCAGTCGAGGTCGAGGGCGTCGAGGTGGCGGGCCCAGAAGGCGTTGTAGCCGTAGCAGAGGTCGGTGTAGCGGGTGCCGTAGAGGAAGTTGGTGAGGCCGGTCAGGGCCTTGTTGCCGAGCGAGCGGATCGGACTGAGGTCGTCCGAGCCGCCACCAGGGGCGTACCTGGAGCCCTTGGCGAAGTCGGCGCCGTTCATCAGAGTGGCGACGAAGGAGCGGATCTCCCGGCCGTCGGTGGACCCGTCCGCGTCGATCATGACGATGATGTCGCCCTGGGCGGCCTGGAAGCCCTCGATGAGGGCGTTGCCCTTGCCGCGCCGGCTCTGCACGACGACCCGCAGGTCGGGGCGCAGCCTCCGCGCGACGGCGATGGTGTCGTCGGTCGAGTTGCCATCGACGAGGATCACCTCGTCGATCCAGTCGGGCAGCGTCGCGAAGACGTGGGGAAGGTTCTCGGCCTCGTTCATCGCGGGAACGATGACGCTGACGCTGGCGGCGAAAGGCTGCTTGTTCATGTCATCAAGGTGCGCCCCGACGCATGCAGACCGCTTAACAGCTCCTTGCATAGATCATGCGTATGGCGAAATCTCAGGCGATTTGGGCCTCCCCCGCCCTGGCGATGATCTCGTCCACGGTCTCCCCGGCGCTCTGCCGGGTGGTGTCGAGCCACAGGCCGAGGCGGGGGGTCTCGTGCCGTAGTGACGCGTCGAGCTGGGCAATCGTCCAGCCGCCCGCGTAGCCGGACTTGGCGCGGGCGGCCTCGCGGCGCTCCACCTCGGCGGCGTCGGGGGCCAGGACGATCACGTGCAGGGGGCGCGTACCGACCAACTTCGTGAACAGCTCCAAATCCCCACCGAGAATGACATCCTGAACAATCGGCGTGAATCCGGCATCGAAATACATGTCCGCTGTTTTTGCTGCAATTCGGTAACGAAGATGAAGCTGACGTATCGACTCGCCGGTCAAATCCGGCGTCATGTCGGCGCGCCCGCTGACCACCATCCGGCGGAACGTGTCGCCCCGGACGTGGGCCGCCCGCGGCAGGCGCTCGGCCAGCGCCTGCGCCACGGTCGACTTGCCCGACGCAGAGATCCCCGTGATCAGTACGGCGCCCTTCACACGCCGACCAGCTTGCGCACCCGGTCGGCGCCCACCGCCATCAGCAGCGTGGGCAGCCTGGGGCCGGTGTCGGAGCCGACGAGCAGGCGGTAGAGCAGCGTGAAGAAGGCCCGCTGCGCCGTCTTCAGCTCGGGCGTGGGCTTGGCGTCGGCGGGCAGCCCCGCCTGGACCTTGGGCACGCCGTACACCAGCGCGGTCAGCCCGTCCAGCGTCCAGTCGTCGAGGCCGTCGGCCAGCAGCCGCAACCCCTCGCGCTCGGCCCGCCCGAGCGAGTCGAGCAGCTCCTGGTCAGGCGACTCCCGCACCCGGGTGCGCTGGTCGGCGGGCAGGTGCAGCTCCACCCAGCGCTCCGCCCGCTCCAGCCGGGGACTGACCTCGTCGAGCGTCTCGACGCCGTCGAGGTCGCGCAGGATGCGCAGGGTCTGCTCGGCGTGCCCTGTCGTGATGTCCACGACGGAGGCCAGCGTGCGGTAGGCGACCGGGTGCGGCGTGGCGGGCAGCGGGCCGGCGGCCGTGCTCACCGCCCGGTTGTAGGCGGCCAGCTCGGCGGGCTGAGCCTGCCCGGCCTCGACCTTGCGGCCCAGGGAGTCCCACTCGTCGTAGAGCCGCTGGATCTCCTGATCGAAGGCGATCTTGAAGGACTGCGCAGGCTTGCGCCGGGCGAACAGCCAGCGCAGCAGCGGCGCCTCCATGATCTCCAGTGCCTCGGCCGGGATCGGCACGCCGCCCTTGGAACTGCTCATCTTGGCCATGCCGGTGATGCCGACGAAGGCGTACATCGGGCCGATCGGCTGCTGCCCGCCGAACACCTCGCCGACGAGCTGGCCGCCCACGATCCACGCCGAGCCAGGGGAGTGGTGGTCGACGCCGGACGGCTCGAAGATCACTCCCTCGTACGCCCAGCGCATCGGCCAGTCGACCTTCCACACCAGCTTGCCGCGGTCGTGCTCGGCCAGCCGCACGGTCTCGCCGAAACCGCACTCGCAGGTGTAGGCCAGCTCGGTCGTCTCGTCGTCGTAGTTGGTGACCGTGGTCAAGTCGCGCTCGCACAGGTCGCAGTACGGCTTGTACGGGAAGTAGTCGTCGGCCGCCCGCTCGGCCCCCTCGGCCTGCTTCAGGCGGTAGCGCGACAGCACCGCGTCGATCCTGGCCCGCCCGCGCACGGCGGTCAGGATCTGCTCGCGGTAGACGCCGGAGGTGTACTGCTCGGTCTGGCTGATGGCGTGGTACTCCACGCCCAGCTCCGCCAGCGCGGTGATCAGGGGCGCCTTGAAGTGCTCGGCCCAGTTGGCGTACGCGCTGCCGGGCGGGGCGGGCACCGAGGTCAGTGGCTTGCCGATGTGCTCGGCCCACGACGGGTCGATGCCCGCGGGAACCCTGCGGAAGCGGTCGTAGTCGTCCCACGACAGCAGGTGCACGCAGTCCAGGCCGCGGCGCCTGATCTCGTCGGCGACCAGGTGAGGTGTCATCACCTCGCGCAGGTTGCCGAGGTGGATCGGGCCCGACGGGCTCAGCCCGGAGGCGCAGACGATCGTTTTGCCCGAGGCACGTCGCTCCGCCTCGGAGATCACCTCGTCCGCGAACCTGGAGACCCAGTCGGTCTCGGCACTGTCAGCCATCGCGCCATTCTTGCGGGTCCGCACGATTCAAGCCAACGCGTCACCGATCCTGTCCGCTCAGCAACCCAACGCGTCACCGATCCTGTCCGCACGGCAACCCAACGCGTCACCGATCCTGTCCGCACGGCAAGCCGCGCGTCACCGATCCTGTCAGCTCGGCGAGCCCGCGCGTCACCGGTCCTCGGGCTCCTGCGGCTCGACCCGCGGATCGGAGAAGACGTCCACCAGGTCCCTGGGGACCCGCCCGGCCGCGAGGTCGCCGATCAGCCGGCGGGCCGCCTCCTCGGTGACGCGCAGGACCTGCAGCCCCGGCACGACCGCCACCAGGCCGTAGCCCACGTCGGCGTCCTGTTCGGACAGGCCGAGCAGCCGCAACGCGTCGGCGAGTGAGGCTTCCGGCGGCAGCCGTACCTGGACCATGGTCATGTCAGGCGGCGCGGTTGCGGTTCTGCCTGCCGAGCGCGGCCAGGATGGCGGGCGGGTCGATGACGCCGTAGCCGTAGTCGTGGTCGAAGCCGACGGTGCTGCGGTCGTCGGCGGTGCGGTGCAGCAGCGTACGGAGCTGCGCGGGCGACAGCTCGGCCGCGGAGCGGTGCGTGCGCACGGCGGCCACCACCCCGGCGGCCACAGGACAGGCCGTGGAGGTGCCGGTGTCGGCGGCGCCGACCGCCTCGGACCCGGCGAAGTGGGTGTACGCGCACAGGTCGGGCTTGCGCTCCGACAACCGCCCCGGCCCCTGGGAGGAGTAGCCGACGCGTTCGCCGCGCGTGTCGACGCCGCCGACGGACAGCACCTGCGGGTGCGAGTTGGCGCCCGCGATCGACCGCTCGGGGAAGCCGCACCGCCCGTCGGGGCACTCGCGCCCGCAGTTGCCCGCGGAGAACAGGATGTCGGCGCCCGCCTCCTCCAGGCTGCCGACGATCACGTTGAACGGGTGCGCCGGGTTGTCGGAGTAGTTGCCGGGATGGCCGGGCGGGAAGTCCATGTCGGGCGAGAACAGGCCCCAGCTGTTGCTGATCACCAGCGATCTGGAGTCGGCGGGCATGGCCCGCAGCACGCCGCCCAGGTGGGAGTAGGCGGCCACCGCGTCCGACAGCAGGCCGTCGGCCGTCGGGCCCGGCCGGCGGCTGAGCAGGACCGGGATGTCGAGCAGGGTCGCCTTGGGCGCGGCGATCAGGGTGTCGAAGGCGCACATCGAGCCGTGACTCACCGGGTAGCGGCCCGGGGCCTTGTCGACTCCCGGCGGGCTCCAGCTCCGGTCGGCGTCGATGGTCACGTCGTGGCCGATGCGGGCGGCGACGTGGTCGGCGTTGATGCCGGTGTCGACGATCGCGATGGCCACGCCCTCGCCGTCGTGGCCGGCCGACCACAGGTCGTAGGTGTGCAGCAGCCGCCTGACCTCCTCCCAGTCGCCCACCGGCCCGCTGTCGCCACAGGTGGGATGGGACTGGATCACGGGGTCGGCGAACACGCCCGCCACCTCACGCACCGAGGAGGACAGCAGCGAGGTGCGCGTGCTCAGCTCGGCGTCGGAGATCTCGCCGCGGACGAGGACGGAGGCGTCCTCCGGCGCCATCGAGAACTGCACCCGCTGGTGCGGCGAGAGCGTGGCGCCGGAGGCGGAGACGGGCCTGGGCACGGCCACGGGGGTGAACGCCCGGTCGAGGAGGACTCCGGGGAGCTCGGCGACGACGTCGGAGACCACGCTGCGGACACCGGGGTCGATCACGGACGCGACGACGTCAGGGGCCGGGCGGAGCTGGATCAGGACGCGCATGGGATCCCCTTCGGAGTGCTGTTACGGAACGATTACTCACCGTAACAGTGCCCAGTCCGAAAGGTGATGACTCCTTTGTGTGAGGATGAAGTAACTTTGCGTGGGCGGCGGCGGCCCGCCGCCCACGGCGTCAAGAGAGCGTCAGGACAGGGTCGCGGCGTAGGGGTCCCAGCCCTCGGGCAGCGGCTCGGGCGCCGTCACGGTGGAGGCGACGGGCGCGAACCGCGCCTGCTCACCCGACTCGGTGATCGCCGACATCAGTTCGAGCACGTGGTAGGCCAGCGCGCCCGACGCGCGGTGCGGCGTGCCCGCGCGGATCGACCTGGCCATGTCCAGAACGCCGATGCCGCGCCCCGCCGTGGTGCCCGACACCGGCAGCTCCCGCCAGTCCAGGTCACTCGGCCCGCGGACGAGCAGCGGGCCCTCGAACGTGTTGGGGTCCGGCAACGACAGGGCGCCCTCGGTGCCGATGATCTCGATCATGCGGCGGTTGACGGCCGAGTCGAAGCTGAACGTGGCCGACGCCGTCGCCGAGCCGGGGAAGTCCAGCAGGGCGTTGACGTGGGTGGGCACCTCCACGGGGAACAGGGTGCCCGCCTTGGGCCCCGAGCCGATGACGCGCTGCTCGCGGGCCTTGCGCGTGCCGGCCGCCACCCGGGCCACCGGGCCGAGCATGGACACCAGCGCGGTCAGGTAGTACGGGCCCAGGTCGAACAGCGGGCCGCCGCCCCGCGCGTACAGAAACTCCGGGCTGGGGTGCCAGGACTCCGGGCCCAGGCTCTGCGTGGCGGCCGTGACGGCGACCGGCTCGCCGATGGCGCCCGCGCGCAGGGCGTGCACGGCGGACTGCAGCCCGGCGCCGAGGAAGGTGTCGGGGGCGCCGCCCACCCGCAGCCCGCGCTGCTCCGCCTCGGCCATCACCTTGGCGGCCTCGTCCAGGTCCATGGCCAGGGGCTTCTCCCCGTACACGTGCTTGCCGGCGCGCAGCGACTCCAGCGCGACGGCCGCGTGCGCGGCCGGGATCGTCAGGTTGACGACGAGCTCCACCTCCGCCAGGGAGAGCACGGCGCCGAGGGTGCCGGACACCCGCACGTCGTGCTCCCTGGCCACGGCGGCTGCCCGGTCGGTGTCGAGGTCCGCGACGGCGACCACGCGCACGTCGGGGAAGGCGTTGAGGTTGCGGAGGTACTGGCCGCTGATGACTCCGGCGCCGACGATGGCGACGCCGACCGGGCCGTTGCTCAAGAGCCCTCCAAGGAGGTGAGGTAGGCGTGGCTGTCCGCGAGGGCGGCGAAGATGTCGGTGGCGCACTCGTCGAGCTCGACGATGCGCCACGCGCCGGGGGCGGCGGCGAGGATCTGCGGCACCGGCATCACGCCCGCGCCCACCGCGACGTGCGGCTCCCCCTTGACCCCCGGGCCGTCCTTGACGTGCAGCGCGTCGATCCGCTCCGACAGGCGGCCGAGCAGGGCGGGCACGTCGGCGCCGCCCACGGCCGCCCAGTAGGTGTCGATCTCCAGGAACACCTGCGGGGCGAGCAGGTCGGACAGCACCTCGATGGCGTGCCGGCCGTCCACCCGCGGCTCGATCTCCCACCAGTGGTTGTGGTAGCCGATCCGCATGCCGTACGGGGCGGCCTGCTCGCCCAGGGTGTTGAGCAGGTCGGCCGTGCGCGCGAGGCCGTCGCGGGTGGTGAACTCCTCCTCGGCGATGCCGCCAGGGATGATCACCTTGTCGGTGCCGACCGTGGCGATCGCGTCGAAGACCCGCGCGGGCTCCTGGCTGAGCAGCGCGTACGCGTGCGTGCTCGACACGGTGAGCCCGAGGTCGTCGGCCACCCGGCGGAAGCCCTCCGGGTCGGCCGTGGGGTCGTAGGGCTCGACGGCCCGGTATCCGATCTGCGCGATCCGGGTCAGCACGGCGTCGCGGTCGGCGGCCAGCTCGTCCCTGACGGTGTAGAGCTGGACACTGATCGGTCGGGTCATCCGCGTACCCCCATGAGGTGCTCGAGCGCGAGCTGGTTGAGCCGGGTGAAGTGGAAGCCGCGGGCGGCGGCGGCCTCGACGTCGAAGTCATCCTTGGCCAGGTCCTGCCAGGTCTCGCCGGCGGCCAGCGTGGGCTGGGCCAGCTCGTCCACGCGGGAGGCGCGCAGGGCCTCCTGCACCTCGGGGTCGGCGCGGAAGACGCGCGACTTCTCCTTGAGGATCAGGTACGTGCGCATGTTCGCCGCGGCCGAGTCCCACACGTCCTGGGGGTCGTCGGTGCGCAGCGGCTTGTAGTCGAAGACGAGGGGGCCGTCGTAGCCGTGCGTCTCCAGCAGGTCCACCAGGAAGAACGCGCTCTTCAGGTCGCCGTGGCCGAAGATCAGGTCCTGGTCGTACTTCGGGCCGTGCTGGCCGTTGAGGTCGATGTGGTAGAGCTTGCCGTGCCACAGGGCCTGGGCGATGCCGTGCACGAAGTTGAGCCCGGCCATCTGCTCGTGGCCGACCTCGGGGTTGACGCCCACCATCTCGGGGTGCTCCAGCTCGTTGATCAGCGCCAGGGCGTGGCCGATCGTGGGCAGGAGGATGTCGCCGCGGGGCTCGTTCGGCTTGGGCTCGATGGCGAAGCGGATGTCGTAGCCCTTGTCGATGACGTACTGGCAGACCAGGTCGAGGCCCTCCTTGTAGCGGTCCATCGCGGCCTTGACGTCCTTGGCGGCGTCGGACTCCGAGCCCTCGCGCCCGCCCCAGCACACGTACGTCTTCGCGCCCAGCGAGGCGGCCAGGTCGAGGTTGCGCATGACCTTGCGCAGCGCGTAGCGGCGCACGTCGCGGTCGTTGCTGGTGAAGGCGCCGTCCTTGAACACCGGGTGGGTGAACAGGTTCGTGGTGGCGGCGGGGACCTTCATGCCGGTCTCGTCCAGGGCCTTCTTGAAGGCGGCGATGGCCTTGTCGCGGTCGGGCTCGACGGCGAGCAGGTCGTCGTCGTGGAAGCTGACGCCGTGGGCGCCCAGCTCGGCCAGGCGGTGGACGGTCTCGACCGGGTCGAGCGCGGGGCGGGAGGCGTCGCCGAACGGGTCGCGGGCCTGCCAGCCCACGGTCCACAGGCCGAAGCTGAAGCGGTCATCAGGAGTCGGGGTGAAAGCGGTCATTTCCATCCTTCGCGGGCTTTAGTCCATAATCTGTATTAATCCTGAGGAGGTGGGCATGGTGTCGTCAAGAGGGGTCCGGCATGATTCCATGCGCGCCCGTAACCTGGCCGTAGTCCTGGCGACCATTCACCGGTCAGGACCGCACACCCGCGCGGCGCTGGCCGAGAGCACCGGGCTCACCAAGACCACCGTATCCAGCCTGGTCGCGGACCTGCTGGAGGCGGGCGTGGTGACCGAGAGCGGCACCGTGCGGGGCGGCGAACGGGGGCGGCCCGGCGTGGCGGTCAGCCTGAGCGGGCACCGCGTGGCCGCGCTCGGGCTGGAGATCAACATCGACTACCTGGCGGCGTGCGTGGTCGACGTCACCAGGGACGTGCGGCTGCGGCGCGTCAGGCCCGCCGACAACCGCAACTCCGATCCCGCGCGCATCCTGGCCGAGCTGCGCGACCTGGTCAAGGAGGTCACCGCCGAAGCCGAGGCGGGCGGCCTGCGGGTGATCGGCGCGGCGCTGGCCGTGCCGGGCACGGTCGAGGGCGGGGTGCTGCGCAGCGCGCCGCACCTGGGCTGGCGGGACGTCCGGGTCGAGGACCTGGTGGACCTGCCGTTCGTCGTCGACAACGAGGCCAACCTGGCGGCGCTCGGCGAGCTGTGGTTCGGCTCGCGCGAGCCCGACTTCCTCTACGTGTCCGGCGAGATCGGCATCGGCGCCGGTCTGGTGGTCGAGGGCATGGTGTTCAGGGGCACGTTCGGGCTGGCCGGCGAGCTGGGGCATGTGGTCGTGGTGCCGGACGGGCCCACCTGCCGGTGCGGCGGGCGGGGCTGCCTTGAGGTGTACGCGGGCCAGGACGCGCTGCTCGGCGACGTGGCCTCGGTCGGCGAACTGGTCGCGCGGCTGGAGTCGGGCGACGGGCGGGCGCGGGAGGCGTGCGATCGGGCCGGGCACGCGCTCGGCGTGGCGCTCACCTCCGCCGTGCACCTGCTCGACCCCGGGCGGATCGTGCTCGGCGGGGTCTACGCGCCGCTGTTCCGCTGGCTGGAGAGGCCGGTGACGGAGGGGATGCGGGCCCGGCTGGGGCAGATGCGGGGGACGCCGCCCGCGCTGGTGGTCTCGGGGACGGGGGGCGACGCGGCCGTGCTCGGGGCGGCCGGGTCGATCATTCAGAAGATCCTGGCGGAGCCTGCCCAGATGCTCGGGTTGTAGGGCATTTCGTACCATGTCGGGGTGAAGATCGAGGAGCGGGCCGTCGCGGACCGCGAGCTGGCCGTCCTGCTCGACGCGGCCTTCGCCGAGCTGGTCGCCAGGTACGGGGCCGAGGGGCGCTCCCAGGTGAAGGAGGAGGCCAGGTATCTGGTGGCCTCCGTGGACGGGCGGGCCGTCGGGTGCGGGGCCGTGCAGCCGGTGGACGACGTCACCGGGGAGCTCAAGCGCATGTACGTGGTGCCGGAGCAGCGGGGGCGGGGGATCGCCACCTCGCTGCTCTCCGCCCTTGAGGAGCTGGCCAGGAGGCTGGGGTACGAGCGGCTGCGGCTGGCCACCGGGTTGCGGCAGCCCGAGGCCATCGCGTTGTACGAGCGGTGCGCGTACACGCTCACCGAGCCGTACGGGCGGTATGTGGACGCGCCCCTGACCCGCTGCTACGCGAAGGCGCTGACGCCGTAGCGGGCGCCTTCGCGTAGCCGGTCACGTCCGGGTGCTGAGGGCGAGGATCTTGATGTTGGCGGCGGCCGGGCTGGTGAACGAGACCGCCTCGCGGGCCGCGTCCACCGGCACCGAGACGCGCCAGACGCTCACCTTGCGCCCGTCGGCGGTGCCGTTGACGTTGTAGCGGGTGTCCGCCGTGACGGCCGCCTGTTCACCGAAGCGCGGGGCCGCCGCCGCCCAGTCGGTCACCTTGAGCGGCGCCGCGGACGTCGTCCCGTCCGCGTAGGTGATCGTCAGCTCGGTCTGCTGGTCGCCGTTGACGGCCGTGACCAGCAGGTCGAGCGCCTGGTAGCGGCCCGGCGTGAGGTAGGTGCGCTGGCCGCGCAGGCTGTGGAAGTTGCCCGCCGTGCCCTTGGTGCCGGGGATGAGATAGCTCTCGTACGGGCCGGGGGCGGGGAGCTGCTCGGCGGGGAAGCTCCAGCCCTTGCCGTCCAGGTTGCCCTGCGCCTTGGCGTCGGCGGTGGCCACGCCGTCCACGTCGTACTGGAGCCGCTGCGCGCAGGCCGTGCCGACCGGCTCGCACGCGGCGGGCAGGTTCGGGATCGGGGTCTGCGCGGCGGGCACGTGGTCCACGGGCAGGTCGGCGGCGGCGGTGGCCCACTGCTGGTTCGCGGTGGCGCCTACGTTCACGACGACCTCGCCGCCGCGGTTCAGCAGCGACTCGGGCAGCCAGGACTTGCCGTACGCCCGGCCGTTGACCTTCACGTCCTGGACGTAGATCGCGTCGGGGGCGGCCTGCGGGGCCGTCACCGTGATCGTGCGGCCGTTGCCGCGCTTGATCGACGCCTTCGGGAACATGGGGCTGGACAGCAGCATCTCGGCGCGGCTGGGCGTCTGCGGGTACATGCCGAGTGCGGCGAAGACGTACCAGGCGGACATGGTGCCGAGGTCGTCGTTGCCGGGCAGGCCGCTGGGGCCCGTCTTGTAGACCAGCGACGCCATCGCGCGCACCGTCTCCTGGGTCTTCCACGGCTGGCCGAGCGCGTTGTAGAGCCACGGGACGTGGATGCCCGGCTCGTTCGTCGGGTCGTAGCGGAAGCCGTCGCCGCCGGTCGCCCACGAGCCGTCGGGCCGGTGGAAGAACGTGTCGAGCCGCTTGGCCGCCTGCTCCTTGCCGCCCATGGCGGCGGCCAGGCCCGACACGTCGTGCTGGACCATCCAGGTGTAGGTGGCGCTGGTGCCCTGGGCGAATCCGGCATCCGAGGTCGCCGAGAACGGCCACAGCCAGCTTCCGTCGGCCTTGCGCGCCTGCTGGTAGCCGCCCTCCGCGCCGGCGGACGGGTTGAACGTGTTGCGCCACCAGCTCGCGCGCGGCAGCAGCTCGTCGCGCTCCTGCTCGCGGCCGATGCGCCCGGCCCAGTCGGCCAGCGCGAAGTCCGCCGTGGCGTCCTCCAGGGTCTCGGCGGCGCCGCCCCAGCAGTGGCAGGTGTCCTGCGGGGCGTAGTGCAGGCGCAGGTACTCGGCCAGGTTGGGGCGCTGGCCCTCGCACTGGCCGGGGCAGCCCTTGTCGGACAGCCCGGACTCGTGCGGCACGGTGGCCTGCTCGTAGAGCGAGTCGAAGGCGCCGCGCACGTCGAAGTTGCGCACCCCGAGCGCGTGGAAGCCGGCCAGCGTGGGGGCCGACGGGTCGCCGGTCATGACGTGGGTGGGGCCGTTGACGTGCACCCAGCGGTCCCAGACGCCGCCGTTCTGCCGCGCCAGGTTGTACAGCGACTGGGCGTAGTCGCCGGCGACCTGCGGTTCGAGCAGGGCCAGGAGCTGGGTGTGGGCGCGGTACTGGTCCCAGCCGGAGAAGTTGCCGTACTGGACGCGCTGCCCCCTGGCCAGCCGGTGCACCTTCTGGTCGCTGCCCAGGTAGGTGCCCGCCACGTCGCTGGTGACGTTCGGCTGGAGGTAGGAGTGGTACATCGCGGTGTAGAACGTGGTGAGCTGGTCGGCCGAGCCGCCCGACACCTCGATCGAGCGCAGGCTGTCGTTCCAGGCGCGGCGAGCCCTGCCGGCCACGGACGCGACGTCGTCGCGGCGGGAGATCTCCTTGGCCAGGTTCTGCCTGGCCGCGTCGAGGCTGGTGTAGGAGATGCCGACCTTCATGCGCACGTCGGCGTCGGAGGTGGTGTCGAAGCTGACGTACCCGCCGGAGCCCTTGCCCGCGCGGTCGGCGCCGGTGGCGTAGCCCTCGCCGCCGGCGGCCGTGGTGGTGTCCTTGCGCAGCTCGCCGTTGACCCACG
This sequence comes from Nonomuraea sp. PA05, assembly GCF_008086045.1. Classification (GTDB taxonomy): domain Bacteria; phylum Actinomycetota; class Actinomycetes; order Streptosporangiales; family Streptosporangiaceae; genus Nonomuraea; species Nonomuraea monospora. The sequence goes on along the minus strand of NZ_VSEY01000021.1, from coordinate 114,449 downwards.
TGCCGGTGCCGGAGAAGGCGCGGTCGAAGGTGGCGGCGAAGTGCAGCCGGTAGTAGGTCTTGCGGTTGTTCACGCCGCCGTTGGCGCGGCGGCCGCAGAACGCGCCGGTCAGGACGGAGCCGGTGACCGTGCGGGTGGCGGGGTCGATGGTGATCTCGGCGTCCTCGCTGCCGTTCAGCGAGTTCGACACGCGGAAGAGCAGATTGGCCTGCTTGTCCTGCGGGAAGGTGAACTCGCCGACGCCCGCGCGGGTGGTGACCGACAGGTCGGTTCTGACGCCGGAGTCGAGTGTGACCGTGTAGCGGCCGGGCTGGGCGCTCTCGTTGTCGTGGCTGAAGGTGCTCGCGTAGACCGCGTCGGTGGTGTCCGCGGTGGGGGACGAGGTGACCTCGCCGGCGAACGGCATGATCGGGACGTCCCCGGCGGCGCCCGGATGGCAGCCCGCGCCGTTGACGTGCGTGAGCGCGAAGCCGCGTACGCGCGGGGTGTTGTAGGAGTAGCCGTTGGCGCCGGCGGCGTTGGTCTGGTCGCCGGCCGTGTTGGTGGGGCTCCAGGAGATCATGCCGAACGGGACGACGGCCCCGGGATAGGTGTTGCCGCCTCCGGCGGAGCCGATCAGCGGATCGACATGGGCGGCGGGGTCACGGGTGGGAACGGATGCGGCTGATGCCGGGACGGCGACGACGGTGCTGATTAAGGCGCCGGTGATCGCCGTGGCAAGCCACGAACGGGGAGAGAGCACCTCAGGATCACACTGCTTTCCCTTAACCGGACAATGAACGCATAAGTAAGCAGAGGAAAAACTCCGGCGGGGTGTCTTCGACGAAGGGCGCTCTGATCAGGGCCAGAAGTCGGTGGAGCGGCGGCCTGCCGCGACGATGGCGGCGCCGTCGAGCTCGACGATGGTCAGCCCGATGCCGCCCATCGGCCACTCGACGGCCAGCTCGAACGGCTCGGGCGGCGGCAGCGGCCACAACCACAGCCGGGTCCCGCCGAGCATGGAGCCGGTCTCGCCGCCGCCCTGGTGCATCGCCTGGAGCAGCGGCGCGGACGGCTCGCCGCTCCTGTCGTCGATGCTGGTCAGCTTCGTGCCGTTGCTGAAGCGCACGCCCCACCGCAGCAGCCGGTCGGGCAGCGGCTCGCCGGCGCGCAGCGTGAACCGGGGCGTGGCGTACATCGCCATCATGTGCAGCTCCAGGAAGTCGCCGCCGTGCAGGTCGCCCTGCCTGAAGGCGATCTCCACCTGGAACGAGCAGCCCGCCCGGTAGGCGCGGACGAACGCCAGGTTGAGCACCACGTTGTCGCTGCGGGCCAGCAGCCGCTCCATGGGCAGCAGCGTGCCCATCTCGGTGACGGGCGGGCCGAGCCAGGCGGGGAGCTCGATGTCGGCTAATCGGGGGTTGATCTCTTCAGTCCGTACTGACTCGAAGAACATGCCCTCATGCTAGGTCCGGCGTTCGAAGGCGGCACGGAGCGCGGTGAGGTCGGCGTCGGTCAGGCCGTGCGGGTCGAGCAGCGCGCGCACGTCGCCCAGCTCCGTCAGGAACGCGAGCATGGCCTCGGCGGGCGCCCGCATGAGGATCTCCGGGATCGCCGTGAGCATGGGGACCTGTGCCGCGGCCGCCTCCCAGCTCTTCATGAGCGCGGGCATGGCGGCCTCGGTGAGCGCGTAGTCCTCGCTGATGCGCGCCGCCTCCACGCCGAGCAGCGACAGCGTGATCGCGATCACGACGCCGGTCCTGTCCTTGCCCGCGGCGCAGTGCACGAGCGCGGGCCCCTCGGACAGCAGGCGGACGATCCTGACCAGGTCGGCCGCCGACTCCCTGGCCATGTGCGCGTACATGACGCCCATGTCGGCCGGCCCGATGATCCAGGACAGGTTGTCCACCGACGTGGTGCCGGGGCCGAACGGGATGCTGTGCACGCGGACGCCGTCCGGCAGGAGCGGCCACGGCACGGCCTCCTGCTCGGGGAGCGAGCGCAGGTCGATGATCGTGCGCAGGCCGAGGTCGGCGGCGAGTGCGGCGGCGTCGGCCACGGCCAGGCCGTGGGGCTGCGCGGAGCGGTACAGGGGCGCGCCGGCGAGGTGGCCGACGTCACGCAGATTGATCAACATGACTTCTCCCGTGATTTCACGATATTTCAGGACAGGCGGGCGCGGAGGAAGGCGCTGAGCCGGTCGATGGCGGTCACCAGAACGACGATGCAGATGATGATCGCCAGCAGGTGGCCGAAGTCGTACAGCCGCATGGCCAGGGTCAGCTCCAGCCCGATGCCGCCCGCCCCGACCAGGCCGAGGATCGTGGCATGCCGGACGTTGCCCTCCCACAACATCAGCGTGTACGACGTGATCATGGGCATGGCCTGCGGCAACATGGCGAACACCACCGTCTGCGCACGCCCGGCGCCCACGGCCCGCATGGCCTCCACCGGCCCCGGGTCGATGGACTCGATGGCCTCGGCGAAGATCTTGGCCATGGTGCCGATCACGCCGATGGCCAGCGCCAGGATGCCGGCGAACGGCCCCAGCCCCACGGCCGTGACGAACATGAGCGCGAACACCAGCTCGGGGATCGAGCGCAGCACGTTCAGGACGAAGCGGCTGACCAGGTAGACGGGTCGCGGCGCGATGTTGCGGGCGGCGGTGAAGCTGAGCAGCAGCGAGGCGACGGCGCCCAGCAGCGTGCCGAGGATCGCCATCTGCAACGTCTCGACGAGCAGCGCGACGATCTTCCCGAGCTTGGCGAAGTCGGGCGGCCACAGGCGGGCCAGGAAGTCGGCGATGTCCGGGATGCCGCTGACCAGCCCGCCCAGGCTGAACTGGGCGCCCTGCGCCGACCACACCACGGCGGCGATCGCCACCACCAGCGCGGTGAACGTGCCGGCCGACGGGCGGCGCAGCGGCGAGGCCAGGCCGCGCAGCCCCTCGGGCAGTTCCCTCGTCTCAGGCCGCGGCGGGGCCGTACTCGTCGGCGTAGCCATAGGTCCTGAACACCTCCTCCTCGGTGAATTCGGCGGCGGACCCGTCGTAGACGACCCGCCCGTCGGCGACCGCGACGATCCGGTCGGCGAAGCGGCGGGCCAGCGCCACCACGTGGATGCTGCAGAGCACCGGGATGCCCTCCTGCTCGGCCAGCGCCTTCAGCTCGCCCAGCACGCCGGCGGCCAGCTTGGGGTCGAGGCTGGCCACCGGCTCGTCGGCCAGCACCAGCACCGGGTGCTGCATCAGCGCGCGAGCGATGGCGACGCGCTGCTGCTGCCCGCCGCTGAGCGTGCGGGCCCGCGCCCTGGCCTTGCCCTCCAGCCCGAACCTGGCCAGCAGGTGCAGCGCCTCCGTCCTGACGTCCCTGGGGAAGACGTGCAGGAGGCTCGCCAGCGAGGAGGTCCTGGCCAGGGCGCCGGTCAGCACATTCGTCAGCACCGAGCCGCGGCCGACCAGGTTGTGGTTCTGGAAGACGAAGCCGATCCGGCCGCGCAGCGCGCCCGCCGTGCACGGGTCCGCGCCCGCCACCCTGACCTCGCCCGAGGTCGGCCGCTGCAGGCCGTTCAGGCAGCGGAGCAGCGTCGACTTGCCCGAGCCGCTCGGCCCGACCAGGCAGACGAACTCGCCGGGCGCCACCTCCAGGTCGATCCCGTCCACGGCCCGCACCTCGCCGAAGCTGACCCGCAGCCCGCGCACGGAGACCGCCGTCATCTGATGTTCTCCAGCTTGATGCCCAGGTCGGTGACGACCTTCTTGGCGGCGGTCACCGCGGCCTCGTCGGGCTTGGCCGGCGCCGCCCCCAGCGTCCGCAGCATGGTGGGGTCGGTGGGCCAGGCGGCCGGCAGCTTGTCCTGGATGGCCTGCTTGACGGCCGGGTCGAGCTCCTTGCGGACCACGATCGTGGCGCCCATGACGACGGGCCCCGTCTCGGCCAGCACCCGCACCTCGGAGCCGTCGATCACGCCCTTCTCGACCATGGTCCGATAGCCGACGTAGTTCATGGCGCCCGCGTCGATCTTGCCGGAGTTCACGGCGGCGCCGACGGCGTCGTGGCTGCCCGCGTAGGTCACCTGGTAGTCGCGCTCGACCTCCAGCCCCGCCTCCTTCAGCTTCTGCCGGGGCATCAGGTTGCCCGTGGCGGAGGCCGGGTCGACCAGGGTGATCGTCTTGCCCTTGAGCTGCGCCAGCTCGGTGATCCCGCTGTCCTTCGGCGTCACGATCACCGAGGCCGGGTCCGTGCCGCCCTTGCTCGCCAGCAGCAGCTCGATGGGCGCCGTCTCCATGCCGATGACGGTCGCGAACGGGCTGAACAACGCCGCGTCCACGTGGCCGCCGCGCATCGCCTCCACGACGCCCATGTAGTCGGCGGTGCGCTGCACCTCGACCTGCAGTCCCGTCGCGTCGGCGAACAGTTTCTTGAGCGTCTCCGACAGTTGCAACTGCTCCGGACTGTCCTCGCCGGGCGGCAGCCCGATCGTCAGCTTCGCCGGCTCCGATCCTCCTGTGCCCGATCCGCAGGCGGCGAGCAGCACGCCCAGCGCGATGACGGCCGCCACCTTGCGCAGCAACCCCATGATCACTCCCAAGTCATCTACACCAATAGACGACCCGCAGTCTTCATTCGCGCTCTGAACTGGTCAGATGGAAAACATGAACGCACTACTAATAGACGGCGACAACGGGACGGAGACGCTTCATGCAGCCCGTAGGCTGGTCGCCATGGTGAGCCGGCACGCGACCAGCCCCCTCTACCGTCAGGTCGCCGAAGAACTCCAGGACCGCATCGGCAAAGGCGCCTACCGCCCCGGCGACCGGCTGCCGAGCGAGAACGACCTGAGCGCCGAGTTCGCCGTCAACCGGCTCACCGTGCGGCGGGCCATCCAGGAGCTGGTGCGGGCCGGAGAGCTGCACGTCAGGCAGGGCGCGGGCACGTTCATCGCGCCGCCGACGATGCGCTACGAGGTCACCATGGACAACCCGCGGCAACTGTCCACCGCCGAGGGCCTCCAGCGGGCCATCGACAAGATCGGCCGCGAGGTGGGCGAGGACCTCATCTCCGCCGCGCCGCACGAGGACGCCGACGCGCGCGAGGCGCTCGGCCTCGGTCGCGCCGGGCTGCTGCGGGTGGAGACCCTGCTCGTGGTGGACCGCGAGCGCTGGGCGGTGAGCAGCTCGTACCTGGAGGCCAGGCGCTTCCCCCGGCTGGCGGCGCGCTGGGGCTCCCACGGCGGCCTGTACGACGTGCTGCGCGAGGAGTACGGGGTCGGCCTGGTGTACTCCTGGCGCTCCTTCACCGCCGTGGCCGCCGACCCCGGCGACGCCGCCACCCTCGACGTGCCCCCCGGCAGCCCGCTGATGGTGCGCGAGGGGCTGAGCGTGGACGCCGACGGGCGGCCCACCGTGTTCGTACGGCGGCGCTGCCGGGGCGACCGGGTGAAGTTCGTCCTGCGCTACCAGGACTAGACCGTGGTCCGCAGCGGGCCCCCGTTGTAGGCGATCGCGTCCGCTGCGGCTGCCACTATGTCCACCTCGCCCTCCGTCGCGGCCCTGTGCAGGTTCAGCACCAGCCGCTCCGGATCCCCCCAGTCGGCGAACTCACCCAGGTCGGCCTGCCGCGCCGCCGCCAGCGGGCTGAGCCCCCTCGCCGCCTCCTTCTGCACGAACCGGAAGTACCGCTCCTGCTCGGCCAGCACGTACGGCAGCGCGCGAGCGTCCACCAGCGGCCCGTGACCCGGTACGACCAGCTCGGGCGCGAACGCCGCCAGCCAGTCCAGCGCCCGCAGCGACCCCTCCAGGGAGCCGCTGACCGCCAGCGGCGTGACGCCGTTGAAGAGCAGATCCCCCGCGAACAGCACCCGCTCCTCCGGCAGCCACGCCACGACGTCCCCCGCCGAGTGCGCTACGAAGCCGGGATGGCGCAGCTCCACGCGGCGATCACCCGTGTGCACCGCCACCTCCGACCTGAACACCACCGAAGGCGGCCGGCGCGACACGTTCCCCCAGTCGGGCACCGGCTCCCAGAACGGCGGAGCCCCGTCGATGATGATGTCCGCGAGGATGCCCTCGCGGGTGTTCTCGTGCCCGACGACCACCGTGTCCGCGGGCAGCAGGCTGTTGCCGTGCGTGTGGTCGCCGTGCTCGTGCGTGTTCACGGCCACGCGGATGGGCGCGCCGTGCGTACGGGTGGCGAGCTGCATCAGGAAGCGGCGGGTACGCCGCTCGCTGGCACAGGTGTCGATCACCACCGTGCCGCCGGAGCCGGTGACCGCGCCCGCGTTGTTGACCCACCAGGTCCAGTCCGGCTGGATCCAGGCGTAGACCCCCGGGGCGATCTCCTGCAGCACCGCGTCGTCGATCCCACTCATCATGCGTCCGGTCCTTTCTGGAGGGTGCGCCCCGATCATGCGGAGGCGAGGTTCAGTTCCGGTCGAGCCCCGGTAGATCGGTTCTGTGCGGAAATGCCTGGAAGTCGCGGAGCGGTGGAGGCACTATGCCTACGGGGGCCGTGGCTCGTTCGCTCGCGCGAGGGGAGACACGCATGGAGCTCCGCATACTCGGCCCGCTCGAGGCGCTGGCGGACGGCACGACGCTCGACCTCGGCGCCGCCAAGCAACAGGTCATCCTCGGCGTGCTGCTGCTGCACCCCAACCAGGTGGTGTCGGCCGGGCGGCTCGTGGACGAGGTGTGGGGCGAGTCGCCGCCGTCCAGCGCGCCGAAGATCGTCCAGGGGTACGTGTCCGGGCTGCGGCGCATCCTGGGCGGGGACGCCATCGTCACCCGAGGGGGCGGCTACCTGGCCGTGGTGCCCCCGGACACCCTCGACGCCGACCGCTTCGAACAGCTCGCCCGTGAAGGGCGGGCCGCCGATCCCGGGCGGGCGGCCGGGCTCTTCCGGCAGGCGCTGGCGCTGTGGCGGGGGGAGGCGCTGGCGGGGCTGGCGTTCCGGTCGTCCGCGGCAGGGGAGGTCGAGCGGCTGACCGAGCAGCGGATCGGGGCGGTGGAGGAGCTCATGGAGGCCGAGCTGGCGCTGGGGGGCGGGGCCGCGCTCGTGCCGGGGTTGCGGGAGCTCGTGGTCGCCCAGCCGTATCGGGAACGGCCTCGGGCGCAGCTCATGCTCGCCCTCTACCGGTCGGGGCGGCAGGCCGAGGCGCTGGCCGTCTACCGGGACACCCGGCGGTTGCTGGCGGAGGAGCTGGGGGTGGAGCCGGGGCCGGAGTTGCGGAGGATGGAGCGGCTGGTGCTGGCCCAGGCCGAGGAACTCGCCCCTGGCCACCCGACCGGCGCGCCGTTGGGCACGGGGCGGTCGGCGGCCGTGCGGGAGGGCGCCGCTGGACGTGCGGGCGCCTCGGATGCTGCCGCCGGGGAAACCAGCGCGCCCGACGCCACCAGGCGGCTCGTCACGGTCCTGGCCGCCACCCCCGCCAGCACCGCAGCCCTGGACCCTGAGCTGCTCCACCACGTGCTCGACACGCACACCCGCACCTGCGCCGACGTGGTCACCAGGCACGGCGGCAGCGTGCAGAGCCCGCCGGGCCGGCCGATGGCGGGCGTGTTCGGGCTGCGCGAGGTGCGCGAGGACGACGCGCCGCGCGCCGTCCGGGCCGCCGTCGAGCTGCGTGACGCGTTGCGCGCCTGGCAGGCGGAGGTGCGGCGCGACCACGGCGTCACCCTGCCGGTACGGCTCGGCGTCGAGTCCGGCGAGGCGTACGTGCCGGACGGCTCCCCGGCCACCGGGCACGTGTTCGACGCCGCGAGCCTGCTCCAGCAGGCGGCCCCCGACGGCGGCATCCTGCTGGGCGAGCGCGCCCGCAGCCTGGTCCGGACGATGGCCACGACGGAGCCGCACGACACGGTGGCCGGGGCGCCCGCGTGGCTGCTGTGCGGGCTGCGGGGGGATCCGCCGACGTTGCGGGAGTCGCCGGTGCCGTTCGTGGGGCGGCATCACGAGTTGCACCAGCTCAGGCAGGCGTTGCACGGGGTGGTGGCGGGGCGGGTCTGCCGGCTGGTGACGGTGCTCGGGCCGCCCGGTATCGGCAAGTCGCGGCTGACGGCTCGCCTGCTGGAGGAGGACACGGTTCCCGTGTCGGTGGCGATCGTGCGGTGCGCCTCGGACGGGACCGGGGCTGAGCTGCCGCAACTCGTCCGGCAGGTGCTGGCGAGCGGCCGGGACGAGCGACCTCCTTCGGGCGGTGAGGGGGAGCGGGTTCGGCGGATTCTGAGCTCGGCCGGGCAGCCCTCGCAGGCCGACGAGACGTTCTGGGCCGTGCGCAGGCTGCTGGAGCGCGCCGCCGCCAGGAGCCCGCTGATCGTCGTGATCGACGACGCCCAGAACGCGTCCCCCGAGCTGCTGGACCTGCTCGACTACCTGGTCGCCTGCTCCACGGGCGTGCCCATCCTGCTGCTGTGCCTGTCCCGCGAACGGCGGGCCGGGTGGCCGGATTGCGTGGTGCTGGGGCCGCTGGCGGAGCCGGAGGCGTACAAGCTGGCGGAGAACGCGGCGGCGGGCGCGCTGGACCAGCGCGCGCTCGGCGCGGTCGTGCGGGTGGCGGAGGGCAACCCGTTCTTCCTGGAGCAGCTCGTCGCGGCCAGGGAGGAGACGGGCACGGCCGCGCTGCCGATGACCGTGCAGGCGGTGCTCGCCGCCCGCATCGACCACCTCGACCCGGCGGAGCGGACCGTGCTCCAGTACGCCTCCGTGGAGGGAGCCACCTTCCACTGGGGCGCGGTCACGGCGCTGGTGCGGGGCAGGGCGGCAGGGGACAGGGCCGCGGAGGACAGGGCTGTGGGGGACAGGGCGGCAGGGGACAGAGCCGCGGGGGACAGGGCGGCGGGGGACAGGGGCGCGGGGGACGGTGGGGCGGCGCTCATGTCGCTCGTGCGCAAGAACCTGGTCAGGGCCGACACCCCCGAGTTCGCCGACGAGGACGCCTTCCGCTTCTCGCACGCCCTCATCGGCGAGGTCGCCTACGACAGCCTGCCCAAACGAACCCGCGCCGACCTGCACGAACGGGTCGCGGGCTGGCTGGTGGGCAAGCCCGGGGCGCAGCCGGCCGCCATCGGGCACCACCTGGAGTCGTGCGTGCGCCTGCGCGGCGAGCTGGGCCTGTCCGGCGAGCGGGAGCGCGTGCTGGCCCGGGAGGCCGCCACGCACCTGGCCGCCGCCGCGCCCGCCGCGCTGCTGCGCGGGGACGTGACGGCGGGCGCCCGGCTGTGGCGGCGCGCGGTCGCGCTCGTGCCGCGCGACGATCCAGGACGTGCCGCGCTGCTGCCCAGGCTGGGTGCGGCGTTGTACGAGGCGGGCCGGTTCGAGGACGCGCACGAGGTGCTGGCCGAGGCGATCTCGCTGGGCGAGCCCCGGGTGGCGGCGCTGGCCGAGGTGGAACGGGAGCGCGTCCGCCTCCAGGCGGGCACCGGCTGGTCGCTGGCCGACGCGCGGCGGGTGTCCGACCGGGCGTTGCGCGTGTTGCGCGGCGACGACCGCGGCCTGTGCAGGGCGTGGTGCCTGCGCGCGTCCATCGACTGGACGGAGGGGCGGGCCGCGGCGGCGGACGAGTCGTGGCGGCACGCGGAACGGCACGCCGCGCGCGCTGGCGACGACCGCGAGCTGTACGAGATCCTCGGCTGGCGGGCGTCGGCGGCGGCGTTCGGCCCCATGCCGGTGGCCACGGCGCTCGACCTGTGCGAGGCCAGCCGGGCCAGGGTCGCGGCCAGCCCGGCGGCGATGGCCGTCATCCTGCATCCGGTCGGCCTGCTGCTGGCCATGCGGGGCGAGTTCGGCCGGGCCCGCGAGAGCCTGCGCGAGGCCGACGAGATCCTCGGCGAGCTGGGCCGGCTGCAGTCGGCCGTCTCGCACCACGAGGCCATGATCGAGCTGCTGGCGGGCCGGCCGGCGGAGGCCGAGTCGCTGCTGCGGGCCGGCTACGAGCGCCTGTCGGAGATGGGCGAGCGGACGCTGCTCGCGACCACGGCGGCGATGCTGGCCCGCGCGCTGCACCAGCGCGGCAAGGACGCGGAGGCCGAGCAGGCCTGCCAGGTCAGCGCCCGCAACGCCGGCGACGAGGACCTGCCGACGCAGGTCATGTGGCGCGGGGTCCAGGCGAACATCCTGGCCGCCAGGGGCGCCGCCGGGGCCGTGGACATGGCCCGCGAGGCCGTACGGCTGGCCCAGCGCACCGACCTGTCCCCGATCATCGCGGACGCCCTGTTCGATCTCGCAGTGGTCCTGTACGCCTCGGGCGCGCACGAGCAGGCTTGTATCGAGGCCCGCAGAAGCAGGGCACTGCACGAGCGCAAGGGGAACGCCGTGTCGGCGGGACACGTGCGTGCCTGGCTCGCGGCACGATCACCAAGCGAATGAGAGCCATCACATGTCTCTGTCCCAAATAATCAAGGTCCTGGTCTCGGAGGACGAGGTGACGGTCGTCGGCAAGCACACGCCGTCGCCGGAGCACGAGGGCAGCCCGGTGCACTACTACTACGTGGTCAGCAAGGACGGCGCGGCGCTGACCCGCGGCGACGTCGACACGGTCTTCCCGCGCAGCACGCCCCCCGACCCGGCCCCCGAGACCTCCTGGGTCGCGCCGGCCAAGCCCCGCCCGCAGGAGCTCAAGGAGGGCATGACCGTGCTCGCCACCGCCCTCGGCGTCATCGAGACCGAGAGCCCGCCCGGCTTCCACACCCTCCTGTGGAGCCAGGAGCTGCCGGTCACCGCCATGGAGGACTGACGGAGCGAGATTTCGCGACGGGGGCGGGGGTGCGGGTGCCGAACCTGGCGGCAGTTCCGCCCGCGAGGTGAGTAATGCCCTACTCATGTGCCCGTGAGGGGAGGCAGGCGAGTCTGGTCGCTCGATCCGACGAGGGGAGCGGATGTGCGAACGCGGCTGGCTCGGCTGCTGACCGTCGTGTTACTGGCGGTGGCGGGCATGGCGTACGGAGGCGCGGTCCCGGCGCAGGCGGATGCGGTGGAGGTCACCGTCACCCTGTACCGGGTGCAGGAGCTGTCGTGCGACGAGGGTGACTTCGAGGCGTGCGGCAACGACTACTACCCGAAATTCAAGATCGGCTCCAACGAGCTGTACGACGGCAAGGACGACTTCTGCTGTGCCCACGGCGGGGACTTCACGACCAACTGGGTGCACAAGGCGACGGTCGACACCAGCCAGAACCCCGTCGACATCCACCTGGAGTTATGGGACCAGGACGACTGGAGCGGCGACGACGTCATCCACTGGGCGACGACGGGCGACTACCTGGATCTCAAGTTCGACCTGTTCACCTGCGTGTTCACCGGCGGCGGGCTGAGCGTCCAGCAGGGCGCGAACCTGCCGACGCTGGCGGGGCAGAGCGAGACGACCGGCGCCGACACGGCCAGGGGCTACTTCACGATCAGCACGCCCGACTGCGTCGAGAAGGTCAACGAGACCGACAGCGACGGCGACGGCATCATGAACGGCTGGGAGACGCCCAACGGGGGCCTCGACGTCAACAACGACAAGAAGATCGATCTGGCGCTGGGGCAGGCGCCGTTCAACGCGCTGCCGTACAGGAAGGACCTGTTCGTCGAGGCGGACTTCATGGAGGGCTTCAAGCCGGTGGACGGCGCCCTCCAGGAGGTGGTCGACGCGTTCGCCGCCGCCCCCGTGGACCCGTCGCCCGGCGGCTTCCGTGGTGTGAATTTGCACGCCGCGGTGGACGAGCAGGTCCCGCACATCGGGGCCGTCAACTTCAGGAGCGAGCCCGACGGCGACCGGAACGACTTCTACGACATCAAGCGCGGCAACCCGCGCGGCCCCTGCACGGGCTTCTTCGGCACGCGCGCCGACCGCGCGGACGCCAACTGCGAGCACATACTGAACGCCAGGCGCCAGGTCTTCCGGTACGCGCTGTTCGCCGACACGTTCACGGAGAACACCAGCTCGTCGGGCAGCGCCGAGTGGGCGGAGGCCGGCCCCCAGGGCGGCAACGACTTCATCGTCACGATGGGCGCGCTGAGCGACACGACGTTCGAGCGCGCGGGCGGCAGGAAGAAGGCCGAGGCCGCGACGTTCATGCACGAGCTGGGGCACACGCTCAGCCTGGGCCACGGCGGCGACGACGCCACCAACTGCAAGCCCAACTACCTCAGCGTGATGAACTACAACTTCCAGCTCCCGATCAGGGACTCCGCGCGCCCGCTCGACTTCTCCAGCGCGCACGAGGGCACCGCCCTCACCACGCCGCTGGACGAGGCGCACCTCGACGAGAACAGGGGTGTCCACGGCAACCCGCGCCCTGAGCGCAACATCGTCTTCGGCCGCAACGGCAAGCTGGAGCTGGCGCCCGCCACCGACGGCCGCATCGACTGGAACGGCGCGAACGGCGACAAGGAGCCCGACGTCGCCGCCGACATCAACGACATCGACTCCATCAAGGCCTGCCAGGACCCCAGCCCCGGCGAGGTGCTCGACGGCTTCGACGACTGGGCCAACATCCAGTACAACCCCCGGCTGTTCAGCGGCTCCTTCGCCGACGGCACCGGCCGGGAGGTCGTGGAGGAGATGACGGCGCAGACGATCCTGGACATGTCCCAGAAGGCAGACCTGAAGGTCGCCAAGTCGGCCGACAAGGAGGAGGCCGCGGGCGGCGACACCGTCGGCTACACGGTGCCCGTGACCAACCTCGGCCCCGGCCCGGCCAAGGAGATCGCGCTCACCGACACGCTGCCCGACGGGACCAGGGTGCGGCGCCCGCTGCCCGACCTGGCAAGCGGCGCGACGGACACGCAGACGTTCGCGTACGAGGTGCCGTGCGACACGGCGGACGGCACGGTGCTCACCAACACCGTCGCGGTCGAGGGCAAGGACGCCGACGGCGTGGCGGACCCGTACAAGAGCGACAACACCGCCACGGCCGCCACCACGGTGCGCGCGCCCGTGCTGACGGCCGGGCTGACGGCCACGGCTTCGGTGAACGCGGGCGAGGCGATCACGTACACGATCAAGTACGCCAACACCGGCGGCGGCCCCGCCTCCGCCGTCACGATCACCGCCGTCCTGCCCGCGGGCGTCCACTACAACCAGGCGCTCGACAAGGGCGCGGGCCCCAGGCCCGGCGCGGTGACGCTGAACGCCGACGGCACCAGGACGCTGACCTGGAACGCCGGCGACCTGCCCGCCAAGTCGGGGGAGCGGAGCATCGTCCTGACGGCGCGGCCGACGTTGCTGGCCACGGCGGGCACGACGTACGCGGCGAGCGTGTCGGCCGGGTTCAAGAACGCCGGGCAGGCGTGCGCGTTCGACCCGGTCACCGCGACGGCGAGCACCTCGGTCACGGAGGTCAGGCCGACCAGGAACCCGGTGCTGCCGGCGGTGTGGGCGCTGCGGCCCGACCTGCGGACCGCCGAGATCCTGGCGCGGGTGCAGGCGACCGACACCCGGTTCGACGGGGCCGACGGCTCCGCCGCCGACGGGGCGCTGTCGCAGCGGGAGGCGTCGGCCACGCTGACCCTGCCGGTGGTGCAGCCGCGCACGTTGCGGGCGGAGTTGCTGGCGGCGGCGCTCAACCTGGGCACGCGGCGGATCAACGCGGGCACCGCCGTCGACACGCTCACCACTCGCGCCCTGGGGTTGAGCACGGTGGGTGACGCGGTCCGGTACGCGCAGGCGACCCTGGCCGAGCCGCCGACCGCGGCGAACCTGCTGCGCTACACGAAGACCACGCTGGTTCTCACCGAGATCAACTCAGGGCTGGCGGAGCGCTACTGAGGAGGCTGCCTGAGCGCCACCCGGCCTTCAGAGGTGAGGGCCGGGTTCGGCGTAGGCGAGGACGTGGTCGCGGAGCATGACGCCCGCCCCGGGGTCGTCACGCTCGAACGCCGCCAGGAGCGGCTCGTGATCGGCGGCGTTGTCCAGGGCGTCCGTCCGCAGCAGGCGGATCGACAGGTGCGTCCACACCTCGACGCCGAGCGACTCCCACACCGACAGCAGCACCTCGTTGCCCGCCGCCCTGACGATCTCGCGGTGGAAGGCGACGCCGTGGCGCACCTGGTCGGACACGGAGCCGCCGGCCGCCTCGTGCAGGCGCTCCAGGTGAGCGCGCAGGGCCGCGACGGGCGGGCGGCGCAGCCGTACGGCGGTCTCCTCCAGCCCGGCCCGCACCACGTAGACCTCGCGCAGATCGGCGTGGGTGAGCCGGCGCACGCGCGCACCCTTGTTGGGGGAGAACTCGATCAGGCGCAGCGCCGCCAGCTCGCGCAGCGCCTCGCGCACCGGGGCCTGGCTGACGCCCGCCTCGGCCGCGACCTGCCGCTCGACGATGCGATCGCCCGGCCCCCACCGGCCGTTGATGAGGCCGTCGAGGAGGGCCTGGCGGATCTGTTCGCGGAGCGGCGTACGCACGACGGGTTGCACATGTCACAGACTACAGAACATCGGATGATCGATCATAGGGTGTTTAATGGAGTCATGGAGAAAGACCTGGACCCGCAGGAGACCGCCGAGTGGCTGGAGTCGCTCGAAGCGGTGCGGCGGTCGGCCGGCTCCGAACGGGCCGACTACCTGTTGAGAAGGCTCGCCACGAGCAGCCGTCCGATCAACACGGTCCCCACGGCCGAGGAGCCGCCCTACCCGGGTGACCTGGCCCTGGAGGAGCGCATCTCGGCATACGACCGCTGGAACGCGGCCGTCATGATCACCCGGGGCAGCAAGTACGGCCTGGGCGGTCACCTGGCCACCTACGCCTCGGCCGCCTGGCTGTACGAGGTCGGCTTCAACCACTTCTTCAACGGCGAGCACGACCAGATCTACTTCCAGGGTCACGCCTCGCCGGGCATCTACGCGCGCGCCTTCCTGGAGGGCAGGCTGAGCGAGGCGCAGCTCGACCTGTTCAGGCGCGAGCCGGAGGGCGGCCTGCCGTCGTACCCGCATCCGCGCAGCATGCCGGACTTCTGGCAGTTCCCCACGGTGTCCATGGGGCTGGGCCCGCTCAACGCCGTCTACCAGGCGAGGTTCAACCGCTACCTGCACGACCGCGGCATCAAGGACACCTCGCGCAGCCACGTGTGGGCCTTCCTCGGCGACGGCGAGATGGACGAGCCCGAGTCCACGGCCGCCCTCACCCTGGCCGCCCGCGAGGGGCTCGACAACCTCACCTTCGTGATCAACTGCAACCTCCAGCGGCTCGACGGGCCGGTGCGCGGCAACACCAGCATCGTGCAGGAGCTGGAGAGCGTCTTCAGGGGCGCGGGCTGGCACGTCGTCAAGGCGCTGTGGGGCCACGAGTGGGACGGGCTGCTCGGCTCCGACGAGCTGGTGGCGCGGCTGGCGCAGGTGCCCGACGGGCAGTTCCAGACGTTCGCCGCCTCCACGGGCGGCTACATCAGGGAGCGCCTGTTCCAGGGGCTGGACGTGCCGTACTCGGACGAGGAGCTGCGGCGCGTCGTGGGCGGGTCGCGCGCGGGCCACGAGCCGCGCAAGGTGTACGCCGCCTACCGCAGGGCGCTGGCCAACAAGGGCGCGCCCACGGTCGTCCTCGTGCAGACCGTCAAGGGCTGGATGCTCGGGTCGGGCATCGAGGCGCGCAACGCCAACCACCAGATGAAGAAGCTCACCCAGGACGAGTTCCGCGTGCTGCGCGACCGGCTGGGCCTGCCGGTGCCGGACGAGGCGCTGGAGGGCGAGCTGCCGCCGTACGCGCACCCGGGCCCCGACTCCCCCGAGGCCCGTTACGCGGCAGAACGGCGCGCCGCCCTGGGCGGTGCGGTGCCCCGGCGCACGGTCGCCGCCGAGCCGCTGCCCGAGCCGGGCGAGCGCGCGTTCCGCGCGCTGGAGAAGGGCTCGACGCAGCCGGTGGCCACCACCATGGCGCTGGTCCGGCTGGTCAAGGACCTGATGAAGGACCCGGAGACCGGGCGCAGATGGGTGCCGATCGTGCCCGACGAGGCCAGGACGTTCGGCATGGAGTCGCTGTTCCCCACGGCCAAGATCTACTCACCGCTGGGGCAGCGCTACGAGTCGGTGGACAGGGAGCTGCTGCTGGCCTACAAGGAGGCCACCGACGGGCAGCTCCTCATCGAGGGCATCACCGAGGCGGGCTCGATGGCCTCCTTCGCCGCCGCCGCGTCCAGCTACGCCACGCACGGCGAGCCGATGATCCCGTTCTACATCTTCTACGCGATGTTCGGCTTCCAGCGGACCGGCGACCAGATGTGGGCGCTGGCCGACCAGCTCGGCCGCGGCTTCCTCGTCGGGGCCACCGCCGGCCGCACCACGATGACCGGCGAGGGCCTCCAGCACGCCGACGGCCACTCCCAGTTGCTGGCCTCCGCCAACCCGGCCTGCGTCGCCTACGACCCCGCCTTCGCGTACGAGGTGGGCACGATCGTCCGCGACGGCCTGCGGCGCATGTACGGCACGACCCCCGAGGACGTGTTCTACTACCTGACCGTCTACAACGAGCCGCTCCCGCAGCCCGCCATGCCGGAAGGCGTGGAGGAGGGCATCCTGCGCGGCATCTACCGCTACAAGGAGGGCGGCGGCCAGGCCAACCTGCTGGCCAGCGGCACCGCCATCCACTGGGCGCTGGAGGCGCAGCGGATGCTCCAGGAGGACTACGGGCTGGGCGTGGACGTGTGGTCCGTCACCTCATGGAGCGAGCTGCGCCGCGACGCCATGACCTCCTCCGGCGTGCCGTACATCCGGCAGGCGCTGGCCGGGGCCCAGGGCCCGGTGATCGCGGTCAGCGACTGGATGCGCGCCGTCCCCGACCAGATCCGCCCGTGGATCGACCAGCCGTGGACGTCGCTCGGCACCGACGGGTTCGGGCTGTCGGGCACCCGCGAGTCCGTACGCAGGCACTTCGGCGTGGACCCCCGCTCGATCGCCGACGCCGTCTTCAAGGCCGTCGAGGAGCAGGCCAGGCACTGATCAGTCGAGGCAGAACTCGTTGCCCTCCGGGTCGGCCATCACGATGTGGCCGAAGTGCATCGGCGGGGCCGGGTCCTGCCGGTGCAGGCGGGTGGCGCCGTGGGAGACGAGCCGGTCGGCCTCCGACTCCAGGGCCGCCATCCGCGCCTCGCCCGACAGGCCGGGGGCGGCCCGCAGGTCGAGGTGCACGCGGTTCTTGGCCTGCTTGCCCTCGGGCACCCGCTGGAAGAACAGCCGCGGCCCCGAGCCGCCGGGGTCGACCACCGCCGAGGCGTCGTTGCGGCGCTCCGGCGGCACGCCCCAGGCGTCCAGGGCCTGCTCCCACGACTCGAACCCCGGGGGCGGGCCGTCCAGCCGGTAGCGCAGGGCCTCGGCCCAGAACGCGGCCAGCTTCGCCGGGTCGCCGCAGTCGAAGGTGATCTGTACGTCGCGGGCCATGTCAGCTCGCCTCCCGTCGGGTGTGCAGGTAGAGGTCGCGCAGCAGGCAGACCTCGGCCAGGTGGTGGATCAGCTCGCGGTTGATGTGCAGCACCAGCGCCGCCATCGGGTGCTCGTCGTACGGCTCCTCGGCCTTGCCGCACGGGCGGGTGAGGCCGTCCTCGCCGAGCGACTCGACCCCGGCCAGCCAGGCGGCGTACTCCGTGTCGAGCTGGGCGAGCGCCTCGGCCGCCGTCGCGGCGTACGCGAAGGACTCGTAGTCGACGGGCTCGCGGCCGAAGTGGGAGGCGTTGCGCATGGCGAGCACGCCGACGATGACGTGCCCGAGCCGCCAGGAGATGGTCGTGATCGGCGCGGGGTCGGGCGGCGGAAACGCGAAGTCGATGGTCATCGCGCCGGATCCGGCCTGCACGGGCGCGGTCCCGGTGCCTCGCGGTCGTACGTTCCAGGAGCCCGGCGCGGGCTCCCAGAAGTACTCCTCGTCGGTGAGGCCGTCGAGACGCCGGCGCAACTGGTTGGTCCAGTGCCAGTCGATCTGGTCGCGGAGCAGTGCGTTCGTGGTCATGCTCGAAGCATGCCCCCGATAGCGGACAGGTTCGGTCCGCGTTCTGTGGAACCATGAGCCGCATGACCGCAGAAGGAACGACCGAGCGGGTGCTGCGGCTGCTCTCGCTGCTGCAGCGCCGGCTGTCGTGGACCGCCACCGAGCTGGCCGACGAGCTGGGCGTCACCGACCGCTCGGTGCGCCGCGACGTGGAGCGGCTGCGGGCGCTCGGCTACCCCGTGCACGCGACGGCGGGCGTCGGCGGCGGCTACCAGCTCGGCGCGGGCACCCGGCTGCCGCCGCTGCTCCTCGACGACGAGGAGGCGATCGCGACGGCGGTGTCCCTGCGGCTGGCGTCGGGGGGCACGGTCGCGGGGGCGGGCGAGGCGGCGCTGCGCGCGCTCGCCAAGCTCGACCAGGTGATGCCGCCCCGGCTGCGGGCCGAGGTGCGGGCGGTGCACGGCGCCACCGAGACGCTGATCGGCCCCGGCGTGGAGATCGACGCCGAGCTGCTGGTGACGCTCGCGCGGGCCTGCCGCGACGCCGTTCGGGTGCGGTTCCTCTACACGTCGGCGCGCGCCGGTGCGGGGCGCGCCGGTGACGGTGGCGCGGGGGACGGCGGTGCGGGGCGTGGTGGCGCGGAGCGTGAGCGTACGGTCGAGCCGGTGCGGATGGTGGCCACCAGCCGCCGCTGGTACCTCATGGCGTACGACGTGGACCGCGACGACTGGCGTACCTTCCGGCTCGACCGGATGCGCGACGTGACCGCCACGACCTGGCGTTTCCAGCCGAGGGAGCATCCCGACCCGGTCGCGTTCGTGCAGCGGGGCGTGGCCGAGGCGCCGTACCGGCATCTGGCCCGCGTGCGGCTGCGAGCCCGGCCCGAGCAGGTGCGGGAGCTGGTGCCGCCGCAGGTGGGGCGGGTGGAGGAGGATCGCGACGGGTGGTGCGTGCTGGTCTCCGGCGGTGACAACCTGGATGCGATCGCCGTGCACGTGGCCTGGCTGGGGTTCGAGGCGGAGGTGCTGGAGCCGCCGGAGCTGCGGGAGAGCGCCGCCCGGCTGGCCCGCCGCCTCGCCGCGATGGCCCAGATCGAGTGACAGGGCCTGGATGACGAGCGCATGCCGTCCGCGAACGTGGGTACTGGCGGCCCACCGGGAGTGAAGGATGGGTGGCATGGGTTTATGGACGGGGTTGCGGGGACGATTCGGCCGGCGCGGACGGCGGCTGCGGGCCACGGCCAGGCAGCGCTTCGGCTGGCAGGAACTGCGTCCTGGCCAGCAGGAGGCGATGGAGCACCTGCTGCGCGGCAGGGACGTGCTGCTCGTCATGCCGACCGGCGGCGGCAAGTCGGCGGTCTACCAGGTGCCCGCCCTGCTGCTCGACGGCCCCGCGATCGTCGTCTCGCCGCTCATCGCGCTCCAGCGTGACCAGGTGACGAGCCTGCTCAAGGCGGACGCGGGCGGCGCGGTGGCGGTCAACTCGACGTCCTCGGTGGAGGCCGGGCTGGAGAAGGTGACGGCGGGGGACGCGGCGTTCGTGTTCCTGTCGCCGGAGCAGCTCGCCAAGCCCGACGTCGTCGAGCGGCTCGCGAAGGCGAGGCCGTCCCTCATCGCGATCGACGAGGCTCACTGCGTCTCGTCGTGGGGCCACGACTTCCGGCCCGACTACCTGCGGCTCGGGAAGGTCATCGAACGCCTGGGGCACCCGCCGGTGGTGGCGCTGACCGCGACCGCCGCGCCGAACGTCCGCGAGGAGATCGTCCGCTCGCTCGGGCTGAACAGGCCCGTGGAGATCGTCAGGGGCTTCGACCGGCCGAACATCTCCCTGGAGGTGCGGCGCTTCGCCCGCGCGGAGGACAAGAGCCAGGCCCTGGTCGAGTACGCCGCCACCCGCGACGGGCTCGGCCTCGTCTACGTCGCCACCCGCAGGGAGACCGAGGAGTACGCGGCGGCGCTGGCCGGCAGGGGACGCCGGGCCGAGCCGTACCACGGGGGCATGCGCGCGACCGAGCGCACCCGCGTGCACGAGCTGTTCACCGCGGGAGAGGTGGACACCGTGGTGGCGACGTCGGCGTTCGGCATGGGCATCGACCGGCCGGACGTGCGATACGTGCTGCACGCCGCGCCGCCCGAGTCGCCCGACGCGTACTACCAGGAGATCGGCAGGGCGGGCCGGGATGGCGAGCCGGCCTCGGCCGTGCTGTTCTACCGGCAGGAGGACCTGGGCCTGCGCCGCTTCTTCACCGGCGGCAGGGCCGACGGGGAGGCGCTGCTGCGCGTGGCGACGCTGGTGCGCGAGCACGCGGGCACGGTGCCCGCCGGCGAGCTGGCCGCGCTGCTCAAGATCAAGCCTTCACACCTGGCGAGACTGGTCAACCTGCTGGAGCAGGCGGGCGCGCTTGCCGTGACCGAGGCCGGCGACCTGCGTTACGCCGACGCCGGGCTGACGGCGGAGCGGGCCGCCGCGCGGGCGGCCGAGCTGGACGAGACGCGGCGCCGCGTCGACGACTCGCGCATCGACATGATGCGCGGCTACGCGGAGACCAGCGGCTGCCGTCGCCGGTTCCTGCTCGCCTACTTCGGCGAGCCGTACGCCCCCGCCACCTGCGGCGCGTGCGACACCTGCGCGAGCGGCCGGGCCCCTGAGCCGGTGCCCGAGCCCGGCCGCGGGGAGTTCCCCGTGCAGGCGAAGGTGACGCACAAGTTGTGGGGGCCGGGGACGGTGATGAGCCGGGAGCACGACAGGATCACCGTGCTGTTCGACTCGGTGGGTTACAAGACGCTGTCGCTGGCCGTGGTGGAGGACGTCCTGCGCCACGGGTAGCCGGGCCTCAGCTCGCCGCCTGCTTCACCAGCGAGGCGATCCGCGCCTCGGCGTCGGGGGTCAGGTCCGTCAGCGCGTACGCGGTCGCCCACATGGCGCCCTCGTCCAGGTTCGCGGCGTCGTTGAAGCCGAGCGTCGCGTACCTGGTCTTGAACTTGGCGGCGGGCTGGAAGAAGCAGACCAGCTTGCCGTTCCTGGAGTAGGCGGGCTGGCCGTACCAGAGCCGCGGCGTCAGCTCGGGCGCGTTCTCCTTGACGATCGCGTGGATGCGCTCGGCCATGATCCGGTCCGGCTCGGCGAACTCGGCGATCTTGGCGAGCACGTCCTGCTCCCCGTCGGCCTTGGTGGCCTTCGAGCCGCGGCGCGCGGCCTTCTTCAGCTCCTGAGCGTGCTCCTTCATCGCGGCCCGCTCGTCATCGGAGAAACCGTCGAAGGTGGCCTTGTTGTCTGCCATTGGGGTGTTCCTCCCGTGTGTTTCCTCTTGGGTAGATCTCATGTTAGGGAGGCGACCCCGGCGCGGGCTTCTTGAAACCTGATCGGTTCTACAAGGTCGAGCTGAGGCCCTCCCCTATCTTCTTCAGCTCGGTCGTGACGGCGTCGGCGCCGGAGAACTCCTTGGCGTACACGGGGCTGAACATGATCTCGGCCCACTGCCTGTCGTTCAGCTTGAGGAAGAGGGTCGGGGTGCCCGCCATGCCGTCCTCGCCGACGTTCGCCACGACCTGGTAGCCGCTGCGCCCGCCGACGGTGACGTCCTGGCCCTCCTCCTCTTCGCGGTGGCTGCGGATCCGGTCTTCGATGTCCGGCATGGCCTGGTCCTCGTACATGAAGATCTGGACGCGGTAGCTGCCCTTCTCGTCGCCCTTGTAGAAGTACGAGGTCGTGTAGCTGTCGCCGTTGTCCACCGACCATTCGCCCCACACCAGCCGCTTGGGCAGGTAACCCACCCTGACGTGGCCGAACGCCCTGCCGTCGCCGAGGTCCCCGAGGTTCTCCGGCTCCGTCCGCGCGGGCGGGATGTCGTCGATGGCGGGCGGCTCCGGCACCGCGGAGGTGGTGGCCCGCTCGGTGGCCGGGCCCGCCGAGCCGCCACTGAGGTAGGCCACGGGCGCGCCGATGATGATCACGGAGGCGGCCACGCAGGCGGTCATCGCCGCCGCCTTGGCCCTGCGCCTTCTGCCCCTGTCGGCGCGGACCACCCGCTCCAGCAGGTCCGGCGCGGCGCGCAGCCGTGCGGTCTCGTCCGTCATGAGCCGCCGGATCTCGTCCTCAAGCGTGGGCATTCCTGATCGCTCCTTCCACTGTGTCCCGGCCGAGCGCCGTGCGGAGCTTGGCCACCGCCTTCGACGCCTGGCTCTTGACCGTGCCGACCGAGCAGCCGAGCACCTCGGCCGTCTGCGTCTCGCTGAGGTCCTCCCAGTACCTCAGCACGACCACCGCGCGCTGCCTGGGCGGCAGCCCGCGCAGCGCCTCCATGAGCACGTGCTGCAGGTCGGGGTCGCCCGCGGGGGCCGGCGTCTCCGGCGGGCTGTGCGTGGGGACGATCTTGAGGATGGCCCGGCGGCGGGCCCGGCTGATGGCCGCGTTCACGATGACGCGGCGCACATAGGGCTCCGGGTTGTCGTGGCTGACCCGGTCCCACTTCCTGTAGGTGCGTTCGAGCGCCGTCTGCAGCAGGTCCTCGGCCTCCACCTGGTCGCCACAGGCGAGGTAGGCCACCCGCAGCAGGCTCGTGGCACGCGCGGCCACGAAGGCGCCGAAGTCGTGCTCCGAGCCGCTCATGGCTGTCTGTCCGATTTCACGCCTCCTAATACGCCCTGCCGCGCTCAACCGTTGCCCGCCCGGGCGAATCGATGTTCAGGGCAACCCCCCGGGCGGCCCAGGCGTATGGATGGTCGTGAGTCGACAACCTATGAGCAAGCTGATCTCTCTCGGCACCGGGCTGGCCCTGGGAGCCACCATCCTGAGCGCGCCGCCCGCCGCCGCGGCGGCTCCCCCCGAGGGCGCCTACTGGCACACCAGGTCGCTGACCGCCCAGCCCCACCAGTGGCGGTTCGGCACCAAGGCGGACTCCTACGCGCTGATGCAGCACGACGTGTCGGAGAGGTGGACCACACCCGAAGGCAAGGCCTGGTTCGGCTACCGCGAGCTGGGGGCGGTGCCCGCGACCGCCGCCGACAAGCAGGCGTGGCAGCGCGACGGCTCGCCCGCCAAGTGGAGCAAGTCGATCGACGGCAAGGTCGTGAAGCTGTCCACCCAACCGGCGAAGGGCCACGTGGGCCCCGTGCGCCAGCGACGCGACCAGTTCTATTTCGCGGGGCAGTGGCTGACCTACGACGAGGTGCAGCGCCTGCCGGCCGACCCCGACCGGCTCAAGGACTGGGTCACGAGGGCGGGCCAGGTCTTCCAGATCTCCGACGGGGCCATGGCGGGCTGGCTCACCGCGAACTTCGCGGAGCTCCTGCACGCCGTCCCCGCGCCGAAGGAGGTCCGCGCGGCGGCGTACCAGGGGCTGCTGAGCAGGCCGGGCGCCCGCGCGGGCGGCACCGCGAAGGACGCCCTGGGCAGGACCGGCGCCGTCCTGGTGATCGAGAGCTCGAACGGGACGGGGAAGAAGGCGAGCACGTCCAGGCAGTCGCTGATCGTCGACACGGGCAGGATGGTGCTGCTGTCGCGGAGCCAGGCGCTCACGGTCGGCGGCGAGCCGTTCCCGGCGAAGTCGCCCGTCGAGACCCTGGTCGAGGTCGGCTGGACCAACTCTCCGCCCGTCGTTCCCGCCCTGCCCTGAGGTTTTCCACAGCAGGAGTGGGCGGAGCACCGCATTCTGCGGCGCGGCCGATCTCCCTAGCGTTGATCACATGATGCAGACGATGATGAACGTGCTGGTGGCGGCGGCTGTGGCGACCGGCGGCGGCGCCGTGGACGTGCGGGCCGACATGGAGAAGATCGTGGCGGGCGACGGGGCCACGGCCGCCCTGGCCCGCGTCTCCGACGGCCACCGCACCTGGTCGGGCGCCGTAGGGGTGCGCGACGTCGAGCGCGGCGGACGGCCGTCGCCGAACGGGTACTTCCGGATCGGCAGCGTCACCAAGACCTTCGTCGCCACCGTGGTGCTCCAGCTCGTGGACGAGGGCGAGCTGGCGCTCGACGACCCCATCGAGCGGCACCTGCCCGGCCTGGTGCCCGGCGGCTCCGGCATCACGGTCCGGGAGCTGCTCAACCACCAGAGCCACCTCTACGACTACATGAGCGAGCCCGGCTACTCCACCAACCGCTGGCGGGGCGACGCGCGGTTCCGCTCGTACCGGCCGGAGGAGCTGCTCAAGGTGGCCTTCGCCAAGCAGCTCCCCGACGACGGGAAGTGGCACTACTCCAACACCAACTACGTGGTGCTCGGGCTGCTGGTGGAGAAGCTGACCGGTAAGCCGTACGGCGAGGAGGTGCGGCGCCGCGTCCTGCGGCCGCTCAAGCTGCGGCACACCGTGGTGCCGGGCGACCGGGCCGGGCTGCCGTCGCCGCACGCCAAGGGGTACGAGCCGCTGCCCGAGCTGGTGGACGCCACCAGGATGAACCCGTCGCTGGACTGGGCGGCGGGCGAGATGATCTCCACCGCGGCCGACCTGGAGACGTTCATGACGGCGCTGCTCGGCGGCAAGCTGATCAGCGAGAAGTCGCTGCGGGAGATGCGCACGACGGTCGCGACGGGCGCCGGCTTCGACTACGGGCTCGGCCTCCAGGCCTACCGGCTGCCGTGCGGCACGGCGTGGGGGCACAGCGGGGAGCTGATCGGGTACCAGACGTACGCGTTCAGGACGGACACCGGCAAGTCGCTGACCCTGTCGCTCAACCCCTCGACCCGCAACCCGACCACGCCGGAGGTCATGGGGATCGCCGTCAAGGCGCTCTGCGGCACGTCTCCCGGCGAGAAGGGGTAGCTCGCGGAGAGCGGCAGGAGAGTAGGCTTTTAGCGCTGTATGTCGTGCATACCGTCCGTAAGCCATCATTCTGCTGAGCATCCTTCTCAGGGAAGGTACGTGTGCCCAGTTTCAGCCCTCTGCGGCCGGCCGACCCGAGCCAAGTAGGTCCATACCGGCTGACGGGCTACCTGGGCGCGGGCGGCCAGGGCACCGTGTACGTCGGAGAGTCCCCCGAGGGCCAGACCGTCGCGATCAAGGTGCTGCACGCCCGGCTGTCGGAGGAACCGCAGGCCCGCGAGCGGTTCCTCCAGGAGATCGCCGCGACCCGGCAGGTGCGGCAGTTCTGCACCGCCCGGGTCCTGGACGCCGACACCAGCGGCGACCAGCCGTACGTGGTCAGCCAGTACGTCGAGGGCATCTCGCTGAGCAGGCTCATCGCGGCGCAGGGCGTGCGCGACCCCGACGCGCTGGAGCGGCTGGCGGTCGCCACCGTCACCGCGCTGGTCGCCATCCACCAGGCCGGCATCGTGCACCGCGACTTCAAGCCCAGCAACGTCGTCTGCGGCCCCGACGGGCCCAGGGTGATCGACTTCGGGCTGGCGCGCGCCCTCGACTCCACGGTCGCCGAGAGCAGCGAGATCCTCGGCACGCCCGCCTACATGGCGCCGGAGCAGTTCAGCGCAGGCGTGGTGACGGCGGCGTCCGACATGTTCAGCTGGGCCGCAACGATGGCGTACGCGGCGAGCGGGCGCCCGCCGTTCGGCAACGACAGCATCCCCGCGCTCTTCCAGCGCATACTCAACGAGGAGCCGGATCTCAGCGGGCTGACCGAGCCGGTGCGTTCGCTGGTGGTGGCGTGCCTGGACAAGAACCCCGCGGCCCGGCCGTCGGCGACCGACGTGCTGTTCACGCTGCTCGGCCACGGCGTGCCCGCCGCGGCTCGGGAGACGTCCGGCCAGGAGGCGCTGTTCCCGACACCGTGGCAGGAGGGCGGCGGGGGCGCGTCCAGGACGGGTGCGCCGTCCACTGCGGGCTCCGCGTTCTCGGCAGGCTTCCCGGCCCCGGCGGGCTTTCCGTCCCCGGCGGGGTCGCCGTCCCGGCCCGTCCTGCCGCCGCAGCCGGGCCCGCCGTCGTTGTCCGGCCCCGCCTCGCTCTCCGGCCCGCCGTTCGTCCCGGGCGGGGCGCCACGCCCCGGCACGGGGCCGGTCTCGGCGACGGAGTCGCTGGCAGGCGCGCCCGCCCGCACCGGTCTCAGGCCGCGGCGCACGCTGGTCGTCGCGTCGCTCGGGCTGGTGGTCGCCGGGGTCGTCGCCACGGGCGCCTACTTCGCGCTGTCCACGCCTGCGACGCCCAAGCTCGTGACGCGGCAGGCCGTCGTCACCGGGCCGACGACGCCCGTGGTCCAGCCCGAGGTGACCAGGACCCTCGCCCCGACCCCCGCCTACGCCGTCGCCTACAGCCCCGACGGCAAGACGTTCGTCACCGGCGGCGCCGAGGGCAAGGTGCAGATCTGGGACGCCGCCACCCGCCGCGCCACCACCACGCTCGAAGGCCACACCAAGGGCGTGCACGCGGTGGCGTTCAGCCCTGACGGCAAGACGCTCGCCACGGGCAGCGACGACGGGACCATCCGGCTGTGGAGCCTGCCGTCGGGAGAGGGCAAGGGCACGCTCACCGGCCACACCGGAGGCGTCGGGTCGGTGGCGTTCAGCCCCGACGGCAAGACCCTGGCCAGCGCCAGCCGCGACAAGACCGTGCGCCTGTGGAACGCCGAGACCGGCGACGGCACCGCGCTGCTCAACGGCCACACCGACTGGGTGGACTCGGTGGCGTTCAGCCCCGACGGCGAGACGCTCGCCACGGGCAGCCACGACCGCACCGTGCGGCTGTGGCACCCGGCGACCGGCGAGGCCGCCGCCGTGCTCACCGGGCACCGCTACTGGGTCTTCTCCGTGGCCTTCAGCCCCGACGGCAAGACCCTGGCCAGCGCGAGCGCCGACCGTACCGTCCGGCTGTGGGACGTCGCCGCCCGCAAGGCGCGCACCGTGCTCGCCGGGCACCGCGGGTGGGCCACCGCGCTCGCCTTCAGCCCGGACGGCCGGATGCTCGCCAGCGGCGGCTACGACCGCAAGGTGCGGCTGTGGGAGGTGGCGAGCGGGCGCGGCACCGGCGAGCTGGACGGGCCGGGCGACTGGATCTACTCGGTGGCGTTCAGCCGCGACGGCGCGACCGTCACCGGGGTCGCCGGTGACGCCACGCTGCGGGTGTGGGGCACGCGCTAGGGCGCGCCCGTCGCGTTCGAGGAGAGCGAGGCACGCGCTAGGGAGTGCCCGTCTCGTTCGGGGAGAGCGAGGCACGCGTTAGGGAGTGCTCGTCTCGTTCGGGGAGAGCGGGCGCCGCCACACGGTCGGCTCGTCGCCGTGGCCGGTGGCCGTCGAGCCCACCCCGACGAGTTCCTCGCCCACCGTCGTGAACGCGGTCAGCCGCTGGTCGCCCGGCCCCGACATGCCGGTGCCGCGCGGCTGCTCGGACTTCCACGAGCGGCCGTCGGCCGAGGTCCAGACGACCACGTCGCCGGGCCTGCCCACGGTGCCCGCCACCACGAAGCCCTCCGGGGTCACCGCCACGGCGGTGACGCTGGACTGCTCGCCCGCCATCACCGGCAGCGAGATCGGCTGCCAGCTCCGGCCGCCGTCCAGCGAGGCGTAACCGAACGCGGCCGTGCCCGTGCCGTTGCCGGTGACGGCCGTGCCGGCGGTGACCAGGACGTCGTCGTTGGACGCGATGTGGGACAGCCAGCCCTCGTTCACCCCGGACGGGATCGGCAGCCGCACCAGCGACCACTTGCGGCCGTCCGGCGAGATCCAGACGGTGGGGCGGCGCACGAACACGCCCCCGTACGCGTTGGGGTCGGTCACCCCGCCGGCCGCGACGAAGCCGAACAGGCCGCCGGTCACGGACTCCATCCACCGCCTGGTCGCCGGCGTGCCGACGAGGTTGTCCTCGCCCGCCGGATCGCCGCGCTCCCACGTCTTGAGATCCGGCGACCACCAGGTGCCCGCGCCGTAGCCGTCCTCGCCGACGATCACGTAGCCGTCGGGGCCCGCGGTGACGCCCCGGGCGATCAGCGGGTTCCTGCCCTCGGGCTGGAACGCCGGCGCGCCGTCGGCCCGCCGCCAGCTCTCGCCGTCGGCCGAGGTGACGACCAGGGGGTGTCCCGGCGTCCGGCCGCTCGACCCGACCGCCAGCCAGCCGGCGAAGCCGGGCGCGACACCCGTCAGCCGCTGGCGGCCCTGGCCGGTCAGCGCCTTCTCCTTGTCCTGGACGTGCTGCCAGGCGGATCCGTCGGCGGACGTCCAGACGGCTGCCTCCCCGTTGGCGCCGCCGACCGCCACCACCCGGCCGTCGGCCGCGCCGAGCGCGTCCACCACCTTGCCGCTGCCGCCGGTGTCCGGCAGCTTCGCGGGGACGTCCTTGCCCGCCTTGTCGCGCACCGCGAGCAGGGCGCCCGTGGTGCCGTGAGCCGCGTCGGCGCCCACCGCGACCGTGTTGTCCCCGGCCGCGACGGCGTCGCGCACCTCGGCCCCGTCCGCTGTCGCGCCGGCGGGCTGCCAGGAGCGGCCGTCCGTGCTGCGGACCAGCCGGACCCCGCTGTCGGTCTCGATCGCGGCCGTCGCCGCCCCCGACGTGGCGGTCAGCCGCAGCACGCGGCGGAAGCCCGGGACGTCGATCTTCGCCGCGGTCGTCCAGCGCACGCCGTCGGGCGAGGTGTAGGTGGTGGCGTGCGAGCCGTCCTGGCGCACCGCCAGCATGGTCGTCGCGGTCGCGGCGAAGGTCAGCTCCGGCTCGCCCGACTCGCCGGGGACGGCGAACGCCTGCCAGGTCTCGCCGGCGTCGGTCGAGCGCCAGGTGATGTCGTACGGCTCCGTCGTGCTCTCGCCGCGCACCACGATGGCGTCCTTCACACTGGCCACGTCGGTCAGGGCGAGGGTGCCGCCGGTCGGCGGGTGCAGCCGCCAGCCCGCCCGGCGCTCCCAGCTCCGGCCGTCGGCGGACAACCACACCACCGGGGAGGCGTCGGTGAAGTCGCCCTTGTCGGAGGTCTGCCCGACGGCGGTGAAGCCCTTGCCGGTCCACGCCACGTCGGCGACCCGGTCGCGGGGGCCGAAGGCGAGGCTGGCGGTGGCGTCCGGCTGGCGGGTCCAGGCCGCGCCGTCCGGGCTCGTCCACACGACGGAGCCGCCGACGCGGTCGCCCAGCGCCACCCAGCCACCGGGGCCGGCCGCCAGGTAGCGGGGCACCTCGCCGGCGACGGGCGGCTCGCCCTTCGCGGTGCGCACCTGGGCGCGGGCGAAGGTCCGGCCCGCGTCCTTGGACAGGAAGAACTCGGTGCGGTAGCCGGAGTCGGCGTCCTCGCCGCCCGCGACGACCACCGTGGTGCCCGTGGCGGCGACGCCGTTCAGCTCCAGTTGCTGGCCGTCGCCGCCGGCGGCCGTGCCGGTCGTGAACAGGGTGCCGGCCAGTTGGGCGGACTGCTGCTCGTCGCCCTGGCGCGAGGCCACCAGCACGCCGCCCGCCACGATCACGGCCAGCGCCACGGAGGTGCCGCCGATGAGGAGGGAGCGGAAGCGCTTGTGGCGGCCGTGCGGCATCGGGTCGGTGGCGGGGTAGCCGACGTCGGGGTCGGTCAGGTGGGTGGTCGAAGGGATCGACGGCACTGAGAGCGGCATCGACGGGTGTGCGGGGCCCGACAGCGGCTGGGATGGGTGTGCGGGCCCCGACAACGGAGCGGGCCCCGACAGGGGCTGAGACGGGTGTGCGGGCCCCGACAGCGGCTGCGAGAAGCGCTCGGCCGGCGGTAACGAGGGCTGAGACAAGGGTCCTGACGGTGGTGATGCCGGTCCTGAGGGTGGTGATGCCGGTCCCGACAGCTCCTCGTTCGCCTGCTCGGGCGAACCGTCCGGATCGCCCGCCTCGCTCCTCCAACCACCTCCGGTCACCGCAGCCTCTCCCTTTGGTATATTCCCGGCCAGGATGGAGCCCCTCGCCGGAAGTCATTATTTATGGGATGCGCGACGAAACGAAGTCCGTGCGCGAGTCGGCCCGATGACAAAGGCTGACGGCCCGGCCCGTTCCCGCACCTGGATTCTCGCATCGGCGATCTGTGCCGCCGTGGTCGCGGCCAGTGCGGCGGGGGTGCGCACGGTCGGCGAGACGCCCACGGGCGCGGCCAGGAACGCGGCGGCGACGCCACCGCCCGCGCAGTCGGTCGAGCCGCCGCCGCTGGCGCTGCCCAAGGCGTCCTGGAAGCTGACCTGGTCGGACGAGTTCGACGGGCGCGGCAGGCCCGCCAAGTGGACGGCACTGTCCGGCACGAGCTGGTCGAACAGGAAGGCGCTGCACTACTACACCCCGGCGAACGCGCAGCAGGACGGCTCGGGCCGCCTGGTCATCTCCGCCAGGCGGACGGGCGCGGCCGACCGTACGACCTGCTGGTACGGCACGTGCGACTACAGCTCGGCCCGGCTGGAGACCAGCCACTCCTTCGACCAGGCGTACGGCCGGTTCGCCGCGCGCATCAAGCTGCCACTCGGCAAGGGGCTGTGGCCGGCGTTCTGGCTCAAGCGCACCGACGCGGGCCGTTCGGGCTCGGCGACGTACGGCGAGATCGACATCATGGAGAACCGGGGCCACGAGACGCACCTCGTGCGGGCCTACACCCACTCCAAGGGCCGCAAGGGCGGCGGCCAGATCGCCCTGCCGGAGCGGCTGGACGCCGGTTTCCACGTCTACGGCGTGGACTGGACGCCGCAGAGCATCACCTGGTGGGTGGACGGCAAGCCGTACGCGCAGTATCCGCGCTATCCGGGCTGGCCGTTCGACAAGCCCTTCCACGTGATCCTCAACTTGCAGGTGGGCGGCACCTGGGTGGGGAACCCGAACAGCAAGACGCATCTCCCCGCGCGGATGGTCGTCGACTGGGTGCGCGTCTACCGCCAGCGCTGACCGCGCCCCAGATGTCCCGCGAAAGAGCGAGATGTCGTATCGGAGCGCTCCAAAGGTAACGGTTGGACCCGTGCGGCGGTCACTTATGGAGCGGGAGCCGCTTCAGGGACATTAGTATCAACCGTCCCATCAGTATCGAGGTGAAGTCACGCCGTAAATGACGCGATTAGTCCCCCGTTTCACCTCTGCAGCGACTGCCGCCCTGCTCGGCGCGGTGGTCGTGGCCGCGCTCGGCCTACAGAGCGAGCAGGGGCGCAGGCTTCTCCTCTCCGCCGGACTGGCGGGCGCGCCCGCCGGGTACACCGAGCTGGCCTTCGCCGATCCCCAGGACTTGCCGGATCGGCTTCCCGCCACCTCGTACCTGGTCCCGCCCTCCTTCACGATTCGCAACGTCACCGGGCGCGAGCACGAGTACGGCTGGTCGGTCCGCCTGACCGAGTCCGGCAACACTCGCACCGTCGCCAGCGGCCGGGTGCGGCTGGCCGACGGGCAGCCGGTGACGATCACGCCGCCGACGAAGGCGCTGTGCGAGCCCGGCCCGATCAGGCTCGGGGTCCTGCTGGAGGGCGGCGAGTCCATCGCGTTCCGCGCCTCCTGCTCCGCGAACATCGACGAGGGGTAGGCGCGTGCCGAGACGGCCTGTGGTGGCGCTGGTCACCGATGCCATCCACCCGTACAGCTTCGGTGGCAGGGAGATCCGCTACCACGAGCTGTACGCGCACCTGACGGCGCACGCCGACGTGCACGTGTTCACCATGCGCTGGTGGCACGGCCCCAGGGTGCGCACCGAGGCCGGCGTCACGTTCCACGCCATCGCGCCGCTGCTGCCGATGTACCGGCACGGGGTCCGCTCGACGTGGCAGGCGCTGGTGTTCGCGGTGGCCTGCCTGCGGCTGCTGCGGCACCGGTTCGACGTGCTGAACGTCGACCAGATCCCGTTCCTGCACCTGTTACCGCTGCGCCTGGTCGCCACGCTGCGCCGGGTGCCGCTCATCGCGACCTGGCACGAGGTGTGGGGGCCCGAGTACTGGCGCTACAGCATGCCCACGGGCTGGCGGCCCGCGTGGTGGATCGAGCGGCTGGCCATGCGGGCGCCCGACCGCATCATCGCCGTCTCGCCGGAGACGGCCAGGCGGCTGCGGGCCGAGCTCGGCGAACGCACCCCGATCACCATCGCGCCCAACGGCGTGGACCTCGACGGCGTCGGCCAGGCCGCGCCGCACGAGCAGCACACCGACCTGGTCGTGGTCAGCAGGCTGATGCGGCACAAGGGCCTGGACCTGCTGCTCGCCGCCGTCGCCCGGCTGCGCGAACACGGCCGCGCGGTCACCTGCCGGATCATCGGGGACGGGCCTGAACGCGACGCGCTGCGCGCGGAGGCCGAGCGGCTCGGCATCGCGCACGCCGTGGAGTTCCGGCACGACGTCAGCGAGCAGAAGGACGTGTACTCGCTGGTCAAGGCCGGTCGGGTGTTCGCCTTCCCGTCCACCAGGGAGGGGTTCGGCATCGCGGTGCTGGAGGCGATCGCCTGCGGCGTGCCGGTGGTGACCACCTCGGCCAGGGACAATCTGGCCCAGCACCTGGTGCGGCGCAGCCGGCGCGGCATCGTCTGCGACCACACGCTGGACGCCTTCGCCGCGGCCCTGGCCGTCGCGCTCGACCGTCCGGCTGACGACACACCCACCGACCTAGCGCTCGGCCGTCCCACCGCCGTCGCGCTCGGCGCGCCCGCCGAGCCCTGGGTCGGCGAGTACGCCCTGGACACGATCGCCGCCCACGTGGTCAAGGCGATGCTCCCGTGAGGATTCTCTACGTCAGCCCCTACCCGCCCGCCCGTGACGGCATCGGCGCCTACACCCACGTGCTCGCCCACGCCGTACGCGAGCGCGGCCACGACATCGCGGTGGTCGCCGCCCGCCCCCACCCCGACGCCCCCGACGAGGTCATCGGCGCACTGGGCAGCACGGTGAAGCCGCTGCGCGAGGCGGTGGACCGGTTCCGTCCGGACGTGGTGCACGCCCAGTTCGCGGTCCCCGCGTTCGGCGCCCGAGCCCCGGCCGTGGCGCGCTGGCTGGCCGCGCCCGGCGTCCCGGCGGTGGCCACGCTGCACGAGGTCACCCGCGACACGGCGCTGCTGCGCGGGCCGGGCAGGGCGCTGTACCGGCACCTGGCGCGCGGCTGCGACCGGCTCGTCGTGCACACGCGGGCGGCCGGGGACACCCTGCGAGCCCTCGGCCTGGACGGCAGGGCCACGGTGGTCCCGCACTTCTCCGCACCCCCGCCGCCCGCGACCGGCACCCCCGCCGAGCTGCGGAAGCGCTTCGGCCTGGGCGACGACCGCGTGTTGCTGGCCTTCGGTCACGTCCACGTCAGCAAGGGGCTCGACGACCTGGTGCGGGCCATGACCATGCTGCCGCCGGCCACGCTGGGCGAGGTGCGGGTGGTGGTCGCGGGCGCTGTGCGGCGGCGGCACGGGCCGTTCCGGGTGTTCGAGGCGCGCGACCACCTGCACGAGGCGGCGGTCCGCCGCCTGGCGCGCCGGTACGGGCTGCGGGACCGGCTGCTGTTCACGGGATACGTGCCGGACGGCGACGTCGCGGCCTGGTTCGGCGCGGCGGAGGCCGTCGTGCTGCCCTACCGCGACGCCGAGCAGAGCGGGGTGGCCAACCTGGCCCGCGCCTTCGGCGTACCGGTGATCGCGACCGCCGTGGGTGGGCTGGCGGAGCTGTTCGAGGGCTCACCGTGGGCGGTCCCGCCCGGCGCCCCTGACCGGCTGGCGTCGGCGATCACCGACCTGCTCGGAACGAACCCGCGAGCCGAAGCGCCGACGCCTGCGCGGGACACGAGCCTGGCGGCGCTCCCTCCCGTCCAGGACACCGGCCTGGACACCGGCCTGAACACCGGCCTGGACACCGGCCTGGACGCGGTCACGACGCGCACCATCGCCGTGTACGAGTCCGCCCACACCGCTGGGAACCGTCCCGATGCCCCCTAGCCTGTCGGTGGTCGTCTGCTCCTACGACGGCGCCGCCCGCCTCGGACGGACCCTCGACGCGCTGGCCGCCCAGACCGTCCGAGCGGACCTGGAGATCATCGTCGTGGACGACGCCTCCAGGGACGCCACAGGGCACGTCGCACGAGGACACGGCGCCACGGTCATCCGCCACGACACGAACCGCGGCGCGGCGGCGGCCCGCGACACGGGCCTGCGCGCCGCGAAGGGCCGAGTCGTCGCCTTCCTGGACGACGACTGCGAGCCTGGCCCCCGCTGGGCGGAGCTGCTGCTCGGCGGCTACGCGGAGGACGGCGTGGCCGGGGTGGGCGGCCCGATCGTGCCGGAGACGGGCGACGGCTTCCTGCCGCGCTTCCTCGAACGCAACAACCGGCACGAGCCCCTGGAGCTGGATCTCACGGTCAGCGCGGCGCTGCCGTACCGGTTCTGGCTGTACCTGCGGCGGCAGTGGCGGGCGGCCCCGCCGTCGCGCGGCAGGCGGGACGTGCACGCCTTCAGCGGCGGCAACATGTCGTACGAGCGGGAGGCGCTGCTGGCCGCCGGCGGCTTCGACCCCAGGTTCCGGTACGCGGCCGAGGAGGAGGACCTGTCGCGCAGGCTCCCCCGGGGCCGGTTGGTGTTCGTGCCGCAGGCGCCGGTCGCCCACCGGTACGCGCCCACGGTGCGCGGCCTGTTGCGCCGCAGCCTCGCCTACGGCCGGGGCGCGGCGATGCAGTACCGCAAGTGGCCGGGTGTGCGGCCGACGCTGTTCCCGTGGCCGGCGCTGGTGGCGGGCCTGGCCGTGGTGGCCGTCCGGTGGCCGGCGGTCGCGCCCGCCCCGGCGCTGCTGCCGCTGCTGCTCTACCCGGTGGGGCTGCGGCACGCGCTGCGGGGCAGGGCCGAGGCGCTCGCCGACCCGTACCTTCGCCTGGCGCAGGAGACGTGCGAAAATATCGGCTTCCTGCACGGTCTGTGGGCCTTTCGCCGCATGTTCGCCGAGGACAGGACCGGCCGGGGCGGGGGGCAGAGCACGTGACCATGCGCGAGCAGGACAGGCGCATGCTGCTGTACGGCGCGGCCCTCGTCCTGATCGTCGGGCTGACCCAGGTGCGTCACCTGTGGGCGGCACAGCTCCTGCTCGTGCCGTTGCTGCTGATCGTGCCCGGCTGCCTGCTGCTGCGGGCACTGCGGGTGCCCGGCCGCCTGGTGGCGGGCTTCCCGTTGTACGTGCCGGCCGCGTCGCTGATCGTGCTGATGGCGTCGGGCCTGGCGGTCACGCTGCTGGTGCCGCTGGCGGACGGCGCCGTCCTGGACGCGGTGTTCGGCCCCGAGGCGGACCCTGGTGCGCCGTTGCGGGCCGGGCCGCTGCTCGCCGGGCTCATGCTGACCTGCCTGGGGCTGTTCCTGGCCGGGGCGAAGGCGCCGCCCGAGACGGGCGTGCCGTGGCGGTCG
This sequence comes from Nonomuraea sp. PA05, assembly GCF_008086045.1. GTDB lineage: Bacteria > Actinomycetota > Actinomycetes > Streptosporangiales > Streptosporangiaceae > Nonomuraea > Nonomuraea monospora. The sequence goes on along the minus strand of NZ_VSEY01000021.1, from coordinate 79,390 downwards.
CTGCCGTCCGCCGGCTGGTTGTCGCTGCCGATGCTGGTGCCGCTGGTCGCGGCGGCGGGCGCGCTGCGGCTCAACCACGGGTACGGCCCCGAGGTGGCGGTCGCGGCCGTCGTCGGCTGCGTGCTCGTGCTGGCCTTCGGCGTCGTCAGGGCCGGACGGCTCGGCGACGGGCGGACGGCCGTCCTGCTGTACGCCGTCTCGCTGGCCATGATGTGGTCGTACGCGCTGCGCGGCGAGCTGGTCTACGGCTTCGACATCGCCTCGGAGTACGCCGTCGCCCAGCAGACGGTCTCCTCGGGGATCTGGGTGACCGGGCCGCACCCGGACGCGTACGGGGCGATGCTGAGCATCACCGTCCTGCCGGCCGAGCTGCACGCGCTGACCGGGCTGCCGATCCTGCTGGTGTTCAAGGTCGTCTACCCGGCGATCTTCGCCCTGTTCCCCGTCGGGATCTACCACCTGGCCAGGCGCTTCCTGCCGGGCCAGTGGGCGTTCGCCGCCGCCGCGTTCGTGACGGCGCAGGGCGCGCTGTCGCAGCAGTTCCCCGCGCTGGCCCGGCAGGAGATCGCCATGCTGCTGTTCGCGGCGCTGTGCGGGGCGCTGCTGGACGCCCGGCTGCGGCACGTGCCCAAGGCGGCGCTGATGGGCCTGTTCGGGGCGGGCATCGTGGTCTCGCACTACACGACCGCGTACTTCACGGCCGTGATGCTCGGCGGCGCGCTGGCCCTGCAAGCGGTGCTGTGGGCGCTGCGGCGACCCAGGATCGCGCCGCGCGCGGTCGCGGCGGCGCTGGTGCCGGGGCTGGTGGCCGGGGTGCTCTGGTACGTTCCGATCACCCGCTCGACGGCCAACATCGGCGAGTTCCGCACCGCGCTGAGCGCCGAGGGCCTGCGGCTGCTGCCCGGCGCCGAGACGGCAGGGACGCTGCTGTCCGCCTACCTGCGCGGCACCGACGTGACCCGCATCCCGACGTACCTGTACGCCAAGCGGGTGGTGCCCAAGTACCGCCCGCCCAAGGCCACGGTGCGCCCGGCCGCCGACGCGGACGCGCCCCGCTGGGAGCTGGGGGACGCGGGCGTGCCCGTCCCGCCGAAGGCCGCCCCCGCGGTGAGCGCGTCGCTCGACCTCGGCGTGCTGCTGATCCAGCAACTGGCGAACCTGCTCGGCCTGATCGGCGCCATCGTCATGGCCGTGCGCCGGCACTCGTCGTGGCTGGTCAGGCGGATCGGCGTGCTGGCCGTGCCGATGCTGGGCGTCCTGGTGCTGCTGCGCCTGTCGGGTACCCTCGCCGCCGCCTACAACCAGAGCCGCGCCCAGTTGCAGGCGCTGACGCTGCTGTCCATCGCGATGTTCTGGCTGCTGCACCGCGTCTCGTCGGCCAAGTTCCCCGCCGGGCTGCGCAGAACCCTGTACGGGCTGGCGGGCGCGGCGGTCGTGGTCACGTTCACGACCGGCAGCGGCCTGGACAACGTGGTCCTCGGCGGCGAGCGGGCCACCAACCTGTCCACGCGCGGCGAGGACTGCGAGCGGTACTGCATGTACGAGGCCGAGCTAGCGGGCGCGCGCTGGCTCAAGGAGGCGGCCCGCGGCTCGCCCGCCCGCCTCTACGCCGACCGGTACGCGCAGCTCCGCCTGTTCGCCGAGCTCGGACCTGGGCGGCGCATCCAGACCGACATCACGCCGCAGACCCTGGACCGGCAGGCCTGGGTCTACGCGAGCTGGGCCAACACCGCCGTCGGCCGCGCCAGGTCGCTGTTCGACAACCAGCTCGCGCTGTACGCGTTCCCGACCGAGTTCATCGAGGCGCACTACGATCTCGTCTACACGAGCGGAGTCACGAAGGTGTTCCATCGATGATCTCTATCGTCATCATCAGCAAGGACGAGCCCGCGCTGGACGGCACGCTCGGCGGCGTCGCCCGTGCGGCCGGAGCCGCCGGTACGCCGTACGAGATCATCGTCGTGGACGCCTCGGCAGGCCGGCTCGACGCCGTCGCCGCCGCCCACCCGCACGTGCGGTGGGCGGACTTCACCCCGCCGCCCGGCGCGCGCGTGACCATCCCGCACCAGCGCAACGCGGGCGTGCGCGCGGCCAAGGGCGAGATCGTGGTGTTCACGGACGCGGGCTGCCTGCCCCAGGACGGCTGGCTGCGCCGCCTCCTCGCGCCGATCACGGACGAGGGCGAGAGCGTCGTGTCAGGTCTGGTCACCGGCCCGGAGGGGCACGGCAGCCTGTACGACGCCGACGCCAGGCGCCGGGCCGCCGCCGCCCGCTACCTGCCTGAGTGCGGCACCGGCAACCTGGCTGTGCGGCGGGAGGTCTTCGATGAGGTGGACGGCTTCGACGAGACGTTCGGCTACGGCTCCGACGTCGACTTCAGCTGGCGGGTGCAGGACGCAGGGCACCGCATCCGCAGCGCCGTGGACGCGGTCGTCACCCACGACTGGGGCGACCACCGCAGGCAGCTCCGCCGCTCCTTCGTCTACGGCAAGGCCCGCGCCCGCCTCTACCTCAAGCACCGCTCCCGCCGCGCGCACCTGCTGCGCAGGGAGCCGATGGTCGTGGTGTACCCGCTGTTCCTGCTCGGCCTGCCGCTGACCCTGTGGTTCCCGTTCTACCCGGCGCTGCTGCTCGTCCCGGCCTGGCGCAACCGGCACAACGGCCCGGTGCGGGTCCTGGCCGACCACCTCGTGTACGGCGCGGGCGTGCTCGCCGAACTCGTGGATCCCCGGAGTCGCGCCCGCCGATGAAGGTCCTGGTCTTCCCCCGCGACAGCAACCCGTACCAGGAGTTGCTGCACTCCGGGTTACGTGGCGTCAGCGTCCGCTACCTGGGCGAGCTGACCCGCTCGCACACGCTCAACCTCCTGCTGCTGCCCGCGGAACTGGCCGTGCGGCGGCTGGCCGGAGCCGGGATCGTGCACCTGCACTGGGTGTGGAGGTTCGCGCTGCCCGGCGGCGACCGGACGCGGAGGCTCGCCCAGTGGTGGTTCGCCGTCGTCCTCGGCGTCATCCGGCTGCTGGGCCTGCGGCTGGTGTGGACGGCGCACAACGTGCTGCCGCACCGGCCCGTCTTCGCCGACGACACCGCCGCCCGGCGCACCCTGGTACGGCACTGCGACCTCGTGATCGCCCACCATTCGACGGCGCTGGACCGGCTGGCGGCCATGGGTGCGAAGCCGTCCAGGGCGGTCGTCATCCCGCACGGCCCCTTCCCGGCGCCGCCGATCCCGCCGCCGGGGCGGTCGGGCGGGGTGCGCACGTTCCTGTTCTTCGGGCGGATCGAGCCGTACAAGGGGGTCGAGGACCTGCTCGCGGCGTTCGCCGCGCTGCCCGCCGAGCTGGACGTGCGCCTCGTCGTCGCCGGGGCCTGCCCGGACGCGGCGCTCGCGGCCGGGCTGGAGGCGTCGGCTCGTGGCGACGACCGGGTCGAGCTGCGGATCGGGCGGGTGCCCGACGAGGACGTCGCCGGGCTGTTCGCCGGGAGCGACGTGGTCGTGCTGCCGTTCCGCGAGATCACCACCAGCGGCAGCGCGCTGCTCGCGCTCGCCCACGGCAGGCCGCTCGTCGTGCCCGGCCTGCCCGCGCTGGCAGGGCTGCCCGCCGCCGCCCTGGCCACCTACCGGGACGGCGCCGGCGGGCTCGCGGCGGTGCTGCGGGAGGCGGCGGGGTGGGACGCGGCGCGGCTGGCGCGGATGTCGGCGGCGGCGCTGGAGCACGCCGGCGAGGCCGGGTGGACGGAGATCGCCCGCGCCACCCGCAACGGCTACGCCACCGCACTGCGCCACGGAGGCGACCGGGTCCGGTCGTTCTTCCGTGACGTCCTCGTGCGCGGCACCTTCCTTCTCCTGCTCAACACGGTGCTGCTCGCGGCCGGCGGCTTCGCGTTCTTCACCCTGGCGGCCCGCAACTACCCCGTCGCCGCCGTCGGCTGGCTGACCGCCGTGACCGCGAGCGTCAACCTGCTGTCCACCGTCGCCTCCCTCGGCCTGCCCACCACGCTGCTGCGCCACCTCGTCAAGGCCGGCGACCCGCGCCGCCTGGCCGCGATCGCGGTGGCCGCCGTGGGCGCGCTCGGCGGCGTGCTCGCCCTGGTGTCCCTGCTGGTTCTGGCGCCGCTGCTGCCCGGCGGCCCCGAGCTGATCCGGCAGCCGGGCACGATGGCGCTGATCACCGCCATGGTGATGGTCACCGCCGTGGGCGGCACGCTGGACGCGGGCCTGGTGGCGGTGCGGGGCACGGCGGCGCTGCTGGCCAAGAACGTGGCGGGCACCGTGCTGAAGGTCGGCGCGCTGCTGCCGCTGGTCCCGCTCGGCTTCACCGGCCTGATCCTGGCCTACGGCGGCGGCACGCTGCTCGCCTGCCTGCTCGGCGGGGCGGCGCTGTGGCCGCGGCTGCGCCGCGTCGCCGTCCGCGCGCGGCCGGGCGAGCTGCTGCGGCGGTATCTGCCGTTCTCCGCCGCAGGCTATCTGGCGACGGCGCTCGGCATACTGCCCAGCACCGTGGTGCCCCTGGAGGTGCTGGCCGTCCAGGGGCCGCAGGCGGCGGCGTACTTCGCGATCGCCTTCCAGGTGGCGGCGTTCCTCAGCTTCATCCCCTCGACGAGCGCGCAGGTGCTGTTCGCGGAGGCGCAGCGGATCTCGCTGCGCCGGTACCTGCGCAAGGCCGTGGCGGGCATCTACGGCCTGCTCGTGCCGGCCGTCGCGGTGATCTTGGTGGGGGCGCCGTACATCCTGCGGGTGTTCGGGGAGGGCTACTCGGCGCAGGCGGCGCAGGCGCTGCGGGTGCTGGCGCTGGCGTCGCTGGTCGGCGCGGGGAACTACCTGGTGGACACGATCCTGATCAGCCGCGACCGCACCGGCGCGTACGTGTTCATGAACGGCGCCAACGCGGCGCTGGTGCTGGGGCTGGTGGCGGCGCTGCTGCCGTACGGGCTGACCGCCGCGGCCGTCGGCTGGACGCTCGCGCAGGGCCTGTCGCTGCTGCTCGGAATGGGCGTGCTGGCCGCCAGCTTCGCCACAGGGCGGGTCAGCGTGGCGGATCGGTGGCGGCGGCGTACACGCGGACGTGATCCACGATCAGGTACTGCGGGAAGCGCGTCGTCGCGTCCGGCGACCCCGGCCAGTCGCCGCCGACGGCCAGGTTGAGCAGCAGGTAGTAGGGGACGTCGAAGTCCCATCCGCCCGGCGGGGCGTCCGCCCTGTGCTCGGTGGCGTAGACCTGCCCGTCGACCAGGAAGGAGATGCGGTCGGGGTACCAGTCGGCGGCGAAGACGTGGAAGTCGTCGGCGAAGCTGCCGCCGCCGGGCAGCCGGTAGGTGTTCTGCCGGTCGTAGCCCTGCTCCCCGTGCAGGCTGCCGTGCACGGTGTCCGGCTCGTGCCCGAGATGCTCCATGATGTCGATCTCGCCGCGTCCGCTGCCCTGCGGGGAGCGCCGCGCCCAGAAGGCCGGCCACATGCCCTGGCCCATGGGTAACTTGACGCGGGCCTCGATCCGCCCGTACCGGTGGGCGAACTTCCCGGCCGTGAACAGGCGGGCGGAGGTGGCCGCGCACACGCGGGGGCTGCAGTCGTAGGCGCCCGCGTCGTCGGACCTGGCGGTGATCACCAGCCGGCCCTGCCCGTCCACCGCCGCGTTGCGCGGCGTGTAATACTCCAGCTCGTTGTTGTAGCCGAGGTGGTCGTCCACCAGGTTCCACTTGGCCGGGTCGGGCGGCCCGGCGGGGCCGTCGAACTCGTCCGACCAGACCAGCCGCCAGCCCTGCGGCTCCCGCTCCCCGGCGGTCTCGCGGTCCCTGACCACGTACAGCGTGGCGGCGACCGCGAGCGTGAAGGTCAGGACCAGCGCTCCGGCGACCCACCAGCCGGTTCGATCGCGGCGGGACGCCGCTCTGGCGGTGTGGGGTGAACGGCTCGCACCGTGGTGGGGATCACGGTGCCATGCGCGGTCATCGGACACGGACCCTTACCCTCCCGACGGCATGATGTGCCATCGTACGGCCCCGCGCTCCCGCCGATCACCTGAAGTAGGGTCACGGACATGAGCCGTCCCTCGATCCGGCAGATCTCCTCGCGGGTCGTCTACTCCAACGACTGGCTGACCCTGCGCGAGGACACGGTCGAGCGGCTGGACGGGTCGCACGGCCTCTACGGTTACCTGGAGCGGCCCGACGCCGTGCTGGTGATCCCGTGGGAGGACGACGGCTTCCACCTGGTGGAGGAGTACCGCTACCCGATGCGGCGGCGTTCGTGGAGCTTCCCGCAGGGGTTCGCGCCCGCGGCCACGCCGGAGGAGGCGGCCGCCATGGAGCTGGAGCAGGAGACCGGGCTCCGGGCGAGCGAGCTGAGGCTGCTGGGCACGCTCGACCTGGCGCACGCCATCAGCACCGAGCACTCCCGCGTGTACCTGGCGACGGGGCTGCGGCACGGTGAGAGCGCCCGGGAGCACACCGAGCAGGACATGCGCCAGACCTGGGTGTCCCGGGCCGAGTTCGAGCAGATGATCCGCAAGGGTTCGGTCCGGGACGCCGGGTCGCTGGCGGCCTACTCGTTGTTCCTGACGTCGCGTTCCTGATTACTCGGACCGGTCAGGGTTCGACGCTCTCGGCGGCCGACGCGACCGCCTGGAGGGTTTCGAGCTGCCCGTCGGCGGTCGCGGCGAACGGCGACACGACCAGCGTCGTCGCCCCGTTCTTGAGGTAGTCGCGCATCCGGTCGGCGATGCGGGTGACCGGGCCGAGCAGGGAGACCTGGTCGACGAACCCGGTGGGCACGGCGGCCTGCGCGCCCTTGAGATCACCCGCGGCGTACCGCTCGTTGACCGCGGCCGCCTCCTGGCCGAACCCCATCCGCCCGGCCAGCCCGGCGTAGAAGTTGCGGCTGAACTCGCCCATGCCGAGGAAGTGCGCGAAGTACCCGCGCACCGCGTCCACGGCACGGTCGGGGTCGTCGTGCACCGACACCGGCAGGCCGGGAAGCACCTCGAAGCCGTCGAGGTCACGCCCGGCGCGGGCGCGGCCGGCCCGCACGTGGCCGACGGCCCTGGCCACCGACTCCGGCGTGCAGAAGACGCCCAGCCAGCCATCGGCGATCTCGCCCGCCAGCTGGAGGTTCCGGGGGCCGACGGCGGCCAGGTAGATCGGCATCCGCGGCCGGACCGGCTCGGTGAGCAGTCTGAACGGTGGGGCGGAGCTGTCCCCGGGCGGGAGCTGGAAGTGCTCTCCGTCGTAGGCCACCTGCTCACGGCTCAGGGCGCGGCGCACGATCTCCACGTATTCCCTGGTACGCGTGAGCGGCCGGTGGAACGGGGTGCCGTACCAGCCCTCCGAGATGTCCGGGTTGGAGACGCCGAGCCCGAGGCGGAACCGCCCGCCCGACAGCGAGTCCAGGGTCGCGGCCGTCAGAGCGGTCAGCGCGGGGGTGCGCGCCGGAATCTGGAACACGCCCGAGGCGAGGTCGATGCGCCGCGTGCGCAGCGCCACCGTGCCGAGCACAGTGGCGGCGTCGGAGCGGTAGCCTTCGGGCGCCAGCGCGAGGTCGAAGCCGAGGCGTTCGGCCTCCTGCGCCACCGGCACCGCACTGCGGTAGTTGAGGTTGACTCCGAGTCTGATCGCCATGGTCAGACGGGCCTGCCCTCGACGATGCCGTGAGGCGGCGCCGTCGGGTGGATGGTCACCAGCTCGAACCCGGACGCCTCCAGCAGCCGCTGCCACTCCGTCGCGGTCCGCTCGGCGCCCTTGTCGTTGACCAGCATCGCGATGTCCATGAGCTTGCTGTAGTGCCACTCGTTCAGCTCGGGGAGCACGCCGTCGATGATCAGCAGTCGGGCTCCCGGCCTGCCGTTCATGGCCTGGTGCACGCGGCGGAGGATGCCCTCGCACTCGGCGTCGCTCCAGTCGTGCATGATCGCCTTGAGCACGTACGCGTCAGCGCCGCTCGGCACGCTCTCGAAGAAGCTGCCTTCCTCGCAGTGCGTCCGCTCGCTCACGCCCTCGCGCTCCAGCAGCTCGCGGGCGCCCTTGATGGCGGTGGGGATGTCGTACAGGATGCCGCGCACCGACGGATGACGCCGCAGGATGGCCGAGAGCAACTGTCCCTGCCCGCCGCCGATGTCGGCCACGACGGGGAAGCGGCCGAAGTCGAAGGAGTCGGCGATGCGCGGCGCGCGGGCGTCGTTGAGCGCCGTCATGGACCGGTGGAACACCTCGGCGAACTCGGGGGCGTCCTGCTCCAGGTACTGGAACCAGGTCTTGCCGCCCCGCAGCTTCGGCCCCACGGCCTCACCGGTGCGGACCGTGTCCATCACGTGCCCCCAGCAGTTCCACACGGTCGTCTCGCCGTAGAAGTAGGCCAGGTTGCGCAGGCTCCCTGGCACGTCGCTGCGCAGGTATTCGGCCCTGGGCGTGAGCTCGAAGCGGCCATCGGGCCGCTCGGCGAACACTCCCACCGCGGCGGCGGCGCGCAGGAACCGGTAGAGCGTACGGCCGTGCGCCCCGGTCGCCGCGGCCAGGTCGTCGGCCGTGCGCGGCCCCTCCGCCAGCAGGTCGGCGATGCCCAGGCGGGCTGCCACGTGCAGCACGCCGGAGACCCACTTGCCGGCCAGCATCAACAGGACCTGCTCCTGGTCGGGACGTTCGTCGCTGAACGGCGGGTTGGCGAGTGCCATGGGCGAGGGCTCGTTCGTCATGTTCCCTCCATCGGGGTGGCCGAAGGTGTCTCCGTCGGCGCCTCGGGGAGACGGCGCCGCCGCGATGTTGTCAGGCGCCGCTGGAGATCTGCTCTCCACCGGGTCGAACGGTCCTCGCCACCCGGCAGTACGCCGTGCGGGCCGCGTGCCGACGGCCAGTGAGGCTCGATCGAGCCTGGAGAGACCGTTGTCACACTGGCCCCATCAATTGCCCGAACTGCGGGGAGGTGGCAGATGCCGGATCGAGCCGGCTGGTGGCAGGCGTGCGCCGCCGTCACCAGATGGCTGGCGGAAGGGCTGGTGCTGACCGGGTTCGGCGTCCACGATCCTGGGCCGGCCCGCCGGGTGTCGGCGGAAAGCCAGCGAGACTCCAGTGATTGCAGAGCAGGCGGCTCTAGCCTCCCTGCGCACTCCCGCGAGTCGACGTCCGGAACTGGCCGGGGGTCACGGGGTGAATTCAAGTAGGAGGGTCAGTGAAAGAGACCATCGACCGCCGAAGGCTCCTGACCAGGAGCGCGTTACTGGCCCCTGCCGCGGGCGTGGCGGCGCTGATCGGCGCCGACGCGGCGAACGCCGACGATGCCGGGACGTTCAGCCATCCCATCATCGGCAACTGGCACGTGGACATCGCCTTCCCCGGCCCCAACCCGCCGGAGAAGGGCCTCTTCGCGTTCACCAACACGGGGCTGATGCTCTGCACCAACACCCGGGTCCGGGACCTCGGCCTCGGTAAGTGGCGGGCGCTCAGCTCGTCACGCTTCGAGTTCAAGTTCAGGCACCACATGTTCATGCCCGACGGAAGCTGGGTCGGCACGCTCGACATCCTGCACACCGGCACCGTCACGGCGACCAGCTTCACGTCGTCGGGCACCGGCACCGTGTACGACACCAGCGGCAACCAGACCGAGACCATCGCGTCCCAGACGACGGCGGTGCGGTTCTGAATCCAGTGCGAGGCCGATCCAGGTGGACTCGTCCCCCTGGATCGGCCCCCTTCCTCTCCGCGGAGGTCACTTGCCGCCGGCGACGTGCACCACACTTCCCGTGACGTTGCCGTTCACGGCTGAGGCGAAGTACAGCACGAGCCCCGCGACGTCGCCGGGCGAGGAGATGTGCCCGGCTGACTTGCCCTTGTTGAGGATCCTCTTGACCTCCTCGGGCGATTTGCCGTCCAGTTGCCGCTGAAACTCCTCGGGGACCCGCGCCAGGAACCCTCTGGTCACGGTCGGGCCGGGAGCCACGACGTTGACGAGGATCCCCTCGGGCGCCAGCTCGGTGGCCAGAGTCCGGCTCAGCCCGTGCAGGGCCATCTTGCTCGCGACGAACGCCTCGTCCCCGGTGGCGCCGCGCTGCACGATGTTGGCGGAGACGAACACGATCCGGCCCCAGCCCTGCTTCTTCATCCAGGGCAGCGCCGCCTGAACGGTGTGGAACGAGCCCTCGACGTCGGCCCGCAGGGACGGCTGCCACTCCTCCACCGGCACGTCCTCGAAGGCGACAGGCTCCACCTTGGTGCCCGGGATCGCCGAGGCGTTCACGACCAGCACGTCCACGCCGCCCCACTCGGCGGCCACCGTGTCGAAGGCGGCCCGGATGCACGCCCGGTCGGTCAGGTCGTACCGGACGGTGATCGCCCGGCCGCCCAGCCGGCGCACGTCGTCGGCCACCTGCCGGGCGCCGTCCTCGTTGCGGTGGTAGGTGATCGCCACGCTGGCGCCCTCGGCCGCGAACGCGCGGGCGAGATGAGCGCCGATCGACCCGCTGCCACCTGTGATCAAGACGACTTTACCCGCGAGACCGAGATCCATTGACCACTCCCTGACGGTTGGCGGGACGAACAAGTTAGGCGTGCAGTCACGGTAAGGAGCCTCGCTCGCAGAATGCTCGAATCGCGCTCGATCACCTCGCCGCGGCCCGGCTGCGCCATCGTCCGGCCTTCGAGGGGGAGCTGTCAGGGTGCACATGACCTGATCTCGACACGACAGGAAGGCGCCGGTCCATGCGTGTGCTGTTCACGAGCTGGGCATGGCCCTCGCACGTCTACCCCATGGTCCCGCTGGCGTGGGCCTGTGCGGCGGCGGGGCACGAGGTGCGGATCGCCACCCCACCCGGCCTGGAGAGCGTGGTCCTGCGCGCCGGGCTGACACCGGTGCGCATCGGGCGTGAGACGGACGTGACGGATGTCATCCGCGGTTTCGTCAAGGGACCGGGACGCCCGGACGGCGTGTCCAAGGCCCAGGCAAGCGCGAACGGCCTGGCCAAGGGGCAGGGGAACGGCTACGGGGCGCCCCTGTCGGCTCCGGGGCTGGCGGAGCGGATGCCCCGGGCCCTCGGCATGTTCGTCGACCTGGCGGTCTGCATGGCGGACGACCTGACGGCGTTCGCCCGCGACTGGGGGGCGGACCTGATCGTGTACGACCCGACCGCGTGGGCCGGCCCGCTGGCCGCCGCGGCGGTGGGCGTGCCCGCGGTCCGCCAGCTGTACGGCGCGGATCTGCTGTCGCCCGCCAGGGACGCGATCGTACGGGCGCTGCAGCCCCTCGGCGAGCGGCTCGGCGTGGGTCCGGTCGATCCGCTGGGCACGCTGACCATCGACCCCTGCCCGGCCACTCTGCAGGACGGCCTGCCGGGAACGCGCCGGCGGATGCGCTACCTGCCCTACCACGGCGTCCACGACCATCACGCGGCCGTTCCGCCGGCCCGCGGTGACCGCCCCGTCGTCTGCGTGACCTGGGGAACGACGATGACCAGGCTGGGCCAGGAGTTCTTCCTCGCCGGCCAGGTGGCACGTTCCCTGACCGCTCTGGACGCGGAGATCGTCCTGGCGGTCACCCCACAGCAGCGGGACACGCTGGGGCCGCTGCCGGAGGACGTGCGCGTGACGGTCTCGGCCCCGCTCCGCCTGCTGCTTCCCGGCGTGGACGTGCTGGTGCATCACGGCGGCGCGGGCTCGATGCTCACGGGCCTGGTCAACGGGCTGCCCCAGCTCGCGATGCCGCAACTGCCCGACCACATCGGGCACGCTCGCCGGCTCGCGGCCACCGGCGCCGGGCTGAGCCTGGACCCCGCCGAGGGGTTCGCCGAGGCGCGCGTACGCGACGCCGTGGAGCGTCTGCTGGGCTCGCCCGAGTACGGCAGGGCGGCACGGCGGCTGAGCGCGGAGATGGCCGCCCATCCGACCCCGTCGGCCGTGGTCTCCGAACTGGAGCACCTCGCCGGAGCGCTTCGCGCCGGCGTGACGCTGAGCTGAAACCCGACGTGACGCTGGGCTGAAAGGAGACGCACATGCGCCGCACATTGATCGTCGCCAGGATGGACCCTGGCCACATCGACAAGGTGGCGAGCATTTTCGCCGAATCCGACGCCACGGAGCTGCCGGACCTGGTCGGGGTCACCCGCCGCACGCTCTTCCGCTTCCACGACCTGTACTTCCATCTGGCCGAGGCGGAGACCGACGTGCCGTCACGCGTGGACGACGTGCGGCAACACCCCCTTTTCCGCGATGTCAGCGACCGGCTGGCGCCCTACGTGCTGCCCTACGACCCGAGCTGGCGTGGCCCGCGTGACGCGATGGCCACCCCCTTCTACGAGTGGGAGAGAGGACAAGGTGACCGGCGTGTCTGAGACCGTGCTGCTGAAGAAGGTCAGCCTGGCCGAAACGGCGGTGAACAACCGCCGCGGCGGGGAGATCCGGGTGCTGCTCAGCCCGAGGACCACGGAGACCAGCTCAGGGTTCATGGGCATGCTGACCCTGCGGCCGGGCGAGTACGTCTCCGAGCACTATCACCCTTACTCGGAGGAGTTCTTCTTCGTCTCGCGTGGCGCCGTGGTGGTGCGGATCAACGGTGAGCAGGAGCTGGAGCTGGCCGCGGGCGAAGGCATCGTGATCCCCAAGAACGCCCGGCACCGGGTGATGAACCGCGGCGAGGACGAGGCGTTCGCGATCTTCCACATGTGCCCGCTGGCGCCGCGGCCGGAGCTGGGTCACGTCGACACCGAGCCGTATCCGGGCGATGCCGCCGAGGTGGCGTCGTGACGGGTGAACGCCGAGTCGTCATCACGGGCATCGGGACGGCCACTCCTGGCGGCATCGGAAGCAAGGCGTTCTGGGAGCTGCTCACCGCCGGCCGCACGGCGACCAGGACGATCTCCCTCTTCGACCCGACAGGGTTCCGCTCCCGGATCGCCGCCGAGTGCGACTTCGACCCGCGGGCGGAAGGGCTGTCGGCCCAGGAGACGCGGCGCATGGACCGGGCCGCGCAGCTCGCGGTGATCTCCGCCAGGGAGGCGTGGCAGGACAGCGAGATCGGCCAGGAGTCCGTGCCGCCCGAGCGGGTGGCGGTCAGCATCGGCAGCGCGGTCGGCAACACGATCAGCTTGGAACAGGAATACGTCGTGGCCAGCGACGGCGGGCGCGACTGGCACGTGGATCACTCCTACGCGGTTCCGCACCTGTACGACTACCTCGTGCCCAGCACGCTGGCCGTCGAGGTGGCCTGGGCGTGCGGCGCGGAGGGCCCGGTCTCGCTGACCTCGACCGGCTGCACGTCCGGGCTGGACGCGGTCGGGCACGGCTTCCACCTCATCCAGGAGAACGCCGCGGACGTGGCCGTGGTCGGCGCCACCGACGCCCCCATCTCCCCGATCACCGTGGCCTGCTTCGACGCGATCAGGGCGACCACGCCCAGGAACGACGACCCCGAGCACGCCGCGCGGCCCTTCGACGCCACTCGCAACGGCTTCGTCCTCGGCGAGGGCGCGGCCGTGATGGTGCTGGAGGAGCGCGACAGGGCGATCAGGCGGGGGGCGCACATCTACTGCGAGGTGGTCGGTTTCGCCTCTCGCGGCAACGCCTACCACATGACCGGTCTCAAGCCCGACGGCCGGGAGATGGCCGAGGCCATCAGGGCCGCCATGGACATGGCCCGCCTCGACCCCTCCGACATCGACTACGTCAACGCCCACGGCTCAGGGACCAAGCAGAACGACCGGCACGAGACCGCCGCGTTCAAGCGCAGCCTCGGGCCGCGGGCCTACGAGGTGCCGGTGAGTTCGATCAAGTCGATGGTCGGCCACTCGCTGGGAGCCATCGGTTCGATCGAGGTCGCCGCCTGCGCGCTGGCGATCGAGCACCAGGTGGTGCCGCCCACGGCGAACCTGCACAACCCCGACCCTGAGTGCGACCTGGACTACGTGCCGGTGACCGCCAGGGAACGGGAGCTGCGCGGGGTGCTCACCGTGGGAAGCGGATTCGGCGGGTTCCAGACCGCGATGGTGCTCACGCACCCGGGGAGGTGACCGCATGACCTACGTCGTCACCGGCATGGGGGTCACCGCCCCCAACGGGCTGGGAACGGACGCCTTCTGGTCCGCCACCCTGGCCGGGAAGAGCGGCATCGGGCGCATCACCCGGTTCGACCCCGAGCAGTACCCGGTGACCCTCGCCGGGGAGGTGGACGGCTTCGTCGCCGAGGAACACCTGCCCACGAAGATCACCGTACAGACCGATCTCATGACCCACCTGGCGCTGGTGGCGTCCGAGCTGGCGCTCGCGGACGCCGGGATCGACCCGGCGGAGCAGCCGGAGTACGAGATGGCCGTGATGACGGCCAACTCGTCGGGAGGCAACGAGTTCGGGCAGCGGGAGATCCAGGCGTTGTGGAGCAACGGGCCCCGGCACGTGGGCGCGTACCAGTCCATCGCGTGGTTCTACGCCGCCTCGACCGGCCAGATCTCCATCCGGCACGGCATGCGCGGGCCCTGCGGCGTCATCGCCACCGAGCAGGCGGGCGGGCTCGACACCGTCGCGCAGGCGCGGCGGGTGCTGCGTCAGGGAACCGGCATGGTGCTCACCGGCGGCACCGACGCCTCGCTGAGCCCGTACGGACTGGTGACCCAGCTCCCCACGGGCATGTTGAGCAGGTCCGCCGACCCCGGCCGTGCCTACCTTCCCTTCGACGTCGCCGCCTGCGGTTACGTCCCGGGAGAAGGCGGCGCGATGCTCGTCATGGAGACGGAGAGCAGCGCGCGGGCGCGGGGGGCCGAGCGGATCTACGGCGAGATCGCCGGCTACGCGGCCACGTTCGACCCGCCTCCCGGCTCGGACCGGCCGCCGGGGCTGCGCAGGGCCGTCGAGGGAGCGCTCGCCGACGCCGGCGTCGAGCCGGGACAGGTGGACGTCGTCTTCGCCGACGCGAAGGGCGTGCCCGAGCAGGACCTGCTGGAGGCCCGGACGCTGGCGGAGGTCTTCGGGCCGCGCGGCGTGCCGGTGACGGCGCCCAAGACCATGACCGGCCGCCTGTACGCCGGCGGCGCGGCGCTCGACCTGGCCACGGCGCTGCTGTCGGTGCACCACTCCGTCATCCCCCCGACCACGAACGTCACCCGGCTCGCGCCGGGTTGTGATCTCGACCTCGTTCTCGACGAGCCGCGGACCGGCGCGGTCAGGACGGCGCTGGTCGTGGCGCGCGGCCACGGCGGGTTCAACGCCGCCGTCGTGGTCCGTGCCATGCACGGCTGAGGCCACTCAATCGCACCAAGGAGGAACGCGTGGACAAGACAGAGCTGCGACTGGACGAGCTGAAGCGGATCATGCGCGAGTGCGGCGCGGAGGACGCGGCCGGCCTGGACGGCGACGTGCTCGACGTGCCGTTCAAGGAGCTCGGTCTGGACTCGCTCGCGGTCATGGAGATCGGGGCCCGGGTGGAGCGCGACTACGGCGTCGAGATGCCGGACGACGTCATGGACAAGCTCCAGACGCCCCGCGAGACGCTCGATTTCGTCAACCACCGGCTCCCGGCCGCTTAGGAGTGAGGTCATGGCAGGTCACACCGATAACGAGATCTTCATCGCGGCGCCCTTCGACCTCGTCTGGGACATGACCAACGACGTGGAGTCGTGGCCGAGCCTGTTCAGCGAGTACGCCGCCGCCGACATCCTGCACCGCGAAGGCGACCTGGTGCGCTTCCGGCTGACGATGCACCCCGACGAGAACGGCAAGGTCTGGAGCTGGGTCTCCGAGCGCGTTGCCGACCGGCGGTCCGGCACCGTCCGCGCCGAGCGCGTCGAGACGGGCCCGTTCGAGTACATGAAGATCCGGTGGGAGTACACGGACACCCGCGAGGGCGTGCGGATGCGCTGGATCCAGGACTTCCACATGAAGCCCGAGGCCCCCGTCGACGATCCGGGCATGACCGATCGCATCAACCGCAACACGCTCGTGCAGATGCGCCGCATCAAGGAACAGGTCGAGAGCGCCGCCCGCGCGGCCTCGGCCCCGGCGTGACGTGGCGATGCAGGTGCTGGTGCCGCTCGCGCTGGTCGGCAACGGCCTCGCGGCCGGCATCATGCTCTCCACCGTGATCGGGGTCGTGCCCTGGATGCTGGTGCAGCCGTACGACAAGTACGTTTCCGCGACCCGCTTCCTGTGGTCGCGCTACGACCCCTTCATGCCGATCGTCAACGCGTTGACCTGCGTGCTGGACGTCGTACTGATCTTCGTGGCGCCGACTGCCGCCTCCCGCGCGCTGTTCGCGGTCGCGGCCGGGCTGCTGCTCGTCGTGATGACGATCTCGGTCGTCAAGAACGTGCCGATCAACCGGTACGTGACCTCGCTCGATCCCGACGTCCGCCCCGACGACTGGGAGCGCCGGGACCCGCGGCTGCGCTGGCGGAGCTGGAACCTCATCCGCACGGCACTGGCCTTGCTGGCCTTCGCGGTCAACGCCGCGGCTGCGACCACCCTCATCTGAACGCGAAGGGACATCCATGGAACTGCGACTCGCCGGGAAGAAGGCGCTCGTCACGGGAGGCACCCGGGGCATCGGCCGGGCGATCGTTCTCACCCTCGCCCGTGCCGGCGCCGACGTCGTCACCTGTTACCGGCAGGAGGGCGAGGCGGCCGAGCAACTCGCCAGGGAGCTGAAGGAGCTCGGTGACAACCATCACGTGATCAAGGCGGACGTCGGCGTGCCAGGGGACGTCACCAGGCTCGCCGAGGAGTGCCGCACCCGCTTCGGCACGCTGGACATCGTCGTCAACAACGCGGGCTCGATCAGCCACATCCCGTTCGCCGAGCTGACGGCGGAGGAATGGCAGCGGGTGATCGACACCAACCTGACGGGCGCCGCGTTCGTCGTCGGCGGGACTCTGCCGCTGCTCGGCGAGGGCGCGTCGATCATCAACGTCGGCTCGCGCGTGGCCACGGTCGGAGTGCCGCTGCGCGCCCACTACACCGCCGCCAAGGCCGGGCTCATCGGGCTGACGCGCTCCCTGGCCAAGGAGCTCGGCTCCCGTGGGATCAGGGTGAACGTGGTCGCGCCCGGCCCGGTGGAGACGGAGATCGACATTCCGGCTCCGGTCCGGGAGCGCTACCGCAACCTGATCGCGCTCGGCCGGCTCGGCGTCTCCCAGGAGATCGCGAACGTCGTGCTCTTCCTGGCCAGTGACCTGGCGAGCTTCGTCAGCGGCGAGACCATCCACGTGGACGGAGGCATCTGACATGACGGCAGGCACCTTCCGGGTCATGTTGCGCATGCAGATCAAACCCGGCATGGACGAGGAGTTCGAGCGCACCTGGTATCAGGTCGGCGGCGCGGTCACCCAGCACCCCGCCAACCGCGGCCAGTGGCTGTCCAAGAGCGCCGAGGAGCCCGGGATCTACTACATCATCAGCGATTGGGTGGATGAGCCGCGCTTCAGGGAGTTCGAGAAGAGCGAGCGGCACCTGGAGCACCGCACCAAGCTCCACCCGTACCGGTCGGGCGGGTCCATGACCACCATGAACGTGGTCTACGACATGTCGCGCGAGACGGCCGACCGGCGATGAGCGAGCGGGTGCGCGTCCTCGTCTTCGTCACGGCCGCCGAGGCCGGGACCCAGGCCGTGGCCGACGCCTACCACCGGATCAGCCGGAGCCTGGCAGGCACTGCCGGGCTGCTGCGCAACGAGCTGCTGCGCTCGGTGCACGACCCGGCCGGTTTCGTGGTGCTGAGCGAGTGGCGCGACCTGGAGGCCTTCCGCGCCTGGGAGGAAGGGGAGTCGCATCGCTCGACGACCGCTCCGCTGCGTCCTCTCCAGGACCGCTCGCGGGGTGTGCCCTTCGGGGTCTATACGGTCCAGGCCGCGTACGCGGAGGAGGAGAAGAGCCCGGTATGAGGGAGCTGATGGGCACCATGGCGGTTCTGGGCAGCGGCCTGACCGCGGGCGTGCTGTTCTGCGTCGCGCTCAGCGTCGTGCCGGCGCTGCGTGCCCTGCCTCCCGACCGTTACGTGCAGGCCCACCAACTGCTCGGCCGCAACTACGACCCCACGATGCCGGTCATCGTGCTGAGCACCGCACTGGTGGACGTGCTGCTCGCCGTCGTGACGCCGGAGGCGGGGACGCGTTCGCTCTTCGTGATCGCCGGCGTCCTGATGGTCGGGGTCTCGGCGGTGTCGCACCTGTGCAACGTGCCCATCAACCGCCGGGTCAAGGGGCTCGACCCGGCCGCGATGCCGCAGGACTGGACGGACCCGCGTCCGGTGTGGCGCCGCTGGCACCTGCTGCGGACCGTGCTCTCCGTGGTCGCGCTGGTCGTCAACGCGGCGGCCGTCGCGCTGGCCTGAACACGACTCGAACCGAACGGAGGAACGATGGACCTGGCGATAACCGGCAAACGTGTCCTCGTCACAGGCGGGACGCGCGGTCTCGGCAAGGCGACGGTACTCGCGCTCGCCCGTGGCGGCGCCAAGGTGGTGACCTGTCACCGGCAGGCCGGCGAGGCGGCCGACGAGCTGTCCAGGGAGCTGAAGGAGTTCGGTGACGACCACCACGTGGTCCGCGCCGACGTGACCTCGGCCGACGACGTGCGGCGGCTGGCCGCCGTCTGCGGCGAGGCGTTCGGCGAGCTCGACGTCGTCGTGGACAACGTCGGCGTGGCCGCCGAGGCGCCGATGGACGAGCTTTCCGGCGAGGAGTGGCAACGCGTCATCGGCACGAACCTCACCTCGCACTTCCTGGTCACGCAGGCGGCGTTGCCCTTGCTGTCCGAGGGCGCCAGCGTGATCTACATCGGCGCCTCGGCCGCGCTGCGGGGCCGGCCCGCGACGGCGCACTACTCCGCTTCGAAGGCGGCGCTGATCGGCCTGACCAGGTCGCTGGCCAAGGAGCTCGGCTCCCGGGGCATCCGGGTCAACACGATCGCCCCCGGTGTGATCGACAAGGGCGAGGCGCTGCCGCCTCCGCTGCGGCAGCGCCTGGCCGGCATGACCGCGCTGGGCCGGCTGGGCACGGCCGACGACCTGGTGGGCGCCGTGTTGTTCTTCGCCGGTGACCTGTCCCGGTACATCACTGGAACGACCCTGAACGTCGACGGAGGAATCTGATGCCGTACGCAGCCATCACCTACCGGGTCAAGCCCGGCCACGAGGACGAGATCGCCGAGATCTTCGCCGGGTTCCAGCGCGTGGCCACACCCGTGCTGGTGGACGACGAGGGCAAGGAGGCGGGCCGCCTGGTGGGCACCGCGGTGTTCATCAAGGACGAAGTGATGATCCGCGTCATCCACTACGAGGGCGACCTGATCCACGTGGCCAAGAACATGGCCAGGCACAAGGGGGTGCACGCGCTGGAGGCGAAGCTGGCCCCCTACCTGGCGGAGACGCGCGACACCGGCACGCCCGAGGGGTTCGGGCAGTATTTCCGCAACGCCACCATGCGCTGCATCTCGCAGCTCTCCGCCGAGACGCTGTCCGCCGGGGCCCCGACATCATGAGCCTGCCACACGTCGCGCTCTTCGGGAGCGGAGCGATGGGCGCGGGCATGGGACACCGGCTGCTGGAGGTCGGGCACCCCGTGTCCGTCTTCAACCGCACGCGCGCCAAGTCCGCCTCGCTGGTCGAGGCGGGCGCGCGGGCGATCCCCACGCCCGAGGCCACCACGGACGCCTCGATCGTCCTGCTTTCGCTGAGCGACGAGTCGGCCGTCGAGCAGGTGCTCTTCGACGCCATGCTGCCGAGGCTCAAGAAGGGCACGGTGGTGGTGGACACGACCACCACCTCGCCGCTGTACGCGCGGATGGCGGCCAACCGCCTGTCCAGCGCGGGCCTGGCCCGCGTCGAGGCGTGCGTGCTGGGCAACCCGGTGATGGCCCGGGGCGGCAACCTGCGGATCTTCACCGCGGGCGACCCCAACGACGTGGAGGCCGTCGGCGACCTGCTCGGCGTCCTGGGCCAAGAGATCCGCTACCTGGGCGCAGCCGGCGCGGCCAGCACCATCAAGCTGGCCTTCAACCTGCTGCTCGGCGTGCAGACCGTGGCCTTCGCTGAGGCGGTCTCCTACGGCGTCAGCGCCGGGCTCGACCGCGACCTGCTCATCGACGTGATGGCGAACAGCGGGTTCAGCTCGCCGGTCCTGGCCTTCCGCGCCGCGTTCATGCGCGAGCGCTGCTACGAGCCCGCGGCCTTCAAGAGCCGCCTGATGGAGAAGGACCTCCGCCTGGCGGCGAACGACGCCATGTCCCGCGGGATCTTCCTGCCGCTGACCGAGAGCGCGGGCGACGTCATGGCCGAAGCGGTCGCCGCGGGTCTGGGCGACCAGGACGCGGCGGTGATCAGCGAGCTGCCGAAGCGGCGGCTCGGCAAGACTCAGCCACCCAAGAACGGAGCCGCCAGATGACCACGCAGGTACCTCAGATCACCAGCCCGGCGGAGCTGATCCGGTTGGGCAAGACCGCCTTCTGCACGGCCAAGGTGGTGCTCAGCGCACTCGAACTGCGGGTGTTCGCCGTGCTCGCCGAGCGCTCGCTGACCGGGGCCGAGCTCACCGAACGGCTCGCCCTGCACCCGCGTGCCGCCAGGGACTTCTTCGAGACGATGGTCTCCCTCGGGCTCCTGCTGCGCAAGGACGGGCGCTACTGCAACTCGGCGGCGGCAGAGCAGTATCTCGACCCGGGGAAGCCGTCGTACGTGGGTGGTTTCCTCGAGCGTTCCGACCGGGTGCTGTACCCGGCGTGGGGCGACCTGACCGTGGCACTGCGCACGGGCCGCCCGCGCGTGGAGAGCGCCTTCCGCGAGATGCTCGCGGACCCGGACCGGCTGACCAGCTACCTCGGCATGATGGACGCGCTCAGCACCATGCTGGCCCCCCGGATCGCCCGGGCCTTCGACTGGAGCGGCGTCAAGACCTATGCCGACGTCGGCGGCGCCAGGGGCAACCTGGCCGGACGGATCGCGGCCGAGCACCCGCACCTGAACGTGCACGTCTTCGACCTGCCCCCCATGGAGCAGCCGTTCCGCGAGCACGTGGCGCGGCTCGGGGTGGCCGACCGGGCCACGTTCCACCCGGGTGACTTCTTCGCCGACCCGCTTCCCGAGGCGGACGTGCTGACCATCGGCCACGTGCTGCACAACTGGGCTCCCGACGAGCGGCGCATGCTGGTCAAGAAGGCGTTCCAGTCGATCAGCCCGGGAGGGGCGCTCCTCGTCTACGACCGGATGCTGGCCGACGAGCCGACCGACCCGGAGAACCTCGTGATCAGCCTGGACATGCTGCTCACCACGGAGGGCGGCTCCGAGTACCTGGTAGGCGAGTGCCGCGAGTACGTCGAGGAGGCCGGGTTCGTCTTCGAGTCGGTCCGGCAGCTCGGCGAGTACGACACGCTCGTCGTGGCCAGGAAGGGGAGTTGACCCGTGGAGGTCGGAGTCGGCCTGCCGACGACGGTGCACGGGACCGACGGCGCGACCGTGCTCGAATGGGCACGGCGCGCCGACGCTCACGGGTTCTCCTCGCTGGGCGTGCTCGACCGTCTGGTGGCAGGCAACCACGAGCCTGTGGTCACGCTCGCCGCCGCCGCGGCGGTGACGCGGCGGATCAGGCTCGCCACGACGATCCTGATCGCCGCCTACCGCGGCGGGGGCGCGCTGCTGGCCAAGCAGCTCGCCACCGTGGATCGGCTGTCGGGTGGCCGGCTGGCGGTGGGGGTGGCCGCCGGCGGTCGCGCCGACGACTTCGAGGCGATGGGGCAGCCGTACCGGCAGCGTGGCCGGCGGCTGGACGCCCTGATCGGAGAGCTGCGCGAGACGTGGACGCCGTCCAGCCGCATCGGCCCACGGCCGGTCACGGCGGGCGGGCCGCCGATCTGGGTGGGTGGCCACACGGACGCGGCGCTGCGGCGGGCGGCTCGTCTGGGGCAGGGCTGGATCGCCGGCGGCTCCTCGTCGGTCCCCTACGCCCAGCTCGCCGAGCGGGCACGCGCCGCCTGGACGGCCGAGGGCCGGACGGCCCGGCCGCGCATGGTCGCGCTGGCGTACTTCTCCTTCGGCTCGGGCGCCGCCGACCGCGCGAGGGCCCACATGCGTCGCTACTACGAGCAGGCCGGCCCGTACGCCGACCGCGCCGCCGCCCAGACCATGACCACGGAGGACGAGCTGCGGCGCACGCTGGAGGAGTACGCGTCCGCGGGCTGCGACGAGCTCATCTTCTTCCCCTGCTCCAGCGACCCTGATCAGGTGGACCTGCTGGCGAAGGCCGCGCTGACATGAAGGGGATCATCCTGGCCGGGGGAAGGGGCACCCGCCTGCACCCCATCACCCTCGCGGTCTCCAAGCAACTGCTGCCCGTGAACGACAAGCCCCTGATCTACTATCCGTTGTCGGCCCTGATGCTGGCCGGCATCAGGGACATCCTGATCATCTCCACGCCGGTCGACCTTCCGCAGATCCAGCGGCTGCTCGGCGACGGGTCGCAGCTCGGGCTGCGGCTGAGCTACGCCAGGCAGCCGGAACCGCGCGGGCTGGCCGAGGCGTTCGTCATCGGCGCCGACCACGTGGGCGACGACTCCGCGGCGCTGGTGCTGGGCGACAACGTCTTCCACGGGCACAGGTTCGACGACATCCTCCAGGACAACGCCAGGGACATCGACGGATGCGTGCTGTTCGGCTACCCGGTGACCGACCCCCAGCGGTACGGGGTCGGGGAGACCGACCACACGGGACGGCTGGTGTCCATCGAGGAGAAGCCCGCCAGGCCGCGGTCGAACCGCGCGATCGTGGGCCTCTACCTCTACGACAACGACGTGCTCGACATCGCCAAGAACCTCGTCCCGTCGGCCCGGGGCGAGCTGGAGATCACCGACGTCAACCGCGCCTACCTGGAACGTGGCAAAGCTCGCCTGGTCGACCTGGGCCGGGGGTGCGCGTGGCTGGACGCGGGCACCCCGGCGTCGCTGCTGCAGGCCGCCCAGTACGTCAGCGCCCTCGAAGCCCGCCAGGGCGTCCGGATCGCCTGCATCGAGGAGGTCGCCCTGCGCATGGGCTTCATCGGGGCAGCGGAATGCCGGCGGCTGGGCGAGTCGCTGGCGCCGTCGGACTACGGGCGCTACGTGTGCGAGGTGGCCGACGAGTTCGCCGGGAGCACGTGAGCCCCCGTACACGAGGACACCCGGTACGCCGACTCGGCGTATCGGGTGTTCTCGGTTCCCCGCAAAAAATTTTCATCGGAGCGCGCGCGAAGGCGCGTGGTCAGTCTCTGCGGTGCGGGGGCAGCGGTGCGGAGCCCTCCGTGGAGGGCCAACCGGCCGCCACGCAGACCTCGGCCGTGGCGGACCCGGCCGCGCTCTTGGCGGTCAGCTCCTTCTCCAGGGTCTTCTCGGCGTAGAGATGGGCCAGTTCGTTGATGGTGTACACCATGCCGCCGCGTGCCCCGTTGTAGCCCAGGACGCGCACGAAGTGCGCCGAGGCCAGCCGGGTCAGGATCGACTCGGCGGTGTCGACGTCGCAGCCGATCGCCTCGGCGGCGCTCTCCAAGTTGAACCGCGTGTTGCGCCGCAGGTAGAGCAGCCACAGCGCGGTGCGCTCACGCGGGTCGAGCTCCTGGTAGTTGAGGTCGAAGCTGGGATAGATGTTGAAGTCGGTGGAGTTCAGCTCCTGCAGCCGCAGCTCCGGGTTGGCCAGCCTGCCGGCCAGGGTCCGCAGTGACAGCGTCGGCGACGCGGTCAGCCGTGCTCCGGCCGCGCGTACCGCCAGGGGCAGGCCCTCGCAGAAGCGCACCACGCTCTCGGCGTCGTTCCGCTCCTGTTCGACCCGTTGTTTGCCGGCCATCGCGCCCAGCAGCCGCACTCCTTCCTCTACGGACAACGGCGTCAGGTCGACTCGCTTGCGGCAGGAGAAGCCGTACAGGCCGGACCTGCTGGTGATGATCGTCGTACAGTGCTCGCTGCCGGGGAGCAGCGGGGCGATCTGGCCGGCCGAGGCGGCGTCGTCCAGGACGATCAGCACGCGGTGCGCCGAACACCAGCTCCGGAACAGCTTCGAGCGCTCTTCCGCGCTGTTCGGCAGCTTCTTGGGGTACATGTCGGTCGCGATCAGCCAGTTGTACAGGACCTCGCCCGGGTCCAGGGGCTCGCCGTCGCAGCCCCGCAGCCGGCAGTAGAGCTGCCCGTCGGGGAAGTGCTGCTTGATCAGGTGCGCGAGATGCACCGCCAGCGCGGTCTTGCCCACGCCGGGCATGCCGGTGATGAGCACGGTGGGCGGCGTGGTGGCCGACGGCTCGGTCATGGTGGCCGCGGCCACCAGGTCCTTGATGCCGGCCTGGCGTCCGGTGAAATCCCAGATGTCAGGGGGGAGCTGGGCAGGGACGAGGGTCCTGCTGAAGTTCCTCGGCCGCTCGGCGACGACCGTGTCCTGCCGGTCGGCGTGGGAAGGCGGCTCCGCCTTGGGCGGACGCGCGGAGGTCTCCTCGGACAGCAGCGACTGGTGCAGCCGCTGGGTCTCCGTGGACGGCTCGATGCCGACCTCCTCCACCAGGGTCGCCCGCAGCCGCTGGTAGACCTCCAGCGCCTCCCAGCGGCGGCCCGACCGGTGCAGCGCGTTCATGAGCTGGGCGTAGAAGGCCTCGTGGAGCGGATGCACCGAGACCAGGTGCTTGAGCTCGCCGACCACCTCGCGGTGCCGGCCCAGCCGCAGATCACTCTCGATGCGCAGCTCCAGCGCGCGCAGCCGGCTCTCCTCCAGGGAGGCCACATAGGCCGACAGCAGGCTTCCCGCCGCCACGTCGGCCAGTGCCAGGCCGCGCCACAGTGACAGCGCCTCGGCCAGGCTCTTCGCCGCCTTCTCGGTCTCGTTCCTCTTCAGTGCCGCGACCCCTTCGCTGAGCAGGCGCTCGAACTGGTTGAGATCGAGGTCGTCGTGCTCGACGGTCAGCATGTATCCCCACGACTGCGTCTGGAGGATCTCCTCCAGGGAGTCGACTCTGTCGTGGGAGAGGATCTTGCGGAGTTTGTAGATGTAGGTCTGCAGAGTGGACAGTGCGCTGCTGGGTGGGTTCTCACCCCAGAGTTCGTCGATGAGCTCGGTCGTTTGGACGATGTTGTTGCGCCGAAGCAAGAGAAACGTCAGTACTTGTCGCAATTTCGGCGCGGTTGGTGTAACTTCCCGGCCGCCGTCGAGTACTCTCAGGGTCCCAAGGACGCAGAATTTCATCTCGATCCCCAAACGTTAAGGCGAGGTCGATAACGCGGGCGCCGCAGGCACGGGGTCACCGTGCGATCGGCGAGGGTGTCTCGGGCATCGCGGTAGGGGGAGGACGGCCTCATGCGGCCGTCAGTGTCTCACCCCTTGAATTCACCGAACGTTGTGGGATTATGTGCGGAAGGAACTGTCCAGCGTGCTTCTCTCGGCATTTTTACCCCCGTTGTCGCGCCGTCTCTCGCGACTACGCGCCTTGTCTTGAACAAAGCAAAAACTTCGCTGTATGTCACTAATCGGGATCGTTTACCACTTCGCTAGATTCTGTCTAGAGGATCGATAGAAAGGCCGGTGGCCTGCGTCTCCCGCGCGCACTGGGACGCACGGGAGGGCGAGGTCACATCAGGGCCAGCTCCTCTTCCGCGGTGGGCGCCTTGGCCGGGTCGGGCCGCTTGGCGGCGAGGCTGAGCAGCCCGGCGACGATCACCACGCCGGCGCAGACCAGGAGGGTCCAGCGCAGAGCGCCGACGAAGGCTTGGTCGAAGGCCACCTGGGCCAGGTCGCGCATCTGCTGGGCGAGTTGGCCGCTGACGTCCGACGGCAGGCGCAGGTTGGCCGCGCCCGCCTCCAGGCCGCTCGACGCCGAGCCGACGGCGTCCACGAAGTCGTCGCGGTAGGGGGCGGGAAGCTGCGCCGCCTGACGCTCCGCCTCGCCGTGCAACTCGACGGTCAGGCGGTTCTGCAGCACGGCTCCCATGGCGGCGACCGCGATCAGGAAGCCGATCTGGCGGATGGCGTTGAAGGCGCCGGAAGCGGCTCCGGCGAACTCGGTCCGCACGTCCTGCATGGCCATGGTGACAGTCGGGGCGAAGGCGGCCGCCTGGCTGACGCCGGCCAGGATGAGTGGCGCGAGCAGCGACCACTGGCCCGCGTCGGTCCTGGCCATGACGCCGATGAGCACCAGGCTCACGGGGTAGAGCGCCAGGCCGCCGAGCAGCACGTACTTCCCGCCGACCTTGTCGATCAGCAAGCCGACGACAGGGAAGGCGAACATCATGGACAGCGCCGTCGGCGCGAGGGCGAGACCCGCCTGGAGCGCGCTGAGCCCGAGCACCTGCTGCAGATAGATCGTGAGGGTCAGTGACAGTCCCATCATCCCGAACGACACCGCGACGATCACGAAGCTCATCAGTGAGAAGCCCCGGTCCTTGAAGATCCCCAGCGGGAGCAGGGGCTCACGGGTGCGGGCCTGCGACATCAGGAACACCACCAGCAGCAGCAGGCCGATGCCGAAGACCAGCGGGATGCTGAGGAAGGAGTTGATCTGCCCCCACCCGTAGCGGTCGCCCTCCAGCAGCGCGTACGTGATCGCGCCGAGCGCGGCGCTGGCGAGGATCACCCCGGGCAGGTCCAGGCGGACCCGCTTGCCCTGGCGCAGGTTCGGGATGAGGGTGAGGGCCATGATGATGGTCACGATGCCGATCGGCACGTTCACGTAGAAGACCCAGCGCCACGTGCCCTCGGCGACCAGCAGCCCGCCGAGCGTCGGTCCCGCCAGCCCCGCCACGCCGGCCGTGATGCCCCAGACCGCGCTCGGCAGCCCCCGCTTCTCGGGAGGGAAGACCGCCGTCAGGATGGTCAGGGTCTGTGGAGTGATCAACGCGGCGCCCACGCCCTGCGCGGCCCTGGCGGCGATGAGCTGCCACGGCTCCTGAGCCGCACCGCAGATCGCCGAGGCCACGGTGAAGACGATCATGCCGGCGATGAAGACCGTGCGAGGCCCCACGATGTCGCCCAGCCGGCCCGCGGTGATCACAAGGACCGCGACGGCCAGGATATAGGCGCTCATCACCCACAGCACTTCGCTGATCGTCGCATCCAGGTCCTGGAGGATGTCGGGGATCGCGATGTTGACGATCGTGGTGTCCAGGATGGTCATGAAGAACCCGATGCAGAGCGTCACCATGATGATCCACGGGTTCCCTTGGCGCTGGCTCATCCTCGCACCTCCTTGGAGGGATCAGGTCCCGGGGTGCCACCGACTGAGAGGTCATGGGCCTAGGAGCGGGTGTACCGCCAGGATGAAAGATTGTATGATTTGACTATCAATAAGTCTAAAGGATCGATATTTCGAATGTCAAAGGATATTTGGAAGGCACTTGTCGACGAAGTCCAGGTCGCGGTCATGCAGTTGCAGAACGTGTCCGACGCTGTGGACGAGGCCGCGGCCACGCGCCTGGGCATCAACCGCACGGACATGCGCTGCATGGGGTGCGTGTTCGCGATGGGTCCGCTGACGGCCGGCGAACTGGCCGCGGCCGCTCGCCTGTCCCCGAGCGCGGCCACCATCGCCATCGACCGGCTGGCCCGCGCCGGCTACGCCGAGCGGGTGCGCGACGAGCACGACCGGCGACGGGTGACCGTGGTGCCGACCCCCAAGGCCGAGTACGTCGCCCGCATGGTGTGGGGCCAGCTCAGCGAGGAGGACGAGGCCGGGCTGGCCGATTACTCCGAGGAGCAGCTCATCCTCATCCGCGACTTCCTGCGGGCGACGGTCAGCCGCCACGCCCGCCAGGCCGACCGCATCAGGCAGGGGGAGGCCCTGACCGGAACGCTCGGCGAGGAGTCCACCGCGCCGTCGGCGGGGAGCGCACAAGCGTGAACGGCGGGGAGCGCACAAGCGTGAACGGCCCGCCGCGCCCTCCGGGGGAAGGTGCGACGAGCCGTTCGACGGCGCGGGCCCGGCCGGGGCCGCGCGTCACACCGTGACGCCCATGCGCCGGGCCAGCGACGGCAGCAGGCGCAACGCGTTGTCCCGCTCGATGGCGCGGTGCAGCCGGGGCTCGATGAGCGGGTCCTGGGTCAGTTGCTCGGTGACGTACCGGGTCGCCTCGGCCGTTCTCATGCTGTAGTCCGTTCCGTACAGCAGGTGCGTGTGGTCGGCCGCGCGCAGGAGCGTCGGCGTCGCGTACGGCGAGGTGGGCATCGCGGTGTCGTAGTAGAAACGGCGCACATAGGAACGCAGCCGCACCGGGTCGATCCCCTCCTCGTCATGGGAGCGCGAGTCGATCCGCGCCGCCATGTACGGCAGGAAACCGCCACCGTGGGACAGGATGATCGACAGATCCGGGTAGCGGTCCAGCGTCCCCCCGATCATGAGGCTCAGCGCCGCCCTGGTCGTGTCCAGCAGGAAGTCGCCCATGAAGTCGGGGATCCCGGGCGGAGTGCCGCCGGGAAGGAACTGCGGGTGGACGAAGAGCACGGCACGCCGCCGGTCCAGCTCGGAGAAGAGCGGCTCGAACGACTTGTCGCCGATGTACCTGCCGTTCACGTGGGTCAGCAGCAGCACACCCTCCGCCCCCAGCGTGTCCAGGGCGTACTCGGTCTCCGCCAGCGAGGCGTCCACGTCGGTCAGCGGCAGATAGGCGAAGAAGCCGAACCGCTTCGGCTGCTCCCTCACCAGGTCCGCCAGCGACTCGTTGATGACGCGGGCACCCGTCGCGACCTGCGCGGAGTCCGCGAAGACCTCGAACGGCGCGGGCGATGACGTGACCACCGCCGCCATCCGGTTCTGCTCCATCACCTCCTCCGTGGCCGCCTGGCTCCAGCGCGCCCAGGTCGGCCACTTCGACTGGTCGGGCGGGAGGATGCCGGAGCGGACGGCCCACTCCTGCATCTTGGGCGGAACGGCGTGGTTGTGCGTGTCGATGCGCCACGCGCCGCGTCCCACCTCCGTCGCGGGCGAAGTGGCGCCGGTCACGCCGCGCGTGCCGGCCAGGCTGCTCGCCATGGCCACGGCGCCCAGGGTGCGGATCATCCGGCGGCGCACCATGACCTCCGTCCACGCCGCCTTCAGCCAATTGCCGGCCACACTGCCTCCGTTCACTGACGCGTCATGAGGAAACTGGCGAAGTACGACGACGGCGGCGGCGACGCCAGCCGCTCGATCTTGAAGACATCGCCGAAGAGGTCGTACTCCTCGCCCGGCACCAGCTTCGGGTTGAGCCGCAGGAGGATGCCCTTGAGGTTGAGCGGCAGATTCCCGTCGTGGAAGACGCACCACAGGAAGTACAGGCTGCCCGGTCCCGACAACCGTTTGATCGTCCGGGCCATGGCCTCCCGGTCGGCTCCCTGGAGGTCGTCGAGCGTGCCCAGGTCGGTGACGAGGTCGAACGGCCCCTCCACACCGGGGATCTCCGAGGCGGTCAGGTCGCCCTTGACGAACCGGCAGCGGTCGGCCACGCCGGCTCGCACCGCCGCCTCCCTGGCCTCGCTCAGCGCGACGGAGGAGAAGTCCACCCCCACCACCTCGAAGCCGCGTTTGGCGAGAAATATCGCTGCCTCGCCGCGCCCGCAGCCAAGGTCGACGACCCGGGAATGCGTTTCCGGTGATATTCGGCCGGACGTCACGAGGTCTTTGAGCTCGAGTCCGAGGCGCCCCGCCCATCGGGCCATTCCGGTCCTGTACTGAAAGCTGTACGACCATGACTTAGGCATGCGATTCCTTTTTGCTGCGCTCGCCGTTTCGGATTGAGTTTCCGCCGTCGGGAGGACGGTGCACCACGGCGATCGTGGCAGCTCCCGCTAGCACCGGGAGCTACTTTCACTGGTGCCGCGATCGACTGCGGGGAGACCTGGAACGGGGTCGCTCGCGCGTATTTCCATCGGCATATTCTTCAATGTCGGGGACCGGTTCCGCGACAGAAGGCTTGTGAAAATGCAGATCGAACCACTCGGAATCGACGGTGCTTTCCTGATCAAGCCGGAGATTTTCCCGGACCATCGCGGGGAGTTTCTGGAGGTCTTCAGCGAGCCGGCCTTCGCCGAGGCCGTCGGCCATCCGCTGAAGGTGGCACAGGTCAATTGCTCCCGCTCACTGCGCGGCACGATCCGGGGCATCCACGCCTTCGGGCTGCCGCCCGGCCAGTCCCGCTACATCACCTGCCCGCAGGGCGAGATCGTGGACATCGTGGTGGACATCAGGGTCGGCTCGCCGACGTTCGGCGAGTGGCAGGCGGTCCGGCTCAACGACCGCGACCGGCACGCTCTCTACCTGGCCGAAGGCCATGGCCACGCGTTCGCGCCGGTGACCGACGAGGCGACCGTCGTCTACCTGGTCTCCAGCACGTACGCCCCGCGGAAGGAGATCCTCATCGACCCGCTCGACCCCGACCTCGCGCTGCCCTGGCAGGACGCCGACCAGCGGCGGCTGTCCGACAAGGACAGCAAGGCGCCCAGCCTGAGCGAGGCACTGAAGAGCGGGATACTGCCCGACTACGCCGAATGCCGGGCCCGCCAGGAGGAGCTCCGCCGCGAGGCGGCCGCCCTCGCCGGGAGGCCCGCATGATCCCCCTGATGCGCGTGCAGATGTCGCAGGCGGCGCCCGCCGGTGTCAGCCGCGTGCTCGGCAGCGGCATGATCGGCCAGGGGCCGGTGGTGGACGAGTTCGAGCAGGCGCTGCGCGAGCGCATCGGCAACCCCCACGTCGCCACGGTCAACAGCGGCACCTCCGGGCTGCACCTCGCCCTCCGGCTGGTCACCGACGCGGCGGGGACGGGACGGCACGACGACGGGGGCGAGGTGCTCACCACACCGCTGACCATGGTCGCCACCAACTGGACGATCCTCGCCAACGGCCTGCGCCCGCGATGGGTGGACGTCGATCCCGCCACGCTCAACGTGGACCTCGACGACCTGGCCAGGAAGATCACCCCGGCGACCCGCGCCATCGTCGTCGTGCACTTCGCCGGCTACCCGGTCGATCTGGCCAGGCTCTCCGCCATCCTGGACGAGGCGGAGGCCGTCCACGGGGTTCGCCCCGCCGTGATCGAGGACTGCGCGCACGCCTGGGGCGCCACGTACCGCGGCCTGCCGCTGGGCAACCACGGCAACATCGCGATCTACAGCTTCCAGGCGGTCAAACACTTCACGACCGGCGACGGCGGGCTGGTGGTCCTGCCCACCGCGGAGCTGAACGAGCGGGCCAGGCGGCTGCGCTGGTTCGGGATCGATCGCGAGGTGCCGAACCGCGGCCTGACCCGCGCCGACATTCCCGAGTGGGGTTACAAGTTCCACATGAACGACATCAACGCCGCCATCGGTCTGGCCAACCTGGCCGAGACCGACGACGTGCTGCGCCGCTACCGGGACAACGCCGCCTACTACGACCGCGAACTGACCGGCGTGGACGGCGTGCGGCTGACCGAGCGGGCGCCCGACAGGGAGTCGGCGTTCTGGGTGTATCCACTGCTGGTGGCGGAGAAGGACGCGTTCGTCAAGCACATGACCGACGCCGGCGTCATGGTGAGCCAGGTGCACGAGCGCAACGACCACCACACGGCGTTGCGGCCGTACCGTGCTCTGCTGCCGGGGCTCGACCGGGCCGTCGAACAACTCGTCTGCGTCCCCGTCGGAGGGTGGGTCTCCGACGAGGACCGCCGGCACATCGTGGAAACGATCAAGCAAGGTTGGTGATCAGTCGAGGGGCCCGCGCCACCACCAGGGGTTACGCCGGGCCCACTCGACCGTCCTGGCGATGCCCTCCCGCAGCGGAACCTCGCACTGCCAGCCGAGCACCGTGCGAGCCTTGGCCGTGTCGGGAATGCGCCGCTCGATGTCCTGGTACGCCGTGCCGAAGGCGGCACCGGTGTCCAGCACGTCGTTGTCCCCGGCGAACCCGGCCGCCTCCCGCACCAGCCCGATGACCTCCCCGACCGTGGTCTCCTGATGGGAGCCGATGTTGAACGCCTCGCCGATCGCGTCAGGGTGCGCCGCCGCGCGGACCGTGCCCTCGATCGCGTCGTCGATGTAGGTGAAGCAGCGGGTCTGGCGACCGGTGTCGTACACCTCCGGCGCCTGGCCGCTCAGCACGCGCTGGACGCTGCGGCTGACGACGTACGCGGGGCGCTGGCGCGGGCCGTACACGTTGAAGAAGCGCACCACCGTGGCCCGCAGCCCGTGCTCGCGCGTGAGGGCGAACGCCATGTGCTCGGCCAGCGCCTTGCTGGTGGAGTACGTCCACCGATCGGCCGAGGTGACCCCGAGCACCCGGTCGGAGTCCTCCGACCACGGCACCTGCGGGTTCTTGCCGTAGACCTCGCTGGTGCTGGCCACCACCACCCTGGCGCCGCTGTCCAGCGCCAGGCGCAGCACGTTCCGCGTGCCCAGCACGTTGACGTCGATCACGTCGAGCGGCTGCCGGAGATAGCGGTCCACGCCGACGAGCGCCGACAGGTGGTACACCACGTCCACGGCGGGAGTGATGACGGATGCCAGGGCGGACTCGCTGGTGACGTCTCCCTTGACGTGCCGCACTCCGGGCAGGATGTGCAGCGGCAGGTCGGGCGGCGGAGGCGCGGTGTCGTAGGCGACGATCTCGTGCCCGTCACGGGCCAGCCGCTCGACGAGGTGGCTGCCGATGAACCCGTTGCCTCCGGTGACCACGATCCTGGTCATTCTCACCGTCCGATCCCGCGGTAGCCGAAGCCGAGCCGCCGTAGTTCCTCGATGGTCTCTCGCGCGTAGTACGCCCTCCCGTCGAAGACCAGGCAGGGGGAGGCGACGCGCTTGCGCAACGCCGCGAAGTCGAGCTGCTGGAACGGCTCGTGGCCGGCCAGGACGGCCAGGCAGTTCGTGCCGGCCACGGCCTCGTCCAGGCTGGCCGACGGCTCGACGCCCATGAGCGCGCGCAGCTCGGCCTGGTCGGCGAGCGGATCGTGGAGCGCCACCTCGACGCCCGCGGCGAGCAGCCCGTCCACCACAGGCTTCACGGGCGTGCTCCGCAGGTCGCCGGTGTTGTTCTTGAACGCCGCGCCGAGCACGGTCACCTTGGCGCCGGCCGGCTCGCGGCCGGCCCGCGCCAGCTCCGCGCAGATCGTCTCGTGGGCGTACTCGGGCATCCGGTCGTTGACCTCGCGGATCGTCTCGACGGTCGCCAGGCGTACGCCTCGTTCCGACGCGGCGTTCCAGGTGATCCACGGGTCCTTCGTCAGGCAGTAACCGCCCACGCCGACGCTCGGCAGCAGGATGTTGACGTGCCCGCCGCCCTTGGGCAGCGAGTTGGCGCCGTTCCGCACTTCGAGGACGTCCACGCCGAAGGCGTCGCACAGCCGGGCCAGGTCGTTCGCCATCGCGATGTTGTGGTCGATCCACCAGTTGTCGGCCAGTTTGACGATCTCCGCCACCTCCGGGGAGGTGTACTCCCACGCAGGCACGTCGAGTGCGCGCTTCCAGAACTCCGTCGCCGCGTGAGTGCTCTCCTGGTCGCAGCCGCCCACGATGATGGGCAGCTCGCGCAGCTCGGCCAGCGCGTTGCCCTCCGACAACCGTTCAGGGCAGAACACCAGGCCGAAGTCCTCGCCCTGGACCAGCCCGCCGGCCTCCAGCAGGGGCCGGACGAGATCGCGGGTGGTGCCCGGCGCGACGGTGCTCTTCAGCATCACCAGCTGGCCACGGCGCAGCCGCGGCGCCAGCGACGCGCACACCTCTTCCAGTTGCCGGGTGACGAGCGCGCGGTCCGGGCCGATCGGCGTGCCCACCGCGATGATGATGACGTCCGCGTCCTCGATGGAGTCGTACTGTGTGCTGAACGTGAGACGCGCGGTGCCGTGCAGCCTCCGCATGGCCTCGGCGAGACCAGGCTCGGCGATGTGGCAACGCCCGGCTTCCAGCTGGGCGATCAGCCGCGCGTCGCGGTCGATGCCCGTGACGTAGAGGCCGTGTTCGGCCAGCGTGACGCCGAGGCAGCAGCCGACATAGCCGAAACCGACTATCGCCACCCTCGGCTCACGCGAGCCGGGAAGAAAACGCATGGGGTCTCCCTGCGGTCTGTGCGCGTTGACTACGGGGCGCTGTCAGCCGGAGTGTCGAAGATCCTGCTCCACGGTCGCTCGAAGACTCGTGGAGCACGGGCCGCCGCCGGGCGTGCCCCCTACAGCCGTAGACGAGTGGTCCTTGAGGGCTCCAGATCAAGCTGCTGGCGTGGGTGTGCAAACGGAGGCTTCCGAAGCGGCACCGTGGATCAGTTGTCCTGAGTGCCGTGAACTCGTCTACAGCAAGCGGCTCGCACGCGACCTGGGCGTCTGCCCGGCCTGCGGGGCGTACTCCCGCCTGGACGCTTCGCAGCGCGTGGCGCAACTGGTGGACGCCGGATCGGTGGTTCCCTTCGAGCCGCCGGTCACCGTCGAGGACCCCATCGGGTTCGCCGACTCGCTCCCCTACCGCGACCGGCTGCGGAACGCGCGCGAGCGCACCGGGGCCGACGAGGCCGTCACGTGCGTCACCGCCTCGGTGACCAACCATCCGGTGATCGTGGCCGTCATGGACTTCCGATTCCTCGGCGGCAGCCTCGGCGTCGGAGTCGGCGAGCGCATCGTGCGGGCCTGCGAGACCGCGCTGCGCACGCGTACGCCGTTGCTGCTGATCACCGCCTCGGGCGGCGCGCGCATGCAGGAGGGCGCCTTCGCCCTGATGCAGATGGCCAAGACCAGCCAGGCGATGGCCGAGCTCGACGAGGCCGGCATCCTGACCCTCTCGCTGGTCACCAATCCGACCTACGGGGGCGTGGCGGCGTCGTTCGCGACGCTCACCGACGTCATCCTGGCCGAGTCGGGAGCGCGCATCGGGTTCGCCGGGCCCCGGGTGATCCGGCAGACCATTCAGCAGGAGCTGCCCCCCGGCTTCCAGAGCGCCGAGTTCATGCAGGCCAAGGGCTTCGTGGACGCCGTGGTGCCGCGCCCCGCGCTGCGGCCCGTGCTGGGCGGGCTGCTCGGCATGGTCCGCCCGGACGGCGCGCCCGCCGCGACCAAGGCCACGCGGCTCATCCGCGACCCCGCGGAGCTGCCGGAACGCGATCCATGGGAGGTCGTGCGGCTGGCCAGGCACGGCGATCGGCCCACCACGCTCGACTACGTCTACCAGTTGCTCGACGACTTCCAAGAGTTGAAGGGCGACCGGCTCTCCGGCGACTGCCCGGCCATCGTGGGCGGCATCGGCCGCCTCGACGGACGCCCGATCGTGCTCATCGGCCACCAGAAGGGCCACGACACCGCCGAACGGGTCAGCCGCAACTTCGGCATGGCACTGCCTGAGGGCTACCGCAAGGCGGCCAGGCTGATGAGGCTGGCCGAGAAGCTCGGCCTGCCGGTCGTCACGCTCGTGGACACGCCGGGCGCACACCCCGGCATCGAGGCGGAGGAGCGCGGCCAGGCGTGGGCGATCGCGGAGAACCTGCGCCTGATGTCCGGGCTCAAGGTGCCGATCGTATCCGTGATCACCGGCGAGGGCGGCAGCGGCGGCGCGCTCGCCCTGGCCACCGCCGACCGGGTGCTCGCCTTCTCCAACGCCGTGTACTCGGTCATCAGCCCCGAGGGCTGCGCCGCGATCCTGTGGAAGGACCAGGCCGAGGCCCCTCGCGCGGCCGCGGCGCTGCGGCTCGACGCCCGTGAGCTGCTCCGCCACGGCATCGTCGACGCCGTCCTTCCGGAGCCGCGAGGCGGCGCTCACGAGAACCCCGCCGGGGCGGCCGAGACCCTGCGCGCGGCGCTGGGCGCGACCTTGCCGGAGCTGACCCGACTGAACCCCCGTGAGCTGGTGGAACGGCGCCGACGGCGCTTCCGCCGGTATGGCATCGAGGACGCGAGGAACACATGACCGACGATCACACCGGCCGGCGTGGCCTGGCCGAGCTCTGCCGACACGCCGGCGAGATCCTCACCACGGCCCCCGGCCCGCTCAAACGGGTACGGGTGCAGGTCGGCGACATGAGTGTCGAACTCGAATGGCCCGAGACGCCCGTGCACGCGGCTCCCGCGCCGCAGGCCGCCGATGCACCGCCGCGGAGCACGGCCGAGCTGCGGGACTCCCCGGACGCCCGCGTGATCGGGGCGCCGCTGGTCGGCACCTTCTACCGGGCGGTCTCGCCGGAGAGCAGGCCGTTCGTCGAGATCGGCGACATCGTCGAGGCCGGTCAGCAGGTCGCGATCATCGAGGCGATGAAGCTCATGAACGCGGTCCACGCCGAGGCGTCAGGCCGCGTGGTCGAGGTCCTCGCGAAGAACGGCGACCCGGTCGAGTACGGCGAGCCGCTGTTCGTCCTCGAACCCCACGACCCGCAGAGCGGCCACTAACGAGAGGAACGTATGTTCTCGACCGTTCTCATCGCCAACCGCGGCGAGATCGCGCTGCGTATCGCCCGTACCTGCCGTGAGCTCGGCATCCGGACCGTCGCGGTCTGTTCCGACAGCGACCGTCACTCCACGGTGGCCCGCTTCGCCGACGAGGCCGTGTGCATCGGCCCCTCGGAGGCTCGGCGCAGCTACCTCAACCCCGCCGCGCTGGTCACGGCGGCGCTCCAAGTGGGGGCCGACGCGGTGCATCCGGGTTACGGCTTCCTGTCCGAGGACGCCGACTTCGCCGAGATCTGCCAGGACGCGGGCCTGACCTTCATCGGTCCCACTCCGTCGCTGCTGGCCAGGCTCGGGGACAAGGCGGAGGCCCGCAACATCGCCCGCGCCGCGGGGCTGCCGGTGCTGCCCGGCAGCTCCAAGCCGCTGGCCACGCTGGCACAGGCCCGTTCGCTGGCCGCCGAGGTCGGCTACCCGGTCATCCTGAAGGCCGTCGCCGGCGGCGGCGGCCGGGGCATGCGCGTGGTACGGGACCCGCGGGACATGGCCCGCGAATACGCCCAGGCCAGGGCCGGCGCCCAGACGGCGTTCGGCGACTCCAGGGTCTACCTGGAGAAGTATCTGGACAACGCCCGGCACATCGAGGTGCAGATCCTCGGGGACGGCCAGGGCAACGTGATCCACCTCGGCGAGCGTGACTGCTCCGTGCAACGGCGGCGGCAGAAACTGGTCGAGGAGACCCCGGCGCCAGGGCTGCCCCGCCACCTGGCCGAGCGCATCTGCTCGGCCGCGGTGCGGGCCGCCGCGGCCGTCGGCTACGCGGGAGCCGGCACCTACGAGTTCCTCGTCGACGACGAGAACGGCTTCCACGCGATGGAGGTCAACTGCCGGATCCAGGTGGAGCACCCCGTCACCGAGATGGTGACCGGCGTCGACCTCGTCCGCGAGCAGTTGCACGTGGCCGCCGGCTACGGGCTGTCCCTCAAGCAGGAGGACATCGAGGCTCGCGGGGTCGCCATCGAGTGCCGGGTCAACGCGGAGGACCCCCGGCGCGGGTTCCTGCCCACGCCGGGAGTGGTCAAGGAGTTCCTGCAGCCGGCGGGGCCGTTCGTCCGGGTCGACACCCACGGCGAGCCCGGCATGCGGGTGACGCCGGACTACGACCCGCTGATCGCCAAGGTCGCCGTCTGGGCGCCGGACCGGCGCCAGGCCATCGCGCGCGCGGACCGGGCGCTGGAGGAGTTCCACATCGAGGGTCCGGGAGTGTGCACGACCCGGGACTTCCTGCGAGAGGTGCTGGAGCACCCCGTCTACCGGGCCGCCAAGCACACCACGGCGCTGATCGACGAGATGAGCGCCGTCCCGTCCTCAGTAGATCGGGATTGGAGATCTACATGACCGCCGACGGCCGGATCATCGTCAGCATTCTGCAACAAGGCGTCTGGGACATGCCCTTCGAGTCCATGCCCCTGGCGGCCGGATACCTCAAGTCCACCGCCTACACCGACCCCCGGATCGTGGCCGGGGCGGACATCAGGATCTGCAACTACCGGGGCGCTGTGACGCTCCCCATGATGGCCGCCGACCTGTTCAAGGACAGCATGCCGGACATCCTGGCCTGCTCGGTGCTGGGCTGGAACTACCGCGCCTTCGGCACGCTGGCCGAGACGTTCAAGCAGCTCAACCCCGACGGCTGGGTCGTCTTCGGCGGCACCCACGTCGCCAACCAGGCCGACCGGGTCTTCGGCATGTTCCCCGAGGTCGACGTCATCGTCAACGGAGAGGGTGAGCTGGTCTTCCGCGACCTGCTGAACGTCTACCTCGACGGCCGCTCGCGGCACGATCTCCACGAGGTGGAGGGCATCTCCTTCCGTGATCTCGCAGGCGCCACGGTGACGACCGCGGAGCGGGAGCGGATCAGCGACCTCGACATCATTCCGTCGCCCATGCTCACGGGGGCCATCGAGCTGACCGACGCCGAAGGCCGGTTCCGCTATGACGTGGCGTTGATGGAGACCAACCGCGGCTGCCCGTACAAGTGCTCCTTCTGCTACTGGGGAGGCGCGACCGGCCAGCGGGTGCGGGCGTTCTCCCGGGAGCGGCTGCGGGCCGAACTGGAGCTGCTGGCCAAGCTCCAGGTGCACACGATCGCGTTGTGCGACGCCAACTTCGGGCTGCTGCCCATCGATGAGGAGTTCGTGGACGACCTGCTCGAGATCCGCGAGCAGTACGGATATCCCAGGGCCCTGGAGAGCTCGTGGGCCAAGAACAAGTCGAAGGTCTTCTACTCGATCGTGCGCAAGATGAAGCAGGCCGGGCTGCGCAGCTCCTTCACCCTCGCCCTGCAGACGCTGAACGACACGGCCTTGCGCGAGATGAACAGAAAGAACATGAAGGTCAACGCGTGGGAGGACCTGGTCGCCTGGCTGAGCGAGGAAGGGCTCGAGTGCTACGCCGAGCTGCTCTGGGGCGCGCCGGGGGAGACCATCGAGACCTTCTTCGAGGGCTACGACCGGCTGGCGCGCAAGGTGTCGCGCATCGCCGTGTATCCGCTCCTGCTGCTGCCCAACACGCAGTACTCCGAGAAGAAGGCGGAGTACGGCATCGTCTCCATCCGCGGCGACACGGACGACTTCGAATACGTCCTCAGCCACGACACGATGACGTTCGACGAGAACGAGCGCATGCAGCGGTTCCTGTTCTGGGCCCGGCTCATGGCGGAGTACATGGTGCTGCGCCACACGTGGGTGCCGGCGCTGCAACTGGCGGGGCTCACGCAGTCGCAGATCCTGCGCGACTGGGAGTCGTGGGTCGAGAAGTGCGACGACCCGCGCGCCGTGCCGCTGCTGACCGCCCAGACGCTGGCCGCCGCGGATCAGCAGGCGTACGGCCCCGCACTCGGCTACCTGTACGGCAGCGCGGACGCCCGCGAACTGCTGCGCCAGTGGTGGACGGAGTCGATGAGCCCCACCCTGCCCGCCGAGGTGGCTCCCGTGCTCGACGAGATCTTCCGGTACGACCTCCTCACCATGCCGATCTACCGCAAGGAGGGGGAGCGGCAGGAGGGCGCGCCGCTGCCTCTGGTGGAGGTGGACGGGGAGCAGTACCACGTGCGGGCGGGCGTCGAGCTGCTCTATCCCGTGCCGGAGATCGTCGCCGAGCTGCGCGCGGACCGGGTCCCTGACCTGTCGCCCACGCCGACCACGGTGGACCTCTACTACAAGACCGGGTTCGAGAGCTTCGCCGAGACGACGAACCACGAGGAGATCGTCTACTTCATGGGCATGCTCCTGGACCAGGTGACGGCCGTGAAGGCCGCCACGACCGACGAAGGCGCGGTGGACGACGGCGGCGACCCGGCCCTGGGCCCCACCGAGCCCAGCCGTTTGCTGCCCATCCTCCGGGAGCACGGCGGCTGCTCGTGAGCCGCTGACGCCACAAAGATCCCTTCGACGCCGCCTGGAGGGCGACATGACTGCGAAGCCGGCCTTCGGCTATCCGCGATGGTTCACGACCATCTTCCTCACCGACATCTGGGAGCGGTTCAGCTTCTACGGGATGATGGCCATCCTCACCCTGTACGCCGCCTCCGACCGCAGCGAAGGCGGCCTGGGGCTGCCCGTGGCCCAGGCTTCGGCGCTGTTCGGCGCCTACATCGGCCTGGTCTTCGTACTGTCGCTGCCCGGCGGCTGGCTCGGTGACCGGGTGCTCGGCGCCTGGCGGGCGGTGTTGTGGGGCGGCGTGCTGATCGCGCTCGGCCACTACAGCATGGCCATCCCCGGAGACGTGGCGTCCTACACCGGCCTCATGCTCATCGCGCTGGGCACGGGTCTGCTCAAACCCAACATGTTCGCGTTGATCAGCGGTTTCTTCGGGGCGGGGGAGCGGGCCAGGCGCGAGGCCGCCTTCTCCATCCTCTACGTCAGCATCCAGATCAGCGCGCTGATCGCGCCCCTGGTGGTGGGCTTCCTCGGGGAGACCATGGGCTGGCACTGGGGCTTCGCGGCCGCGGGCGTCGGCATGACGCTCGGCGTCGCGCAGTTCGCGATG
Source organism: Nonomuraea sp. PA05 (assembly GCF_008086045.1). Classification (GTDB taxonomy): domain Bacteria; phylum Actinomycetota; class Actinomycetes; order Streptosporangiales; family Streptosporangiaceae; genus Nonomuraea; species Nonomuraea monospora. The sequence continues at coordinate 39,091 of NZ_VSEY01000021.1, read as the reverse complement.
GGCCGCCGGCACTTCGGCGACGTGGGCCGGAGCGCACCGCATCCGGCCTCCGACGCGGAGCGGGCGAAGGTGTTCCGCCGGGCAGGTGCGGCCGTCGTGGTCCTCGCGGTGCTCATCACGGCGGATGTCCTGGCGGGCACCTTTGTCCCGATGCACCTCATCGGGATCTTCGGGCTCGTCGCGCTGACCGTGCCGTTCCTGTACTTCCGGGTGTTGTCGCGCAACCCCGCGCTGGAGGACGGCGGCCGGCGGCGGCTGCGCGCGTTCTTCTGGCTGCTGCTGTCGTTCTCGCTGTTCTGGATGCTGGCGGGGCAGGCCGGATCGATGCTCAACCTGTTCGCCAAGAACTCCACCGAGCGCGACCTGTTCGGCTTCGTGCTGCCGGGGAGCTGGTTCCAGTCCGCGATGCCGTTCTTCATCCTGGTCACCGCGCCGCTGTTCGCCTGGTTGTGGGTGCGCTACGACGCCAAGATCGGTTCGGCGGTCAAGTTCGGCATCGCGCTGGTCCTGGCCGGTAGCGGGTTCGTCCTCATGTCGGGCGCCGCAGCGGGGGCGGAAGGCGGGAACACCGTGTCGCCCCTGTGGCTGCTGTCGGTCTTCTTCCTGATCGCCTGCGGCGAGGTCATCATCGGGCCGGTGGGCATCGCGGCCGCCGCCGAGGTCACCTCCTCGACGTTCATCGGACGGACGATCGGGCTGGTCTGGCTCTTCAGCGCCCTGGGCGCCGGTTTGAGCAGCCAGGTCGTGCACCTCGCGGAGGTCATGCCGGACCAGTACTACTACCTGGGCGTCGGCGCGCTCGCCGTCTGCGCGGGGCTCCTGGTGGGCGGCTTCGGACGTCGCCTGCGCTTCACCCCCGCAGCCACCCAGGCCGCGGAGGCGGAGCAGCCCGTCGCCAACCCGGCGGGCTCGGCGTGAGCACGGGCACAGCCGTACGCAGGACCGCCCTGGTGACGGGGGCCAATCGCGGCCTCGGCCGGGCGGTCTGCGCCGCTCTCCTCGCGCGGGGACACCGGGTCGTCGTGGCCGGACGCGACGAGGAGGCCGCCGAGCGTGCCGCCGCCGACCTGGGCGGCGGCACGCTCGCCGCCGTGCTCGACGTCACCGACGACAAGAGCGTGCGCGACTGCCTGAACCAGGTGGGAACGGTGGACATCCTGGTCAACAACGCCGGCATCCTGGCCGACGGCGGGACGGCCCCCGACTCGGTGCCGCTCGACCTGGTGGAGTCGCACCTGCGGGTCAACACGCTCGGCGCCTGGCGGGTGAGCCAGGCGTTCCTGCCCGGCATGCTCGAACGCGGCTGGGGCCGGATCGTCATGGTGTCGAGCGGCGTGGGGGCGTTCAGCAACGGGCTGTTCGCCGGCGCGCCCGCCTACGCGGTCTCGAAGGCCGCGCTCAACGCCGTCACGGTGCTGCTCGCCCAGGTCGTACGCGACCGCGGCGTGCTGGTGAACGCCGTGAACCCCGGCAAGGTACGCACCCGCATGTACCCGAGCGCGGAACGCACTCCCGAGGAGGCGGCGGCGGACATCGCCTGGGCCGCCACCCTGCCGGAGGACGGCCCCACGGGCGCCTTCCTCCGAGGCCGCCGCCAGATCCCCTGGTGAGAGACCGCTGCTGAGCCGGAAACGGCGATGGCCGGCCGCCGGTCACGGGGAAACCGGCGGCCGGCCACGTCATGCGCGCCGGATCAGGCGACGACCTCACCCTCGGCGAGGTGCAGCACGCTGTCGGTCGGCGTCACTCCGCGGAAGCGCAGCCCGGCCCGCTCGAACACGGCCTTGTAGTCGCCTTCTGTCCGCTCACGCCCGCCCATGACCAGCAACATGTGCAGGTCCATGCTGGAGGCGAACGGGTGCACCGGAGGATCGGTCAGGAGCGGGTCGGCGATGACGACCCTGGCGCCCGGCGCCGCCGCCTGCGCGCAGTTGCGTAGCGCGGCGGCGACCTTCTCGTCGTCGTACATGTGCAGGGTGAGCTTGAACAGGTAGAGGTCGGCCGCGTGCTCGACCTTCTCGAAGAAGTCTCCGGACGCCAGCCGGCACCGGTTGGCCAGCTCGCCCGTTCTGAGGTCGTCCAGCACCACCCGCAGCGTCCGCTCGTCCTCGTAGAGCAGCCCTTCGATGTCCGGGTAGCGCTGGAGCACCATCCGCAGGAGCGCGCCCTTGCCGCCTCCCATGTCGGCGAACGTGCGCACCCCGTTGAGGTCCAGCGCGTCCACGATGCTCGGCAACATCTGGTCCGACCAGGCCGTCACCCCGGAGTAGATCATGTCCTGGGCCGCCGGATCGGCGTCGAGGTAGGAGAAGAAGTCGGTGCCGTACACCTTGTCGAAGGCGCACTCTCCGGTGCGGATGGCCTCGGGCAGCTTGCCCCACATCGTCCAGCCCCAGTCGCCGCCGGTCATCAGCCTGTCGTGCAGCCTGTCCGGGTGGTCGGTCCGCATGGCCAAGGACATGTCGGTATGGACGTACGTGGTGGGGTTCACCTGGCGGAAGATGCCGAACGCGGCCAGCGCGCGGAGCATCCTGGTCAGCGCGTCCGGATTGGCATCCAGCTTGGCCGCGATCTGCGCCACGGTCTCCGGCCCGGCGCCGACCGCGTCGGCGATCCGCAACCGGGCCGCCGCCAGCACGATCGCAGCGACGGACATGCCGTTGGACAGGCGGAAGACCGCTTCGGCAGGGGAGACGGCCTGCTGGGTTGATTCGATCAAAGCTGACACCCTTTCCGGTTCTGAGGCTTGCGGATCCGCGGCGTTGGCTTCAAGCGCGGACGAAGGCTTCGAGCTCCTTGACGGTCTCGGTCGGGGAGGGCTGCTGCTGGATCTCCTCCCGCAGCCGAAGCGCGGCCTCGCGGTAGGAGGGCTTGGTGACCAGCTCGGCCGTGCGTTCGGCGATGACGTCCGGATCGGCGTCCGGCGACACCGCGAGGCCGGCCCCGGAGGCGATGAGCGGCCGCGACTCCATCAGCTCGTCCGGCATCTGCGGCAGGACGAGTTGCGGCACGCCGTAGCTGAGCGCTGTCAGCATCGTGCTGATGCCGCTCTGGTGCAGCATCGCGCCGCACGACGGCATCAGCATGTGCAGCGGCAGCGACTCCACCACACGGGCGTTGCCCGGCAGCCCGCCCTCCGGCAGGTTCTTGCGGTCGGCGGCCGAGAGCGTCACGACCACTTCGACGTCCAGCTCGGACAGGGCCTTGACCAGCTCAGGCACCAGGAAACCGCGTCCCCGGTCCGACGCGCACAGGCCCCAGCTCACCCCGACCCGCAGCGGCGGCTCCGCCTCGACCAGCCAGTCCGGCATCGCGCCTGACCCGTTGTACGGCACGAAACGGGTCCTGATCCTGTTCACCCGCGACGGCAACTGCATGCTCGGCGGGCAGTTGTCGATCGTGGCCAGGCCGAGGATGTCGACGTCGCCGACGCCGAGCCGCTCCGCCAGCGGGCGCAGCACCGGCGGCACGATGTTGCGCGCCATGTAGATGACGTCCACGCCCAGCACGTGGCGAACCGCTGGAATGCCCATCGCCGCCCCGACCAGCGGAGCCACGAAGCTGGTCGGCTCGTACACGATCAGGTCGGGCCGCAACGCGCGAGCCTGCCGCAACACGTCGTCGGCCAGCTCGCCGGCGAGCGCGGCGAACATCGGGAAGGCCCGCCTGGAGACGTCCCGCCAGCTACTGTCCCACTCCTGCTGGGTCACCCCTTCCGGCGCGGTCCGCGGCCAGTCCGGCGGGTCCGCGATCACCCGCTTCATCAGCTCGCCCTGGTCGATGTCCCGGCTGGTCGGAACGGCGGTGGCCCCCGAACGCACGATCGTGTCGGCGAAGGAGGGCTCGCTGCTCACGTACACCTCGTGGCCGGAGGCGCGCATCGCCCAGACGAGGGGGACGAGATGGTAGTAGTGCGAGCCCCAGCTCGTGGTGACGAACAAGACGCGCATGGGCCACCTTCCCTCAGTCACGACTGCATGCCACGACTGCATGCATGGTCGCGCCCACGATCTCAGGGCCTGTTCGAGGATGGCTGGAGGCGACGGGCGGCACCTCCAGCGCTTCTCGGCCCGGCCTCAAGCAGCCCGCATGACGATGGGGCCGATGATCCGTCGCCGGATGCCGTCGTTGATGGGGAGACGATCCATGACATCCTCGCCGCTGAGGTTCCCGTTCTCCTGGCCCGCCACCGCGGAGCCGCCGGAGGAGCTCGCCACGCTGCGTGAGGAGCCGGTCGTGCGGGCGACGCTTCCCAGCGGCGACGAGGCGTTCCTCGTGACGCGGTACGAGGACATCCGGCGGGTGCTGTCCGACCCTCGCGTGAGCCGCAACCGGGACAGGCCCGGAGCGGCGCGGATGACGGTGCAGAAGACGAAGGTCTTCCAGAACCCCAAGATCGACCGCGACCCGCCCGAGCACACCCGCATGCGGCGGCTGATGGCCAAGGCGTTCACCGCCACCCGCGTCGAAGGGCTGCGCCCGCACGTGCGGCAGGTCGCCGATGACCTGGTCACCGACCTGATCAAGCGGGAGCCGCCGGCGGACCTGCACGAGGCGTACGCAGTGCCGCTCACCCTCCAGGTCATCTGCGGCCTGCTCGGGGTGCCGCCGGAGGACCAGGCGCGGTTCCGCGGCTCGCTGGGGGAGGCCTGGCAGTACATGGGCGAGCTGATCGAGGCCAAGCGCCACGAGCCGGGCGATGACCTGATCAGCGCCCTGATCGGGGTGCACGACGAGAACGACGGCCGGCTCAGCGCCCACGAGTTGCACGTGTGGTGCGTGATCCTGCTGCTGGCAGGGTTCGAGACCACCGCGTCGCAGCTGGGCAGCAGCGTGGTCCTGCTGCTGACCCGGCCGGAGCAGCTCGGGTTGCTGCGCGAGGACCCGTCACTGATCCCCGAGGCGGTGGAGGAGCTGCTGCGCTGCCAGATCGCCGGCCACTCGCTGTCGATGCTGCGCTACGTCACCGACGACATCGAGGTCGGCGGTGTGACGATACCCCGGGGCTCCGGGCTGATCCCGGTGCTGGAGTCGGCCGGCTTCGACGAGTCGGTCTTTCCCGACCCGATGCGCCTGGACATCACCCGGGAGAACAAGCAGCACCTCGTCTTCAGCGCCGGCCCCCACTTCTGCATGGGGGCGGCGCTGGCCAGGCTGGAGCTGCAGGTGGCGCTGGACGCGCTGATCCGCAGGGTGCCGACACTGCGCCTGGCCGTGCCCCCGAGCGCGCTACGCCACCACGACAGCCCGCTCGACCTGGGCTTGCGCGAGGTCCCCGTCGCGTGGTGAACCATCAAGAGAGGCAGGCAGCCGTGAACGCCAACCCCCTTCCTTACCCGTTCCGCCGGCCGGGGCCGCTGGCCGTCCCCAAGGAGCTGGGCACCATCCACGACGAGCCCGTGTGGCGGGTGATCCTCCCCAGCGGGGACGAGGCCTACCTGGTGACCCGGTACGACGACGTCAGGAGCGTGCTGACCGACCCGAGGGTCAGCCGTAACCTGAACCGCCCGGACGCGCCGAAGGTGTCCAAGAACAACAGCATGTTTCAGGACCCGAAGATGGACCCCGACCCGCCGGAGCACACCAGGGTGCGGCGGCTGGTGATGAAGGCGTTCACCGCGACCCGGGTGGAGCGGCTGCGCCCCCGCGTGCAGGAGATCACCGACGAGCTGCTCGACGCGATGGCGGCGAAGAAGCCGCCGGTGAGCGTGTCGGAGGCGCTGGCGTTCCCGCTCAGCATCCGGGTCATCTGCGACCTGCTGGGCGTGCCGCCGGAGGAGCAGGGCCGCTTCCGCCGCTGGACCGACCATTTCCTGTCGACCGGCAAATACACCAGGGAAGAGATCCACGGCGCGCTGGGCGAGCTGAACGCGTACATGAGCGCGCTGATCGCGGCCAAACGCGAGCGGCCGGCCGACGACCTGGTCAGCGCGTTGATCCAGGTGCACGATGAGGACGACACCCGGCTGAGCGAGTACGAGCTGCACTGGTGGTGCCGGCTGCTGCTGCTCGTCGGGTACGAGACCACCGCCAGCCAGCTCGGCCTGACCGTGGCCAAGCTCCTGTCGGAGCCCGACCAGCTCGAACGCCTGCGGGCCGACGAGTCGCTGCTGCCGGGCGCCGTCGAGGAGCTGTTGCGCTGGAAGCTGATGAGCGGCTCGCTGTCGATGCTGCGTTACGTCACCGAGGACATCGAGGTCGGCGGCGTGACGATACCCCGGGGTTCCGGGGTCATCCCCGCGGTGGAGGCGGCCAACTGGGACGGCCGGGTGTTCGAGCGGCCCGACGACCTCGACATCGCCCGTGCCGACAACCCGCACATCACCTTCAGCGTGGGCCCGCACTTCTGCATCGGCGCCGCGCTGGCCAGGGTCGAGCTGGAGATCGCGCTGAGCACCCTGCTGCGCAGGTTCCCCGGGCTGCGGCTGGCGGTGCCGGCGGACGAGCTGCGGCGTACGGAGGGCACTCTCATCGAGGGCCTCGTCGAGATCCCGATCGCCTGGTGAGCGGCATGCGCGTCACCGTGGACCCCGACAAGTGCTGCAGCAGCGGGTTGTGCGCGCTGTCCGTGCCCGAGGTGTTCGGGCAGGACGAGGAGGAATGCGTCGTACGGGTGATCGTCGCCGAGCCGCCGGCCGGGCTGCACGACAAGGTGCGCGCCGCCGCGAGGCGCTGCCCCACGGGAACGATCCGCCTGGAGGACTGACGCCTCCCTGCGGCCGTCTCTCTACGGCCGTCTCTCTACGGCCAGGACGACCGTTCGCGCATACGCTCGGCGTTGCGCCGCTGCTGCGCCACCTGGCCCTGGACGAACTCGATGAGAAGGGCGAGCTGCTCGTCGGTGTAGGAGGCGAACTGCGCCTCGGCCTCCTTCACCGCCTGCCCCCAGGCGTGCTGCGCGACGTATCGCGCCTTGTCGGTGGGACGGATCAGCACCCGCCGCCGGTCGGTCACGTCACGCACCCGCTCGGCGAACCCGGCCTTCTCCAGCCGGTCGACGGCCACGGTCAGCGAGCCAGGAGTGAGACCCGCCAGCTCCGCGAGCTCCCCCGAGGCCATCGGCCCGCGGGTGATCAGATATGCCACGCACCGGGCGTCGGTGCGGTTGAGCCCTAGACTCTCCGAGATGGCCGCGTCGGCCATCTCGGAGGCGTTCTGCAGGTCGGTCAGAGCCAGCATGAGCTCGTCGGTGAGTTGCTGGCGCATGCGGGCAGCTTAGCGGAAATCCTCCACGTGCTCAGCCACCCATTCGCGGAAAGTGAGCGGGCGCCTGCCCGTGACGTGATAGACCGTGCTGGTCACCGTGGTCGGCTTCCCCACGGTCTCGGCCAGCCGTCCCAGCAGGGCGTCGACGATCTCCACCGGCGCGAACCGCGCCATCCGCTCGCGCACGGCGGCCGCCGGGAGCTCCTCGAACTCCAGCTTCCGCCCGAGCACCGACGCGATGTGCCCGAGCTGCTCGCGGTGGGTCATCGCCTCCGGCCCGGTGAGCACCAGCTTCGCGCCGTGGAACCGGTCGTCCACGAGGGCCCGCACCGCCGCTGCCGCGACATCGCGCTCGTGGATCGGAGCCGACCAGGCATCGCCGTACGGGGCGCGTACGACGTCGCCCGCCTTGACCTGGTCCGCCCACTGCAGGACGTTGCCGGCGAACTCGTTGGGGCGCAGGAACGTCCAGAGCATGCCCGAGCGCTGGATGGCGTCCTCGAACGCGGCGTGCCTGGCCGCGATCGCGCCCGGCTGCTCGTCGGTGTCGTCCAGCACCTCGCTGGTCGACAGGAACACGACCGTGCTGACCCCGTTGTCGGCCAGCGTCTGAGCCACCTCGTACGGGTTGTCGCCCATCGCGATGAGGTACGCCGTGGTGACGCCGTCCAGTGGCAGGTGCTCAGGGGCGGACAGGTCACCCTCGACCACCTCCACCGCCGCCGGCAGGCCGGCCGTGGCGGGGTTCCTGGTTACAGCCCGCACGAACTGTCCTTCTTTCAGCAGCCCGTCGACGACGTGACGGCCGACGCTGCCTGTGGCACCCGTGACAAGGATCATGGCTCCGTGATCTCCCTTCGCCTGAAGCTTTGATACTCAAATACTCTAATCGCTGTAAGATTTGAATGTCAAAGGAAATCGCGCGGACCGATCCCCGCGGGGCGAAGCGATCCGGAATCCAGCGGTCAACCGCTGGCGAAACACTGATCTCGCGGTACAGACGGCCGTAATCCGTGGAAACCGGGCCCGGCCGCCCCCGTCCAGCCACCATTCCCCTTCCCCTTGCACGACTGCTTGCCTGGCGGGTTCGGTGCCGCCGGCCCGTCCCGGCTGGTCTGGGCCACTCTGACGTGGCTGGCAGGCATCTCGTCCCGGGCTACGACTCATGATCTGCGGCACCCGGGATCTTCTCCCAGCACGGTGTCAAGGCCGAGTTACGCTGACCCAACCGCCCCACTCCGCACACGACGCGGGCCGGATGCACGCTGATCCCACGGAAAGGAATCCCCCAACTGATGGCGCGCCGGAAAGCCTCCGAGGATCGCCCCGACCACTTGGCAGCCTTACGCGAATGCCTCATCCATACCTACGGCGACCTCGCCAACCCGACCTGGCACTTCGTCACGGAGATGGCGGCGCGTCAGCCCTACGCGGACGTCCTGCGGACCCTGAGAGCGAACGGCGAGGTCACCGACGACACCGACGTCAACTGCGACGTGTCGTTCACCTACATCGCCAGACGCAAGAGGTACTTGACCGTGCGCCTGTCCATGGTCGGACCGTACGCGGCCATCCTGTCGTCCGGCGAGGACGGGCACGGCCCCTTCCAGGTCATCTCGAAGCCCGACCAGTGCGTGGACGCCTCCGAACGAATGATCTTCGATGTGGTGGACCAGCGCGGATTCGAGATCCTCTCCCGAGGCGAGCTTCGAGCGGGAACGCCCATCACCCTGCGCGAGACCGGCCAGGCGAGCACGGTCTACGCGGCGTTCTTCGAGCCCGACGGGCACATCTGACTCCCGCCCGAACCAGCCAAGCCAGGGCGGCGCCGGCCGCGTTCATCGCGAAACGACTCATAGGCCGTCACCTACCGTACAGCGGGGACCAGGGATCACCCCGAGTCCGTACTGACGCGCGGCCGGCAACGCCTCCACTCCCGCACCGCACCGACGACGCGCCGCTGCTCGCCGCGTGCCTGTCCGCCGAGTTCATCCGTGAACTGCTGCCGTGCGCGACGGGCAAGCAAGCCGCAGCTGACGACCTGCCGGGGATCTCGCGAGAGACCCTCCAGGACATCGACGCGCCCATGGAGGTCCTGGGCCGCAGCCGGCAGGTGCTACTCCGCTACCTGGGCGCCGATGAGATCCTGCCCGATGGTCGCCGCACCCGGTGCCTGTGCAGTGGAAGCGGGGCAGCAAGGGAAACCCGGTCACGTCCGGACACAGGAAGGACAAGCCGGGGGTCGGCCTGGATCTCACGACGATGGTCAGCGTGTCGCGAAGGCCATGCGATTTGACCCGGGGAACGAGAAAGGCCGCTTCCGATGGTCGGAAGTGGCCTTCTAGCTGGGTCGGGGTGGCGGGATTTGAACCCACGGTCTCTTCGTCCCGAACGGGCACGAGGCGTTCATCCGACCCTCTGACCATCTCGATAATCCTCCGTTGAATCGCAGGTAGGCCTAGCTTCTGACGTACCAACCGCTGACCACCAGTCCCCATCGGTGACGGCGAGTATGACGGTCAAACGATCAAAGAGGTGATCTGGAAGCGCGGGCTACTCGCGGAAGCGGGCGGGCAAGGACGGAAAGGTTCGCTACACCGCCTACTACTGGGACATGAAGGGGCTGGAGAAGTCAGCGGGCACCTTCTCCAACAAAAAGACGGCCGACAAGGCATGGCAGAACGCCGAGTCCAAGGTCGCGGAAGGACGGCTGGAAGATCCCGGGCGTGGACGGCAGACGTTCAAGCGCTACGTACTGGAGCCGTGGCTGCCAAACCACGAGATCGAGGCCACCACTCGGCAGAGCTACACGTACGTCATCCACAAGCATCTGATCCCCGAGTTCGGCGAGATGCGGATGATCGGCATTCTTCCCGAACATGTACGGGAATGGGTGGCGGCCCTGAAGAAGATGTCTTCTCGCCTTTACTGCGGAGATATGGCTGTGAGCCTGACGGTTCTCCCGGGCGGCTCTGGCGCTATGGCCTACTCGCCGTTCAGTTTGGTGACGATTTCGGTCTGGCGGCTCTCTACCGCAGTCTTGATCACGGTCACTAGCCCAAGAGCCACTCCGGCGATGATGGCGGTGATGATCACCCATTCCACAGCTGATGCCCCCCGGCTCGGAACGGTGCGGGCATGCCGGATTCGCATGCTCAGAAATGCCTGCAAACGGACCACCGAGGGACGCTTCATGACCATCCAGCACTTGGCGAAGTTGATTGATTACTTAAAGTTAGCCTCTCTGATCCGCGAAAACCAGGAGACGGGAGAACGAATGGTAGGACGGACATGCACGGTTACCACCATGCTGGCAGGTGCCCTGGCGCTGGCACCGGCGGCATACGCAGGGACCGCTGCCGGCTGGCAGACCAGCAGCGGCGACGGCAAGGTGACCGTGCCACCAGACCGATCAACGGTCAAGGTCTGCGATGCGAAGACCGGCGGTCGCGTCTACAAAGCGGTCTGGATGAACGACAACAAGCTCGACGCGCGCGGACCATTCGAGGTGCGCGCACCCCAGGGCGGCTGCAAGACCGACAGTTCGGTCCTGGGCGACGTGTGGGTGTTCAGACCTGCTGGGGGCATCTGGATGCCAACCGGCACGTGGTCTGGGACAAGTGCGGGGCGCCGGTGTGGGCCAAGCCCAGTCTGACCACGTGAAGTAGAGAGCGCGAGGGGCGGGTGGCCCCCTCGTGGTTTCCTCCCTCGTGACCGATGGCCCTGCCGGGAGCCGGTGAGCTGGTATCTCGTCCTTCTCGGCGGAACCGTGGGCTGACCAGCGAGTATCCGTTCTCGCAGTAGGTGGGGAAGCTTCCTCGCAGTGCGCCGAGTGCCGCCTGCACGCGCCGCCACACATAGGGCCGCAGGAGGCCGGCCATCTCAGTTGGAGCAGCGAATCGGAAGTCCTGCAGTTCGGAGTCCACGATGTGCAGATCCGCGATCTGGGCGGGCTCAAGCACTCCACCGTCGAAGATGAACATCAAGGAGTCGTCCCGGGGGGCCGTGTGGCGGCACCCAGTCGACCACGAGAGCACTACGGATCTCGAGGTCGAGTCCCAGTTCCTCCTTGACCTCGCGCCGTGCGGCGGCGGCCGGCGGTTCGTTGTTCTCCGCCATGCCACCGGGGAGATCCCAGTCGGGCTTGTAGACGGGGTCCACAAGCAGGACTCGGCCGTGCTCGTCCCGAATGAGCGCATCGGTGCCGACGCGCTTACGGGCCTGGCGGGCGTTGCCTTCGGCCAGGTAGGCGTTCCATGCTTCAGGATCACGTTCGTAGAGCGGAGCGTCGGAGCTCACGGGGCGCCTCCTTACTGGTACAACCAGCATCGCTCGCGATGTGCGTCTTCCAGGACGTCGAGGCAGTCAGCGGCCCCTTGGTGACCGTGGTGCGCCTGTAGCTGGGCTCGGAGCTCAGTGAGGTGCCGGGTCACGACGAGCGAACTCAACGAACGGGTGTTGTGCACCGCTTCGGTGATCAACACGCAGGCCTCGTCGAGTTGATTCTGCTGGAGCAGAGCGCTGGTCAGATCGTTGACGAGCGGCCATCTCCATGTGAGGCCCGTTACAAGATCGCGACAACGACAAGCAGTGCTAGGAACTCCCGCTGGCCCCAGCCTGATGCAGGGCGCGGGCGGAACGTCCTCAAGGGGCTAGATGTCGGTGCACCGTGGCATGATCCCCGGGCATGACGAACTTCGCCGACCTCGCCCGAGCCCATCTGCCCGCCGACACAGCTGACCGACTGCTCGCGTTGTTGCGTCCGGCGATCCAGCTGTCGATCGCCAAGGATGACCAGCTGGTGGTCGGGCGACTGGGCGGAGCCGCGGACCTACCGGAAGGTGCGCCTTGGCCGGTCGGTCCGAGTTCGCGGCCGCTGTCGCTCGTCGCCACCCTCGACTGCGCGCGACTGGCCGCGTATGAGGTCGACATCGAGCTACCCGGGGACGGCGCGCTGCTGTTCTTCGTCGAGTTCGAGGGTGACGGCGATGCCGTGATCTATGTGCCTGCTGGGACGCCCACGCTTCGGCAGTCCGAAGGCTGGGTTCATCCGGAGGAGTTGCTTACCGCGCGAACGGTGCTCACCTGGCCGGACAATGTCCAGCCGGAGCTCGCGGAAGCCTTTGGCGGCGACTCGGCGGTGGTTGCGGCGGTGTGGAGGCATGTGTCGGCCGGACGTGAATTCATGGAAGTGGTCGGCGAGTACGGGCATCGCCACCATGGCTCACGGCACCAGGTCGGCGGCCACGCCATGGTTCTGCAGTCGCCGTTCGAGGCCGTCGCCGCCGAAGCTCAGGGTGCGGGCTGGTACGGCGAGGAGTCGTTCTATGCCGAAGCCCGCCAGTGGGTGCTACTCCTGCAACTGGACGAGACGGACCACATGATCTGGGGCGACGGGGCACACATCATCTGGGGCATACGCCGGGACCACCTCGCTACCCGCGACTTCTCCAAGACCGTCTTCGACGTCCAGGGCCACTGACGTCCCGCCCAGACTCGGCATCACCCTGCGTAGCTGATCATCGAAAGCGAGCCAGAGCCGGTTCTTGGCAGTGGCTGGCGACAAGTTGATGTCAGTGAGGGTGACATTCCGTCACCATGCTTCTGATGAAGCAACTGGCCATCCGCGACGAACACAAGGAGGTAGTGCCCTCAGGGTCGCTGGGTGATGATGTACGGCCATGGAGGTCTCCGATTGGATCGCCCTCGCTGGCTCGTTCGTCGCTTCGGTCGCGGTCGGCGTCGCCGTATGGCAGACCCGGGCCGCGTGGGCGCAGGCACGCAGCGCGAAAGAATCGGCGACCGCGGCCCGCCAAGCGGCGGAGCTCGCTGAGCGACAGGCGAGAGCGGCCGAGGAACAGGTCCGGTTACAACGCCAGCAGATGACGGAGAGCCGGCACGAACGGGCAGAAGCCGCGCGTCAGGAAAGGCTGGCTCTGGCGCGCCGGGTGGTCGTAGTTGCCGAGGAGACGCATACCGAGTTTCACAACCTCTTCGCCAGGGCTGATCTGAACGTTGGCATGTCCGCCGAGACGCTGGCGGCTGCCCTTGAGGCCGCCAAGCCGAGAATACTCGCCATGATCAACCTGACATCCGAGGCCCTGGAGACAGTGGACAACGAGGCGACGCGGAGTGCCATCCTCGCCTTCCTGGATCAATGGAACAGGTTCAGGGACAAGGGGCTCGGCGCCTTCACAAGTGCCGCCGGACCCTTCTGGTTCGGCAGGGCAGTACGGTTTCGATCCGACCAGATGAAGGTCGCTCAGGCAGAGTTGGACCAACTGAACGCCCCGATCAGGGCACTCCGGAGAGCGATCAGTGAATGGGCAATCGAGGAACCCGAGGGACCCGACCGCGGCTGACCGAGGAAGCGTAGTGAGGGAGTGTCGCCCTCACTACCCTTCTGGAGGCGAAACCGGGTGGCGTGTTGCCCGGAAGCCGTCTTGCGGTGCATGGGTGTCGGCCGGTGCGCTGGGCCGGTGGTCGAGGCTGAAGCGGACATCATCGCCGTCGTGGCGGACTGGGCCGTAGAAGGAAGCGGGTCACGGGCCCAAACAGCGTCGATCTTGCAGCTCACCGGCCTCAGAACTCCGAGCGGAAGCCGGCTGACCGCCGGAAAGTGACGCGGAGCGGTTTTTTTTGAACGTGCGATCCAGATAAGCTACGGTAGGGGTCATGGCAAGGACCCGGGAGTTCGACACGGAGGCGGCGGTGAGCCGCGCGATGGAGCTGTTCTGGACGCGCGGCTACGAGGCGACCGCCGTGCGCGACCTGACCCAGCTCTTGGGCATCGGGCAGGGCTCCCTGTACGCGGCGTTCGGCGACAAGAACGGCCTTTACCGGGCAGCGCTGGAGCACTACCGCACCACGCTCGCGGCGGCCGCCCTGCGCGACCTGCAAGAGGGGGCGGACGCCCGGTCGGCGATCCGTACGATGCTGGCGGGGCGCGTCCGCATCGCCGTCGAGCGGGAGGGCCGGGGCTGCCTGGCGGTCAACGCCGCGTGCGAGCGCCTGCCGGAGGACGCTTCGATCAGGCGCATCGTGCGCGACATGCAGGACGCCAGCCGCGACGCGATCGCCGAGGTGCTGCGGGTCGCGGCGGAACGGGGCGAGATCGCGGCGCGGCACGATCCGCACACGCTAGCCGCGTTCCTCGTCACCTTCCTCAACGGCCTGCTGGTCTCGGCGAAGGTCACGCCGGACGCCCGTGCCCTCGAGTCGCTCGTGGAGGTGGCGCTGGCCACCCTCGACTGAGTTTTTTACGCCCGAAATCTGTATCAAGCGATCCATAATTTGGAGTGACCCATGATGTTCGACCACGATGGAAACCTCGTCCGCACCGGCCGCGCCGCCGTCAACGGGACGAGCCTGCACTACCGCACAGCCGGCTCCGGGCCGGCCGTGGTGCTGCTGCACGGCGTGCCGAAGACCGGCTACCACTGGCGTCACCTCGTCCCGAAGCTGACGCCCCACTACACCGTGGTCGTTCCCGACCTGCGCGGCCTCGGTGACTCCGCCCGGCCCGCGGGCGGATACGACTCCGCGACGATGAGCGACGACATCGCCGAGCTGATGAGCGCTCTGGGCCACGAGCGCTACGCGGTGATCGGCGAGGACTGGGGGGCGGTGATCGGCTACCAGCTCGCCGCCCGGCACCGCGGCCGCGTCACCTCCCTGGTGTTCGCCGAGGCGCTGTTCCCCGGGTTCGGCTTCGAGGACCACACCGCGCTCACCGTCGAGAACGTCTCCAGCGGCATGCACCTGTGGCATCTGGGCTTCTACTTCCAGCCGGACGTGCCGGAGATGCTGATCGCCGGCCACGAGCGGGAGGTGATCACGTACATGATCAAATTCGAGCGCAGCCGGCCGGACAGCGCGACGCCGGACGCGATCGAGGAGTACGTGCGCTGCTACTCCATGCCCGGTGGCATCCGCGCGATGCTCTCGATCTACCGGGCGATGCTCGTCGACGCCGAGCAGAACCGGCAGTCCTCACGGCACAAGCTGGACATCCCGGTGCTGGCACTCGGCGGGTCGGCCTTCATCGGCGAGCGCAACGAGTCGCAGATGCGGTTCATGGCCGACGACGTCACCGGTCACGTCTTCGACGCCGGCCACGACCTGGCCGAGGAGGTGCCCGAGGAAATGGCTGCCGTGGTCCTGCCGTTCCTGGCCCGCGTCCCCGTGACCGCCGGGGCCGCCTGACGCCGCCGAGGCGTCCCGGCGGTGTCCCCCGAACACGGACGTTGTCACTCCGGGCAACTCCGGGGACCTAGCGCCTGCCCGGCGTGGGGGTAGGCAGATCATGGTGCCCTGCGAAACCTGTTTGAACCCGTCAGTGCCCCCGGACGGTCAAACGACGGTCAAATGATCAAGGGCCTGGTTCTCGATCTTGAGAACCAGGCCCTTGACCTGTGATTCGGCTGTCGGGGTGGCGGGATTTGAACCCACGACCTCTTCGTCCCGAACGAAGCGCGCTGCCAAGCTGCGCTACACCCCGGTGCACACACCCGTCGTGTGCGTGCTTGAAAAGTCTAGCGGACTCTCAAGGTGCTTGTGACCGCCTTTATCTCCGGGGCACCAGCGTCAGCAACGTCGCCTCAGGGAAGCAGGCGAACCGCACAGGCGCGTACGGCGAGGTGCCGAGCCCGGCGGACACGTGCAGCCAGGCGGAGTCGTGCCTGCTGAGCCCCTTCACGCGGGCCCGGTCGATGCCGCAGTTGGTGACGAGGGCGCCGTAGAACGGGATGCAGAGCTGCCCGCCGTGGGTGTGGCCGGCCAGCAGGAGCTGGTAGCCGTCGGCGGCGAAGCGGGTCATGTTGCGGGGTTCGGGGGAGTGCATGACGCCGAGGCGGAGGTCGGCGTCGGCGGGGGCGGGGCCGGCGACGAGGTCGTAGCGGTCGCGGGAGATGTGGGAGTCGTGGATGCCGGCGACGGCCACGTCGAGGTCGCCGACCTTGACGCGGGCGGTGGTGTTGTTCATGTCGAGCCAGCCCTCGGCCGCCATGCCGGCCCCCAGCTCCTCCCAGGGCAGGGAGGGCACGTGCTGGCGATGGTCGTTCTTGGACGTGCGCCACAGGTAGCGGGCCGGGTTCTTGGGCACGGGGGCGTAGAGGTCGTTGGAGCCGTAGACGAACAGGCCGGGACGCGACAGCAGGGGCTCCAGGGCGTGCAGGAGCGCGGGGACGGCCTCGGGGTGGGCGATGGAGTCGCCGGTGTTGACGACGAGATCGGGCTCCAGGGCGCCGAGCGAGCGGACCCAGTTGATCAGCATCGTGCGGCGCGGCGTCAGGTGCAGGTCCGACAGGTGGAGGACGCGCACGGGACGCTGGCCGCGCTCCAGGACGGGCACGTCGAAGCGGCGCAGGCGGAACCAGTTGCGCTCCACCACGGAGGCGTAACCCAGCCCGGCCAGGCCGAGACCGAGCATGGACAGGGGTACTGCGACGGCTTTCCTCACCTCTTCATGATGCCCGACTTCCGGCGCGACATCGGCCGGACCGCGACGGACGGGTCCGCGCAGGCGGCAAGATGGAGCGCATGAGCGCATTGAAGGACAAGCTGAAGGCCGACTTGACGGCCTCTCTGAAGAGCAAGGACGAGGTACGGCTGCGGACGGTCCGCATGGCACTGGCCGCGATCAACGTGGAGGAGGTCGCGGGCAAGGAGGCCAGGCAGCTCTCCGACGACGAGGTCATCAAGGTCCTCACGAAGGAGGCCAAGAAGCGGCGCGAGGCGGCCGAGGCGTTCGGCAACGCGGGCCGCAAGGAGCAGGCGGAGGCGGAGCTGGCCGAGCAGGCGGTGCTGGAGGAGTACCTTCCCGCGCAGCTCTCGGACGAGGAGCTGGCCGAGCTGGTGGAGGCGGCCGTGGCCGAGACGGGCGCCGCGGGGCCGCAGGCGATGGGGCAGGTCATGAAGGCGGTCAACCCGAAGGTCGCGGGCCGGGCCGAGGGCGGCCGGGTGGCCGCCGCCGTCAAGGCCCGCCTGGCCAAGTAAGGCCTCAGCCCGCCTGGCCAAGCAAGGCCTCAGCCCGCCTGGCCAAGCAAGGCCTCAGCCCGCCTGGCCAAGCAAGGCCTCAGCCCGCCTGGCCAAGCAAGGCCTCAGCCCGCCTGGCCAAACTAGGCCGCGGTAAGCCCAGGAGCGCTTGTCTGCGCCCTCTGAGGGCCTCTCAGCGCCCTCAGGAGCCCGAGGCCTCCCCCCACGACCCCGCGACTTCCGGGACGTGAGCGGAGGCCTCAGCGCCTCTCAGCCGCCGGGCGTGATGATCGGCCCCGCGTCGCCGGCGCCGCGCCCGCCGCGTCCGCCGCCCGGCCCGTCGTCGTCACCGCCGCCGCGCCCGTCGAACGGGCCGTCGCCGTTGTTGCCGGGGTCGAAGATGTCGAACGGGTCGTCGGGCCCGTCCTCGTCCTTCTTCTTCTTGGGCTTGGGCGCGCAGTTGTCGGTGCAGCCGCCGAAGCGCGAGGTGTCGACCGAGCGGAAATCGACCGGCTCGACGCCCTTCAGGGCCTGGAGCATGGAGTCCTTCCAGATCCGCCCCGAGATGGACGATCCGTACACGTACGGGTAGTAGCGCCCGCCGATGGTGATCCCGATCAGCTTGTGCGCCGAGGTGCCGCGCGGGTCGCCCAGGCTGACGGCGGAGGACATGTTCGGGGTGTAACCGGCGAACCAGGCCGACATGTAGTTGTCGGTGGTGCCCGTCTTGCCGGCCGCGTCGCGCCCGATGCCGCCGACGTCCGTCATGGTGCCCTTGGTGAACACGCCGGACAGGATGCCGCTGACCGCGTCGGCGACCTCCTCCTCCAGCACCTGCGAGCACTTCGGCTTGTACTGCTTGGCCTTGCCGAAGCGGTCCTTGATCTCGGTGATGGCCAGCGGCTTGCAGTACTGGCCGCGTGAGGCGAAGACGGCGTACGAGCTGGCGATCGTGACGGGGTCGACCTCGTTGACCCCCAGCGTGAACGTCTCGACCTCGGACAGCTTCTGCCCGTCGGCCCGCTTGACGCCGAGCTTCTTGGCCATCTTGACCGTGTCGCAGAGCCCGACCTTCTCCTGCAGCTTGATGAAGAACGTGTTCACCGAGCCCCAGGTGCCGGTCTGCAGGGTCTTGAAGCCGCCGCCGCCCTCGCTGGAGTTGCGCACGGTGTGCGTCGGGTCGCCGACGTTCTGGTTCTTGCAGTTCTTGAACGAGCTGTAGCCGCTGGCGGTGTAGCCGGCGGGGGAGGGGAAGCCGTCGCCGTACTTGAGGCCCTCCTCCAGCGCGGCGGCCAGCGTGTAGACCTTGGCGGTCGAGCCCTGCTGGAACCCGCGGCCGCCGCCGTGTGCGGCGTCGGCCACGATGTTGTAGCTCATCTCGTTCTTCTTCTTGCTGCCGCCGAACTTGCGGGAGGCGGCCATCGCCTTGATCTCGCCGGTGCCGGGCACCACCATGGCCTGCGAGGCCACGGGCTTGTCCTTGGTGCTGACGTACCTCTTGATCGCCTTCTCGGCGGCCTCCTGCATCTTCGGGTCGATCGTGGTCTTGATCCGCAGGCCGCCGCGCTGGAGCAGCTTCCTGCGCTCGTCCTGGTTCTTCCCGAAGTCCTCGTTGTTGAGGATCTCGTACTGGACGTAGAGGCAGAAGTACGGATACTTGCTGGCTTCGCAGCCGCCGGGCACCTTGACGTCCTTGTAGCCCAGCTTCTTCTCCTTGGCGGCCGCGGCCTCCTCTGCGGAGATCTTCTTCAGCTCGGCCATCCGGTCGAGCACGGTGTTGCGCCGCTCCAGCAGCCGCTGGCGGGACTCGGGGCCGACGTTGGGGTCGGTCCTGGCCGGGTTCTGCACGGCGCCGGCGAGCGTGGCGGACTCGACGAGGTTGAGGTCGGCGGCCGACTTGTTGAAGAAACGCTTGGCGGCGGCCTGGATGCCGTGGGCGCCGGCACCGAAGTAGGCGATGTTGAGATATTTCTCGAGAATCTGGTTCTTCGAGTACTTCTTCTCGATCGCCATGGCGTTGCGCAACTCGGACAGCTTCCTGGAGACGGTCGGCGCGATCGCGGCGGCCTGCTCCTCCGGCGTCTCGGCCTTGTTGACCAGCACCTGCTTGACGTACTGCTGGGTGATCGAAGATCCACCCTGCATGACGCCGCCGCTGCTCACATTCTTCAGCAGCGCTCTGACCGTTCCCTCCACATCGATCGGCCCGTGCTGGTAGAAACGGAAGTCCTCGATCGCGATCAGCGCCGTCTGCATGATCGGGGCGACCTTGTCGAGGGTCACGGACTGCCGGTTCTCGAAGTAGAACTGGGCGATCTTCTTGCCGTCGGCATCAAAGATCTCGGTGCGTTCGGACAGAGGAGGTTCGTCGAGCTCTTCCGGCTTGAGGTTGAGTGCGTCCACCGCGCTCCTGGTGGACATGCCCGCCCCGCCGACGGCGGGCAGGGCAACGGCAGCCGCGAGCACCCCCGCAGCCGCGCCTGCGATGACGAGCCGCAGGACGTTGAGCACGGGGTTGGAGCGATCTTTGCGCTGCGCTTGCACGCTACCAAGAGTACGCGGAAACACTGACCGAATCGGTAGCACGACACCATTTCGCCTTGACTGACGGGGGTGACTAGTCATTCCCGGTCAAGATGGCGGCGAGAAATTGGTCCTCTGGGGTCTGTCGGCCCGAACGTGTAGTTGCGTACGTTCTCCCTGCGGCAACTGAATACGGAGGCTCGGCGCCCGCGCCCGTCGGCCCCAAATGACGACTGACCACCTAAGGGGAGTGGGGTCGAAAAATGTGGATCACGGATTGGACCTCCCGTGCCGCCTGTAAGGGTGCGGATCCGGATGCCCTGTTCGTGCAGGGCGCCGCGCAGAACAGGGCCAAGCTCATCTGCCGTGGCTGCCCGGTCCGTACTGAATGCCTCGCCGATGCGTTGGACAACCGCATCGAGTTCGGGGTGTGGGGCGGCATGACCGAACGGGAACGACGTGCGCTGCTTCGACGGCGGCCCGACGTGGACTCGTGGCGAGAGCTGCTCGAGTCGGCCAAGGAAGAGTACGAACGAACCAACGAGCTGATCGCCGGCTGACCCCAGCCCGGCGACCGCGTACGGCCGGCGCCGCCGCCGGCCGTACTTCTATGCGGTGGCCAGCAGGTTCCCGATCTCCCGCAACCCGGCGAGATCGTGGACGTCCTCGGACATGGCGCGGACCTGCACCACGGGCACCGTGGGGTGGGCCGAGACGAAATGCTCCTGCTCGCGGCTTTCGCGAGCGGCGAGCTGCATTCGCCCGGCGTGCAGCCGCAGCACGGCCGCGGTGAGCTCGTGCTCGCCCCTCGACTCCAAGTCCTCCGCGGCGGCGGCGCTGCGGGCGGCGGAGAGCCCTGACGCGGGAGCCACGTGCACCCGGTTGACGACGAGCCCGGCCAGGGGCATGCGCTCCTCGGCCAGGCGCTCGACGAAGTAGGACGCCTCGCGCATCGCGTCGCGCTCGGGCGCGGCCACGACCACGAAGGCCGTGCCCGGCGCCTGCAGCAGCCGGTACGTCATCTCGGCCCGCTGCCTGAACCCGCCGAACACCGCGTCCAGCGCTGACACGAACGTCTGCAGATCCTTGATCACCTGAGCGCCCAGCAGCTTGGTCATCGCTCCGGCCATCAACCCGAATCCGGCGTTGAGCAGCCGGAACGCGCTGCGCCCTCCCGCCTTGGCGGGCGCGGTCAGCAGCTTGATGAACCGGCCGTCGAGGAAGCGCCCGAGCCGCTCGGGCGCGTCGAGGAAGTCGAGCGCCGAGCGCGAGGGCGGCGTGTCGACGATGATCAGATCCCACTCGTCGGAGCGGCGGAGCTGGCCCAGCTTCTCCATCGCCATGTACTCCTGCGTGCCGGAGAAGCTGGAGGACAGCGACTGGTAGAAGGGGTTCGACAGGATCTGGCGGGCCCGCACCGGGTCGGCGTGCGCCTCGATGATCTCGTCGAACGTGCGCTTCATGTCGAGCATCATCGCGTAGAGCTGGCCGCCGCCCTCGGGCGAGCTGACCAGGCGCGGGGTGTTGTCCAGCTCGGTCAGCCCCATCGACTGGGCCAGCCGCCTGGCCGGGTCGACCGTCAGCACGACGACGCACCTGCCGCGCTCGGCGGCCCGCAGGCCGAGCGCCGCCGCGGTCGTGGTCTTGCCCACGCCGCCGGCGCCGCAGCAGACGATGATGCGGGTGCCCGTGTCGTCGAGGATGGCGTCGACGTCGAGCCTGGCGGGCTTCTTCACGCTGCTCCCTGGGTGCGCATGTTCTCGGCCAGCTCGTACAGGCCGGCGAGGTCCACGCCGTCGGCCAGGAGCGGCAGCTCGTACCTCGTCAGACCGGCCCCGGCCAGCGTCTCGCGCTCGGCGCGCTCCAGCTCGGTGCGGTGGGCGTGCTCCACGACCTCCTCGGCCAGCGCCCCGGCCAGCGCGTCGGCCTGCGAGCCGTCGGTGATGCCCGCCGCCTTGAGGCCCAGCGCGAGCTCCTCCGGGTCGAACCGGCCCTTGACAGCCGTGTCAAGAGCGGCCTGCGGCAGCAGGGACCGGCGCACCATGTTGATGAAGATCCCACCCGCGGGCAGGCCCGCGGCGCGCAGCTCGGCGATGCCGTCGAGGGTCTCCTGCACCGGCATCTCCTCCAGCAGCGTGACGAAGTGCACAGCCGTCTCGGGGGACTTCACGACGCCGCTGACCAGGTCGGAGTGGTTCTTGATGGGCCCGACCCTGGCCAGGCCCGCGACCTCCTTGGTGACGTTCAGGAAGCGCGTGATGCGGCCGGTGGGCGGCGCGTCGAGCACGACGGCGTCGTAGACGCGGCGGCCGTTCTTGCCCCGCCTGCGCACGGCCTCGGTGGTCTTGCCGGTGACGAGCACGTCGCGGAAGCCGGGGGCCACGGTGGTGGCGAAGTCGACGATGCCCATCTTGGTCAGCGCCCGGCCCGCCCTGCGCATCCCGTAGAACATCTCCATGTACTCGAGCATGGCCTCCTCGGGATCGATGGCCAGCGCGTACACGTCGCCGCCCGACGGCGCGACCGCGATCCTGCGCTCCTCGTACGGGAGGGGCGGCAGATCGAAGATCTGCGCGATGCCCTGCCTGCCCTCGACCTCCACCAGCAGCACCTTGCGGCCGCCGGAGGCCAGCGCGAGCGCGAGAGCGGCGGCGACGGTCGTCTTGCCGGTGCCGCCCTTGCCGGTGACGACGTGCAGTCGTACGTCGGTCCAATCAGTGTCCGGAGACTCCACGCTTCCACGCTACCGAACGGTCACTTGTCGTCAGTCTGCGACCAACCTTTGAGATTGCTCACACTAATGTGATCCCCATGAAGAAATGGGAGTACCTCACGGCACCCGTGCTGATCCACAACACGAAGATGATTCTCGACAACTTCGGCGCCGACGGCTGGGAGCTGGTCCAGATCGTCCAGGGCGCCACGCCCGAGCAGCTCGTCGCCTACTTCAAGCGGGAGAAGCAGTGACGACGCCCGAGCAGCGAGTCGAGGAGCTGGGGTTCACCCTGCCGTCGCCCGCCAAGCCCGCGGGCTCCTACCTGCCCGTCGTCCGCACCGGTGACCTGCTCTACACCTCGGGCCAGGTGCCGATGATCGAGGGCAAGCTGCACCAGACCGGCAAGCTCGGCGTCGACCTGGGCGTCGACGAGGGCAAGGCGCAGGCCCGCATCTGCGTGCTGAACGCGCTGGCCGCGCTGAAGGCCGAGCTGGGCGAGCTGTCCCGGGTGCGGCGGATCGTCAAGGTCGTGGTCTTCGTCGCCAGCGCCCCCGACTTCACCGAGCAGCCGCAGGTGGCCAACGGCGCGAGCGACCTGCTCGCCGAGGTGTTCGGTGACCAGGGCAGGCACGCGCGCAGCGCCGTGGGCGTCGCCGCCCTGCCGCTGGACGCGCCCGTCGAGGTGGAGCTGATCGCCGAAGTCGGCTGAGCGGGCATATGTCACCATGACCGAGTGATGTTCTAGGAGGAGGTCATGTGACCGGATTGCCGCTTCCAGCCGAGCTCGCCGACCGGGCGCGGGACGTCCTGTCCGGCCGGGTCCAGCCGGTGCCGGCGCGGGACGCCGCCACGGTGGTGCTCCTGCGCCCGGGGCCGGAGGTCTATCTGCTGCGGCGCAAGGCGA
The DNA here is from genome assembly GCF_008086045.1 of Nonomuraea sp. PA05. GTDB lineage: Bacteria > Actinomycetota > Actinomycetes > Streptosporangiales > Streptosporangiaceae > Nonomuraea > Nonomuraea monospora. Next base: position 15,767 of record NZ_VSEY01000021.1, on the reverse strand, counting down.
CGATGGCCTTCGCCGCGGGCGCCTACGTCTTCCCCGGCGGATCCGTGGACGTGCGCGACACCGACCAGGCGGTCGCCTGGGCCGGGCCGTCCCCCGCGGAGTGGGGCGAGGTCTTCAAGGCCGGCGAACGGCTGGCGCGCGGGCTCGTGTGCGCGGCCGTGCGCGAGACGTTCGAGGAGTCAGGCGTGCTCCTCGCGGGCCCAGGGCCCGACTCCGTGGTCGCCGACACGACGGGGGACGACTGGGAGTCCGACAGGCTGGCGCTCATCGACCGCAGCCTCGGCTTCGCCGACTTCCTCGCCAGGCGCGGGCTGGTGCTCCGCGCCGACCTGCTCAAGGCCTGGGCCCACTGGATCACCCCCGAGATCGAGCGCAAGCGCTTCGACACGCGCTTCTTCGTCGCCGTGCTGCCCGAGGGGCAGCGCACGCGCGACGTGGGCGGAGAGGCCGACAGGGTGGTGTGGCGGAGCCCCGGTGAGGCGCTGAACGGCGAGTTCTTCCTGATGCCGCCCACCCACGCCACACTGACCGAGCTGAGCGCGTACGACAGCGTGGCCGACGTCCTGGCCGCGCCCCGCGAGATCGAGACGATCATGCCAAGGGCCGTGGAGATCGAGGGGGAGATGCGGCTGGTGACGCGATGAGCGGCCTGCACATCCCGATCGGCACGCCCGACGGCTCCCGTACGGAACACGCCGAGAACCTGCTCGCCCCCAACCCGTCGGCGATGACCCTCGACGGCACCAACACGTGGATGATCGGCACCGGCGAGGAGGTGATCGTCGTCGATCCGGGGCCGGACGACCAGGCGCACCTCAGCCGCGTACGCGACCACCTCGGCGAGCGCCGCGTCACCCAGATCCTGCTCACCCACGGCCACTTCGACCACAGCGGCGGCGCGCGCCGCTTCGCCCGCATGGTGGACGCGCCCGTACGCGCCCTCGACCCCCGCCACCGGCTGGGCGAGGAGGGCCTCGGCGACGGCGACGTGGTCACCGTGGGCGGCCTGGAGATCCACGTCTACGGCACGCCGGGGCACTCGTTCGACTCGCTGTGCTTCTGGCTGCCCGCCGACCGCGCGATGCTGACCGGCGACACCGTGCTCGGCAGGGGCACCACCATCATCGCCCGCGACGGCGGCCTGGCCGACTACCTGCGCAGCCTCGACCGGCTCAGGGCCGCGGCGGAGAACCTGGAGGCGCGGGCGCTGCTGCCCGGCCACGGGCCGGTGCTGCCCGACCCGATCGGCGCGCTCGACGGCTACATCGCGCACCGGCGTCAGCGGCTCGACCAGATCAGGGCGGCACGCGCGCAGGGCGCCCGCACGCCGCGCCAGATCGTCAAGATCGTGTACGCCGACGTCGACCGCTCACTCTGGCCGGCCGCCGAGATGTCGGTGGCGGCCCAGCTCGACTACCTCGATCGGTTGTAGAGCCGGTCCATGTCCAGGATCACCACGGCCTTGGCCTCGATCCGCAGCCACCCCCGCTGCGCGAAGTCGGCCAGCGCCTTGTTGACCGTCTCCCGCGAGGCGCCGACGAGCTGCGCCAGCTCCTCCTGGGTCAGGTCGTGGTGCACCCGCAGCCCGTCGTCCGTCTTCGTGCCGAACCGCTCGGCCAGGTCGAGCAACTGCTTGGCCACCCGCCCGGGCACGTCGGTGAAGACCAGGTCGGCCAGCACGTCGTTGGTGCGGCGCAACCGCTGCGCCAGCGCGCGCAACAGGTGCAACGCCACCTCGGGCCGGCCGGTCAGCCAGGGCCGCAGGTCGTCGTGGCCCAGCCCGGCCAGCCGCACCTCGGTCAGCGCCGTCGCCGTGGCCGTGCGCGGCCGCGGGTCGAACAACGACAACTCGCCGAACATCTCGCTCGGCCCCAGCACGCTCAGCAGGTTCTCCCGGCCGTCCGGCGAGGTGCGGGAAAGCTTGATCTTCCCCTCCAGCACCACGTAGAGCCGGTCGCCCGTCTCGTTCTCGTGGAAGAGCGTCTGCCCCTTCGACAGCTGGACCTCGGTGATGCTCGTGCGCAGCGCCGCGGCGCTCTCGCGGTCCAGCGCGGCGAACAGGGGGGCCTTGCCCAGCACATCTTCGGTGTTCACTCTGCCTCCTCTGCTGCCATTGTGACTCACCCCACTCTGGGCAGCACACACAGGTTATGGGAATGCCGGAGTGTTCTGGGCTTGCCCGGGTGCGTGGAGCCCCGGGGGAAAGGTACCGGACCGTCGTTTCCGTACTGTGACCGGACCTGGCCCTGGGCTCAACTCGCCTGCGACAGCAGGTCGTCCACGGAGGCGACCGCCGCTGCCATGGATCGGCTGAGCAGGACGCGGAGCACGTCCGCCGACTTCGGCCGCGCCGCCGGATCGGGCAGCCGGCACTGCTGGATCGCGATGCGCAGCGCGGGCGTCAGCACGCGGAGGTCGCCGTCCTCCGAGCCGGTGGCCGCGAACACGACCAGGTCGGCCCAGGCCCGTACGTCCTCGGCCTCCGGCAGGTCGCCGGCGGCGGGCGCGGTCTGCCAGCCGATGAGCACCTGCCCCCGCGCCCCCAGCGCCACGCTCTCCTTGCCGGGCCTGATCCCGGCGGTGCCGCGCGCGTGCAGCTTGGCCAGGGCGGCCACGCAGCTCACGGCCAGCCGGTGCAGCGCCTGCCCGCGCAGCGGCCCGGTCTGCTTGACGAACTCCGCCAGAGTGGAGCCTTGGTCACCCATGTCGCCGTCCCCTTCCGTCGCGCCAGGTTGTACGCGGTCGGGTTCGTCTTGGGTTCAACCGTTCCCGGGAGCTTCTACTCTTGCGGCATGGCGACGAACGCGGCGGGGCGCAAGCCGGAGACCCAGCTCGCACTGGTCCGGCGGGCGCGCAAGATGAACCGCATCCTCGCGGAGACCTACCCTGACGCGCACTGCGAGCTCGACTTCCGCAACCCGTTGGAGCTGCTGGTCGCGACCATCCTCTCCGCGCAGTGCACGGACAAGCGGGTCAACATGGTCACCCCCATCCTCTTCGCGAAATATCCGACGGTGGAGGACTACGCCGCCGCGGACCGGGAGGAGATGGAGGAGATCATCCGCTCGACCGGCTTCTTCCGTGCGAAGACCAACAGCATCATCGGCATGGCGCAGACGGTCTGCGACCGGTACGGCGGCGAGGTGCCCGCCAAGCTGAAAGACCTGGTCACGCTGCCGGGCGTGGGCCGCAAGACGGCCAACGTGGTGCTGGGCAACGCCTTCGACGTGCCGGGCCTGACCGTCGACACCCACTTCCAGCGGCTCGTGCGCCGCTTCGGCTGGACCGAGGAGACCGACCCCGTCAAGATCGAGCACGTCGTGGCCGAGCTGCTGCCCAAGCGCGACTGGACGATCTTCTCCCACCGGGTGATCTGGCACGGCCGCCGCATCTGCCACGCCCGGCGGCCCGCGTGCGGCGTGTGCCCGCTGGCGGCGCTCTGCCCCTCGTACGGCACCGGCCCGACAGGCGAGGCCGAGGCGCGCAAGCTCGTCAGGTCCGGCCCGTTCTCCTGATCAGGGAAGTCATTCGCGCCCCGGCGTGTTGGAGGATGCGTGACCCAAGTGCCCGACTGGCTGGAGAGACTGGCGGCGCAAGCGCAGCGGATCCGCGTTCCCGTACCCCTCCGGCCCCCGGACGGGCGCGGGCGCGAGGCCGCGGTGCTGATGTTGTTCGGCGAGGGGCCGCACGGCCCTGACGTGCTGCTCATCCAGCGCAGCACGCGCGGGCGCAGGCACGCCGGGCAGCCGGCCTTCCCGGGCGGCGGCGTGGATCCCGAGGACGCCGGGCCGATCGAGGCCGCGCTGCGGGAGGCCGAGGAGGAGACCGGGGCCGACCCGCGCGGGGTGCACGTGATCTGCACGATGCCCGAGCTGTACCTGCCCTACAGCGACAACCGGGTCACGCCCGTGATCGCCTGGTGGCGCGAGCCGTCCGCGGTGCACGCGGCCTCGCCCGACGAGGTCGACTCGGTCGAGCGGGTGCCGATCGCCGAGCTGGTCGATCCGGTGAACCGGGTGACGCTGCGGCATCCGCGTGGCACGGCCGGGCCCGCGTTCCGGGTGCGCGGGATGCTGGTGTGGGGGTTCACGGCGATGATTCTGGACACTGTGCTGCGCGAGGGCGGGCTCGAACGTCCGTGGGACCCTGAGCGCATGGAGGACCTGCCGCCCGACGTGGTGCGGCTCGCCTCACGTACCGGTTAGTGAGCCGACCTCAGCGCGACCCCGAGCGAGGCCCATCCGGCCACGTCGGCGTCGCTGTCGGTGGCCAGCGTGCGCAGCGTCGCGAGTCCCGCCCTGTCGGGCGGATCCCCGAGCACGTGCTGCAGCGCGTACGCGGCCCCGTACCGCACCCGCGGGTCGATGTGACGGGCCAGGTCGATCACGGACGGCAGCGACCGCGGGTCGGCCAGATGACCGAACGCGATCAGCACCGAGTACAGCACCATGGCGTCGTCCTCGCTGGCGGCCAGGTAGCGCAGCACCGGCAGCGTCCGGTCCACGAAGGGCCGCAACATGCCCATGATGTCCACGCCGAGCAGCCGCTCGGCGACGGTGTCGGCGGCGCACAGCCGCCTGGCCTCGATGAACGACTCCAGGTCGCCCCGCTGACGCAGCAACGAGATGACGTGCCAGCGCAGTGGGCCGTCAGGATCGGTGTCGCGCAGCGCAGCCTGGATGAGTTCGCGCACTGTTCCCTCGTCCGGCGGCATACCGCTCAAGATAGCCAGGTGAGTGACGCCGTCCTGATCGAAGACGTGCACACTTGACCGTATCGCTGGTTACCTTTGAAGCGTGCGCGGTGATCTGCTTGACCTCATCTTGATCGGCCTCGTGATCGCCTTCGGCATCTCGGGTTACCGGCAGGGTTTCATCATCGGGGCGATGAGCTTCGTGGGGTTCGTGGGCGGTGCCGTGCTGGGCGTCTTCATCGCGCCTCCCGTGTCCAAGGCGGTCGTCGACGGTGACACGCCGCAGGCGCTGCTGGCCATCGTGATCGTGTTCCTGTCGGCCACCATCGGGCAGTTCGCCTCCTCCACGCTGGGCGCCGTGGTGCGCAGCCACGTCACGTGGGAGCCGGCCAAGATGGCCGACGCGATCGGCGGCACGTTCGCCAGCGCGCTGTCGGTGCTGGTGATCGCCTGGCTGATCGGCTCGCTGATCGTCTCGACCGCGTTCGCCCCGCTCGTCGACCAGGTGAAGAACTCCGCGCTGCTCACCACGGTCGACGACGCGATCCCGCAGGCGGCGCGCAACTGGCAGCAGCCGTTCAAGAAGTTCATCGACCGCTCGGAGTTCCCGCCGGTCTTCGACGCGATCGGGGCGGGCACGCTGATCGACGTGCAGCCGCCCGACCAGAGCGTGCTGCAGGGCGCCAAGCTGGGCCGGGCCAGGCAGGCGATCGTGAAGGTGCAGGGCAACGCCGAGAGCTGCAACAAGCACATCGAGGGCACCGGCTTCGTCTACTCGCGCGGCCGCATCATGACCAACGCGCACGTGGTCGCCGGCGTCACCCGCGACCTCCAGGTGATCGACTACAACGGCGACCGCCACGCGGCCACGGTCGTGCGTTACAACCCGCGCCGCGACATCGCCGTCCTCTACGTGCCGGGCCTCGACCTGCCGCAGCTCGCGTTCGACGGCGAGGGCAGCCGCGGCGACAACGCGATCATCGCCGGCTTCCCGAAGGGCAAGGGGTTCACCGCCGAGCCGGCCAGGATCGGCGGCCAGGTGGAGGCCGAGGGCCCCGACATCTACCGCGAGAACACGGTCAGGCGGAAGGTGTACGCGATCCGCGGCCAGGTGCTGCCGGGCAACTCGGGCGGCCCGCTGCTCACGGTGGACGGCCAGGTCTACGGCGTGATCTTCGCCGCCGCCGTCAACGAGGAGCAGACCGGCTACGTGCTGACGGCCGAGGAGGTCGGCCCCGACGCCTCGGCGGGCCGCAACGACACGACGCCGGCCAGCACGCAGGAGTGCGACTGATCTCCATCCTGATGGGCTCCTTCTTTCGCATGCCTCAATGTGATAGCTTCTCACAATGTGAAAGCAAATCACATGGAGAGAAGACTGGGAAAGACCGACATCGAGATCACCCCCGTCGGCCTGGGCTGCATGCAGTTCGCCGGCACGGCCAACATGACGCGCTGGATGGTCAGGCCCATCGGCCAGGACACGGCCACCGCCGTCGTGCGCGCCGCGCTCGACGGCGGGGTGAACTGGTTCGACACCGCCGAGATGTACGGCAACGGCCACTCGGAGCGGCTGCTGGCCACCGCGCTGAAGGAGTGCGGCGTCGCGCCGGGGCAGGTGACGGTGGCCACCAAGTGGGCGCCGCTGGGCCGCACCGCCGCCAGCATCACCAAAACGATCGGCGACCGCCTGCGCCACCTTGGCGGCTTCCCCGTGGACCTGCACCAGATCCACATGCCCACCGGCTCCCTGTCGAGCATTCCCGCCCAGCTCAAAGCCATGGCAGGGCTGCTCAAGGCAGGGCGGATCCGCTCGGTAGGGGTGAGCAACTTCTCCGCCCGCCAGCTCGAACTGGCGCACCGCGTGCTGGCCGCGGAAGGCATCACGCTCGCCGCCAACCAGGTGCGGATCAACCTGGTGCACAGGAACGTCGAGCGCGACGGCGTCCTCGACACCGCCCGGCGGCTGGGCGTCACGCTCATCGCGTACTCGCCGCTGGAAGGCGGCCTGCTCACCGGACGCTTCCACGACGACCCCTCGCTGGCCGGGTCGGCGCCGATCATGCGCAGGTTCTTCGGCCGCCGCGAGCTGAGCGCGCAGGGGCTGGCCCGCACCAGGCCGCTGATCGACGAGCTGCGCGCGATCGGCTCGGCGTACGGCGTCTCGATCTCGCAGGTGGCCGTCAACTGGGTCATCACCCGGTACGGCGACACGGTCGTGGTCATCCCCGGCGCCTCCAAGCCCCGCCAGGCGGCAGAAGCGGCGGCCGCCATGGGCTTCCGGCTCACGGAGGCCGAGATCGGCAGGCTGAACGCCCTGTCGCTAACCTGATGCGGTGCCCCGTACCACCAGACGCGACAGCTACCATCACGGCGACCTGCGCGCCGCGCTCATCGACACCGCGATGGAGCTGATCGTCGAGCAGGGGGCGCAGGGGTTCTCGCTGGCGGAGGCGAGCAGGCGGCTCGGCGTCGCGGTCAGCGCCCCCTACCGGCACTTCGCCGACCGCGACGAGCTGCTGGCCGCGGTCGGGGTACGCACCGGTGAGCTGCTGGTCGCGGCCGTGACGGCGGAACGCGGCGGCGACTCGCCCGAGGAGCGGCTGGTGGCGGTCGTGCGAGGGTACGTGCGCTTCGCCGCCACGCGCCAGGCCCTGTTCGAGACGCTGCTGAGCACGATCACTCCGGCGGCGGACCGCGCGATGCAGCCGGTCAAGGCGGCCTTCCACGACGCCGCCACCGCCCTGTCAGGCGGCGACCCGGAGGCCACGCAGGCCCTGGCCATGGCCGTCGTCGCCACCGCGCACGGGCACGCGGGACTGCTGCACCTGGGGACGTTCGGCGCGGGCGAGGAGGCCGTGGAGACGGCGGTGCGGGGAGCGGCGGCGGCCACGCTCGCGCTGATCGCCGGTCGCGCGGCACTGACCCCTTAGCGGGGGAGCTTGTCCAGAATCAGGGCCACGGCCTCGTCAGGCTCGGTGTCCTGCGTGAGCGCGGAGGCCGCCTTGCCGACGGGGTCGTACGCGCCGCCGTACGACTGCGCCTTGGCCGCCCCCCGGCTGAACAGCGTCACCGCCCCGCGCCCGTTGCCCCGCTGCAGGTGCGTCAGCCCGACGCAGATCTGCGCCAGCCCCTGCCACAGCTCCCGCTCCTCCTCAGGAGCGCACTTCCACCGCCCCTCGAACACCTCGTGCGCGTTGAACGGCAGCCCCTCCTCCAGGAACCGCCGCCCGTCGGCCAGCGCCTGCTCGGTGCTGGGGGCGTAGTCGTCGGGCACTCTGGGCATGCCGGGGGACCCGTAGGGCAGCGGCCGGCCGTAGGCGTCGCGCGGCCGGGCGTTGCGCGGCCTGCCCTCGGTGTCGCGGTCTCTCATCGGTCGGGCTCCGGATCGGTCAGCCAGCCGAGCAGCTCGGTGTCGAACACGTCGGGGATCTCCTCGTGGGGGAAGTGGCCGGCTCCCTCGAACAGCCGCCACCTGTAAGGTGCCGCCACGTAGCGGCTCGAACCCTGTGCCGTACGCGGCAGGACGCTCGGGTCGAGCGCCCCGTGCAGGTGCAGCGTGGGCGCCTCCACTTCGGTGCGCATGGCGCGCGCGAAGCGCCGCCCGTCGGGCCTGAATTGGGAGCGGCCGAACCAGCGGTGGTACTCCAGCGCGCAGTGCGCCACGGTGGGGATGCTGAACGCCTCCCGGTACGTACGCGACTCCTCGGGCTCCGGCCACCCGGGCCGCGACCGCTCCTCCAGCAGCCGCCCCACCATCGCCGCGTCGTGCCGGGTGAGCCGGCGCTCAGGCAGCAGCGGGAGCTGGTAGCCGATCGTCCTGCGACTGGCCTTGAGCTGCCCGAACGGGTCGGTCAGCAGGGCGTTGCGCAGCCGCAGCGGGTGCGGCGCGGAGACGGCGACGAGCCGGCGCACGCACTTGGGGTCGAGCACGGCCATCGTCCAGGCCAGCAGGCCGCCCCAGTCGTGGCCCACCACGATCGCCCCGGTCTCGCCCAGCGCCCTGATCAGCCCGGTCGCGTCGGCGGCCAGCGTGGGCAGGTCGTAGCCGCGCGGCGGCTTGTCGCTGCCGCCGTAGCCGCGCAGGTCGACCGCGACGGCCCGGTAGCCGGCCGCGGACAGCGAGACGAGCTGGTGCCGCCAGGTCCACCAGAACTGCGGGAACCCGTGCAGCAGCAGGACCAGCGGGCCCGTCCCCGCCTCGACGACGTGGAAGCGGGTGCCGCCCGCGTGCACCGCGCGGTGCGTCCACGGCCCCTCGATGTGGACGACCGACTCGTCAGGTGCCATCGCGGGTCACCGGCTCGCGATCCGGGTTGAGCGCGGGCAGCGCCTGCTCCTCAGGCGTGGCGATCTCCTTCAGGTCCTTGATGGAACGGGTCGTCCGCTTCATCCCGGCCAGCCCCTTGAGCCGGCGGGTGCCGACCCACACCAGGAAGCTCGCGACCACCAGGTAGAACAGGGTCACGATGAGGAAGGCCAGCCAGGTCGGCAGCCACTCGGCCAGCGCGAACCCGATCGCGAACGAGGCGAGGATCAGGCACAGGTGCGCCATGAAGGCGGCCGCGGCGAACAGCCCCGCCGCCGTGCCGACCCGTTTGGCGTCGAACCTGAACTCGGCCTTGGCCAGCTCGATCTCCGAGCGGATCAGGTCCGAGATGTGGCTGCTCGCCTGGGCGACCAGCGAGCCCAGGGATTCTTCCTCGGGAGTCTGCGGCATGAACGTCTCCTATCGAGGCCTGGTGGCCGTGTCAAACATCATCCAGCGCATTGCGACGCTTGCGTACCCTCATGTTGAGCAGCACCGCCGCCAGGATCGACGCGATGACGCTCGCCGCGAGGATCCCGGTGGTGACGGCCTCGGCGCGCTGCCGGTCGTCACCGTACGCCAGGTCGGCGATCAGCAGTGACACCGTGAACCCGATCCCGGCCAGCAGTGACACCGCCGCCATGTCCCGCCAGTGCAGCTCCTCCGACAGTCTCGCCAGGCCGAGCCGCACTGACAGCCAGGCACCGCCGAACACTCCGAGGAACTTACCGAGTACGAGTCCCGCTATCACTCCCAGAACTACCCGATCGGAAAAGATAGCGCCGAGGCTTGATCCGTCCAGCTTCACCCCCGCCGACACGAACGCGAAGGCGGGCACGGCCACACCCGCAGAAACGGGGCGGAAGTAGTGATCGGCGGCCTCGGCCGGGGAGCGCGTCTCGCCGTCGGCCGTGGTGACCCTGGTCATCAGGCCGAGCGCGACGCCCGCGACGGTGGCGTGCACGCCGCTGGCCTCCACGGCGTACCAGGCGGCGACGGCGAGCGGCAGGAGCAGCCACGGGCTGGTGACGTGGCGGCGCTGGGCCAGCCCGTACGCGGCCACGAGCGCCGCGCCGAGCAGCAGCAGGGCGACGTTCACGTGCTCGGTGTAGAAGACGGCGATGACCGCGATGGCGCCCAGGTCGTCCACGACGGCGCAGGTCAGCAGGAACGCGCGGAGCGCGGCGGGCATCGCGCCGGCCGTGACGGCGAGTACGGCCAGCGCGAAGGCGATGTCGGTGGCGGTGGGGATGGCCCAGCCCTTGGCGGCGTCCTCCGCACCCCAGCTCACCAGCAGGAACACGACGGCGGGCAGCACCATGCCGGCCAGCGAGGCGATGATCGGGAGGGCGGCCTTGCGCGGGTTGGACAGCTCGCCGTGGACGAACTCCTCCTTGACCTCCAGCCCCGCCACGAAGAAGAAGATCGTCAGCAGGCCGTGCTGGACCCACTGGTACAGCTCCATGGGGCCGAGCGTGGCGTGGCGCAGCGCCTCGTAGCCGTCCATGGAGACGTTCGCCCAGATCAGGGCGACGACGGCGGCGACGAGCATGATGATGCCGCCGATCGTCTCCGTGCGCAGGGCCTCGGCGAGGGCGCGGGCATAGCGGGCGCCGGTGGGGAAGGGCCACTGTTCGATACGCACGGAACTCCTGGGGTCGGATCGGCACGAAGCCTGCATGCCTTGCTTGTTCGCCGACCAGACTTCCCGGCACACCTGCCCCCAAGCGTACCTATATAAGGCCGCATGACCCACTTTGTGGGGACATGCGGCCTTATGAGGGGGTTCTCAGTCCTCCGACTTGGCGCTCGGCAGCTTCTCCGAGATCAGGTTCATCACGGTGCTGTCGGCCAGCGTGGTGACGTCACCGATGCTGCGGTTCTCCGCCACGTCGCGCAGGAGGCGGCGCATGATCTTGCCGGAGCGGGTCTTGGGCAGCTCGGGCACCACCAGGATCTGACGCGGCTTGGCGATCGGGCCGAGCGTCTTGGCCACGTGGTCGCGCAGCTCGGCGGCGATGTCCGGGCTCTCCTCCGCCGTGCCGCGCAGGATCACGAACGACACGATGGCCTGGCCCGTCAGCGGGTCGGTCGCGCCGACCACGGCCGCCTCGGCCACCTTCGGGTGACTGACCAGCGCGCTCTCCACCTCGGTGGTGGAGATGTTGTGGCCGGAGACCAGCATGACGTCGTCCACGCGGCCGAGCAGCCACAGGTCGCCGTCCTCGTCCTTCTTGGCGCCGTCGCCGGGGAAGTACATGCCCTCGAAACGGCTCCAGTAGGTGTCGATGTAGCGCTGGTCGTCGCCCCAGATCGTGCGCAGCATGGACGGCCACGGCTCGCGCACGGCCAGGAAGCCGCCGCCGCCGTTCGGCACGGCGTTGCCCTGGTCGTCCACCACGTCGGCGACGATGCCGGGCAGCGGGCGCATGGCCGCGCCCGGCTTGGCGGCGGTCACGCCGGGCAGCGGGCTGATCATGATGGCGCCGGTCTCGGTCTGCCACCAGGTGTCCACGACGGGGCAGCGCTCGCCGCCGATGTGCTCGCGGTACCAGACGTAGGCCTCGGGGTTGATCGGCTCGCCGACCGAACCCAGGATGCGCAGGCTGGACATGTCGTACTTGGCGGGGATGTCGTCGCCCCACTTCATGAACGTCCGGATCGCCGTCGGGGCGGTGTACAGGATCGTGATCTTGTACTTCTGGACGATCTCCCAGAACCGGCCGCGGTGCGGCGTGTCCGGGGTGCCCTCGTAGATGACGCTCGTCGCGCCGTTGGCGAGGGGGCCGTACACGATGTAGGAGTGGCCCGTCACCCAGCCGATGTCGGCCGTGCACCAGTAGATGTCGGTCTCCGGCTTGAGGTCGAAGACCGCGTGGTGCGTCCAGGCCGTCTGCGTCAGGTAGCCGCCGGTGGTGTGCAGGATGCCCTTCGGCTTACCGGTGGTGCCGCTGGTGTAGAGGATGTACAGCGGGTCCTCGGCGCCGTGCGGCTCCGCGGTGTGCTGGTCGCTCTGGCGCTCCACCAGATCGTGCCACCAGACGTCCTTGCCGTTGGTGGCGACGTCCTCGCCGGTACGCCGTACGACGAGGACGTGCTCCACCTGCGGACACTCGGCGACGGCCTCGTCCACCGTCGGCTTGAGCGCCGACGGCTTGCCCCTGCGGTAGCCGCCGTCGGCCGTGATGACCAGCTTGGCGTCGGCGTCGTCGATCCGGCTCTTCAGCGCGCTCGCCGAGAACCCGCCGAACACCACCGAGTGGATCGCCCCGATGCGGGCGCAGGCCAGCATCGCGATCGGCAGCTCGGGGATCATCGGCATGTAGATGGCGACCCGGTCGCCCTTGCTCACGCCCAGCTCCGCCAGGGCGTTGGCGGCCTTGCTGACCTCGCGCTTGAGGTCGCTGTAGGTCAGGGTGCGGGTGTCGCCGTCGGGCTCGCCCTCCCAGTGGTAGGCGACCTTGTCGCCGCGCCCCTCCTCCACGTGACGGTCGACGCAGTTGTAGGCGACGTTCAGCTCGCCGCCCACGAACCACTTGGCGAACGGCGCCTTCCACTCCAGCGTCGTGTCCCACCGCTTGGCCCAGGTCAGCCGCTCGGCCGCACGCTCCCAGAAGGCCAGGCGGTCGGCGGCGGCCTCGTTGTAGGCGGCTTCGGTCACGTTCGCGGCCGCCGCCAGGTCGGCCGGCGGTGCGAACCGGCGGTTCTCCTTCAGCAGGTTGGACAGCGCCTGGGGCTCATTGCCAGCGGTCTCCGGGGCCACCATCGTGCTCCTTCTATGGCCAGATTGGTCAGGTTCGTGTCCCACTTCACCAGCTCATGACCGTCGTACACAAGAGGTCTAGACAGGTCTGTACCGAGTGGGTGGGGGCGGGTGATGATTATCCGTGCGCATGACAAACGCTATTGAAATGTTGTCATCCTGAAATCTTGAGAATATGCGGTGGGGGGATGAGGGGTGCTTTATGGGCCCCGTCCGTGCTGGTTTTTCTGGCGTACGTGGGGGAGCGGCGGTCACGCTGCGCCATCTACCACCCACCAAGCGTCAGCTCGGTTGGGGGATGTGTGGGTTCGGCCCAGGGGCGCGGGGGCCAAGCCTCTGACCGCCCGGGCATGGGGCGCGGGGGGCCGAGCCTCTGACCGCCCGGGCATGGGGCGCGGGGGGCCGAGCCTCTGACCGCCCGGGCATGGGGCGCCGGGGGCCAAGCCTCTGACCGCCCCGGCCGCTCTAGCCGCCGCTGTCGCCTCTGGCGCCCCGGCCGCCCAGGCTGGTGGCCGCCCTGTCCGCTGGCCGCCTACCGCGCCGCCTACCGCGCCGCCTACCGTGCCGACGCGCTGCTGACGGCACACCAGGTCAGCTCCACCCACCACCTGACCAGCCCCACCCGAGGTCGCCTCGCTCCTGACGGTCACGGTCCGCCCGCTCGGTCAGGCAGCCACGAACGCGCGGGTAAGGTCGGATCCTGTGAGTGACCCAGACCCGTTGGCCGTCGTCGCCCAGCTCCCCGGCGTCCCGGAGGCGGTGGACGAGGCCCGGCAGGCCGTAGACCGGCTCTACCGCCACCGTGTCCTGCGCCGGGCCAGCCCGGCGGTGTCCACCGAGTCGTCCCTGCGCGGCGCGCGCGCCTCGGCCGCCGTCGAGGGCGTGGACGTGCCCTTGGACGCCCTGCGCCGCGACGAGGTGCACGACCCGCTCGTCCAGGGGGCGCTGCGCGCGTCGGCGGAGATGGGCAGGATGGGCTCGACCTGGCGGAAGGCGCCCAGGCAGGTGCTCGCCCGGCTGCACGCCGTCGCCGCCGCCGGCCTCGCGCCGCAGGAGGCGCTCGGCCGTCCCCGCACCTCCGACGAGGCCCCCGACCTGCTCTCCCTAGGCCCGGCCCCAGGCGCGGCCGACACGGTGGCCCGTATGGAAGGCCTGCTAGACCTCCTCGAACGCCCCACGAAGGCCCCCGCGATCGTGCTGGCCGCAGTGGTGCACGCCGAGCTCGCGGTGCTACGGCCGTTCGGCACGGCGGACGGGATCGTGGCCCGCTCGGCGGGGCGGCTCACGCTCGTCGAGTACGGCCTGGATCCGAAGTCGCTGGTGGCGGTGGAGGTGGGGCACCTGGAGCTGCCGTACGCGGACGCGCTGCGCGCCTACCTTGAGGGCTCGGCAGAGGGCGTCGCCGCCTGGGTACAACACTGTGCCTCCGCGGTAACCCTCGGCGTGCGCGAGACGACTGCGATCTGTGAGGCCCTGCAGCGCGGCTAACCCTCCGGCAGCGAGGCGACCCTCCGGCGCTGCTGACATAGCTGACGGCGTCCCAGTCATGGAACGCCGTCTGCCGGTGCATCACACCGGGTTACCAAGCGTGCACCTCAATCCGTCGGAGCGGGTCAAGCCCGTCACGACGCGCCTCCCGCGGCTGGTCGCGCGTGGGTGCCCGGCTGATGCACCCGGACAAGTGGTCCGTGTCACCTTTCTACGACGGATCCGCCCTGATGGGAACCCCTCGCACCAAGACCTTTACCCGCGCGTGGGATGGCGCTCCAGCGCGTGGGCGGCCCGTAGGTTGGAGTACCCGGTTACCAAGCTGTGACTATTACTCTACGTGATCGGCTTTATGTGATCGTTATCCGGTGACGAAAAAACTTGGCGAAAATGCGAGATTGCTCCTCGACGAAACTCGCGTCGATCGGGCAGCATACGGTGGTATCGCCCGAACTGGAGCGCCGTTGCACGGGATAGGTTTGCAAGTCCCTTGCCAGGCTCCGGTGTAGTGATGAAAGCTTTCTTCTGAAACGGGACCGGCTCTACCCCCCCGGAGCCGGACCGATCAGGCGACCCCCGCTCTCCCCCCCGGCGGGGGTCGCCCCTTTTCCCCACCTGTTCAGCCGGTCTTCACCCGCTGCCAACAAGTCGGGGCCCCTGGTCCCGAACCGGCGTGCCTGGCCGTCGCCCTGACGCCACACTGTTGACCGCGGCCATCGCCTGTCGTTCTTCGACTTTGGATTGCACACCATTCGAGGGACCACGCGATGGCCGTCACCATTGCATCCCCCTGACACCCGGCCCGCCCGCCCCTGGCACTCACCGCCCTTCCGGGGCTGGCTCGCCCTTGGCACCTACCGCCTCCCGGGGCTGGCCCACTTGGCACCTACCGCCCCGCAGGGCTGGCCCGCCCCTGGCACCTACCGCCCCCAGAGTCGGCCCGCCTGGGTTCCGCTCGCCTCCTGGCCCGCTCGCCGCGCCTCCTGAGCTCGCTATCCTCCTGCCGGTTCGCCTTCTGAGGCCCGTTGGCGCCCAACCTCTGAGGCCCCTCGCCCCCCAGCCCCCTGAACCTCGCGCTCACCGCCTCCAACCCCCTCGCGCCCGGCTTCCTCCCACTCGGCGCCTCACTCCAGCTTCTGCCGCCATGCGCGTCCTTTGACGCCCACACCTCGGCCTTGCTCGCCGTCGCCGCCCGCCACCCGCCGTCGTCCTCGGCCTCCAGCAGCCAGCCTGCACACCCGCACACCGCGCATGCTCACGCCCGCAAGCCCACCACACCCGTACATCCAGCAGGTGACATCAGCGCCCAGCACGTTATCCACAGCCTCGGCCACCCCCAGGCACCCTCATCCCCAGAACCCCGTTCGGCCCCACCCTCCCCACCCCCCCCCCCCCCACCCCCCCCCCCCCCCCCCCCCCCCACCCCAACCCCCCCCCCCCCCCCCCCGCACCCCGCCCCCGCCCCCACACCGCACGCCTGACGTGCCCGCCCCTCGCCCCTGCGCCCGCAGCGC
>NZ_VSEY01000020.1 GCF_008086045.1 Nonomuraea sp. PA05 | reverse complement strand
CCCCCGCCCGCCCACTGCGGCCCCGGGCCGCCCGGCCGGGGGCGGGGGGGGGGCGGCCCGCCATCCGGGGGGCGGCCGGGGGGGGGGGGGGGCGCCGGGGGGGGGGGGGGGGGGGGGTGTGGGGGTCGCAGGGGGAACTGCGTAAGACGTGGCACCTGGATCGGCGGTTCGAGCCGGGGGTGCGGGATGACGGCGCCTACGAGCGGTGGCGCGCGGCCGTCCGCCTGGCCACCGCCGGCACCTGAGCCCGCCGCCGCCCTGCCACCAGACGCGCGGCGCGGGCGTGTGTGCCGCCCTCAGGCGGGTGGGTTCGTGGGGCGCGGTGTCTCCCCGTGCGCGGGCGCGCGCCCCGCGGGTCCGCGGGCGAAGCGGGTGAGGAGGTTGAGCGTGGCCCGCCGGGTGAAGGCCGCGGCGGCGTCCGTGACCCCGTGCCCGCACCCCCGCCCCCGCAACGCGCAAACCCACCGCATGGTCCCCGACGCGAACACCCCCGCCCCGCTGGGGGCCGTGTAATAGGTACTGTGCGACACACTGGCCCGCCCCCCGCACGAGAACGGCGACTCGGCCAGCACCCGCACCCCGTCAGGCGACCCCCGCGACACCCGATCGGTCTCCACCCCGACCATCCCGGGAAAGCGCCGCCCCTCGGTCCCCGCGAAGATCCAGTGCCCCGGCCGGCTCACCCGGTACACCCCGTCGGCGGGAAAGCAGTCGTACATCTGCCCCACCAAAGAGCTCTCCGGATCCGACGCCCGCCACAGCTCGCAGAGCCGTTCCTTGTCGCACAGCACCTGCCTGCCACGCATGGCGATGCGCCAGTAGACGGCGTTGGCGCCGAGGAAGGCCAGGTTCGCGCCGGAGTCCCTGGCCTGGGTGACGGCCCGGCGCATGCCCGGCGACCAGTACTCGTCGTGCCCGAGCGAGAACACCGCGCGGGCGCCGTCCAGCGCGCCCGGCACGAGGTCCAGGTTCGTCAGGTACGCCAGCGGCACCCCGCTCTGCTCGGCCACGGCCAGCGCCTCCTTCTCGAAGTCGAGGAAGAGCCGCGCGCCGGTGCCGTCGTAGGGCCGGTCGAAGGTGACGGCCCTGGAGCGGGAGGCGTACCCGCCGGGGCCGGTGTAGAGGCTGTGGCCGCCCCACAGGTTGTACGCCTGCCAGGTGGTGACCGCGTTGACGATCACGACGCGCCCGGCGGCGGAGGCGGAGCGCACGGTGATCGGGACGTAGCGCTGGGCGCCGGTGGAGGCGTCGAGCCGGACGAGGTAGGCGCCTTCGGGCCAGCCGCCGGTCTCCACGGTCAGCGACGGCGACCAGTGGGCGGCGCTCGCGGTGCCGTTCACGATCCTGGCGGGCGCCTGCCGCTCGCCGCGCACCCGCGCGGACTCCCACACCTTGGACGGGTTGGCGCCCATGCGGAAGGCGCTGGCGGAGAAGCGTGGCGCGGTGGTGGAGACGTGCAGCCGGAACCGCTCCCCCGGCAGCACGCTCACCTCGTCGGCGTAGCCCTCGATCTCGTGCTCGGCGCCGTGCCGGGTGATCCGCCACGACTCCTGCACGTCGCCGACCGGCGGCGTGCCGGCCGACGTGCCGGCCGACGTGCCGGCCGACGTGGCGACCGGCTGGGCGGCCGGCTGGGTCACGGGCGCCTCGGCGGCGGGCGCCCGGCCGCAACCGGCGGCACAGAGGGCGACGGCGAGGGCGAGGGCGAGCAGGATCTTGCGCACCCGCCCATGGTCGGGACCGCGCCCTCCGCTGGGCCGCGACTTGGCGAACTCCTTACATGATCAGCACGCAGGCCGGGCTTTCCACCTCGGACGACTGCCCGTCGGGCTCCGGCACCCCGTCCCTGAGGGTGAAGGAGGTGACGGTGTTGGCGTTCTGGTTGGCCACGTACATGCGCTCGCCGTCGATGGCGAAGTGCCGGGGCCAGGTGCCGCCCGAGGGCACCTCGGCGACGGGCGACAGGTCGGCGGCGCGCAGCACGGAGATCGTGTTCGGGCCGCGGTTGGCGACGTAGACGAAGTCGCCGTGGAGCTCCAGGTGGGAGGGGGCGTTGTCGCCTTCCTGGCGGGAGGCGCGGACGACCGTGCGGCGCTCGCCGTCGATCAGCGTGACGGTGCCGTCGAGCTCGCCCGCCACGTACAGGCGCGAGCCCGCGAAGGCGAAGTGGCGCGGGCCGGTGCCGGGGGCCAGGGTGACGGGCTCCAGCGGGGTGCCGTCGTAGTGGTAGCGGCGGATCTCGTCGGTGCCGAGGTCGGAGACGTGCAGGAGGCCGTCGTGGAAGACGGCCTGGTGGGCGTGCGGCCCTTCCTGGCGGCCGGCGTCCGGGCCCGAGCCCTGGTGGCGCAGGACGATCGGCTCGCCCGCGAACGCGCCCCGCTCGTCCAGCCGGTAGAGGGTGGCCGTGCCGTCGCCGTAGTTGGCCACCGCGAGCAGGCCGCCGTCCGGCTCCACGGCGACGTGGCAGGGGCTGTGCCCCTCGCTTGGGCGCTCGTCCAGCGCGCCGAGCCGCGCCCCGTCCGCCCGGAACGCGCTGAGCCAGCCGCGTTCGAGCTCGCCGACGGCGTACAGCACCGGCAGCGAGGGGTGGGCGGCCAGGAACGAGGGCGCCGTCACCCGGGTGAGGTCGCCGCCGATCGTGACGATGCCAGGGCCGTACCCGCCTATGCGTACGTACTTCACAGCGGGGTTCCTCCTATGGTTGACTGTGGCAATGAGTTCGTTGACAGAAGCAAGGGTTTCTGAGGTCAGAGCCTTCAACCGGTTCTATACGAAGGTGATCGGCGCGCTCCAGGCAGGGATGCTTGACTCGCCGTACTCGCTGACCGAGGTGAGGGTGCTGTTCGAGCTGGCGCACGCCGAGCGGATGGAGACCGGCGAGCTGCGCGGGCTGCTCGGCCTGGACGCGGGCTACCTCAGCCGGATCCTGGCCCGCTTCGAGGGCGACGGACTGGTGCTGCGGGAGCGTTCGGCGAGCGACGCGCGCAAGCACGTGGTCGCGCTCACCGAGGCGGGGGCCGGCGTCTTCGCGGCGCTCGACCGGCGCTCGTCGGAGGAGATCGGCGCCCTGCTCGGCGGGCTCCCGGAGGCCGACCAGGAGCGGCTGGTCGCCGGCATGGCGGCGATCAGGCGGTTGCTGGGCGGCGGGCAGGGGCGCGCGCCGTACGTGATCAGGCCGCCGCGCGCCGGCGACCTGGGCTGGGTCGCCTTCAGGCACGGCGCGCTCTACGCCGCCGAGTACGGCTGGGGCGTGGAGTTCGAGCAGCTCGTCGCCAGGATCGTGGGCGGCCTCGACTTCTCGCGCGACGCCGGGTGGATCGCCGAGGTCGACGGCGAGCGGGCCGGCTGCGTGTTCTGCGTGCGGCAGGACGACACGACGGCCAAGCTGCGCATGCTGCTGGTCGAGCCGTCCGCCCGGGGACTGGGCATCGGGCGGCGGCTGGTGGACGAGTGCCTGCGGCACGCGCGGGCCGAGGGGTTCAAGCGGATCGAGCTGTGGACGCGCGACTGCCTGGAGAGCGCGCGGCGCATCTACCAGGCAGCCGGGTTCGAGCTGGACTCGGAGGAGAAGGGCGTGGAGAACGGGGTCGAGGTCACCGAGCAGATGTGGTCGCGCGACCTCTAGGCCACCAGTTCAGCGGGCCGGCGAGGCGCATCAGGCTCGGCACCAGCACCGCCCTGATCACGGTGGCGTCCACCAGCACGGCCACCGCCATGCCGACGCCCAGCATCTGCACGAACGTCACCGACGCCGTGGCGTAGGCGGCGAACGTGAGCGCCAGGATGCCGCCCGCCGCGGTGATCAGCGGCGCCCCCGACTGCAGGCCCGTGGCCACGGCCGACTCCGTGTCGCCCGTCCTGTCGTACTCCTCCTTGATCCGGGAGAGCAGGAAGACCTCGTAGTCCATCGACAGGCCGTAGGCGACGCAGAGCATCAGGATCGGGATGCTGGGGTCGAGCGTGCCCGTCGGGGTGAAGCCGAGCAGGCCCGACAGGTTGCCGTCCTGGAAGATCCAGACGAGGGCGCCGAACATCACACCGAGGCTCAGCGCGTTCAGCAGAGTCGCCTTGATCGGGATGACCACGCTCCTGGTCATCAGGAACAGGACGGCGAACGTCACGCCGAGCATGAGCGCCAGCAGCAGGGGGAGCCGGTCCACGACGGAGGAGCGGTAGTCGGACAGCTCGGCCGGGTAGCCGCCGACCAGCACCTCGAAGGGCGGCGGCACGGCGCGTACGGTCTCGGCCAGGCGCACCGGGTCGTCGGCCAGCGCCGCCGCCGACGGGACCACCGACAGCCACGTGCCCTGCCCCTGGAACCTGGCCGGGTCGCCGTCGCCGACGCGGGCGCCGCCCGCGTACGAGCCGGCCGCGGAGTCCACCTGCGCCACGCCGGGCAGCCTGGACAGGCCGGCGGCGTAGCCGGAGACGTCGCCCGTGGCGGCGTCCCTGGAGACGAGCTGGATGGCGTCGGTCTCCTCGGCGGGGAAGGTCTGGCGGATGACCTCCTGCGTCTGGCGGGAGGCGGCCTCGGGCGGCAGGACGCGGTCGTCGGCCACGCCGAAGCGCAGCCCCAGGAACGGTGAGGCGAGCACGAGCAGCAGCACCGTGGCCAGCCCGCCGGTCAGCAGCGGGCGGCGCATCACCCGGGTGGCCAGCCCGTGCCAGAAACCGTCCGCCCTCTCCAGCCTGTGATGCTTCGGCAGCATTGTGCCGCCAATGGTGGCCAGCACGGCGGGCAGCACGATCACGGCCGCCACCAGGCCGCCCAGGACGACCGCGATCCCGGCGTAGGCGAAGGAGCGCAGGAAGTCGAACGGCAGCGCGAACAGCACGGCCAGCGACGAGGCCACCGTCAGGCCGCTGAACAGCACCGTCCTGCCCGCGTGCTCGACCGCCCCGGCGACCGCGGCGGCCCGGTCGGCGCCGCGCCGCGTCTCCTCGCGGAAGCGCTGGATGACGAACAGGCAGTAGTCGATGCCTAGGCCGAGGCCCATGGCGAGGGTCAGGTTGAGGGCGAAGGTGGAGATCTCGGCGTACAGCAGGACGCCGCCGAGCAGCGCCAGGCCGATCACCATGGCGTACACGCCGGCCAGGATCGGCACCAGCGCCGCCATGGCGCGCCGCTGGTAGAGCCAGAGCAGCACGAACGCCAGCGGGAAGACGACCAGCTCGGCCCGGACGAAGTCCTGCCTGGCCAGCGGCACGGCCTCCCTGAACACCTCCTCCCCTCCCCCGGCCCGCACCTGGAGCAGGTCATCGCCCCTGGTGATCTCGGGGACGAGCGCGGGCAGGACCCCGGCGCGCACGTGGTCGGCGTCGCCGGGGATGCGCACCACGATCAGCGCGTGCCGGCCGTCCTCGCTGCGCAGGGTGGCGGGCTTGCCGCGGGTCCAGTACGAGGCGGACTCGGCCACGCCCTCGTGGCGGCCGACGCGTTCGGTCAGCTCCCTTCCCGCCGCCTCGATCGCGGGGTCGTCCACGGTGCCGCTGCGCGCCGTCACCAGGAAGATCATGTCGGGGCTGCCGGTGCCGAACCGTTTCTCCAGCTCGGCCTGCGCCCGGTCGGACTCCGACCCCGGCGCCTCGAACCTCGCCAGCGACAGCCCCGAGGCCGCGCCCGCCGCCAGCACGCCGGCGCCGATCAGCAGCGCCAGGGCCAGCGCGAGCACCAGCCTGCGGCGGCGGACAAGCACGAAGCCGAGCCTGCGCAGCGGCGGGCCCTTCGTGGCCGGGCGGGCGGAACGGGCGCGAGTGGTCACCATGAGGTCTCCCCGAAAACTCGGTAAACTGCTCGTGTTTTACTGTCGGACCCAGAAATACAAGTGAATGCTCGTATTTGTCAACGAGGAGACCCATGCCTGAACGCACGGTCCGCCGGCAGGCGCGCGGCCTGAAGCGCATGGCCGAGATCCTCGACGCCGCCGAGCAGGTGGTCGCCGAGGTCGGCTACCCGGAGCTGACCACCAACCAGGTCGCCGCGCGGGCGGGGGTGTCGCCGGGGTCGCTGTACCAGTTCTTCAGGAACAAGGAGGAGATCCTGGACGGGCTCGTCGCCCGCTACACGGTCGACCGGCAGGAGTTCTGGGCCGGACGGCTGGCCGCCGTCACACCGCAGGTGCCGCTGGAGGCGCTGGTGGGGCAGCTCGTGGACGAGAGCGTGCGGTTCAAGAGCGCGTCGCCCGCGTACTGGTCGCTGCTGTACGGCACGGCCACCGGCGACCAGCTCGCGGCGGCGTCGCAGCGGCTGCACGAGGACATCGCGGGGCACATCGCGGACATGCTGCGGCGGCGCTCGCCCGAGCTGTCCGAGGAACGCGCGCGGCTCACGGGGACCATGGCGCTGGCCATGGTGAAGGCGGTGATGCCGATGATCACTTCGGCTGGGCCCGAGCGGTCGGCCGAGCTGGTGGACGAGCTCAAGCTCATGCTGGTGCGCTACCTGGCGTAGGTCGTGGGGCCGTGAGGCGCGCAAGGCGGTCAGGCGCGCGGGGCCGTCAGGCGCGCGGGGCCGTCAGGCGCGCGGGGCCGTCAGGCGCGCGGGGCCGTCACGTGCGCGGGGCCGTCACGTGCGGAAAGGGCCGCTCACCTCGAACGTGTGCCCTTCCGTGCGCCCTCGCCTGGCCGAGAAGTAGAGCCGCTCGCCGCCAGGCGAGAACGCCAGCCCGGTCAGCTCCGCGCCGTCATGCCCCTCCAGCCGCAGGAACGGCGTCACCGCCCGGTCGGGCGCGATCACGTCGATCTCGGCACGCTCCCTGGCGACGTACAGATCGCCGGAGGGGGCGGCGGTGATGGCGCGCACGCCCTCGCAGAGCCGGTCGAGCGTCGAGGTCTGCGCGTCGTACGCCCACAGGCCGGTGTCGCCCTTCGTGGTGAAGTAGCACACCCCGCCCGCGTAGTGGCAGCCGTCGCCGCCGTCGAAGTGGCGGGCGCCCTCGACCTGGTGGCGGGCCTCCTTGAGCAGGGCGGCCGGCGAGGGCACGGCCTGCCAGTGGCCCGAGGCGCACAGCACCTCCAGCGTGCCCTCCGTCAGGTCTCCCCAGTCGCCCGGCCTGAACCGGTAGAAGCAGCCGTCCGGCTCGTCCTCCGTCATGTAGATGACGCGCCGCTCGGGGTCGCAGGCGGCGGCCTCGTGCTTGAAGCGGCCCATCGCCAGGCGGGGGCGGGCGGCGCGGGCGCCGTACGGGTCGCACTCGAAGACGCGGCCCCGGTGGCCCAGCTCGCACGACAGCCAGGTGTGCCACGGCGTGGCGCCGCCGGCGCAGTTGAGATCGGTGCCCGACAGGATGCGGTAGGCGTCGCCGACGCTGCCGTCGGCACGGAAACGCAGCGCCGAGGCGCCGCCGAGCAGGGGCAGCTCGGAGTTGCTCACGTAGATCCAGCCGTCGCCGTCGGGAAAGCAGGCGCCGCCGTCAGGCGCCGCGTGCCAGGTCAGGCCGGCGACCTTCTGGCCGGAGCGGGCCACGACCCGGCCGGTGAACCCTGGGGGCAGCGCCAGACCGCCCGTGCCTGCCAGGCCGAGCGGACCGTACGGGCTGACGCCGCCCGGCACGAGCGGGCCCGTGCGGAGGAGAGTCTTGCGCGACATCGTGGGGCCTCCCTCTAGGTGCCACGCTAGTCGACCGCACCGACATGAATGGCAGGGACTCGCGACATCAAACTCTGCGCAAACCCCGATGGCCGTTCGCCGGGCGGTTGGCGGAGGGCGGCTTTCCGTACAGCCGGCGGGGGTACGCGGGGCGGCGACCTGCCGTCTCATGACGGCGGGGACGGGGGCGGGGACGCACTTCCTGATCGGCGCGAGCGAGGCGCCGGTGACAGCACCATGGCGGACGCGGACACGTCGGGGGCCGGGCGTGGCGGGCTTCGCGGCGAGCCTCGCATCATCGAGCCCGGCATGCGAAAGCCCGGGCGCAGGGCCCGGGCTCTCTTCGCGATGGGTTCAGACATCGCGGTGACCAGCCGGTGTCACCGCTGCGCCTGGAACATCCAGTGCTGCTTGTCGATCTCCTGCGCCACGGCGATCAGCAGGTCCTGGCTGACGGGGTCGGCCTCCTCGGTGGCCCGGATGCGCTCGTACATGCGCTTGCTGACGCCGTCGAGCACGTCCGTGATCGTCGCCAGCACCTTGCCGTCCTCGATCCAGCCGCTCTCCGGCTGCTGGAGCTTGCTGGAGCGGGAGATCGTGGCGGCGCGGCCGTCGGGGTTGACGCCGAGGGCGACGGCGCGCTCGGCGATGGTGTCCATGTGCGTTCTGGCCAGCGCGACGACCTCGTCGAGCTGGAGGTGGATCGAGCGGAAGTGGGTGCCGATGAGGTTCCAGTGCGCCTGCTTGGCGACCAGCGACAGGTCGATGAGGTCCACCAGGGCTCCCTGGAGGGCCTCGGCGACAGTGTTCTTTGCGTCGCCCGAGAGCGGGCCGGTGATGGTAGCCATGTCTAACTTCCTCCCCAGAGGTCGGAATTTACACATTTCACAACGAAAAGGACGCCCCAGATCTTCCGCTCCACGCTGTCATTGACAGTGTAATAGTGACAGTGTCATTGTGAAGTCATGAGTGACACCTGGACGATCGGCGAGCTGGCCGAGCACGCGGCGCACGCCCTGCGCGCCGACGCGCCGTCACCTCCCAACGGGCGGGTCCGCGATGTGCCGGGCGAGCGGCTGATCAGGTGGTACACGACCATCGGGCTGGTGGATCCGCCGCTCACGCGGCGCGGGCGGGTGGCCAGGTACGGGCGGCGGCATCTGCTGCAGCTCGTCGCCGTGAAGCGGTTGCAGGCCGCCGGGCGGTCGATCGCCGAGATCCAGGCGGCGCTGGCGGGGGCCACGGACCGGATGCTGGAGGCGGCGGCGCGCCTGGAGGGCCCGCCGCCGGTGGGCGAGCGCCCGGCCGGTCCCGTGCCCGCGACGGGGGGCGGCGAGGGCGTGCGCGGCCGGTTCTGGGCTGAGCGGCCCGGCAGCGGCGCGACCCACGCCCAGAACCAGGCACACGCCCCGAACCCGGCACACGCCCAGGACACGGCACACGCCCAGGACACGGCACACGCCCAGGACACGGCACACGTGCAGGACACGGCACACAGCGCGGGTGGGCCCCCCAGCACCGGCCCCGCACGACGGAGCGGCGCCGGCAGCCGGGCGGGCACATCACCCGCCCGGCTCGTGACCGGGATCAGGTTGGCGGACGGGGTACGGCTCGTGCTGGACACGACCCGGCCCCCGTCGGAGGAGGACGTCCAGGCGGTACTGGCGGCGGCGCTACCGCTGCTCGCGGTGCTCGAAGAGAGGGAGCTGACATGAGGATCACTTCACTGGAGCCCGCACGGTGCCGGCCGGTGCCGGACGCCGGGTTCGGCGCGCTGCTGACCGAGCGCGGCAACCTGCCGCTGGAGAGCGTGGACGTGACCGCCGGCATCTCGGGCCTGATCGCCGGGGTCGAGGTCACGCAGGGGTTCAGGAACCCGTTCGACGTCACGCTGGAGGCCACGTACGTCTTCCCGCTGCCCGACAGGGCGGCGGTCACCGGCTTCCGGATGGAGGCCGACGACCGGGTGATCGAGGGGGTGCTGAAGGAGCGGGCCGAGGCGAGGGCCGACTACGACCGGGCGCTGCGCGAGGGCAGGCGGGCGGCGATCGCGGAGGAGGACCGGCCCGACGTGTTCACGATCAGGGTGGGCAACATCCTGCCCGGCGAGCGCGTCTCGGTGCGGCTGACGATGAGCCAGCCCCTGCCGTACGAGGACGGGGCGGCGACGTTCAGGTTCCCGCTGGTGGTGGCGCCGCGCTACATCCCGGGCAGCCCGATCGACGGCCCGCCGGCCGGTGACGGCACCGCGCCCGACACCGACGCCGTGCCCGACGCGTCGAGGATCAGCCCGCCGGTGCTGCTGCCCGGCTTCCCCGGCCCGGTGCGGCTGTCGCTGTCGGCCACCGTGGACGCGGCCGGGCTGGAGCTGCGGGAGCTGGCCTCCAGCCTGCACGTGGTCGAGGAGGAGGGCCACACCGTACGGCTGCGCCCCGGCGAGCGGCTCGACCGCGACTTCGTGCTGCGCCTGTCGTTCGACGCCTCCACGGCGCTGCAGCTCGACGGCCGGGGCACGTTCGCGCTCACCGTGCTGCCGCCGCCGCTGCAGGCCGCCAGGACGCCGCGCGACCTGGTGCTGTTGCTCGACAGGTCCGGCAGCATGGGCGGCTGGAAGATGGTCTGCGCCCGCCGGGCCGCCGCCCGCATCGTGGACACGCTGACGCCGCAGGACAGGTTCGCGGTGCTGACCTTCGACTCGGTGGTGGAGCAGGCGTTCGAGGGGCTGGTGGAGGCGTCCGACCGCAACCGGTACCGCGCGGTCGAGCATCTGGCCAGGGTGGACGCGCGCGGCGGCACCGAGCTGCTCGAACCGCTGCGCCAGGCCACTGCCCTGCTGGGCGGCGCGGAGAGCGGGCGCGAACGCGTCGTGGTGCTGGTCACGGACGGCCAGGTGGGCAACGAGGACCAGATCCTGGAGCAGGCGGGCGGCGCGCTGTCGGCCATGCGCGTGCACACTGTCGGCATCGACCGGGCCGTGAACGCCGGGTTCCTCGGCCGGCTGGCCGGGCTCGGGGCGGGGCGGTGCGAGCTGGTCGAGTCGGAGGACCGGCTCGACGCCGCCATGGACGCCATCCACCGCAGGATCGGCGCCCCGCTGGTCACCGACCTGTCGCTCAAGGACCTCGACGTCGAGCCCGGCACGGTGACCCACCTCGGATCGATCTTCCCCGGCGTGCCGCTGCGCGCGTACGGGCGGCACCGCGAGGGCTCCTCCGTCACCGTGCGCGGGACGGCGGCCGGCGCGCCGTGGGAGGAGCGGGTGCCCGGCGTGACCGTGGACAACCCGGCCATCCGCGCCGTGTGGGCGCGTGCGCACCTGCGGGAGCTGGAGGACCGCTACGCCATGGGCGAGCACGACCTGGAGCCGCGCATCGTGCGGACGTCGCTGGAGTACGGCGTGCTCTGCCGGTTCACGGCGTACGTGGCGGTCGACACCAGGCAGGTCGCCGGTGAGGGTCCCGAGCATCGCGTCATCCAGCCGGTCGAGCCGCCGAGCGGGTGGGAGCTGCCGAGCGCGGCGCCTGCGGCCACGTTCGGGGCGGGCATGACGCTGGCCGCCGCGCCGATGGCGGCGCCGAGGATGCGCATGCCGTCGGCCGGGCTCAGCCAGGCCGACCTGGATCAGGGGTTCGCGGGCGGGGGCGGCGCGGAGAGCGGCCCCGCGTTCGGCGGGCCCGGCCGCGGCCTTCCCGCCGCCGGTGGTCCCGTCCCTGGTGGTCCCGTCCCTGGTGGGCCCGTCCCTGGTGGACCCGTCCCTGGTGGGCCCGTGTACGGCGGGGCGCCGATGCCGGCGCCGTCCGCTCCCGCCGGGTCCTGGCGCAAGTCCGGCGGCCGGCCCACGCACCGGCTGGAGTCGGTACGGCCCCAGCTCGCCGCCGAGCTCGACCGGCTCAACGCCCTTCCCGCGCCCGACCTGCTGTACCTGGCGGACCTCGGCACCCGGCTGGCCGCGCTGGCGGCCTTCCTCGGCGGGAACGAGGACCTGGAGGGGCTGGCGCATGAGCTGGAGGGGGCCGAGCGGCCGGGCGCGGACGCGCGGGCGCTGCACGATCGCGCCGTCGAGGTGCTGACCGCGCTCACCGGCGGCGCCTCCCCGTCGCCCGCCCCCGGCCCGGGCAACGCCTCTCCTGGCCCCGCGCCTCAGGACGGCCGCCGCCGCGGCCCGTTCTGGAAGCGAGGCTGATCGAGCACGCCCGGCCACAGGCTACGCGCCGCCACCGCCATGTCGCGGTGGCGGCGCGAACCTGCGCACACGCCCCTGCCCGACGTTCACGCCCTCCCGCCGCCCGCACTCCCACCACCGCGCACGCGGGCGTCTGTCCGATCCGCTCACGCTGTTCTACAGTCACCAGCATGGCGACCTCTCGCGCCCCCCTGCGCTTCGCCGAGGCGGTGTCCGCCACCGTCTCCGAGTGCACGAAGTCCGGCTTCTTCTTCGACTTCGACGGCACGATCGCCCCCATCATGCGAGATCCCTCCGCCGTCCGCCCGGTCCCCGGCGCGCTGGACCGGCTGCGGTTGCTGGCGACCCTGGTGGGCAGGGTCGCCATCGTCTCGGCGCGCCCCGCCGCGTTCCTGTGCGACCGCTTCCCCGGCGTGCCGCGGCTGAGCCTGTTCGGCCTGTACGGCATGCAGACCGTCGTGGACGGCCGGGTGCGCACGGAGGCCGAGGCGGGCGCCTGGGCTCCCGTCATCGCGCGGGTGACGGCCGACGCTGCCCGCGAGCTGCCGGGCGAGGTTCTGGTGGAGGACAAGGCGCTGATGGTGGCGCTGCACTACCGTTCGTCCCCGTCGTTGCGCGGCGCGGTGGAGCGGTGGGCCTCGGCCAAGGCGGCCGAGCTGGGCCTGCGGGAGCAGTACGGGCGCATGGTGGTCGAGCTGAGACCCCCGGTGGAGGGCGACAAGGGGACGCTGGTGGAGCGCGAGACGCAGGCGCTCACCCGCGCCTGGTACTTCGGCGACGACCTGTCCGACGGCCGGGCGTTCGAGGCGCTGCGCGGGCGGGAGGAGCGGGATCCGGCGTTCCTGGGTGTGCGGGTGGCGGTGGCGAACGGGGAGACGGGCGACGAGCTGGCGCGCCGGGCGGACTTCACGATCGACGCCCCCGAGCACACCCCGCACCTGCTCGACCATGTCATCCGCGCATTTCCGGCTGCCCCGTACGCTGGATAAGTGACGACACTTGTCCTGGACGGCGGGCTGGCCACGCGGCTGGAGGAGCTCGGCGCGGATCTGAGCGACGCGCTGTGGTCGGCGCGGCTGCTGCTGGAGGAGCCCGCGCTGATCAGGCGCGCGCACGCCGACTACTTCGCCGCGGGCGCCGACGTGGCGACGACGGCCAGCTATCAGGCGACGCTGCCGGGGTTCGCGCGGCGCGGGCTGGACGTGACGGAGGCCGAGCGGCTGATCCGGCTGTCGGTGGAGCTGGCCGCCCAGGCGCGCGACGAGGCCGGGCGCGGGCTGGTGGCGGCCTCGGTCGGCCCGTACGGCGCGTACCTGGCCAACGGCGCCGAGTACACCGGCGACTACGACCTGGACGAGGACGGCCTGTACGCCTGGCACCTGCCGCGCTGGGAGATCCTGGCCGCGGCCGGGGCGGACCTGCTGGCCTGCGAGACCATCCCGTCCGTCGCCGAGGCGCGGGCGCTGGCGGCGCTGCTGGACCGCACGCCGGGGGTGAAGGCGTGGGTGAGCTTCTCGTGCCGCGACGGCGAGCGGCTCAACGACGGCACGCCGATCCGCGAGGCGGCCGCCCTGTTCGCGGGCAACGCGCGGGTGGTGGCGGTCGGCGCGAACTGCACCGCGCCGCGCCACATCCCTGGCCTGATCTCCTGCTTGTCAGGCGGCCTGCCCGTGGTGGTCTACCCCAACTCGGGCGAGTCGTGGGACGCCGCCGCCCGCCGCTGGCGCGGCCTGGCCGACCCTGTCGAGTACGGCCTGGCCGCCCGGGAGTGGCAGCGGGCGGGCGCGTCGCTGATCGGCGGCTGCTGCCGTACGACGCCGGAGCACATCAGGCAGATCCGCGCGCGTCTGACCTGAGCCACCAGCCGGTCAGCAGGGCTCCGGCGAGGACGACGGCGGCCACGACGCGGTAGCCGGCGCCCATCCCGTAGGTGGTCATCACCGTCCCCATGACGGCGACCCCGATCGCGCTGCCGAGCTCGCGGGTGGCGCTGTTGAGCCCGGAGCCGAGCCCGGCCCGCTCGGGTGGCAGCGCGGCCATGATCTCGTACGAGAGCACGGGCAGGCAGAGCCCCATGGCCGTACCCATGATCACCAGGCCGATCGCGTACACCGGGTAGGGCATGTCACCGTCGGCGAACGACAGCAGCACCAGCCCCGCCACGTTCCCCGCGAGCCCGGCCATGACGGCGGGGCGCCGCGCGAAGCGGCCCGCCAGGCGCGACAGCACGATCATGGGGATGACGAGCGGCACGATGGCCACGCCGGTGAGCAGCGGCGAGAAGCCCTTGACCTCCTGAAGGAAACGGGCGTTGACGAAGAACAGCGCGAACAGCCCGAAGAACGTGACGGCCACGCCCAGCGTCCCGGCCCGCAGCCGGGCCGCGGCGAACAGCCGGGGGTCGAGCAGCGGCGCGGCGGAGCGCAGCTGATGCCCCACGAAGACCGCGAACAGCACGGCCGCCACGCCGAACGCCGCCAGCACCAGCCCGCTCCCCCAGCCGGCCTCCGGCCCCTCGATGATCCCGGTGAGCAGCGCCACGGAGGCGGCCGTGAGCAGCACGGTTCCGGACAGGTCGAGGCTGGCGGCGTGCCGCGGCATGCGCGGCACCAGCACCGCCACCAGCGCCGCGAGGACGGCGGCGAGCAGCACCGGCACGCCGAACAGCGCCCGCCACGGCAGGTACTGCATCACCAGCCCGCCGCCCAGGTTGCCGATCACGCCCGCGGCGCCGGTCGCGGCGGTCCAGGCGGCCACGGCGGCGCCGCGCTCGGCGGCCGGATACACGCCGACGGTGATGGCCAGCGACGCCGGCATCACCATGGCCGGCCCGCGCCGCTCAGCGCCCTGGCGGCGATCAGCGTCCCGACGTCAGGGGCGAGCGCCGCCGCCAGGCAGCCCGCCGCGAACACGCCCAGCCCAGCCAGCAGCACCCCCTTGCGGCCGAACCGGTCGCCTGCCGCGCCGGCGGGGATGAGCAGGCAGGCGAAGACGATGACGTACGCGTCCACGATCCAGAGGATCTGCGACTGCGAGGGACGCAGCCCGGAGGCGGCGAGCGTGGGGATGGCGAGGTTGACGGCGGCCACCAGGGCGACCGCGAGGACCACGGACGCGGCCATGACGGCCATGATCCGGGTCCGGGCGGCGCGCCCGGCTTCCAGGGTGACTGTGGACATGCGAAAACCCCCGACGAGGTCATGGGTGATGGGACGAGCGGAGGCCTCCCGCGCCATTCACCGTAGACTCGGCCCGGTCCTTACCTCAAATGCATCTTCTGCAGGTGATATATGCGCCAGACGCAACCCAGTCTCGACCTGCTGATCGCCCTGGACGCGCTGCTGGAGGAGGGCAGCGTCTCGGCCGCGGCGCGGCGGCTGCACCTGTCGGAGCCCGCCATGAGCCGCACGCTCGGACGCATCCGCAAGGCGATGGGCGATCCCGTGCTCGTGCGGTCGGGGCGGCAGATGGTGCCCACGCCGCGGGCGCTGGCCGTCCAGAGCGAGGTGCGGACGCTGGTGGAGGCGGCCAGGAAGGTGTTCACGCCGCCGGGCGAGCTGGATCCGGCGACCCTGGAGCGCCGGTTCGTGATCCTGGCGTCGGACGCCGTCATCACGGCGGTGAGCGTGCCGCTGCTGGCCGAGGTGAGCCGGTCGGCGCCGGGGGTGCGGCTGCACTTCATCCCTGAGGGGCACGGCGACGAGCAGGCGCTGCGCGACGGCAGCGCCGACCTGGAGGTGACCGTCATCGTGGACCCCGCGCCGGAGATCCGGACCGAGCCGCTGACCACCGACCGGGCCATCGGCGTCGTCAGGCCCGGGCACCCGATCCTGGCCGGGGCGCCGGTCACGGCGGCGCGGTTCGCGGCGTACGAGCACGTGATCGCCACCCGCCGGGGGCGCGCGTCCGGGCCCGTGGACGCGCTGCTGAGCGCTCAGGGGCTGTCGCGGCGGGTCGCGGGGTCGGTGCCGACCTTCGGGGCGATGCTGCTGGCGGTGCGCGCTTCCGATCTGGTGGGGATGACGCCTGAGGTGCTGACCCGGCCGATGTACGAGGCGCTGGGGCTGGTGACGTTCGGGCTGCCGTTCGAGCTGCCGGAGATGACGATCTCGCAGGCTTGGCACTCGCGCTACGACGCCGACCCGGCGCACGCCTGGCTACGCGAGCGCGTCCGCACGTCCCTCGGCCCCAGCCCCAGCCCCGTTCCGGCGAGGCACGCCCCCGACCGGCCCGCCTGAGCACGCCGCATCGCAGGCCCGGGCACGGCACGCACCCGGCACGGCACGACACGGAGGCGGCACGACACGGAGGCGGCACGACACGCGAGTGTGGCACGACACGGAGGCGGCACGACACGCGAGTGTGGCACGGCGCGAAGGCGGCACGACACGCGAGTGTGGCACGGCGCGAAGGCGACACGGCACGCGAGTGTGGCACGGCACGGCGCGAGCGGCAGGCGCAGCACGGGCGCGGCCGACGTACCGGCCTCCACCACGCTCGGCCGGCACGTCGTTCCCAGGCGTCCGCCACCACGCCCGGCCGCCTGAGCCCCGCACGGCGAGGCGCGGGGCGGGGCGGGGGGCGAGGCGCGGGGCGGCGAGGCGCGGTGAGAGGGTCGCTAGGCGGTCGCCGTGGCGGTCGCCGCGCGGCGCCGGGTCAGGACGCGGTCGAGCGCCAGCGCCCCGCCCCCGGTGAACCCGACGGCCAGGCTCGCCGCCGCCAGCGCCAGCACGAACTCGTAGCCGCCCTCACCGGCCAGCCCGTTGGCCCCGTGCACGAACGCGATGGCGCCCAGCATGTCGAGCGCCAGCAGCGTGCCCGCGATCGGCAGCGCGACGCCGAGGATCAGGGCGAGCCCGCCGGCGACCTCCAGCACGGCCACCGCGGGCGCGGCCAGGCCCGCGAGCGGGATGCCGACGGACTCGAAGAACTTGGTCGTGCCCGCGATCCCCATCGTCGCGAACTTCTGATAGCCGTGCACCAGGAAGATCACCCCGATGGCGACCCTCGCCAGCAACAGGGCGAAGGGACGCGCCTGATCCACCATACGGACTCCCTCGATGGTTGTTCAGATTTGAACAACGACTCTAGCAGTGATTTGTTCAAATTCGAACGACAGTACACTGAATCGGTGACGGACACCCGATGGCTGGACGCGACCGAGATGGCGGCATGGCGCGCCTTCGTGTCCACTTCCCACTTGCTTGAGCGGCGCATCGAGGAGCAGCTCAAGGCCGAAGCCGGCCTCACTCACCCGCAGTACGAGATCCTGGTGGTCCTGTCGGAGTCACCCGGCCGCCAGATGCGCATGACGGAGCTGGCCAGGGACGTCGTGGTGTCGAAGAGCGCGCTGACGTACCAGATCACCCAGCTCGAGAAGGCGGGGCTGGTCGAGCGGGCGACCTGCCCGTCCGATGAGCGGGGCGTGCTGGCGGTGCTGACGGACGCGGGCGTGCGCTGCCTGCAGCAGGTGGCGCCGGGTCACGTGGAGGTGGTGCGCGCGTACCTGATCGACCGGCTCAGCCGGGAGGAGCTGCGCGCGATGACGAGCGCCATGCGCAAGACGGAGGAGGCCTTACGCTCCTCGGCGTGACCCCCGGGTCGTCACTCGCTCTTGCCCGAGGCGGCGGCGCGCGCGGCGCGCTCCATCTCGACGCGGGCGCTGGCGGCGTACTTGTCGACGTACTCCTGCCCCGACAGCTCCATCAGCGCGTACATGATCTCGTCGGTCACCGCGCGCAGCACCAGCCGGTCGTCCTCCATGCCGTAGTAGCGGGAGAAGTCGAGCGGCTTGCCGAACTTCACGCCCGGCTTGATGCCCAGCTTGGGCAGCAGCCGCCCGGGCGGCATCATCTCGTACGTGTTGATCATCGCCCACGGGATCACCGGCACCCGCGACTCCAGGGCGAGCCTGGCCACGCCGGTCTTGCCCTTGTAGAGGCGGCCGTCGGGCGTGCGCGTGCCCTCGGGGTAGATGCCCAGGATGTTGCCCTCGCGCAGGACGCGCAGCCCGGTGCGCAGGGCCGCCTCGCTGGCCTTGCCGCCGGAGCGGTCGATCGGGACGGTGCCGACCCCGCTGAAGAACAGCCGGGTGAAGAAGCCCTTGAGGCCCCGCCCGGTGAAGTAGTCGGCCTTGCCCAGCGAGATCACCTTGCGGCGGATCTGCAGCGGGCCGAAGAAGTGGTCGGCGAAGGACAGGTGGTTGCCGGCCAGGATCGCGGGCCCCTGCTTCGGCACGTTCTCCGCGCCCTCGGTCCACGGCCTGAAGATGAGGTGGAGGAACGGCCCCAAGATGGCCTTGACCACCCAGTAGAACACCCTGGCACCTCTTCCTGCGCACTTCTCGTCGGCGGGCATTGTCAGCAGCGGGCAGAGTCATCTTCCCATCCCGACTGCCATGCTCCTACATCAGCTCTCGCACAAATACCCCAGAACGTGCGACGATCGGGCCGTTCCGGCGGAAATTGCCGGAATGAAACGGCACAGAGGAGCTGTTATGCCGCTCATGCCAGGCGCGGAGCCCTACCACCACGAAGCAGGCCAGATCGGCGTGCTGCTGTGTCACGGGTTCACCGGCACGCCGCAGTCCCTGCGGCCGTGGGGTGAGTACCTGGCCGGGCACGGGGTCAGCGTCTCGCTCCCCCGTCAGCCCGGACACGGCACCAAGTGGCAGGAAATGAACAGGACGCGCTGGGAGGATTGGTACGCCGAGGTGGAAAAGGCGTTCGCCGACCTCCAGGGCCGGTGCGCGGAGGTGTTCGTGGCGGGGCTGTCGCTCGGCGGCTGCCTGGCGCTGCGACTCGCCGAGGTGCACGGCTCCGCGATCAGGGGTGTGATGGTGGTCAACCCCTCGATCGCCAACGACGTGCCGTTGATGAGATTGGCTCCGCTGCTGAAATGGTTCGTGCCGTCGGTGCCGGGCGTCGCCAACGACGTCAAGAAGCCCGGCGCGCGCGAGCTGGCCTACTCCAGAACCCCGGTGAAGGCGGCGGCCTCGCTGCCTGGGCTGTGGTCGCTGGTGCAGGCCGATCTGGCGAAGGTGACACAACCGCTGCTGGTCTTCCACAGCACGGAGGACCACGTGGTGAAGCCGACGAGTGTCGCGATCATACGCGCGAAGGTCCCGCAGGCCACGATCGAGGAGCTTACCGATAGCTACCATGTTGCGACGCTTGACAACGATGCCGACAGGATCTTTGCCGGGAGCCTCGACTTCATCCGGACACATGCCTCGGTACCCTTGCAGAGGGACTGATCGCACCCAGGGGGAAGTCGCGATCGCTGCGGAGAGGCCCATCTAGGTGACGCCCCAGAGTGACGAGGACGAGGTCTGGCGGCAGATCGTCGCGTCCTTCAACGACACGGCCGAGCGCGACTCGGCCGATCAGCCATGGCCGGACAGCGAGAACGTGCCCGCCGAGCCGGCCCGCCGGGTGGTCAAACCTCCGGAGGAGGAGCCCGCGCACGACACCTCCCCGGACGACGACGAACCGCGGGAGAGCAGGGCCGACGAGGAGGACGAGGGGCACTTCGAGCCCCCGCCGCCGCCTCCGCTGCCCAAGCTGGACCTGCCGACCAAGCTGGCGTGGGTGGCGCTGTTCGGCGGCCCCGCCTACCTGCTGGTCGCGGCGATGGCGAGCTGGCACATGGAGGGGTGGGCGCTGTTCACCGCGGTGGCGGCGTTCATCGGCGGGTTCGTGGCGCTGGTGGTCCGCATGGGCGACGGCCCGCCCAACGACTCCGGCTGGGACGACGGCGCCGTCCTCTGATCAGCTCCTACGACTTCGACGTGGTGGCCTTGGGCGCGAACGACTCCACCACGTCGGTGTAGCGGTCCTTGGTGTCGACGGCGTGCCCGACCGCCCACACCGTGCTCTTGCCCGCCAGGTACGCCACCGCCTGCAGCCGCACGCTGCTCCTGCCCTGCTGGGTGCCGCCCCTGATGACCTCGCACTTGCCCTTCTCGCAGCGCAGCATGAACGGCTCCGCCGCGCGCGAGGGGTCGTAGCCGGTCATCCAGTAGCGCCCCTTGCCGTCGCCGGTCACGCCGTACAGCCTGGCCTCGGAGTGCGGCAGCCGCAGCTCCCGCCACCGCTTGCCGTTCCAGACCAGGGCCAGCGGCGTGATCTCGCCGGGGCCGCGGTAGACGCCGCCCACGGCCAGCGCCCGCTTGGAGCTGTCGACCTGCACGTCGCGCAGGTAGCCGCCGGGGATGGAGGGCAGCGGCATGGACTTCCACGTGCCGCCCGAGTAGTGCGCGATCAGCGGCTCGGTGCCGGTGTCGCCGACCGCGAACCCGCCGGACACCGCGTACAGGGCGCCCTTGTCCTCGATCTCCTGGACGGTCCAGTCGTTGCCCTGGCCGGTGACGATCAGCGCGTTCTTCTCGCGGCTGCCCACCGCCACGACCTTGCCCGACTTGGCGTCGATGCCGCCCAGCCAGTCGCCGGCCCGCAGGCAGGGCGGCCTGACCCGGTCGGAGCCGGCCGGGCAGAGCGGCCTGACCCGGTCGAAGCCGGCCGTGTCGCCGTGCGCGAGGTAGGGCACCCCGTCGTGGCCGTCGCCGACCGCCCACACGTCCGACGGCGAGGCGGCGGCCAGGCCGCGCAGGTTGCCCGCCGCGGTGTTGTCGCGGATGCCGATCTCGCTCCAGCGGCTGCCGTTCCAGTGGCGGATGGTGCCGCGGTTCTTCCAGACGTCCCAGATCTCCTGCTGGCCCACGGCCCACACGTCGCCCGGCGAGATCGCCAGCACGTCGGAGAGCGAGCCGTCGGCCTGCAGCCGCACGCTGGTCGACTGCTGCCACGCCTCGATCTGCGCGGGGCGGGGATCGGCATGCGCGGCGGGCGTGACCTGCGTCCAGGCCACGGACGTCGCCAAGATCAAGGAAAGCGCACGCCGCTGAGAGCGACGAGTCATGAGGAAATGCTACGGGCTGGAGGGCCTGTCTTGCCCGCTAGTGCCCAACTCGCAACTCTGCGACGACTGGGAGATGGTCGCTGGCCCCGGTGAGATCGGCGATCGCGGCGTCCACTCCCCCGCACGACACGACACGCGCCTCGCGCGCGGCGAACACCCCGTCGATGCGGGCGGACGGCCCCGCGGCGGGGAACGTCAGCCCGTCGCCCTCGGGCGCCACGGCGTAACAGTCGGCCAGCCGTCCGGCCAGGTAGCGCCAGGCGGGCCGGTGAGGATGCTCGTTGACGTCGCCGGCCAGCACGATGGCGGCGCCGTGCCTGGCCGCCACGTCCTCCATCAGCGCCACTGCCTCGGCGGCGTGGTGCATCCTGGCCGGGTCGTCGAGGTCGAGGTGCAGCGAGCCGACGGCCAGCCGCGCCCCCTCGGCCTGCACCACGGCGACGGCCAGCGCCCGCCGTTCCAGGCCGAGGAAGCCGCGCAACGCGTGGCTCTCGGCGTGCAGCACGCGGGCGCGCCGGCCGACGAGCACGGCCACCCCGCCGACCCTGCCCGGCGTGGCGACCGCGAGGCCCGCCGCGGCGGCCAGCGCCGCGCGCCTGGCCCGCCAGCGGCCGAACCTGGGCGCCTCCTGCACGCACAGCACGTCGGCGCGCGCGGCGGCGATGACCCTGGTCAGCGCGGGCACGCTGTCGCGCAGCCCGTGCAGGTTGTACGTGCCGACCCTGATCGTCATGCCGTGAACGTCGGGTACGGCGCTCAGCGCTGCCTGGCCAGGTCGGCCGCTCCCACGACGCCGGCGGAGGCGCCCAGCTCGGCCAGTCTGATCTCGGCGAACGGCCGGTGCCCGTGCCCGGTGAGCCGCTCGGCGAACGCCTGCCTGGCCCGGTCGATGAACAGGTCGGCGGCCCTGGAGACGCCGCCGCCGACGATGAAGCAGCCGGGGTCGAGCACGGCGGCCAGGTCGGCCATGCCCTGCCCGAGCCAGTCGGCCAGGTTGCGGAAGGCGTCCAGCGAGGCCTCGTCGCCCAGCCGGGCGGCCTCGGTCACCTCCTCGCCCTCGATCTTGCCGCCGGCCAGCCCCAGCAGCGTGGCGGCCCGCTCGGGGTGCGCCTCGGCGATCTCCCTGGCCTCCTTGACCAGGGCCTGGCCGCTGGCGTACTGCTCCCAGCAGCCGATGTTGCCGCACCCGCACTGCCGCCCGCCGGGCAGGACCTGCATGTGCCCCAGCTCGGCGCCCATGCCCCAGCGGCCGCGGTAGAGCGCGCCGTCGATGACGATGCCGCCGCCGATGCCGGTGCCGAGCGTCAGGCAGACCACGTGCGACTGGCCCCTGCCCGCGCCGAACCTGGTCTCGCCCCACGCCATGGCGTTGGCGTCGTTCTCGATGACGACCGGCAGGCCGACCAGGTCGCTGATCTTCTTCTGCAGCGGCTCCTCGCGCCAGGCGAGGTTCGGGGCGAAGCGGACGACGGACCTGGTCTCGTCCACGAAGCCCGCCGCGCCGACCCCGACGGCCTCGATCGTCCTGTCTCCGGACAGCTCGCGTACGACGTCGGCCACCGTCTCGGCGACCACGTCGGGACGGTCGGCGGCGGTGGGCCTCAGCGTGTGTTCGACGATCTCGCCATTGTCGTCGACCACGCCGGCGGCCACCTTGGTCCCGCCGATGTCGACACCGATCGTGAGCATGCCCCGTGTCTCCCTAGTTCAGATCTATGTGTTCCACGTCGTCGCGCCCGCCGTCACGCCGGGTGTCAGGCTGGTCGTCGTCGCGCGGCCTGCTGGTGCGCGGGGCAGGCCTGCTCAGCACGTCGAGGGCGCCCCTGAACGCGGCGAACAGCTCGCCGCCCGCCGCCATGAGGTGGCCCGTCACGTCGCCGCCCGACTCGCGTTGCGCCGCGATCGCCCGGCAGACGGGGCAGGCGCGGCAGATGTACTCGTCGTGGGGCTCGGAGACGGCCTCCTCCCAGACGTCGCGCTCCCTGCGCCCGCCGCCGGTGAAGGAGTTGAACACACTCCTGCCGACCTGGCGGGTGGCCCGCCCCTGGATCGAGTCG
Source organism: Nonomuraea sp. PA05 (assembly GCF_008086045.1). Classification (GTDB taxonomy): domain Bacteria; phylum Actinomycetota; class Actinomycetes; order Streptosporangiales; family Streptosporangiaceae; genus Nonomuraea; species Nonomuraea monospora. The sequence continues at coordinate 208,400 of NZ_VSEY01000020.1, read as the reverse complement.
AACAGCTTGCGCGCCTCGTCGGCGACGGTCCCGAGCGGATCTCTGTCCTGGCTCTCGGTCATCCTGGCCCTCCCTGGCTCGTGGGGTCTCGCTCCTCCATGTTCAACTCCTCAGGTCGCGGATTCGCTCCCCGAGTCGAACGGTAGTGCAGACCCCGCCTTTCCGGGCGGGCTCCCGTCGATGGCCCAGCGCACGCGCAGCACGCCGTCACGCAGCTCCGCGCCGCTGATCCTCCTGCGGGCCAGCGCCACGGGAAGGGCCAGGATCCTGCGGTACGGCCCGGCGGTGACGATCAGCTCGTCGCCCTTGCGGGCCAGGTCCACGTCGCCGCGATCGGCGCCGGGCAGGGCCAGGGTCAGCTCGTCGGCGCTCATCCGCAGCGGCGGCTCGACGGCGTGCGGGGCGAACGGGTCGGCCTCGCCGTACAGCGCGGCGCCCAGGGCGGCCAGGGCGTCCCTGCCCACGGGCTCGGCGGGCAGGTACGGCACGACGTGGATGGGCAGCGGCGCGAACGACTGCTCCGCCTCCGCCAGCAGCCGCGACTGTGCCGCGACCCAGCCGGCGCGCCACTCGTCGGCGCCGCCGTCGGGGAAGACCCGGTTGGCGATGACGGCGTCGACGCGGTAGCCGTACAGGCTGAGTGAGGTGAGCGTGCGCCTGGCCTCGGCGAGCACCACGGACTCCGGCGTGAGCACGAGGCGCACGGAGGCGTGGTCGCCGGTGAGCAGCTCGCGCACCTCCATCAGGCCGCGGTGGAAGCGCTCGCCCGCGCTCAGCACGTCCTCGCCGGGCGCGCTCACGCGGGCGACGCTGCGCACGAACGGCGCGACCAGCCGCACCAGCTTGCGCCCGACCGGCATCAGCCGGTTGACGTGCCAGTCGAGCGCCTCCGGCATGGCCAGCAGGCGCAGCGTCTCGGCGGTGGGCGCGCAGTCGACGACGATCACGTCCCAGCGGTCCTCGCGGGCGTGCTCGCGCAGCTCCAGCAGGGCGATGATCTCCTCGGCGCCCGGCAGGACGGTGATCTCCTCGGAGGTGATCTGGTCGAGGCCCAGCTCGGCCAGCACTCCCCTGGCGTAGTCCTGCAGCTCGCCCCAGTGACGCTCCAGCGTCTTCTGCGTGTCGACCTGGTGCAGGTGCAGGCCCGGCGCGATCTCCCCCGGCTCCGCGCCCAGCGCGTCGGACAGGGAGTGCGCCGTGTCGGTGGAGATGATGAGCGTCTTGAGGCCGCGACCGGCGGCGAGCGTGGCGGTGGCCGCGGCGGCCGTCGTCTTGCCGACGCCGCCCTTGCCGGTGAACAGCAGGACCCGCGGGCTCAACTCAGCGGCCTTCGACGCGCTTCTTGAGGCCCTTGAGCGCGGTGTCCACGATCACCTTCTCCGCCTTGCGCTTGATCAGGCCGATCATGGGCACGCTGAGATCGACCGTCAGCTCGTACGTCACCTCGGTGCCACTGCCCGCGCCGGCCAGCCGGTAACTTCCGCGGAGGTCGGAGACCATCTTTCCCGGCTCGGCCACCTGCCAGTGCACGTCGTCGCCCTCCCAGGTGTAGGCGAGGGCGTAGGTGTCGCTGATCGGGCCGGCGTCCAGGACGAACCGCACCGTCCGCGGCCTGCCCTCGGTGTCGGTGTCGAGGACCTCGGCGCGCTTGACCTGCCCGGCCCACTCCGGGTAGGAGGGGAAGTCCGCGATGACCGCCATCACGTCGGCCTGCGGGGCGCCGATGGTGATGCTCGAAGTGGTGCGATCAGACATGCGACCACCGTAGTGCACAAACCGCCGACCGCGGCGGACCGCTGCACGACGGCGGTCAGATCACCATTCGAGGACGTACGGCACGCCCTTCCCCCGGAAATGCCCCACGTTCACACATTCGGTACGGCCCACCCGGGCTCGCGCGCGCAGCGGGTTGTGCACGTGGCCGAACAGGACGTAACGCGGCTGGGTGCGCCTGATCGCCTCCAGCGTCGCCTCGCTGCCGCGTTCGAAGCGCCGCGCCACCACGTCGTACAGCAGCTCGGGCAGCGCGGGCGGGATGTGGCAGCACAGCACGTCCACCTCGCCGACCGCCTCGACCTTGGCGGCGTACTCCTCGTCGGTGATCTCGTGCGGGGTGCGGTACGGCGTCTTGAGCCCGCCGCCCACGAACCCGAAGCGCAGCCCGCCGATCTCCGCCACCTCGCCGTCGAGCACCTGGTGGCCGGGCCTGAGGTAGTCGGCCCACAGGCGCGGCAGATCGACGTTGCCGTAGGTCAGGTAGGCCGGGGTGGGCATGGCGGCGAAGAGGGCCTCGTACTGGGCGCGCACGTTGCGCTCGATGTGCTCGCGCGGATCGCCGTCGAGCGTCGCCCACAGCCGCGCCGACATGGCCCTGGCCTCGTCGAACCGCTTGGCCGTGCGCAGCGCGATGAACTCCGCGGCGTTCCGCGCGCCGAACAGGTCGGCGAAGATGCCCTGGGCGTGGTCGTCGTAGTCGACGAACAGGATCAGATCGCCCAGGCAGATCAGCGCGTCGGCGCCCTCCGCCGAGCCGGCCAGAGCGTCGGCTCTGCCGTGGACATCACTGACGACATGGACCCTCATGGGGAGATCCTAAGCCCGCCCGGATCGGCCGATCTCGGTGCGCGTGCGGGCGGGCGGTGGCTGCTAGCGTGGGAAATGCCCTTCATAACGCCTCAATGACGGAGCTACCGGCGCGTAACTTAAGGCGGTAACGTCCAGGCGGTCCCCGAAGAGGAGTTGAGTTCGTGCGCGAGTACAGCGTCCCCGTCCTGGTCGACGTGCCCGCCTCCGCTGGCCTGGCCGACACCGTCTTCCGGCGCGCCGAGCAGGAGCCGGGCGCGGTCGTGATGCGCCGCAAGGTCGGCACGGGCTGGCCCGTCGTCACCGCGGCCGAGTTCCGCGACCAGGTGGTCGAGGTGGCCAAGGGGCTCATCGCGGCGGGCGTCGAGCACGGCGACCGGGTCGCGCTCATGTCGCGCACCCGCTACGAGTGGACGCTGGTCGACTACGCCATCTGGGCCGTCGGCGCGGTGACCGTGCCGATCTACGAGACGTCCTCCGTCGAGCAGGTCAGGTGGATCCTGCACGACAGCGACGCCAAGGCGGCGTTCGTCGAGCTCGACGGGCACGAGGAGGCCGTCAGGGAGGCGGCGCCCGAGCTGAAGTCGCTGTGGCGGGTGGACGGCACGCTGGAGACCGGCGACGTCTCCGCCTCCGACGTCGACGAGCGCAGGAAGGCCGTCACCTCCGCCGACCTGGCCACCGTCGTCTACACCTCGGGCACCACGGGCCGCCCCAAGGGCTGCCGCATCACTCACGACAACCTGCTGTTCACCGCGCTGAACGTGCTGCGCGGGCCGCTGGAGCCGCTGTTCGCCCGCAAGGACCCGGCCGCGCTGCTGTTCCTGCCGCTGGCGCACATCTTCGCGCGCATGATCCAGGTCGTGCTGTTCGAGGCGGGCGCGGTCATGGCGCACACCCCGAACATGAAGAACGTCGCCCCCGACCTCCAGGACTTCCAGCCGACGTTCCTGCTGGGCGTGCCGCGCGTGTTCGAGAAGGTCTACAACAGCGCCGAGCAGAAGGCCATCTCGGGCGGCAAGGGCAAGATCTTCGCCCGCGCGGTGGACGTGGCCGTCGCCTGGAGCAAGGCGGAGAGCTCCGGCGGCGCGCCGCTCGGCCTGCGGCTCCAGCGGGCCGTGTTCGACAAGCTCGTGTACGCCAAGCTGCGCGCGGCCACCGGCGGCCGGCTGTCGGCGGCGGTGTGCGGCGGCTCCGCCCTCGGCGACCGGCTCGGCCACTTCTTCCGCGGCGTCGGCATCGAGGTCTTCGAAGGCTACGGCCTCACCGAGACCTCGGCCCCGGTCTCCGTCAACATGCCGGGCGCCAACAAGATCGGCACCGTCGGCAAGCCGCTGCCCGGCGTCACCCTGCACATCTCCGACGACGGCGAGATTCTGGCCAAGGGCCGCAACGTCTTCCCCGGCTACTGGAAGAACGACGCCGCCACCGGCGACGTGATCGACGCCGGCGGGTGGTTCCACACCGGCGACATCGGCGAGCTCGACTCCGACGGCTACCTGCGGATCACCGGGCGCAAGAAGGAGATCCTGGTGACGGCGGCGGGCAAGAACGTCGCCCCGGGGCCGCTGGAGGACGCACTGCGGGCGCACCCGCTGGTGTCCCAGGCCATGGTGGTGGGCGACGGGCGGCCGTTCGTCGCGGCCCTGATCACGCTCGACCCGGAGGCCGTCCCCGCCGGGGCCAAGATGGCGGAGCTGCGCGGCGATCCCCAGGTGCAGGCCGAGATCCAGGGGGCGGTGGATCGGGCCAACCTGACGGTGTCCAAGGCTGAGCAGATCAAGAAGTTCGTGATCCTGGACGCGGACATCACCGAGGAGAGCGGGCATCTCACGCCCACGCTCAAGATCAAGCGGAACCTGGTGATGCGGGACTTCGCCAAGGAGATCGACGAGCTCTACGGCGGGCACTGAGCCCACAGGTGGTGGCCCGCCTCGCCGAACCCGGTTCTTCCGTCCTCAGGCGGCCTTCTGCTTCGTCCGTCCTCAGGCGGCCTTCTGCTTCGTCCGTCCTCAGGCGGCCTTCTGGTTCGTCGCCTCTTCCGTGGTCGCCACGAGCGCGGCCAGGCTGTCCCGGGTCGCCTGCAGCTCGGCGAGCTGCTCCTCCAGGCCCGACAGCCGGTCGCGCAGGTGGCCCAGCGTGCAGGCGTCCAGGACCTCGCCCGAGCCGGACGCGCACGGCAGCACGTCCTTGATGACCTTGGTCGGCAGGCCGGCGGCGAGCAGCGTGCGGATGCGGCGGACGACTACGGGGGCGTCCGCGTCGTAGCGGCGGTGGCCGCCCTCGCCGCGGTGCGAGGCCAGCAGGCCCTGCTCCTCGTAGTAACGCAGCAGGCGGGGGCTGACCCCGGTCTCACGCGACAACGCCCCGATCCTCATGTGACGCCCCTCTCGGCACAAATCGGCCTTTTTTCTCTCGGTGATCACCTTACCGCGCGGAGGGGCCGCCGCGCCCCTTAAGAGAATAAGAGGATTATTCCGAATTGGGCCTCATTTATGCCGCTTGAACTGGGGAATCTTCTTTCGATTCCTGCTTACAGGCGGTCAATTCCGGGGTATTGTCGGGGCAAAGAACGGGACCGGGAATGCGGAATATCCCCGGTCCCTCACCCAACGTTAGGGGATGTTTCCATGACCATCAAGGACTCCGGGACTGAGTTCGCCACCAAGATCCACAACGAGCTGGTGCAGATCAGGGCAAATCAGATCGAGCTGGCTCAGGATCTGACCGAGCGCATCAACGACGTCGCCAACCGGGTCAAGAAGCTGGACAGCAGGGTCGAGGCCAGGTTCGACGCGGTAGACAAGCGGCTCGACGCGATGGAGACGAAGGTCGAGGCCAGGTTCGACGCGGTCGACAAGCGGTTCGAGGCGATGGAGACGAAGTTCGAAGCCAAGTTCGACGCGGTCGACAAGCGGTTCGACACCCTGGAGTCCTCACAGAAGTCCATGCTGACCCTCCAGCAGGAGATGCTGGGCGTCCTCGTCTCCATCCAGCGCAACCTCGACGTCAACTGACTCCAGGCGCCGCCGCTCAAGGAAGACGGCACCACGTCACGGGCCGTCTTCCGCCACTCCGCCCGCGGGTGAGTGCCCCTGGTAGCCGCTCACCTGAACGCGAAACATCCGCGCATACGCCCCTCGGCGGCCATCAGCTCCTCATGCCCGCCCAGTTCCACCAACGGCGAAGGGCAGGCCAGCCTGGACCAGGGTGACGGACGCGTAGCACACCGCCCGTAACGGGCCGGCGCGCCAGACCAACTCGGCGGCTTCGGCGACGCTGCGCCGCGTCGAGCTCATACCGCCAGGCTAGGTCGCGAACCGGTGGAGGCTTGGATTCGAGCGTTGACAGTCCGAAATGTTGGCTTTTCGATGAGGGAAGGTGAGCGAACTCGGGGGATTCTGACGGGTCCGGCAAGGAGGAACCCACCATGAACCAACGACCGCCGATCTCACGCCGCCATCTTCTGCTCGGCACCGCCGCCGCGTTCGGCGTCCCGGCGGTTCTGGCCGGATGCGGTTCCGGCGAGCCGGCGCCCGCGCCAGGCGGCGGGCCGGGCGCGAAGCTGGGCACGGTCACGATCGGCTCGAACGCCTCCGACGAGATCCCGAAGAAGACCCTTGAGACGGTGGTGAAGAGCTTCACACAGGCCACGACCAAGATCAACACAGTCGACCACAACACGTTCCAGGAGAACATCAACCGTTACCTGCGGGGCACGCCCGACGACGTGTTCACCTGGTTCGCGGGTTACCGCATGCAGTTCTTCGCCGAGCAGGGGCTGGCCGTGGACATCTCCGACGTCTGGCAGGAGATCGGCGGGAACTACACGCAGGCGTTCAAGGACCAATCGACCGGCGTGGACGGCAAGCAGTACTTCATCCCGTTCACCTACTATCCGTGGGCGGTCTTCTATCGCAAGAGCCTCTGGCAGGAGAGGGGCTACGAGCCGCCGGCCACGCTGGACGAGTTCACCGCGCTGGCCGGGAAGATGAAGGCCGACGGGCTGATCCCGATCGCGTTCGCCGACAAGGACGGCTGGCCGGCGATGGGCACGTTCGACATCCTCAACCTGCGGACGAACGGCTACGACTTCCACATCTCGCTCATGGCCGGCAAGGAGTCGTGGACGGATCCGAAGGTCAAGCAGGTGTTCGAGACCTGGCGGGGGCTGATGCAGTACCACCAGCCCGCCGCGCTGGGCCGGACGTGGCAGGAGGCCGGGCAGTCGCTGGCGCAGAAGAAGACCGGGATGTACCTGCTCGGCATGTTCGTCGCCCAGCAGTTCCCCGAGGCCGACCGCGACGACCTCGACTTCTTCACCTTCCCGGAGATCAACCCGACCTACGGGACGGACTCGATCGACGCCCCCATCGACGGCTACATGATCTCGGCCAAGGCCAAGAACGTGGCGGGCGCCAAGGCGCTGCTCAAGCACTTCGCGCAGCCGTCCTCGCAGGACGTCGCCACCGAGCTGGACCCCGGCACGCTGGCGGCGGGCTCGAAGGCCGACACCTCCGGCTACAGCGCGCTGCAGAAGCGCGGCGCGGAGCTGGTGTCCAAGGCCACGCACATCGCGCAGTTCCTCGACCGTGACACGCGGCCCGACTTCGCCTCCACGGTGATGATCCCGTCGCTGCAGTCGTTCGTCAGCGAGCCGGACGAGATCGACCCCCTGCTGGTGAGCATCGAGAAGCAGAAGGCGAACATCTTCCGCTGATGGCCGTCAAGACCCGTCGCTACTCCGCCCGCGACGTGACCGTCCTGGTCATCGGGCTGGGGGTGGCCATCGCCGTGAACGTGAGCGTCATCTGGGGGCCCACGCTGGCCTCCGTCTGGCTGTCCGGCACCGACTGGAACGGCATCGGGCCCATCGAGTGGATGGGCGGGCAGAACTACCACGACCTGTCGGCCGAGTATCCGCCGTTCTGGTCGGCGGTCCGCAACAACGTGTTGTGGCTGGGCTTCCTCGGGCTGGTCGCGACGCCGTTCGGGCTGTTCTGCGCGGTGCTGCTGGACCGGCGGCTGCGGCTGTCGCGCTTCTACCAGAGCGCCCTTTACATGCCGGTCGTGCTGTCGCTGGCCGTGGTGGGCTTCATCGCCCAGCTCGTCTACTCCTCCGACTACGGCGTGCTGAACGCGGTGACCGGGCTGAGCGTGGACTGGCTCGGCGACAGCTCGATCAACGTCTGGGTCGTCATGGTGGCGGCGGGCTGGCGGCACGCCGGGTACGTCATGATCATCTATCTGGCGGGGCTCAAGGCGGTCGATCCGGCGCTCAAGGAGGCGGCGGCCATCGACGGGGCCAACGAGCGGCAGGCGTTCTTCCGGGTGGTGTTCCCGACGCTGCGGCCGGTCAACGTGATCGTGCTGGTCATCACGGTGATCGAGGCGCTGCGGGCGTTCGACATCGTCTACGCCATCAACAAGGGCAGGAACGGGCTGGAGCTGCTGTCGGTGCTGGTCACCGAGAACATTGTGGGCGAGGCCAGCAGGATCGGGTTCGGCTCGGCGATCGCGGTGATCCTGCTGGTGATCTCGATGGGGTTCATCATCGCGTACCTGTCGCAGATGTTCAGGGAGCAGCGATGACCCTCACCGCTCCCGCGTCCGCTCCCCCCGCCCAGGCGCGGCGCGCGCCTGGGCGGCGCCCGGTGCGGCCGCTGCGGGTCCTGCTGCACGCCTTCCTCGTGCTGGTGGCGCTGGGCTGGCTGCTGCCGCTCCTGCTGGCCGTGTACGCGTCGCTGCGCCCGTACGAGGAGACCGCCCGCCTCGGGTACGTCTCGCGGCCCGAGCACCTCACGCTCGACTACTACGCACAGGCGTGGACGCAGGCCGAGCTGCCCCGCTACTACCTCAACACGTTGATCATCGTGCTGCCCGCGGTGGCGGTGGTGCTGCTGCTGGCCTCGTTCACGGCGTTCACGATCGCGCGGCTGCGCATCCCTGGCCGCAGGACGCTGCTGATCGTGTTCACCGCGGGCAACCTGCTGCCGCCGCAGGTGCTCATCACCCCGCTGTACACGCTCTACACGCTCGTCCCGCTGCCGGCGTGGCTGTCGGACTCGCAGTCGCTCTACGACTCCCACCTGGGGCTGATCCTCATCCACGTGGCGTTCCAGTTCGGCTTCTGCGTCTTCGTGCTGGCGAACTTCATGAGCACCATCCCCGAGGAGATCAACGAGGCGGCGCTGGTGGACGGGGCGGGGGTGTGGAAGCGGTACTGGCGGCTGACCATGCCGCTGTGCCGGCCGGTGCTGGCGGCGCTGGCCACGCTGCAGTTCACCTGGATGTACAACGACTTCCTGTGGGCGCTGGTGCTGATGTCGTCGGGCGACAAGCTGCCCGTCACCTCGGCGCTGAACAACCTGCGCGGCCAGTTCTTCACCGACTACAACCTGCTGGCCGCCGGCTCGATGCTGGTGGCGTTGCCGACGCTGATCGTCTTCCAGCTCCTGCACAAGCAGTTCGTGGCCGGGCTCACGCTCGGCTCCACGAAGGGCTAGCTACAGCAGTTGGCGGAAGCGGGCGGCCACCTGGTCCCACGCCCATTCGCGGGCGATCCAGTCGCGGCCGGCCGCGCCCATCTTGCGGCACTTGTCGGGGTCGGTGAGCAGCTCGACGATGGCCTGCGCCACCTCGCCGGCGTCCTCGCCGTTCACGACCAGGCCGGTCTCGCCCGGCCTGACCGCGTCGGGCGCGCCGCCGGACGCGCCCGCCACCACCGGCAGGCCGGTCGCGGACGCCTCCAGGAACACGATCCCGAGCCCTTCCACGTCCACCCCCTTGAGCCGGGTGCGGCACGGCATCGCGAACACGTCCGCCGCCGCGTAGTAGCCCGGCAGCTCGGCCGCCGGCACGGTGCCGGTGAACCTGATCGACTCGTGCCCGCCCGCCAGCCGCTCCAGTTTCTTACGGTACGGGCCGCCGCCCACCAGCAGCAGCACCGCCTCGGGCACCGAGCGCAGCACCTGGGGCCAGGCCCTGATGAGCTGGTCCTGGCCCTTGCGCGGCACCAGCCGTGACACGCACACGACGACCGGCCGCCCGGCCAGGCCCAGCTCGGCCCCGGCCGTCGCGGGATGGAACTGGGCGACGTCCACGCCGGGCGCGAGCCGGACGAGCTTGCCCGCCGGGATGACGGAGGCCAGCCGCTGACGCGTGTACTCGCCCAGATAGGTCACCACGTCGGCGTGCCCGCCGATCCTGCGCAGCACCGCGCGGAAGCCGGGTGAGCTCGCCCACGACGCCTCGTGGCCGTGGGTGAGCATCACCATCCGCCGCGCGCCCGCCCGGCGCAGGCGCGGCGCGAGCAGCCCCAGCGGCGCCGCCGCGCCGAACACCACGGTCCTGACGCCGTGCCCGGCCACCAGCCCGGCCGCCGTGCGCGCGACGGCCGGGGTGGGCAGCATGAGCCGCGTCGGGTGCCGCACGACTCTGAACGGCTGACGCCGGTCGAACTCCTCTGCTCCCGGCCAGGCGGGGGCGTACACCGTGACGCCCGGCGTGCGCAGCGCGAGCCCGTGGACGAACGACTGGATGCCGCCCGGCCTGGGCGGGAAGTCGTTCGTCACGATGAGCACGCCGCCGTCGGCCGGGCGCACGGGTGGGGTCACGGCTCGGGGACGCCGTTCAGCTTCGCCCATGCGCGAGCCATCGCGATGCGCTCGGGGCCGGAGGGATGGGAGGCATAGAGGACATATTCCACCGCATCCGGCGACAAGTCGGAAATATTCGTTATGGCGAGCCGTTTCTGCATCGCGATGAACATGGCCGGATCGCCGGTCAGGTCCAGCGCGTGCACGTCCGCCCTGGCCTCGATGTGACGGCTGATCACGTTCTGCGCGGGGCCCATGATCAGCGAGCCGAACGTCATGAGACCCATGACCACGCCGACCGCCCGCGGATCGGCCATCGAGGCGACCCCGGTGCGCCGCCGCAGCGGCCTGAGGACCAGGAACAGCGCGATCGCGCCGAAGGCCGCGCCCAGCGCGCCGACCAGCGTGCCGTACAGCACGTCGTCGTGCTTGGCGTGCCCCAGCTCGTGCGCCACGACCAGCTCGACCTCCCGCTGCGGAGCCTGCAGCAGTGTGTCGTAGACGACGATGCGGCGCGTGGCGCCGAAGCCCGACACGTACGCGTTGAGCGCCGTCGTACGCCGCGAGGCGTCGGCGACCAGCACGTCCTCGACCGGCACGCCGTCACGCTCGGCCATCTCCAGCAGGTTCGTGCGCAGCGGCCCCTCCCGCATGGAGGAGAAGTCGTTGAACAGCGGCTCGAACACCACCGGATAGACGAACGACGTCACCACCGTCAGCGCGAACGCGCCCACCGCGGCCGGGATCCACCAGCGCTTCACCTTGCGCGCCAGCGCCACCAGGGCCAGCAGCATGACGCAGAGCAGCACCGCCTCCACGCCGAGGTTCTTCAGCCGGTCGCCCGCCCAGGCGGCCCAGTCCTGCGTGGACAGGCCGTAGTCGCGCAGGATCGTCTCGACCCAGATGCCGAGCGGCCACCTGACCAGCTCGACCAGCGCGGTGATCACCAGCGCGCCGAGGATGACCCGCACCCACCACGGGCCCTTCAGCCTGCCCAGCACCCTGGCGCTGAACGGGGTGGCGACCAGGATCCCCGCGATGATGATCGTGAGAGCGAGCGCGATGTAGCTCGGCAGGGTGGTGGCCGCGTCGAACGCCCGCGCCCTGGCGAGCTGCGCGGCGCTGAAGTCGCGCGCCGGGTCGGGCGGGCCGCCGGACAGGACCTGCCAGGGGGTGCTGAACGCGGTCACGGCCAGGATCACCAGGCCCAGGAGGATCAGCGCGATGGCCGCCGGGCGCGCGGGCGCGGCGTCCTGCGGGGCTGTTCCTGTCACGGGCACCTCTTCACGATGCCCTGGCGCGGGACCGTCCGCGTCGTCTGCTTGAGCCGTCGGTACGGGCTGAGCGGCACCTTGCACAGGCTGGGCGGCGCCTTGCACAGGCTGGGCGGCGGCGTCCTCCGATTCCGCCGCCTCCTCCCTGCGCTCCCCCTCGGCCCGGCCTCCCGATGCCACCGTCTCCGGGTGAAGCGCCGCCTCCGGCACCGCTGCCGGCTCCCAGGGGCCGGCGCGCTCGCCGCCTGCCGCGTCCTCGTCCGGATGGCCGGCCGCGCCGACGGCGGCCATCGCTCCGTCCGTCACCTCCTCTTCCCGTGTCGCGTCGCCGATGTCTTCTCGATCGCTCATCTGCCTCCCCTTCACACGAGCTGCTCCCGCACGTACGCGCGCCACCGTGCCGTCAGTGTGGCGACGGAGAGCCCCAGCGAGGCGAGCGCCTGATCGACGCCTCTGGCCCGGGCCGCACGGTAGAGCCACACCAGGGTCCCCTCACCGAAGCGGTCAGCGAGGAAGCGACACGCCAGCCAGGCCTCCTGGTACGCCCGGGCGAGCCGGTCCGGGTCGCGCCCGTCCGCCGCGAAAGCCGCAGGTCCGGGCAAAGCGTTCGGCAGCCGTCCGGCGCGCACCTCGGCGGCCAGTTCGGCGGCGGCGGTCTTCACGGGCAGTCCGGCGTCGCGGTAGCCGACGTAGTCGGCGAAACCCTCGTACAGCCAGACGGGCAGCCCTTCAGTCCCGGCCACGACGTGGGTCAGCTCGTGGGTCAGCACCACGTCCCTGCCGGTGCGGCTGAGCGTGGCGAACGCCTCCGGCACGACGATCACGCGTCCGCCGTCGGCCACGGCGGCCAGCCCGTCGAGCCGTGCGGCCCCGGCCAGGCGGGCGGCGTCGCGATCCGATTCCGGCAGGACGATCAGGGGGCGTACGGGCCTGCCGAGCACGGCCGAGACCCGCGCGCCCGCGGTGTCGGCTTCGCGCGCCAGCTCGTCGAGCGGTTCGCGCCGGGCGGGGCCGGGAGCCACGACGGTGGCGCGGGCTCCGCGGCTGACGGCCGTGCGCCGCCCCGGCCACAGGTCGCGCAGCTCGGGAGGGAGGATGGGGGCGTCCGGCAACGGAGTGGCGGCGGCGGGAACGAGGAGCAGGAGGCCCGACACCACGGCTCGCCGGCTGACCTCGAACACGATGCCCGATCGTAGTGCCCCTGCCCGCGTGCAGGCGCCGAACGTGCGAGAGCCCCGTCCGAATCCAGGAAATCCTCCAAGAATCCGGACGGGGCTTCTTCACATGCCGGGACGAACTGCGCCGACGAAGGACGATCGGCGCCATCCGCTCAGCTTGTCGATGCGTACCCGTTCACCTGTCCGCGGCGAGTGGATCATTTTGCCCTTGCCGACGTACATGCCCACGTGGCCGAGCCCGCTGAAGAACATCAGGTCACCTGGCTTCAAGTTGCGCCAGGAGACTTTCTGTCTGGTGCGGGCGAACTGGCTGCTCGCCACGCGCGGGAGCTTGACGCCGGCCTTCTTCCAGGCGAACTGGACGAGACCGGAGCAGTCAAACGAACCAGGCCCTGTGCCTCCGTACCGGTACGGGTCACCGATCTGGTTCTTGGCCACGGCGATGGCCTTGCGGGCCTTCGCTTGCTGCCGGGCGAGCTTGGCCGCCTTTCGCTGGGCCGCCGTGGCCTTCTGGGACGTCTTGGCGCCGGCTCGCGCTTTCACCGTCGTCAGAGTGGCCGTTTCGCTCGTCGTCTCCGCCTGAGCCGTTGGGGCATGGAGGATCAGACCTCCGGCCGTCACGGTCATCGTGAGTGCTACGCCACTCAGGGCAAGGCGGGACAGGCGGGGGTTCTGCAGGGGATTAGACAGGATTTCTCCTTGTGTCTTCCACGAACGCCTACCGGGTTAGCTGACGGATTCGGGCGTGGAAGTCGCCCTACGGCGCGATGGGCGCGCCGATTCACCCCTGATCCCTTGGGGAATTGGGATCGCTGGGTCCCCGGCTCCGTACTCCTGGCTGCACGGATTCGGCAGGCCGCGTGCCCCGATCGAATGATTGGGGATGCTCGGGGGAGCGGCCGGCGGATCTTTATCTGTCGCACATCGGGAGGGACCGATGCGGGTTCGCGGCGACATGGCTTGTTCACCGCGACGACGCCAGAAGCTACGCCGAAAGGTCAAGGATCGGCAAAAGGTGAGTCAGGTTGTAAAGATCAGACAGGGGGGTGAGTCAAGAGAGAAACCCCTGCTGGAACACCAGGTTCTGTTACCATAATGTGACCCTGCTCACACTTCCAGATCGGCCTGGCTGTCAGGTGTCAATTGTCACCTAAGTCACATTTGGCACGCTTTAAACGTGAGCCACGCCACTGGGAGCGCTCCCGCGCATGGAAACGCCGTCTACGATGCCGGATCGTAGTGGACCGAAACCCGCGCAGCCGCAGGCCGAAACGGGGCTCTGTCAGCCCGTCGGCTTACGGGCGGATCGCTCCGACCAGAGAACGGCCGTAGGCGGAGAGCTTGACTACCTTGACGACGTCGCCTGTCTGCGGCGCGTGGACGATCTGCCCGTTACCCGCGTAGATGCTGACGTGTCCGAGCCCTTCACTGAAGATCAGGTCTCCGGGCTGCAGCGCGTCGAGCGACACCTTGCGGCTGGCCCCCCACGCCCACTGCTGCCACGTCGTCCGCGGCAGCGAGACCCCCGCCGCCGCCCAGGCCGCCTGCGTCAGGCCTGAGCAGTCGAAGCCGCGCGGCCCCGTACCGCCGTAGATGTACGGCTTGCCCACCTGCGCGTACGCGAACCGCAGCGCCGCGGCGGCGCTGCCCGAGGCCGACCCGGTGTACTTGATGCCCGTGCTGTTGGGGTTGCCGGGGTTGTACGCACCCAGCTTGTCCAGCAGCTTCTTCTGCTGGGCGATCAGCTTGCGGATCTCGGCGCGCTCCTTCTCGACGGAGTCGCGCTCCTTCTCCGCCTCGTCCAGCGCCACCTCGGCCTTGTCGCGCTGGACCTTCAGCCCCTTGTTCTCACGGTCGAAGGCGGCCAGCTTCTCGGCGCGCTCCTGCGAGAGCTGCCCGGCGACCGCCCAGCCCGAGAGCATGGCGTTAGGGTCATTGCTGTTGAAGAGGCCGGGCCAGGAGGTGACGTCCTCACCGAGCTTGTAGCTCTCGACGGCCATCCCGATGACCTGCGCACGCAGGTCCGCGACCGTCTCCAGCTTGCGCTTGTAGCTGTCGTTCAGCTTGGTGTAGGTGCCCTTGGCCTTCTTGTAGCGCTCGTTGGCCGTGTTGAAGCGATCGACGACCTTGTCGGCCTTGTCGTTAAGCTTCTCCAGCTTGGCCTTGGCCTGCGCCAAGGTGGGGCGAGGATCAGCGAGAGCGGCCCCCGTCGGGGACAGCACCAGCCCGAACGCGAGACCCGCGGCCATCGGCACCCGGCCAAACCTCACTGTATCGCCTCCCAGGGATTACACCTGGGGCGAAATAGTACAGAAGTGGCAGGCGAGGTATCACCAAACCTACCAATTCGTAATTTATGCGCGGCCTAGCCTGCGCAGCAGCAAACCAGACGGAACGGGTCTGGCACCCATCCGCCTGACGGACTCGGCCACCTCGCGGTCGGACGACACCACCGCGATGGCCCTGCCGGGCGGCTCGGCGCGGACGAGCTGCCGGATGAGGTCGTCGGCGATCTCCCCCGGCGCGCTGAACAGCACCCGCACCCCGCGCGGCGCGACCACCTGCACGGGTGCGTTGAGCTCCGCGCCATCGAACACCACGGTCACCTCGACCCTGGTCTGCGCCACCAGCCCGCCCAGCGAGGTCATCAGCCGGGTGCGCTGGTCGGCGAGGGTGAGGGAACCGTAGCCGGTCTTGGTGACGTTGTAGCCGTCGATGATCAGATGCACCTGCGGCAGCGCGAGAAGCTGGTCGAGGAGCTGCGGGTCGTCGTCGGCCAGGGCCCGCGCGGGCACCCCGCGCACGTTCGGCCGCTCGCCGGTGACGGCCGCGACCGAGTCGGCGGGGCGGCTGATGGTGGTGGGCAGGGCCAGCTCGCGGCGCAGCCCCGCCGAGGCGTCCTGGAGGGCGTCGAGCAGCACCCGGATGCGGGCGTCCTCGATGCTCCTGCCCTCGCGGGCGGCGCGGCGCGAGGCCTCCAGCTGTTTCTCCACGTCGGCCAGCCGCTCGCGCAGCCGCCGCAGCTCGGACTCGCCGGCGCTGCCCGCGGCCGTGGCGGCCGACTTGGTCTCCTCGGCCGCCCGCTCCGTCTCCTCGGCGCGCCGGGCCGCGGCCTTGGCCCGCTCGCGCGCGTCGTGCAGCTTGCGGCGCAGGTCGGAGTTCTCCGCGCGGGCCGCCTTGATCTGCTCGCGCAGCCGGTCGGACTCCTCCTTGGCCGCGCTCTTCTGCGCGGCGAGTTGCTCGCGCAGCCGCGTGACCGCCTCCTCGCGCTCCAGGTCCTCGGCGGCCACCGCCGACTGCTCCAGGTCGGCGCGGGCGGTCTCGATCATCTCCGCCCAGCCCGGCGGCCGGGTGAGATAGGCCGCCGCGGCCACGAGCACGGGGTCGGCGGCCGGCGGCACGTTGCCCTCGGCCAGCGACGCGACCAGCTCGGGCCAGCCGGCGGCCACCGACTCGGCGACGATCTCGCGGAACTTCTTGTCGTTCTCAAGCTGCGCCGCGATGGGCGCGCCGCCCAGTTTGGCCCGTTTGCGTGGGTCGAACTTGGCTATGCCGCGCAGCGGCGGCGGGATGGTGGCAGCGGGCATCGAGCCGAGAACCTGGGAGGCCAGATCCACGACATTGAGCCGCACCTGCTCGGGAAGCGGGCGAGACAGGCCTTCACCCGCTGAACTCATCCCACTTGTCCCTTCGTGACATGCCCTTTCAGACAAGGGTACGGCTGCTGCGTACCTGACCGTAACGGCCGCCCGTATATGGACAAGCGCTTGCTAGGGGGTATACGACTGTCGAAGGGCACATGTCCAACCGGGAGGCCCCCTGTGACGGAACAGCTGCGCACGTCCACCCGTGACCTGGAAGAACTGCGGAAACGCGCCACCGTGTGGCTGCGCGCCCGCGTCGGCGAGAGCGCCACGGTGTCTGAGATGTCCAGACCGTCGGAAAACGGCCTGTCAAGCGAGACCCTGTTCTTCACCGCCACCTGGGACGGCCGCGCCACGCGCTGCGTGGCCAGGCTCGCACCTGCGGTGGAAGCCGTTCCGGTTTTCCCTTCGTACGACCTGCGGGCCCAGTTCCAGATGATGCGCCTGGCCAGGGAAAAAGCTGGGATCCCAGCGCCCAGGGCCCTGTGGTTCGAGCCGGATCCCGGCCCGCTGGGCACGCCCTTCTTCGTCATGGAGCGGGCCGACGGCGAGGTGCCGCCCGACGTGATGCCGTACACGTTCGGCGGCTGGCTGCACGACGCCTCCCCCGCCGACCAGCGGCGGCTGCAGGACGCGACCGTCGGCATCATCGCGGCGCTGCACCAGACCGCGTTCACCCCGGACGAGCTGGCCCCGTTCGGCGCCCCCGGGCTGCGCGCGCACGTCGAGGCGCAGCGCGCCTACTACGAGTGGGCGCACGGCAAGCACCGCGTCCCGCTGCTGGAGCGGGCCTTCGACTGGCTGGAGGCGCACTGGCCCGACGACCCCGGCCCCGACGTGCTGACCTGGGGCGACTCCCGGATCGGCAACGTCATGTACCGGGGCTTCGAGCCGGTCGCGGTGCTCGATTGGGAGATGGCCGCCATCGGGCCGCGCGAGCTGGACGTGTCGTGGATGATCTTCCTGCACCGCTTCTTCCAGGACATCACGCTCGGTGCGGGCCTGCCCGGCCTGCCCGGCTTCATGCGGCGCGAGGACGTCTGCGCGACCTACCGCGAGCTGACCGGATACGAGCCCCGCGACCTGGACTTCTACGAGATGTATGCGGCGCTGCGCCACGGCGTCATCATGGCCAGGGTCTGGCAGCGCAGGATCCACTTCGGCGAGCAGCCCATGCCGGACGACCCCGACGACCTGGTGCTGCACCGGGCCACCATCGAGCAGCTCCTGACCGGCCCTCACTGAGCGGCTACGAAGCGGCGTCGTAGACCAGCAACGCCACCTGGACCCGGTTGTTGAGGCCCAGCTTGGTCAGGATGCGCGACACGTGCGCCTTCACCGTGGGCACGCTCATGTACAGCTCGCGCCCGATGTCGGCGTTGGACCTGCCCTGCCCGACCGCCGTCGCCACCTCCCGCTCACGCTCGCTCAACCGGCCGAGCAGCCTCCTGGCGCGCTCCCCCCGATCGTCCGCCCCGCCGCCGTCCGAGACGTGCGTGATGAGCTGCCGCGTCACCGCCGGCGACAGGATCGGCTCGCCCGCCGCCACCTTCCTGACCGCCTGCACGAGATCACCCGGCGCGATGTCCTTCAGCAGGAACCCGGCCGCCCCCGCCCGCAACGCCCGCAGCACCTGCGCGTCGGCGTGGAACGTCGTCAGCACCACCACCTCAGGCGGCTCGGGGGCGCGGCGCAGCGTCTCGGTGGCGGTCAGGCCGTCGATGCCGGGCATCCGGATGTCCATCAGCACCACGTCAGGGCGGTGCGCGCCCACCAGCGGCGGCACCTCCGAGCCGTCGCCCGCCTCCGCGACGATCTCGATGTCGGCCACGCCGCCGAGGATCATCGACAGCCCGGCCCGCACCATCGCGTCGTCGTCCACGATCAGCAGCTTGATCGGCCGCCCGTCAACGCTCATGCGTTCGTCCTCGGGTCGTCGTCCACGGTCATGCGTCGTCGTCCTCCCCTGTCGTCGTCTCCACCGGCCACGGCAGCCAGGCCCGCACCATGAACTCGCCCTCCGGCGTCGCGCCGTGCTCCAGCGTGCCGCCCGCCAGCTCCGCCCGTTCGGTCAGCCCGATCAGCCCCGCCCCGGCCCCCGGGATGCGCGCTACGGACCGCGCCCCCGGCGGGTGGCGTACCCCCAGCGGGTTGCGCACCTCCACCGACAGCGCCCTGCCCGCCGCGCCCTCGACCTTGACCGTCACCGGCGCGCCGCCCGCGTGCTTGCGCGCGTTGGTCAGCGCCTCCTGCACGATGCGGTACAGGTTGCGGCCCAGCCCCTCGGGCGCGCCCTGCGCCCGCAGGTCGAGCCGGACGTCCATGCCCGCGTGCCGGCACTCCTCGACCAGCGCCGGCAGGTCGGCGAGCGTCGGCTGCGGCCGCTCCGGCACCATGCCGTCACCGCCGCCACCGCCGCCACCGCCGCCACCGCCGCCACCGCCGTGACCGCCGCCACCGTCGTCGTCGGAGGCGGAGTGGCGCAGCACGCCGATCACCCCCCGCAGGTCCTGCAGCGCCAGGTGGGCGTTGGTCCTGATCGCCCCGGCCGCCTTGGCGATCTCGGCGGGCGGCGCGTCGGGACGGAACTCCAGCGCCCCCGCGTGCAGGCTCAGCATCGAGATGCGATGCGCCAGCACGTCGTGCATCTCCCGCGCGATGCGCTCGCGTTCGAGCCGCTTGGCCTCCTCGGCGGCGTCGGCGGCGCGCTGCGTCAGCGACCAGATGAGCTGCCGCCTGGCCCTGATCACGATGCCCCACGCGAACACGGTCAGAGTGAGCGCCACGCCGAGCGCCAGCGCCCAGGCGCGCTCCTCGTCGCTCTGCGGCCGAAGCGCCACGTAAGGGGCGATGGTGACGATGCCGAGCAGCGCGACCGGCCCGGAGATCTTGATCGGACGGTGCACCGCCACCGTGAACAGCGCCACCACGCACGCCCCGCCGACCAGGTCGAGATAGGACGACAGCAGGCAGGTGACCGCCGCGAACCCGACCGGCCACCTGCGCCGCAGCCACACCCCCGCGCACGACAGCGCCCCCGCCACCTGCTCGATCATCACCAGCGGCTCCGGCTGGCGCTGCGCCTCCAGCTCCACCAGCGACAGGAAGGTCAGGCCGCACGCGAACAGGAACAGGAGGAAGTCGACGATCCAGTCGCGCGTCGAGCGCCGCACGCGCCCGCCCGCACGCCCGTCGCCGAGCAGCACCGACGGCAACGCCCACCGGTGGTAATCGGTGGCGGCGCCGTCTCCCCGCAGTTCCGTCACGTTCACCGAGGTTAAGCCCTGCGACCGGTACGACGACAGCGACCAAAGTCGATGCCTGCCGAGACCAACGGACGACGCGCCCGGCCGGGTGCCCGCGCGAGGCTGGACGGCATGCAAGCGGTGTTGAAGGTGCTCGGCTGGCTGCTGATCCTGCAAGGCGTCGGCGGCCTGGTGAACGGCCTGCTCGGCTGGTGGCGGTGGGCGCACGACCTGCTCGTGGTCAACCTGCTGCAGTTTCTGGAGGGATATGAGGTGTTCGCGGCCATCGTGATGGGGGTGCTCGGGTTCGCGCTGGTGGCCGTGGCCGAGTCCATGGACAGGGCGTCCGGGGAGAGGACGGAGGGGTTCGAATGAGCGCGACCAGGCTGCGTCCGCCGCGTCACCAGGTCGACCGGCGGGCGGTGGCGTGGTGGACGGTGCAGTGGCTGATCCTCATGGTGCCGGTGGCGGGGGCGTCCGTGGCGGCGTACTGGCTGTTCACGGAGCGGCCCGCGGGGCTGGGCGCGGTCGTGGCCGTGTTCGCGGCGGGCTGCCTGGCGCTGGCCGTCGTGGCGCCGCGGGCCGCGTACCGGGTGGAGCGGTGGGAGGTCACCGACCAGGCGGTGTACACGCGCAAGGGGTGGGTGACGCACACCTGGCGGGTGGCGCCGATGTCCAGGATCCAGCGGGTCGACACCGCGCGGGGGCCGGTGCAGCGGCTGTTCGGGCTGGCGGACGTCACGGTGACCACGGCGTCGTCGGCGGGGGCCGTCAAGATCGAGGCGCTGGATCACGAGGTGGCGGCCGAGCTCGCCGAGCGGCTGACCGCGATCACTCAGGCTACTGCGGGGGATGCGACGTGAGTTCGTACGAGGGAGGGGCGCGGCCGGTGGGACGGCACGGCAGGCTCCCGGACGGCGGCACGCCCGTGGCGGGGAGCGGCGCCTCCAGGGCTGCCTGCCCCGGGAACGGCGCCTCCGGAGCCGGCAGCGGCTCGGCCCGGCCGGTCGGCGGGGCGTTGCGGCCCGAAAGCGAGGCGTCGCGGCCGGGGAACCACGGGTCCCGGCCGCAGGGCGAGGCGTCGCCGCCGCAGAACCACCGGCCCCGACCGGAGAGCGAGGCGGCCCGGGCGGAGAGGGAGGCGGCCCGGCCGCAGAACGAGGCGGCTCGGACGCAGAGCGAGGTGGCCCGGGCGGAGAGCGAGGTGGCCCGGGCGGAGAGCGAGGTGGCCCGGGCGGAGAGCGAGGTGGCCCGGGCGGAGGGCGAGGTGGCCCGGGCGGAGGGCGGGGCCTTCGGGCGGGCTTCCCGTCGAGGGGCGGCACCCCGTGCGGAGGTGAGCCCGTCGGAGGCGGGTAGGGGCGACGGCGGGTGGGAGGGGCTGGCGCGGCGGAGCCTGTGGGCGTCGGGCGTCAAGTCGCTGGCGATCGTGGCGGGCGTCACGGCCGGGATGGTGCGCTTCCTGCTGGGCCGCGACTGGCCCCCCGCCGCGATGGTGGCCGCCTGCACGGCCGCGGCGCTCGTGATCGTCGCCGCCGTGGTCGCGTACGACGTGCTCAGGCTGCGCACCACGCGCTGGCGCCTCACCCCCGAGCGCCTGGAGCTGCGTTCGGGCATCACGGTCCGCCAGCACCGCTCGATCCCCCGCGACCGCGTCCGCAGCGTCGACCTCCGCGCCGACCCGGTGAACAGGATGTTCGGCCTGACGGTGGTCAAGGCAGGCAGGGGCGAGCACGCGGACAAGGACGCGGAGCTCAAGCTGGACCCGCTGACCAGGCACGACGCCGAGGCGTTGCGGCGCGTGCTGCTGCACCAGGGCGAGGCGGCCGAACAGGCGGGTGACGGGCCGCTGGCGGAGCTGAGCTGGTCGTGGATCAGGTACGCGCCGCTGTCGGTGTGGACGTTCACGGGCGCGGCGGTGGTGCTGGGCGCGTTGTACAAGGCGCTCGACGCGTTCGGGCTGAAGTCGTTCACGACGCGGCTGGCGACGGGGTTGTGGGAGTGGCTGGTGGGGCAGCCGCTGGTGACCGTCCCGCTGGTGCTGGGCGTGAACCTGGTGGTGGGGGTGCTCGGCGCGGTGCTGCTGTTCGCCGAGTCGTGGGGACGGTACCGGCTGGAGCGCGAGCCCGGCCGGCTGCGGATGCGCAGGGGGCTGCTGACCACCCGGTCGCTGACGCTGGAGGAGCGCCGGCTACGCGGGGTGGAGATTCACGAGCCGCTGCTGCTGCGGCTGGCGGGCGCGGCGCGGCTCAGGTCCGTCGCCACCGGGCTGGGCAAGAGCGCCGGCGACGAGACCGAGGACGCCGCGGCGCTCACCCCGCCGATGCCGCACGCCCTGGCGGTGCGGGTGGCCACCACGATCGCCGGTGCCGGCGTGCCCGCTCTGGTGACGCATCCCGCGGCGGCCAGGCGCAGGCGGCTGGTGCGGGCGATGGTGGCGACCCTGATCACGACGCTGGTCGTCGGGCTGGTCACCTGGCCGATCACCTGGCCGATCACTGCGCCGGCGACCGGCGAGGGGCCGTGGCCGCTGGTGAGCGGCTGGGTGAACACCTGGGTGGGTGGCTGGGTGTGGCTGCTCCCGGCGGCAGTGCTGGTGTACGGGCTGTGGCTGGCCGTGGCGAGCGCCGCGAGTCTCGGGCACGCGCTGAGCCCCCGTCACCTGGTGTCCAGGAGAGGCGCCGTGGTGCGGCGCACGGTGGCGCTCGACCGCAAGGGCATCGCGGGCTGGACGATCACCGAGTCGTTCTTCCAGCGGCGCTCCGGCCTGCTGACGGTCTCCGCGACGACGGCGGCGGGCCGGGGTCACTACGAGGTGGTGGACGTGGGCCGCGGCGACGGCTTGGAGATGGCCGCGCAGGCTGTCCCCGGCCTGCTGGAGCCCTTCCTGGTCCGGGAAAAGCAATGAGCCGCGTGATCCCCCACGGTTTGCCCATGCCCCTGTACTGGACAAACATGATCGCGCGGCTCAGGTGCTTGCAGACATAACCGTATTTGTCCCGCTTGCAACCGGGTTGCAGCCGCATTAACCGGATCCGCAAATCATGAGTCAGGGTCACGATAGGCGGGGATCAAGCCGTCGGGTCAGTTGCCCGCCGCCAGCTTCTCCATGTAGGCCTTGGCCAGGGTGAGCGAGCCCGCCATCGCCTCCTTCTCCGGCATGAGCTGCACCTCCGGCGAGTTGAGAGCCTCGTCCTTGGGCCGCTGGTGTCCGGAGAAGTCGACGATGACGACGAACGAGCCCTCGCGGATGGTGACGGAGCCGCTGGAGGCGGAGATCTCGCGACCCTCGCTCTCCACGTACTGCTGGTACGCCTGGTCGCCCAGCCCCTTGACGTCGATGACCGCGCCCCAGGTGATGCCGCCCATGGAGGACTTCGCGGTGTTCTTGGTACGTCCGTACGTGCTCGCGTAGTACGCCTTGGCCGCGGGCTCGTCCGCCTCGCCGGCCCGGTTCGTGAAGCGGTGCACGGTGATCAGCGCGCTGCGGATCTTCGTGATGCCAGGGCCGCCGGACAGTTCGCGGTTGAGCCAGCGGCACTCGGTCTGGTTGTCGTCGCCGACGGACGTGCCGCGCGCGCGGGTCACAGGCTCGGGCACCAGCCGGGCGGCCGTCTCCGTCACGGCCTGGCAGTCGGCGGGGAAGGAGGCGAGCACGGTGGGCGAGGGGGTGGCGCTGACGGTCGGCGAGACGGTGGCCGCCGCCGTCGGCTGGGCCTTGGCCAGCACGCCGGGGTGCTGCGCCTGCCAGGCCGCGACCCCCTTGGCGACGTGCCCGATGAGCCCGCTGACCTCGCGGATCGCGTTCTCCTCCGTGACCGCCTTCGTGCTCTCGTTGGACAGGATCTCCGCGTCCTTGCGCTGCTGGCTCGCCTGGAACCTGACCTTGATCGTCATGTCGCCGACGCGGGCGTACGCGGTGCCGTAGGCGTACCAGAGCATCTTGTCGTCGCGGCGCCAGGTGTACTGCGCGAACGCGGCGTCGCCGACGCCGGGAACGTCCTTGATCTGGGAGACGTACTCCTTCTCGCCGGGGTCCAGCGACGGTTTGGCGGTCTCGACGTACTTGCCGCCGCGGTATTCCATCTCGTACGACGTCTGCGCCATCGCCCGGCCGGTCTTGACGCCCTCGCCCTTGTGCTGCTCGACCTTGACGTCGATCTCCCTGCTGCGCCAGAACTCGCCGAACGAGATGCGCTGGTTGATCCAGTTGCAGCCGAAGTTGACCGTGAAGTCGCCGTCCCTGGACGAGTTGGCCACGGTCGCGTCCGGTACGAGCCGCTCGATCTCGTCCTCGGGCAGCATGGCGCACACGTCGGGAGGCGCCGCGGCGGCTCCGGGCTGCTGGGCGGGCGACGAGGAGCGGGTGCCGGACGGGGCGGAGCCGCCGGAGACGCCGCCGTACAGGAAGTAGGCCCCCACACCACCCGCCGCGACCAGCACGACGAGGGCGGCGGCGAGCGTGGGCAGGAGCCAGACGGGGCGCCGCGGCGACGGGGGCTGCGGCATGGGGGGCATGGTCGGCGGCAGGCCGGGCGGCACGTTCGGCGGCATCCCAGGGGGCATCCCGGGGGGCATCCCGGGGGGCGTTCCGGGTGGCGTCCCAGGCGGCATCCCCTGCGGCGGGCCCGCCCACATTCCAGGCGGCGCGCCGGGCGGCGCTCCCGGCGGCAACCCCTGCCCCGGCGGCATTCCCTGGCCCTGCTGCATTCCCTGGCCCTGCTGCATGCCCTGCCCCTGCGGCATGCCCTGCCCCTGCGGCATGCCCGCGGGAGTCTGCGGCTGCATGCCCGGCGGCGCCACGAACCGGCCCGGCGGCTCGAACTGGCTGCCTGGCACCTGGTGAGGGGTGGTGGGCGGCTCGGAATCGCTACCGGGGTTCACTGGGACTCCTGGGGTTGCCCTGACTTGCGGGGAGACATGGTAGTCACACCCCTTGCAAGGTGCTTGCAGCATCCTCGACGGTTACCTGTCATTTCGCCAGCGCCGCCATGATCATCCGGGCCACGGCCACGGCCGTCTCAGGGTCGGCCACCGCCTCGGCCGACTTGCCTGGCGCGGCCTCGACGTCCACGTCCTCGCGGTGCCACACCACCTCCACGAGCAGGTTGCTCGTGCGGAGGAGCAGGATGCTGTCGGCCATGCCGCTCTGGTCGGAGTCGAGGTAGAACTTGAAGCCGTTCTGCCTGATCGCCACCTCGCCGACGCCGGTGACGTCGCGGATCGGCCCGTACGCCTGCCGCTGGCTGACGCCCTCGGCGGCGGCGCGCGTGCTCTTCTCGCTGGTGAAGCGGCGCTGGGCCACGGCGGGGCCGTCGAGGTCCCTGGTGGGCTGCTCGGCCCAGACGCGCACGACCAGGCGGCGTACCGGGTTCGTGCCCTCGCGGACGAGCCACTGGCACTCGCCGGGCCGGGTGCGGCTGCGTTCCGGGGTGCCCTTGGTGAACCCGATGGCCTGGGCGTCGGTGAGCAGGCTGCACGGGTCGGGCGCGGTGGCGTACCGGCCGATCTCCTTGCCGCCGAGCGTGGCGGCGGCGTACCAGCCGCCCGCGCCCAGCGCCACGACGGCGGCGAGCACGGCGGGCAGCAGCCACCACCTGCGCCTGCGCACGGGGCGCTGGGGGGCCGCGCCCGGGCCGGCCAGCCCGCTCAGCGCCTGGCGGACCTGGACCGCCGTGGGACGGGCGGCGGGATCCTTGGCGAGCATGGCCATGAGCAGCCCGCCCAGCTCGCGCCCGGCCCTGGCGGGGAACGGCGGTTCGTGCAGCAGCACCGCGGCGGCGACGGCGGCGGGCAGCGCCCGCTCGAACGGCGCGCGCCCCTCCACCGCCGTGTAGAGGCTCGCACCGAGCGACCACAGGTCGGCGGACGGGCCTGACGGCTGCTCGTTGAGCCGCTCCGGAGCCATGTAGCCGGGCGAGCCCGCGCTGCCGAACATGTCGCCCCTGCCGCCCATCGGCGCGGCGATGCCGAAGTCGGTGAGCATCGCGGAGCCGTCGGCGTCGAGCAGGATGTTGGCGGGCTTGACGTCCTGGTGCAGCAGGCCGTGCGCGTGCGCGACCTCCAGCGCCGACAGCACGCGCAGCCCGACGGCGGCCACGAAGCCCGGCGGCAGCGGCCCCCGCTCCTTGATCACCTTGTCGAGCGAGCGGCCGGTGGTCAGGTCCATGATGATCCACGGCTGGCCGCCTTCGAGCACCACGTCGTGCACGAGCACGATGGCCGGGTCGCGCAGCCGTCCGGCGGACCTCGCCTCGTGCATGGCGCGGTCGGCGAACTCCGCCCGCTCCCGCGGGTCCAGCCCGTCGGGCACGCGCACCTGCTTGACGGCGACCTGCCGGTCGAGCATCTCGTCGATGGCCCGCCACACCGTGCCCGCGCCGCCCTGCCCGAGCCGCTCGATCAGCCGGTAACGGCCCGCCAGCAGGTAGAGGTCACCCGGCATCGCGCAACGCCTGCTCGCTCGCCTGCGCGGCTTTCAGGGCCGCCTGCTTGATGTCCTCGTCGGTCGGCTTGTCGGAGAGCGTCGTGTACTCGACGCTCACCACCAGGTTGGCCAGCCGGTAGTAGACGTGCGCCGAGACCAGGCGGCCCGTCGGTCCCTTCAGCTCGAAGCCGAACGCCTCCTCGCCCACGCCGGTGACCTGGCGCACCGGCGTGCGCGTCGCCCGCGTCGACTTGGTCACCCCGATCTCGGGCCAGTTCCAGTCGACGGTGTCGTACTTGGCCCAGTAGCGCTGCTGGTTCGTGAACAGCCTGCGCGCCGAGGCCTCGGTCATGGACCAGGGGTCCACGGTGTCGGAGTCGCGCTGCACCTGGAGGCCCACGCCGGTGCCCTGCAGCGGCCAGCCGCACTTGGGGCCCGCCTCGTCGGAGTCGGGCTTGCCCGCGGGCGGCTGCTGCGTGCGGAGCAGCCCGCCGACCGCCTGCGGGGCGATGAGCGTGCACACGTCCATCGGCACGGTGAACGCGCCGGCGGCGCCCGCGTCGCGGTTCATCAGGACGAAGCCCGTCGCGCCCGCTCCCCCGAGCACCACCACCGCCGCCGCGGCGATCCAGAGCAGGGCCCGGCGGCGCCCCTTGACCGGCGCCGTCACCTCGGCGCCGGCGGGCAGCCGCGGCGCGGGACGGCCCGCCGCGACCTGCCGCAGCACCTCGACGGCCACGCGCGGGTCGGGACGGGCGGCGGGCTGGTAGGCCATCATCGCGGTCACCACCGGCCCGAGCTCGCCCTGCACGGGCGGCACCGGCTGGGTCAGCGTGGCGCGGATGCGCTGGGCCGCCGAGCCCTCGTAGGCGGGTGCGCCCCTCAGCGCCATGTGCAGCGTCGCGCCGAGCGACCACACGTCGCTGGCCGGGCCGCCGGGCTGGCCCTCCAGCCGCTCGGGCGCGATGAACCCGGGCGAGCCGATCGTCAGCCCCTGCTCGGTGAGCGTGGCCTGGCCCTCCTGCCTGGCGATGCCGAAGTCGGTGAGCACCACCCGGCCGCTCTCGGTCAGGAACACGTTGCCCGGCTTGACGTCGCGGTGCTGCATGCCCTGGGCGTGCGCGACCGTCAGCGCCTCCAGCACGTCGGCGCCGATCCTGGCGGCGTACTCAGGCGGCATGGGGCCGAACTCGCGCACGGTGTCGGCGAGCGTGCGGCCCCGCAGCAGCTCCATGACCAGCCACGGCCGCTCGTGCTCGACGACCACGTCGTGCAGCGCCACGATGCCCGGGTGGCGCAGCCGCGCCATCGCCTGCGCCTCGCGCACGGCCCTGGTCACCAGGTCGTGGCGCTCCTTGTCGGACATGCCCTCGGGCAGCGTGAGCTCCTTGACCGCGACATCGCGATCGAGCATCTCGTCCCTGGCCAGCCACACTTTTCCCATGCCGCCCGCGCCCAGCGGACGAAGCAGGGTGTATCGGCCGGCAAGTCTTCCCGCGGACATAAAGGGAAGGGTAACTAAGGATCAAGAGGGGTGCTTACTCGTTCCTGTCGGTCCTTCTCTCTATGGTCTTGGTTCGTGGACGCGGTACAAGGCACTCTCGACGAGCTCGGCACGCCGCTGAGCGAAGTCACGTTCGTCGTGTTCGACCTCGAGACGACCGGCGGCTCGCCGGCGGAGGACGCCATCACCGAGATCGGCGCGGTCAAGGTGCGGGCGGGCGAGGTGCTCGGCGAGTTCTCGACGCTGGTCGACCCAGGGGGGCCGATCCCGCCGTTCATCTCCGTGCTGACCGGCATCACCGACGCCATGGTGATGGCCGCACCCAAGATCGAGTCGGTGCTGCCGAGCTTCCTGGAGTTCATCCGGGGGTCCACGCTGGTGGCGCACAACGCCGGGTTCGACACCCGCTTCGTCAAGGCCGCGTGCGCCGCGCTCGGCTATCCCCCGCCGGGCAACCCGGTCGTCGACACCGTCGATCTGGCCAGGCGCGTGCTCACCCGCGACGAGACGCCCAACGCCAAGCTGGCCACGCTGGCCAGGTTCTTCCGCAGCCCCACGGAGCCGTGCCACCGCGCCTTGCAGGACGCCAGGGCCACGGTCGACGTGCTGCACGGGCTGATCGAGCGGGCCGGGTCCTTCCAGGTGCACACGCTGGAGGAGCTCAAGTCGTTCGTCCGCGCCCCCACCCCCGAGCAGCAGCGCAAGCGCCACCTCGCCGAGTCGGTGCCGCACGCGCCCGGCGTCTACCTGTTCGAGGACGAGCGCGGCGAGGTCCTCTACATCGGCAAGAGCACCAACCTGCGCAACCGCGTGCGCTCCTACTTCACCGCCGGCGAGACCCGCCCCCGCATCCGCGAGATGATCGGCATCGCCGAGCGGGTGCGCCACATCGTCTGCTCCACCGCGCTGGAGGCGGAGGTGCGCGAGCTGCGCCTGATCGGCGGCGCCAAGCCCCGCTACAATCGCCGCTCCCGCTTCCCGGAGAAGATGGTGTGGCTCAAGCTCACCACCGACGTCTTCCCGCGGCTGTCGATCGTGCGCGAGGTCAAGGACGACGGCGCCACCTACCTCGGCCCCTTCACCAGCACCCGTCAGGCCGACGACGCCCGCATCGCGCTGCACGAGGCCGTCCCGCTGCGCCAGTGCACCCAGCCGGTCACGCTGCGCACCAGGCGGGCGGCGTGCGTGCTGCACGAGATGGGCCGCTGCGGCGCGCCCTGCGAGGGCAGGCAGAGCCCCGAGGAGTACGCCGTGCACGTCGAGAGCGCCCGCCGCGCCATGACCCTCGACGCCTCCCCCGTCTTCAGCGCCGTGTCGGCCCGCATGGAGCGCCTGTCGGTCGAGCAGCGTTACGAGGAGGCGTCGGTCGATCGTGACCGGCTGGCCTCCTTCGTCCGTACGGCGGCGCGCATGCAGCGGCTCAGCGCCATCACCCGCATCCCGCAGCTCGTGGCCGCCAGCCCGGCCTTCGGCGGCGGCTGGGACATCCACGTGGTCCGCCACGGCCGCCTCGCCGCGGCCGGGGTCATGCCGAAGGGCGCCCATCCGACCCCTTTCGTCGCCTCGCTGAAGGCCACCGCCGAGGTCGTCATCCCTGGCCCGGGCCCCGTCCCCGCGGCCAGCGCCGAGGAGACGGAGTGCATCCTGCGCTGGCTGGAGTCGCCGGGGCTGCGGCTGGTGGAGGTGGACGGCGAGTGGAGCCTGCCGGTGCACGGCGCGGGCCGGCACAAGGCTCGCATTGACCTCGCTTACCGGCATCTCGACCAACGCCGCCCTCGGGAGGGGCGACCTTTGAGGTGAAACGATAGAGTTGATACATGGTCACGGCTATCGTCCACATCAATGCAGAGGTAGACCGGATCCCGGAGGTCGCCCAGACGATCGCCGAGATCGAGGGAGTCAGCGAGGTCTACTCCATCACCGGCGAGTACGACCTGCTGGCGATGGTGCGGGTCGCGGCGTACGAGGAGATCGCCGAGGTGGTGCCGGGGCGGATCAACAAGGTCGCCGGGGTGCTGCACACCGAGACGCACATCGCCTTCCGCGCCTACTCCAAGCACGACCTGGACGCGGCCTTCTCGATCGGCTTCCCCGAGTCCGACTGACCGCCTTCCCGCGGCTCACGTCCACCTCGGGCCGCGCCACGCCGCACCCCCGGCCCCGCGTGCGCCACGCCACAGGCCCCGCGTGCGCCACGCCACAGGCCCCGCGTGCGCCACGCCACAGGCTGCCTGCCGCACCCGTAGCGCTGCGAGTACCGCGCCTCGGGCCGCCACGCACCGCGCCGCCGCGCATCGCGCCGCACGCCGTGCATCGCGCACCGCCCTCGCACGCCACCATCCATCGCGCCATCGCGCCGCACGCCACCCTGCGCCACGACTCGGCCGTCGCGTGCCGCACCCTCCCGACCGCCGATGGCCGCCCAAGCCGCACTCGCCCCATGCCGCCGGAGGGCGCGAACGCCGACGGGCCCGGACGAGGGAAACTCGTCCGGGCCCGCGCGGTGTGTGGCGTCAGAATCAGTGCGTGATGCTGCGGTCCTCGCCCCCACCACTGCCGATGGCGGCGTGCTCGTCGTCGTGCTCGTGCCCGTGCCCGTCCTCCAGCGGGATCTTCTCCCCGCCGTAGGCCTTGGACATGCGCCCGCGCAGCTTGCCGAGCGGCCCGCGCATGCCCTTCGGCGGGATGCCCGAGGTGTCCTCGCCCACCGGCAGCATCGGCACGGCTTCCTTGCCGCGCATGTGAGCCTCGATGTCGTCCGACGGCGGCGTGTGGACCTCGATGAACTCACCGTGCGGCAGGCGCTTGATCACGCCGGACTCCACACCGTGCGAGATGATCGCCTGGTCGGAGCGCTGCAGGCCGAGGCAGATGCGGTAGGTGATCAGGTACGCCAGCGCCGGCGCGACGAAGATCAGCACACGGCCCGCGTAGGTCGTGTGGTTCAGGCTGACGTGGAAGTTGGCCGCGATCTCGTCGTTGGCGCCGAGCAGCCACAGCACACCGTAGAACGTCATCGCGGAGATGCCGATCGAGGTGCGGTGCGGGTTGTTGCGCGGGCGGTCGGCGACGTGGTGCTCGCGGTTGTCGCCGGTGACCCACCGTTCCAGGAACGGGTACAGCGCCAGGCCGGTCATGATGATGCCCATCGGCACCAGCGCCGGGATGATGACGCTCAGCGGCAGCGTGCCCGCGTGGGAGGTGCCGAAGAGGTTGATCTCCCACGGCGGCATGATGCGCAGCGCGCCTTCGAGGAAGCCCATGTAGAAGTCGGGCTGCGAACCCGCCGACACGTCGGCCGGCGTGTACGGGCCGAACAGCCAGATCGGGTTGATCTGGGTGAACGTCGCCAGGCCGCTGATCACGCCGAGCGTGAACAGGAAGTACGCGCCGGCCTTGAGCATGAACGCCGGGTAGAACGGCGCGCCGACGACGTTCTGGTTGGTGCGGCCCTTGCCCGGCATCTGCGTGTGCTTCTGCACCCACATGAGCACCATGTGCGCCGTGACCAGCGCCAGGATGATGCCGGGGATGAGCAGGATGTGCAGCGAGTAGAAGCGGGCGATGACGTCCTCGCCCGGATACTCCCCGCCGAACAGGAAGAACGTGATGTACGTGCCCACCAGCGGCAGCGAGATCGCCACACCCTCGGTGATCCGCAGACCGGCGCCGGAGAGCAGGTCGTCGGGGAGGGAGTAGCCGGTCAGGCCCTCGGCCAGCGCCAGCGTCAGCAGGAGCACGCCGATGATCCAGTTGATCTCGCGCGGCTTGCGGTACGCGCCGGTGAAGAACACCCGCAGCGCGTGGACCATCATGCCGGCCACGAAGAGCAGGGCCGCCCAGTGGTGCATCTGCCGGATGAGCAGACCACCCCGGACGTCGAAGCTGATCTCCAGCGACGACGCGTAGGCCTCGGACATCATGACGCCCTTGAGCGGCGCGTACGAGCCGTCGTAGGCGACCTCCATCATGCTGGGCTTGAACCAGAGCGTCAGGAACGTGCCGGTCAGCAGCAGGATGACGAAGGAGTAGAGCGCGATCTCGCCCAGCAGGAACGACCAGTGGTCAGGGAAGATCTTGCGCAGGTTGCGCTTGAGGGCGTTGGCGCCGCCAAGGCGCTCGTCGAGGAAGTTCGACGGCCCGGCGATGGCCTTCGGTACGGCCTTCAGCTCACTCATGCCTGGCCTCCCTTCTCCCTGGCCGCGGCCTCCGCGTCACCGCGCTCCCAGTAGCTGGGACCGACCGGCACCTCGAAGTCGCCCTGGGCGATGAGGTAGCCCTCGGCGTCGACGCTGATCGGCAGCTGCGGCAGCGGCCGGGCGGCCGGACCGAAGATGACCTTGGCGCCGTCGGCCGCGTCGAACGTCGACTGGTGGCACGGGCAGAGGATGTGGTGGGTGTTCTGCTCGTAGAGTGCGGCGGGGCAGCCCACGTGGGTGCAGATCTTGGAGTACGCGACGATGCCGTCGTGGGTCCAGTTGAGCCTGGTGCCGCCCTTGATCTCGTCAGGACGGAACTTGATCAGGATCAGCGTGGCCTTGGCCAGCGCGTTCAGATCGTGCTCGTAGCCCTCGGGGACGACCGACAGGATGCCGCCGGGCGAGTTGAAGTCGGCGGCCCTGATGGGCTGGCCGGTGCCCTCGACGACGAGCCTGAGCGGCTTGCCCTCCTTGTTCTTCTCGCCCCACACCGTGTGCCGGAGCTCCTCGTTGAACCGAGCGCCCGGCATCGGGCTGTTGTCGAGGTCGCGCAGCAGCACCAGCGGCACGAGGCCGAGCGGCGCGGCCGCCAGCAGCAGCGTGCGGCGCAGCAGCTTGTGCTTGACGAAGCCGCTCTCGTTGGCGCCCCGGACGAAGGTCTCCGCGACGACGTCGCGGTCGGGCTCGTCGGAGGCCATCGTGTGGCGCTCCTGGATCAGGGAGTACTTCGGCATGATCTGGCGGACCCAGATCACGATGCCGACCGCCAGACCCAGGATCGCGATGGTGAGCGAGCTGCCCAGCGCCAGGTTGGAGTTGCCCGTCGCCTCGGGGCTGCCGACCTGGAAGTACACGTAGGAGATGATGAACGCGATGGCCGCGAGGAACGTGATCGTGAAGCAGAGCGCCACGATCTTCTCGGCCTTGCGGGCCTTGGCCGGGTCCTGCAGCGTCACGCCGGGGACTTCCTGGTCGGCCTCCGCCGTTTCCGCGGTGCCGAGCATCGAGGTGCCCGGTGCGGGAGTGCCGATGACGCGCTTGGGCACGCGCTCATCCGGCTGCTCGATCTCGTGCTCGTTGTCTGTCATGACTTCTGTCGCTTCTTCGCGGTGATCCAGATGGCGGCTAGTGCGAGGGCTGCGATGCCCACCACAAACGCTACGAGACCTTCGGTGACCGGGCCAATGCGGCCGAGTCCGAAACCACCCGGGTCCCGCTGCTCGCGAACCTGGGTGATGTAGGCGATCATGCTGCGCTTCTCTTCGGGCGTGATCGTCGTGTCGTTGAAGACCGGCATGGCCTGCGGACCGGTGACCATGGCCTCGTAGATCTGCGTCGGCGTCGACTCGTTGAGGTTGGGTGCGTACTTGCCCTGCGTCAGCGCACCACCGGCGCCGACCCAGTTGTGGCACTGGATGCAGTTGGCGCGGAACAGCTCGCCACCCTTGCCGGCGTCACCGAGCTTGGGATCGACGTGCTCCGCGGGCGGGACCTGCGGGCCGCCGCCGAGCGACTGCACGTAGGCCGCGATCTGCCGCGTCGTGGTCTCGTTGACCCAGGGGGCCAGCGGCTTGCGCGGCGCCTGCGGGCCGGGCGCGCCGGCCGGCATGCGGCCGGTGCTCATCTGGAAGTCGACGGCCGCGGCGCCGACGCCGATGAGCGTGGGCGCCGTCTGGGTGCCCTGCGCGTTGGTGCCGTGGCAGCTCATGCAGTGCGCTTCGAACAGGCTCCTGCCCTCGGCCACGTCATCGACCTTGCCTGTCGCCAGTGCCGCGTCGGCAGGCTTACCCGCCTGGACAAAGGCGGCGTATACCATCCCGACCAGCGCCAACGCCAAAATCAGGACGGCATATCTCGCGAGGGGATGCCGCCGCCAAGCGGTGATCCTAGTCACAGAGATCCCGTTCCTTAACGAATGATGTAGATGGTCGCGAAAAGACCGATCCAGACGACGTCTACGAAGTGCCAGTAGTAGGACACGACGATCGCGCTGGTGGCCTGCTCATGCGTGAAGCGCTTCGCGGCGTACGTGCGTCCCAGCATGAACAGGAACGCGATCAGGCCACCGGTCACGTGCAGGCCGTGGAAGCCCGTCGTCAGGTAGAACACCGAGGTGTAGGCGTTAGCGGACAAGGTCGCGCCCTCTGACGCCAGCTCCATGTACTCGTACAGCTGACCGGCGACGAAGACGGCGCCCATCAGGAAGCTGACGATGTACCAGAAGCGGAGCTTGCCGACCTGCCCCTTCTCCGCGGCCCACACACCAAGCTGGCACGTCACACTCGACAGAACCAGGATGATCGTGTTGGCCGTCGCGAACGGGATGTTCAGGTGAGCGACTCCCTCTGCGGCATGCGTGCCCGCGGGAAGTAGCGCGGGGCCCCACTCGAGGCCCTTGCCCTCGCTCACCGACCGGATGGTGAAGTACATCGCGAACAGCGCCGCGAAGAACATGAGCTCAGAGGACAGCCAGACGATCGTGCCCACACTGACCAGGTTCGGTCTGCGGTACGACTGTGCTGTCGTCGTCGAAGTTATTGCGGATGCTGTCGCCACGGGCAGCATTATTGCGGCTCCGGTGGTCGGTCCGGCGCACGACCCCCCGTTAGCAGGTCCAAACCGGTAGCCAAGCTGGGATAATTGCCGCATAACACCCACCAGGCATGGTGCCCTGGGTATGCATCCCGGCACACCGGTACGATCCCAGGTGACCATACCGCTTCGACTGATAGTGAGCGCGACCGATGTCCACTGGGAGCACCGACGAGAAGATGAAGGTCCTCGTCTACAGCGACGACGCCGCCACCCGGGCCGAGGTGAGCCAGGCCATCGGCAGGCGCCCCGCGGCCGACGTACCCCTCGTGGAGATCGTGGAGTGCGCCACCGAGCCCAAGGTCCACCAGTGGCTGAACTCGGGTGAGATCGACGTGGCGATCCTCGACGGCGAGACGCAGCCCGCCGGCGGCATGGGCGTCTCCCGCCAGGCCAAGGACGAGGTCTACGACTGCCCGCCCATCTGCCTGATCATCGCCAGGCGCGACGACCGCTGGCTGGCCGACTGGTCCAAGGCCGACGCGGTCGTGTCGCAGCCCCTGGAGCCCATGGTGCTGGCCGACACCGTGGCCGACCTGATGCGCCGCCGCAACTCCACCCGTCTCAACGCTAAGTAGGTGCCCATGGACTCCCGGACGACCTGGCCCACCCTGCTTTCCGCTCTCCTGTCCGGAGAGCACCTCACTTCCGACGAGTCGGCCTGGGCGATGCGGGAGATCATGTCCGGCGCCGCGACGCCGTCCCAGATCGCCGGCTTCGTGATCGCGCTGCGCGCCAAGGGCGAGACCGTGGCCGAGGTCGTCGGGCTCGCCCGCACCATGCTCGACCTGGCCACGCCGCTGACCGTCGAGGGGCCCGTGGTCGACATCGTCGGCACCGGCGGCGACCGGGCGCACACCGTCAACGTCTCCACCATGGCCGCCATCGTGGCCGCCGCGGCGGGGGCCAGGGTCGTCAAGCACGGCAACCGCGCCGCCTCCTCCTCCTGCGGCGCCGCCGACGTGCTGGAGCACCTCGGGATCCGGCTCGACCTCACGCCCGAGCAGACGGCGCAGGTCGCGCGCGACGCGGGCATCGCGTTCTGCTTCGCGCCCGTCTACCACCCCGCGCTGCGCCACGCCGGCCCCACGCGCAAGGAGATCGGCGTTCCCACGATCTTCAACTTCCTCGGCCCGCTCACCAACCCGGCCCGCCCTGCCGCCCAGGCCATCGGCGTCTACGACGCCGGCATGCTGCCGGTCCTCGCGGGCGTCTTCGCCGAGCGCGGCGTCTCCGCCCTGGTCTTCCGCGGCGACGACGGCCTGGACGAGCTGACCATCGCCGCCACCTCCACCGTCTGGGTGGTCAAGGACGGCACCGCGACCCAGACCACGTTCGACCCGGCGGTGCTCGGCATCCCGCGCGCCGACGTGGGCGCGCTGCGCGGCGGCGACGTGGCGTTCAACGCGCAGGCCGTGCACGATCTCGTCCGCGGCAAGACCGGGCCTGTGCGCGATGCCGTGCTGCTCAACACGGCTGCCGCCCTGGTGGCGCTCAACGGGCCCGGCGAGGATCTCGACTCGGCGATGATCGACGGGTACGCGCGGGCGGTGCAGGCGGTGGACTCCGGGGCCGCGGCGACCGTGCTCGATCGGTGGATCGAGGCCAGCGGGTCCTTCCGGCCCGGGTCCTGACGGAACACGGCCGTTCCGGGCTCCGCACCGCTCCGGAGCCCGGCCCCGCCGCCCGCACACGCCGGACACGCACGGCGCTCGCGCACGCCGCACACGCACGCGGCACGCGGAGGGCCGTCAGGAGGCCCTCAGCGCAGCGCCAGCGTCGGCCCGGCCTTCAGCGAGCTCCACTTGAGCCACTGCCTCCAGTTCTCCTGCCAGTGCCCCCACCCGTTGGTCGGCTCCAGCTTCCGCGGCGTCCCCGTGATGATGATCGGATCCCCGATCAACGTGTTCTTGATGAACCACGAAGCGTTGTCCGGGCTGATGTTCACACACCCGTGGCTGACGTTCGAGTTCCCCTGCGACCCCACCGACCAGGGCGCGCTGTGCACGTACTCACCGCTGTTGGAGATCCGCACCGTGTTGTAGACGGTGAGCCGGTAGTACCCCGCCGACCCGGGCCCGATCCCCGGCGAGGTCATCACGGTGACGGGCTCGCGGGACATGGCCAGGTGGATGCCCGAGGTCGTGTAGTACTTCCACTGCCCGCCCTGCCCGGCGCTCATCGGCATGGTGCGGATCTTCTTGCCGTTCCGCCGGACGACGAGGACGTGCTCGTCGGTGCTGCCCTTGGTGATCTGCGATCGGCCGATCTTGAAGTCGACGCGGACGTTCCGCTTGCCGTACATGCCGGGCGCGCCGCGCACCCCCGCCAGGTTGGCCTCGACCCGCACCTTGGTGTGCGCGGGCCAGTACTTCTCTGGCCGGAAGTCCACGTGCTGGTTGTCGAACCAGTGCCAGGCGCCCTCGACCGGCTTGGAGCTGTGCACGGTGAGGTTGCGCTCGATGGCGATCCGGTCGGTGACGGGCTTGTCGAAGGCGATCATGACGGGCATGCCGACGCCGACGGTCAGGCCGGTGTCGTCCTTGTTCGGGGTGATGGTCTCGATGTCGAAGATCTTGTCGCCCTTGGCCGTCGTGAACGCGCTCCTGGTCTCCAGCGACCGGCCTGAGGCGTCCAGGGAGACGGCGGTGACCGTGTAGGAGGTGCCGGGCCTGGCGGTGCCGAGGCTGCGCCAGCGGGAGCCGTCGGAGCTCAGGACGCCTCGCAGCGGGCCGGCCTTGCCGCCGTCCACCTGGACGCTCTTGAGCCTGCCCCCGTGGACCGACACCACCACGGGCTGGTCCGTGGGCACGTTCGCGCTCTTGTCCGCCGGAGAGACGCCTACAGGGGCGCCACGCGCCCCGCCTGCCATGGCCACCCCGCTCGGCTTCTCGGCGGGGGCCGCCGAGCACGCTGTCAGCAGCGCCAGGGCCAGCAGGCCGGCCGTTCCATACGCTCCGCGCCCCACGAGTACTCCCTCGTCCACGATCGAGCCACTTCTGCCTCCTTTATTACCCTGAGTGGTTGAATCACCACATCCGGACACTGGCAAAGAACACCAAAAAGCGGGCGTCCTCCCTCAAGGGAGGACGCCCGCTCCAGGCAGGTGGGGGTCAGTGCGAGAAGTGACCCCGGTAGTACTGGAAGACGAACCCGATCATGGCCATGATCACGAGGAAGACCCCGATCAGGAACATCCAGAAGCCGATCACGAACCCGGCGAAGGCGAAGGCCGCCGCCAGGCACAGGAACAGCGGCCACCAGCTGCTCGGGCTGAAGAAGCCCAGCTCGCCCGCGCCGTCGCTGATCTCGGCCTGCTTGTTGTCCTCCGGCTGGGCGCCGATGCGCCGCGCGGTGAACATCAGGTAGTAGCCGACCATGAACGCGAAGCCGACGGAGATGGCCATGGCGGTCGTGCCGACCGGCTCACCCTTGCCCGTGGCGGCCTTCGTCCAGAACCAGTAGGCGATGTCCACGCCGGCGAAGAAGACGCCGCACAGCAGGAACAACCATCCCTGCACCTTCATCAGGACTCAACCTCCGGGTGGTCGGACTTGGCGGTGGCGTGCGGGAACCGCTTGTCGAACGCGGGACGCTCGGACCGGATGCGCGGCAGCGAGGTGAAGTTGTGCCGCGGCGGCGGGCAGCTCGTGGCCCACTCCAGCGAGTTGCCGTAACCCCACGGGTCGTCGACGGTGACCTTGGGCGCGCTGCGCCAGGTCTTCCAGACGTTGTAGAAGAACGGCAGCGTCGAGGCGCCCAGCACGAACGCGCCCACGGAGGAGAGCAGGTTGAGGTCGGTGAAGCCGTCGGCCGCGCTGTAGTCGGCGTAACGGCGCGGGAAACCGGCCATGCCCAGCCAGTGTTGGACGAGGAACGTCGTGTGGAAGCCGACGAACAGCAGCCAGAAGTGCAGCTTGCCCAGCTTGTCGTCGAGCATCTTGCCGGTGAACTTGGGCCACCAGAAGTAGAACCCGGCGAACATCGCGAACACCACGGTGCCGAAGACCACGTAGTGGAAGTGGGCGACGACGAAGTAGGTGTCGCTGATGTGGAAGTCGAGCGGCGGCGAGGCCAGGATGACGCCCGTCAGACCACCCAGGAGGAAGGTGATGAGGAAGCCGACCGAGAACAGCATCGGCGACTCGAAGCTGAGGTGGCCGCGCCACATCGTGCCGATCCAGTTGAAGAACTTCACCCCGGTCGGTACCGCGATGAGGAACGTCATGAACGAGAAGAACGGCAGCAGCACCTGCCCGGTCGGGAACATGTGGTGCGCCCAGACCGTGATGGACAGACCGGCGATCGAGATCGTCGCGGCCACGAGGCTGATGTAGCCGAAGACCGGCTTGCGGCTGAACACCGGGATGATCTCGGTCACGATGCCGAAGAACGGCAGCGCGATGATGTACACCTCGGGATGGCCGAAGAACCAGAACAGGTGCTGCCAGAGCAGCGCGCCGCCGTTGTCGGAGGCGAAGATGTGCGTGCCGAGCTTGCGGTCGGACTCCAGCGCCAGCAGCGCGGCGGCCAGCACCGGGAAGGCCATCAGCACGAGCATGCTGGTGAGCAGGATGTTCCAGGTGAACAGCGGCATCCGGAACATGGTCATGCCGGGCGCGCGCATGCAGATGATCGTGGTGATGAAGTTGACCGCGCCGAGGATCGTGCCCAGGCCCGACAGGGCCAGACCCATGATCCACAGGTCGCCGCCGATGCCGGGCGAGTTGATCGCGTTGGACAGCGGCGTGTAGGCGAACCAGCCGAACGAGGCCGCGCCGCCCGGGGTGAAGAAGCCGGAGACGGCGATGAGGCTGCCGAACAGGTAGAGCCAGTAGCTGACCATGTTCAGCCGCGGGAACGCCACGTCGGGGGCGCCGATCTGCAGCGGCATCAGCTCGTTGGCGAAGCCGGCGAACAGCGGCGTCGCGAACATCAGCAGCATGATCGTGCCGTGCATGGTGAACAGCTGGTTGAACTGCTCGTTGCTGGTGAACTGCAGCCCCGGCTGCGCCAGCTCGGCCCGCATGACGAGGGCCATCACGCCGCCGATGAGGAAGAAGGCGAACGACGTGATCAAGTACATGTGCCCGATGATCTTGTGATCAGTCGAGGACAGCCACTTGGCGATGATCTGACCCTTGGGGCTACCCGTGGGCCTGACCGGCGCGGTCGTCAGGGGTTCGTGAATGGCGGTCACTGGGCACTCCCAGCCTGGTTGGTCGCAACGTACTGGTCGAACTCAGCCTGCGGAACGAGCTTCACGGAGAACAACATCCGGCTGTGGTCGACACCGCACAACTCGGCGCAGCGGCCGGCGTAGACACCAGGCTTGTTGAGCGTCGTGATCTGGAACTTCCGGCCGGGGTCACCCTCGGGGATGCCCGGGATGACGTCCCGCTTGAACAGGAACTCCGGCACCCAGAACGAGTGGATGACGTCGTCGGTCTGCAGGTCGAACTCGACCTTCGTGTTCACCGGGAGGACGAGCTGCGGGCCGGCCTTGTAGTCGCTCACCGGCACGCCGGCGACGGGCTTGGTGCCCTTGCCCTGGACCGTGGTGGTGAAGCGCCAGCTCCACTGGAAGGCCTCGACCTTCACCTTGACCGGCGCGTTCCCGTCGACCCGGGCCAGCGCCTCGCTGTCGCGGGCGGTGAAGAAGAAGAACACCGACACCATCACCAGCGGGATCAAGGTGTAGAGCATCTCGATCGGCAGGTTGTAACGAACCTGCGGCGGCAGCTCTGCCTTGGCCCTGCGCTTACGGTGGAAGATGCAC
This sequence comes from Nonomuraea sp. PA05, assembly GCF_008086045.1. Taxonomy (GTDB): domain Bacteria; phylum Actinomycetota; class Actinomycetes; order Streptosporangiales; family Streptosporangiaceae; genus Nonomuraea; species Nonomuraea monospora. The sequence continues at coordinate 168,380 of NZ_VSEY01000020.1, read as the reverse complement.
GCCCAGATGATCAGGCCGATGACGACGGCACCCGTGGCGAGTGCGGCGATCCAGGCCCCGTTCCACAGATTCTGGACGATCTCGCCCTGCTCGGTGATGTGGTCGGGAAGAAGGCCGCGAGACCAGTTGGCCTCGGGGACGTCATTAGCACACGCCGTAGCAGTGGCCAGCAGCAACGCCAAAGCGGCGGCGCGCGGCACCCTGCGCCGGGCCAACGAACGCCGCGTCGTACGGCGAGTCGGACTCACGGATCGCCTACCCCACAGATGAAGCCCAAGAGTCTTTCCCTTGGGCGCTCGTATTGCTTCTTTCTGCATCAAGCACAGACTGACAAGCAGACACATTAGCGTGCAGGGGCCTCGCCCCACCGCGCGACCCCTCGGTGGCGCCGCAAGTGGGACGATGAGTCTCGTGGCTTACTTCGACGCGGCTTCGAGCGAACCGCTCCACCCCGAGGCGCGCGAGGCGCTGGTGGCGGCGATCGACACCGGCTGGGCCGACCCCGCGAGACTCTATGGCCAGGCCCGCCGCGCGCACCTGCTGCTGGAGCAGGCTCGCACGGAGGTGGCCGAGGTGCTCGGCGCGCGCCCCGACGAGGTGGTGTTCACCTCGTCCGGCACGCAGGCCGTGCATCTCGGCGTCCTCGGCACCCTACACGGAAGGCGCAGGGCCGGACGCCATCTCGTGACCAGCGCGGTCGAGCACTCGAGCGTGCTGCACGCGGGCGAGGTGCACGAGCGCGACGGCGGCACGGTCGAGACGGTCGGCGTGACGCTGAGCGGGCGGGTGGATCCCGACGCGTTCGCCGAGGCGGTGGCGCGGCCCGGCACGGCGCTGGCCTGCCTCCAGGCGGCCAACCACGAGGTGGGCACGCTGCAGCCGGTGGCGCGGGCCGCCGAGGCGTGCCGCGAGCACGGCGTGCCGCTGCTGGTGGACGCGGCCCAGACGGCCGGCCGGATGCCGCCGCCGCAGGGCTGGTCGGTGCTGACGGCCAGCGCGCACAAGTGGGGCGGCCCCGCCGGGGTGGGCGTGCTGGTGGTGCGCAAGGGCACGCGGTTCCGCTCGTACCTGCCCGAGGACGAGCGGGAGCGGCGGCGGGTGCCCGGCTTCGAGAACGTGCCCGCCGTCGTCGCCGCGGCGGCGGCCCTGCGCGCGACCGCGGCCGAGGCGGAGCAGGAGCAGGCCAGGCTTTCCCGGCTCGTCGACAAGATCAGGCGAACCGTCCCGGAGATCGTGCCGGACGTGGAGGTCATCGGCGACCCCGTTGACCGGGCGCCGCACATCGTGACCTTTTCGTGCCTGTACGTTGACGGGGAGGCGCTGCTGACGGAGCTGGACAAGGCCGGATTCGCCGTATCGTCCGGAAGTTCGTGCACCGCTAGTACGCTTCGTCCATCGCACGTCCTTGAGGCGATGGGCGTGCTGACGCATGGGAATGTCCGGGTGTCGCTACCCAGGGGGACTTCCGCGGCCGAGGTCGACTCGTTCCTCGCCGTGCTGCCCGATCTGGTGCGCCGCATCCGCCAGGACGCGGGAGTCGCATGACCGAGGTGACACAGCCGGCTTTGACGATCGACGCGCTCGGGAAGAAGTGCCCGATCCCGATCATCATGCTCGCCGAGCAGATCAACTACGTCCCGCTGAACGCCGTGGTGGCCGTGCTGGCCGACGATCCGGCGGCGTACACGGACGTGCCGGCGTGGTGCAGGCTGAAGTCGCACCGGCACGTCGGCTCGTACGAGCTGCCCGACGGCGGCTGGGCGATCCACGTCATGCGGAACTACTGATTTCCGGTCGTCCGCAAATCCCCGATTCAGCTCCGCACGGTGGGTAGGGGCTTCCCGTACGAGTCCATCTACATGCAGGGGAAGCCATGATCAGCGGACAACCCAACGAAACCGCCCGCGACGTCATGAGCACGGGAGCGGAGTGCATCGGCGCGCACGAGACCCTCGACCGGGCGGCGCAGATGATGCGCAACAGCGACGTGGGCGCCCTGCCCGTGTGCGGTCCCGACGACCGCGTGACGGGCATCATCACCGACCGCGACATCGTCGTGAAGTGTGTCGCGGCCGGTCACGACCCCGCCCAGGTGACGGCCGGTGAGCTGGCCACCGGGCTGGTGTGGGTCCCGTCGGACGCCACCGTGGAGGACGCGCTGGCGCGCATGGAGGAGCACCAGATCAAGCGGCTGCCGGTCATGGACGACGGTCACATCGTCGGCATGATCAGCGAGGCCGACCTGGCCAGGCACCTGCCCGACGACCAGCTCGCCGAGTTCGTGCACCGGGTCTACGCCTTCCACTGACCACAGCACGCCCGAAGGCCGTCCCCGTATTCCTGGGGGACGGCCTTCGATATGTTCAGGCGTGCTCAGGCGTGCTCAGGCGTGCTCAGGCGTGCTCAGGCGTGGTAGCAGCGGACGTGCTCGCCGATCTCGGCGGCGGCGTCTGCCCCGTACGCGGCGCCGAAGCGCTCCAGGAAGGACGCCTGCCCCAGCTCGTACTCCTGCCCGCCCACGCGCTCCAGCACGTGCGTGGCGGTGAGGTTGCCGATCTGCCCGCACCGTTCCAGCGACAGGCCCCAGGCCAGGCCGGACATGAAGCCGGCGCGGAAGGCGTCGCCGACGCCGGTCGGGTCGGCCTTGCCGCGCTCGGGGGCGGGGGCGACCTGGATGGACGGCTCGCCCTGACGGTCGATGACGGCGCCCTTGGGGCCGAGCGTGGTGATCCGGACGCCGACCCGGCCGAGGATCTCCTCGTCGGACCAGCCGGTCTTCTGCTCGATGAGCCCCTTCTCGTAGTCGTTGGAGAACAGGTAGGCGGCTCCGTCGACGAGCTGGCGGATCTGCTCGTCCTCCATGCGCGCGAGCTGCTGGGAGATGTCGGCGGCGAAGGGGATGCCGCGCTGGCGGCACTCCTCGGTGTGGCGCAGCATCGCGTCGGGGTCGTTGGGGCTGATCAGCACCAGGTCGAGCCCGCCCACGCGGTCGGCGACGGGCCGCAGCTCGATGAGCCGCGCCTCGGCCATGGCGCCGGTGTAGAAGGAGGCGATCTGGTTGTGGTTCTCATCGGTGGTGCACAGGAACCGGGCGGTGTGCTGCGTCTCGGAGATGTGCACGGAGCCGCAGTCCACGCCGTGACGCTCCAGCCAGGAGCGGTAGTCCGCGAAGTCGTTGCCGACTGCGCCCACGAGGATCGGCTTGAGACCGAGGCAGGCCATTCCGAAGGCGATGTTCGCGGCGCAGCCGCCGCGCCGGATCTGGAGATCATCGACCAGGAACGAAAGTGACACCCTGTCGAGCTGCTCGGCGATGAGCTGATCGCCGAAGCTCCCTGGGAAGGTCATCAGATGGTCTGTCGCGATTGAGCCGGTCACGGCAATGCGCACGGGATTCTTCTTCCTCGTTGTCAGCAGGCCAAAGGGCCCCACGAGAATACGCGAAGGCCCCGCTCGCACAAAGCGAACGGGACCTGCCTCGAGTGCCGGTCGAGCCCTAGTTGAAGGAGTCTCCACAAGCGCACGAGCCGGTCGCGTTGGGGTTGTCGATCGTGAAGCCCTGCTTCTCGATCGTGTCGACGAAGTCGATGGAGGCGCCCATCAGGTAGGGGGCGCTCATCCGGTCGGTGACCACGCTGACACCGCCGAAGTCCGACACGACGTCGCCGTCCATCGAACGGTCGTCGAAGAAGAGCTGATAGCGCAGGCCGGAGCAACCTCCCGGCTGCACGGCGACCCGCAGCTGCAGACCTTCCTCGCCCTGCTGCTCGAGCAGGCTCTTGACCTTGGCGGCGGCCGCGTCAGTCAGGATCAGGCCCTGTGCCGTGGTCTCGCTGCTCTCAACCGTCATCTGCTGACTCCCTAACCCGGCTGTCTGTTTCCGACGTCCTACTAATGACGCTACCAACACCTGGGCGATGCCACACATTCCCGGGGCGCACTCCCCCGGAATAACCACGGGACGCCATGTGTCATGATGAGTATCGTCAAAGCGACGATAAGGGGGTTTGGCCATGGCTACCCAGACTGGACTGCCGCTCTACGTCCTCGGTCAGGGCGCCGATCCGCACAGCGAGAAGGGGGTCGACTGTCCAGGCGAGCTGCCGCCCGCCTCCGACCCCGAGCTGGTGGACCGCGCGCGCAGGGCGAAGCAGGCGCTCGGCGACCGCCTGTTCGTGCTCGGCCACCACTACCAGCGTGACGAGGTCATCCAGTTCGCCGACGTGACGGGTGACTCCTTCAAGCTCGCCCAGCAGGCCGCCGCGCGGCCCGAGGCGGAGTTCATCGTCTTCTGCGGCGTGCACTTCATGGCAGAGTCGGCCGACATCCTGACGACCGGCGCCCAGAAGGTGATCCTGCCCGACCTGGCGGCCGGTTGCTCGATGGCCGACATGGCCACGTTCGACCAGGTCGAGGAGTGCTGGGAGGCCCTGGAGGACGCCGGGCTGGCCGACCAGGTGGTGCCGGTCACGTACATGAACTCCAGCGCCGACATCAAGGCCTTCTGCGGCAGGAACGGCGGCGCGGTCTGCACCTCCTCCAACGCCCGCCGCGCCCTCGACTGGGCGTTCGAGCAGGGGCAGAAGGTGCTGTTCCTGCCCGACCAGCACCTGGGCCGCAACACGGCGGTGCTGGAGATGGGCATGTCGCTGGACGACTGCGTGGTGTGGAACCCGCACCGCCCCAACGGCGGCCTGACCCAGGAGCAGCTCGAACGCGCCAGAATGATCCTGTGGCGCGGCCACTGCTCGGTGCACGGCCGCTTCACGGCCGAGTCCGTGGACGACGTGCGCGCGCGCATCCCCGGCGTGAACGTGCTCGTGCACCCCGAGTGCCGGCACGAGGTCGTGCTCAAGGCCGACCACGTGGGCTCCACCGAGCACATCATCAAGACGCTGGAGGCGGCTCCCGCCGGGTCGAGCTGGGCCATCGGCACCGAGCTGAACCTGGTCAAGCGGCTGGCCCAGACCTTCCCCGACAAGAACATCTCGTTCCTGGACCGGACGGTCTGCTACTGCTCCACGATGAACAGGATCGACCTGCCGCACCTGGTGTGGGCGCTGGAGTCGCTGGTGCTCGGCGACGTCGTCAACCAGATCACCGTGGATCCCGACACCACCCACTGGGCCAAGGTCGCCCTCGACCGCATGCTGGCCCTGCCGTAGCCGCCTGGATCAGGCGAATTCGTAGCCGAGCCGCACGTGCACCGTGAGGCTCTGGCGGCCGGGGCTGATCGAGGCGTCGCCCCCGGCCGCCATGGTCTCGGCGGCCATCATCTGCCGCATCGGCACCGGCGGCGCACCCGTCACCTCCTGCACCTCAACCACGCGGCCAAGCGGCCTCCCGGCCAGCTCGGCGTACTGGGCCGCCTTGGCCGCGGCCTGCCTGAACGCCTTCACCCTGGCCTCCGCCAGCGCCTCACCGGGCTCGGCCACCTCGAAGGCCACACCGTGCAGCCTGGCCTCCTCGCCCACCCCCACCACGGTGTCGATGACCTGGTCGCCCTGGCCGATGTCGCGGACGACGACCTGGAGCCCCTGCGCCGCCCGGTACGCCGACACCTTCGGGTACGACTCGTACTCGGGGCCGAGGAACAGCTCCGCCGTGGACAGGTCGTCCGGCGCGATGCCCGCCTGCCTCAGCGCCTCCACCAGCCGGGCCGCGGCGGCCCGCACGGCGGCGAACGCCTCCCCGGCCGAGGCCCTGCGGACCTCGACCCCCGCGTGCAGCCGCAGCATGTCGGGCGCGACCAGGACGGAGCCCTCGCCGCTCACGGTGATGTCCACGGGCCCAGCTCCCTCCGGGATGCCTCAGGCCTTGATCCTAGAACGGCGTGCGACGTCACGGGGAGACCCGGCTGAACCGGAAGCCCATCTTGTCGAACTCGGCCTTCTTCGGCGCCGTCGCCAGCACCCTGCCGGCCCGCCCTGACAGGTCCACCACGACCGCCTCGTACCCGGCGCCCCTGCTCCGCCAGACCGCCAGGTGGTCGTCGTCCCACCATCCGATCAGCCGGTTGCTGGTGACCGGGATCCTGATCGGCTGCGCGCCTCCGCCCGAGGTGGTCCTGGCGCACAGCGCGGTGCCCGCCGAGGTGCAGTGCGCCAGGAAGCGGGTGCCGGACGGCGAGACGTCGTCGCCCTCCACCCACACGGGCGTGCCCACGCCGGACAGGGTGCGCACCGCCTTGCCGTTCAGGTCGTAGAAGCGCATCCGGCCGCCCGTCCAGGTGCCCACGGACCGGCCGCCGGCGTCCCAGAAGAAGCGCCACTCCCCCGCGCCCGCGTCGTCGATCTCGAACGCCCGGCCCGTCCCCGCGGCCACGTCGATGATGCCGAAGCCGTACTCCGCCGAGTCGCCGTCGCTGCCCCTGTAGAGGGTGACCAGGCCGTACTTGCCGTCCGGTGACCAGCGGGGCGTGGTGGGGAAGATCGGCTTGGGGCTGAGCGGGACGACGCGGCTCCTGTCGCTGACGTGGTCGACGATGGACACGGTGGAGTACAGGTCGGTGCTGTAGTCCACGTCGGTGCCCAGGGCCATGTTGGTCGCGGGGTCCAGGGCGTACTCGAAGTAGCGCAGGTCGGGGGCGAACTGTCCGGTGGCGTACTTCCTGACGTAGAGGCGCTTGCCGCTGTCGACGGTGTAGGAGGCGAGCCTGATAGGGTCGCCGTCGCGCTCCTCCAGCTTCACGGACGTGCCGGGCAGGGTGAGCGGGCGGCCGGTGGGCGGGGCCGGGGCGGTGGTGACCCCCGCGTCGCTCGGGGTGGGGGACGTGCCGCGTTCGGGGATCCCCGACAGGCGTACCGCGGCGAACGTGGCGGCCGCCGCGAGCACGAGCACGCCCACGACGCCGCCGGCGACCACCCAGCCGGTACGCCCGCGCCGCGCCGGCCGCGTGACTTGCCCCGGACCCTGGCCCTGATTGTGGGGTGCGAACCCGTACGGGCCCGAGGCGGCCGCGGCCGTGCCCTCCCTGAGCAGGCCCGAGGCGGCGGCGGGCGCAGGCGCGCCGGGACCGGGAGGCGCCACGGGCGCGGCGGCCGGGACGTGGCCGAGCAGGCGCATGAGGGCCTCGCCCGACGTCGGGCGCCGGGCGGGGTCCTTGGCCAGGCAGTCCGTGACCAGCGCGCGCAGGGCGGGATCGGCCAGGCAGGAGGTGTCGGGCTCGGCGTGCAGGATCCGGTTGACCACCGCCGGCACGCTGTCCTGCCCGAACGGCGCCTGCCCCGACGCGGCGAACAGCAGCGTGCACGCCCACGCGAACAGGTCCGACTTCGGGCCAGGCCCCGACTCCGTGAGCTGCTCCGGCGCCATGTACGCGGGCGTGCCGATCACCGCGCCGGTGAGCGTGGAGCTCAGGTCGAGCGCCTTGGCGATGCCGAAGTCGATCACGCGCGGGCCGTCGGGGGCGAGCAGCACGTTCGACGGCTTGAAGTCGCGGTGCACGATCCCGGCCTGGTGGATGGCGACCAGCGCGGTGACCGTGCCGATGGCCAGCCGGTGCAGCGGGGTGCCGGAACGCGGGCCCTGCTCGCGTACGACGTCGGTCAGGGTGGGGCCGTCGATGTACTCGCTCACGATGTACGGCCGGCCGCCGAACAGACCCGTCTCGACGACCTGGGCGGTGCAGAACGGCGCCACCCGCCTGGCCATCGCCACCTCGCGGACGAAACGCTCCGACGCCTCGGCGTCGCCCGCCAGGTCGGCGCGCAGCAGCTTGAGCGCCGCCTTCGTGCCGCCGGGGCCCGTGGCCAGGTAGACGATGCCCTGGCCGCCCTCGCCGAGCCGTCCGGCCAGGCTGTACTCTCCCACCGTCGCGGGGTCCCCTGGTCTCAGGGCCGCGAGGTCCGGCATGTGGCGACTCCCCTATATGGCGTCTTTCCCGCCATTGTGGTGGCTGGTCCTGGGATCCGTCATGTGTTCGGGCAAGGCACCACCCCGGCGCGCGTCGCCGTGGGCTCAGCGACGACCTCGGCGCAGATGACCTGGCGGCGCACGCGCCTCGGCAGCGTCCGGCGTGCCTGGGCGGCGCATGGGACACGCGGGACATGCGGGGACACGCGATCCGGAGGACGCACGCCGTCCCAGCGGCGCAGGCGTGGACGGCGGCCCTGCCAGGTGTGGCTCAGGCGGGCGCGACGGCGTCGGCGACGGCCTGCGGGGCGCGGAGCTGGAGCCGGGGCCCGGTCTGCGGCAGGTGGACGTGCTCGGCGCCCAGCTCGCCGGCCAGCCGCTCCACACGCCCGTCCGGGTCGCCGGAGGTGAGCACGGTGACCGGCACGTCGGGAAACGGCTTCTCGGCCCGCAGTGCACGCAGGTCGAGCGCCATGCGACGCAGGGCCAGCCACTCCCCCGCCACCGCCGCCAGCACCCGGCCGGTGCCGTAGACCCCCGACGGATCGGGCACCCCGGCGAGCAGCCGGTGCGCGGGCGGCCCCGTCAGGCGGGCCAGGGCGGCGGCGCCCCAGGTGCGGCCGAGCGCGGGCAGCCACCTCCCCGCGGTCAGGGCGAACGGCAGCGGCCGTCGCTCGCCCGCGCAGGCCGGCTCCACCAGCACGAGCCTGGCCAGGCAGAGCGGGTGCAGCCTGGCGAACGCCTCCGCGTGCCAGCACGCCACCCCGTGCGCGACGAGCGTGACCTGCTGGGGGTGCGCGGGTGACAGCGCGGCCAGGCGGGCGGCCTCGCCGTACAGGGTGGGCGGGGCGGGCGCGCACGGGCTGAGCCCAAGTCCCGGCCGGTCGAACCGGATGACGCGATGGCCTGCGGCGAGCCGGGCCGCCACCGCGTCCCAGTGGAACCAGGCGCCCGCGAGACCGGCCGTGATCAGCACAGCGGGCCCTTCCCCCTGCACCACGACGTGCGGCTCCCCGCCTCCGCCGCCTGCCGCCGTCACAGGATCCGCCGTCACGGGATCCGCCGTCACGGGATCCGCCGTCGCGGGGCCCGCCGCGGCGCATGCGCCCGACGCGCGCTCAGCCCCGCTGCCACCGCCACCACCGTCACCGCTCCAGGCGGGCGCGTCGTCGGCGCGGACGCGCGCACCCCCCACCCCGCCGAGCCTCCCGGGCGCGATCCGGGGCCCGGCCTCGTCGGGTTCGTCGGCGACGAGCAGCCGCAGCGCGACGTACACCAGCCACACGGCGATCGCAGTGAGCTGGGCCCGATGCGCGAGCCCGACCCCGCGCCCGACGGCCAGTGTGATGACGGTGAGCAGGGTCGCGGCCAGGGTCAGCCAGGTGAACAGCCACGACGCCCGAGCGGCCCACCGCGCGCTGAGCAGCATCATGGCGCCCAGCACGGCCCCCGTGCCCAGCACCCGCGCCAGAGCGTGCGCGACGTGCGCGGGGGACGTCCCCCGCTGCCCGCACAGCGGGTCGCTGAGCGCGGCGCAGTCCAGCGGGAACAGCCCGGCCGTGGCGGTGAGCAGCCCGAACGCGGCCAGCGCGAGCCAGCCCGCCCACTCCCATGAACACTTGAGGGAAACCCTGGGCACCAGCGCCACCCCGGCCAGGCAGGCCAGCCCGGACAGCACGTCGCTGATCCGGAACAGCCGTGTCCACGGCTGGTCGACGGCCGCGAGCTCGCTGACGTACCCCTCGGTCCTGTCGACGGTGGGCGTGGTGAACTGGCCGGTCACCCAGGCGCTGCCGAGCACCGCCGCCACGATGAACGCGCCGGCGGCGAGCACGAACAACCTTCGCTCCACGTGACAATTAGATCACCATGGGTCACTGGAGCCGATGGGCGCCCCGGTCAGAGGCCTGGAGCCCCCCAGACAGGGAACCAGCGGCTGAGGTCCTTCTCCAGCGGCAGCTCGCCCTCCAGAGCTCCCCTGGCCTGTAGTTCGAGCGGGTTGTCGCGCTTCTGCCCCGGCAGCGGGGCGAACGGGTAGAAGGTGCCGCGTTTGTACAGGTACACAACGGCCAGCCGCCTACCGTCCGGGCCGGCGAACGACACCAGCGAGCACAGCAGCGACGGCCCGAACCCGGCCCCTTCCAGCGTGGAGTTGACCGCGTGCAGCTCGGTGACCAGGTCGCCGAGCTGCTCGGGCGTGCGGCGGACCAGCAGCCAGGTGTAGCCGTAGCCGTCGTCGGACTCCTCGACGCGCTCGCCCAGCAGCGCCTTGGCGTCGCTCTCCGCCGTGGCGAACGCGCCGCCCTCCGCGGCCCTGAACGCCACGGAGCCGAGACCGGTGGGCACCAGCCCGGTGGCCGCCTGCAGCGTCACGGCCGCCGACGGCAGCGCGAACAGCGCGTCGAGGTTGGGCTTGACCGGCTTCGACCGGCCCAGCAGCGCGTCGAGCCAGCCCATGTGCGTTCTCAGCCCCTTCCGAGTTGCCGTGAGATGTCGGAGAGCTGTTCGAGCCGGCGCTCCAGCGACGGGTGCGTGGAGAACAGGTTCGCCACGCTCTGCCCCTTGGCCAGTGCCGGGGCGAAGTAGAAGGCGTTGAACGGCTCCGCCTCGCGCAGGTCGCGGGTCGGGATTCTGGCCATCTCGCCGCTCACCTTCGTCAGCGCGCTGGCCAGGGCCGACGGCCGCTGCGTAAGCAGGGCGCCCGCCCGGTCGGCCGCCAGCTCGCGGTAGCGCGACAGGGCGCGGGTGAGCAGGAAGCTGACGGCGTACACGATGACGGAGACGAGCAGGACGATCGCGCCGACGGGCAGCCCTCCCTGGCCGCCGTTGCGGCGGCCACCGAGCCCGGAGTAGAGCGCGAACCTGGTCATCAGCCCCGCCACGATCCCGAGGAACGAGGCGATCGTCATGACGGCCACGTCGCGGTGGGCGACGTGGGACAGCTCGTGAGCGATCACGCCTTCGAGCTCCTGTGGCTCCAGGCGGCGCAGGATGCCGGTCGTCACGCAGACGACCGCCTTCTTCTGGTTGCGGCCGGTGGCGAACGCGTTGGGGACGTCTGAATCCGCGATCGCCACCCGCGGCTTGGGCATGTCGGCCAGGGCGCACAGCCGGTCGATCAGGCCGTGCAGCTCCGGGGCCTCCTGCGGAGAGACCTCCCGCCCGTGCATCGCGAACAGGGCGATGCGGTCGGACAGGAAGTACTGCACCAGCAGCAGGCCGCCCGCCAGCAGCAGGACGGTCAGCGCCCGCACGCCGAGGGCGATCAGGACGCCGACGAACACCACGTAGAGCAGCCCGAGCAGGAACATCGTCACGACCATGCGGCTGGTCAGGCCACGGTCGGACGCGAACCGCGTACGCACGGGATCAGCCCGGGATGAGGCCTTGGTCGCCCAGCATCTCCCGGACCTCCTCGATCGAGGCGTCCGCGGGGGGAAGGATCAGCTCTGACGGCTCAAGGCTGTCGTCGGGGAGCGCCTTGCCCACGTGGCGCACCTTGTCGAGCAACGCGTGCAGCTTGACCCTGAAGGCCTTCTCGTCGGCGGCCTCGATGGCCGCCTCGAGCTCGCTGTCCAGCTCGTTGAGGACCGAGATGTCGTCGGCGGAGATCTCCACCTGACCCTCGCCCATGATCCTGACGATCATGCGCCCTCCCCAGGCTGGCGGTACTGCTGCGTGCCGCCCTGCTGCTGGGGCTGCGCCTGCGGCTGCGGCTGGGCCTGCTGCTGCGGCTGGCCCTGCTCGATCGCCGACTTCGGCGCCGGGCCCTGGCCCAGCTCGGCCTTCATCCTGGCCAGCTCCAGCTCGACGTCCATGCCGCCGCCCATGCGGTCGAGCTCGGCCTGGATGTCGTCGCCGCGGGTGCCGCTGAAGTCGTCGAGCGCGCCGCTGGCCAGCAGCTCGTCGATGGCGCCCGCACGGGCCTGCATCTGCGCCGTCTTGTCCTCGGCGCGCTGGATCGCCAGGCCGACGTCGCCCATCTCCTCGGAGATGCCGGAGAACGCCTCGTTGATGCGCGTCTGCGCCTCGGCGGCGGTGTAGGTGGCCTTGATGGTCTCCTTCTTCGTGCGGAAGGAGTCGACCTTGGCCTGCAGCCGCTGGGAAGCCGTCGTCAGCTTCTCCTCCTCGGCCTGCAGATTGTCGTGCTGCACCTTCAGGTCGGCCATCTGCGTCTGCAGACTGGACCGGCGCTGCAGCGCCTCACGGGCGAGATCCTCGCGCCCCACGGACAGCGCCTTGCGGCCCTGCTCCTCCAGACGCCTGGCCTGGTTCTCAATGCCGTTGATCTGCAGCTCCACCCTCTTGCGCGAGGTGGCGACGTCGGCCACCCCACGACGCACCTTCTGCAGCAGCTCGAGCTGCCGCTGATAGGAGTAGTCAAGGGTCTCGCGCGGATCCTCCATCTTGTCCAGGGCCTTGTTGGCCTTGGACTTGAAGATCATCGAAAGTCTCTTCATCACGCTCATGCGCGTCGGCCGTCCCCTTCTAGGTCGTGCTGGTGTCAATCCCAAATGCAGCGCAGCCGCCTTGGGATTACCCTACGCATAACGCACGGGGGCGTCACTAAGTTGCACTCCAGGTAGGGTTGACGCGTGTTGCGACGCCGTTCCCAGACCTCCGTGGACGACACCCCCGTCCCCGTTGACGATCCTAAGCCCCAGGGTAAAGGTCGTCCCACACCCAAGCGCCGTGAAGCCGAGGGCAAGCGGCGCCAGTACGTCTCCGCGCCGAAAGACCGCAAAGAGGCGTACAGGCAGATGCGGGCCAAGCAGGCCGCCGAGCGCGATCGGGCCCGTCAGGGCATGCTCGCAGGTGACGAGCGGTATCTTCCCGTTCGCGACAAGGGCCCCGCGCGCAAGTTCGCGCGCGACTGGGTCGACTCGCGGCGGCTGCCGAGCCAGTATTTCCTGCCGTTCTCGCTAGTCATCCTGCTGGCCACGTGGGTTCCGTGGCCGATGGCGATCCGGGCGCAGGTGCTCGGCTACGTCGTCACCATCGGCTGGCCGATCATGATGATCGGCGTGCTCTTCACCTCGGTCTACGTGTCGTGGAAGGTGAAGAAGCTGGTGGCGGAGAAGCTGCCCGACGAGAGCGTCAAGGGTGTGGGCTTCTACGCGGCCATGCGGGCGCTGCAGATCCGCAAGCTGCGCTTCCCGCCGCCGCAGGTGCTGCCCGGCGGCAAGCCGGTGCCGCCCAAGCGCTAGCCGCGGGCTGCTACGGGTTGCCGTACTCCACGTTCTCCCAGCGCAGCACGCCCCGCTCGACCGCGGGCCGCCAGCCTTCGACCGGAGTGCCTCGCTCCAGGGCGTCGGCGACGGCCCGCATGAGCGTGTAGTAGGACGACACGCGGGGCGCCATGCCGCCGATCGTGTCGTCCCAGCCGACGGCTCCTCCGGCGGAGTCGACCACGGCGTACTCGGCGCTGTCCGAATTGCGCTCCAGGTAGTACAGGAACGGGATCATCCGGCCGTTCCAGTACTCGATGCCGGGATCCGGGCCGAGGTCGGTGCGTTGCCAGGAGCACAGCCAGCGCCAGGTGTCCCTGATCTCGCGGATGCTCTGGTTGATCGCCCCGTCGAACCAGAACCCGAAGCCGAACCCGCTCGCGCCGTTGTGGCGCAGCAGGGAGGCGCGCAGGTCGTCGGGGAAGTCCACCCCCATCTGCGCCTCGGCGACCGCGATCGTGCGCGCCTTGCCGGGCGCGCCGAGCGTCCGGTACGTACGCGGCGCGTTCGCCTTCAGCCACCGCTCGATCCGCACCCACTGCCGGTTCACGGCCCGCCTGACCACCGGATCGATGGGCCGGACGGTCACAGGGCGGGGCGCGGGCGAGCAGTGGGGGTCGGGGATCTCGGCAGGCGTGGGGAGCGGCTGCTGGACGGCGGTCTGCGCCTCCAGGGACACCCGCCGCTCCTCGTCCTGGGTCATCGGCGGCGAGCCGGTGGGCTCCGGCGTGGCTCTTCCTGTGCTGCCCGGCACCAGCGCGGCCGTCAGGGTGACCACCACGATCGCCGCGATGGCGACCCACGTCAGCCCCATCCGCGTACGGCGGACGGCGGGAGCCGGGCTCTGCGGAACGGGCCGCTTGGCGGGCATGCGGGCGCGACGGCGCAGCCGGACCGCGATCGCGGTCAGGATGGCCGCCGTGAGCGCCAGCCGTACGAGCTTCAGCACGTCGCGCACCCTATCCCGAATCGGATCATCCCATGTGCCGGGATTAAGGTCTGATGCATGGAATTCCGTCACCTCGGTCGCAGCGGTCTCATGGTCAGTGAGATCAGCTACGGCAACTGGCTCACCCACGGCTCCCAGGTCGAGGAGGAAGCCGCCAAGCAGTGCGTGCAGGCGGCGCTCGACGAGGGCATCACCACGTTCGACACGGCCGACGTCTACGCGGGCACGAAGGCCGAGGAGGTGCTCGGCCGGGCGCTCAAGGGCGTACGCAGGGAGTCGCTGGAGATCTTCACCAAGGTCTACTGGCCGACCGGTCCCGGCAAGAACGACCGCGGGCTGTCCCGCAAGCACATCACCGAGTCGATCAACGGCTCGCTGCGCCGCCTGCAGACCGACTACGTCGACCTGTACCAGGCGCACCGGTTCGACGCCGAGACCCCGCTTGAGGAAACCCTCAAGACGTTCGACGACCTGGTACGCCAGGGCAAGGTGCTCTACGTCGGCGTGAGCGAGTGGACCGCCGACCAGATCGCCCAGGCTCTGAAGATCGCCGACGAGATGGGCTTCGACCGGATCGTGTCGAACCAGCCCCAGTACTCCGCGCTGTGGCGGGTCATCGAGGCCGAGATCGTGCCGCTGTGCGAGCAGGAGGGCGTCGGCCAGATCGTCTGGTCGCCGATCGGTCAGGGCGTGCTGACCGGCAAGTACCTGCCCGGGCAGCAGCCGCCGGAGGGATCGCGGGCGACCGACAAGAGCGGCAGCGCCATGATCGCGCGGTTCATGAACGACGAGGTGCTCACCCGCGTCCAGGAGCTCAAGCCGATCGCCGCCGACCTGGGGCTCAGCATGGCCCAGCTGGCCATCGCGTGGGTCCTGCAGAACCCGAACGTGTCCAGCGCGATCGTCGGCGCCAGCCGGCCCGAGCAGGTGCGTGACAACGTCAAGGCCGCCGGCGTCAAGCTGGAGGCCGACGTGCTCAAGCGCATCGACGACGTGCTCGGCTCGGCCGTCGAGCGCGACCCGGCCAAGACGCAGAGCCCGGCCTCGCGTCCGTGACGCACCGGGAGTGACGAAAACCCCTTGAGCGACAGAAACACTCAAGGGGTTTTTCGTTGTCCGGGAATCACTCCTGACGCAATGACAAACCCGTGTACTCGACGCGGTCCTCATCGAGCAAAGCGACCTGCTCAACTCCCGATTCCAGCAGGTCACGCCAGTTCTCCCCAAGCCAGGACTCCGCGTCCGCCTGGCTCGGAAAAACCTCACGCGGCAATGGGCGATCGGTTACCTCACCACCATTTGCATTTTCATAACGCCATCGCCATGTCATGCCATACGCTCCTTTTCCGCGGGTTCGCCGGCGCACCCTCCGCAGGCACTGGAACCCTACTCCCGAGCTTGGAGGTCAATCGATGCTGCGCGCGTATCGTGTTGTGGCAGAGGTCGCCCTCCGCCCGTTCCGTCCCGTCAGGCCACCCGGTCCGGTCGCGGTGCCATGGCCCTTTGTACGCTCGGCGCGGTGAAGGTCCTTCTCACCGGTACGGCGGGAAGCGCCGGCTGGCCGGAGCCCGGATGCCGCTGCGCCTCCTGCACCGCCCTGCCGCCCGCCCATCGCCGCCCCTTCGGCCTCGTCGTGGACGGCGCGGCCCCGCCCCCCTGGACACGCGGCCGGCAATTGACCGCCCCCGACGGCTCCCGGCTGCTGTACCTCCCCCGGGGACAGGCCGTCCCGTCCGGCGAGTCCGCCAGGTACGACCTCGTCCTCATCGACCTCCTCGACCGCCCGGAACGCCTCGGGGAGCTGCGGCGGGCCGGGCTGGTGGACGCGGCCACCACGGTGGTGGCGGTCGGGCTCGATCACCGGGTCCGGTCGGAGGAGGAGCTGGCCAGGCGGCTGCGGCTGTGGGGCGCGATCTCCGTCCCCGACGGCACCGAGCTGGACGTCGTACCGGGGCGGGCCGCGCAGGAGCCGCCAGGGACGGTCAGGCGCGCGCTGCTGCTGGGCGGGTCGCGGTCGGGCAAGTCGGCCGAGGCGGAGCTGCGGCTGGCGGCCGAGCCGCACGTGACGTACGTGGCCACCGGGCCCGGCGGTGAAGACGACGGCGAGTGGGCGGCGCGGGTGCGCGCGCACCGGGAGCGGCGGCCGACGCACTGGGGCACCGCCGAGACCACCGACCTGGTGGCCGCGATCCGCGCCGCGACCGGGCCGCTGCTGATCGACGGGCTGGGGACCTGGCTGGCGGCGGTGTTCGACGAGCACGGCGCCTGGGACGGTGACCGCGCGCCGGTCGCCGGCCGCTGCGACGACCTCGTGGCGGCGTGGCGGCAGGCGCCGGAGCCGATCGTGGCGGTGTCGGACGAGGTGGGGATGGGCGTGGTGCCCATGACGTCGAGCGGGCGGGCGTTCAGGGACGCCCTGGGGCGGCTCAACGAACGCCTGGCCGCCGAGTCGGAGTACGTGGCGCTGGTGGTCGCCGGCCGCCTCGTCGAGCTCTGAACGGCCCTTCTCAGGACCGGGCGGCCCTGGCGTACCAGCGCCCGTCCACCCGGTCCACGTGCAGGGGACGGCCGAAGCAGTCGCTGAGGCCGGCCGGGGTGAGCACGTCGGCCACCGGCCCCGCGGCCAGCACGCGGGCGTCGCGCATGAGCATGGCGTGGGTGGTCGTCGCCGGCACCTCCTCCAGGTGGTGCGTCACCGTGACGGTGGTCAGCACGGGCCTGGTGGCGGCCAGATCCTCGACGGCGGTGATGAGATCCTCGCGCGCGGGCAGGTCGAGCCCCGCGAACGGCTCGTCGAGCAGCAGCACCGCGGGGTCGGCCATGAGCGCCCTGGCGACCCTGATCCTGGCCCGCTCCCCCTGCGAGCAGACCCGGAACTTCCGTTCGGCGAGGTCCTTGCAGCCGAGGTCGGCCAGCAGCCGGTGGGCGCGGTCATGCTCGGCGTCGCCGTACTTGTCCCAGAGCGGGGCGCTGGTCCCGGTGTGCCCGGTGAGGACGACGGTGTGCGCGGTGGCGCCCTCCTCCTCCAGCAGCTCCTCGTCGATGAGCCGCTGGCTCTCGGCGACCAGGCCGAGGTGGCGGCGCAGCTCCCGCAGGTCGATCCGGCCGAGCCGGTGCCCCAGCACCTTGACGGTGCCCTCGGTGGGATGCCGTACGGCAGCCGCCAGCGACAGCAGCGTCGTCTTGCCCGCGCCGTTGGGGCCGAGGATCACCCAGTGATCGCCGTAGTCCACCTGCCAATCGACGCCGTCCAGTAGCGCTTTGCCGACAACCCGGACACCTACGCCTTCCAGTTCAACCACGTGCATCCCGCCACACTAGTGGGCCCTAGGATCCTGCGTTATGCGGCTGATGGACGGGCTGAGGTTCGCCCTGGGCACGTTGAGCGTGCTGCCCGTGCGGGTCGAACGGGTGGACCGGCAGGTGGCGGGGCAGGCGATGGCGCTGGCTCCGGCGGTCGGGCTGCTGCTGGGGTGGCTCGCCGCGCTGGTGCTGCTGGTGCCCGCGCCGCCGCTGCTCGGCGCCGCGCTGGCGGTCGGGGCGCTGACCCTGCTGACGCGGGGGCTGCATCTCGACGGGCTCGCCGATCTGGCGGACGGGCTGGGCAGCGGCAAGCCGTCCGATCAGGCGCTCGAAATCATGAAAAAATCGGACATCGGGCCGTTCGGCGTGGTGACGCTGGTGCTGACGCTGCTCATCCAGGTCGCAGCGCTCGCCGACGCGGGGCCGTGGGCGCTGGTGACGGCGTGCGTGGCCGGGCGGCTCGCGCTGACCTGGGCCTGCCGCTCCGGCGTGCCCGCCGCCCGGCCCGACGGGCTGGGCGCGATGGTCGCGGGCACCGTCCGGCGACCGGCCGTGTGGCTCGTCACCGTCGCGGCGGTGCTGGCCGCCGCCGCGATCGGGCTGCTCACCGCGCCGGGCGCGGGCGTCTGGGCGCGGGGTGACGATGTGAGCAGCGGCGAGCCCGCCGGGCCCGGCCTGGGCTACGCCGGGGACGGGATCCTGCTGCGGGACGGTTCCGCGCAGGACGCGGTGGCGGTGACGGTCGCCGGGAGCGTGGGCGGTCTCTCCGGGTTCGTGGTCGCGCCCGCGGCGCTGCTCGCCGGTCTCGGCGTCGCCCTGCTGCTGCTCGCCCACGCCAGGCGCCGCCTCGGCGGCATCACCGGGGACGTGCTCGGCGCCCTCGTGGAGACGGCCACCGCCACGACCCTCGTGGTGTACGCGATCCTCGGCTGAAACCCGGTCAGGCCGACTCGGCGGGCTCGACGGGCCTGGCGGGCTGCGGCGGCTGCGCGGGACGTACCGGAAAGAAGCGGAGCAGCGCCGCGCCGAGCAGCCCGATCAGCGCCCACCCCACCACTCCCGTGATGCCGGCCAGCAACTCGTTCGGCGGCACGGCGGCGTCACCGAGCAGCAGCGCCACCCCGGCGATGGCGTTCAGCGAGGCGTGCGCCACCACGGCGGGCCACACGCTCCCGGTGCGCAGCCGCAGCCACCCCATCACCACCCCGGCCACCACGCAGAAGGGGATGAAGGCCAGGGCCGCCCACGAGCCGAGCCGCGGGTAGTTGTAGCCGAGCAGGGTGAGCGGCGCGTGCCACACGCCCCAGATGGCGCCGGAGAGCAGCAGCCCGGGGAGCACGCCGTCACTGGACACGAGCCGCGGCACGAGCCAGCCGCGCCAGCCCCACTCCTCGCCCAGCGCAGGGATCGCGTTCAGCACGGGCCCTGCCGCGGCGGCGATGACGAGCTGCACGACGGCGACCGTGGTCAGGTCGGCGGGCGCCTCGACGCCCTGCGCCTGCCAGGTGGCCCTGAGCAGGCTGAGCCCTTCGAGGTCGAGCGTGACCAGGCCCACGGCGGCGCTGATCCCGAGGGCCAGGAACGTCAGCAGGGGCACCCCCAGCCAGGCCGTCAGCACCAGCAGCCCGGTGCGCCCCTTGCGCTCGCCGAGGGTGAGACCGGTCTGCCTGGCCCACTGGCGGAACGGCGTGCGCGACACCGCCCACACGCCGAGCACGCCCACGGTCGGCGTGAACATCATCAGCGTGCCCGCCACCTGGAGCTGCGGCGGGACCAGCCCGTCCCCGAACCACAGGGGCAGGGCCGCCGCCCAGGACAGCGCGAAGGTCAGGACGAGAAAGATGAGCAGAGGTCTTTTCATGAGGGGACTCGCTCCGAGATGAGGGCGTTGATGAGGGATGCGCCGCGCTCGGCGTCGTCGATGCTGATCGCGAGCCGTCCGCCGGAACGGTAGCGCAGGACCAGGCATTCGCCGCCGCGCAGCATGATGGTGGCGCTTCCCGGCAGCCCGCGGAAGCCCCAGCCGCCGACCTCGCCCGGTTGCCGCGTCTCCGACCAGGCGGACTCGACCTTGGCCAGCGGGATCCGGCGCGCGGGCCAGCCGAACGGGCCGAAGCCGATCGTGATCAGGTCGTCGCGGACCCGGACGGAGACGGCCACGGTGGCGAGCCCGGCGAGGAGCAGGATGACGAAGCCGGGCAGCAGCACGGGCACGAACCCGCCGGGCGCCGTGCCGGTGAGGGTCAGCGCCGCCGTCACGGCGGTGAAGAGCAGCGCCATGGCCGAGGCCGCGGCCAGCCAGGGGTTGACGACGCGGCTGACCCAGACGGCCCGCTGGCCCGGCCTGAGCCTGAGCACGGGCCGCGCCGCGCTGGACTGCTCGTCGGGGGCGCCCCTGCTCAGGTACGCGGCCAGCGCTCCGGCCACGGCCGCCGCGGCGATCGCGAGCGGGATGTGCCAGCCGGGCAGGAGGGCGTCGCGCCAGGTGGCGGCGTCGAGGTTGACGGCCAGCGTCGAGGCGCCGGCGCCGAGCAGGAGCACGCCCAGCGCCCACACGCACGCGGCCGAGGTCATCCGCGCCGCGCGCCGGTCCCGCGCCCGGCCGAGCAGGAGGAACACCAGGCACAACCCGGCCCAGAGGAGCTGGGTCGTGATCAGGTAGCCCGTCAGCGAGCTCGACCCGTCGGGGACGCTGCCCGACGTGCCCCAGTGGGTGGCCAGGGGGTCGGGCAGCCGGTCGCGCAGCGCCAGGGGCGCCAGGAGCAGCGCGGCGGCCACGAACAGCCACCACACGACGGCGACGACGCGGGCTCTCATGTCAGTTCCTCCATGATGGTGATGAGGTCTTGGCGGCTGTAGCCGTACTTCTCGGCCTCGTCGAGCAGTTCCCTGGCCCGCTGCACGAGCAGGGCCCGCCCGCCGGCGAGCCCGGCCACGCTGACACCGCGGCCTCTCCTGAATTCCAGCAGGCCCTCGTCGCGCAGGTCGCGCAGGGCGCGCAGCACGGTGTTGGGGTTGATGCCCAGCGCGGCGGCCAGGTCACGGGCCGGCGGCAGGCGGTCGCCCGGCCGGTAGGAGCCCTCGCCGATGGCGCGGCGGATGGCGCTCGCCACCTGGTCGTGCAGGGGGCGCGCGTCGTTGAGATCGAGCGTCAGCAACATGGTGCTAATGACACTAGCACCATTATTCAGATGACGCTGACCGAGGATTTGTAGGATGAACCCCTGTTTGTGAGTACGCAGAAACCGTGGATAGCATCGGTTTACGTGACCACTGTGCGGCTGAACTCAGCAGATCCAGTCTCCGTAGACACCGACGCGTTGATCGTCGGTTTCCGGCCGGGCCAGGACGGCCCCGTTCCCACGGTGGGCGCGGAGTCCCTGGAGTCCGCCTTCGGCGGCAAGCTCGCCGCCTCACTCGGCGCGGTCGCCTTCTCCGGCAAGGCCGGTGAGCTGGCCAAGCTGCCCACGTTCGGCGCCGTGTCCGCCCCGCTGCTGGTCGCCGTCGGCCTCGGCGACGAGCCTGGGCTGGAGGGCCTGCGCCGCGCCGCCGGCGCCGCCGTGCGCTCCCTGGCCGGCACCGCCCGCGCCGCGCTCGCGCTGCCCGCGCGCAGCGCCGAGGAGGCCGAGGCCGTCGCCCTGGGCGCGCTGCTCGGCGCCTACACCTTCGCCCGCTACCGCACGAACGGCGAGCAGAAGGCCCCCGTGTCCGAGCTCACGGTGATCTCCGAGCAGCCCGAGGCCGTGGCCGAGCGCGCGGGCGTGCTGGCCGACTCGGTCGCCCTCGTCCGCGACCTGGTCAACACCCCGCCGTCCGACCTGTGGCCCGCCAAGTTCGCCGACCTCGCGGAGGAGGCGGGCGGCAAGGCCGGCATCAGCGTCGAGGTGCTGGACGACCAGCAGCTCAGGGACGGCGGCTACGGCGGCCTCATCGGCGTCGGCCAGGGCTCGGCCAACCCGCCGCGCCTGGTCCGCCTCTCCTACCGCCACCCCGAGGCCGGCAAGACGCTCGCCTTCGTGGGCAAGGGCATCACGTTCGACTCGGGCGGCCTCTCGCTCAAGCCGTCGGCGTCCATGGACTGGATGAAGTCCGACATGGGCGGCGCGGCGGCCGTGCTCGGCGCCGTCATCGGCATCGCCCGGCTCGGCCTGCCGGTCAACGCCGTCGGCTACCTCTGCCTCGCGGAGAACCTGCCGAGCGGCACCGCGCAGCGTCCCTCCGACGTCATCCACAGCTACAGCGGCAAGACCGTCGAGGTGCTCGACACCGACGCCGAGGGCCGCCTGGTCCTCATGGACGGCATCGCCCGCGCCGCGGAAGACTCCCCCGACCTGATCGTGGACGTGGCCACCCTCACCGGCGCCCAGATCGTCTCGCTCGGCTGGCGCACCGCCGGCGTCATGTCCAACGACGACGCCATCAGGGAGCTGGTGGTCGAGGCCGCCGGCGCCGCCGGCGAGGGCGCCTGGGGCATGCCGCTGCCCGAGGAACTGCGCAAGGGCCTCGACTCCCCGATCGCCGACCTCGCCAACCTCCACCCCGAGCGGTGGGGCGGCATGCTCACGGCGGGCATCTTCCTGCGCGAGTTCGTGCCCGACGGGGTGCGCTGGGCGCACATCGACATGGCCGGTCCCGCCTTCAACAAGGGCGAGCCGTACGGTTACACCCCGAAGGGCGGCACGGGCGCCATCACCCGCACCCTCATCGGACTCGCAGAGCGGCACGCGAGCATCTGAAACAAATGAAAAGATGACGGCATCACGAACACCCCGACAAGGAGCCTTCCTGTGGCCTATGACATCGTCGTCCTAGGGGGCGGCAGCGGCGGTTACGCCTGCGCCCTGAGGGCGGCTGAGCTGGGCAAGTCGGTCGCCCTGATCGAAAAGGACAAGATCGGCGGCACCTGCCTCCACAGGGGATGCATCCCCACGAAGGCCCTGCTGCACTCCGCCGAGATCGCCGACGAGACCCGCGAGAGCGAGTCGTACGGCGTCAAGGCGCGCTTCGAGGGCATCGACGTCCAGGGCGTCCACGCCTTCAAGGACAAGATCGTCACTCGGGCCTGGAAGGGCGTGCAGGGCCTGCTGAAGGGCGCGGGCGTGACGATCGTCGAGGGCGAGGGCCGTCTCGTCGGCGGCAACCGGGTCCAGGTCGGCTCCGAGGTCTACGAGGGCCGCAACCTCGTCCTGGCCACCGGCTCGGCCCCCAAGTCGCTGCCGGGCCTCGAGATCGACGGTGAGCGCGTCATCACCAGCGAGCACACGCTCAGGATGGACCGCGTGCCCAGCTCGGTGATCGTGCTGGGCGGCGGCGTCATCGGCGTCGAGCTGGCCAGCGTCTACCGCTCGTTCGGCGCCGAGGTGACGATCGTCGAGGCGCTGCCGCACCTGCTGCCGACCGAGGAGGAGTCCAGCTCCAAGCTGCTGGAGCGGGCCTTCCGCCGCCGCGGCATCAAGTACGAGCTGGGCGTCTTCTTCGACGGCGCCAAGACCACCGAGACGGGCGTGGTCGTCACCCTGGCCAACGGCAAGACCCTCGACGCCGAGCTGCTGCTCGTCGCGGTCGGCCGCGGCGCCGTGTCGGCGGGCATGGGCTTCGAGGAGCAGGGCATCGCCGTCGAGCGCGGCGCCGTCGTGGTCGACGAGCACTGCCGGACCTCCGTGCCCGGCGTCTACGCCATCGGCGACCTCATCCCCACCCTGCAGCTCGCGCACGCCGGGTTCGCCGAGGGCATCATGGTGGCCGAGCACATCGCCGGCCTCAACCCGCCGCCCATCGACTACGCGGGCGTGCCGCGCATCACCTACTCCGACCCCGAGGTGGCCTCGGTCGGCCTGACCTCCGCGCAGGCGGCCGAGCGTGGCATCGAGATCGTCGAGCAGGTCTACGACCTGGCGGGCAACCCCAAGAGCCAGATCCTCGGCACCTCGGGCGCCGTGAAGGTCATCGCCGAGAAGGACGGCCCGGTCGTCGGCGTCCACATGGTGGGCCGTCGCATCGGGGAGCTCGTCACCGAAGGTCAGCTCATCTACAACTGGGAGGCCCTGCCCGCAGAGGTCGCCCAGCTCATCCACGCACACCCGACCCAGTCCGAGGCCATGGGTGAGGCGATGCTGGCCCTGGCCGGCAAGCCGCTGCACGTACACAACTAGTCCAGCCCTCGAGATCAGAACGCGAGAGAAGAATAACGATGCCGGTCTCCGTACAGATGCCCCAGCTCGGCGAGAGCGTTACCGAGGGCACGGTAACCCGTTGGCTGAAGAAGGAGGGCGAGCGCGTCGAGGCCGACGAGCCGCTCCTCGAGGTGTCGACCGACAAGGTCGACACCGAGATCCCGTCGCCGTCCGCCGGCGTGCTCACCAAGATCGTCGTCGCTGAGGACGAGACGGTCGAGGTCGGCGCCGAGCTCGCCGTCATTGACGAGAACGGCCAGCCGGGCGCCGCCGCCCCGGCCCCGGAGGCGGCCCCCGAGCCGGCTCCCGAGCCCGAGCCCGCTCCGGCCCCGCAGCCCGAGCCCGCCCCGCAGGCCTCCTCCATCCCGCAGCCGGCTCCGGCGCAGCCCGCCCAGGCTCCCGCCCCCGCTCCGGCCCCCGCTCCGGCCCCCGCTCCGGCCCCGGCGCCCGCGCCGCAGGCCGCTCCCCCTGCCCAGCCCGCCCAGCCCGCCGCTCAGCCGGCCGCGCAGCCCGCCCCGGCCGCGCCGTCGGGTGACAGCCCGTACGTGACGCCGCTGGTGCGCAAGCTCGCCAACGAGCACGGCGTGGACCTCGACGCCATCAACGGCACCGGCGTGGGTGGCCGGATCCGCAAGCAGGACGTCCTGGAGGCCGCCAAGTCGCAGCGCGAGCAGGCCGCCGCCCAGCCCGCCGCCCAGGCCCCGGCCGCCGCGCCCGCCGCCGCTCAGGCCCCTGCCGCCCAGGCCGCCCCCGCCGCGGCTCCGGAGCCGGTGGAGGTCGACACGACGCTGCGTGGCCGCACGGAGAAGATGAGCCGCCTGCGTCAGACCATCGCCAAGCGCATGGTCGAGTCGCTGCAGACGGCTGCGCAGCTCACGTCGGTCGTCGAGGTCGACGTGACGAAGATCGCGCAGCTGCGCGCGAAGGCGAAGGACGACTTCTTCCGCCGCGAGGGCGTGAAGCTGACCTTCACCCCGTTCTTCGCGATGGCCACGGTCGAGGCGCTCAAGCAGCACCCCAAGCTGAACGCCACGATCAACAACGAGACCAACGAGGTCACGTACTTCGACGTGGAGAACCTCGGCATGGCGGTCGACACCGAGCGCGGCCTGCTCGCGGCGGTCGTCAAGAACGCCGGTGACCTCAACCTCGCCGGCATCGCCCGCAAGATCACCGACCTCGCCGAGCGCACCCGCAACAACCAGGTGACGCCCGACGAGATCACCGGCGGCACGTTCACGCTGACCAACACGGGCAGCCGGGGCGCGCTGTTCGACACCCCGATCCTGAACCAGCCGCAGGTCGGCATGCTCGGCACGGGCGCCGTCGTGAAGCGGCCCGTGGTGCTCGACACGCCTGAGGGCGAGGTCATCGCGGTGCGGTCGATGGTGTACCTGGCGCTGACCTACGACCACCGCCTGGTGGACGGGGCCGACGCGGCTCGCTTCCTGACGACGATCAAGCGTCGGCTGGAGGAGGGGCGCTTCGAGGCGCAGCTCGGGCTCGCGTAACCCGCGCGTCTGAACAGCCGGGCGGCTCCCACGGGGCCGCCCGGCCTTTTCGTGCGCCGGCCTTTTCGTGCGCCGGCCTTTTCGTGCGATGGAAGGGCACTCGCCGGAGTACGGCGGTCAGGCGACGCGGCGGGCTGCGGGCAGGTCCCGGGCGGGCAGGTGGCGGGCGGGCAGGTGGCGGGCGTGCGGGCTGCGGGGGTGGGCGCGGCGGCGCGCGGGAGGGGTCCGGTGCGGGAACGGGGGCGGGAGCCGGCCCCGGCGTACTGTGGCCTCATGGCGATCATCGTGACGGGCGCGTCCGGACTGCTCGGGACGGCCCTGGTGGAGGCGCTGCGGGCCCGGGGCCGTGAGGTGGTCCGCCTGGTGCGCAGGCCGCCGCGACGCGACGACGAGGCGTTCTGGAACCCCGCCGAACAGGTCGTAGACCTGGCCGCGCTGGAGGGGGCCGAGGCGGTCGTGCATCTGGCCGGGGCGTCGATCGGCGACAGGCGGTGGACGCCCGCGTACAAGCGCGAGCTGGTCACCAGCCGCACTGAGGGCACCAGAGTGCTGGTGGACGCCCTGCGCGAGCTCTCAGAGCCGCCTGGGGTGCTTCTGTCGGCCTCCGGCATGGACTTCTACGGCGACACCGGCGACCGGGTGGTCGACGAGGGCCAGGGCAACGGCCGCGGCTTCCTGCCGGACCTGTGCCGGCGGTGGGAGGCCGAGGCGCTGCGGGCGCGGGAGGCCGGGATCAGGACGGTCCTGGCGCGTACGTCGCTGGTGCTGAGCGGGAACGGCGGGGCGCTCGGCCGGATCCTGCCGATCTTCAGGATGGGGCTCGGCGCGCCGCTCGGGACGGGCCGGCAGTACTGGTCGTGGATCAGCCTGGACGACTGGGTGGGCGCGGCGCTGCACGTGCTGGCGACCCCGGAGGTCGAGGGGCCGGTCAACTTCTCGTCACCGGGCCCGGTGACGAACGCCGAGTTCACCAGGACGCTCGGCAAGGCGCTGCGCCGGGGCACGATGCCGATCCCGGTGCCGGCGTTCGCGCTGGCGGCGGGGCTGGGCGAGTTCGCGCGCGAGGGATTGCTGGTCAGCCATAGGCTGGAGCCGGCCATGCTTACGGCGAGTGGCTATCGCTTCACGCATACGCGTCTCGACGAGGCCCTGCGCGCCGTACTGTAGGTTGCCGTCCAATCTCTAGCACCTGGGAGAACTCTGACATGAGCCGGTCAGGACAGTCGCACATCCTCGCCATCGGGGGCGGGTCGTTCCGTCCCAGCAGGCGCCACGGCCAGCTTGAGGCCGGCGCGCTGCTGCGGTACGGCCTCGACCTGACCGGCCAGGACCGTCCGAAGCTGGGCCTGGTGGCCACGGCGACGGGCGACGCGGCCGACTGGGTGCTGAAGATGTACGGCGCCTTCGCGGGCTGGGATGTCGAGCTGAGCCATCTGACGGTGTTCCCCATGCCGAACGTGGCGGATCCGCGCGCGTGGATCCTGGAGCAGGACATGATCTATGTCAGCGGTGGCAGCGTGGCGAACCTGATGGCGTTGTGGCGGTTGCACGGGCTCGACGAGGCCTTCGAGGAGGCGTGGCGGGCCGGGGTGGTGCTGTCGGGGCAGAGCGCGGGCGCGTTGTGCTGGCACGTCGGCGGCAACACCGACTCCTTCGGCCCCGACCTGCAGGTGTGGGCCGAGGGGATGGCGCTGCTGCCGTACTCGTGCGGGGTGCACTACAACTCCGAGCCGCAGCGCCGGCCGCTGCTGCAGCGGTCGGTGGCCGAGGGTGAGCTGCCCGGCGGGTACGCCGCCGACGAGGGCGTCGGCCTGCACTACGTGGGCACGGAGTTCATCCAGGCCGTGAGCATCGAGCCGGGCGCCTTCGCGTACAAGGTGGAGACCGACGACGCTGGAAAGGTAAAGGAGTTCAGGATCGAGCCACGTTTGCTGACCCCCTGATTACCCTTCGAGGGTGAGGGAACGGCACAATAGGCTCATGCGCCCCACCCCCGGGGACGATCCCCACGCACTCGCCATCGTCCGCCTCGGTGTCGACGTCCCCTACGAGCAGGCCTGGTCGTTGCAGCGCTGGGTGCACGGCAAGCGGGTCGCCGCAGAGCTCACCGACACCGTCCTGATCCTCGAGCACGCGCCCGTCTACACGGCGGGCAAGCGCACGGCCCCGCACGAGCGTCCCGCCGACGGCACCCCCGTCGTCGACGTCGATCGCGGCGGGCGCCTGACCTGGCACGGCCCCGGGCAGCTCGTGGCCTATCCGATCGTGGCGATCACCGACGTGGTGGCGTTCGCCTGCCGCCTGGAGGACGCGATGATCCAGGTGTGCGCCGACTTCGGCGTCACCGCCAGGCGGGTGTCCGGCAGAGGCGGGGTCTGGGCGCTCGGCGACTCGGCCCTGGGCCTGCCCGACCGGCAGCTCGGCGCGGTCGGCCTGCGGGTGGCGAAGGGCGTGACCATGCACGGCTTCGCCCTCAACTGCGCCAACGACCCCCGCTGGTTCAACCGCATCGCGCCGTGCGGCATCCCCGACGTGGGGGTCACCTCGCTGTCGGCGGAGACGGGCCGCCGCATCGTGGTGGAGGAGGTCATGCCGATCGCGGAGAAGCGGCTGGCGGAGGCGCTCGGCAAGGAGCCGTTCGACCTGCACGAGGAGGATCTGCTCCGGCGCTGAGGTGGCCGTTGACCGAATCGGCATCTGGTAGGCGCGCGTTCCCGGCTTACCATCGCCTTTGTGACGCGTCTTTGCGCTCTTGTGCTCGCACTCGTGGTGCACCTGCTGACGCTGGCGTTCGTCGCGCTGGGCGGGTGGATCATCCTGCGTGCGCCGGGGTCGGTGTTGTCGTGGCTGCTGGGCGGGGTGAGCCTGGCGATCGGCTGGATGTTGCGGCCCCGGCTCGGCCGCCTGCCCGCCGACGCCGAGGTGCTCGACCGCGCGGCGGCGGAGGAGCTGTACGCGCTGGCGGACCGGGTGGCCGACCGGGTGGGGGTCAAGCGGCCGGGCAAGGTCGTGCTGCTCGATCTGGCCACGCGCACCGGCTACGACCGGGTCGGGCTGGCGCGCACCCCCGTCCTGCTGATCGGCCTGCCGCTGTGGCTGGCGCTGCCGCCCAGGCAGCGGGTGGCCGTGCTGGCCAGGGCGTACGCGCGGATCCCGACCGGTGACGAGCGGGTGGTGAGCGAGGCGCTGGCCACTCTGGACGCCTGGCGGGACGCCCTGGTGGGCCCCGGCTCCGCGCCGCTCAAGGCGAGGTCGGACGCGGAGGACAAGATCGCCGCCGGCACGCCGATGGCGCTGGAGGCGGTGCACCCCGCCTACGACGTGACAGGTTTCCTGGGACGCCTGGTCGGCCGGCTGCTCGGCGGCCCCGTGCTGCTCACCCGGTACGCGCTGGCCCGCCTGGCCCGCGCTGGGGAGAGCCGCGTCCGGGCCAGGCACCGGGCTCTGGTGCTGCGCGTGGTGTCGGAGCAGGAGCTGGCCGACCTGGAGGCGCTGGAGCGGCGCGGCGGCTACGTGGCGCCGATGCAGGCGGCGGCGCTGCGCGGGGAGAGCGTGTCGGCGATCCGGCGCACGGTGCTGACCAAGTTCCAGCTCACCGCCGACGGCGTGTGGTCCTCCGCGCCGCACTCGGAGCTGCTCGGCACCGGCCAGTCCGACGGGATCGACGAGGAGCTGGCGGCGCACTACGCGCGGGCGATCCGCGGCTTCGGCCTCATCTCCTGACCCTCGACCGGGTCGCTGTCGCGGCGGACGTAAGCTGAGAAGGTGACCGTTGCTCCTGAAGGCCGAAAGCTCCTCCGCCTGGAGGTGCGTAACGCCGAAACCCCTATCGAGCGCAAGCCCCCGTGGATCAAGACCAAGCTGAGGACGGGCCCCGAATACACCGAGCTGAAATCGCTCGTGCGCCGGGAGGGCCTGCACACGGTCTGTGAAGAGGCGGGCTGTCCGAATATCTACGAGTGCTGGGAGGATCGCGAGGCGACCTTCCTCATCGGCGGCGACCAGTGCACCCGCCGGTGCGACTTCTGCCAGATCGACACGGGCAAGCCGAAGGAATACGACCGCGACGAGCCGCGCAGGGTCGCCGAGTCCGTCCAGCAGATGGGCCTGAAGTACGCGACCGTGACCGGCGTGGCCCGCGACGACCTGCCCGATGGCGGCGCCTGGCTGTACGCCGAGACGGCGCGCCAGATCCACGCGCTGCTGCCCGGCTGCGGCGTCGAGCTGCTGGTGCCCGACTTCAACGGCAACCGCGAGCAGTTGGAGGAGGTCTTCTCCAGCAAGCCCGAGGTGTTCGCGCACAACGTCGAGACGGTGCCGCGGATCTTCAAGCGCATCCGTCCCGCCTTCCGCTACGAGCGCTCGCTGGGCGTGATCACGATGGCTCGCGAGGCCGGGCTGGTCACCAAGTCCAACCTGATCCTGGGCATGGGCGAGACGCGCGAGGAGATCGTCGAGGCCATGCGCGACCTGCATGCGGCCGGCACCGACCTGCTGACGATCACGCAGTACCTGCGGCCGACGCCGCGCCACCACCCGGTGGAGCGGTGGGTCAAGCCGGAGGAGTTCGTCGAGCTGCAGGCCGAGGCCGAGGCGATCGGGTTCGCCGGGGTGCTGTCCGGGCCGCTGGTGCGCTCGTCGTACCGGGCGGGCCGGCTCTACAAGCAGGCCATCGAGGCCCGCCAGAGCGCCTGACCCACGCGTCCGGAGCCCCGGGGCTGGTTCCCCGGGGCTTCCGCATGTCGGGAATCGCCGCATGCCAAAGATGCGACATGTCGGGAAATTTGGCGTTTCCTTCAGCCGATTCCGAGCGGGCTACCATGGCAAGCCGAGCCGATGAGGGGGCGAGGCCCATGGCCGTGCTGATCCGCACCAGCGATCTGCCCGCGGCGCGCCGCCACGCCGCCTGGCGCGGCATCGTCTGCGACACTCTCGGCCCGCTCGACCTGCGCATCGACCCCGACGCGCCGTTACGCGGCGAGATCGAGTTCGGCAAGCTCGGCGCCGTGGGCGTCGGCAGGATCAAGACCTCCACCCCGCACAGCGTCCACCGCACCTCCGGCCTGATCCGCCGCGACAACCCCGAGCTGTACCGCGTGGTGCTGACGCTGTCGGGCAGCCCGCGCCTGTCGCAGGACGGCCGGAACACGCAGCTCAGCAGGGGCGAGTTCGCGATCTACGACTTCTCCCGGCCGTACGAGCTGGCCTACGACGCTGCGGTGCGGCTGGCGGTGTTCAGCTTCCCGCGCGACCTGCTCGCCCTGCCTGCCGACGCGGTGGCGGAGCTGGCCGCGCTGCCCATCGGGGCCGGTTCCGGCGCCGCCGCGCTGGCCGTGCCGCTGCTGCGGCGGGTGGCGCTGGACCACGAGACCTATCAGCCGGGCAGCGCCGCGCGGCTGTCGACCGTGGTGACGGACCTGGTCGGCGCCGCCGTGGCCGAGCGCCTGGACCGGGCGCGGTCGCTGCCCGCCGACGCCCGGCAGCGGATGTTGCTGCTGGAGGTGCGCTCGTTCATCGAGCAGCGGCTGGGCGACCTCGGCCTCGACCCGGCGGCCGTCGCGGCGGCGCACCACATCTCCGTGCGCTACCTGCACCGGCTGTTCGAGTCGGAGAATACGACGGTGGCCGCCTGGATCAGGCAGCGGCGGCTCGAACGTTGCCGCGCGGACCTGATCTCGGGGGGCGCCGGGTCGGTCAGCGCGGTCGGCGCCCGGTGGGGGCTGCCGGACGCGGCGCATTTCTCCAGGTTGTTCCGGCAGGCGTACGGGATGCCGCCCGCCGAGTATCGCCGGGCCCATACCGTGCGCTAGTCGTCAATCCGCCTGGCGTCCAGATCCAAGACCGGCGAACCCCTCACCGAGCAGACTGAGGGCACATCGCGAACGAGAAGGGATCTGGAGATGCAGCTCTTCGTCAACATGGCGGTCAAGGACCTGGACAGGTCGAGCAAGTTCTTCACCGAACTCGGCTTCAACCTGTTCGGCATGGCCCAGGGCATGGCGTCGGTCATCATCAGCGAGCAGACGCAGGTGATGCTGCTGGAGGAGCCGGTGTTCGGCTCGTTCACCACCAAGGAGATCGCCGACGCCGCCAGGAGCACCGAGGCGATCCTGTGCCTCGGCGTGGAGAACCCGGCCCAGGTGGACGAGCTGGTGGACAAGGCCCTGGCCGCCGGCGCCACCCCGGCGGGCGTCCCGCAGCAGGGCGGCCCCCGCTACCAGCGCGGCTTCGCCGACCTCGACGGACACCACTGGGAGGTGCTGTGCCTGGTGCCGCCGACCGCGTGAGGACGGATGAGATGAGGACCGACGCGGTCAAGTCGGCCGACGGGACGCTCATCGCCTGCGACGTGTCCGGCGAGGGCCCGGCCGTCGTCCTGGTCCAGGGCGCGTTCTCGGATCGGCGGCATCCATTGATGACCGCCATCGCGGGCGGCCTGGCGCGGTGGTTCACGGTCCATAACTACGACCGTCGCGGGCGCGGCGGCAGCGGTGACACGCAGCCGTACGCGGTGGAGCGCGAGATCGAGGACCTGGCCGCCGTCGTCGAGGCGGCGGGCGGGTCGGCCATGGTGTTCGGCGGCTCGTCGGGCGCGGCGCTGGCGCTGGAGGCGGCGGCCGTGAACCCGTCGATCTCGAAGCTGGCCGTGTGGGAGCCGCCCTACCACGTGGACGGCAGCGCGCCCGCCCTCCCCCTCGACTTCGCCGGGCAGCTCGCCGACCTGGTCGTGATGGGCCTGCGGGGCGAGGCCGTGGAGCGATTCATGGTCGAGGCGGCCGAGCTGCCGCGCGAGGCCGTCGCCGGGATGCGGGCGCATCCCGCCTGGGCCGAGATGGAGGCGGTGGCGCACACGCTGGCCTACGAGGCGGCCGTGCTGGGGCCGGGCAACGCGCTGCCCGCCGAGCGGCTGGCCCGCGTCGCGCAGCCGACGCTGGTGCTCAACGGGGCCGACAGCGCGGCGTGGATGGTCCACGCGGGGGCCGCGGTGGCGGCGGCGGTGCCCGGCGCGGTGCGGCGGGTGCTGGAGGACCAGACGCACAACGTGGCTCCGGAGGCGCTGGTGCCCGAGCTGCTGGAGTTCTTCGTGACGGCCTGACGGCCGCCCGAGGTCCTTTGCGTTACGCAAAGGTCACAAACCTATCGGGTACTCGGTTTTCTGGTGAACACTGTGCTCGTGGACCTCGACGAACTGATCTCGCGCCTCGACCTGCCCGCCAAGATCCGCCTGCTGACCGGGGCCGACATGTGGTCGCTGCCCCCGCTGCCCGAGATCGGGCTCGATCGCCTCGTGATGAGCGACGGGCCCATCGGCGTACGCGGTGAGCAGTGGAGCGCCGCCGACCCCTCGATCGCCCTGCCCAGCCCGACGGCGCTCGCCGCCACCTGGGACGTGGACCTCGTCCGGCGGGCCGGCGGGCTGCTGGCCCAGGAGGCGCGGCGCAAGGGCGTGCACGTGCTGCTCGCCCCCACGCTCAACCTGCACCGCTCGCCGCTCGGCGGCCGGCACTTCGAGTGCTTCTCCGAGGACGCGTACCTGACGGGCGAGATCGGCGCGGCCTACGTCGAGGGGGTGCAGGAGGGCGGGGTCGCGACCACGCCCAAGCACTTCGTGGCCAACGACTTCGAGACCGACCGGTTCACCGTGGACGTGGTGGCCGGCGAGCAGGCGCTGCGGGAGCTCTACCTGAGGCCGTTCGAGCGGGTGGTGGAGGCCGGGGCGTGGGGGATCATGACGGCCTACAACGCGGTCAACGGGACCACCATGACCGAGCACGCCGAGCTGGTCCACGGGGTGCTCAAGGGTGAGTGGGGGTTCGACGGGTTCGTGGTGTCGGACTGGACGGCGGTGCGCTCCACCGAGGCGGCGGCGCTCGGGGGGACCGACGTGGCCATGCCCGGGCCGCACGGACCCTGGGGCGGGCGGCTGGAGGAGGCCGTGCGCGAGGGGCGGGTGCCCGAGTCGGTCGTGGACGATCGCGTGCGCCGCATCCTGCGGCTGGCCGAACGCGTGGGCGCCCTCCGCCCCTCCGGCACGGCCGTCGCCCCCGGCCCGGAGACTGTGGACGGGGTGGCGCTGGTGCGGGAGATCGCCACCCGTGCCTTCACCCTGCTCACCAACGACGGCGTCCTCCCCCTCCAGGGCGCCCCCACCCTGGCCGTCATCGGCGCGGCGGCCCGCGACGCGCGCGTGATGGGCGGCGGCAGCGCCCAGGTGTTCCCCGACCGGATCGTCTCCCCGCTTCAGGGCCTGTCCGGGCGCACCACCGTCCGCTACGCCCTCGGCACCGACCCCCGCGTCCGCCTGTCCCCCCTGCCCGGCCCCGTGACGGCGCAGTTCATGGACGAGGCGGGCCAGACGCTGAGCGAGCAGCCGCTGGCCGACGGCGAGGCGCGCTGGCTGGGCCAGTTGCCGCCCGGCGTGGACGCGCGGCGGCTCAGGACGGTCCGGCTGCGGGCCGCGTACACGGCGCGGGCGAGCGGCGAGCACGAGCTGTCGGTGGCCGGGGTGGGCGCGTTCACGCTGGCCGTGAACGGCGAGCCCGTGCTGGACGAGAGCCTCGGCCTGGAGGTCGGCGACCCGGCCGCGGCGTTCCTGTCGCCGCCGGAGAAGCGGATCGCCGTGCCGATGACGGCGGGCGAGACGTACGAGCTGACGCTGACCCACCCTCCGGGCAGGTTCGGCGGCATGGCGATCGTGTCGTTCACGCTCGGCCACGCGGAGCCGACGCCTGGCGAGGAGGAGTGCCTGGCGGAGGCGGTGCGGACGGCGCGCGCGTGCGACGTGGCGGTGGTGGTGGCCGCGACGACGCCGGAGGTGGAGAGCGAGGGCTTCGACCGGGCGGACCTGCGGCTGCCCGGCCGCCAGGACGAGCTGATCAGCGCGGTCGCCGCCGCGAACCCGCGCACGGTGGTCGTGGTCAACGCGGGCTCTCCGGTGGAGATGCCGTGGCTGCCGGACGTGGCGGCGGTGCTGCTGACCTGGTTCCCCGGGCAGGAGGCCGGGGCGGCGCTGGCCGACGTGCTGTTCGGGGACGCCGAGCCCGGCGGGCGGCTGCCGACGACGTGGCCGGAACGGCTGGCGGACGCGCCGGTGACGGCGGTGACGCCGGTGGACGGCAAGGTGTTCTACGACGAGGGCGTGTTCACCGGGTATCCGGCGTGGCGGCGGGCCGAGCGGCCGCCCGCGTTCTGGTTCGGGCACGGGCTGGGATACACGACGTGGTCGTACGACTCGATCGCGGCGGAGGGCACGACCGTGACCGTCGCCGTCACCAACACGGGCACGCGGTCCGGGCGGGAGGTCGTGCAGGTCTACACCGGGCCGCGCAGGAGGCTGGCCGCGTTCGACGTGGTGGAGGCGGACCCCGGGCAGACCGTGATCACGACGTTGTTCCTGCCGGAGCGGGCGTTCCAGGTGTGGGAGGACGGCTGGCGCACGGTCGAGGGCGAGCACACGGTGGAGGTGGGCCGCGGTTCGGCCGATCTGAGGCTGTCGGCCACGGTGAAGATCTAGTCACAGCCCGGGAACGGGCGGGGGCGCGTTTTCCCTCCTGCACCAGTTGGTTTGTATCCTTCTGAGCATGGCAAAGTCCGAGGACGCAGAGAAGCCGGGGCGTATCAAGCAGCTCCGCATGATCGCGCAGATCATCAAGCAGGCCAATCCCAAGGGGATGCCGATCGTCTTCCTCTCGGCGGTGGGCACGCTGGCTGTGGTCGTCGTGATCGGTCTGGTCACGGGCTACCTGTGGTATTCGGTGTTCATCGGCATCCTGGCCGCGCTCACCGTCGGCCTGGTGGTGTTCGGCCAGCTCGCCCAGAGGGCCCAGTACTCGATCCTGCACGGCCAGACCGGAGCCGCGGCGGCCGTGCTGCAGGGAATGCGCGGCAACTGGCAGGTCACCCCGGCCATCGCGGTCAACCGCGACCAGGACATCGTGCACCTGGTCGTCGGCTACCCGGGCGTCGTGCTGGTGTCCGAGGGGCCGGGCAACCGGGTGGCGAAGATGCTCAAGGCCGAGAAGCAGCGCATCTCGCGGGTGGTGCTGGGCGTCGAGATCTACGACGTCCAGTGTGGTGACGGCGAGGGGCAGGTGCCGCTCGGCAAGCTGCAGCGGCACCTGATGAAGCTGCCGCGCAACCTGAAGAAGCCGTCGGTCAACGAGGTGAAGGACCGGCTGCGCTCGCTGCCGCGCAACATGCCGATGCCCAAGGGCCCGATGCCCAAGGGCGCCCGCATGCCGCGCGGCCCCAAGATGCGCTAGTGCTGTCTCCTTCGTCGCGGGCCAACCGCGGCTGGTGGGACGGCAACGCCGACGACTATCAGGTCGAGCACGGCTCGTTCCTGCGCGACGACGGCTTCGTGTGGGGCCCTGAGGGCCTCGACGAGGCCGGCGCGCGGCTGCTCGGCGAGGTGCGCGGGCGGCAGGTGCTGGAGCTCGGCTGCGGCGCCGCCCAGTGCGCGCGCTGGCTGGTGCGGCAGGGTGCGCGGGTGGCGGCGTTCGACATCTCGCACCGCCAGCTCCGCCACTCCCAGCGCATCGACCTCGACAGCGGCGTGCGTGTCCCGGTGGTGCAGGCCGACGCGGAGGTGCTGCCGTTCGCCGGCGACTGTTTCGACGTGGCCTGCTCCGCGTACGGGGCGCTGCCGTTCGTGGCCGATCCCGGGGCGGTCTTCCGTGAGGTGCGCAGGGTGCTGCGGCCTGGCGGGCGGTTCGTGTTCTCGGTGAGCCATCCCGTCCGGTGGGCCTTTCCCGACGATCCGGGGCCCGGGGGGCTGACGTCCGACCGGTCGTACTTCGACCGCGCCCCGTACGAGGAGCGGGACGAGCGCGGCGAGCTCACCTACGTCGAGCACCATCGCACGATGGCCGACTGGGTGAACCTGCTGGCGGCCTCCGGCCTGACGATCACCGGGCTGCTGGAGCCGGAGTGGCCGGAGGGGCACGAGCGGGTGTGGGGCGGCTGGAGCCCCCTGCGCGGCCGTCACCTGCCCGGCACGGCCATCTTCAGCTGCGCGAACACCTAGCCGCCGGGTCTTCAGCCGCGCGAATACCTGGCGGCCAGCGCGTGGAAGATCTCCTTAGGCTCCCAGCGCGTCTCGTCCAGCATCTTGACCACTCCGTACGAGCCGAGGTCGGCCTCCCCGATGCGCGTGTACCCGGCGAAGGTGAACCAGAGCGCGGTCTCGACGCCCTCCCGCTCGAACAGGTCGAGCAGCTCGGTGAAGTAGCGGACCTGCTCCCCCTCGTCGCGCACCGCGCCCTCGGGCACCGTCCAGGCCATGCCGCCCAGGTCTCCGGCGCCCTGGTAGGCGCAGGTGCCGAACTCGGTGACCGCGACCGGCTTGCCGTGCTTGAAATGCGCGCGCAGCTCGTCGGTGAAGGCGTCCTTGTTGTACGCGGCCCGGTACGCGTCGGCGCCGACCAGGTCGAACGGGCTCCAGTCGATGAACTCCCACGGCCCGGCGGCGTAGGTGACCCGGCCGCCGAAGCGGGCCCTGACGGTGGCGGCGGCCTCGGCGAGGAAGGCGTTGAAACGCTCCATGGTGGCGCCCAGCGCGGTCCACTCGTCGATGCCGGCCGTGGACATCCACGTCAGGCGATCCTCGTAGGTGTCGCCGGGGATGTAGCCGGGGCAGAAGGCGCTGGTCTCGCAGCCGGCGACGAAGACGACCTCGGCGCCGCCACGGCGCAGCGACTCGGCGCGTGCGGCGCAGCGGGCGTACAGCTCCAGGATCCCGGCGTCCGCGAGGTCCACGGGGAACGGCGCGAACCAGACCTCCAGGCCCGCCGCGGCGGCCTGCTCGGCGGCCACGCCCAGCCGGTCGGGGTCGCGGCCCGAGACGCGCACGACCTGGCAGTGCAGCTCGTCGGCGATGACCCGCATCTCGCGGGCGACCACGTCGGCGTCGAACACCGGGCGCGAGCCGCCGGGCCCCGGCAGGAACCCCGTGTCGTAGTTGATGCCCTTCTTCACGATTCGTCTCCTTCGATGGATGAGAAGCCGTGTTCCAGGAGGTCGAACGCCAGCTCGACCTCCTCCCCCAGGAGCCGCCCCGCCTCCTCCAGCGGCACGCCCGTGGACAGCCGGTGGAAGAACGACTCCTGCAACGTCGTGATGGCGGCCGTGATCTGCCCGGCCAGCAGCGCCGCGGCGCGGCCCGCCCCCGCCTCGGTGAGTGCGGCGGCCAGCTCGTGGCGCTGCGCCATGTTGGTCTGGTGCACCCCCGCCAGCAGGGCGGGGCTCGACGAGATCACCCGGATCCTGGTGAACAGCGCCTCGACGTCCACCTCACCGGCGCCCGGCCGGGCCATGCCGCGGTAGTGGGCGCGCAGGGCGGCGAGCGGCGGCTGCCCCTCGGCGCGCCCCGCCACGATCGCGGCCGTGTCGTCCTTGACCGCGTCGAGGACCAGGCAGTCCTTGGACGGGAAGTAGTTGAACAGGGTGACCTTGGCGACCCCGGCCGCCTCGGCGACCTCGTTGACCGTCACGGCGTCGTAGCCGCGCTCGTCGAACAGCCGCAGCGCCACCTCGGAGATCCGCCGCCGGGTCTCCTCCTTCTTGCGCTCCCTGAGCCCCGCCATCATGAGGACAGCATAAACCGTACCGGGTACAAATCTGAACCCGGTACGGTTTTTACATGCGCACGACCATCGTGTTGGACGCCCGGTCGTGGATCCCGCGGTGGTCGCGGTCCCAGATCAGGGCCGGCACGACCAGCGCCAGCAGCACCGTACGCACCAGGACGGGCAGCAGCCGCGGATCGCCCGAGTCCATCGCGGCGACCCTGACGCCCATCAGCCGGTGCCCGAACGTCTGGCCCATCCACCCGACCAGCACCAGGTACTGCAGCGCGAAGACCAGCACCGGCGCCCACGGCGCCTCGGCGGGGTTCATCCTGAGCAGCAGTTGCACGACCACCCAGGTGCAGATCATCCAGTCGATGACCAGCGCGCCGATCCGGCGGCCCCAGCCCGCGATCGACCCGCCGCCCTCCTCGGGCAGCCCGAGGCGCTGACCGGGATATCCGAGATCGACGCCGGCGGCCCTGACCCCGCCCAGCCAGGTCTGCGTCCACCGAGGCTCGTTGCTGCTCATACCTCCAAGGTAGCCGCCCGCGGGGCCGGTCCGGATCGTGACCCAACCGCGTCGCGGACCGGCCATCATGTACGCCATGCCACACGGGGATGATCTAGACCAGCGGTTCAACGAGCTGGTCGCGCAGATAGACGCCGAGCAGCGGCGCAAGATGCGCGACGCCGCCAAGAAGGCGGCCAGGGAGTCACGGCGGGCCAGGGGCGGGGACGCCGGGCGCTTACGCCGGGACGAGCGGAGCGCCGCCTGGGAGCGCCCCGGATGGGACAGCACCGTGTGGGACGCCACCCCGGCCGCACCCCGGCCCCGGCCCCGGCGCAGGGCAGGGCGGGCCTGGCTGGTGCTGGCGGGGCTGACGGCGGTGCTCACGGCGGCGAGCGCGGTGGTCGCACTCCGCCCCGACCTGCTGGTGCCCTCGGGCGCGGTGCCGGAGGAGACGATGCCGGTGGCGGCTCCCCTGCCGTCGCAAGCGGAAGCGGGCCCGGTTCCGGAGGAGACGCAGCCGGTGCAGGAGGGACCGTTCGCGGGCTCCCCGGCGGAGGAGTGGGCCGAGGGCATCGACGGTTTCGTCATGCCCGAGGCCAAGGCGATCGGCGGGCTGTCGAAGAAGGACGTGGCCAAGGGGCTGGAGCGGGCGCGCGACCTGCTGGCCGCCGCCCACCTGAACCACAAGACGATCATGGGTGGTGAGCCGGAGGCGTTCATGAAGCTGCTGCACCCCGAGGAGCGCGCCCGGTTCAGTAAGGACCTCGGCGACAGCTCTCGCACCTGGGTGACGAGCTTCGCGCCGAAGACCGCCGAGCTGACCAGCGAGGTGATCAAGGTGCACGGCACGGCGAAGCTGTCGTCGTTCAAGGAGAAAGGGCGCACCGGCGCGGAGCTGGAGACCAATCACCTCATCGGGTACGCCGTGCGGCGGCCGGGGCAGCCCGGCACGGCGTTGCGGCTCGTCACGCAGCGGTGGGGGACGTTGCACATGTACCGGGAGGCCGGAGAACTGGTCGTCTGGATCACCCGGTGGCGCAGGAGCGCGACGCCCGCGCGGTGCGACGTGAACGACGGCTACATCCATCCCTTCTACGCCGATTCCGCCCCCGGCACGGTGGCGCCCACAGGCGTGCCCGCGGACCCGTACGCCCTGAATGCCCCGGGAAGCAGCGAGTGCGGCGCCTCCGCGGGCACGTGAACCACCTTTGCCGGACCCTGACCCTGCGTAACACGTGCGAAACAATCGAGACACCATACGGAAACGGCCACGCCCTAGCGTCGCAATGATGGCCAGTCCCCAGGGAGGTTCGAGAGTGTTCAACTCCGCCGACGACGTCCTGAAGTTCATCAGCGACGAAGGGGTGCAGTTCGTCGATGTCAGGTTCACCGACCTGCCGGGGACGACGCACCACTTCACCTTCCCGGCAGAGAACTTCGGCGCGAGCGTCTTCACCGATGGGCTCATGTTCGACGGCTCGTCGATCCGCGGCTTCCAGCAGATCCACGAGTCCGACATGCTTCTGCTGCCTGACCCCTCCAGCGCCGTGGTGGACCCGTTCCGCCAGCACAAGACGCTGAATCTGAACTTCTTCGTGCACGACCCGCTGACCGGCGAGGCCTACAGCCGCGACCCGCGCAACGTCGCCCGCAAGGCGGAGGAGTTCCTCAAGGGCACGGGCATCGCCGACACGGTGTACTTCGGCCCGGAGGCCGAGTTCTACATCTTCGACGACGTGCGCTTCGAGACGAAGCAGAACGCCGGCTACTACTACATCGACTCCATCGAAGGCGCCTGGAACACCGGCAAGGCGACCGAGGGCGGCAACCTGGGGTACAAGCCGCGCTACAAGGGCGGCTACTTCCCCGTCCCGCCGATGGACCACTTCACCGACCTGCGCTCGGAGATGGTGCGCAACCTCATCGAGGCCGGCATCGAGGTCGAGATGCAGCACCACGAGGTCGGCACGGCCGGTCAGGCGGAGATCGACTTCAAGTTCGGCACGCTGCTCAGGACGGCCGACAACCTCATGCTCTACAAGTACGTGATCAAGAGCACGGCTCTCGAGTACGGCCACACGGTCACGTTCATGCCCAAGCCGATCTTCGGGGACAACGGCTCCGGCATGCACTGCCACCAGTCGCTGTGGAAGGACGGCTCGCCGCTCTTCTACGACGAGGTCGGCTACGCGGGCCTGTCCGACACCGCCCGCTACTACATCGGCGGCCTGCTCAAGCACGCGCCGTCGCTGCTGGCCTTCACCAACCCGACGGTCAACTCCTACCACCGGCTGGTGCCGGGCTACGAGGCCCCCGTCAACCTGGTCTACTCGCAGCGCAACCGCTCGGCCTGTGTGCGCATCCCGATCACGGGCTCCAACCCGAAGGCCAAGCGCATCGAGTTCCGTGTGCCCGACCCGTCGTGCAACCCGTACTTCGCGTTCTCCGCGATGCTGATGGCGGGCATCGACGGCATCCGCAACAAGATCGAGCCGCCGGAGCCGGTCGACAAGGACCTCTACGAGCTGCCGCCCGAGGAGGCCCGCAACATCCCGCAGGTGCCCGGCTCGCTCACCGACGTGCTCAACGCGCTCGAGGCCGACCACGACTACCTGCTCGAAGGTGGCGTGTTCACGCCCGACCTGATCGAGACGTGGATCGCGTACAAGCGGGAGAACGAGGTGGACCCGATCCGGCTGCGGCCTCACCCGCACGAGTTCGAGCTCTACTACGACGTGTGACGGCCGAACTCTTCGGCGTAACGGAACGGCCCGGCATCGCGTGACGATGCCGGGCCGTTCGCGCGCGCGAGTCCGGATCGGCGAGTAGCGCGGCATACTGGGTGGTGACCTGTCCGCCGTTGCCCTTTTAGTCCTGTCCCCCAGGGGGTGAGAAGTTTGACTTCCGTCCCTCGCCTGCGCTGGCGCATCACCGGCAATCTCGCCCTCCTCCGGGAGCAGGTCGTCGTGTTCGGCCAGGCTTGCGGCTTGCGCGGAGAGCCGCTCCAGAACCTGCTGATCGCCGTCAACGAGGCCGCGTCGAACGCGCTCGAACACGGCGGGGCTGACGAGAATGGTCCACCTGGTCAGAGACGACGCGGGCATACAGGTCGAGGTCATCGACTCGGGCGGTCGCCTGAAGCCGCGGCACCTTGAGCGCAAGCTGGAGCTGCGCCCCACCCGCGGCATGGGGCTCGGGATCATCCAGCGGATCGGCCACGACGTCACGGTCGATCACCCCGGTGGGCACTCCCGCCTGCGCTTCCGCGTGTCCGGCACGCGAGGGAGCGTGCCGGCGTACGGGCCCTTCGGCCGGTCCTTGGACCTGATGGCTCGTTCGGAACGGCTTCGCGCGCAAGCCCAGAGGCTGGCGGGATATACCGCGGACGGCCGGGACCGAGGTCGACTGCGAGAGCTGATCATCGGCCGTTAGGGTGTGCTGATCACGTATCGACCCCGAGCCGAACGGATGGCGCATGACGATCTCCCCGTTCCCGGTCACCCGCAGAGGGCTGCTCAAGCTGGGCGCGGCGGCCGCCGCGACCTCGGCGCTCGCGCCCGCGCGGGCCGCGTCCGCCGCGGCGGGCCGCTTCGAGCTGACCGCCCCGTCCACGTCGCTGATCTGGCGCAAGGCCCTGTACGACGAGACCGTCATGCAGTCGTTCGCCATCGACAACGCCCACGGCCACATCTACACGGTCCAGCTCAAGAACGGCTCGGGCTCGGACGCCGCCGGCCACCTGTGCGTGACCAAGCTCAGCCTGGCGGGCGCCGTGCTCGGCCACATGTACCTCATGGGGTTCGGCCACGGCGTGCAGATCGGCGTGGAGCCGTCCGGCTCGGCCGCCTACCTGTGGACGGAGACCGACGGGGTGCCGAACTCGGAAGGCAGCTCCCGGGGCTCCAGGCTGTGCCGCTTCAAGTTCGTCAGCGGGCAGACGCTGACCACGTCGTCGTCGGCCCTGACGAAGTACGCGCCGGTCGCGGGCGCCACCAACACGACGTGCACGATCGACCCGTCGACCAACCGGCTGGTGACGCGTTACTGGGCCGGCGGCTCGTTCCGGTTCGCGGTCTTCACGCTGGCCTCGGTCAAGGCGGGGGCGCCGCAGCAGGTGTACGACATCGCCCAGCCCGGCGGCCTCGGGACGTTCCAGGGCTACGCGGCGTACGGCGACTTCGTCTACGTGCTGACCGGCAACTCCTACGACATCAGCCCGCCGCCGGGCAACACGTACGTCACCTGCCTGGACCTGCGGACCGGCGAGCAGGTGCAGCGGGCCACGAGCGTGGCGGGCAAGTCGCTGAACTACCGTGAGCCCGAGGGCATGGGCATCCAGATCGTCTCCGGAGCGCCGCGGCTGTGCCTCGGGCTGGCCTCGGAGCCGGGGCCGCGGCTGGCCAGCATCTTCTACAAGAGCGAGCTCATCTGACGACGGGGCAGGGCCCGCTCACCGGCCGGGGAACTCGAAGCGGGGCGCGGCCGGGGTCAGGATCGCCGACTTCGGGGTGACCGGCCACAGCGTGTTGAGCTCGTCGGTGAGCGTGGCCAGCAGCGACTCGACGTCCTTGGCCGCCGTGTCGTGCAGGGCCTCGGCGACGATCAGCACGTTCGACGTGGTGTCGCGGACGGCCGAGTGGCCGCTCTGGCGGTTGGTCCAGCGGCGGGCGTGCGCCCTGCCCGCCGCGTCAGCGAAGATCACCTCGCCGGCGGGCGGCTGCTCCGTGTCGCCGCCGAAGGTCAGGTACGTCTCGTCGCCGGCGGCGTACCCGACCTCGACGTACGAAGTGATGCGGGAGACGTCGAAGACGGCGATCGGG
Source organism: Nonomuraea sp. PA05 (assembly GCF_008086045.1). Taxonomy (GTDB): domain Bacteria; phylum Actinomycetota; class Actinomycetes; order Streptosporangiales; family Streptosporangiaceae; genus Nonomuraea; species Nonomuraea monospora. Next base: position 125,462 of record NZ_VSEY01000020.1, on the reverse strand, counting down.
ACGGCGTGGGCGATGGAGACCGCGTTGCACAGGTCGATCAGGGGGTGCAGGCGCGGGAGCGAGCCCTCCTTCCTGAAGCGGCGCAGCAGGGCCTCCGAGGCGCACCTGTACTGGGTGGGCTTGAGGCCCATCCGGGTGAAGGTGCGGCGCCACGCCTGGATCTCCGGCAGCTCGCCCTCGGAGGCCGTCGCCAGCCTGGCGGCGGCGCGCTCGGCGTGGGCGGCGATGCGGGCGTCGAGGGTGGTGTCCGGGGTGACGGTGGCGGTGATGCCCTCGGTGTAGAGGGCGGCTGGGACGAGCTCGGGGAAGTCGCGCCAGATGTCGGTCGAATGCTGGAAGAACACGTGCACCCCATCGTCGTGGCCGCCCGGACTGAGGGTCTTCACGATACTCCGGCCACCCCGCCGGACGGCGGCGACGGGCGGGCACCTGCTCAGGTGGACGCGGACGAGCGGGAGCGGCGGGCGGCGGCGGCGTAGCCCGCGCAGGTGAGTGCCGCCAGGACGGCCGCCGCCAGCAGGGGACGCCCGATGACGCCCATGACCGCCACCCCGAGCGTCGCCCCCGTCTGCCGGAACGCGTTGAGCACACCCCCGGCGGTGCCCGCCGTGCCGGGCGGGGCGCTGTTGACCATCCCCGCCATCAGCGCGGGCAGCACGAACGACAGGCCGAAGCCCAGCACCACGAGCCACAGCGTCAGCGCGTCCGTGAGCGCGGTCCCGGCCAGGCCGGCCGCGATGAGGGCCAGGCCGCCGAGGATGGGCGGGCGGGGGCCGTAGCGGGCCACCAGGCGGCCGGTGAGCAGCGGGTTCACCGTCATGGGCAGCGTGAGCGGGAGGAACGCCAGCCCCGCCGCCATCGGGGTCAGGTGGCGGTTGTCCTGGAGGAGCAGCGTCAGCACGAACAGCGCGCCGGAGAAGGCGAAGTTCGCCACGGTGCCCGCGAGCAACTCGGGCCAGGTGGCGGCGAGCAGGCCGCCGGGCAGGGCGGGGGCGTGGCTGCGCCGCTCGGCGAGCACCAGGAGGGCGAGGGCGGCCACGGCCGCCAGGCCCGCCACGGGTGCGGAGCCGATCAGTGCCTCGGCGACCAGGCCGAGGAAGGCGCAGGCCAGGACCTGCACCCACCAGTCGATGGCGCGGCTGCCGCGCGGCGAGACGGCCTTGCGCATGGCCAGCAGGCTGATCAGCGCGATGGGCGGGTTGAGCAGGAAGACGGCGCGCCAGCCGTACAGGTCGACCAGGACGCCGCCGAGCAGCGGGCCGGCCGCGAGCGCGCTGCCGGTGATGGCGGCCCACACGCCGGTGGCGCGGGCGCGGGCGGCGGGCTCGGGGAACAGCTCGGCCAGCAGGCCGAGCGAGCCGCCCGTGCAGAGCGCGCCCGCGACGCCGAGCAGGGCGCGCAGGCCGATCAGCACGCCGAGGTCGGGGGCGGCGGCACTGAGCAGCGAGATGACGCCGAAGGCCGACACGCCGAGCTTGAAGACGCGGGCCGCGCCGTACCGGTCGGCGACCGCTCCTCCGGTGAGCAGGCTGGCGGCGAAGGCGACGGTGTACGCGTTCACCGCCCACTGCTGGCCGGCCACCGTGCCGCCGAGCGAGGCCCGAAGGTCGGGCAGCGCGATCGTCAGGACGGTGGTGTCGAGGATCACCAGGAAGTAGCCGAGAGAGAAACCGAACATGCCCCTCAGCCTGCTGAAACGCGGCCGGGCCGCTCAACAGGCGCAGCCGTGGGGAGCGTTCGGGAAAGCCGTATGCTGGCACGCGTGGAATTGCGGCAATTGAGGGGATTTGTGGCGGTGGCCGCCTGCGGCTCCGTCACGGCGGCCGCCAACGACCTGGGCCTGGCCCCCGCTTCGGTGTCGGAGCAGGTGCGCAGGCTGGAAGCCGCGCTCGGCGTCACGCTCTTCGAACGCACGCCGCGCGGCATGCGCCTGACCGAGCCCGGCGGCGTGCTGCTGACCCGGGCGCAGGGCCTGCTCGACCACGCCGACGAGGTCCGGCGAGCCGTGACGGGCGCGCGCCGCCGGGTGCGGATCGGCGCGCTGGAGATGCTGGCCGCCGCCAGGCTGCCCGCCGTGATCCGCCGCCTGGAGCAGCGCCGACCCGACCTGGACGTCGGCGTCGAGTCGCTCACCAGGCAGGCGCTGCTGGAGGCGGTGGCGGGCGGCCGGCTGGACGCGGCGCTGCTGCTCGACCTGGGCGACCGGGTCGGCGGGCTGGGGTTCGACCGCCCGGCCGGGATGGACCACCTGGACCTGGACGAGGTACGGCTGTCGCTGGTCGCGGCGCCGGACGGCGACCGGGAGCCGCTGCTCGTCAGCCCGCCCGGCTGCTCGATCCGGCTGGCGGCCGATCAGGTGTTCGGCACGGGGACGCCGCGCAGGGAGCTGACCAGCATCGCCACCGCGCGCGAGTGGTCCAGGCAGGGGCTCGGGGCGGCGCTGCTGCCGGACTTCGCGCTGGGGACGGATCTGGACACGGGCGTGCTGGTGGAGCTGGAGTCGCGGGCGCCCGCGCTCGCGTTGCGGCTGGTCTGGATGCGCGAGCGCGAGCCGTCACTGCGCGACGTCCTGTACGCCCTGAGCGCCGCCTGAACCGCGGAGGTCCTGAGCCGCGGAGGTCCTGAGCCGCGGAGGCTACGGGCGCTGGAGGCGGTAGAGCACGTGGCGCCGCAGCGGGCTGTCCTCCGGCACCCGTGGATGGTCGAAGTCCTCGGCCGGATCCCTGGTCATGCCCAGCCGCCGCATCACCGCCTGAGAGCGCACGTTCCGCACGGCGGTCATCGAGACGAGGCCGTCGAGGTCCGCCTCCTCGAAGGCGTACCGGACGGCCCGCCTGGCGGCCTCGATCGCGTACCCCTGCCCCCAGGCCGGGCGTGCCAGCCGCCACCCGATCTCCACGGCGGGCAGGAAGGGCGCCTCGAAGGTCTGCAGCGCGAGCCCGGTGAAGCCGATGAACCGCCCGCTCTCCCGCGCCTCCAGCGCCCACCACGAGTACCCCAGCCGGTCGAAGTGCTCCTCGATCCTGTCGACCAGCGCGTCGCTCTCCGCCCGGGTGAGCGGGGCCGGGAAGTGCTCCATCACCTCGGGGTCGGCGTTCATCGCCGCGAAGGGCTCCCGGTCCTCCTCGCGCCACCAGCGCATGACGAGCCGTTCGGTCTCCACCCGGCCTAGAGTACGCGGCTGAGGAAGGCCCTGGTGCGCGGGCTGCTGGGGTTGTCCAGCACGTCGGCGGGCGTGCCGGACTCGACGACGACGCCGCCGTCCATGAACACGACGCGGTCGGCGACCTCCCGCGCGAACCCGATCTCGTGGGTCACCACGATCATGGTGAGCCCGTCCTCGGCCAGCCCCTTCATGGTGGCCAGCACCTCGCCGACCAGTTCGGGGTCGAGCGCGCTGGTCGGCTCGTCGAACAGCATGAGCTTGGGCCGCATGGCCAGCGCCCTGGCGATCGCGACGCGCTGCTGCTGCCCGCCGGAGAGCTGCCGGGGGTAGCTGCCCGCCTTGTCCTCCAGGCCGACGCGGCGCAGCAGGGCGTGGGCGCGTTCCCTGGCCTGCTCGCGCGGCTCGCCGCGGACGCCGACGGGCGCCTCGACGACGTTCTGCAGCACGGTCATGTGCGGGAAGAGGTTGAACTGCTGGAAGACCATGCCGATCTCCCTGCGCTGGCGGGTGATCCGGCTCTTGCGCAGGTGCCGGACCTTGCCGCCGGACGCCTCGAACCCGATCAGCTCGCCGTCCACGTGGATGGAGCCGCCGTCGATGGTCTCCAGGTGGTTGACGCAGCGCAGGAACGTGGACTTGCCGGAGCCCGACGGGCCGAGCACGACCACGACCTCCTGCGGCTGCACGTCGAGGTCGATGCCCTTGAGCACCTCCAGGTGGCCGAAGTGCTTGCGGACGGCGCGGGCGCGCACCATGGGGACGGTCATGAGGAGGTCACCTCCGTGCGGCGGCGGAAGGCCGCGAAGGCCCAGAAGCTCTGCGGGGCGTTCCTGGTGGCGCCGCGCGCGTAGTGGCGTTCGATGAACGACTGGCCGACGTACAGGATCGAAGTGATCACCAGGTACCAGACGCACGCGACGATCAGCAGCGGGATGGTCTGGAACGTGCGGTTGTAGATGGACTGCACCGTGTAGAGCAGGTCGGCCAGCGCGATGACGCTCACCAGCGACGTGGCCTTCAGCATGCTGATCACCTGGCTGCCGGTGGGCGGGATGATGAAGCGCATGGCCTGCGGCAGCACGATGCGGCGGAAGGTGCGGGCGTTGCTCATGCCCAGTGCGGAGGCGGCCTCGGTCTGGCCAGGGTCCACGGACATGAGGCCGCCACGGATGATCTCCGCCATGTACGCGCCCTCGTTCAGCCCGAGCCCCAGGATGGCGGCCAGCAGCGGCGTGATGAGCTGGTTGGTGTCGGCGGTGACGAACTCGGGCCCGAACGGGACGCCGAAGGAGATCTCCGGCAGCAGGTACGACAGGTTGTACCAGAGCACGAGCTGCACCAGCACGGGCGTGCCGCGGAAGAACCACACGTAGAGCCCGCAGGCGCCTCTGGCCACGGGGTTCTCCGACAGCCGGCCGATGGCCAGCAGCACGCCCAGCGCCACGCCGACGGCCATGGCGATCACGGTGAGCAGCAGCGTGGTGAAGATGCCCTGGCCGATGAGCTGGGCGTTGACGTAGCTGCCGACCACGTCCCACTGGAAGTTGGGGTTGGTCACGAGGAGGCTGACGAGCTGGGCGGCCAGCACGAGCAGCACGGCCGAGGCGACCCAGCGCAGGGGGTGGCGGGTGCGCGCGGCACCGGCGACGTCGATCTCGGAGGGTTCGCTCATGATTTCGCCAGGTTGACGCCGGCCTGGTCCAGCTTGTTGTCGGAGGTCTTCCACTTGGTCATGATCTGTTCGTACGTGCCGTTGTCCATGAGCTTCTGGATGCCGTCCTTGAGCACGTCGCGCAGCGGCGAGTCCTTGGCCACGACGGCCCCCTGGTAGAGGTCGTCGAACCCGTTGGGCTGCCCCTTGCCGGCCAGCTCCAGCTTGCCGCCGGCCTGGTCGACGAAGTAGGTGAGCGGCGCCTGGGAGGAGAAGAACGCGTCCGCGCGGCCCGAGCTGACCGCCAGCACGGAGGTGGGCTGGTCCTTGTACGACTGCACGGTGATCTTCTGCTTGCCCTCCTTGGCGCAGGCCGCGGACTGACCCTTGATCACCGCCTCGGCGGAGCCGCCCGCCATGACCGAGATCTTCAGCCCGCACGTGTCGGCCACCGAGCCGATCCGGTCCGGGTTGCCCTTCGGCACCGCGAACACCACGTACTCCTTGACCCAGTCCACGAAGTCGTTGTTCTTCTGCCGGTCGGGGAAGTCGCCCACGGGGCCGATGGCGAAGTCGTAGCGGCCGGAGGCGATGCCGGTCAGCGAGCTGGGCAGGCCGTCCACCGTGACGTGCTCGATCTTGACGCCGAGCACCTGGCCGAGCGCGTCGGACATGTCGGCGGCGGCGCCGGTCAGGGATCTGCCGTCGGGGCCGGCGATCTCGTACGGGGGGAACGAGCCGTTGTTGACCGAGATCAGCTTGCCCGCTTGCTTGACCTTGTCGGGCAGGCGGTCGTACAGGGCCTGGTCCTTGGTCTGGGCGGCGGCGGAGGCCTGCCCTGTGGGCTCCAGGACGCCCTCGGCCTCCGGCGGGTTGGCGCCGCAACCGGCGAGCAGCAGGGCGGCGGCGCAGAGCAGGGCGGTGGCGCGCTTGCCGGCGTGCTCAGGCATGCTGCTCCAATCGCGGGTCCACGGCGAAGCGCCGGTTCTCGAGGACGGGCAGCGTGCGGCGGGCGGCGGCCAGCTCGTCGGCGGACGCGTCGGCCCACAGCAGGCCTGGCGCGTCACCGAGCCGGGCCCTGGTGATGCCGAGCGGGTCGACGACCATGCTGGCCCCGATGTTGCGCCGGCCGCACTCGCCTGAGGCGGCCACGTAGCAGGTGTTCTCCAGCGCGCGGGCGGTGACCATGACCTCCCAGTGCCACTCCTTGGCCGGGCCGCGCACCCAGGCGGCGGGCAGCGCGAGCACCTGGGCGCCCTGGTCGGCCAACAGCCGGGCCATCTCGGGGAAGCGCACGTCGTAGCAGGTCATCAGGCCGACCTTCCAGCCGGCGCAGTCGAAGACGACGGGCGCGTTCACGCCGGGGACGACGTTGTCGGACTCGCGGCGGCCGAACGCGTCGTACAGGTGCAGCTTCACGTAGGTGGCGACGATCTCGCCGTCCCTGGCGGCGACCAGCACGTTCGACACCCGGCCGTCGGGGGCGGGCACGTGCACGCCGGCGACGACGGTGGTGGCGCTGCCGCGGGTGCGTTCGACGAGCCCGCTGACGAACGGCCCGTCGAGCGGCTGCGCGGCCTCACGGATGCGGACGGGCTCGTCCACGAAGAGCGCGAGCGCCCCTTCGGGCAGGACCAGCAGGTCCGCCTGCCCTTCCGCGGCCCGGTCGATGAGCTCCTGGCAGGTCTTGAGGTTGGCGTTCCAGTCCTCCGCGGAGGCGAACTGTCCAACGGCGATCCTCATGCGGTGAAGACCTCCTCGGCGTCGATGCGGCGGTTCGAGATCCCCTGGGCGTGCAGCTCCTCGCAGAAGGCGGCGACCATGGGGGCGTTGATGGCGGCGCCGTACGGCATCCAGTCCTGGCCGAAGGTGCGGGCCGTGTCGGTCAGGTCGGCGAGCAGCCACGGCGTGGTGTCGGTGAGCAGCCGCCGCCGGGCCAGCCAGTGCCGCTTGGAGCGCAGGAACAGCTCCAGCACGGCCGCGGGCAGTCCCGGGTCGCGCTCGACGGTCTCGCGCTTGAGCGTGACGATGTGGATGCCGGGCACGAAGCCGGTCCGTTTGTAGTAGGCCCGCTCGGCGGCGCGGTGGTCGGGCAGCAGGTGGCGGAAGCGGCTGCCGGGGGTGAAGAACTCCTCCGGCATGAACGGCGTCATGATCGCGTCGTAGCGGCCATCGGCGAGGCCTTCTGCCAGGCCGTCCCCGGTGAGCGAGACGTTGTCGGGGAACGGCACGGGCCCGACCCGGTCCTTGCCGGTCTCCCCGGCCACCAGCGGGCCGACCGTCCAGTCGATGCCGGTGAGGTCGACGCCCTCGGCCCGCAGCAGGGCGCGGGTCCAGGTGTTGCCGGAGTCGGGCCAGCCGGTGAGCCCGATGCGGGCGCCCTTCAGCTCGTCCAGCGTGGTCAGGCCGCTGTCGCGGCGGACGAGCACGCAGCGGTGCCGGAAGCCGCGCATCACGAAGACGGGCAGGCCCACCAGCCGGTCGTCGCCGGCGGCGCGGCCGAGCACGTACCGGCTGAAGGAGGTCTCGCCTCCGTCGATGCCGGGTTCGCTGAGCACGTCGGGCGTGACGGCACGGGACTCGAGGTCCAGCTCGAACCCCTCGGGCCGGACGGCCCCGGTCACTACCGGCACGAGATGGTCCCAATCCCGCACGGCAAGACGGATTTTCGCCATAAAACACCTCAAACGGGCGATAGTTGCCGTTAATTGCCAGAAACCATATGTTCAGGCAGAGGACCTGCACAAGAAGATCTTTGTTGCTGAACAAAGATTTACAGGGGGACAAAGTGGACAGCTCCTGGCTGGCGCAGCGCATCGCCGACCCGAGCGCTCGCGGGATCGCCGCCGCCCTGACCGACTTGATCAGGCAGGGCGCGCTCACGCCGCAGACGCGCCTGCCGACGGTCCGCGGCCTGGCCAGGGAGCTGGGCGTCAGCTCGGGAACGGTCGCCGAGGCCTGGTCGGAGCTGCGCAGGCACGGGATGATCAGGACCGAGCGGCGGCGCGGGACCGTCGTGCTCGGCCCGCCCGACGTGCCCCGCCCGATCCGGTACGAACGCATCGGCCACTGGGGCGACCGCCTGGCCATCGACCTGACCATCGCCTCCCCCGACGCTGCGCTGCTGCCGCCGCTGGAGTCGGCCCTGACCGCGGCGGCCCGCGCGGACGGCCTCAACGACTACGCCCGCGAGACGATCACGCCCCGGCTGCGGGCCGCCGTCGAGCCCGATTGGCCGTTCCACGCGGGCGGCTGGCTGGCGGTCGGCGGCGGGTACGAGGGCGTCCAGCTCCTCTGCCAGACCACGGCCCTGCCTGGCGACAGGATCGCGATCGAGGAGCCGACAGGGGCTCGGCTGCTGGACATCCTGGAGACGATCGGCGTCGAGATCGTCCCGGTCGCCTGCGACGAGCGGGGGCCCGTCCCCGGCGCGCTGGCCAAGGCGCTGCGGGCCAGGCCGGTGGCGTTCGTCTACCAGCCGCGCGGCCAGTCGCCGTGCGGCCACGCGGTGACGGCGGAGCGCTCGGCCGAGCTGGCGGCGCTGCTGGAGCCGACCGGCACGCTCGTCGTCGAGGACGACGGGATCGGCGAGCTGTCGGTCTCGCCGATGGTCAGCATGGGCTCGTACTTCCCCGACCGTACGGTGCTGGTCAGGTCCTACTCCAAGTCGCACGGCCCCGACCTGCGCATCGCGGTCGTCGGCGGGGCGGCGGACGCGGTGGAGCGGGTACGCGTGCTGCGCAGCTTCGGCACCGGCTGGACCAGCAGGATCCTCCAGGACACGCTGGCCCACCTGCTCGGGGACGCCGCCGTGCGCGAGCGCGTCAGGCACGCCCGCGACGCGTACGCGCGGCGCCGGGCCGGCCTGGCCGCGGAGCTGGCGGCCCGCGGCGTGCGGACGGGCGGCGGCGACGGCCTGGTGCTCTGGGTCCCGGTGCGCGACGAGCCCGCCGCCCTGGTCACGCTGGCCGCGCACGGCATCTCCGTCGCGCCGGGCAGCCGCTACGTGGTCGAGCCCGCCGCCGCCCACCACCTGCGGCTGGCCACGGCGCGGCTCACCGACGACCCGGCCGAGCTGTCCGCACTCGCCGACGTGATCGCCCTGGCCGCGCTCGGCGGCCAGCGGCTCAACGCCGCGACTTGATCCCGGTGATGCGCCGGAAGACGTCCCACCAGAACGGCGCGCCGAACAGCAGCGCCACATACGTCAGCAGATAGCCGGGCCAGTGGCTCGGCGTGGTGACCCGATCCCACCACGCCGCGAAGTTGCCCTGCACGCTCGGCTCGCCCTGCGCCGGGATCGACACGCTGACCATCGCCTGCCCCATCATCTTGACCAGGGCGGGCTCGCTGAGCAGCTCGGTCACGCACGGCACCGGGGCGCCGCCCGTGCACTGCCGCTCCAGCTCGTCGTAGGCGTCCGGCCCCGCCTCCGCCACGGCCGTCACCGAGCTGCGGAAGGCGTTGTCCCGCAGCAGCGTCTTGGCGTACTCGAAGCCGTCCATCGAGAACAGCAGCGTCACCACGACGCCCAGCACGGCCAGCACCCACTTGACGTAGCGCTTGTACAGCATGGACAGCCGCTGCATCTCCCCGTCGAACCAGGTCTCCACCCCCCTCCTGAACCGGTCGAGGTCGCCCTGCGCGCTCTCCCACACGCCCTTGAGGTGGCCGTACAGGGGGCTGTCGATCCGCTGCAGCTTCTTCAGGAACTCGGTGACGTCGCCGTTCTCCATCGCCGTCAGCTCCATCACGGCCACCGCGAACCGCTGGGGCGGGATGTCGGAGATGCTGGTCCTGCCCCGCTTGGCGTGGTCGATCTCGCGTACCCGCTCGTACAGGAGGTTCATCATCGACTCGCCCGTCCTCACCTCCGGCAACCGACCGGGCTCGGCGGGCGCGGGCCGGTCGGTGTGCCTCGGCCTGGGGTCGCGGCCGAAGGGCAGCGCGAGCAGCACGTCGCGGACGCTGGCGGGCAGCCACGACGGCGACTTGTCGCCGACTCCGTCCAGGGTGTCCCTGAGGTAGGCCCAGAGGAACTTGCTGCGGATGGACAACACCCGCACGAACGCCTCGTTGAGGCCGCTCACCAGCAGCGACAGCAGCAGGAACGCCACCACCAGGCCGAGGGCCAGATCCACGTATACGGATAACACGGCGCATTGATACACCCACGCCGTGTGGCCGCGCAATCAGGCGCCGTAGAAGACCCGGTCCACCACCTTGCGGGCGCGCCGGGTGACCCGCCGGTAGTCGTCGAGGAAGTCCTCAGAGCCGTCGGGCGGGTAGCCGAGCGTTCTGGCCAGCATCCTGCGCTCCCCGGCGTCACGCGGGATGCTGTCTCCCGGCCGGCCCTTCACCAGCATGAGCGCGTCGCGCACCCGCGAGGCGAACCGCCAGGCCTCGGCGAGGACGGCCTCGTCGGCCGGGGCCAGCAGCTCCTCCCCCACGGCCGCCCGCAGCGCCTCCAGCGTGCGGGTGGTCCGCAGGGACGGCAGTGTCCCTGCGTACCGGAGTTGCAGGAGCTGGGCCACCCACTCCACGTCGGACAGCCCGCCCGGCCCCAGCTTGGTGTGCAGGGCGGGGTCGGCGCCGCGCGGCAGCCGTTCGGCCTCCATGCGGGCCTTGAGCCGCCGGATCTCCCTGACCGCGTCGTCGGGAATGCCGCCGCGCGGATAGCGCAGCTCGTCGGCCATGGCGGTGAACGCCGCGCCCAGCTCGGCGTCGCCCGCCGAGAAGCGGGCGCGCAGCAGCGCCTGCGCCTCCCACGGCGACGACCACCGCGAGTAGTAGGCCCGGTAGGAGGCCAGCGTCCGCACCAGCGGCCCCTGGCGGCCCTCCGGGCGCAGATCGGGGTCGATGAGCAGCGGCGGGTCGGGGGCGGGCAGCGACAGCAGCCGCCGCAGCTCGTTGGCGACGGCGAAGGCGGCGTCGGTGGCCTCGCGCTCGCCGACCCCGGGCAGCGGCGAGTGCACGAACATGACGTCGGCGTCGCTGGCGTAGGAGCACTCCATGCCGCCCAGCCGGCCCATCGCGATGATCGCGAAGGACGTGACGCCGTCGGCCCTGCCGAGCGCGGCGCCCAGCGCGGCCTGCAAGGTCACGTCGTTGAGCCGCGACAGCGCGCTGCCGACCGTCTCGATGTCGATCAGGCCGGAGATGTCGGCCACGGCCGTGCGGAACAGCTCCTTGCGCCGCAGCGCCCGCACCGCCGCGACGGCCGTCCCTGGGTCGCCCGCGTGCCGGGTCACCGCGGCGGACGCCTCGCCGAGCAGCGACTCGGGCGGGCGCACGGCCAGCTCGTCGTCGGAGCCCAGCATGGCCACCGCGTCGGGGGCGTGCATGAGCAGGGTGGTGGCGTAGCGGCTGGTGCCGAGCACCCGCGCCATCCTGGCGGCCACCGCGGTCTCGTCGCGCAGCAGCCGCAGGTACCAAGGCGTGCTGCCCAGCTTGTCGCTGACCTGGCGGAACCCGAGCAGCGCCGCGTCCGGGTCGGGCGTGTCGGCGAACCAGCCGAGCATGACGGGCAGCAGCGTGCGCTGGATGGCGGCCCGCCTGGACACGCCGGTGGACAGGTTGGCGATGTGGCGCAGCGCGCCCCGCGGATCGACGTAGCCGAGCGCCTCCAGCCGGGCCGCCGCCGCGGCGGTGGACAGCCGCGCCTCCGACTCCGGCAGCCGCGCCACGGCCTGCAGCAGCGGCCGGTAGAACAGCTTCTCGTGCAGCCGCCGCGCCTCCATCGCGTGCCGCCGCCACCGCGCCGTGAACTCCCCCACCGGATCGGCCTGCATGCCCAGCGCCCGGCCGAGCCTGCGCAGATCGGCCTCGTCCGTGGGCACGATGTGGGTGCGCCGCAGCCGGTGCAGCTGCAACAGGTGCTCGACCCGGCGCAGGAACGAGTACGCCTCCGCCAGGCCCCGCGAGTCGTCACGGGCGACGTAGCCGCCCCGCGACAGCGCCGCCAGCGCGGGCAGCGTGCCCCTGCGGCGCAGCAGCGGGTCGAGCCTGCCGTGCACGAGCTGCAGGAGCTGCACCGCGAACTCGATGTCGCGCAGCCCGCCGGGGCCGAGCTTGAGCTGCCGCTCGCCCTCCGACCGCACGTGCGCCTCGACGCGGCGGCGCATGGCCTGCACGTCCTCGACGAAGTGCTCGCGGGTGGCGGCCGTCCAGACCAGCTCGTTGACGGCCTCGACGTAGGCGGCGCCCAGCTCCAGGTCACCCGCCACGGGCCTGGCTTTGAGCAGCGCCTGGAACTCCCACGTCTTGGCCCAGCGGCGGTAGTAGGCGAGGTGGCTGGCGAGCGTGCGGACCAGCGGCCCCGCGCGGCCCTCCGGCCGCAGCCCGGCGTCCACCTCCCACAGCGAGCCCTCGGGGGTGGTGGCCGAGCAGGCCCGCATCATGGCCTGGGCCAGGCGGGTGGCGGCACGCAGCGCCTTGGCCTCGTCTGCGCCCTCCCTCGGCTCCGCCACGAAGATCACATCGACGTCGCTGATGTAGTTGAGCTCCCTGGCGCCGCACTTGCCCATGCCGATGACGGCGAAGCGGACCTCGCCGGCGTCCACCTCCGTGCGCGCGACGGCCAGCGCGGCCTCCAGCGCGGCGCCCGCCAGGTCGGACAGCTCGGCGGTGACCTCGGTGAGCGTGGCCTGCCCGGTGAGGTCGCGGGCGGCCAGGTGCGCCAGACGGCCCCGATAGGCCACGCGCAACGCCGTCAGCGCACCGGTGCCGCCCTCGGCCGCGTGTGGCTCGGTCTCGCCGGGGTCGGCGCCGACCGCTCGCAGCAGCTCGGCCCTGGCCTCGCCCAGGCTCGGCTCCGCCAGGCGAGCCACCTGGCCCGGATGCCGTACGAGGTGCTCGCCGAGCGCGGCGCTGACCCCGAGCACGGCCAGCAGCCTGCACCTGAGGCCCTCGTCGGCGCGGACGGTGCCGAGGACGGCGGGCTCGCGCTCGATGAGGCGGGTCAGCGACACCAGCGCCTGGTCGGGATCGGCCACGGCGACCAGGGACTCCAGGATGTCGGTCAGGTCGGCCCCCGACTGGCGGAGGAGCTGCGCCGCCCTGGCTCCGTCGGCGAAACCTAGCTTGGCGAGCCGCGCGGCGGTGGATTCGATCCTGGGCACCTCTCCATCTTGACAGCTCTTGCGCCTTTCGCCGTAACATGCGAACGCAACGTTGCGTTGCGTTTCGAGGATGAGGGGGTGTGCGATGGGACGGGTTCCCGCAGGGGTGGCCTGGGGGCTGCTGGCCGCCTGGGTGGTGCACGACGCCGAGGAGCTGGCGACCATGGCCCGGTGGACGAAGGCGGCGCGGCCCCGGCTGGAGGAACGCCTGCCCGGGGTGCGGCTGGACGTCTCGCAGGCGCACGTGAACGTGGCCATCGGGCTGATGGGCGGCGTGATGGCCGTGGCCTCCGCCCTGGGGGCGCGTACGGGCGGGCGCAGCGCGGTGTTCCAGGCGGCGCTGGCCGGGTTCGGGGTGCACGGGGTGGTGCATCTGGCTCAGGCGGCGATCTATCGCGGGTACACGCCGGGGGTGGTGACCGCGCCGGTCGTGGTGATCCCGTACTCGGTGTGGGCCTGGCGGCGGCTGCGGCGGGCCGGGGTGCCCCTGCGCGGGCCCGGGGCGGCCGTGGTGGCGTTCCCGCTCGTCCTGGCGGGCGTGCACGCACTCGCGCACGCCCTCACCGGCGGGCTCAGGCGCGCTCAGGCGCGTGAGTAGTCCCTGACCACGTCGGCGAACGCCTGCGCGACCGGGCGCCAGGTGGCCACAAGCGCGCTCTCGGCGGCCTTGACCTCCGCGTTGAGCTCCTCGGCGGCCTCCAGGCCCGACTCCGCCGTCCACGACACGAAGATCTCCGGCGTCGCCTCCGGATGGAACTGCACCGCCCAGGCCGCCTCCCCGAGCCGGTAGGCCTGGTTCGGGTACTGGGAGCCGGTCATCAGCGGCACCGCCCCGTCGGGCAGCCGCGTCATGGCGTCCTGGTGGTACTGCACGGCCACGGCGGCGCCGACGCCTGACAGCAGCCGGTCGGAAGCCGCGACGCTTGACAGCAGCCGGTCGGAGGCTGCGGCGGGCAGCGCGACCACTTCGCGGGCGCCCACCTCCAGCCCGTTCGCGCCGCGCTCCACCGTGCCGCCGCAGGCCATGGTGAGCAGTTGCGCGCCCAGGCAGACGGCCAGGGTGGGGGTGGCGTCATCGACGGCACGGCGCAGCAGGTCGCGGGTGGCGGGCTGCCAGGGGCTGCGCTCGTCCTCCCAGGCGGCCGCCGCGCCGCCGAGCACGATGAGCCCGTCCCGCGCCCGCTCGGGGACCTCCTGCCCCAGGTACGGCCGCACGACCTCGCACTCCAGCCCCAGCCACCGGGCGAGGTGGCCGAGACCCGCCTCGGCCTCATGTTCGATGACGGTAATTCGCATATGCGTAATTATGTGGTGATTATGAGGATCGATGAGGTGGACGGTCTGCGGATCGCCACGTTCGGAACCGGGCCGCGCACGATCATCGCGGTCCACGGGATCACGGCGTCGCTCATGGCGTGGGCCGCGGTGGGGCGGCGGCTGCCGGACGGCTGGTCGCTGGTGGCCATGGACCTGCGCGGGCGCGGGCTCAGCGCGTCCCTGCCCGGCCCGTACGGGCTGCCACGGCACGTCGAGGACGTGCTGCGCGTCGCCGACCACGCCGGAGCGGGCCAGGACACGGTGCTGACGGGTCACTCCATGGGCGCGTACGTGGCGGCGCTCGCGGCGGCCCGGCGGCCGTTCGCCAGGGTGGTGCTGGTGGACGGCGGGATCCCGCTGCCCCCGCTCCCCGGTGACACGGACCCGGACACGGCCCTGGAAGCCCTGCTGGGCCCGGCGCTGGCGCGGCTGCGGCAGACGTTCCCCTCGGCGGAGGCGTACGTGGACTTCTTCAGGGCGCATCCGGCCTTCGCCGGCCGCTGGAACGCCGACGTGGAGGCGTACGCGCGCTACGACCTGACCGGCCCCGAGGGCGCGCTGCGGTCACGGGCGGTGGCCGAGGCGGTGGCGCAGGACGGGCGGTGGCTGCACGTGGAGCGGGAGGCTATCGGGGCGGCGCTGGAGGCGATCAAGGCCCCGCTGCACCTGCTCAGGGCGCCGCGCGGGCTGCTCGACCAGCCGGTGGGAATGCTGCCCGACGACCTGGTGCGGCCCTGGGCGGAGCGGCTGCCCGGCCTGCGCGACGAGGTGGTGCCGGACTGCAACCACTACACGATCCTGTTCGACGAGCGCTGCGTGGCAACAGTGGCGGACCGGCTCACGGTGCCGGCGTAGGAACGGCGAAGGCCCCCGAGTCGCGACTCGGGGGCCTTGAAGCGAGGGGTGTCAGCGTGGAGCGATCCACGTGGCGCGGGCGGCGGCCACCAGCGTGCCGTCCACCTCGTAGATGGCGCTCTGGCCGAACATCTTGCGGCCGTCGCGCCCGGTCGGGCGGGCCACCACCGAGTAGCGGCCGCCCGGCAGCACCGGGCGGTGGATCTGCACGGCCAGGCGGCCGAGCAGCGCGCTCTCGCCAGGCCCGAAGTGCGCCCAGCCGGTGATGCAGTCGAGCACCGCGCCCACGATCGAGGCGGGCACGCCGTCCTCGCCGCTCACGGTGAACGGCACGCGCCAGCCGGCCGCCACGAGGTCGGTGCCCTCCACCGGGCCGGGGAAGATGCGCAGGCCGTCGCCCGGCTCGCGCAGGCCGCAGGCGAAGCACTCCGCGAACGGGTGCGCCTTCAGCCCGGCGAACCCGGCCTCGGCGCGGGCCGCGTCGTTGAACGGCACGAACCCCGGGCCCTGCAGCTCCTCGGCCACGGGGATCGCCTCGACCAGCAGCTTGTCGCCGTGGGAGAGGGAGACCGTGTTGGCCACGTGCTCCAGCCGCAGCTCGGTCTCCAGCGGCGTGGGGGCGTGCAGCGTGACCTCGACGGCTGATCGGCCACCGTTCAGCGCCTCCGCCATGGTGCCCGCGATCCAGCCGCCGTTGGCGACGCCCACGGGGCCACGGAAGCGCTCGGGAACGGTCAACACGGTCTGCAGGGCAGCCGTCGTCATGCCACACCCTCCTATATCGCCACGCCAGGCGAAAAGTCCGGAAATATCATAAAGAGCTAGCCGATTTTACTGGACACCCGGTTTACCTAGGATGCGGGGGTCCGGTGGCAGCTCGGTACGTCTCCATAACGCCTTGAAGGGGGCCGAAACTTCCCCCCACCGAGTAACGAGACGCTAGGCGCCGCACATCGCTCGGATGTGACTCGGGGGTCAGAAGCAACGAAAATCGGCCTCACTCCGAACCGCTCCGGGAGTGAGGCCGATCAAGGCGTCGGCGCTACCTTAACGATGTTTCCCGCCCGCCGCGACCAATCCGCCGATTCTCGCTGATCACGGACCGTCCGGCACACGAGGGGTGCGCGTCCGGGCCCGTCCTCGGTCAAGCTGGTAGGACGCGCCTATGCTGGCGCGGCAGGGATTGCGACGGCGGACCGGGCGGGGAAGGGTGTTGCTGTGGACGGGGCGAGGCTGCGGTATCCGCCGGGAGCCCTGGTCATCCTGACGGGGCTGCCGGGGGCGGGCAAGACCACGCTGCTGCGCCGCCTGTACGGCATGGACGGCGCCGAGAGCCTGCCCATCAACTCGGGCACGGCCGTGGTGATCGACTCCGCGCAGTCCAGACGGCACTGGAACGGCAGGCTGACCTGGGCGCCGTACCCGGTGCGCCGGGCTGTGGTGTTCGTCACCCACCTGACCCGCATCCGGCAGGCGCTGACCCAGGGCCACTCCGTGCTCGCGCACAACCGGGGCTGCGCTCCGTACGTGCTGCGCGGCTTCGCCTGGCTGGCGCGCCGGCACGGCGCCGACTTCCACCTGCTCCTGCTGGACGCGCCCGCCGAGGAGGCGCTGGCGGGGCAGCGGGCCAGGGGGCGGGTGGTGGCGGCCAGGACGTTCGCCCGGCACCAGCGCAGGTGGGACAGCCTGCTCACGCGGGTCAAGGGCGGCGACCCCGCTCCGGCGGCCGGGGCGCGCATCGTGAACCGGGCCGAGGCCGGGCTGCTGGAGGCGATCGTGTTCGATTCGGCCGGGGGTGTCGATCCGCGGCGGCGCCGTTCGTACAAGGGCTGAGAGAAAGGAGCGATGTGATGCAGCGATACGTGCTCACCATCTACCAGCCCGACGGCGAGCCGCCCGGCCCCGAGGTGCTCGAACCGGTCATGCGCGAGCTGGGCGCGCTGGAGGAGGAGCTGAAGGCCGCCGGCGCCTGGCTCTTCTCCGGCGGTTTGCGTCCGCCGGAGGAGGCGGTCGTGCTGCGGGCGGGCGACGGCGAGGTGCTCACCGTGGACGGCCCGTACACCGAGGGCAAGGAGCACGTCGGCGGTTTCACCGTGATCCAGGCGCCCGGCCGGGAGGCGGCGCTGGCGTGGGGCCGCAGGATGGCCGCCGCCGCCACGCTGCCGATCGAGGTGCGGGAGTTCTGGGGCTGATCGGACGAGGCCCCGCCGGAGCGTCCGGCGGGGCCTCACCCACCGCTGTCAGAGGACCGGCAGGTAGCGGCCCAGCTCGAACTCCGTCACGTGGCGGCGGTACTCGCGCCACTCGCTGCGCTTGTTGCGCAGGAAGAAGTCGAAGACGTGCTCGCCCAGCGTCTCGGCCACCAGCTCGCTGCGCTCCATGACCTCGATCGCGTCGTTGAGCGAGCCGGGCAGCGGCTGGATGCCGAGGGCGCGCCGCTCGGCGCTGGTCAGCGTCCAGACGTTGTCCTCGGCGGCGGCCGGCAGCTCGTAGCTCTCCTCGATGCCCTTCAGCCCGGCGGCCAGGATCAGCGCGAAGGCCAGGTACGGGTTGCAGGCCGAGTCGAGCGAGCGGAACTCGATGCGCGTCGAGCCGCCCTTGTGCGGCTTGTACATCGGCACCCGGACCAGCGCGGAGCGGTTGTTGTGGCCCCAGCACACGTAGGAGGGGGCCTCGCCGCCCAGCCCGGCGATGGCCTCGGCGCCGCCCCACAGCCGCTTGTAGGAGTTGACCCACTGGTTGGTGACGGCGGTGATCTCGGCCGCGTGCCGCAGCAGCCCCGCGATGAACGAGCGGCCGATCTTGGACAGCCGGTACTCGGAGCCCGCCTCGTAGAAGGCGTTGCGGTCGCCCTCGAACAGCGACATGTGGGTGTGCATGCCGGAGCCGGGGTGCTCGGTGAACGGCTTGGGCATGAACGAGGCCCAGATGCCCTGCTCCAGCGCGACCTCCTTCATGACCAGGCGGAAGGTCATGATGTTGTCGGCCGTGGTGAGCGCGTCGGCGTAACGCAGGTCGATCTCCTGCTGGCCGGGCGCGCCCTCGTGGTGGCTGAACTCGACGGAGATGCCCATCGACTCCAGCATCATGATCGCCTGGCGGCGGAAGTCGTGGCCGGAGCTGTGCGGCGTGTGGTCGAAGTAGCCGCCCGAGTCGATCGGCTCGGGCCGCACACCGGGCTCGGGACGGTTCTTCAGCAGGAAGAACTCGATCTCCGGGTGGGTGTAGAAGGTGAAGCCCATGTCGGCGCACTTGGCGAGCGTGCGCTTGAGCACCCAGCGCGGGTCGGCGTGCGACGGCGTGCCGTCGGGCATCAGGATGTCGCAGAAGATGCGCGCGGCGCCCGGCGTCTCGCTGCGCCACGGCAGGATCTGGAAGGTGGCCGGGTCGGGCTTGGCGAGCATGTCGGACTCGTAGACGCGGGCGAAGCCCTCGATGGCCGAGCCGTCGAACCCGATGCCTTCGGCGAAGGCCCCCTCCAGCTCGGCCGGCGCGATCGCGACGGACTTGAGGAAGCCGAGCACGTCCGTGAACCACAGCCGGATGAACCGGATGTCGCGTTCCTCGAGCGTGCGGAGCACGAACTCCTGCTGGCGGTCCACGGCTTCCCCTCGTTCGTACGGACAGTACAGGCGTACACACCAGCATGCCGTGTCCGTGTTTCGCACACGTTACGGGGGGTGCCGGTGCGAGCCTCGCTGACAAAGGGCCCGCCCCGACTTACTGTGATCACGCAGTCAGTCTCGGGGGAGGCATTGGTGGCTATCGACCTGCTCAATCACAAGCTCGATCGGGCGTTCGACCACATCGACGCGAGCGGCAACGGCGTCGTCGAGCGCGAGGACCTGCTGGGGCTGGGCGCCCGTATCCTGGTGGGCTTCGGGGAGTCCCCCACCTCGGTCGCCGGGGCGAGTCTCGTGGACGGCTTCGACCGCATCTGGTCCACCCTGTCGCGGACGCTGGAGCGCGACGGCGACTCCGGCATCGTGCGGCAGGACTTCCTGCGCGGGATGACGGCGGCGTTCGTCACGGGCGACCAGTACGACGCGGTGTTCAAACCGGCCACGGTCGCGGTGGCGGAGCTGTGCGACGGCGACGACGACGGGCAGATCGGGCCGGGTGACTTCCGCACGATGTTGTGCGCGTTCGGGGTGGCCTACGACGACGTGGACGAGGCGTTCGACCGGCTGGACCGGACGGGCAGGGGCACGATCACCGTGGACGAGCTGGTCCTGGCCGCGGCCGACTACTACCGCGGCGACGACCCCAGCGCCGCCGGCAACTGGCTCTTCGGGCCCCTGTGAACAGCACGGTGAAGAACACTCCAGTGAAGAGCGCGTCCAAGGACAGCGTGACCGCCACCACCACCGTGTTCGCCACGGTGCGTACCACGGTGCGTACCGCCCTGCGCTCGGCCCTGTCGTCCCTGCTGCCGCTGCCGCGCAGGGGCGGCTGCGCCGCGCTGGCGCTGCTGCCGCTCACCGAGCGGGTGCCCGCGATGGCGGCGCCGTGCAGGATGCATCCGGCCGTGTACGCCATCGAGGCCGCGGTCATCGACTGGGCCAGGCGCACCGGCCTGCGCGCCGATCCGGGCGTCGGCTACCACCGGATGGCCGGCCGGGCGTTCGCCGAGTTCGACGCCGCCGCGGCGGCGCTGTTCGCGCAGTGGCTGACCTGGCTGTTCCACCTGGACGACGAGCTGGACGAGCGCTCGGGCCCGCTGGAGATCTTCCACGGCATGCTCAAGGGGACCTCCTGCCATCCGCTGGAGTCGGCCTTCGCCGACCTGTGGCGGGTGACGAGCGTGCGGATGAGCGACCACTGGCGGGCCAGGTTCGCGGTGGGGCTGCAGCGCCAGTACGACGCCTGCCGCGCCGAGGCGGAGAACCGGGCGGCGGGCCGGATGCCGACGCTGGAGGAGTATCCGGCGCTGCGCAGGGGCACGGTCGGCCCGTACCTGTACGACCTGGTGGAGCCGTGCCTGCGGGTGGAGGTGCCGGTCTGGGTACACGAGTCGGACCCGTGGCAGCAACTCGTGAACGCCTGCAGCGATGTCACGGCCTGGTGCAACGACGTCGCCTCGCGGCCGAAGGAGCGCGGCGACGTGCACAACTTCGTGGTGCTGGCGATGCGGCAGCTCGGCCTGAGCGAGCGGGAGGCGACGGCCTGGGTGCTGGACCGGATCACCGGGCGCTGCCAGGACATGCGCAAGGCGGCCAGGCGGCTGCCGCTGGACGATCTGGAGCCGAAGACGGCCAGGGACGTCAGCAAGGTGGCCTGCGCGTACCTGGCGGCGCCGCGCGCGCACCTGGACTGGCTGCTGGAGTCGCAGCGTTACGCGTGAGGTCCCGGGCCGGCGGCGAGCATGTCGCCGGCCAGGGTGCGGCGGTAGACGACCTGCTTGCCGATCCGCAGGCCCACCGCCAGCCCGCCGCCGCTGAGCACGCCGAGGTGCTGGCTGACCGCGCCGGGCGTGAGCGCCATGCGGGTGGCCAGCGCGGAGGTGGTGGCGGGCTCGGCGAGCGCGATCAGGATCGCGGCCCTGCTCTTGCCGATCAGCGCGCCGAGCGCGCCGGGCGCGGGCGGCGGGCCCTGCTCCCACAGCGTGCCGACGCCCTGCACGGGGTAGACGAGCATCGACTGGTACGGCGCCGTCATCACGGCCACGGCCGGCCAGTAGAACGCGCTGGGCACCAGCACCAGCCCGTCGCCGTGCAGCCCGCCCGCGTCGCACCAGGGCCGGTCGATGATCAGCTTCTCCCCCGTCCACCGCACGGCGGGGCCGAGCCCGGCGAACAGCTCGCGCGCGCCGCCCTGGGCGAGCTGCCGTGAGCGGCGCAGCACGTCCCGCTCCAGCAGCGCGTACACGCGGGGCCAGAACTCGGCGAGGCCGACCTCCCAGTACGCCTCCAGCGCGTCGGCCACCCTGAGCACGCCCGCCTCGGGGTCGGCCGTGAACCGGGCGATGACGGCCCTGTCGGTGCCCTCGACCTTGGCCGCCTCCTCGCGGGCCCGTGCGGGGTCGGCGCGCCTGACCCGGTCGAGCTCGGCGGCGAAGTCGGGCATCGGCGTGTCGGGGGGCGGGGTGATGAAGTCGGCGAGGTAGCCGGTCGGCGGGACGAGAGCGAGCAGCTCGGTCAGGTCGAGCCCGGCCAGCCTCGGCCGCACGGCCTTGAGCCAGGGCAGGTGGATCGACTGCCTGGCGGGCTGCTGGAGGGTGCGCAGGCTGGCCACCAGCTCCCACATCGGGGAGAAGGCGAACCGGATGCGCGCCACGTCCTCCGGCCTCAGCACCCAGGTGATGGACATGCTTTTAGTCTGCGCTAAATCGTTCGCACCACGAAACCGGAAATCTCACGCTATGAGCGTGACGAGCACGACTGTCGAGAGACCCTCCTTCCTCAAGGCCCAGATCGGCGGGCTGCCCCGCCCGTTCTGGGCCCTGTGGGGCGGCACGCTGGTGAACCGCCTGGGCACCATGGTGATGCCCTTCACCGGCGTCTACCTGACCCAGAGCCGCGGCCTGTCCATCACCGCGGCGGGCCTGGTGATGGGCGTGTTCGGTGCGGGATCGCTGCTCTCCCAGCTCGTGGCGGGCGTGCTCGCGGACCGGATCGGGCGCCGCGCGACGCTGTCGGGCGGCATGCTGGCCACCGCGGTGTGCATGCTGGCGCTGGGCTACAGCACCTCGCTGCCCGCCATCCTGGCCTCGATGTTCGCGCTCGGCCTGGTGATCGACGTCTACCGCCCTGCCTCCACCGCGCTGGTCGCCGACCTGGTCCCGGCGAAGGAGCGGCCGCGGGCGTACGGGCTGCTGTTCTGGGCGATCAACCTGGGCTACTCGGTGGGCATGACGGCCGGCGGATGGCTGGCCGGGCAGGGGTTCCTCTGGCTGTTCTGGATCGACGCGCTTTCGGGCGTGCTCTTCGCCGTGCTGGTGTGGCGGGCGGTGCCGGAGACGAGGCCGGAGGTCAGGCAGGCGACCGGCGGGTTCGGGATGGTGCTGCGCGACCGGGTCATGGTCGGGTTCACGCTCGTCGCGCTGGGCAACGCGCTGGTCTACTCGCAGACGATGACCATGCTGCCGGTGGCGATGACGGACGTGGTGAAGCTGACCTCCAAGGAGTTCGGCCTGGCCATGGCGCTGAACGGGGTGCTGATCGTCGTCGTGCAGCCGCTGGTGTCGGGCTGGCTGGGACGCAGGGACCCGGCGCGCATGCTGGCGCTGGGCCTGGTCGTGATGTCGGCCGGGTTCGCGATGACCGCGTACGTGACGAACGTGGCCGGGCTGGCGGTGACGATCGCGATCTGGACGGCCGGGGAGATCGCCACGGCCGGGATCGCGGGCGCCATCGTGGCCTCCCTGGCGCCCGCCGAGCTGCGCGGGCGGTACTCGGGGCTGTTCGGGTTCGCGTGGTCGCTGGCGGCGGTGCTGGCGCCGCTGCTCGGCGGGCCGCTGCTGGAGCTGGGGCCGAAGGCGCTGTGGTTCACGACCGCCGCGGTCGGCGTGGTCTCGGCGGCCGGGCTGCTGTTGCTCGGCCCGGCGATCAGACGCCGCTGAGGCTGCCGGGAACGCCCGCTATCGTTGCTCTGACCAGGTGCGGAGCGCGTTGAGAAAATTTTGATCGGACGTTGGCAGCCCACCGATAATTTTCACCTCGATCATGGGGTGGGAAGGGCGGGTGGGATGCGCCGCGCAGGTCTGGCGCGAAGCGTGGCGATCGGCATGGCCACGCTCGCCGTCATTTTTGAGCTCACCGACATCTGGGTGACGGCGCAACTGCCGCAACCCTCCTGGACGCCGCTGCCGCTGGCCCCCGAGGACATGGCGGGCACGGCGTTCTCCGTCTTCGGCGCGATCCTCGTCTACAGCAGGCCCCGGCTGGTGATCGGCTGGCTGCTGTGCGTCGGCGGGCTGAGCGCCGCCGCCAACATCCTGTCGGCCAACACCTTCCACCTGCTGTACGGCAGCCCCGCCGCGGGCTGGCCGATCGTCAACCTCGCCTGGCACGTGCTGCAACTCACGCTCGGCGTGCTGCTCCCCCTGCTCTACCCGGTCGGCAGGCTGCTGTCGAGGCGCTGGCGCTGGGTGGTCGCGCCGGCCGTGCTGGGCATGGCGCTCGACTGGGCGGGCGCGCTGAGCGGCCAGAGAGCGTTCCGTGACCCCGCGCACTGGCTGGTGTCGGCGGCCATGGCGCTGGCGTTCGTGTCGCTGGTGGTGCGGTTCAAGCGCGGCGACGCGACCGAGCGGCGCCAGCTCCTGTGGGTGATGGTGACGCTGCCCGGCCTGCTGGTGCCGTGGATGCTGGGCGACCCGTTCTGGTGGCTGGCGACGCTGTTCATCCCGCTGATCCCGGCGGCCATCGCGCTGGCGGTGCTGCGTTACCGGCTGTTCGGCATCGACACGCTGATCAGCCGCGCGCTCGTCGGCACCGGGCTGCTCATCGTGATCACCGGCGTGTACGTGGCCGCCAGCGCCGCGAGCAGCCTGTTCCTCGCCGAGGTGGACCGGGTGGCCGGGATCGCGGCGGCGGTGTTCGCCGGGGCGGCCTTCCAGCCGATGCGGCGCGGCATGCAGCGCGGCGTGGACCGGCTGCTGTACGGCAGCACCGGAGTGCCGGGCACGCTGGCCAGGCGGCTGCGGCACCGGTTGCAGCACGCCGACCCGGTGCACGGGCTGCTGGCCACCCTCGACACGCTGCGCGAGGGCCTGTCGGTGACGGGCGTGGCGGTCGAGCTGGACGGCACGACCACCGTCTCGGGCTCCCCCGGCCCTCCCGAGCGGGTGATCTCCCTGGTGTGGCACGGGGAGCCGGTGGGGCTGCTGCTCGTCGGGCCGACCGACCGGCGCAGGTTCCCGGCGGCGCACGACGAGCGGGTGATCGCCACGCTCACCCCGTACATCGCGGACGCGGCGCACGCGGTGCGGCTGACGGCGGCGTTGCAGCGCTCACGCGAGCGCATCCTGACCGCGCGCGAGGAGGAGCGGCGGCGGCTGCGCCGCGACCTGCACGACGGGCTCGGCCAGTCGCTGACCGGCATGGCGATGTCCATCAACGCCGCCCGCCAGTCCGTGCGCAGCTCGCCGGAGAGCGCCGACCTGCTGCTGGCCGAGCTGCGCGCCGGCATGGACGCGGTGAGCGGCGACATCAGGCAGCTCGTGTACGGCCTGCGCCCGCCCGCGCTGGACGAGCTGGGCCTGGCGGGGGCCGTGGCGGAGCTGGCGGGCACGCCGGTCGAGGTCTCCGGCGGGCTCGACGGGCTGCCGGCCGCCGTCGAGGTGGCCGCGTACCGGATCGTGCAGGAGGCGCTCACCAACGCCCGCAAGCACTCGGGCGCGGCCACGATCACCATCGCGCTGCGGCGCGCCGAGACGCTGCGGATCACCGTCACCGACGACGGCAGCGGGATCCCGGGGGACGCGCGGGCGGGCGTCGGGCTGGGCTCGATGCGCGAGCGGGCCGCCGAGCTGGGCGGCGCCTGTGTCGTACGTGAGGCGGACGGAGGGGGCACCGTTGTCGACGCCGAGTTACCTCTGTGACATTTCCCCATATACCCCGGCCCGTTCTGCCTCTACAGTTACGCCTGACATGCTGACCTTCACCGCTCTCGGACCGTTCCAGGCCTGGGCCGACGGCGCCCCCCTCGACCTCGGCGGCCAGCGGCAGCGAGCGGTGCTCGCCCGCCTGCTCGTCGCCGGTGGCCGCGCCGTGCCCGTGCACACCCTCATCGACGAGCTGTGGCCGGGTGACCCGCCGGCGCAGGCCCTGTCCACCATCCAGGGTTACGTCTCCCGGCTGCGCCGCGCCCTGGAGCCCGGCCGCGCGCCCCGCGAGGAGGCCGGGGTGCTGGTGTCCGCGCCGCCCGGGTACGCGTTGCGCGCGCGTACCGAGCAGGTGGACGCCTGGCACTTCGAGGGCCTGGTCAAGTCCGACGGCACGCCCGCGCAGGTGTGGGCGGCCATGGACACCGCGCTGGAGCTGTGGCGCGGCCCCGCGCTGGCCGAGTTCGCCGAGCTGAGCTGGGCCGCGACCGAGGCCGGGCGGCTGGAGGAGCTGCGGCTGATCGCCGTGGAGCGGCGTGCGGACGCCGGGCTGGCGCTGGGCAGGGCCACGTCGCTGGTGGCGGACCTGGAGGCGCACGCGTCGGCGTACCCGCTGCGGGAGGAGGCGTGGCGGCTGCTGGCCGTGGGGCTCTACCGGATGGGGCGTCAGGGCGACGCGCTGGCGGCGCTGCGCAGGGCGCGCGCTGTGTGGCGGGACGAGCTGGGGCTGGACCTGTCGGCCGGGCTGAAGCGGCTGGAGGCCGACATGCTGGCCCAGCGCCTGGAGGAGCCCGCCGCCGATCCCGTGGTGGTGACCGGCGGCGGGGTGCTGCGCGTGCTGGTGGCCGACGACCAGGCGCTGGTGCGTACCGGGCTGAAGGCCATGCTGGACAGCGAGGCCGGGTTCGCGCTGGCGGGCGAGGCGGCCAACGGCGAGGAGGCGATCACCGGCGTCCGCGAGACGCGGCCCGACGTGGTGCTGCTCGACATCCAGATGCCGCGCCTCGACGGCCTGGCCGCCGCCCGCAGGATCCTGGCCGGCGAGCAGCCGCCGAAGGTGGTGATGATGACCACGTTCGGCAGCGACGAGAACCTGTACGCGGCGCTGCGCGCCGGGGTGAGCGGGTTCGTGCTGAAGACGTCGCCGCCCGAGCAGATCCTGGCCGCGATCAGGGCCGCGGCGGCCGGGGACGCGCTCATCGACCCCGCCGTGACCACGCGGCTGATCTCGGCGTTCACCGGGCGTACCGACCCGGCCTCGCCGCCGGCGCTGGCCGGGCTCCCTGACGACCGGCTGGACGTGCTCAAACTCGTCGCCCGGGGGCTGACCAACCGGCAGATCGGGCAGACCCTGGCGTTGCCGGAGGAGGAGGTGGGCCTGATCGTGAAGTCGCTGCTGGAGCACCTCGGGCTGTTCGACCGGGCGCAGCTCGTGATGGCGGCCTACGAGTCCGGCCTGGTCACCCCGGGAGGGAAATGAGCTGCTTTTCGTCGCTTTGACGATAAAAATCGGAGCGTACTAGGCTGTTGACGTGGCTCAACTCCGCATTGCCCTGGCACAGACGAACCCGACCGTCGGCGACCTGAGCGCCAACGCCGACAAACTGATCGCGTGGACCCGCGACGCGGCGGAGCGCGAGGCCCATCTCGTGGTCTTCACCGAGATGTTCCTCACCGGCTACCCGGTGGAGGACCTCGTGCTGCGCACCTCCTTCGTGGACGCCAGCATCCGGACGCTGGAGGAGGTGGCGCGCAGGCTCCACGACGAGGGCCTGGGCGACCTGCCCGTGGTCGTCGGCTACGTGGACCGCGCCGGCCTGGCGCCCCGGGTGGGCCAGCCCAAGGGCGCCCCGCTCGACGCCGCCGCGCTGCTGCACAAGGGCGAGGTGGTCACCCGCACAGCCAAGCACCACCTGCCGAACTACGGGGTGTTCGACGAGTACCGCTACTTCGTCCGCGGCGACCGGCTGCCGATCTTCCGGCTGCACGGCGTGGACGTCGCGATCGCGGTGTGCGAGGACCTCTGGCAGGAGGGCGGCCCCGTGTCCGTCGTCGGGCAGGCGGGGGCCGGGCTGCTGGTGGCGCCGAACGCCTCGCCGTACGAGAAGGACAAGGACGACGTACGGCTGGAGCTGTGCGCGCGCCGGGCCCGCGAGGCCGGATGCGGCCTCGTCTACGTCAACCAGATCGGCGGGCAGGACGAGCTGGTCTTCGACGGCGACTCCATCGTGGTGGACGCGGCGGGCGAGCTGGTCGCGCGCGGACGGCAGTTCAAGGAGGAACTGATCGTCGTGGACCTCGACGACCTGCCGGTCTCCGAGGCCGAGCCGGGCACGTACCCGTACGACGCGGGCGACGGCTCCACGATCACGGTCGAGCGCCTCGTGCTGTCCTCCGAGCCCGTCGCCGCCTACCCCGCCGTGCCCGCCGTCATCCCCGAACCGCTGGACGTGCACGCCGAGGTCTACTCGGCGCTGGTCCTCGCGGTGCGCGACTACGTGGCCAAGAACGGCTTCCAGTCCGTCATCCTCGGCCTGTCCGGCGGCATCGACTCCGCGCTGACCGCCACCATCGCCTCCGACGCCATCGGCCCCTCCCGCGTCAACGTGGTGCTCATGCCCTCCCGCTACTCCTCCGACCACTCCCTGGCCGACGCCCAGGAGCTGGTACGCAGGCAGGGCGTCAACGCCCAGGTGGTGCCGATCGCCGACATCGTCAACGCCTTCGAGAAGGAGATCGACCTGTCCGGCCTGGCCGCCGAGAACCTCCAGGCCAGGGTGCGCGGCATGATCCTCATGGGCCTGTCGAACGAGAACGGGCACCTGGTGCTGACCACCGGCAACAAGAGCGAGCTCGCCACCGGGTACTCGACCCTCTACGGCGACTCGGCCGGCGGGTTCGCGCCGATCAAGGACGTGCCCAAGACGATGGTGTGGGAGCTGTCGCGGTGGCGCAACGCCCACTCCGACCCCGGCTTCCTGCTCGACGCCGAGCGGCCGATCCCGGAGGAGTCGATCACCAAGGAGCCGAGCGCGGAGCTGCGTCCCGACCAGCGGGACACCGACTCGCTGCCGCCGTACGAGGTGCTGGACCGGCTGCTGGACGACTACGTCGAGAAGGACATGGGGTCGCAGGAGCTGATCGCGGCCGGGCACGATCCCGCGCTGGTCACACGGGTGATCCGGCTGGTGGACCTGGCCGAGTACAAGCGGCGCCAGTATCCGCCCGGCCCGAAGATCACGCCCAAGAACTTCGGGCGTGACCGCCGCCTGCCGATCACCAACCGGTGGCGGGAGAGCACCGGCTGACCCTGCCCCGCCGCCCCCGCGATGGGGGCGGCCGGGCACTGTCTTGAGAATGCGTAACCAGTAGGTTACGCTTCCCGGTGTGAACGAGGCGGAGCGAGCACGTCCGGATCAGGCGGCACAACCGGAGTCGCCGTCGCCCCTGGACCAGACGGCTGGGGCGATCTCCGATCCCGTGCGGCGGCAGATCCTCATGCTGCTGCTGCGCGACGGCCCGCTACCGGCCGGCGACATCGCCGAACGCTTCGCGATCACCCGCCCGGCCGTCAGCCGCCACCTGCGCGTGCTCAGGCAGAGCGGGCTGCTCAACGCCGAACTCGTCGGCCGTCAGCGCCTCTACACTCTCGACCCGGCTCCACTCGCAGAGCTGATCACCTGGCTCGGCCGGTTCGCCCGCCCCACCGGCTGGGAGCACCGCTTCGACGCGCTCGAAACCGAGGTCTACCGCACGCGCAGGGAACGCCGTACCGCAGCCTCGCATGACGTCACCGGACAGGAGAGCACCGCATGAGCCCCATCCCCACAGGCCGGCTGTTCAGGACCGGCGACGGCACCGACCTCGTCCTCACCCGCACCTTCCGCGCCCCCGCCGGCGACGTGTGGGCCGGCGTCACCGAGCCCGAGCGCACCGCCCGCTGGTTCGGGCCGTGGGAGGGCGACGCGGCGCCCGGCCACACGATCAAGGTGCGGCTCGTCTTCGAGGACCAGCAGCCCTGGTACGACCTGCGCATCGACGCCTGCGAACCACCCCGCCGCCTGGCCGTCTCGTCGACGGACGAGCACGGGGCCTGGCGGCTGGAGCTGCTGCTGGAGGAGGTGGACGGGGTGACGGAGCTGCGGTTCGTCCAGCATCTGGAGACGGAGGAGGGCGTCGGGGAGATCGGGCCCGGCTGGGAGTACTACCTGGACCTGCTCGTCGCCTCCCGCGACGGCTCCGGCGGGGTGAGCTTCGACGACTACTACCCGTCGATGCGGGAGTACTACCAGAGCCTCTGACCCCGGGATTGTCGGTGGCTCCTGGCACAGTTACCGCGTGGCTCAACCGCTCAAAGACATGATCAACGCCCACTCGGTCTCGGTGCTCGCCGACGGGCTGGCCGCCGCCTGGCCCGCGTTCCCCCACGCCCGCTTCACCTCGCAGGCCCTGACCGGCCTCGACGGCCTGGAGCTCAAGGCCCGCGTCACCCACGTCTCCACGGCCCTGCACGACGCGCTGCCCCTGCCCTACCCGCAGGCCGCGGCGTACGTCAGGGAGTGCGCGGCCAGGCTGAACATGTGGAGCGGCTGGCCCGCCACCGAGCACACCGCCGCCAGGGGCCTCGGCCACCTGGACGCCGCGATGGAGACCCTGGCGGCGCTCACCCCGTACGCGACGGGTGAGTTCGCCGTCCGCCCCTACCTGGAACGCTACCGCGACGACGCCATCAAGATCATGTACGGCTGGGCGGAGTCGCCCGACGAGCACCTGCGCCGGCTCGCCTCGGAGGGTTCGCGGCCCCGCCTCCCCTGGGCGGGCCGCGTCGGCTGGCTGATGACGCCGGGCCCGACGCTGCCCCTCCTCGACCGGCTGCGCGACGACCCCAGCGAGTACGTCCGCCGCTCGGTCGCCAACCACGTCAACGACCTGGCCAAGGACCACCCCGAGGTGGCGCTGGAGCTGCTGGCGGGGTGGCGCGCGGCGGGCGGCTCCCACGTCGAACGGGTGCTCCGGCACGCCGTCCGCGGCCTGCTGCGCGCCGGCCACCCGGAGGCCCTCACCCTGGTCGGCGCCACGCCGGGCAGCGGCGCGGTCGACAAGCTGTCCCTCGACTCCCCGACCGTGGCCGTCGGCGGCAAGCTGTCCTTCACGGTCACGGTGAGAGCGGGGGCCGCGGGGCCGGTGCTGCTGAAGTACGCCGTGCGGCGGGCGGGCTCGCGCCGCGTGTTCCACCTGGGGCAGCGGGACGCCGGCGGTGCCGGCGACACGTTCACCCTGCGCAAGAGCCACTCCTTCCGCCCGGTCACCACCCGCGACGAGCCGCCGGGCGAGCGGGAGCTTGATGTGATCGTCAACGGTAGGGTGGCCGCGACGGTCCCCTTCACGTTGACCGGGGCCGGGGGCCTGCGGCCGGAAGGGGTTCTGTGACGGACGAGACGCGGGACATCGACCTGCTCCGGATCGAGCTGGGCGTCGTCTGGCGCCTGGACGAACGCGGCCGCCTGCCGGGCCCCGAGGACATGGTGATCGCCGTGGCGTCCGACGGCATCACGGCGGCCGTCTCATCCGCCGTGCCGGACGAGCTCGCCACCCGCCTCCTCTCCCTCGTCACCCCGCCATCGCCCCCGGCTCTCAGCACACCGCCGGACGTACTCGGGGCCTGCCGCGAGCTCCTCGGCGGCGAGCGGGTGTCGGTGACGGGCGGCCCCACCTACCTCGTGACCCCGCCCCTCAGGCCCTCCGTCGCCGCGAACGTCCTCAGGTCGGACTCGGCCGAACACGTCCGGCTCGCACGCTCCTTACCGCGCCCCTCCTCCTGGGAACCCGACGAGTGGGACAAACTCACCACCTGCAGCGCGGGAACGCCCTGGGCCATGGTGGCCGAGGACGGGCAGGTGGTCTCGATCTGCCACAGCGCCCGCCTCACCTCGCTGGGAGCCGAGGCAGGCACCTGGACCTCCCCGCCGTACCGTGGCCGCGGCTACGCCGCCGCCACCACGGCCGCCTGGGCCGGCATGCTGCAAGGGGTTGCCGTGTTCTACAGCACGAGCGCGGACAACCACTCGTCGCAGCGGGTGGCCCAGCGCCTGGGCCTGCGTCCCCTGGGCTGGTTCTGGCACCTGACCACTTGACTCATCCACCGGTGCCCGCGTGCACGACCTGCCGTTCCCACGCCTGCCTCGGCTGGACGTGCAACCGCCAGTAGTGCTCAGCGATGTCGTCCGGATCGAACGCCGTCCCCGGCGCGACGGCCCCTGCCACGGTGACGCTCGCCGCATGAACCCCCGACGGCCCGAACTCCTCATCCACCATCGCCACCACCGTCCGCACCCCGGCCTTGCCCAGCGAAAGGCTCACATAGGCCGCCTTCGGCTCGGGCATCCCGCCGGTGACGATGAACGTGCCGCTCCCCCGCCGCGCCATCGCGGGCACCACCTGCGAGGCCGTCACCAGCGCCCCCACCACGTTCACCGACCAGGCGTCGAGCTGCGCCCGCGCGTCCACCTCCCCCAGCGTGTCCGGACGGATGATCGCGGCGTTGTACACCACCACGTCCGGCGTCCCCAGCTCGCCCGCCGCCGCGTCGAGCGCCGCACGCAGCTCACCCTCGTCGCCGCAGTCGGCCCGGTACGTACGCACGCCGCCCAGCCCCAGATCGCTGCCGCTACGCGAGACGAGACCCACCTCCAGCCCTTCCTTCGCGAACCGGCGCGCCACAGACCGCCCGATTCCCGGCCCCGACCCGACGATCACCGCTGCAGGCATGGATCCGCTCCTTCATGTTGTTGCGTTGCATGACGCTCGCGACGGTAAGGCGTCACATCGATGTGAAGGTCAAGGAGCTCATGAGGATCGGTGACCTGGCCCGCGAGACCGGGGTGAACAGGCGGCTGCTGCGCTACTACGAGGAGCAGGGCCTGCTGCGGCCGGCGCGGCTGCCCAACGGCTATCGCGAGTACGGCGACGCGGACGTGACCGCCGTCCGCCACATCCGCACGATGCTCGCCGCCGGGCTGCCCACGGCGGCCATCGCGCGGCTGCTCGACTGCGTGCATGACGACGGGGAGCGGATGGTGCCGGCCGCCTGTCCGGGGATGGTCGCCAGCCTGCGGCGGGAGCGCCGCCGGATCGCCGAGTCGATCGCACGGCT
The DNA here is from genome assembly GCF_008086045.1 of Nonomuraea sp. PA05. Lineage (GTDB taxonomy): Bacteria > Actinomycetota > Actinomycetes > Streptosporangiales > Streptosporangiaceae > Nonomuraea > Nonomuraea monospora. The sequence goes on along the minus strand of NZ_VSEY01000020.1, from coordinate 93,656 downwards.
GCGGACGTCTCAGGAGGCGCTCGACAGCATGCTCGCGACGGTCCTGAAGCAGCCCGGCTGACCGCCCGGCTTCCCCGCTCTGCCGGATCTGAGACGATCGTGGGGCCATGACGGAACCGACCCCCTGTGTCTCATGCGGCGGCACCGTGGCCCCCGACGGCCACTGCTGGGACTGCGGCACCTCGCAACCGGCCTTCCGCTCCCACGTCGAGCTCACGGCGGACGGCGGCGCGGCCGGTGTCAGCGACCGTGGCTTACGGCGGGCCGTGAACGCGGACGCGATGGCCCTGTCCCGGGTGGGTGAGTGGACGGTCGGTGTGGTGTGCGACGGCGTGTCGATGTCGGCCCGCCCCGAACGCGCCGCCCAGGTGGCGGCCGAGGCGGGCGCTGCGGCGACGGTCGCGTCGCTGCGCGCGGGCGCCCTGCCGGAGACGGCGCTGGTGGAGGGCGCGATCCGGGCGGGCCGCGCCGTCTCAGCCCTCGCCGGCCCGCTCAGAGCCACCGAAACGCCGGCCACCGCCCCGCCCGCCTCCACACCCCCGAGCGACCCGTTCGCGGTCTCTCCCGCCTGCACCTACGTCGCCGGCATCACGACCCCGGCCGGCATCTGGACGTGCTGGATAGGCGACAGCCGCGCCTACTGGCTCCCGCACGAGGGCGTCCCCATGACCCTCACAGAAGACGACACAGGCGACCACGAAGCCCTGTCCGCCTGGCTGGGCGCCGACGCCACCCACCCCGACCCGCACCTGCGCAGCTACCGCCCCCACTCCCCAGGCCTCCTGCTCCTGTGCACGGACGGCCTGTGGCGCCACCTCCCCACCCCCGGTTCCTTACAGTCCCGCACCGCAGGACCCCGCGACCACCCCGTGGAAGCGGCCCGCGCCCTGGTCAGCCACGCTCTGGCCGAAGGCGGCCAGGACAACGTCACGGCCCTGCTCCTCCCAGCCGGCCCTCGATCCCATCGAGGATGAGCCCGAGCCCCAGCAGGAACTGCCGGTCGAAGTCCCCGTCCCGCACCCGGCTGAGCTGGGCGAGCTGCCCTTCCAGGTGCCCGGCGACCCGGGCCCGGAACTCGGCGTCCGCGGCGGGGGTGCGCACCGTCTGCCACCAGATGTTCTCGGCGGCGACGAACCCGTTGACGTACGACGACAACGTCCCCACGGCGGCGGTGAGCAACTCGCCCTCCAGCCCCGCCGCCGCCAGCGCCTCGTAGAACACCCGCGAGCGGGCCAGCGCCCGCGGCCCGACGAGGGGCCGGGTGGCGGTGAGCGCGGGCACCCAGGGGTGGCGGCGCATGACGGCGCGGCTCTGCGTGAGCTGCCCGATCAGGAAGTCACGCCACGCCCCGGCGCCCTCGGACGCGCCGGTCTCCCCGGGCATCTCGATCTCGCCGATGACCTCGTCCAGGGCCAGATCAAGCACGTCCTCCTTGCTCTGGACGTACTCGTAGAGCGACATCGTCCCCGCACCCAGCCGCGCGGCTGCGGCTCGGGCAGGCGCAGGACGTGCGGTTCATGTTGTCGCCGTCGTTCGTGCTGAGCGAGGGGCTGGGGCTACTGGCGGAGGAGCTGGTGTTCCCCGGGGACGAGGCGCAGGCGTGGCTGAGCGCGAACGTCCTGCCAGAGCTGGGCATCCGGCCGGACGGCAGCGATCTGGCGGCCGTGCACCGGGCCAAAAACGTGTTGTGGGGCGTCTGGGGCAACGCGGCGTTCCTCGCGGACAAGGGACGGAACGAAGCGGAGATCGCCGCATATCTGGGGCGGTGGTCGCTCTACGGGGACGACGAGGTGGCGGCGGCTGCTCACCGAGCAGCTACTGCCCGCCGACGCGGCCGCCTGAAGCGCGTCGCGCGATGAGCTGCTCCACCCCGTCGAGCAGCAGGTCGAGCCCGAAGCGGAAGTCCTCGTCGTGGATCCAGCCCTCGGCGCCGCGGAAGGCGCCGCCGCGCACGGCGGCCGACAGCGCCGGGTAGGCGGCGGGGTCGAGCAGGTCCACCAGCACCTCGCCGTAGTCGAAGGCGCCCTCGATGCCGGCTTCGGCCATCTCCTGGAAGCCGCTGCCCGCCGCCTGGGTGATGGCCGCATCGGTGATCGCGTAACCCGTCAGGGTGCTGGCGACGTTGATCACCTCGCCTTCGTCGAGGCCCGTGCCGTCGAGCGCGGCCAGCGCCCGGTCCAGCCAGAGCAGCCGCCGCGGCCCGAGCGGCGGGGCGAACTGGGTGATCGGCAGCACCCAGGCGTGCCGCAGCACGAGGTCGCGCTGGAGCCGCGTCCACAGGGCGAGGTAGTCGCGCCAAGGCTGGCCGGACGGGTCGGGCGGCTCGGGGGCGATGGCGTCGGCCATCAGGATGAGCAGGTCGTCCTTGCTGCCGATGTACCGGTACAGCGCGGTCGCCGCCACTCCCACCTTCGTGGCCACGCTGTTCATCGACACCCCGGCGAGCCCTTCCGCGTCGGCCAGCTCGATGGCGGCGGCGGTGATCGTGGCCAGGTCGAGCCGGGGTCTGGGGCCCCTGCGCGGCGCCGGCTCGCGCCCCCACATCCGCCGCAGCATGGGGGGCAACCGGTCCTCGGCCATCGCATTCCTCCTTGACTCGCTCCTAGGATTCTGCATTACCTTGAAACTATGAACGTCATACACAGTAGAGTATTCACAGATGCCATCCTTGCCAGAGGGCTCACCAAGTCGTTCCGCGGCAACAGCGTGCTGGCCGGGATCGACCTGACCGTGCCCACCGGCTCGCTGCTCGCACTGCTCGGCCCCAACGGATCCGGCAAGACGACGACCGTGCGCATCCTGACCACGCTGCTCGCCCCGGACGGCGGCACCGCCACGGTGGCGGGGCACGACGTGGCCCGCGAGGGCGCGCAGGTGCGCCGCGCCATCGGCCTGACCTCGCAGCAGGCCACCGTGGACGCGTTGCTGACCGGCAGGGAGAACCTGGAGCTGTTCGCCGGGCTCTACCACCTGGGCCGCGACCGGGCCAGGCGGCGGGCGGACGAGCTGCTGGAGCGCTTCGACCTCACCGCCGCCGCCGACCGCCGGGCGGACACGTACTCCGGCGGCATGCGGCGGCGGCTCGACCTGGCCGCCAGCATGGTGTCGGCGCCGCCCATCCTGTTCCTGGACGAGCCCACCACCGGCCTCGACCCGCGCAGCAGGGCGGAGCTGTGGTCGGTGATCCGCGAGCTGCTCGCCTCCGGCACCACCATTCTGCTGACCACGCAGTACCTGGAGGAGGCCGACCAGCTTGCCGACCGCGTGGTGGTCATCAACGGCGGACGGGTCGTCGCCGACGACTCCCCCGCCGCGCTCAAGCGTCAGGTCGGCAGGGAACGTCTGGCCCTGCGCCCCGCACTCCCCGCGGACCTGCCCCGCGCGGGCGCCGCCCTGCCGGGAGCGCACGTCGACACCGAGGCCGGGGAGCTGACCCTGGCCCTCCACGGCCCCGACCACCTGCGGCACGCGCTGGAGCTGCTGCACGGGGCGGGCATCCAGGTCGAACGCGTCGAGCTGCGCACCCCCACCATGGACGACGTCTTCTTCGAGCTGACGGCGGCCGCGGCATGAGCGTTCCCATCACCGCCGCCGGCGACCTGCGCCGTCTCGTCGTCCGCGACCTGCGCCGCGACATGCGCGTCCTGGACGGCCTGATCGTCAACACGGCGCTGCCCGTGATCATCATGGTGCTGTTCGTGTACGTGTTCGGCGGCGCGATCACGACCGGTTCCAGCGGCCTGGCCTACATCGACTTCGTCGTCCCCGCCGTCCTGCTCATGTCCGGCGGGTACGGCGCCGCGCTCACCGCCGTGACCATCGCCGACGACATGACCGGCGGCATGATCGACCGCTTCCGCACCCTGCCGATCAGCGGCTGGGTCGTCCCGGCCGGGCACGTGGTGGCCTCGGTGATCCGCAACGTGGCGTCCTCGGCCATCGCGCTGGCCGCCGCGCTCCTGCTCGGCTTCCGTCCCGACGCCTCCCTCGCCGACTGGGCGCTGGTGCTGGCCCTGGTGACCGGGTACGTGCTGGCCATGTCCGCGCTGGCGGCGGTCTGGGGGCTGCTGGTCAGCTCGCCCCAGGCGGCCGGGGCGTTCAGCTTCTTCGTGCTGTTCCTGCCGTACGTGTCGGACGGCATCGTCCCGGCCCAGACCATGCCGGGCGTGCTTCGGGACTTCGCCTACAACCAGCCGCTGACCCCGATCATCGAGACCATGCGGTCGCTGTTGCTGGGGCTGCCGATGGGGTCGTCGGGGGCGGTGGCCACGGCGTGGCTGGCGGGGACGGTCGCGCTCTGCGTACCGGTCGCGGCGCTGCTGTTCCGCCGCAGGACCGCCGCACGCTGACCGCCCGCAGCCCTTACGCCAGCAGCAGGGTCAGGCCGCCTGTCGTGTAGCAGATCATCAGCACGAACAGCGGGATCTGGCCCGCCACCGCCCGCGCGGGCGGCAGCAGCCTGACCGACCGGTCGTGCGCGGCCACCACGCCCGCGACGTGGCCGAGCACGATGGCCAGCACCTGCACGGTGGCGATGGTCCCGGGGGCGACGGCGTTCTGGGTCACCTCGGCGTCCAGGCCCAGCGCCAGGATGATCGCGTGCCTGCCCTCGATGACCAGCAGCGAGAAGTAGTGCGCGATCAGGTAGCCGGCGGCGATGGGCAGCAACGAGTGCGCGAAGCGGCCCGCCAGCCCCTTCGCGCCGCCGATCACTCCGGCCGCGAAGAGGCAGGCGGTGTACAGCACGGCCACGCCGGCGACGGCCGCCAGCAGGCCGATCGTGCCCAGCCCCGCGCGCCCGCCGAACGGGCCGGACTGCAGGGCGTTCACCCAGGCGGGGCTGGTGGAGAAGCCGTCGTAGGCGGTGCTGCCGAGCAGCACGCAGACCGTGGCGACCAGGCCGGGGGCGGGGGCGACGGCGTCCAGGCCGTCGAACGGGTTGCGCAGCACCCGACCGCCGTCCGCTCGCCTGCCGAAGGGAGACATCTGGCCGATCAGGGTTGAATACACCTCGAACGGGTCGCCGCGCTCCAGCCAGGCGTGGCCGTACACGAAGGTGCCGGTGAGCTGGGCGGCGGCGTACAGAGTGAGGAAGATCAGCAGGGTCGGAGGTGCGGCGGGCTCGGGCGCGACCAGCTCCATCCAGGTGAACGCGAGCAGGCCCGCCGCCGCGGGCCACAACCCCAGCCCGGCGGGGTACGGGCGGCGCGGGCGGTCGGGCAGCAGCCGGAACGGGTTCAGCGCCCGCCACACGGGGCCGAGCAGCAGCGACGCGGGCACCAGGCCGACCCAGAACAGCACGTACACCAGGTACGGGGCCGCGTTCTCTGTCGCGGGGCCGAGGATGAGCCAGGCCAGGGTGTAGACGGCGGCCAGCAGGGTCAGGACGCGGGCCGTCCTCGTCGCCTTGCCACCGGACGCGGGCAGGGTGAGGGGGCGGCCGGCGTGGTCGCCGCGGAAGCGGGAGTCGGCCCAGAGCAGGGCGAGCGCCAGGAACGAGACGACCAGCGCGGCGAACGCGCCCGCGTAGGCGTAGAAGATCGGGATCGGCAGGTCCGACCGCTCGCCTACCCCGTGCACCACAACGCCCGCCGTCACCCGGCCGCCGGCCGGCCCGCCCGCCGCCGGCCAGCCCGTCACCGGACCGCCAGCTGGGTGAGGACCAGTTCGGCGCGGTGGGTCTCCACCTGGAACACGCCGGTCAGGTCCGCCGTGAACCGGACCGTCGCGGGCACCCCCGGGCGCAGCTCGGCCGCGAGGTCGTAGCCGTGCACGTGCAGTTCGTCGGGCACGTCGCTGGTGACGGTGATGCTGACCTGCCGCCCCTGGCGCACCTCCAGCCAGCCGGGCGGCGGATCGACCCGGCCGTTCGCGATGGTGATCTCGGCCTTCGCCCGTTCGCTGGGCGCGCCGGTCGCCACCGCGTGGCTGTTGCCCGGGTCGCGGTGCGTTCGCGACAGCGGCCCGCAGCCGGTGACGGACAGGGCCGCCAGAACGAGGCAGCACGCCACCACACCCCCGCCCCATCCCCTGCCCATAAGCCGCGCCCGGCCCTGTAGCGCGAGCCTCACCTGGGCACCTCGGCCTCGGCGGGCTGCTCGGCCACCGCACGCGCCCGCCTCGGCGCCAGCACGACCACCGCCCACAACACCCAGACGCCGGTGACCAGCCCCCGGATCCACCCAGGCCCCAGCGGAATGACCGGAATCAGATAAACCAGTCGATCGAACGCATCCAAGCAGGCCAGCACCCCCACCACGATCGTGAACCAGCCGAACACCGGCCGCCCCGCCCGCAGCGCCGACCCCAGGCACAGCCACCACGCCCCCATCAGCAGCAACGCCGCCCCGGTCTGCGCCGGGCTGCCGACGGCCGCCGCCACGACGTCGAGCACCAGCCCGAGCCCACCGGCCACGGTCCCGGCCAGGATCAGCCGGTGCCGCCGCCGCACTCCGCTCCCCCCGTCCCGCTGGGGGACCGTCTGCGGGACCGCCTGCCGGGCCGCCTGCCGGACCGTCTGCCGCGACCGCCACCAGAACAACCCCGCCACCAGCCCCAGCACCAGCGATCCCCCCAGCGCGAGCTGCGTCTCCACCTTGCCCAGCCCCGACGCCCCGAACCAGTCGCATCCGGCGGGCAGCCGCGCCTGCGCGGCGCTGAAGTCGGCGCACAGGTACAGCTTGACGAGCTTGACCGGCTCGGCCAGCAGCCGCCGCGTCCCGCCCGACAGCTCGGGCGCCGTAGCGGCGCAGACGGGCAGCACCACGGGCGAGGACGGCCCCGCGTCCGCCTGCCAGCAGTTGCCGCTCCCCTGCCCGTCCCACCACACGTCCAGCCCGTTCGGCCGCAGCTCGCCCGTCGGGCTGACGCCGAAGACGTTGCGCTCGTAGCGGTTGAAGTCGGACGTGTCGGCCTGCTTGGCGAGGTCCTCCTCACCCCTGATGAACGCGGGAACCCCGAAGAGCTGGAACCCCGCCCGCCGGTGCCCCCAGACCTGGTTGTTCGAGAACACGTTGTAGTTGCCGCCCGCCACGATGACGCCCGTGCCCGGCGGCACCCCCACCTGCGAGCACACCACGCCCCGCTCGTAGCCGCGCTCGGCGGGCGGCTTGGCGCAGGTGCCGTCGCGGGTGTGGCGGTAGTAGTCGCGGTTGTTGTCGTAGATCTTGTTGTTCTCGAACTTGGCGTGGTTCTGCGGCAGGCCGGGGTGGGACGGCCAGAGGCTGTCCATCGTGGCGCCGACCATGTTGTCGTAGAACTCGTTGTCGTGCACCCAGAGCGAGTCGCCCGCGGTGCCGGAGTAGCCGAGCGCGTTGTCGTGGCTCTTGCAGCGGCGGATCTCGATGGCGTAGCGGGGGACATCGTGGCCGCGGCCCTCGTTCAGGTTGGAGGCGCTGCCCGGGTAGAGGCCGCCGTCGCCGTTGCCGTACGCCTCGCAGTCGGTGTAGAGGCCGTGGTCGCTGGCGAAGGTGAGGAAGCCGTACTCGTCGTTCCAGCGGGTCAGGACGCGGTCGATGACGAAGCCGTCGGTCTCCAGCACGTACAGGGAGTTGAAGGTGGTGCGCTGGGCGGTGAGGTTCCTGAAGTAGACGCCGTCGGCACGGTCGGCGCGGACGGCGTTCAGCTTGCTGTACTCGGCGTCGATGACGACGTCGAGCGGGCCTGCGCCGGTGCCCTCGATCTGGAGGTCCTGCTTGCCGAGGACGGCGACCAGGTTCTGGTTGTGCGGGCACTGGAGCTGCTGCTCGTAGCTGAGGATCTGGTAGCCCCAGTCGGACCAGCGGGCGGGCAGGCGGGCACAGGCGCCGGTGGGGGCGGGGCGGCTGGGCTCCTCGCGGTAGAGGCCGGGCAGGATGGCGATCGTCATCCCGGGCCGGTTCACCCGGTCGACGGCCTCCTGCACATGCCGAAGCCCTGTTTCCTGACATTTCGCGAATAAGTCGAGATTGCGCGCTTTGAGGTCGGCAGGAAATTGGGCGATACGACGTTCAAAATCAGATTTGTCGGTCTTGCAGACGAGCAGATCCGGCTCGCCCTGCCGCAGGACCGGCACCGAGCCCGTGCCGTCGGGGAACGTGACCGGGCGCTCCTCGTGGGCCAGGGCCGCGCCGGCGCCTGCCACCAGCAGGCCCGACGCGAGCGCGACGATGGACGCGAGCTTCCGCAAGTGGCCCATGGCCGGAGATTAGAACAAGGCTCACGTTCTGCCTAGGCCGAAAGATCCGGAAACAATGGCGCCCCGCGAAGCCGGCCATCCGAGCGACTTCGTGGGGCGAACCAGGATGCTAGCCCGCGCGCCTACATTTCTTCTGCAGAGGTCTCACGGGGCCATGCCGGCCAGGGCCGCGTCGACGACCCGCCCGGCCAGGTCGGGCGAGAGGTCGCCCGCGGGGCCCCACTTGGTGTGCCACAGCATGGTGCCGGAGATCATGGCCTGCGCCATGTCCACGTCGAGGTCGGCCCGGAGCTCGCCGGAGGCGACGCCACGCTCGATCACCTCGCGCATCGCCTTGCGGCGTGGCTCGACGGCCCGCTTGAGGAAGCGTTCGAAGAGCTGCGGATAACGGTCGGCCTCGCTCATCGCGATGTTCATCACGCAGCGGCTGCGGGCCTGGCCGTGCTCCCTGCGCATGGCGTCGACCAGGGCGACCAGGTCGTCACGCACGGACGTGCCCGCCAGCGGCGGCAGCGGCGCCTTGAGCGTGGACAGCGCGTCGACGACCAGGTCTTCCTTGTTGCCCCAGCGGCGGTAGATCGTGGTCTTGCCGACGCCCGCCCGCGCCGCGATCGCCTCGATGGTCAGCTCGGACACGCCCATGCCCTCGCCGATCAGGTCGAGCACCGCCTCGACGATCGCCTTCTCGGCCTTCTCGCTGCGCGGACGGCCCGCGGGGCGGGCAGTCCCGGATTCCTGGATGGTCATCGCGGCCTCACCATACCTCGCCGACGCGTGCGCGCCGGACTTCAGGGCGGCAGGTCGCGTACGCGCCGCCCGCTGATCGCTCCATCGGCCGGACCGCCCCTCATCCTCGGGACGACGTCAGCACCGGCTCCTTCTGCTCCGCGTGCTTGGCGGAGCTGGGCTTGCCGGGCATCCACCGGGCCACCACCCCGATGCCGATCAGCCCGATCACGGCCGACACCAGCGCGGTGACGTGCATGCCGTCCACGAACGCGGTGAACGCGGGCCGCACCAGCGCCTGCCCCTGCGCGCCCAGCTCCTGCACGACGGCCATGGTCGCCATGATCGACTCACCGGCCGCGTGCCGCACGCCCTCGGGCAGGACGGCCAGCGCGGGCTCCATCCCGCCCCGGTAGCTGGACGACAGCACCGAGCCGAGCACCGCCACGCCGAGCGCGCCGGACACCTGCCGGACGGTGTTGCTCATCGCCGAACCGACACCGGCCTTCTCCCTGGGCAGCGACTCCATGATGGCCGTCGTCGCGGGCGGCATGATGTTGGCCATCGCGGCGCCCTGGACGAAGAAGATGATCTCGATGAGCAGGATCGGGGTGTTCATGTCCATCAGCGCGTAGCTGCCGAGGGCCAGCGTCACCACGACCATGCTGACGGTCGCCGACAGCTTGGCGCCGAACCGCTCGTTGATGCGCTGGCTGAGCGGCGCGAAGATGAGCTGCGCGGCGGCGAACGGGATCATCAGCGCGCCCGCCTGGATCGGCGTGAACCCCCGCACGATCTGCAGGAAGAACGTGAGGAAGAACATCCCGCCCATCATCGCGAAGAAGACGATGCCCATCATGCCGATGGCCGAGCTGAACCGCACGTTGCTGAAGCTGCGCACGTCGAACACCGGGTGGTCGATGCGCCGCTCCCACCACACGAACACGCCCAGCACCGCCACCCCGACCAGTGTCGGGACCAGCACCTCGGCGCTCGCCAGCGTGGCCAGCTCGCCGCCGCGGATGATGCCGTACACCAGGGCCACCAAGCCGATGATCGACAGCACCACGCCGACCGGGTCCAGCCTGGACGGCTTCGGGTCACGCGACTCGGGCACCACGATCGAGATCAGGATCATGCTGATCACCACGATCGGCACGTTGATCAGGAAGACCGAGCCCCACCAGAAGTGCTCGATCAGCAGGCCGCCGGTGATCGGGCCGATCGCCACCGCGAGCCCCACGCCACCGGCCCACACACCGATCGCCTTGCCTCGCTCGGCCGGTGGGAACACGTTGGAGATGATCGCCAGCGTGGCCGGCATGATGGCCGCACCGCCGATGCCCATCGCCGCCCTGGCCAGGATCAGCTGCATCGGGTCCTGCGCGTAGGCACTGGCCAGCGAGGCCAGGCCGAACAGCAACATGCCGATGAACAACATGCGCTTGCGACCTGTCCGGTCGCCGATCACGCCGAAGGTGAACAACAAGCCGGCGAAGACGAGCGTGTAGGAGTTGATCGCCCATTCCAGCTCGCTCTGGGTGGCGCCCAAGCCGACCGTCTCGTCGGCGATGGTCTTCATCGCGACGTTCAGGATCGTGTTGTCGAGCACTACCGCCAGCAGGCTGAACACGAGCACGCCGAGGATGCCCCAGCGGCGGGGGTGTCCTGCGTTCGGGTCCATGGGGGTGTCCTTAATTTCGATACGGGTAAGTTTCGCAACGCCACCGTATCGGAAGGTATTCCGATACGCAACGGTCCCGTTTCGTAAATCTCCGGTGAACTCCGGCCGTCGGGGCGCTGACGCCCCTCGCCCGCCGGCGGCACCGCGCAGGCCCGCACGCCGCGGGAGCGGCCCCCGCTCACTCCCGCGGCGACTCCACCGTCCCGACCCGCTCGCCCCGCTCGACCGGCTCGTCCATCCCCCTGACAGGCTCGACCGGCTCGCGCTCAGCCAGCTCAGCCACCTCCTGCTCCAGCGACCTCCCGGAACCGGCCCCCGGACGCCGTCTCCAGAACGGCAGGGCGACCACCACCATGGCCACCCCCACCACCCCGGCCAGCACGAACGCCCACTCCGGCCCCGCCCCGTCGATGACCGCGCCCGCGATGGGAGCCGACGCGGCCCCGCCGATCAGCAGGGCCGTGCCGTGGAAGCCCATGGCCTCGCCCCGGGCCGCACTGGGCACCCACCGGCTGAGCGCGTCCACCGTGGACGACAGCGCCGGCGCGCACAGCAGCCCCGCGGGCAGGAGCGCCAGCACCAGCCAGTGCCACCCGCCCCCGACCAGCGCGACCGGGATGGTGAGCAGCCCCATGCCGGCGATCAGGGCCAGCGGCGAGAAGCCGCGCGACAGCCCGCCGTACACGAAGCCGCCGATGAGCGAGAACACGCACCAGATGGCCACCGCCAGCCCGACCCACACCGTCTGCCCGGCCTCGTTCATGGTCGCGACCAGGGAGAGCTCGGTCGCGGTGAGCACGAAGGTGGCGGCCGCGGCCGTGCCGAGCAGCGCCACGAACGCCGGCGTGAGCCACTGCCGCCTCGACACCTTCACCGTCTCCGCCTTGAGCTCCTCGACCGAGCGGACCGGCGGATTGAGCAGGATCAGCCCCACCCCCGCCAGCGTCAGGCCCACGCCGATGGCGGTCAGCGTCACACCGCTGCCGAACGCCGTGATGCCCGCCACCGCGAGCGCGGGACCCACCATGTACGACATCTCGACCAGCATCGAGTCGAGCGCGAACCCGCTGCGCCGCTGCTCGACCGGCACCATCGCCGCCAGGCACTGCCTGGTCACGCTGAACACCGGCAACGCCAGCAACCCGGCCAGCACCGCCGCCACCAGCAGAACGGGGAACGGCATCGCCCACGCGCTCGCCCAGAACGCCGCCTGCGCCACGGTGGTGACCGTGAGCACCGGACGCAGCCCGTGCTTGTCGACGAACCTGCCCGACAGCGGCGAGCCGACGGCCATGCCGATCGTGCTGGCCATGGAGATCAGCCCCGCCGGGCCGTACCCCAGGCCCATCACCTCCGCCACGTGCAAGGTCAGCGCCATGCCCACGGCCGTGGCGGGCATGCGGGCCAGCAGCCCCACCAGGAGCAGCGTGGGGACGCCGGGGATTTTGAGCAGACGTCGGTAAGGGTCGAGAGCCATGGTGTTGATTACCTCCGACGTCGATTCTGGCAAGAGGCACTGACAGTTTCGCCACAGGTTTTCCTGCTATGGCACGCGTGACATCATCGGAATGAGTCCGGGGACGCCACTGGGGCGCCTCGAGACGTTTCTGGAGGGTTCACGCATGTCCTCTTCCACCACGCTGTACGGCGGCGCGTCCGGGCGCCGCGTCACCGTCCGCGACCTCACCAGCGCCAAGCAGCGCGGAGAGCGGTGGCCGATGGTCACCGCCTACGACGCGATGACGGCACGGGTGTTCGACGCGGCGGGCATCCCGGTCCTGCTCGTGGGCGACTCCGCCGCCATGGTCGTCTACGGCTACGACTCCACGATCCCCGTCACGGTCGACGACCTCCTGCCGCTGACGGCCGCCGTCGTGCGCGGCTCCTCCCGCGCCCTGGTCGTCGCCGACCTGCCGTTCGGCTCCTACCAGGCCTCGCCGCAGCAGGCGCTGGAGTCGGCGGCGAGGTTCATGAAGGAGGCGGGGGCCCACGCGGTCAAGCTGGAGGGCGGACGGCGGGTGCTGCCGCAGGTCGAGGCGCTGGTCTCGGCGGGCGTGCCCGTGATGGCGCACCTCGGGCTGACGCCGCAGTCGGTCAACGTCATGGGCGGCTACCGCGTACAGGGGCGGGGGCAGTCGGGCGACGAGCTCATGTCGGACGCCAAGGACCTGGAGCGGGCCGGGGCGTTCTCGGTGGTGCTGGAGTGCGTGCCGGCCGATCTGGCGCAGCGGGTGACGACGTCGCTGGCGATCCCGACCATCGGGATCGGGGCGGGGGCGCAGACCGATGCCCAGGTGCTGGTGTGGCAGGACCTGATGGGGCTGACGCCGCAGCCTGCCCGGTTCGTCAAGCAGTACTCCGATCTGGCCAGGGAGATGGATCGGGCGGTGCGGGCGTTCGCCGACGACGTGGTGTCGGGGGCGTTTCCGGCGGCGGAGCACACGTACAGCTGAGCGGGGCGGGCGCGCGTCCGGTGGCCGTCCCGCGCTGAAGGACGGCCACCCCGCGCGGTCAGCCGGTGGTCAGCGTGGCCGGGTCGGTGTTCGAGCCGCACACCACCACAGCCACCCGCTCACCAGGCTCCGGCCGATAGACCCCGGACATCACCGCCGCATAGGCCGCGGCACCGGCGTGCTCGGCCACCAGCCGATGCCGCTCCCACAGCTCCCGCCGCGCCGCCACGATCGCCTCGTCGGGGACGAGCACACTCTCGACCCGCGGCGAGGCCAGCACCTCGAACGCCAGCCCGCCGATCTTGCTGGCCCCGAGCGCGTCGGCCCCCACCCCGCTGACCCCCACCTGCACCGGCGAGCCCGCTTCGAGCGCCGCGTGCAGGGTCGGGATCAGCTCGGGCTCGACGGCCACGATCTTCGGCGCGCCGGAGGAGCCCGCCGTCCCGAGGGTGATCCCGGCCGCGAACCCGCCTCCGCCGACCGCCACCACCACGGTGTCCACCCCACCGGTCTGCTCCACGAGCTCCAGCCCCGTGCTGCCCTGCCCGGCCACCACCTCGACCTGGTCGTAGGCGTGCACCTGCAGCGCCCCTGTCTCGGCTGCCCGCTTCGCGGCGGCTTCGGCGGCCTCCGCGTAGATGGCGCCGGTCTGGGTGATGTGCGCGCCCAGCGCGTTCAGCCCCGCCACCTTGACCGCGCTGGTCACCTCGGGCACGAAGATCTCCGCCCGCACCCCGAGGGCCCGCGCCGCGAACGCCACCGCCAGCCCGTGGTTGCCACCGCTGGCGGCGATCACCCCGCTCTCCGGCACCTCACCGGCGGACAGCATCCGGTTGAACGCCCCGCGCACCTTGAAGGACCCCGAGTGCTGCAGCAGCTCCAGCTTCATGAACCTCCCGGGCGAGGTCTCGATCACGGGCGTGCGCAGGACGTGCCCGGCGATCCGCTCAGCGGCCGCCCGCACGTGGGCGTGGGTAACAGTGGTCACGGCGGTCAAGGCTATGCCAGGGCCTGGGACACGTCGGCCCACAGGTCGTCGGGGTGCTCGATGCCGACGGCGATGCGTACGGTGCCCTCGCCGATGCCGCTGCGCCGCAGCTCCTCGGGGCTGAGGGAGCGGTGGGAGGTGCTGGCGGGATGCAGGACGAGCGTCTCGACGCCGCCGAGCGACGGGGCGAGCAGCGCCAGGCGTACGGAGCTCATGAACCGCTCCCCCGCCTCCCGCCCGCCGGCCAGGTCGAACGAGAACACCCCGCCGAACCCCGACAGCAGCTTGCCCGCCAGCTCGTACGAAGAGTGCGTGGCCAGCCCCGGCCAGTGCACGGCCGTGACGGCGGGGTGCTCGGCCAGCCGGGTGGCCAGGTGGCGGGCGTTGGCGCAGTGGCGTTCCATGCGCAGCCCGAGCGTCTGCAGCCCGCGCAGCGTCAGCCAGCTCGCGAACGGGTCGGCCGAGGCCCCCAGCTCGATCGCGAAGTGCCACAGCTCGTCGTACAGGCCCCGGTCGGCGAACACGGCGATGCCGCCGACCACGTCGGTGTGCCCGGACAGGTACTTGGTGGTGGAGTGAAGGACGATGTCCGCCCCGTGCTCGAACGGGCGGCACAGCAGGGGCGTGGCGAACGTGTTGTCGACCACGGACAGGATGCCGAGGTCGCGGGCGGCCTCGCACATGCCGGGCAGATCGGCCACCAGCGTCATCGGGTTGCTGATGGTCTCCAGGTAGACGAGCCGGGTCTCGGGGCGGACGGCGGCGCGCAGGGCGGCGGGGTCGTTCTCCGGCACGTAGCTGACGGTGACGCCGAACCGGGCGACCAGCTCGTTGATCATGGCGGCGGTGCCGCCGTACAGGGAGCTCTGGGCCACGAGGTGGTCGCCGGGCTTGAGCAGGCCGAGCAGGACTACGTTGATGGCGCCCATGCCCGAGCCGGTGGCGATGGCGTGCGCGCCGCCCTCCAGCCCTGCCACGGCGAGCTCCAGCGAGCGCACCGTCGGGTTGCTGTAGCGCCCGTACACGTACGCCCCGTCGGGGCGCCCCATCGACTCGGCCATCACGGCCGGGTCGTCGAAGACGAAGCCGGATGTCTGGTAGATCGGCACCGCGATCGGGCGGCTGCCCTCGATGGGCGGCTGCGGAAGGTGCACGGCCCGGGTCTCGGGGCGAAGGTCGTGGTGCGCGGCTCCGGTCCTGGGGCGGAAATCGTTCATGTTCTCAGGATCCATCGCCCGGAGATCCGACATCAGAGCCAATGCGGCAGAATTGGTCCATGATTGGGGCCAATCTCGATGACCTGGTCGATCTGCTCGGCCGCTGGGCGTCCGGGCGCGGGCCGCTGTACCTGCTGCTCGCCGTGCGCCTGCGGGCGCTGATCGACGACGGCGTGCTGGCTCCGGACGAGGCGCTGCCCCCTGACCGGGTGCTGGCCAGGCGGCTGGCGGTGGGCCGGGGCACGGTGGTGGCCGCGTACGACCTGCTGCAGCAGGAGGGCCGGCTGGTGCGCCGCCAGGGCAGCGGCACCAGGGTCGCCCCGCTCGACCTGCCCGCCACGCGCGCGGCCGACGGCGTGACGGTCAACCCGCTGCTGCTGCACATCCTGCATCCGCCGGACAACGTGCAGCTCCTGACGTGCGCCGCCCCGCACGACCCGCCGCCCGCGCTGCAGGAGGCGTACGCCGAGGCCGCCCACCGGCTGGCCTCGCTGCACGAGATGGGGTACCAGCCGGCGGGCAACCCGGAGCTGCGGGCGGCGCTGGCCGCGTACTACACCGGCCGCGGCCTGCCCACGACGCCCGACGAGATCATCGTGACGACGGGCGCCCAGCAGGCGCTCACCCTGCTCACCGGGCTGCTGGTGGCGCCGGGTGACACGGTGCTGGCCGAGACGCCGACCTATCCCGGCGCGCTGGAGGCGTTCAGGCACGCGGCCGCGGTCGTCAAACCGGCCGCGAGCGTCGAGGACGTGCGCGAGCAGCCGGCGCTGGCCTACTTCGTGCCCTCGGTGCGCAACCCGGACGGCGCGATCATGGACAATCCGTCCCGCAGGCGGCTGGCCACGCTGGCGGCCGGGCACGACGTGCCGCTGATCGACGACGAGGTCCGCGCCGAGCTGTGCTTCTCGGGCGAGACGCCCGCGCCGCTGGCGGCGTTCCACCGGGGCGAGCACGTCATCACGGTCGGCTCGCTGAGCAAGCTGGTGTGGGGCGGGCTGCGGGTCGGCTGGGTCCGCGCGGCGGCGCCGCTGATCTCGCGGCTGGCCAGGCTGCGCGCCGTGCACGACCTCGGCGGCGAGGTGATCAGCCAGCTCGCCGCCGCCGCGCTGCTGCGCCGCCTGGACGAGGTGCGCGCCGGGCAGCTCGCCACGCTGCGCCGCCGCCACGACCACCTGTGCGCCGAGTTGCGCGCCCGCCTGCCGTCCTGGACGTTCGAGCCCGCGCTCGGCGGCCAGACCATCTGGGTACGCGTCCCGCACGGCGACGTCGACTCCTTCTCCCAGGTGGCGCTCAGGCACGGCGTCGCGGTGCCGCCGGGCCGCTCCTTCGACCCGCTGGGCGCCTACGCCGATCACATGCGGCTGCACTTCCTCTTCCCCGAGGACGAGCTTTCGCGGGCGGTGAACAACCTGGCCGCGGCCTGGGCCTCCTACGACGGAGCGGGCAGAACGGTCTCCCGCCACCCCCTCGTCGTCTGAAAGGCTGGATGCATGCAGACGACGTTCGTACTCGTGCACAGCCCCTCCGTCGGGCCCGCGACGTGGGCTGCGGTGGCCGAGTCGCTGGAGCGCCGCGGGCATGCCGCCGTGGTGCCCGACCTGACCGGCGTGTCGGCGGGCGGGGCGCCCTACTGGCCGAGGGTGGTGGCGGCGGTGCGCGCCGCCGTCCCCGCCGACGGCCCCCTCGTGCTGGTCGTGCACAGCAACGCCGGCTTCTTCCTGCCGGTGATCAAGGAAGGGCTGGGTGAGCGGGTGGTGGCGTGCGTGTTCGCGGACGCGCACATCCCGCCGGGCGAAGGGCTGGTCAAGACCGCGGAGGAGTCGTTCCTGCCGTTCCTGCACGACCTGGCGGGCCCCGAGGGCGTGCTGCCGCGCTGGACCGACTGGTGGGACGAGGAGGACGTGGTGGCCATGCTGCCCGACCCGGTCGTCCGGATCAGGGTGGCCGCGGAGCAGCCGCGGCTGCCGCTCGACTACTACACGCAGCCGATCCCCGTGCCCGCCGGATGGGACTCCGTCAGGTGCTCCTGCCTGTGGTACGGCCCGCCGTACGACGGGGTGGCCGAGGAGGCGGCCCGCCGCGGCTGGCCGGTGACCCGGGTGCCCGGCATGCACCTGCACCAGATCGTCGATCCCGAGGGCGTCACCGACGCGCTGCTCAAACTCTCCAGGAAGTCGTGAATTCTTCACTGTCGCCCGTTCCCGCTCCTGGCGACAGTGGGAGGCATGACAGCGATCGACGTGAGCGGGCTCAGCAAGAGCCATCAGGGTTTCGAGGCGGTGAAGGGCATCTCGTTCGAGGTGGCCGAGGGAGAGATCTTCGCGCTGCTCGGCAGGAACGGCGCGGGCAAGACCACCACGATCGAGGTGCTGGCCGGGTTCCAGCGGCCCGACGCCGGCACGGTGCGGGTGCTCGGCCTCGACCCGCACACCGACCGCGCCGCCGTCCGCCTGCGCACCGGTGTCATGCTGCAGGAGGCCGGGTTCTTCCCTGACCTGACGGTCGCCCGGACCGTCGACACCTGGCGCGAGTTCACCTCCGCGCCCAGGCCCCGCGACGAGGCGCTGGAGCTGGCCGGGCTGCGCGCCAGGGCCGGCACCAAGGTGCGGCAGCTCTCCGGCGGCGAGAAGCGCAGGCTGGACCTGGCGCTGGCCCTCCTGGGCCGCCCCGACCTGCTCTTCCTCGACGAGCCGACCACCGGCATGGACCCCGAGGCGCGCGCCGCCACCTGGACCGTCATCCGCGACCTGGCCCGCCAGGGCACCACGGTCCTGCTGACCACGCACTACCTGGAGGAGGCGCAGCGGCTGGCCTCCTCGATGGCGATCATGGACGAGGGCCGCGTCGTGGCCTCCGGCGGGATGGCCGAGACGCTCGCGGCCCGCAGCGGACGGGTGGCCTTCCGGCTGCCCGCGAACGTGAACCCCGGCGCCCTGCCGCTGCCCGTCACCGTCGAGCAGGGGCTCGCCGTGTGCCGCGCCGAGGACCCCGACCTGGCCGCCCAGACCCTGCTGACCTGGGCGGCCGAGCGCGGGCTGCGCCTGGCGGGCCTGGAGGTCCGCGCCGCCACCCTGGAGGACCTGTTCCTGGAGATGAGCGCCCGATGAGCCCGGCCACCTTCCAGGAGATGAGCGCCCGATGAGCCTGACCGCCACCTACCGGCTCGGCACCCGCCTGTTCTGGCGGGACAAGTCCATGCTGTTCGCCTCGGTCGTCACCCCGGTCGGCCTGGCCGTGGGCCTGCCCACGCTGATGCGGCACGTCACCGCGCAGGGCGCCGCCAACGCCACGGCGCTCGCCCAGAGCTCGATCGCGATCCTGCTGGCGATCACCGCGTTCATGAACATCACCGTCGCCCTGACGGCCCGCCGCGACCAGCTCGTCCTCAAGCGGCTGCGCTCCACCCGGCTGACCGACGGACAGCTCCTGCTGGGCCAGATCGCCAGCACAGCCACCCAGACCATCCTGCTGATCGCGGCGTGCACGGTGGCCGTGCGGCTGTCCGCCGGCGTCCCGCTCCCCGTCGACCCCCTGGCGTTCGCCGCCGTCACGATCGCGGGCTCCGCCGTGATGGCCCTGCTCGGGGCCGCCTACACGGCGGCGATCCCGCGCGCGGAGCTGGCCGCCGCCTACACCATGCCGGTCTTCCTGGTCGCCGCCGTGTCGGCGGGCGCGATGGGGCCCATCCCGGTGCCGTCGTGGCTGCGTCCCGTCCTCGACCTGCTGCCCACCACCCTCGTCGTGGACGCGGTCAGGACCGGCGACCTCCTCGTGCCGTTCGCCGCGCTGGCCGGCTGGGCCGTCGCGGGCGTCCTGGCGCTACGGCTGTGGTTCCGCTGGGAACCCCGCAGGTCATAATCGACGTCGTGCTCTCCTCCTCCGCCGCCCGCCGCCTGGCGAGCGTGCTCATCACGGGGGTCTCGTGCGCGTACACGGCGATCACCCTCGTCTACTTCCTGCAGAGCGCCTACTACGGCGTGCTGGCCGTGCTGTCCATGGCCGCGGTCGTCGTCACCCATTACGTGAACATGCGGGCCGGCCTGCGCGGAGTGCGCCCGCCGTTCTTCCCCGCGACGCTGGTGCTGCAGGCCGTCGCCACCTACCTGCCCGACCTGCTCCTGCCCGGCGGCATGTCGGCGCTGACCGCGCCGCTGCTCGCCGGATCGGTGCTGGTGCTGCTGCCGCTGCGCTGGGGCGGCGCGCTGGTCGGGCTGATGATGCTGAGCGAGGGCACCCGGATGTGGTGGGGCCTGATGGCCGCGCACGTCACGTTCTTCTACGTGGCCACCATCGCGACCACGGGCGCCATGATCTACGCCCTGGTCCGGTTCGTCCGGGTGACGGTCGAGCTGGAGCAGGCCAGGGCCGAGCTGGCGGAGGCCGCGGTCCTCAAGGAACGGCTGCGCATCTCCCGCGACCTGCACGACGGCCTGGGTCGCAGCCTCACCGCGATCGCCCTCAAGGGCGACCTGGCCGGACGCCTCATCGACCGCGACCCTGGCGCGGCGCGCACGGAGGTGGGCGAGCTGGCGCAGGTGGCCAGGGACGCTGCCCAGGACGTGCGGCAGGTCGCCAGGGGCTACCGGGAGCTGTCGCTGGCGGGCGAGGTGGACCGGGCGGTGGCGCTGCTGGAGTCGTCGGGGGTGGGCGCGCAGGCGAACCTGGCGGACGTGCGGCTGCCCAGGCGGTCGGAGGAGGCGCTGGCCTGGGCCGTACGCGAGGGCGTCACGAACGTCCTGCGCCACAGCCGGGCCACCACCTGCACCATCACCACGTCCCTGCACGGCGGGACGGTGCGGCTGGAGGTCGCCAACGACGGCGCCCCCACCGACCCCGCCCCCACCGGCCCCGGCCCCACCGGTGACGCGGCCGACGGCAGCACAGCCCGCGAGCCCGGCCTCGCGGGGAGCAGCCCAGCGGGAAACAACCTGACGGGGAGCGGCCTGATGGGGCTGGCCGAGCGGGCGGCGCAGGCGGGCGGTTCCTGCACGGCCGCCCCGACCGGCGAGGGCGGCTTCCTCCTGGCCGTCGAGGTCGCGACATGATCAGGGTGCTGCTCGCCGAGGACATGCACATGATCCGCGCCGCCCTGACCGCCCTGCTCCGCCTGGAGCCCGACATCGAGGTGGTCGCGGAGGTCACCCGCGGCGACGAGATCGTCCCCGAGGCACTGCGGGTCCGTCCCGACGTCGCGGTCGTGGACATCGACCTGCCGGTCATGGACGGCATCACCGCCGCCGCCACGCTCCGCGAACGCCTGCCGTCCTGCCGGATCCTGGTCCTCACGGCCATGGGCCAGCCGGGGCAGGTGCGCAGGGCGCTGGCCGCCGGCATCGAGGCGTTCCTGGTCAAGGACGCGCCGGGCGACCGGCTGGCGGAGTCCATCAGGCGCACCGCCGCCGGGCTGCGCGTGCTGGACGCGGAGCTGGTCTCCTCGGCCATGGAGTACGGCGAGAGCCCGCTGACGCCCCGGGAGTCGACGGTACTCAAGGAGGCCGCCAGGGGCGCGTCGGCCGAGGAGATCGCCGCCCGCCTGCACCTGTCCCCCGGCACCGTGCGCAACTACCTCACGGGGGCGATCACGAAGACGGGCGCCCGCAACAAGATCGACGCCATCCGGATCGCCGAGGACGCGGGCTGGCTGTAACGCCTGCGAGCCCGGCCCCGAACGACGCCTGGCATCCAGCAGCACCGCGCCTGACGCCACGCGCGGCGTGTGTGCGCGCCATGGGTGCGGCTTGCGTGCGGCGTACGTGCGGCGTACGTGCGGCGTACGTGCGGCGCGCGCTCGCCCACGCGTGCGCCACGCGTGCGGCGTCCGGTCGAGCGACCGTCAGATGTCGGTGATGCGCAGCCCGGCGTGCGCCTTGTACCGGCGGTTCACCGAGATGATGTTGGCGGTCAGCGCCTCGATCTGGTGAGCGTTGCGCAACCGCCCCCCGTACACCCCCCGCACCCCCGCAATCACCTCGGCCAGCGCCTGCACGGTGTCGGTGGCCTCCCGATCGTCCCCCAGCACCAGCACGTCGAGGTCCACCTTGTCCACAGCCGGGTCCATCAGCACCACGGCCGACACGTGGTGGAACGCGGCCACCACCCGGCTGTCCGGCAGCACGGCGGCGGCCTGCTGGGCGGCGCTGCCCTCCTCGACGGGCAGCGCGTAGGCGCCCTGCTTGTCGAAGCCGAGCGGGTTGACGCAGTCGACCACGATCTTCCCGGCCAGCTCGGATCGCAGGGACTCCAGCAGCGCCTTGTGCCCCTCGTACGGCACCGCCACGATGACGATGTCGGCCCGCGCGGCGACGGCCGCGTTCTCGTCGCCCGTGGCGCCCGACCCGATGGAGTCGGCGGCCTCCTGGGCCCGCTGGGCGCTGCGCGAGCCGATCAGCACCGGATGCCCGGCCAGCGCGAACCGCCGCGCCAGCCCCTTGCCCTGGTCACCGGTGCCGCCGAGGATGGCGATGGAAAGTCCGTTCACGTCTGTCATATCCAGATCATGCCAGGCCCACCCGGCACGAGGGCCGGGTGGGTCCGTGGCGGGCCTCAGCCGTGGCAGGTGGCGGGCGGCCCGAGATCCGCCGCAAGGCTCAGCAGTTGCTGGAGGCGGGCAGGCCGAGGATCCGCAGGGCCAGCCATTCGATGGCGACAGGGCCGCCTTCGATGGCTCCTGTGACGTGGTCGGGCGCCGGCAGTGAGAGCCAGCGCACCCGCGCGCCCGCCGCGCAGTACTCGGTGCGCAGCGTGGCCCCGACCGCGAGCGGGATGATCTGGTCGCCGCGCGCGTGGTAGAGGAACATGGGCACGCGCGGCGTGGTGGCGCCGAGCCGGTTCTCGGCCAGGCGGGTCAGCCACTTGGGCTGGTTGAGCAGGTCGATGGGGCTGAGGTCGGAGAAGCGGAGCCCGGCCAGCTTGCTCAGGTCGCCCACGCAGTCGTCGGCGGCGTCGGCGAGCAGCGCGCGGCCCCGGTCGTTGAGGTCGGCTTCGAGGTCCAGCTCGGGGTAGGCGGCGTCGAGCCCGACCCCGGCGGCGGCAGCGAGGCCGAAGTCGGGGGCGCCGTCCAGGTGCTGGGCGACGGCGTGCAGGTCGGCGGGCACCCCGCCGGCCGCCACGCCGCGCAGCCGCAGCTCGGGCGCGTACGAGGGCTGGAGCTGGGCGGCCCAGGCGGCGGACGCGCCGCCCTGGGAGTAGCCCATGACGCCGACGGGCGCGCGGGCCGACAGCCCGGCGCCGGACACGCGGGTGGCGGCCCTGATCGCGTCGAGCACGGCGTGCCCCTGCGAGATCCCTACCATGTACGTGTGCGTCCCCGGCGTGCCGAGCCCTTCGTAGTCGGTCATCGCGACCGCGTACCCCTTGAGCAGGAACAGGCTGACCAGCGCCAGCTCGGCCTCCCCGCCCTGACTCATGCTGGCGGACGGCGCGCACTGGTCGCCGAGCCCGTGGGTGCCGAAGGCGTAGCCGATGACGGGGCGGGCGCCGAGCGGGTAGCCGGCCTTGGGCACGAGGAGGGTGCCGGAGACGGTGTTGAGCGCGCCGGTGGCGGATGTGGAGTTGTAGCGCAGGTGCCAGGCGTTGACGGGGACCTCCAGCAGCTTGCCCGGAAGGAGGTAGACCGTGGTGGGCTGGGCGGAGACGACGTCTCCTGGTGCGGCGGCGCGAGCGGGTGCCGCGATGAGAAGCGACATGATCGATAACAGGATCATGGACATGCTGACGCGCACACGTGACTTCATGTGCCGCCCCTCTCCGTGAGGATCAACCACTTGGGACGGCGGCGCCGCGAGCCGATCGTTACCCGAGGGTAACTCAATGTCAAGGCCTGAAATGACGGAGAAACACACCTCGTGTCAACACATCACTCCCGAATCAATCACCCCGCTCACCTCGGGTGAGGCACCATGGAGACATGGACTCAGGATCGGTCGCCCTCCTGCGCGAGCTCCTCGCCGAGACGGGCTGGCTCGACCGCGCCCGCCAGCTGGGCCTGGCCCTGCGCACCACGCGCTCGCCCGGGGGCCTGCTGCTGGTGGGCACGCCCGACGACGAGCCCTGGCACCTGACCGCGCACCTCGCCGACGAGGCCCGCCTCTCCGGCCTGTCGCAGCTCACACCCACCCTGGTGCGGTGGGACCCTCCTCCTGGGGCGCCCGCGCACCTGAGCGTCGGCCTCGACCGGCTGGAGCGGGCGGCCCGGGGGGAGACGCTGTTCGTGCTGTCGGAGCAGCAGGCTCCCGTCCCGCTGCTGGAACGCGTGGACGACGCGCGCAGGACGGGTGCGACCATCCTGGCGATCGAGGGCACCGGGGGCATCGGGGGCGGCGACCCGGAGCTGGCCGGGCTGGCGCACGACGCGATCGCGGTGCCGCGCGACGGGCTGGTGACGTTCGACGGGGCGCAACACCTGGTGAGCGCGGCGGCGGGCGAGCTGGAGCAGCGCCCGCGACTGCGCGAGCGCCTGGCCCGCCTTCTGGACAAGGTCAGCGGCCCCCAGATCACCGACTGACCCAAGGGCGGCACGGGCTCACAGGGCGCGGCGCAGCCTCACGAGGCCCGAGCGCGGGCACGGGCAGGCACGGGCGCGGGGGCGGGCACAGGCATGGGCAAGCACGGGGGCGGGCGCAGGCACGGGGGCGCAGGCACGGGCAAACACGGGGGCGGGCGCAGGCACGGGGGCGCAGGCACGGGGGCGGGCCGCAGGATCACGGGCCGCCGACCGGCTCCTCCTCGCCGAGCCTCCCGCGCAGGGACGCCCCCAGCGCCGCCGTGGCCTCCTCGATCGCCTCGATCACCACGGCCTGCACCGGATCCGGCTCCCCTGACCGCGTGCCGCCGACCCGCGTGACGACGTCCACCCGGCGCGCCCCCACCTCCCGGATGTCGCTCACCTGCACCTCGCCCTCAGGCACGTTCAGCAGCGCCATCGTCGACACGATCGCCACCCCGTGCCCCTCGGCCACCAGCGCCAGCGCCGAGTCGAACTCCGTGACGAAGTGCACCTTGCGCGGCTCGGCCCCGTGCAGCCCGGCCAGCCGGTCGAGCGCCTGCCCGGCCGCGTGGGACGACACGCTGGCCACCCACGGGCAGCGCATGAGGTCGTCCACCGTGGCGGGCAGTTCGGCCCAGCCGGGCGGCAGCACGATGCGGTACTCGTCCACGAAGAGCAGCCGCGTGCTCAGCGACGGCTGCGACAGCGCGGGCAGCCCCATGTCCTGCTCGGTGATGAGCACGTCCACCGACCCGAGGCGTAACTCCTGCAGTGCGGGCTGCCCGTAGATCTCGTGCACGATCGGCGTGATCTTCGGATGGCGTACGGCCAGCTCCCGCAGGGCGGGCACCAGGATGTGCTTGATGACGGTGGCGAACGCGGCGATGCGCACCGGCCCCGCCAGCCGCTCGGTGAAGCGGGTGAGCTCGCGCCGCGCCTCGGTCAGCTCCTCCTCCACGCGCTCGGCGTAGCCCGCCAGCACCCGCCCCGCCGGGGTGAGCGACACGCTGCGCTGCGAGCGGTCGATGAGGGGCAGCCCGACCTCGCGTTCGAGCTGGGCGAGCTGCTGGGAGACGGCCGAGGAGGTGAGGTGCAGCGCCTGCGCGGCCCGCATGACGCCGCCACGGCGGGCGACCTCGTACAGGATGCGCAGCCGCCGGGGGTCGATCTCCACGCGGCTCAGCCTACTTCGGCGGCCCCGTCACCCGCTCGCCACCGTCACCCGCTCGCCACCGTCACCCGCCGCCGCCGCTCGCTGCCGTCACTCCTCGTCCTGGTCTGCTTCGTCCCACGCCTTGTTGCGGTCGGCGGCGCGCTGCAGCGCCCCCGCCGCCTCCTGTTCGGAGGCGTAGGGACCCATCCGGTCCTTGTTGGGGCAGCCCTTGTCGGGCTCGACCCGCATGTGCTTGAGACAGAACCACCACTGGCCTTCGCTCACGAGGTCAATTCTGCCCCGTAGACTCGTGTTTCATGACGACACTGCTCCAGCCCGGGCGAGTTTCGCCCATGCGAAAGGTCCCCGCCCACATCGAGCGGCCGGAGTACGTCGGCAAGAAGCGCCCCAGGACCGGCGAGTCCGACGTGAAGACCCCCGAGATCATCGAGCGGATGCGGGTGGCGGGCAGGATCGCCGGCCAGGCTCTTGAGGAGGTCGGCAAGCACGTCCGGCCGGGCGTCACCACCGACGAGCTCGACAGGATCGGCCACGAGTTCCTCCTCGACCACAACGCCTACCCCAGCACGCTCGGCTACAAGGGCTACCCGAAGTCGCTGTGCACCTCGCTCAACGAGGTCATCTGCCACGGCATCCCCGACGACACCGTGCTGCGCGACGGCGACATCATCAACGTCGACATCACCGCCTACATCGGCGGCGTCCACGGCGACACCGACGCGACGTTCCTGGTGGGCGAGGTCGACGAGGAGTCGCGGCTGCTGGTGGAGCGCACCCACGAGGCCACGATGCGGGCCATCAAGGCGGTCGCGCCCGGCCGCCAGCTCAACGTGGTGGGCCGCGTCATCGAGGCGTACGCCAAGCGCTTCGGGTACGGCGTGGTGCGCGACTTCACCGGCCACGGCATCGGCACGACCTTCCACTCCGGGCTCATGGTGCCGCACTACGACGACCCGTCGCTGCGGGTGGAGCTGGTGCCGGGCATGACGTTCACGATCGAGCCGATGCTGACGCTGGGCACGATCGAGTACGAGATCTGGGCCGACGGATGGACGGCCGTGACCAAGGACCGCAAGCGCACGGCCCAGTTCGAGCACACGATCCTGGTCACCGACTCGGGCAGCGAGATCCTCACCCTGCCATGAGCACCCTGGCGGCCGTCGCACCGTCGTCGTGCGACGGCCGTCCGGCTCAACGCCGCCTGGGTACCACCCCCGACACCGTGGTCCCCTCACCGTGCACGCTGTTCACCGACAGGGTGCCCCCCATCTCGGCGAAGGCGGCCCGCATTCTGGCGATGCCGCGCCCGGCCCCCGCCGCGGGAAAGCCCTGCCCGTTGTCGCTGACGGTCATCCGCAGCCCGCTCTTCCCGACCGTCACGGCGATCGACACGGCCCGGGCCCCGCTGTGCAGCTCGACGTTGGACAAGGCTTCGCCCATGGCGGTCATGACGCCGCTCGACACGCGGGCCGGCACGTCGGTCGCGGGCAGCGCCCACGTCTCGACCGTGATTCCCGTGCGCTCCGACCACTCGGCCAGACAGCTTTCGAGCGCCTCGGCCAGGCTCTGCCCCCCGCGCATCCGCGTCTCTTCCGACAATTGGTTCTCGCCTTCCTTGGCACCCGGGCGCGGCGCCGGTCCCCACTCCGGCGCCCCCAAGCTCGCGGTGCGCATCCCCCCTCAAGGCCTGCGCACGCTAGCTGACGAGGTTATGCCCGTCTCCCCTTCAAGAAAGGCTACCTGCCGGTCCAGAGACGTGTAGTCAGAAGGTAGAAGGCCATGTCCGATCGGCTACTCGCCCTTGTCTGCGCGGTTGAGACGGGCGAGGTAGTCGTTGTAGGAGTCAAGTTCGGGGTCCTTGCCGCCGGTGCGATCCGCCCTGCGGTCGGCGCGCTTGGCCTGCCTGTCGTCGTCCTTGTACCACTGCACGGCGATGGCCAGCAGCACGATCAGCGTGGGGATCTCGCCGAAACCCCACGCGATGGCGCCGCCGTCGCGCTGCGTCAGCAGCAGCGTGTCGCCCCAGGTGCGCCCGAGCTGCTCGTACCAGCCGGACGCGATCACGCCGCCCATCATCATCAGCGCGATGCCGAAGAAGGCGTGGAACGGCATGGTGACGAAGAGCATCAGCAGCCGCCCGACGTGCGGCAGCCGGTTCGGGCCCGGGTCCACGCCGATGATCACCCAGAAGAACAGGCAGCCGCTGAGCAGGAAGTGCAAGGTCATCCAGATGTGGCCGAGGTGCTCGTTCATCGCCGACTCGAACAGCGGCGTGAAGTACAGCGCGTACGTCGAGGCCACGAAGATGGCGGTGGCGACCACGGGATGCGTGACGACCTTGGTGAACCGGCTGTGCAGGATCGTGGTGATCCACTCCCGCGGCCCCCTGTCGCCCCTGCGGGCGGCGGGCTTGAGCGCGCGCAGCGCCAGCGTGACGGGCCCGCCGAGGACGAGGAAGATCGGCACCACCATGGACAGCGTCATGTGCTCGATCATGTGCACGTCGAACATGACCTTGGCGTACCTGGCCAGCCCGCTCTGCGTGCAGAACACCAGCAGCGCGACGCCGAGGAACCAGGCGGCGGTGCGGCTCCACGGCCACTTGTCGCCGCGCCGGCGCAGCCGCAGCACGCCCGCGCCGTAGAGCCCGGCCAGCACGGCCGCCACGACGGCGAAGAACAGGTCGAGCCACCACAGCGAGAAGACGTTGCCGATGGTGAGCGGCGGCGGCATGGGGAAGCCGAGCAGCTCGAACGCCCGGTCGGCGGGGATGCTGTACTCGGGCGGCGGGGTGCGCGACAGCGCCACGGCGATGCCGATGGTGGCGAACATGAGCACCGTCTCGCCGCCGGCCAGCCGGGTGAACGCGCGCGGCTTGCGCGCCTCCAGGTCGGCGAGGGTGCGCTGGCGGTGCCAGTAGCCGATGTAGCCGAGCAGCACGAACGCCACGATCTTGGCCACGGCGAGCAGGCCGTACTCGGAGGTCCACAGGTCGGAGATCGCGCCCAGCCGCGCGACCAGCGCGAAGACCCCGGACAGCCCCACCCCGGCGTAGCACCACAGCGCCATCCGGGAGAACCGCGCCGCCGCCACGTCGAGCTGCGGCTGCTTGCGCAGGGCGTGCAGGGCCAGCACGCCGAGCCCGCCCGTCCACAGCGCCAGCGAGAGCAGGTGCAGCGACACCGACGAGGTGGCCAGGTCGTGGTTGGGCGAGGAGGAGGTGTGCCCGGTCAGCGGCGCGGGCAGCAGCGTCACCATCGCGAACACCAGCAGCCCCGCCGCGGCCCCCGCGGTGATGGCGCCGCGTGAGAACAGCGCGATGGCCACGCCGAACAGCACCACCAGCGTCAGCGCGACGCCCTGCGTGGTCTGGGTGGCGTAGCTGGTCAGGAAGGCGCGGTCGAGGATCTGCGGCACCGTGCGGCCCATGGAGTCGGCGACGCCGAACACGATGGAAAGGAACGCCGCCCCCGCCCACACCAGGGCGGCCCACGAGCTGGCCTTGACGTACTCGACCGCGCTCTTGCCGAGCACGCCCTTGTCGTTGGGCAGCAGTGCGGCGGCCATCAGCAGCAGGCCCACGGTGATGACGCCGGAGGCGTCCATGAGCAGCTTGGACAGCGGCAGCCCCCACCGCACGACCGCGCCGGCGTCGGGCAGCCCGGGGATGATCCTGGGGAACGCCCTGCCTCCGGCGATCATGCCGATGGCCAGGGCGGCGATCGAGGCCACCGCGGCCACGATCGCGAGGCGCGCCGCCCGGGTCATGGCTGCTTCTTCCGTCCGCTCAGCAGGAACCCGATCCCGATGCCGACCAGCGCGCCGATGACGATGATCAGCCAGACGGGGAAGGTGGCGCCCTGCTCGGCCGCCGCCTGCTCGGTCGCCGCACCGGTGGCTGCGGCGGGCGCGGGCGCGCTCGTGGCGGGGGCAGCGGACGACGCGGCGGGCGAGGCGCTCGCGGCGCTCTCCTCAACCGCGGAGGGGGACGGGCTCGGCGTCTCAGCGCCCTTCACCCGGAACGGGATCTCTCCCTCGATGGGATGCCCGTCGGAGGACACGACCCGGTAGGCGATCGTGTACTTCCCATCGGGCAGCGGCCCCTTGACGGCCTGCGTCACCACGGCGCCGTCGACCTCGGGCTTGCCGCTCTGGTGCTGGGCGTCCGCCTCCCCCCGCACGATGACGAACGGCATGCGCACCTTGGCGCTGAACTCCAGCTTGACCTCGTCGAGGGACTTGACCTCGGCGTTCTTGGCCGGGGAGCTGCTCTTGAGCGTGTCGTGCGCCAGCGCGGGCGTGGCGGAGCCGAACACGAGCCCGAACCCGAACAGGGCGGCGGCGAGAATCGCGGTGAGGGCCGCGAGCGGGGATCTCTTCATGGCACCCCCAAGGCTACCGACGCCGCTGCCCGGTCCGGACGTCGCTCTACAAACCGGGCCCTACAATCCCGCGCAGGCCAGCGCCCGCCGGTAGGCGTCGACGGCGCCGTCGGCGTCGCCGAGCTGCTCCATGGTCTCGGCGGTGGCGTACCAGTGGGAGGCCGAGCGGCGGGTGTCGGGCAGCGGCGAGAGCCAGCTCTCCACGTCGGAGGCGAACCCACGGCCTTCTTCCGTGCGGCCGACGCTGCCGTAGACGCGGGCGAGCAGCAGGTTGGCCTCGGCCCCCAGCACGTGGCCGAACGTGGGCAGCATGCTCCTGCCGGCGCCGGCGTGCTCGGCGGCGCTGTCGAAGTCGTGGCTCATGTACTCGGCGCAGGCCAGTTCGAGGTAGAGGGTGGCCGCGTCGATCGTGCTGGTCGAGGTCTGCTCGAACTCGGTGATCGCCGCGCGCAGCGTCTCGCGGGCGCTCACCGGGTCCTGGAGGCCGGTCCTGAGCCGCGTGCGCGTGGCCTGGAGCCGCATCCGCGCGGTGTTGCGCGGCTTGCCGTGCTCCATCTGCACGGCAAGGGCCCGCTCGATGAAGGTCACCGCCTCGTCGGTGTGGCCGGTGACGCGCGCGATGATGGAGGCGTTCCAGTTGGCCGCCACGACGGAGCGCGGGGTGCCGAGCGCGTCGGCGGCGTTGAGCAGCTCGGCCGCGAACTGCCTGGCGCGCAGCATGTCGCCGCGCTCGTAGTAGGCCATGAGGAGGGTGGCGGCCAGCTCGACCAGCAGATCGTTCCAGGGCTGGCGGGCGTTGCCGCTCAGGAGCTGCTCGCCCACCTCGACGGCCTCGCTGAGCTGCTCGCTCTCGCGGTAGGCGCGGCACAGGGCCACCGCGACCTCGATGTTGCGCTCGGCGGGCAGCTCCTCCTCGCGGAGCTTGAGCATGATGGAGATCGCCTGGCCGAGATCGCCGGCGGCCTCGGTGGCGAGCGCCAGGCCGAACTCGGCTTCTTGACGAAGCGATGTCAAACCTGCCAAGTTACTGTTTTCCAGCAGCTCGGCGAAGCGGGTGCGGGCCTCGGCGACCTCGCCGTTCTCGAGTGCCAGCCGCGCGTAGCCGAGGGCCAGCTCGATGTCCTCCATCTGCTCGGCGGTGACACCGTTGATCAGATAGGACAGCGAGCAGTCGAGCTTGTTGGCCAGCAGCTCCAAGACCGCGGGGGTGGGGGTACGCTTACCGCTCTCGATCAACGAGACGTAGCTGTCCGACAGCTCGGGATGTGCCAGCTGCGCCTGCGACAGGCCGCGTTGCCGTCGAACCGTCTTGATGCGGAGTCCGACTAGGTCAGATGTGGTCACAGCTGCCGCTCCCTGAGAAGATGAAATCGAGCAAGTCACATAGGCGAGGGAGAGCCCCCATGCGCATGCGCATTGCCCTGTCAATCCTGGCTGTCGCGATTGGCACCGCGGTAGCCCTTGGAGGTAATGGTACGGCGGCGAGTGCCACGACGTCTTCCCTCTCGAGCTCCATCTCGAGCGCGACAGCGGAGATCGGCTGCTGCTGAACCGAGCAAGTGAAGTGGCTCGACGGGTACGAACCGCACTCCGTGCTCGTCACATCGGTGGTCTGGCAGGTAAGGGGTCTGTCGGGCCCCTGCCTGCCGTCCATGGAACGGCCTGAGTCGTTGATCAGTCTGAGCCCGCGTGAGCGGCCCCCGCACCTCGGCCCCCGCACTTCGGCTCACGTCACTCCCAGCCTAGACGCCGCGTCTACATTCCCTCTACATGAGGCGTCCGCTCTCTCTGGGCCGTGGCCATCCGGACTAAGCTCCCTACGTGGATCCGACTCGCGATCATGAACGTTCTCTGGCCGCCGGTCTGACCGTTGGCCTCCTGGGCCCCGTTCTCGGGGTGTTCCATGACGAGGAGACAGATCTGGGGCCGCCGCTCCAGCAGGCGATCGTGGCGATGCTCGCGATGCGTTCCAGCCGGGTCGTCACGTTGAGCCAGTTGATCGAGGGTCTGTGGGGTGACGCTCCCCCGCCCAGCGCCACGCAGAGCGTCTACACCTATGTCGCCGGGTTGCGCCGCACGTGCGAGCCGGATCGGCGCAGGCGCCAGCCGCCGAGCACGATCTCCCGGTCCTCGGGAGGTTACCTGCTGCGGCTCGACCCCCTCCAGGTCGACGCGCACGTCTTCACCGCCCGGCTGGACGCGGCGGCCAGGGACAGGAAGGCCGGGGACCTCGCCGGCGCCTTACGCGAGATCGACGAGGCGCTGGCCTTATGGCGCGGCCCCGCGCTGAGCGGGGTTCCCGGGCCCTTCGCGGAAGGTGAGCGCGCCCGGCTCGAACAGGCCCGGCTGATGGCCGTGGAGGCGCGGGCCGATGTCCTGCTGCGGCTCGACCGTTCCGAGGAGGCGCTCGCGGAGCTCTACGACCTGATCCACCACCATCCGCTCAGGGAGCGCCCGTACGAGCTGCTCATGCTGGCCCTGCACGGCTGCGGGCGCCAGGCCGAGGCGCTGACGGTCTTCGAACAGGCCAGGCAGGCGCTGTCGGAGGAGCTGGGCGTGGACCCCGGCGAGGGCCTGCGGCGGGCGCACGGCATCGTCCTGGCCGGGAGCGAGCGGCCCTCGGTCCCCGGCAAGGTGATCCCGCGCGAGCTTCCTGGGGATCTGATCGTCTTCGTGGGGCGCACGCGGGAGACGGTCCGCCTGAAGTCCCTGCTGGATCCCTGGGCTGACGAGCCTCCGCACCCGTTCGTCGTGATCTGCGGGCCGCCGGGGGTCGGCAAGTCGGCGCTGGCCGTCCGGGCCGCGCACATGGTGCGCGACCGGTTCCCCGACGGGCAGCTCTACGTCAACCTCCGCGGTGGCACGCCGAACGTGCCCAGGCCGTCCACCTACGACATCTTCAGCCGGCTGCTGCGCGGCATCGGCACGCCGGACAGCGCCGTGCCCGAGGACGAGGAGGAGGCGGCGGCCCTGTGGCGGAGCAGGCTGCAGGACGGGCGGCTGCTTCTCGTCCTGGACAACGCCGCCGATCTGGCCCAGGTCAAGCCGTTCATCGCGACGCCCAGGGGCACCGCGGTGCTGGTGACGAGCCGGGAGTCGCTGGCGGCCGGCGACGACTGCGTCCAGCTCCGGCTCGACCCCCTCTCCGACGCCGAAGCCACGGCCATGCTGTCCAAGCTGGTCGGGGCCGATCGCGTCGCCGCCGACCTCGGCCAGACCACCCGCCTCATCAGGCTCTGCGACGGTTTCCCGCTCGCGCTCCGGGTGGCCGGGGCCCGGTTGGTCGATCGTCCCGACTGGACCGTCGGCGCGCTGACGACGCGGCTCACCGATGAGCGGCGCCGGCTGCGGGAGCTGGAGGCGGGCGACCTGGCGGTGCGGTCGAGCCTGGCGGCGAGCTGGAACGCGCTCAGCGGCAGCAACCGCGAGATCGACGGGGAGGCGGCCCGCCTGCTGGCCCTGCTCGGCCTGCTGCACGTGCCCGACGTGACCGTGGAGGCGGCCACGGCGTTGTCCGGCACCTCGCCGTTCGACGTCGAACGAGCGCTCGACCGGCTCTGCGACGCCCACCTGCTGGAGGCGGGCGAGCCGGGCCGCTACCACCCGCACGATCTGGTCCGGCTCTTCTCCGCGGACCTGCTGCCCGCGGACGAGCGCAACGCGCCGCTCAAGCGGACGATCGGCTACTACGCCCAGTCCACCAGGGCCGCGGCGCGGACCAGCGATCCGCACCGGGTCCACTGCCTGTATCCGGAGCTCGACGCGCGGGGCCGCGGTTTCGGCGGCGCGCAGGAGGCGGGCGCCTGGCTCAGGAGGGAGGAGGCCACTCTGCTCGCCGCCGCCTTCCAGGCGATGGCCGATCCGGACGACGACATCGCGCGGGCCGGCGCGGGGATCGGGCTGGCCCTGTGGTGGTACCAGCAGGGCGCGTACCGGGTGGCGGGCATGGTCTCGCTGGGTGAGCGGCTGCTCGCGACGGGCACGCGTCTCGACGACCGGGTCATCACGATGGAGGCGCACGCCCACCTCGCCACGGGGCTGTACCTGAAGGGCGACTGGGCGGCGTCCATCGAGCACCATGAGGGGCACCTGCGCCTGGCGCGCCTGCTTGGCGACCGTTTCAACGAGCAGCGGGCGCGCGGCAACCTGGCCGGCACCCTGCTGAAGTGGGACCAGTGCGCGCAGGCGCTGGAGCACGCGCTGGCCCAGCGCGTGATCGCCCGCGAGATAGCGTCGGGGCCCGGAGAGCGCTTCGCCCTGCTCATGGTGGGGCGGGCCTGCATCGGCCTGGGGCGGCTGGAGGAGGCCTCGCGCGCGCTGGAGGAGGGCTCGGCGCTGGCCGAGCAGGCGGGCGATGCCCTGCGGCAGGCGGAGTTCGCGGTGGCGCAGGGGCACGTCCTGCTCGAACTGGGCCGGCACGACGCCGCTCTGGCCGTGCTCGCCGCCGCCCTTGAGCCGTCCCGCGCCACGTCCATGAAGATGACCGAGGTGAGCTGCCTGGTGCATCTGGCGCGTGCCTACCGGCTCGTCGGCCGGACCAGCGAGGCCATGCGGTACAGCATCGAGGCGCTCGTGCTGGCCGAGCGGATGGGCAGCGCGTACTGGCTGGAGCGGGCGGCGGGGGAGCGCG
This sequence comes from Nonomuraea sp. PA05, assembly GCF_008086045.1. GTDB lineage: Bacteria > Actinomycetota > Actinomycetes > Streptosporangiales > Streptosporangiaceae > Nonomuraea > Nonomuraea monospora. The sequence continues at coordinate 59,738 of NZ_VSEY01000020.1, read as the reverse complement.
AGGCCGCGATGGGACAGCGGTCGGTCCACGCGTGAGGTCCGGCCTCAGCGCGGCGGTGCCGTGTCCCTGAGCGCCAGGAAGAAGTCCACCCGGTCGGCCATCGTCGACAGGTCCCGCCCTGTCAGCTCCTCGATCCTGCGCACCCGGTAGCGCACGGTGTTGACGTGCACGTGGAGCTGCTCGGCACAGGCGTTCCACGACCCGGCGCAGTCAAGGAAGATCCCGAGCGTGCGCACCAGCTCCGACTGGTGCCTGCGGTCGTAGTCGAGCAGCGGCGACAACAGCCGGGCGGCGAACGAGCGGCGGACGTCGCCCGGCACCGTCGCCAGCAGCAGCGCGTGCGTGTAGATCTCGTCGCTGGTCACCACCCCGCCGCCACGGGCCTCCGCCAGCCGCCTGGCGTGGCCGGCCTCCTCCACGCCGCCCTTGACGGCGGCGGCGCCCGTCAGCGCGCCGCTGAGCCCCGCGCACAGGCGGGTGTCGGGCAGCGCGGCGAGGACGGCGGCGCCGGCGCGCAGCCGGTCGGCCAGCTCGGCGGTGGTGCTCCGGCGCAGCGGGACGACGGCGACGGCACCGTCCGCGCCGGCCGCGGCGACGACCTCACGGCCCAGCAGCTCCTCGACGACCTGCCCGCCGAGGGTGGCGGGGTCGGGGCCGCGGGTGGCGCCCGGCCGGGGCGCGGTGATGTTCACGATCGCGTACGGCTCCGCCGCGTCCACCCCGCACGTCCGCAGCCGGGCGTTGAGCTCGGCCACGTCGGCCCCGCCGAGGGCGGCGACGACGAGCTGCTCGGTCAGGCGGCGCTCGACGCGGCGGCCCTCCTCCACGCGGCTGCGTTCGAGGCCGACGCAGGCGGCCAGCTCGTAGCCGAGGTCGGCGCGGTCCATGAGGTCGCCGTCGCAGGCCAGCGCCCAGCCGGCGGCGCGGTGGCCGCGCCCGACCGCGAAGAGCGTGTGCCCGCCGACCTTGACCGGCAGGCGCGGCGCGGTGAGGTAGGCCCTGGCCAGGCGTATCGGGTCGGCGGCCGTGCCGACGATCATCTCGCCGGAGGCGGTCACCACCGCTCCGGTGACGCCCAGCTCGGCGGCGGTCAGCTCGAACAGCTCGCGCAGGTCGGCGCCCTCGGCGATGGCGGCGACGAGCCTGCGGTGGCGGCCGAGCGCGTCGCGCACGTCGCCTGCCAGGCGGGGCACGACGGTCTCGGCCAGCGTGCGGAAGGAGACCTCGACCGGCACCTCGACCAGCGGCAGCCCGGCGTCGGCGCAGGCGGTCACCAGGTCGCCGGGGACGTGCCCGAGCCACGCCTGCCCGGCGCCGAGCGCGGCGACCCCCGCCTCGGCCAGCGCGGCCACGAACCGGGCGGAGTCGCCGGGCGCGTGCCACCACATCAGCCCGGTCAGCACCAGCTCGCCGCCGCTGAGGTAGCGGCCCGGCTCGGGCAGGTCGGTGATGTGCACGGTGCTGAACTCGCGGGCCGGGTCGCCGGTGAGCAGCCGCAGGCGCAGATCGTCGATGGTCAGCAGGTCGGAGATGCGCACCTGTAGGAATGTACAAGCCCAATGTTGCGAGCGATGACCTCGATTTGACGTCGCGCGGATAGGACGGGCCCCGGGCGCGGTGCTTCACTCGGAGAATGACGCAGACCTCTGATGCGCTCCTGCACGGTGTCGGGGAGAGCGCGCGCCGTCCGGACGCGACGCTCAAGGTGACCGGCGAGTTCGCCTACGCCTCCGACCTGTGGCTGGACGGCATGGTGTGGGGCGCGACGCTGCGCAGCCCGCACCCGTCGGCGTGGGTCCGCTCGATCGACGTGGCGCCCGCGCTGCGCATCCCCGGCGTGCGGGCCGTGCTGACGCACGAGGACGTGCCCGGCGAGAAGTACTACGGCCTGGAGCACAAGGACCAGCCGGTGCTGGCCATCGACCAGGTGCGCTACCAGGGCGAGCCGGTGGCGCTGGTGGCGGCCGACCATCCGGAGACGGCGCGCAGGGCGGCGGCGGCCATCGTCGTCGCGTACGAGCCCCGCCCGGCCATCACCGACCCGCGCGAGTCGCAGCACTTCGTGCGCCACCAGCCGGTACGCCGCGGCGACACGTTCGAGGCCGACGTCGTCGTGACGGGCGAGTACGAGGTCGGCATGCAGGACCAGGCCTTCCTCGGCCCCGAGTCCGGCCTGGCGGTGCCCGCCGAGGACGGCGGCGTGGACCTGTACATCGCCACCCAGTGGCTGCACGTGGACCGCGACCAGCTCGCGCCCTGCCTGGCCCTGCCGCCGGACAAGGTGCGCCTGACGCTGTCGGGCGTGGGCGGCGCGTTCGGCGCCCGCGAGGACCTGTCGATGCAGGTCCACGCCTGCATGCTGGCCCTGCGGCTGAACCGCCCCGTCAAGATCGTGTACGGCCGGGAGGAGTCGTTCTTCGGCCACGTGCACCGCCACCCGGCGCGGATGCGCTACGAGCACGGCGCGACCCGCGACGGCAGGCTGGTGTACGTCAAGGCCGACATCCTGCTCGACGGCGGCGCGTACTGCTCGTCCTCCCCCGCCGTGGTCGGCAACGCGGCGTCGCTGGGCGCGGGCCCGTACGAGGTGCCGAACGTGCGGGTGGACGCCACCGGCGTCTACACCAACAACCCGCCGTGCGGCGCGATGCGCGGCTTCGGCGCGGTGCAGGCGTGTTACGCCTACGAGACGCAGATGGACCGGCTGGCGGAGGCGTGCGGCCTGTCGCCGATCGAGATCCGGATGCGCAACGCCGTCTCCCAGGGCTCCCACCTGATCACCGGGCAGGTGATCGACTCTCCTGCGCCGCTGGCGGAGATGCTGCGCGACCTGGAGGCGATGCCGCTGCCCCCGGCCACCACGGACGGTGACCTGCGCGGGCTGCCCGGCGGCGTCTCGCAGACCACGCACGGCGAGTCGGTGCGGCGCGGCGTCGGCTACGGCGTGGGCATCAAGAACATCTGCTTCTCCGAGGGCTTCGACGACTACTCCACGGCCCGGGTGCGGGCGGAGCTGATCGGCGGCGAGCCGCACGTCACCGTGCACACCGCCGCCGCCGAGGTGGGGCAGGGCCTGGTGACCGTGCAGGCCCAGATCGCGCGTACCGAGCTGGGCATCGCGAACGTCACGGTGGCCACCGCCGACACCTCGGTCGGGTCGGCGGGCTCGTCGTCGGCCTCGCGGCAGTCGTACGTCACGGGCGGCGCGGTCAAGGCCGCCTGCGAGGCGGTGCGCAAGCGGTTCGAGGGGCTGACGCCCGGGGAGGCGCTGGAGCGGTTCGGGCCGATCGAGGAGACGCGCGAGTACCGGCACCGGCCGACGTACCCGATGGACCCGCTCACCGGCCAGGGCGACTCGCACACGCAGCTCGCGCTGTGCGTGCACCGGGCGGTCGTGGACGTGGACGTGGAGCTGGGCCTGGTGAAGGTGGTGGAGCTGGCGGCGGTGCAGGACGTCGGGCGGATACTGAACCCGCAGGCGCTGGAGGGCCAGATCCACGGCGGCTCGGCGCAGGGGCTGGGGCTGGCGTTGATGGAGGAGGTCCAGGTCCGCGACGGCCAGGTGCTGAACCCGTCGTTCACCGACTACCTCATCCCCACGATCCTGGACATGCCGCCCATGACGCTGAAGATCCTGGAGAACGCTGACCCGGCGGCCCCGTACGGGCTGCGCGGGGCGGGCGAGCCTCCGACGCTGTCCTCCACCCCGGCCATCGCCGCCGCCGTCAGAGCGGCTACGGGACTTCGGTTGACTCGCGTTCCGATTAGGCCGGAAGATATCGCCTTGTTCGACAAGGGCTAGACAAGGGGGCACCGCGATGACAACCGCACGCGAGGCGGCAGAGGCGGAGTTCAAGCGCTTCGACACCGACGGCGACGGCCGGCTGACCGCTGACGAGATCCGGCAGGCCAACGACGCGCTGGGCGGGCAGGGCGCGTCCGAGAGCGAGGTCGAGGCGTTCATCGCCTCGGCCGACAGCGACGGCGACGGCACGATCAAGCTGGAGGAGTTCGTCGCCCTGGTGGGCCACGGCCGCCACGAGAAGGCGTGATCTCGCCCACGGCGGGGTAGGCAACCCGGCATTCCCCCTGATCACGAGGGGGGAATGGCGGTGCTCGACAGATTCTTCGAGCTGACGGGGCGAGGCACCACCGCAGGCCGCGAGGTGCGTGGCGGTCTGACGACCTTCATGGCCATGGCCTACATCATCCTGCTCAACCCGATCATCCTGGCGGGGGCCAGGGACGTCACCGGCGCCCGGCTCTCGATCGCGGAGCTGACCACCTCCACGGCGCTGGCCGCGGCGATCTCCACGCTGCTCATGGCCTTCGTCGGCAACGCGCCGTTCGGGCTGGCCGCCGGGCTCGGCCTGAACGCGGTCGTCGCCTACCAGGCGGCCCCGCACATGACCTGGGCCCAGGCGATGGGCCTGGTCGTGCTGGAAGGCGCCGTGATCATCCTGCTGGCCGTGACCGGCCTGCGCACCCTGATCATGAACGCGATCCCGCTGGCGCTCAAGCACGCGATCAGCGTCGGGATCGGCCTGTTCATCGCGCTGATCGGCCTGGTGGACGCGGGCTTCGTCGCGCCGGGCTCGGGCACCCCCGTGCAACTCGGCGCGACCGGGCACCTCACGGGCTGGCCGGTCGCGGTCTTCTGCTTCGGCCTGCTCCTGATGATCCTCCTGTACGTGCGCCGCGTCCCCGCCGCCATCCTGATCAGCATCGCCGTGACGGCGGCGCTGGCCATCCTGGTCAACTCGGTCAACACCATCGACCCGGCGGCGTGGGGCGTGGTCGCGCCGCGCATGCCGGAGTCGCTGGTCGCGGCGCCGGACTTCGGGCTGGTCGGGCAGTTCGACCTGTTCGGCGGGTTCGTCACGGCGGGGGCGCTGACGGCCACCGTGGTGCTGTTCACGCTGGTGCTGTCGGGCTTCTTCGACGCCATGGGGACGATCATCGGCGTCAGCGACGAGGCCGGGCTGGTGGACGAGCAGGGCCGGGTGCCCAGGCTGGGCCGCATCCTGACCGTGGACGGCGTGGCCGGCATGGTGGGCGGCGGGGCCAGCGCCTCGGCGAACACCGTCTTCGTGGAGTCGGCGGCCGGTGTCGGGGAGGGCGCGCGCACCGGGCTCGCCAGCGTGGTGACCGGCGCGCTGCTGGGGCTGACGCTGCTGTTCACGCCGCTGGCGGCGGTGGTGCCCGCCGCCGCCGCGGCGCCCGCGCTGGTGCTGGTGGGGGCGCTGATGATGATGCAGAGCAGGAACGTGCCGTGGAACGACCTGGACCTGGCCGTGCCGGCGTTCCTGACGATCGCGCTGATGCCGTTCACGTACTCGATCACGAACGGCGTGGGCGCCGGCGTGATCGTCTACACGCTGATCAAGGCGGTCAGGGGGCGGTTCTCGGAGATCCCGTGGCTGCTGTGGGTGGTCTCGCTGGTCTTCCTGGCCTACTTCGGCATCGACTGGCTGGAGGAGCTGTTCGCCTAGCGGATGTCGCCGCTGTTGCAGGCGACATCGTTGTTGTCGACGTCGGTGTACCAGTTGTACTCCTCGTGCGTGCCCTTGTAGTAGGGCCCGTCGCCGGCCGCCACGGCCTCCTTGCAGCTCGTGTAGCGCTTGTCGACGCCGCCCCGGCCGTTGGTGGCGGGCGCGGTGCCGCCGGGCCGCGAGGTGCCCGTGGAGCCGGTCGTGCCAGTGGAACCGGTCGTGCCCGTGGAACCGGTCGTGCCGGTCGTGCCGGTCGGGCCGGTGCCGCCGGTCGGCTGGCCCGACGTGGCGGGGCCCGTGGGCTGCCCGGTCGGAGGGGTGGCGGGCTGGCCGGTCGGAGGGGTCGCGGTGCCGGCGCCGGGGCTGGCCGAGCTGCCCAGCAGGCGGGACACCAGCGCGTCGGCGTCCTCCTTGGTGAAGCCGGCGATGCTCACGCTGTCGCCGTCCATCGGCTGGGTAACGATGGGCGCGGCGATCACCGTCTTGGGCTGGTCGGCCTGTGCGGGCGCCAGCACGATCGCGATCTGCTGCTGCTCGGGCGCCAGCTCGTCGACCAGCCGCACCAGCTTCTCCTTGAACGCGGGCGCGACCGCGATGCGCACGGAATAGAGGCCGTCGTCCTCGCGCAGCGGCTCGATGCGCTGCACGGCCGCGACGGTGACTCCGTCCTCCAGCAGGTAGCAGGTGGTCTGCGCCGCGTCGAGCACGGCCGGGTCGCCGGGGCACGGCGCGACCTTGGTCTCCCTGACGGGCGCGAAGTGGATGGGCACCGACAGGTAGCGCGGCGGCGCGGCCCCTAACAGCGGCGTGTCAGGGCTTCTGGTCATGAGGACGGCGACCGTGCCGAGCACGCCTGCGACGAGCACGACGACCACCAGCGAGACGATCAGCACGATGGTGGTGAGTCTGCTGGCGGTCGGCTCCCCCGGGTCCGCGGGTGGCGGCTCTTCCGGCTTGTCCATCGATGACGATCCCATCCTGACGTTCGGGCTGCCGGTGAGCCTATCGAGGAGAAGGCACACCGGGGTAATCCGCCGGATAATCCTCACTCAACTGATAGACCGGGGGAAGAATGGAGGAGGAAACCCTGGATCCCCGGGAAGAGTGACGGCATGAAGATCGGTGTGCCGCGTGAGGTCAAGAACAGCGAGTACCGGGTGGCGCTGACCCCGGCGGGGGTGCACGAGCTGGCTCGCCACGGTCACCACGTCCTGGTCGAGCGCGACGCCGGAGCCGGCTCCGCGATCCCCGACGCCGACTTCGCCGCCGCGGGCGCCGTGCTGGTGCCCGCCGCCGACGAGCTGTGGGGCGAGGCCGACCTGGTGATGAAGGTCAAGGAGCCGGAGGCGGAGGAGTACCACCGGCTGCGCAAGGGGCTGGTGCTGTTCACGTACCTGCATCTGGCCGCCTCGCGGCCCTGCACGCGGGCGCTGCTGGAGTCGGGCTGCACCGCGGTCGCCTACGAGACGGTGCAGACGGCGAACGGTGCGCTGCCGCTGCTGGCGCCCATGTCGGAGGTGGCGGGCCGGCTGGCGCCGCAGGTGGGCGCCTACCACCTGATGCGCTCGGCGGGCGGCAGGGGCGTGCTCATGGGCGGGGTGTCGGGGGTGCGCGCGGCGCACGTGGTGGTGATCGGGGCCGGGGTCTCGGGCATGAACGCCGCCGCCATCGCCCTCGGCATGCAGGCCGAGGTGGTGCTGCTCGACATGAACATCGACAAGCTGCGCCGGGCCGACCTGATCTACCAGGGCCACTGCCAGACCGTCGCGTCCAACATGCTGGAGATCGAGCGCGCGGTGCTGGAGGCCGACCTGGTCATCGGCGCGGTGCTGGTGCCCGGCGCCAAGGCCCCAGAGCTGGTCAGCAACGACCTGGTCAGCCGCATGAAGCCGGGCTCGGTGCTGGTGGACATCTCGATCGACCAGGGCGGCTGCTTCGAGGACTCGCGGCCGACCACGCACGAGGAGCCGACGTACCGGGTGCATGACTCGGTCTTCTACTGCGTGGCCAACATGCCGGGCGCGGTGCCGCACACCTCCACGTTCGCGCTGACGAACGTGACGCTCCCGTACGCGCTGGCCATCGCCGACCTGGGCTGGCAGCGCGCGATGCGCGAGGACCCGGCGCTGGCGCTCGGCCTGAACACGCACGAGGGCCGCCTGACCAGCCGCCCCGTGGCCCAGGCGCACGGGCTGGAGTGGACGGCGCCCGGCGACGTGCTCGGCTGAACGGATTCCCCTGCGCCTCTGGGCATCCAGCATCCGAAGAGTTACCCTAAGTAGCGATCAGCTACTCACCGTAATGATCGGAGTGGTGATGTCCCTGCCGAGCTTCCGTGAGAGCGCGGAGCGCAACTTCGACGACCTGGACGCCGACAACGACGGCTTCCTCACCCGCCACGACTACCTGGCGCTCGCCCAGCAGCGGCTCCAGCGGGCCGGCGTCCGCCCCGACACACCCGCCGGAGAGGCCCTGGTCGACGCGTTCCTCAACGCCTGGGACACCCACGCCCGCGCGCTGGACACCGACCGCGACGGCGAGATCAGCAAGGAGGAGTACGTGCGCTCCTTCGAGATGCTGGTACGCACCGGCGCACTCGAAGCGGTGCTGGCGCCGATCTCCAAGGCCACCTTCACCGTGGCCGACCACGACGGCGACGGGCACATCAGCGCCGAGGAGTTCCGCTCGCTCTGGAGCCACCGGGACACCGGCCTCGCCACCGCCTTCACCGAGGCCGACAGCGACGGCGACGGGCGCATCTCGTTCGAGGAGTTCGCCAGGGCCCGCCACGGCCTGCTCATCAGCGGGGGCTGAGGAGCCAGGACACACGTCAGGGCCCGGCGGGGGCCGGGCCCTGACGTCCTCGCACCGCTGCTACTGCTGCTGCGATGGGCTGGCCGAGGGGGCCAGCGTCTCCATCGGCGCCTGCTGCTGGTTCGTGGGCTCCGGCGGCAGGGGGGCCTGGTCGGCCGTGGTGGTGATCGCGTCGTTGCCGCCACAGGTGGCGCCCGGCTCGGGCGTGTCAGGGCCGTTCTGGTAGCGCTTGATGAACGCCCCGAGCTTCGGGTCGGCCGGATCGGTCAGCTTGAGCTGGTGGTTCCAGGAGGACACCACGACCGGCGACGGCAGGTTGGGGAACGGGCTCATCAGCATGTAGTCCTGCTGCCCCGTGGAGGACGCGATCTCCTTCAGCTTGTCGACCTGCGCCTTGGGCAGGTCGGGCCGGTAGGTGATCCAGATCGCGCCGTGCTCCATCGAGTGCACCGCGTGCTCCGGGTGGATCGGCTTGTCGTAGATCGCGCACTGCTGCCAGTAGTTGTTGTGCTGGCCGCCCACCGGGGGCGTCTCCTTGTACGTCACGGCGTTCCAGACATGCTGGCTGCCTTCGTACTTCGCGCTGGTCACAGCGTCCAACGAGGTCTGCCTGGCCTGATTGACCAGGTAGAAGCCCACCACGCCGACGAGCACCACGATGATGAGCCCGCCCGTGCCCCACATCAGCAGTGCGGCGCGGCGTTGTTTGCGCTTCTGCTCGGCCCGCAGTTTCTGCAGGTTCTCGCGCCTCGCCTGCGCCTTCTCCTTCGTCATCGTTCCTCCATCGGCGTACCAACTCCGGGTCACCCTATGCCCTGCGGGCGTATGCGGAGAATAAGCGGGACATAAGCGTCCGATCACAGCCCTGCGAACCGGCGTGCCCGCAGGTGGGCCACAGGTGGGTACGCTGGAGCAGCCATGGAAAAGCCGGTGAGAAAACCCATTCTGATCATCTGCGGCGTGCTGGTGCTCGCCGTGGCCGCGTTCCTGCTGTTCGGCCGTGACGGCACGCCCGGCGACACCTCACCGGAGGCCGGTTTCGCCCGCGACATGGCCACCCACCACGCCCAGGCCGTCGACATGGCGTTCATCATCAGGGACAAGGGCCCCGCCAGGGAGATCAGGAGCCTGGCCTTCGACATCATCAACACCCAGTCGAACCAGCGCGGCATGTTCCAGGGCTGGCTGCAGCAGTGGAAGCTCAACCAGGCGACCGACCAGCGGCCGATGGCCTGGATGAGCGGTCACGGGCACGGCGCCACACCGGCGGCGACGCCGGGTGTGACGCCGGGTGTGATGCCCGGCATGGCCTCGGCCGACGAGCTGACCAAGCTCAAGCAGGCGCAGGGCACGCAGGCCGAGGTGCTGTTCCTGCAGCTCATGATCCGCCACCATGAGGGCGGCGTGCAGATGGCCGAGGGGCTGCTCAAGCTGTCCACGCGCAGCGAGGTGGTCAGCATGGCGCAGAAGATCGTCGGCGGGCAGAGCGGGGAGATCAAGCTCATGACGGAGCTGCTCAAGCAGCGCGGCGCGCAGCCCTACCCGTCGATGCTGAAGAGCCAGTAGGCGATGGGCGCCGACGCGGTCGTCGTGGGATCGGGGCCCAACGGCCTGATGGCGGCCGTCATGCTGGCCCGCGCCGGGCGCGAGGTGCTGCTGCTGGAGGCGGCCGAGCGGTTCGGCGGCGGGCTGCGCTCCGCCGAGCTGACGCTGCCCGGGCACGTGCACGACCTGGGCGCGACCGTGATGGCGATGGCGCTGGCCTCCCCCGCGTTCAGGGAGCTGGACCTCAAGGGGGTCGAGTTCGCCCATCCGCCGGTGGTCGCCGCCCACCCGCTCGACGGGCGGCCCGCCGTGCTCGTGCACCGCGACGTCCGGCGCACCGCCGAAGGGCTGGGGCGCGACGGGGCCGCGTACACGGCCACCGTGGGCGCGGCGGTGCGGGCCGGGCTGCCGCTGGTGGAGCTGCTGCTCAAGCCGCTGGGGCCGTGGCCGGCGCGGCCGATGACGTTCGCCAGGGCCGCCAGGTTCGGGCTGGGAGCGGCGCTGCCCGCCACCACGTTCGCCAGAGGCGCGTTCAGGACCGAGCGGGCGCGGGCGCTGATGGCGGGCATGGCCGCGCACTCCATGCTCGACCTGCGCGCCCCCATCTCGGCCGGTTACGGGCTGACCCTCGCCGTGCTGGCCCACCTGGTGGGCTGGCCGGTGGTGCGCGGCGGGTCGCAGGTGCTCGCCGACGCGCTGGTGGCCGAGCTCAGGTCGCTGGGCGGCGAGGCGGTCACCGGGCACCGGGTGCGGCGGCTGTCGGAGCTGGACGCGCCGATCGTCGTGCTCGACGTGACGCCCAGGCAACTGCTCGCGATGGCCGACCTGCCCGGCGGGTACCGGCGGCGGCTGGAGCGCTACCGGTACGGGCCCGGCGTGTTCAAGCTGGACTGGGCGCTGGACGGGCCGGTGCCGTGGCGCGACCCGGCGGTGGCCTCGGCGGGCACGGTGCACCTGGGCGGGACCCTGGAGGAGATCGCGCTCAGCGAGGCCGAGGCGAGTGCCGGGCGGGTCTCGCCCCGGCCGTACGTGCTGCTCGTCCAGCCGTACGCGGCCGATCCGACGCGCGGCGGGCACACCCTGTGGGCCTACTGCCACGTCCCGCACGGCTCGCGGGCCGACCTGACGGACACCGTCGAGGCCCAGATCGAGCGGTACGCGCCCGGCTTCCGCGACCGGGTGCTGGCCAGGCACGCGATGGGGCCCGCCGAGCTGGAGGCCGCCGACCCCAACCTGGTGGGCGGCGACATCGGGGGCGGGCTGGCCAGCCTGGCGCAGTTCGCCCGCCGTCCGGTCTGGTCGCCCGCCCCGTGGCGCACGCCGCTGCCGGGGGTGTTCCTCTGCTCGTCCTCGACGCCGCCGGGGCCCGGGGTGCACGGGATGGGCGGCTGGCAGGCCGCCCGCCTCGCCCTGCGCCACCGCTGAGCCCGCTCTCGGGGTCTCAGCGGCGGGTGTCGCTCATCTCCTCGGCGAGCGCGGCCGCGAAGGCGTCCACGTCCTCCTCCGTCGTGTCGAACGCGCACATCCACCGCACCTCCCCGTCCGTCCAGTCGTAGAACCTGAACCGCTTGCGCAGCCGCTCGGCCACGTCCGGGGGCAGCGCCGCGAACACGGCGTTGGCCTCGACCGCCCTGGCCACCCGCACCCCGGGCACCCGCCCGACCGCCTCGGCCAGCCGCCGCGCCATCTCGTTGGCCCGCCGGGCGTTGCGCAGCCACAGGTCGCCCGACAGCAGCGCCTCGAACTGCACCGAGACGAACCGCATCTTCGACGAGAGCTGCATGAACGTCTTGCGCAGGTAGTCGATGCCGGTGGCGGCGTCCGGGTTGAGCACGACGACGGCCTCGCCGTACATCAGGCCGATCTTCGTGCCGCCGAAGGAGATCACGTCCACGCCCGCGTCGGTGGTCAGCGCCCGCATCGGGACGTCGAGCGCGGCGGCGGCGTTGGTCAGGCGGGAGCCGTCGAGGTGCACGAGCAGGCCCAGGTCGTGGGCGTGCGAGCAGATCGCGGCGATCTCGGCGGCGGTGTAGACGGTGCCCAGCTCGGTGGTGTTGGAGATGGAGACCACCTTCGGCTGGGCGCGGTGCACGTCGCCGAAGCCCCAGGCCTGCCGGTCGATCAGCTCGGGGGTGAGCTTGCCGTCGGGCGTGGGGACGGTGAGCAGCTTGATGCCGCCCGCCACCTCGGGGGCGCCGCCCTCGTCGGTGTTGATGTGGGCGCTCTCGGCGCAGATGACCGCCTCCCACTGCGCGGTCATGGAGCGCAGGGAGACGACGTTGGCGGCGGTGCCGTTGAACACCGGCCACGCCTGCGCGCGCTCGCCGAAGTGCTGCTGGAAGACCTCCCGCATGGCCTCGGTGTAGACGTCGTCGCCGTAGGAGGTCTGGTGGCCGCCGTTGGCGGCGACGATGGCCTGGAGGATCTCGGGGTGCACCCCGGCGTAGTTGTCGCTGGCGAAGGCCTTGAGCCGGGGGTCGTGCCGGGGGTTCAAGAAGACAGGTCCAATCGTGTGCCGTTGATCTCTGCGGCGGGGCGTTCGTAGAGCCCGCCGATGGCCGCCGCCAGGTCGCCGACGTCGGTGAAGCCGGAGAACTTCGCGTCGGGGTTCGCCGCGCGCATGGAGTCGTTCACCAGTGCCTTGACGACGAGGACGGTGGCCGCGCTGGAGGTGCCCCTGAGCGCGTCGGCCAGGGAGAGCGTCCAGGCCTCCGCCGCCGCCTTGGCCGCCGCGTAGACTGCTCCTCCGGCGGACGGGGCCTGTGCCGCCTTGGCCGAGACGATCACGAAGCGGCCGTCGTCGCTGCGGCGCAGCAGCGGCTCGAAGGCCAGCGAGACGTGCTGGAGGGTGCGGATCAGCAGGTCGTGCAGGAGGTCCCAGTCGCGCAGGTCGGTCTCGGCGAACGAGCCGGCCCCGCGCCAGCCGCCGACCAGGTGCACCACGCCGTCCACGCGGCCGTGCTCGCGCTCGACGCGGTCGGCGAGGCCCTGTACGGCGGCGCGGTCGAGCAGGTCCACGTCCTGCTTGTCCACGCCGATCACAGTGTGACCCTGTTTCCGGAAATATCCGGACACGGCCTCACCTGCGGGCCCTCCGGCCCCGGTAACCAGAATGATCATGCTCGGAGTCCCTTAGTCGATTCGACTACGTCTGTCAGCTTACGGCGCAGTGCCTCGTAGAACATGCTGAGCGGGAACTCGTCGGGCAGCACCGCGTCCACCTTCGCCTTCTGCTCCTCGGGCAGCGCGTCCACCCCCTTCGCCCAGGTCGAGCCGGGATGCGCCGCCACGTACGCGCTCACCAGCTCGTACGCCGCCAGCCAGTGCGCCAGCTTGGACCGGTCGATGCTGTCGCGATACAGCTTCTCGACCTCCCCGCGCAGATCGGCCACCCCGTCGGCGACCCGGTCCCAGTCGATCGTGAGCCGGTTGTCGGTCCACCGCACGACGTCGTTGCGGTGCAGGTAGGCGAACAGGAGCTGCCCGCCGAGCCCGTCGTAGTTGCGCACCCGCTCCCCCGTGACGGGGAAGCGGAACAGCCGGTCGAACAGGATCGCCGTCTGCACGTACCGCGCGTACGGCACACCCCGCCGCTCCAGCTCCACAGCCTCCCCGAACGCGGTCAGGTCGCAGCGCAGCTCCTCCAGCGCGTACAGCCAGTACGGCATCCGCTGCTTGATCATGAACGGGTCGAACGGCAGGTCGCCGTGGCTGTGGGTGCGGTCGTGCACCAGGTCCCAGAGCACGAACGTGTCCTGCGCCAGCCGCTGCGAGGCCAGCAGCCGCTCGGCGTCGGGCGGCAGGTCCAGCCTGAGCGTCTCGACGGCGGCCGAGGAGACCCGCCTGAACCTGGCGGCCTCGCGGTCGGCGAAGATCCCGCCCCAGGTGAACCTGGCGGGCGCCTGCCGCACCGCCACCGTCTCGGGGAACAGCACCGCCGAGTGCGTGTCGTAGCCGGAGGTGAAGTCCACGAACGCGATCGGCACGAACATCGGGTTGTCGTAGCCGCCCGCCTCCAGCTCGGCCAGCCAGCCGGGCCAGATCGTGCGGATCCAGACGGCTTCCAGATTGCGGACCGGGTTGCCGTTCTGGGTGTACATGGGGAACACCACGACGTGCTCCAGCCTGTCGAGGCGCTGGGTGTCGGGGTGGAAGTGGTTCAGCGAGTCGAGGAAGTCGGGCACGCCCAGGTCCTGTGCCGACCACTTGGTCAGGTCGTTCCTGACGGCCTGGAGGTAGGCGGCGTCGTGCGGGAAGTGCTCGGAGATCTCGCTCACGTGCGCGGTGATCCGGCTCACCAGGGTCTTGGCCCGCGCCCTTGACTCCTCCGGCACCGAGCCGTCCTTGACCTGGAGCGGCCGCAGCTCCTCCACGGCCTCCTTGAGCCGCCCGAACAGGGCCGCCTTGACCTGCACGGACGCCTCGCCGCCCGCCTCGCCCAGCGCCCCGCCGCTCGCCTCATCGCGCGCCGCGCCGTGCGCCTCATCGCGCGCCGCGCCGTGCGCCTCATCGCGCGCCGCGCCAAGCGCCTTGCCATGCGCCTTCCCGACGACCTCGTGACCAGCCGCGCCAGCACCTTCGGCGCCGTCGGCGGGGAGCCTGGCAGCCCAGGTGACCACGTTCTGCCAGAGCACGCGGTGATCGTGATCGTCGATCGAGTCGTCACCGAACAGGTCGGAGTCGGCGAACACGACGACCCGTCCCTTGCCGTGCCGCAGCGCCACCGCCAGCGGCTCGCCCGCCGGGTCCGCCGTCGCGGAGGTGGCGAAGAGCACCTGCGCCCCGTCGGCCGCCAGCGTGCCCGCACGGTAGAAGCAGGCCGTCCGCACCCCGGCGAGCAGCCCGAGGTCGCTGGAACGTTCCCCCAGCACCCAGGTGGCCACGTCCCGGTGGGCGTGGCGGGGGTCGCGCACGGTGGTGTGCCGCACGTCCACGCCGAAGCGGGCGAGCAGGGCGCGCAGGTTGTTGCCGTACTTGTCCTGCTCCTCCTCGGCCAGCACGACGAGCCCGCCACCCCCGGCGACGAACGCCTCGACGGCGTCCAGTTCCTCGGCGGTGAAGACGGGGCTGCCCTGCCCGGTGGTGCGCTCCCAGCGGTCACCCGACGGGTGCGCGATCACCAGGACGTCCTGCCCGGCCAGCACGTCGGGGCCGAGCGGGCCAGACGGGTGAGCGGTGACCGTGTGTCCCAGGTGCCGCAGCAGCCCGGCCGCGCGGGCGTAGCTGTTGTCGTCGGGATGGGCGGGATTGATGGACTCGGCCAGCTCGCGCCGGATGGTCCACGACTCGCTGTGAGCCTCGTCGAACAACACCTGGGGGAACGATCGCATGAAATATCTCCTGCATCAGCCGCCTTGTGCAGGAAAATATACACACATATACGGAAATCCTCGCTAGTCCCTCCCGGCTAAACAGCCCCAGGCCGTACGACGCCGGTCTCGTACGCGAACACCACGGCCTGCGCCCGGTCACGCAGCGACAGCTTCATCAGCACCCGCGCCACGTGCGTCTTGACCGTGGCCTCCCCGACGAACAGGTCCCTGGCGATCTCCGCGTTGGTGAGCCCGCGCGCCAGCAGCCGCAGCACCTCCAGCTCACGCGGCGTCAGCTCGGCCAGAGCGGGCGACGGCCTGGGCTCGGCGCGGCCGGCGAACGTGGCGATCACCCGGCTCGTCACGGCCGGGTCGAGCAGCGCGTCGCCGGCGTGCACCACTCTGATCGCCTCCAGCAGCTGCTCGGGCGGCGACACCTTCAGCAGGAAGCCGCTGGTGCCGGCGCGCAGCGCGGCGTAGAGGTTCTCGTCGGTGTCGAACGTGGTCAGCGTGATCACCTTGGGCGGCGCGGGCGCGTCCAGCAGCTCCTTGGCCGCCGCCAGCCCGTCGAGCCGGGGCATCGAGATGTCCATGAGGACGATGTCCGGCCGGGTGCGCCTGGCCACGGCGACGGCCTCACGCCCGTCGGCCGCCTCTCCGACGACTTCCATGCCGGGATCGCTCTCGACGACCATGCGCAGCCCGGCCCTGACCATCGCCTGATCGTCCGCGATGACTATGCGAATGCCCACACGCGGAGGTTAGACGGCGGGGTGCCGCCTTGAACACCGCGAGAACTCCCCTGCCAAGCCGTACGCAAGTGAGTTCCAAGTCAGGACATCCGCACGCTCTGCCTGAACCTCGTCTGGGTGGCGTCGTCGCAGCTCGTCTTGCCGCAGAAGTACATGATCAGCATGGTCTTGGGCTCGCGGTCGACCACGTAGCTCACGAAGGCGAGCCTGGCGCCGCTGGCCGGGTCGTGCAGGGAGCCGTCGAAACGGGTGGCGGGGCTGCTGCCCGCTTGGTCCTGCACGGGTTTGTCGAGGTCGACCTGGCCGGGGAGCAGGGCCTCCATCTTGGGCTTCATCATCTCGGCGGTGCCGCTGGCGTCGAGGGTGTCGGAGACCTGGACGTACACGCCGGCGACGCCCTCGGGGTCGCTGTTGACGATCTCCTTCACCTCGGACCAGTCGGCGCCGGGACCGGCCACGAACAGCTCCTCGAACTCCGTGGCGTGCGAGGACGCCACGGCGAACAGGTCCTGGTGGGTGCGCACCGTCCAGTCGCCCGGGTAGTCGAACGTGAGCGGCGCGGCGGCGCTGGTCTTGTACGTCGTCCAGGTGTCACCGCGGTTGTTCATGACCACGAACGCCACCAGGGCGAGCGCGGCCACGGCGGCCACCAGCGTGGCGGCCACGATCGGCACCCGGCCCGGCCGCTTGCCCGCCGGGCGGGCCGGCTGCCGGGCCGGCTGACGGGCTGACTGACGGGCTGACTGGCTGGCCGGCTGGGTGGCCGGCTGGGTGGCCGGCCCGCCCGCCGGACCCTGCGTGAACGGCGCCGCGAACGGCGGCACTGACCCCGGCCCGGAGTTGTGCCCCTGCCCCGCCGCGCCAGGCACGGAATGCGGCCCCGATCCCGGCCCTGAGCCGGGCAGGGAGTGCGGCCCCGAGCCAGGCCCCTGCTGGGGCGCCGCGTGGGCCCCCCGGCGCTGCACGGGATAGGGCCCGGAGTGCGGGCTCTGCCCGGGAGGCGGCACGAGGTGCGACCCGGACCCCAGGTTCGGCCGAGAGCCGAAGCCGCCGAACGGGTCGCCGAAGGGATCCTGCTGCTGCCCGCTGATCGCGTCCCGCAGCGCGGTCACGAACTCGGTGCAGGTCGCGTACCGCTGCTCGGGCGACTTGGCCAGCGCGCGCATGATCACGCCGTCCACCTGCGCGGGCAGCTCGGGCCGGAGCTGTGACAGCGGCGTCGGCTGCTCGGCCAGGTGCGCCCAGAGCAGCGCGATGTCGTTCTCGCGCTGGAACGGCAGCCGCGCCGACAGCGCCTCGTAGACCACGCAGGCCAGCGCGTACTGGTCGCAGCGGCCGTCGATGTGCTCCTTGTTGATCTGCTCGGGCGACATGTACCGGGGCGTGCCGATGAACTGGTCGGTCTGCGTCAGCCCGGAGATCGACGAGCGATGCTTGGTGATGCCGAAGTCGGTCAGGTAGACGTGGTCACCGGCCAGCAGGATGTTGGCCGGCTTGACGTCGCGGTGGATCAGGTCGTGCGCGTGGGCGGCGTCGAGCGCGGCGGCCGTCTGCGCGAAGATCTGGTTCGCCTGCCCGATCGGCAGCGGGCCTCGGTCGTAGATGAGGCGGCGCAGGTCGAGGCCGTCCACGTACCGCATGGCGATGTACAGGACGCCGTCCACGTCCGCGTTCGCCTCGTAGATCGGGATGATGTTGGGGTGCTCGATGCTGGCGACCGTCCTGGACTCCAGGATGAACCGTTGCCTGAACCTGTCGTCGACGCTGAGCACCGGGTTGAGGATCTTCAGCGCCACCCGGCGGCTCAACCTCGGGTCGAGTGCCAGGTAGACGACGGCCATGCCGCCCTTGCCGACGATGTCCTCGATGTAGTACCCGGCCACCTCCTGGCCGATGAGCGATCTTTCGTTCAATGGCATCACGTCTCGATGGGGTGGCCGCAGTAGCCGCAGAATCGATGCGCCGGTCCGAGTCTCATGCCGCACGAGGTGCAGTACTTGATCGCCGGGTCCGGCGCGGTCATCACCTGCTGTTGCTGCGGGACCACTTGGAACGACTGGGACCGCCGCACGACCACGGTCTGGTTCGCACCGTCGTCGAGCGGAGGACTGGCCGCCAGCGGCTGTGGCAGTTCTGTCTGTCTTTCAGGAGTGCGGCGGCGCCACAGCAGATACGCCCCGCCCCCCGCCGCGATGAAAAGAATTCCGGCCGCCGCGATGTACGGCCACAGCGGCGTGGACCCCTCGGGCTCGCTCGCCGCCCTCTTGGTGCCCTGGTCCTCCGGGCCGCCCCGCTTGGCCAGCGAGGTCTTCAGCAGGGCCGCGGCCACCACGTTGCCGGGGTAGAGCTCCAGCACGCGCTGGAAGCCGGGCGCGGCCTCGGTGTAGTACTTCGTGTGATACCGGGTCAGGGCCGCCTCGAAGGCGGTGTCGATGGCGCCTCTGCGCGGCACCACCTTGGCGGCGGCCAGGATGGCGGTGACCTCCTTGACGCCGATCATCCTGCCTTCCTTGCCGCCGCCGACCAGCAGGCCGATGACGTGACCGTCCTTGTCGCCGATGATCGGCGCGCCGACCAGGCCCTTGTCGGCGAGGCCGCCCAGCTTGACCGGCTCGTCGACCTTCTTCTCCGGGTCGGCGAACGGCCTGCCCGCGCCACCCGCCACGCCGCCCTTTCCCAGGTGGGCGATCTCGACGGTGTGCGCCACGTTCGGGCCCGGCCTGCCGAGGAAGCCGGCCACGTTGGTGGGTGAGCCCTCCTGGTCGGGCACCTTGTCGGCGAGCGGCGCGGTCGGCAGGCCGACGCCGCCGGCGGCGGGGGTCAGCGGCACCAGCACGGCCGGGTCGTCGGGGTTGGGGCCGGCCTTGATGCACTTGACCTTGTAGCCGTCGGGGCTGGCCGGTGAGACGTTGGGGTAGGCCGTGATGTCGGTGGTGACGCTGACGATGCAGGTGGCGGTGTCGCTCTCGGGGTTGTAGCACTGCTGCAGGTGCTCGTCGAGCAGGTCGTCGGAGAGCTTGTGCTTGTCGTAGTCGGCCGGGATCTTCACCTTGTGGTGCTCGGCGAAGATCTTGTTCGCGGCGTAGATGGCGACGTCGTTCGCGTTCACCGCCAGGCGCCTGAGCGCCACGATGGTGCCGTCGGGGTTGACGACCGTGCCCGTGCCCGCGGCGAACGGCAGGCTGTAGGAACGGTCCACGTGTTTCAGCTCGCCGATATGGTCGAGCAGGGTGATCTTCACGTGGGACACGGCTTCCAGACGCACCACGGCCGGGCTCACCAGGTCGGTGATCCCGCTCGGGTGCTCGTGGGCCGCGACCGGTGTCGCGATGAGCACCAGTGCCACCGCGGCGCCACCGGCAAGAGCTGTGAGGCGCGCCATCTCCGCTCCAAACACTGGAATAGGACCAGGTTCCCAATCACATGGCGTAAGTCAATAGACCACAACATAGACAAGCGCTTGCTCGGGGACATAACGTACCTGGATGGCTTACGCGATCGGCGTCGATGTCGGCGGCACCTTCACCGACGTGGTCCTGAGAGGCACGTCCGGCGCGATATCCGTGGCCAAATGTTTGAGCACCCACTACGACCCCATCGCGGGCATCGTCTCCGGCGTTACGCGCGTGCTCGACGGACGCGACCCGGCGCAGGTCACACGGGTGGTCCACGCGACCACTCTGGCCACCAACGCGGTGCTCGAACGCAAGGGGGTGCGTGTCGCCTATGTCACGACACAGGGTTTCCGGGCGGCCATACCACTCGGCCGGTACGCACGCGTCGAGGAAGACCGCTACGACCTGCGTTTCACCCCGCCCCCTCCCCCGGTCGCGCCCGGCGACTGCTTCGAGGTGGTCGAACGCGTCTCGGCCCGCGGCGCCGTACTGACACCCCTCGACACCGCCTCGGTGCACCGGGTCGCCGACGCGATCGCCGCCCGTGGCATCGAGTCGGCGGCGGTGTGCCTCCTGCACTCCTACGCCAACCCCGACCACGAACGGCGGGTGGCGCAGATCCTGCGTGCCACGATCCCCGCCGTCGTCATCTCGTCCGAGGTGTGGCCCGAGATCCGCGAGTACGAACGGGCCACCACCACCATCATGTCCGCCTACATCGGCCCGCTGATGGCCTCCTACCTCTCCCGCCTGCGCGAACGGCTCGCGGAGCTCGGCATCCGCGCGCCCGTCCACGTCATGGAGTCCAGCGGCGGCGTGATCTCCGCCGAGCTGGCCGCCAGGCGGGCCGTCGCCACGATCGAGTCGGGCCCGGCCGCCGGGGTGCTGGCGGCGGCCGGGGCCGGGTTCGCGGAGGCGATCTCGTTCGACATGGGCGGGACCACCGCCAAGACGTGCGTGGTGCGCGGCGGGCGGCCGGAGATCACGCACGAGTTCCACGTGGGCGGCAAGGGCAGCTTCGGCGGGCGGCGGGCGGGCACCGGCGTGCCCATCAAGACCCCGGCCATCGACCTGGCGGAAGTGGGGGCGGGCGGCGGCAGCGTGGCCTGGCTCGACCCGGCGGGCGCGCTGCGCGTCGGCCCGCGCTCGGCCGGCTCCTCCCCCGGCCCCGCCTGCTACGGCCTCGGCGGCTCCGAGCCGACCGTCACGGACGCCAACCTCGTGCTCGGCTACCTGTCCTCGGCCTCCATCCCGCTGTCGCCGCCGCTCGCGGACAAGGCGCTGGACCGGCTGGCCTCGCCGCTGGGGGTGACGCGCGAGGAGGCCGCGTACGCCGTGCACGAGATCGTCAGCGCCTCCATGGCGTCGGCCGTGCACGTGGTCACGGTGCAGCGCGGCATCGACCCGCGCGGCTTCGCGCTGGTGGCCTTCGGCGGCGCGGGACCGATGCATGCGGCCAGGGTGGCCGAGCGGTTCGGCATCGGGACGGTGGCGGTGCCGGCGCACTGCGGGGTGGCGTCGGCGGCCGGGCTGCTGTCGGGCGCCCTGTCCACCGACCGGGTCCTGTCCCGCCTCGACGCCCCCGACCCCGAGGCGATCTTCACCTCCCTGGCCGGGGACGCCGCCGCCGACCTGGGCCTCTCGCTGTCCGCGCCCGGCGTGCGGGTGCTGCGCTCGGTGGACGTCCGCTTCAAGGGCCAGTCGCACGACCTCACGGTGGAGTGGTCCGGCGACCGGGACGTGCTGGAGTCGCGGTTCTCCCGCCGGTACGCGGAGGTGTACGGGATCACCCAGCGGGGCGAGGTCGAGCTGGTCAGCTACCGCGTCCGCGTCACCACCCCGCCTGGCGACGCGGGCGGTCCGGCGGGAAGCCGTACGGCGGAGCCCGGCGCGACGCGAACGGCGGGCACCCGCAAGGCGTACTTCCCGGAGTGCGGCGGCTACACAGACGTCCCCGTCCACACCAGGGACACCCTCGCCGGAGCGGGCGGCCAGGCCGACGGCCCCGCCATCGTCGAGGACCCCGGCTCCACGATCGTCATCCCGCCGGGCTGGACCGCCCGCCTCACCCCCGGCCAGGCCGTCCACCTCACCCGGAGCACCCCATGACCACGGACCCGCTGACCGCCGAGGTGCTCAGGAACGCCCTCGTGGTGGCCGCCGAGGAGGCCGGCATCGTGGTGGTCCGCTCCGCGTACTCGACCTTCATCGTCGAGGGCTCGGACGCCTCCGCGGCCGTCCTCGACGCACGGGGCCGCCTGATCGCCCACTCCATGGCCACCACGCTGATGAACAGCATGGCGCTCAAGCTCGCCCTCCCCGAGCTGCTCAACGACCTCCCGCCGCACACGATGCGCCCCGGCGACGTGTACGCGCTCAACGACGCCTACCGGGGCGGCGTGCACACCAACGACCTGCTCGTCTACCGGCCCGTCTTCGTCCACGGCGCCCCCGCCTACTTCACCGCCACCATGATCCACGTCTCTGACCTGGGCGGCCTCTCGGCGGGCGGCATGGCCCCGCTGGCCACGGACATCTTCCTGGAGGGGCTCCAGCTCCCCCCGGTCCGCCTGGCCACCGCCGCCGGCCTGGAGCCCTCGGTCGAGGCGATCCTGAAGGCCAACAGCCGCACCCCGGACAAGGTCATGGGCGACGTGCGGGCCCTCGTCGCCGGCACGGCGGTGGCCGCCACCCGGCTGGAGTCCCTGATCGCGGAGTACGGCGCGGACGGCCTCGCCGCGGGCATCGACGACTACCTGACCTACACCGAGGACAGGACCAGGGCGGCGCTGGCGGAGCTGCCGGAAGGCCGGTACGAGGCGTCGTACCCGATCGACGACGACGGCATCGACCTCGACCGGCGCCACCACGTCCGCGTCGCCGTCACCCTCGGCCCGCGCACGGCGGCGCTCGACTTCGCCGGCACCGACCCGCAGGTGCCCGCCGCCATCAACGCGTCCGCGTCTCAGTCGCTGGCCGCCGCCGTGTTCGCGATCCGCTGCTTCCTCGACCCGACGATCCCCATGAACGACGGCTGCCTGCGCGCCATCGACGTGCACCTGCCCGAGGGCTCCCTGCTCAATGCCCGCTCCCCGCACCCCTGCGGCGGCCGTTACGTGCCCATCTACGCCGCCATGGAGGCCGTCTTCCAGGCGCTTTCGGACGCGGTGCCCGAGCGTGCCGTCGCGGCCAGCGGGATCCTGCAGCCGTTCTCGATCGCGGCGGTGGGGGCGCCGTACTGGATCCACCTGTCGTACGACTTCGGCGGCGTCGGCGCGCGCCGCGCCCTCGACGGCCCGGACGCGACGGGCGTGCACTTCGGCGTCGGCAGGAACTCGGTGCCGCAGGCGGAGCCGGTGGAGAGCCGCTGCCCGCTCATCGTGGAGTCGATCGAGACGATCCCCGACTCGGGCGGCCCCGGACGGCACCGGGGCGGGCTGGGGTCACGCACGGTGTACCGGTTCCTCGCCGACTGCCACGTCACGACGCGCGGCGACCGGCTGCGGCTCGCGCCTCCCGGGCGGGAGGGTGGGCTGCCGGGGCGGGTCGGCGGGTTCTACCGGCGGCGGGTGGACGGGACGGTGGAGCGGCTGGCGTCCAAGGTGAACAATGTGCGGTTCTCGGCCGGGGAGGCGTTCATCGTGGAGACCACGGGCGGGGGTGGGCTGGGGCCCGCGTCGGAGCGGGAGCGGGGGGCGGTGGTGGCCGACCTGGACGCCGGGCGGGTCTCGGCGCGGGGGGCGGCTGAGGACTACGGGGTCAGCCTCGAAGACGCATGAGGTCGGCCGGGTCGAAGGTCACCGGGAAGGGGGACGCCGAGGAGAGCGCGGCTCCGGCTTTGTGCGCGACAGGCCCCGCGTAGGAGTTGCCGTCGAGCTCGTAGACGTAGACCGTCGGCCCTTCCATCGGCTCGACCCGCCAGTACACGGGGATGCCGGCCTCCGCGTACGCCGCGACCTTGGTGGCCCTGTCATGAGTCTTGCTGCTCGGGCTGACCACCTCCACGGCGAGCAGGAGGTCACTCGGCGCATACATGAGGTCCACTCCCTCGGACACCGCCTCCGGCACGACGACGAGGTCGGGGATGAAGAGATTCTCGTTGCTCGACCTCACGTTGACCGTCGTCAGGCACTCCAGCCCGGGCGGTGCGGCGGTCTGCAGCACGAGCAGCAGCCTCGTGATGACGCGCTGATGCCGGGGGGTCGGGGCAGGGCTCACCAGCAGGCTCCCGTTGAAGAGCTCGTAGCGGTTCCCGTCGTCGGGAAACGTGAGTAGGTCGTCAACGGTGAACGGCGCGCTGGGAAAGCCAGTGCGCCCCGTCGATTCGATCGCCAATGCGGTCACCTGCTCATTATCGGGAGTCTCGCCCTCGCCCACATGCTACTTCCCCCTTTTCCCTCACTTTAAGTGACGAGGCCGCCACCCTTCGGCCCCTCTCCGCACCGCCGCGTGCACGGCCCGAGCCACCCGAGCCCCCCACTCCGACCGGGGCCCCCCGAACACCTCCTCCTCCCCCGCCACAGGCACCACCACGCACACGGCGTCGGAAGCCGTCCCGGTCCCCGCGAAGCCCGTCTCCACGAGCGCCTGCGTCTTCGCCTCCGTGACGGTCATCACCGTGTTCACGAGCGCCGCGTCCGTCATCGCCACAGGCAGCACCACCACGATGTTGATGGTCCCCACCCGGATGGGCGCCAGCTCGGGGTCCGTGTGCCCCTCCGGCGCGGCCGCCCAGGTGGGCACCCGCAGCCCCACGGTCGCGTACGCCTCCACACCCGCGTCGGCCGCCCGCACGTACCGATCCACGGAGGCCGCGGTCATCATCCCGACCCCGGCCCCCTCGCAGGGCCCCAGCGACGCCAGGTGATCGACCGGGTCCATCCGCGCGTACCCGGCCACGACCTGCGCGTTCAGCACCCATTCGCGCACCCCGATGCCGCCGCCCAGCATGGCGGAGGAGATCATCCGCCAGCCCGGCCCGAACTCCCAGAGCAGGGACCCGAGCCGGGCCCCCTCCTCGACGCGATAGCTGAGCTTCACGACCCTCCTCGCACGAGGTGCACGACGGGCCGCCCGTCGGGCCCTGGCTCGATCTTGACATGGGCGTCGAAGTGGCGTCCGACGAGTTCCTCGGTGAGCACCTGGGCGGGCTCGCCGGAGGCGACGGCCCGGCCGCGGGTCAGCAGCAGGAGGGAGTCGGCGTAGAGGCCGGCGACGGTCAGGTCGTGCAGGGTGGTGACGACGGTCAGGCCGTCGGTGCGGCGCAGCCGGTCCACCAGCTCCAGGACCTGCTGCTGGTGGCCGAGGTCGAGCGCGGTGGTGGGCTCGTCGAGCAGCAGGGCGGGGGCCTCCTGGGCGAGCGCCCTGGCGAGGACGACGCGTTGCCGCTCGCCGCCGGACAGCTCTCCGACGCGGCGGCCGGCCAGCGCCGTCAGGTCCAGCCGTTCGAGTACGGATCGGGTGACCTCGCGGTCGTGGCGGCTCTCGCGTCCGAGGTAGGGGATGTAGGGGGTGCGGCCGAGCAGCGCGTAGTCGAAGACCGACATGTCGGGTGGGAGGGCGGGGGTCTGCGGCGCGTAGGCCAGCAGTCTGGCGCGCTCGCGCGGCTTGAGGCCGCCGGACGGCCGCGAGTCGAGCAGCACGCCGCCCCGGTGCGCGACCAGCCCCATGAGGGCCTTGAGCAGGGTGGACTTGCCGGCTCCGTTGGGCCCGATGACGCCCACCCACTCGCCGCGCCGCACCTCCAGGTCGACGCCGTCGAGGACGTCGCGCTCCCCGAGCCGCACGGACAGGCCGCTGGCGCTGATCATGTGCTGGTCCGCCGGGTCATGCGGAGCACGGCCACGAAGAACGGCGCGCCGACGAACATGGTCACGACCCCGATCGGCAGCTCGGCGGGCGCGAGCACGGTGCGGGCCACGAGGTCGGCCAGCACGAGGAACGCGGCCCCGCCGATCATCGAGAGCGGCAGCACGATCCGGTACGAGCCGCCCGCGATCCGCCGTACGACGTGCGGGACCACGATCCCGACGAACCCGATCAGCCCGCTCACCGCCACGGCCGCGGCGGTGGCCAGGGACGCGGCCAGCAGCACGACGAGGCGCACCCTGGCGGCCCGCAGCCCGAGGCTGCTGGCCTCCTCGTCGCCGACGGACAGCACGTCCAGCATGCGCCCGTGCAGCAGGAGCAGCACGGCGGAGACGGCGGCGTAGGGCAGGACGAGCCAGAGCTGGTCCCATCCGCCGCCGACGTCGCCGAGGATCCACGAGTAGATGCGCTGCAACTCCTCGACCTTGAACTGCTGGACGAACGTCTGGATCGCGGTGAGGAACGACGTGACCGCCACCCCGGCGAGCACCAGCGTGGCGGTGCCGCCGGCCCGTCCGGCGGTGTTGCCCAGCGTGTACGCCAGGAACACGCCTCCGACGGCGCCCAGGAAGGCGGCCACGGGGATGCTGCCGGCGACGGCGGGCAGCAGCACGATGGCCGCGGTCGCCGCCAGCCCCGCCCCGGCGGCGGCGCCGAGCAGGTAAGGGTCGGCGAGCGGGTTGCGGAACACGCCCTGGTAGCCGGCGCCGGCCATGGCCAGCAGCCCGCCGACGACGGCGGCGACCAGCACGCGGGGCAGCCGCAGCTCGAACAGCAGCCCCTGCTCGACGGGCGCCAGCCCGGAGTCCACGTGGGTGAACGGCAGCCAGTCCACGACCTGCAGCACGACCTGCCACGGCGAGATGTCGGCGGCCCCGTCGAGCAGGGCGGCGATCATGGAGACGGCCAGCACGCCCAGCGCGCCCACCACCCACAGGGGTCTGGCCCTGGACGGGCCGGCCTGCGTCACCATGTCAGCTGGTGCCCGCCTTGGACACACCGGCGCCGATAGCCTCGGCGAGGTCGACGACGCGCGGCCCCCACCGGGAGGCGATGTCGTCGTCGAGCTGGATCACCTGGTCGTTCTTGACGGCGGACAGGCTCTTCCAGCCGGGCCGCTCGGCGAGGGTGTCCTTGCTCTGCTGGCAGCACTTGACGTCGGCCAGGAAGATCAGGTCGGGGTCGGCCTGGGCGACGAACTCGGCGGACAGCTTGGGGTAGCCGCCGGCGGCGTCGGGCGCCTTGTCCGCGATGTTGGTCAGGCCGAACAGGCCGTAGATCTGGCCGATGAAGGTCTGGGACGTGGCGGCGTAGGGCGTGGTGTCGAGCTCGTGGTAGTAGGTGAGCTCGCCGCTCTTGGGCGCCTGCGCGGCCAGCTTGCCGATGGTGTCCTTCATGCCGGAGACGACCTCGTCCGCCTTGGCCTGGTTGCCGGTGGCGGCGCCCAGCTCGGTGATCTCCTCGTACGCCTCGTCGAGCTTGGTGGCGGCGGGCTGGAGCAGGACGGGCACGTTCACCTTGCCCAGCTCGGCGACGACCTGGTCGAGGTCGTCGGAGACGATGACGAGGTCGGGCTTCTGGGCGACGATGGCCTCGACGTTCGGCTTGAAGCCGGACAGGTCGGTCTTGGGCGCCTCGGGCGGGAAGTTCGACTGGTTGTCGACCGCGATGACCTGGGGTCCCGCTCCGATGGCGAAGAGCGTCTCGGTGTGGGTGGCCGACAGCGAGACGATCCGCTCCGGCTTCTTGGAGATGGTGACCTTGCCGTTGGCCGCCTCGACGGTCACGGGGAAGCCGGCGGAGGAGGAGGCGGGGGGCGTGGTGGGGGCGGTCGCGGTGGTGGTGTCGCCGCTCTGGCCGCATCCGGCCAGAAGAAGCGTTCCCAGCAGCGCGCCCGCGAAGGCCGTGCGTACGGGCCTCACGAGAAGTCCTTTCACACTGTTCGGAACCGAGAGACCCGCGTTGAGCGACGGATCACCCTTTTCCACGAGGGTTGATGACGTCAGCGCGGAGGCAGGCGACCTGGCTATGACAGTTGCGGGACAGCGCCGGACTCACACCGGACTTCGCTGCGCTCTGCGCATCGGACAAACGTTATCAATGCCCCAGATGCCGCCCGCGTCAAGGGGCGAGTTGGGCCTGCGCCTCGGCGATGATCCGCTGCAGCCGCAGCCCGTGGGCGGCGTCGAGGGGGTGCCCGCCGCCCGCGCGCACGGTGGCGGCGAACTCCTCGGCGATCGTCTCCAGCGGGTCCTCCTCGAAGTGCGGCAGGACGGCGGCGCCCGCGCGGCCGTACACGGCGATCGTCTGCGGAGGCTGGTCGCCGCCGGCGGTCATGCACAGGGACACCTCGCTGACGGCGCCGCCCTCGTGGTCGAGCAGCAGGCCGATCCAGCCGAGCGGCCGGCCGTGCGCGCGCACGCCGGTGACGCGGCCCAGGGCGGCGTCCAGGACGTCGATCAGGTGCGGGCCGACGTCGAGCAGGGGGCCGTGCGCGCGCCGCCACGGGGTGGCGAAGGGGTGGTCGCCGAGGAGGATGCCGGAGATGTTCGCGGCGTGGCCGCCGAACGGGCCGATCTCGGCGCAGCGGGCCAGGAACGCGCGGGTCTGCGGGGCGTACCTGAGGGTCAGCACCATCTGGGACGCCACGCCCGCCTCCGCGACGGCCGCGGCCACCCGCTCGGCGTTCCGCACGGTGTCGGCGAGCGGCTTCTCCAGCAGCAGCGCCTTGCCCGCGCGGGCGGCGCGGACGGCGTACTCGGCCTGCACGGCGGGCGGCACGCAGAACGCCACCGCCTCGCAGTGCTCGAACAGTTCCTCGACCGTCGCGAACACCGGCGCCCCCAGCTCGGCCGCCGCCTCCGGCCTGCGCGCCCACACGCCGGCCAGCCGCGTGTGCGGCCCCTTGGCCAGCATCGGCACGTGCGCCATCCGCGCCCACGGCCCCGCCCCGATCAGCCCTACCGCCACCGGCCCCGCAAGATCGTCCATAGCCGCAAACCTACGGCCGCGAGCGCCACCGCTCAACCGCGTGCTGCGGCCGGTGGGCGAGCGTCCCCGAGTCGATCACCAGGGTCTGGCCCGTCAGGCAGCGGGACTCCTCGCAGCTCAGGAAGGCCACCAGGTTGGCGACGTCCTCGACCGAGCACGCCCACGGCAGCAGCCGCTCGGCCTCCTTGTCGGCGAGCTGCGCGGGCGTCATGGCGCGCCGCGCGTTCGGGGTCAGGACGAGGGCGGGCGCGACCGCGTTGCAGCGGATGCCGCGCGAGCCGTACATCGTCGCCACGTACCGGGTGAAACCGATCAGGGCCGCCTTCGACGCCCCGTAGGCGGCGTGCACCGAGTCGCCCACCAGGGCGGACACCGACGAGGTGAGGACGACGGCGCCCCCATCGGGCATGACGGGCATGCAGTGCTTGACCATGAGCATGGCGCCGCGCAGGTTGACCTCCATGGTCCGGTCCCAGACGGCCACGTCGAGCGTCTCCAGCTCGCGGTCCCGCCCGTACACGCCGGGCTCGAACACGGCCGCGTTGGAGTGCAGGACGTCCACCCTGCCGAAGGAGGCCACCAGCGTCGCGACCGCCTCCTGCACCTGCTTCTCGTCGGAGACGTCGCAGGTCAGCGCCATCCCGGTGCCGCCGTGGGCGCGGATGGCGGCGGCGGTGGCCCGCGCGCCGGCCGCGCGCACGTCGAGGGCTCCGACGAAGGCGCCCTCGGCGCCGAAGCGGGCCGCGCAGGCCTCGCCGATGCCGGACCCGGCGCCGGTCACCAGCACCACCTTGCCGTCGAAGCGCCCGCTCACCATTCCACCAGCAGGGACGTCAGGCCACGGCCCACGATGGACCTGCGGTAGGCGATGTCCTGGCCTGGCGCGAGCCGCAGCCCCGGCAGCCGCCCGCCGAGCACCTCCAGCGCCGTACGCAGTTGCAGCCGCCCCAGCGCGGCCCCCACGCAGAAGTGGATGCCGTACCCGAACACCAGGTGCTCGGCGGCGTTCGGCCGGTCGATGACGAACCGGCCGGGGTCGGG
Source organism: Nonomuraea sp. PA05 (assembly GCF_008086045.1). Classification (GTDB taxonomy): domain Bacteria; phylum Actinomycetota; class Actinomycetes; order Streptosporangiales; family Streptosporangiaceae; genus Nonomuraea; species Nonomuraea monospora. The sequence goes on along the minus strand of NZ_VSEY01000020.1, from coordinate 30,528 downwards.
GAAGACCGTCCCGTCGTGGGCCGCCGAGTCGGTGGACAGCAGCACGAGCGCGCCGCGCGGGATCGTCACGCCGTGCAGGGAGACGTCCTCGGCCGCGTACCGGAAGGAGCCCAGGGACGCGCCGTCGATGCGCATGCACTCCTCGGACGCGTTCGCGACCAGCTCGGGCGGCACCGGCCAGGCGCCCTCGCGCAGCAGGCGCAGGACGGTGTTACCGAGCTGGTTGGGCACGGTGTCGTTGCCGCCGAGCAGGATCGTGGAGATCAGCTCCACCACCTCGCGGTGCGACAGCTCGACGCCGATCAGCGCGGTCATCAGGGACGTGAAATCGTCCTGCGGGTCCTTGGCCCGCGCGGCGACCAGCCGGTCCACGTAGTCGAGGTAGGTCAGGAAACCGTCGGCCAGCTCCAGTTGCCGCCGCGGCGGCTGCGGCGAGAGGAAGAGCTGGAACCAGTCCTTGACGCGGGCCTGCACGAACGCCTCGTCCGCCGCCGGCACGCCGATGAAGCGGGCGGTGAGCTTGACGGACGGCTCGTGGCCGATCTCGCTGACGAAGTCGGCCCGCCCGCGTGGCGCCACCCGGTCGAGCAGGTCCTCGTTCAACTGCCTGAAGCGCTGCTCCATGGCCGCCACCGCGCGCGGCGTGAACGCCCTCGACACCGACCGGCGCAGCCGCGTGTGGTCGGGCGGATCCACGTTCGCCACGAAGCTGGACAGGAACGAGCCGTGCTCGCCCAGCTTCTCGCGGGTCTCCTGGGTTAGGCTGCGCGAGATCGTCAGCGAGCCCCGGGAGGAGAAGCGCCGGGGGTCGCCGTACGCGGCCCGCACGTCGGCGTACCTGGTCAGCACGTACGCGCCCAGGTGCTCGCTGCGGAACACCGGCGCCCGCTCGCGCAGCCCGGCCAGGAACGGGTACGGGTCGGCGACGTGCCAGTCGGCGCCGACGTCGAAGTCCTCGATCATGGTGCGAAGATCCTCCCCGGGTTGACGACGAGCATCTGGTGGATCTGGTCGTCCGTGACGCCCCGCCCGCGCAGCGCGGGCAGCACGTCGCGGGAGATGTGCAGCAGGTGGTAGCGGGGATGCCGCTCCCGTACGACGGCGGCGTCGAAGCGGTCGTTGAAGCAGTACGAGTCGTGACTCAGCACCATCCGGCCGGCGTGCCCGCGCGCGCACATCTCCGCCACGATCGCCACCCGGTCCTCGAAGGGGCTGATCGTCTCGATGCCGAACCGGTCCATGCCCAGGTACGACCCGTTGGCGACCAGTTCCTCCAGGTAGGCCACGTCCGTCGAGTCGCCGGCGTGCCCGATGACGACCCGCCCGAGGTCCACGCCCAGCGAGGCGAGCAGCTTCTGCTGGCCGAGCCCGCCCCTGGAGGCGCTGTGGGAGTGCGTGGTGATCGGCGCCCCGGTCTCCAGGTGCGCCTCGGCGACGGCCCTGAACACCCGCTCGCAGCCCTTGGTCAGGCCGAGGTGGTCGGAGGCGCACTTCAGGATGGCGGCCTTGACGCCGGTGCGGCCGATGCCCTCGGTGAGGTCCCTGACGAAGAACTCGGCCAGCCGGTCCGGCCCGCCGAACAACGAGCCGGGGCCGCGGTTGCCGAAGTACGGCGGCAGCGCGTCGTAGGTGTAGAGGCCGGTGGCGGCCACGATGTTGACGGAGGTCAGCTCGGCCACCCGCTGGACGGCGGGCACGTACCTGCCCAGGCCCACCACGGTGAGGTCGACGATGGTGTCGACGCCGGCGGCCTTGAGCGCGTCGAGCTTGCCCGCCGCCTCGCGCGCCCGCTCCTCCAGGTCCCAGCCTTCCGGGATGTCGGGCCAGTTCCACAGGATCTCCGGGCTCAGCCCGAAGACGTGCTCGTGCATGAGCGTCGCCCCGAGGTCGGCGACCGGGCCTCTCACGGTCTCAGGCACGGAAACCTCTCGTGCTCGAACGGCTGGTTCACGCGCAGCCCGAGCCCGTCGGTCTGCTGGTACGGCAGGCCGGTGTAGAGGGCGTCGGCGTCGAAGTAGGTGGCGGTGAAGGACAGGCGGGGGGTGTCGCGGCGGTTGGCGGGGGCGCCGTGCACGGTCAGGGCGTGGTGCACGGTCGCGTCCCCGGCCTTGAGGTCGAGCGGCGGCGACAGCTCCAGCTCCTTGAGCCAGGGGTGCTGGGTGAGCTGGTCGTCGCCGGGGCGGGTGAAGCTGCGGCCGAGCAGGCCGTGGCGGTGGGAGCCGTCGTAGAAGCGCAGCGAGCCCATGTCGGCCGGCACGTCGGACAGGGCCAGCCAGACGGTGAGCATGGCCGAGCGGTCCATCGGCATCCACGGGAAGTCCTGGTGGAACTCGGTGGCGCCGTGCTCGCCCGGCTCCTTGACGAGCAGGTTGGTGACCTGGACGCGTACCGCGCGGACGCCGCGCAGCAGCCGGGCGGCGGTGCGGCCCATCGCGGGGCTCATGGTCAGCGCCCCGAACGCCTCGTCACCGGCCGCGATGTCCCTGGACTGCCCGAACGCCTGGTCGACGAGCGTCTGGTGCTGCTTGGAGCGTGCCTCCAGGTAGCCCGTGGCCCGCTCGCGCAGGTCGGCGGCGACGGCGGGCGGGACCAGGCGGCCGAGCCGCACCCAGCCGTGCTCGGCGAAGAAGGCCGCCTCGTCGTCGGTGGCCTGACGCACCGGGATCTCCATGACCCCAGTCTGGCACCTAAAGCAAGCGCTTGGTAAGCCCCCGGCTCGTACGCCACAATGATCGGAGCAGGCACTTGGCGGGAGGCGGCGTGCGGCGGATCAGGTTCGGAGCGGTGGTCAGGGAGGCCGGGTCGGGCAAGGCGTGGGCGGAGAAGGCCAGGAGGCTGGAAGGGGCCGGGTTCGACGTGCTGCTCGTCCCCGACCACCTCGTCGGCCCCAGGTTCGCGCCCATCGCCGCGCTCACGGCGGCGGCCTGCGCCACCACCAGGCTGCGGGTGGGCACGCTGGTGTTCGCCAACGACTTCCGGCACCCGGCCGTCCTGGCCAAGGAGACGGCCACGCTCGATCTACTGTCGGAGGGGCGGCTGGAGGTCGGCATCGGGACCGGCTGGATGGCGGGCGACTACACGGGCGCGGGCCTCGCGCTGGAGCCGCCCGGCGTCCGGGTCGAGCGGCTGCGGGAGGCCCTGGCCGTGCTCAAGGGGCTCTGGGGCGAGGGGCCGTTCCGCTTCGAGGGGCGGCACTACCGGATCTCGGGGCTCGACCAGCAGCCGAAGCCCCTCCAGCGGCCCGGGCCGCCGCTGGTGATCGGCGCGGGCGGCGCCCGGATGTTGCGGCTGGCGGCCGAGGAGGCCGACGTGGTGAACATCGGGATGCGGGTCAAGCCCGACGGCAGCGGGCCCGACCTGCGCGACGGCGGGCTGCCGGCACTCCTCGGCAAGCTCGCCGCCGTGCGCGAGGCCGCCGGCGAGCGGTACGCGCGGCTCGAACTGGGCACCAGCGTGATCCAGGCGGGCGAGCGGAAAGCGGAGGAGACGTGGAGCGCCGCCGACAGCGCCGCGCTGGACGAGACGCCGCAGGTGCTGCTGGGCACCCGGCACGACATCGCCGACAAGATCCGCCACTGGCGCGACGAGCACGACGTCTCGTACTTCGTGCTCCACCACGAGCGGGACCTGGACACCTTCGAACCCGTCGTGGAAGACCTGGCCACCGGCTGAGCCGGGCCGTGCCGGATGATGGGACGCATGAATGAGATGTTGCTGCTCAGGCACGGCGAGACCGAGTGGAGCAAGGCGGGCAGGCACACCGGGCGTACCGACCTGCCGTTGACGGAGCACGGCGAGGAGCAGGCCAGAGCCCTGGCGCCGCTGGCCAAGGAGCCGTTCGAGCTGGTGCTCGTCTCCCCCGCCCAGCGCGCCCGCCGCACGGCGGAGCTGGCCGGGCTGTCGCAGCTCCAGGTGGACGCCGACCTGTGGGAGTGGGACTACGGCGGCTACGAGGGGATCACCACGCCGGAGATCCGTGAGACCCGGCCCGGCTGGTACCTGTGGCGTGACGGGGTGATCCCGGGTGACGCCGAGCATCCCGGCGAGAGCGCGGCGCAGGTGGGCGCGCGCGCCGACCGGGTGATCGAGCGGGCCAGGGCGGTGGAGGGGCGGGTGGCGCTGGTGGCGCACGGGCACTTCCTGCGCGTGCTGGCCGCCCGCTGGCTGCGCCTGGCGCCGGAGGACGGCAGGTTGCTGAAGCTGGACACGGGCACCTACTCGCGGCTCGGCTTCGAGCACGCCGAGCCGGTGCTCACGGCCTGGAACGCCCCCGTCTGACCCGCTAGACCTTCGTGCGCAAGGCCGACTCGTGCAGGGCCCTGCTCACCAGCCAGCCCCGTAACGACCCCAGGCTGGGGTCGTAGGACAAGGGCCGCTCCCAGAGCGCGGTGAACACGTGCTGGGTGACCTCCTCCGCGTACGTCTGGCTGCCGGTGACCTTGACGGCGACGCCGTACACGTACGGGCCGTGCTGGTCGTAGGCGTCGGCCAGCGCGTCGAGGTCGCCGGCCGTCAGTCGTGCGCACAGGTCCATGTCGCTCATCAGTCGCATCCCAGCGTCGCGGCGGCGCGGATCAGGTCGCGGGCGAGCGCGGGGTCGCCCTCGGCGGCGTACGGGAAGCAGTCGGGCGGCAACCGGTTGGCCATCAGCCGGCAGAACTCGACGGCGTCGGCGGAGACGAGCACGCCGACGTGGTCGGAGGTCGGGGAGAGCGGGATCGTCCAGGTGCCGCCGCCCGGGCCGGTCAGCACGATGGTGGCGGAGACGTCGCGGCGCGGCCCCTTCATCGCGGCCGGCAGCATGGCCAGGCCGAACTCGGCGATCATGTGCACGTGCTCGGGCCGGGGCTCGGCCCTGGACCGGTCGGTGGCGGCCCTGATGTCGTCGGCGTGCGTCCACGTCTCGAACGTGCGCTGGATCATGACCTGGCGCAGCGGCGCGCGGACCGGGGTGGGGCTGGTGCCCGCCAGCGCCACCTCGACGCCCAGCAGCACCTCGTTGCCTGCCGAGACCCGCTGCAGCAGGGACCCGGCCTGCTCGCGCCAGCGCCGGTGGATCGGCACGGGCAGCGTGACCACGCCGGCGCCCGCCACGCCCATGAACGCGGCCACGGTCGCGTCGTTGGCGGCCAGGTGCTCGACCACGCCCCTGATCGTGCCGTGCTTGGCGATCGGCGTCTCCCAGTCGGGCGCGCTCAGGTCGGCCAGCAGGTCGTCCATGAGCGCGACCTGCTCAGCGTACGGGACCGCCACCGTCGCCACGGGCACCACGGCCGGGCTGCGGCGCCGGCGCGCCATGGACAACACGGCCTCGCGCAGCGACGCGGGCGGCTCGACGGCCGTCTCGGGCGGCCTGTCGAGCAGCGCGATGGCGGCACTGCAGTCAGGGCACGAGGCGACATGGTCGTCTGGGCTCTGCCCGTTGTACAGGTAGGAGTCCGTCATGGCCACCTCCGCAGCCGACGCTAACCCGGTGGGGTCCTCGGTGCCAGGCGGCAGCCGGGGAACGGTGCCAGAAGCGTCTCACGCCAGCGGCCTTCTAGGTAGTCGCGCGCGCGTTTTCCCCAGTCCAACAGCCGAGAATCCGGCTCGATCTCGTCGTCGAGGCCCAGCGCCGCGTCCCTGGCGCGCTGGGTGGCCAGGTGGTCGTCGAGGGAGACGGCCCAGACGGTGACCGCTTCCGTGTCGCAGAAGAGCACCTCGTACAGGCCGACGAGGGTGTGGCCGTGCTCGGCCAGCAGCGGGGCCCGCTCGGTGCGTACGGCGTGCAGGTAGTCGAGCGCGGCGCCGGGGCGGACGCGGGCGTTCTCGAAGAGGTAGAGCTCGGCGGCGGGCGCCTCGGCGAGCGGCGGGCAGCCGGGCACGGCGCCGAGCGGCCTCGAGTAGGCGGAGAAGCGCAGGTCGTCGATGTCGGACAGGAACAGGCGCTCGTCCACGCCCTGGTAGATCTCCATCATCTGCCGCCAGCCGCCGTCCCAGCCGCCGTGGCAGTCCCACAGCGTGACGGCCTTGAACTGGGGGTGGCCGGTGATGCCGACGGCGTAGAAGGCGCCCACGAGGTCGATCTCGCGTGACCTGATGGACATCCCGGCGGTGAGCTCGGGGGCGGTGCGCTCCGCGTCCTCGCGCTTGTAGCGGGTCAGCCAGGTGAGGTACTCCAGCGGGCGCCTGGAGTTCATCGGCCGGAAGTCGACCTCCTCGATCAGGTGGATCGCGCGCCGCACCACGCCTCCTCCGATGCCGGGTGGCTACCAAGCGATTGCTTGGCTCAGAGGATAGCGATCAGGACAGCGCTTGGGAAGGCTGGGGCCCGCGCCCGGTCAGCCACTCGAGGACCTTGCGGTGCCCGGAGGCGGCGTCCTCGAAGTGGCCCCAGTGCCAGTAACGCGGCTGGTCCCTGATGCCGGTCACCCAGGTGCGATAGGAGACGGAGGCGCCCGTGGTGGCGGGCGCCACGCCATAGGTGCGGATCACGACCTTGCCGCCCGGCGCGAAGAGCACGTCGTCGGCGATCGGATACAGAGTCATCTGGTCGAGCATGACCCGAATACTGGCCGAAGGACGAGGCCGGGCGGTTACGCCTCCGGCGCGCCCCCGTTACGCGGGCGCGCCGTGTGTGAACATGCTGTTACACGAGCAGGCCGTCGAACTCTCCGTCCTTCACCCCGAGCACCAGGGCCCGGATCTCGTCGCGGGTATAGATGAGGGCAGGGCCGTCGGGGAAACGGGAGTTGCGCACCGCGACGCCCCCGTCGGGGAGCTCGGCGAGCTCGACGCAGTTGCCCTGCGAGTTGCTGTAGCGGCTCTTGCGCCAGGCCACCTGGGTGAGGTCGGCCGCGGGCATGCCGTTGTAGGTCTGGTTCATCTACATCTTTCTGAGAAGACCGCCGATGAGCTCGACTGTGCCCCCTGGCGTGGTGCTCTCCACGCACAACTGCTCCATGGCCGTGAGGTACGGATCGATGTCCTCACGCTTGTCCAGGTACAGGGCACCCCAGAGCTGCTCGACGTAGACAACGTCCGACAAGTCGGACTCGGGAAACCGCAAGATGCTGAACGCGCCCCCCTCGGCGGCGTGCTTGCCGAATCTGAAGGGCATCACCTGGAGGGTGATGTTGGGAAGGGCCGCGACTTCCAGCAGATGCCGGAGCTGCTCGGACATGACCTCCCGCCCGCCGATGGTCCGCTTGAGCGCCGCCTCGTCGATGACGGCCCACAACCGGGGTCCGTCTTTCTGGGTGAAGCGCTCCTGGCGCTGCATGCGCATGTGCACGCGCCGTTCGATTCTCTCGGGGCTCGCATCGGGGTTGCCGAGCTGGAAGACCGAGCGCGCGTACGAGGCCGTCTGCAGCAGGCCGGGCACGAACTGCACCTCATAGGTACGGATCACGCTCGCGGCCTCCTCCAGGCCGATGTACGTGGTGAACCACGACGGCAGCTCGGCCGAGTACTTGTGCCACCATCCGGGGGTGTTGGCCTCGCGCACCATCTCCAGCAGGGCACGGCGTTCGGCATCGTCGACGACGCCGTACAAGGTGAGCAGGTCTTCCACGTCACGTGTCTTGAAGCCGACGCGGCCGAGCTCCATACGGCTGATCTTGGACTCGGACGCCCGGATGTGGAATCCGGCCTGTGCCCGGTCGAGCCCGCTGGCCTCGCGGAGGCGCCTGAGACTCGCCCCCAGCATGATGCGCCGAACGGTTGAACCGGTCCCGGGCGGATCAATCGACACGTGCTGCTCCTCGGTCCTATCCCTGAAGGCCATATCCCCGAAGGGTCGTCAACCCCGGAGGGTCGTTTCCTTGCAACACGATGGGACCGCACCGTTCTCGGCGGCGCCCACCGCACGTAGTGAAGTTGCACCCACGAACGCCCCTTTTGTACGGGCGACCGCAGGGTAGCGGAGTATGCACCTACAGTCTGTCACTTCACGGCCGAAAGATCATGGGCCGCGGACAAGATCCCCTTTCCCCCATATTGACCAATTGAGGGCAACGGTAGCGCCTGCACGAGTTGTCTGCACGTGCATTCGCTCTTGCACCTGCACGAGAGTTTGCAGCAGAATGATCACGTGCAATCCACCACGGCGCACGGCCAGTGGACCACGTTCGATTGGTGGCCCCCAGTCGGCTGGTGGCCGGAGGCCGCCCGCGATCTGCTGGTCCCCGGCCCGTCCACGAGCGCCACGTTCGTCCTCCCGCCCGCCGCCACCTCGGTCCATACCGCCCGCAGCTTCACGGTGGGCGCGCTGACCGGCTGGGGCCTCGGCGAGCTGGCCGACAACATGGAGCTGGTGGTCTCCGAGCTGGCCACCAACGCGCTGCGGCACGGCCTCTGCCTGGACGACCCGGCCCGCGAGCGCTCGGTCCACATGTCCCTCGTCCGCCGGGGGCCGCTGGTCACCAGCGCCTTCACCGATCCAGGCTCCTCGGTCCCCGTGCTGCGATACCCTGGCCCCCTTGACACCGGCGGCCTCGGACTCCACATCGTCGAATCGCTCAGCCTCCGCTGGGGCTGGTCCGCACTCGCGCCTCACGGAAAGATCGTCTGGGCAGTCCTCTCCTGACCGGGGGTGATCTGCATTACCGTGGATGGTCATGGCTCACGGTGAGTCCCGCGCGCGACCCCATGAGAGTGCTGACAGATGGAAGATCACCTGCTCGGCTGGCTGCGAACACTGGACGAGGACAGGCTTGGCCGCATCCTGGCCAACCGGCCCGACGCCATCGCCGCGCCCTGGCCCAGGCGGCTCGACACCCTGGCCCAGCGGCTCGGCAACGCCGTCGCCGTGATCGAGACCCTGCGCGGCCTGCCGTTGCCCTGCCTCCAGGTCGCCGAGACCACCCTGGCCATGACCCGCCCCACCGCCGAGTCGCTGGCGCGCTTCCTCAGCAGCCCGCCCGACGAGGTGACGCCCTGGCTGGAGCACCTCTACGACCACGCGCTGGCCTGGCCCGGCGACGACGGCGTCATCCACCTCGCCGAGGGCGTCTCGCGCTGGTGGGCCGCGCCGCTCAGCCTCGGCGAGCCGCTCGACCACTACCTGAACGCCTGGTCCATCAGCAACGACGCGCTGCACGCGCTCGCCCGCAACCTCGGCCTGCCTGTGCAGGGCAACAAGCGCCGCATGATCACCCGCGTCATCGAGGCGCTCAGCGACACCGACCGCATCAGGGCGCTGATGCGCCACGCCCCCGACGGCACCGTCCCGCTGCTCGACCGCTTCGCCTGGGACGGCCCCGCACTCACCGTGGACGGCGCCAGGTTCGTCAGCCCCGGCACGCCCGAGCGGTGGTGCGCCGACCACGGCCTGCTCTTCCGGCCGAGCTGGCACAAGGCCGAGATCCCCCGCGAGGTGGCGATCTGCCTGCGCGGCTCCGGCTACCACCCGGCCTTCCTGCCCGACGCGCCCGAGATGGCCACCATCCCGGTCGACCCCGAGGAGGTCGACCACCTGATGACGCTGGCCGCCCCGCACGTGGTCGAGCGGTGCGCGGCCCTGCTCGACAACACCTCCAAGACGCCGCTGCCGCTGCTCAAGACCGGCGGCGTGGGCGTGCGCGAGGTGCGCAGGATGGCCAAGGAGACCGGCTGCGACGAGGACGAGACACGGCTGCTGCTGGAGGTGTGCGCGGTCGCCAGGCTGCTGGCCTGGGACGAGCCGTCCGGCGGCATGATCCCCACCGAGCGCTTCGACCGGTGGCGGCTCGACGAGGGCTCCGCCCGCCTGCGGGTGCTGCTGGCGGCGTGGTGGCGGATGGAGCGCTCCTCGCTGCGCAAGATCGACGGCAGGTACGGCACCGTGCTCGGCGACGACCCCGCCGGCGCCGCGCTCGCCCAGGTGCGCAGGGCCGTGCTGGCCGTGCTCGCCCACCTGCCCGCCGGCACGGCCTTCGCCGACCGCGACAGCCTCATCGCCGCCGTCCACTGGCACGCCCCGCTGCTCGACAAGGCGCTGCTGCGCGAGTGCGCGCCCGCCGTCCTCGACGAGGCCAGGCTGCTCGGGCTGCTGGCCAACAACACGCTGACCGACCTCGGCCGCGCGCTGGCCGGCCTGACGGCCAAGCCCGGCGACGAGAACGACGACGCCGTGCCCATGGTCGAGCACGACCCGGTGCTCGCCGAGGCCGCCACCAGGGCGCTGGCCAGCGTGCGCAGGAGCGCGCTGTTCGGGCCCGACCTGACCGCCGTCGTCACCGGGCCGCCGTCGGCGGAGCTGGCGGCGCTGCTCGACCGCTGCGCCGACCGCGAGTCCCGCGGCGCCGCCTCGGTGTGGCGCTTCACCACGCCGAGCGTGCGGCGCGCGCTCGACCAGGGCTACGACGCCGACGATCTGCTCGACGAGCTGGCCGCGGTCGGCACCATCCCGCAGCCGCTCGAATACCTGGTCCGCGACACCGCTCGCAGGCACGGCGAGGTGACCGTGAGCACGGTCGGCTGCGTGGTGCAGGCCACCGACCCCACACTGCTCGCCGAGATCGCCGCGCACCGGCGGCTGGGCCGGCTCGGGCTGCGGCTGCTGGCCCCTACGGTGCTGGTCAGCGGCGCGCCGGCCGACCGCACGCTGGCCGCGCTGCGCGAGGTCGGCTACTCCCCCGTGCCCGTCTCCGACACCGGGGAGATCACCATCCACCGGGTCAGGGCCGAGGAGAGCGCGCCGGGCAAGCTCATCCTGCTGCCCGGCGGGCAGGTGGCGGAGCTGTCCGACTTTCCCGGCCTGGCGGAGTTCGAGGCGCCGCCCCACATGCTGGCCGAGCCGCCGCCCGACCCGTACGAGCACGCCCGCCGCCTCGTCGCCGCCGGCCGGGCGGGCGACGACAGGAACGGCCGCACCTGGGCCATCATCGGCAGGATGGCGACCAGGCTGCCGACGGCGCAGCAGTCGCTGCTCGGGTTCGTGGTCGACCGGGGCGTGCGCGCCGGCATCACGCTGACCGGCGGGCTGACCGCCACGATCAGCCACGGCGAGCTGAAGGGCGGCGCGCTGGACGCCTGGTGCGAGGAGGCGGGCGACTACCTGGAGTTCCCCCTCGCCGAGATCGTCGAGGTCCGCGGGGCCTACTGAAGGGGTTCGGCCTTCTTCAGGTTCGCCACCAGCTCCTCCAGGAATGTGGCGTAACCCTGGTAGCTGAAGGGCGCCTCGGCGGACCACGGGTAGAGCTGGCCGGCCTTGACCGCGGGGAGCTTGGCGAAGGTGGGCTTCTTCAGCATCTCCTCGGGCTTGAGCGCCTGCGTGCGCGTGTCGTAGAGGATCACGTCGGCGTCGTACTCGTCGGCGTTCTCCCAGCTCAGCGTCTGGAAGAAGCCGCCCTCGTCGACCTTGGAGGGCGTGACGACGTTCAGCCCAGCGTCGACCATGTGCACGATGTCCGGGTACTCGGGCGGGTTGACCACCCAGAGGGCGTCCGCGCCGCCCGACACCAGGAGGATCTTGAGGTGCTTGAACCGGCTCAGCTCCTTGGTGGCCGCCTCCATGCGGGCCTTGGCCTCGGGCACGCCCTCCATGCCGGCGCCGAGCGACCTGGCCAGCTCCTCGTACTTGCCGATCACCTCGGTGGCGCTCTTGCCGGTGAGCATCACGCCGGCGGTCGGGGCGACCTGCTCGATGGTGTCCTTGGACTTCTCGGGCACGTACCAGAGGGTGCCGTTGATGTACATGCCGCTGACGAGCAGGTCGGGCTGCAGCGCGATGTACTGCTCGACGTTGAACTCGTCCCAGACGTTGCCCAGGCCCGTGACCTTGGTGATGTCCACGTTGCCTGCCTGCGGGTCCCTGGTGCCGTCCGTCAGCTTGTGCGGGCCGAAGACGCCGATCGGGCGCACGCCGAAGTCCCACAGGGCGGCGGCGGCGCCCACCTGGGCGACGATCCGGGTGGGAACCTTGGGCTGCGCCAGCTTCTTGCCACGGTCGTCGGTGAACGTCCAGCCCTGAGCGGAGGGTGCGGAGGCCGCGGGGGTCGCCTGCGTGCTCGTCCCGCCGTCTCCGCACGCCGCGAGTGTCAGGGCCGCCGCGAGTCCCGCCGCACCCGACAGGAAGCCCCTGCGAGCCAGTACCGGTCCTGACATGTGCGTCCCCCTCTGGTTAGGCTTGCCTTCTTATGTGGCTATTAGATTAGCCTTGCCTAAGTTTGACTTGCCACGAGAGGAGGTCGGGTGCGTCCGGCTGAGGATGCGGTCGCGGCCGGAGTGGGCCAGGAAGACGGCGAACGGCGGCCCAGGGGACGTCGCCCGGTGCTCGTCGCCGGGCTGGTCGTCACGGTCGGGCTGCTGGCGCTGGTCGCCCTGGCGAGCGTGGCGCTGGGCGCCCGCTCGGTGTCGTTCAGCACCGTGATCGACGCGTTCGTGGCGCCGGACGGCTCCAGCGACCACACGGTCATCCGGGAGCTGCGCGTCCCGCGCACGCTGCTCGGGCTCGGCGTGGGGGCCACGCTCGGGCTGGCCGGCGCGCTCATGCAGAGCCTGACCCGCAACCCGCTGGCCGACCCCGGCCTGCTGGGCATCAACCAGGGCGCCATGCTCGGCGTGACACTGGCCCTGGGCGTGTTCGGGCTCAGCGACCCCGCCGTCTACGTGTGGTTCGCCTTCGGCGGCGCAGCGCTCGCCTCCGTCCTGGTGTACGCGCTCGCCTCCGCCGGCCGCTCCGGCTCCAGCCCGGTCCGCCTGGCCCTGGCCGGAGTCGCGTTCGGCATGGTGTGCACCGCCGTCGCCTCGGCCATCCTCCGCATGGACACCCAGACCTTCGACCGGATGCGGTTCTGGCTGACCGGCTCGCTGGCCGGGCAGACCGCCGGCACGCTGGTGCGGCTCGCGCCCTTCATGATCGCCGGGCTGGTGCTCGGGCTGCTGCTGGCCAGGCCGCTCAACATGCTGGCGCTCGGCGAGGACGCGGGCAAGGCGCTGGGCCTCGCGGTGAACAGGACCAGGATCCTCACCGGCGTGGCCGTCACCCTGCTGTGCGGCGCCGCCACCGCCGCCGCCGGGCCGCTGGTGTTCGTCGGGCTGATCGTGCCGCACGCCGTGCGCGCCCTGGTCGGCCCGGACCAGCGGTGGGTGCTGCCGTACTCGGCGCTGGCCGCGCCGATCCTGCTGCTGGGCGCGGACGTGATCGGACGGCTCATCGCCCGGCCGGGAGAGGTGCAGGTGGGCATCGTGTGGGCGGTCATCGGCGCGCCGATCTTCATCATGCTCGCCAGGCGGAAGCGGGTGGCCGCGCTGTGAACGTCCGCGTCGGCTCCTGGTCCGTACGGCTCGCGCCCCGCGCCCTGCTCGTCGGCGGCCTCCTCGTCGTGCTCGGCTTCCTCGTCACCGTGGCGGCGCTGTCCACGGGCGAGTTCACCGTGCCCGTTCCCGACATCGTCTCCGCGATCTTCGGGCAGGGCACGCCGGTCGCCGAGCTGATCGTCGGCAAGCTGCGCGCCCCGCGCGTGGTGACCGGGCTGCTGGTCGGGGCCGCGTTCGGCGTCAGCGGGGCCATCTTCCAGAGCCTCACCAGGAACCCCCTGGGCAGCCCCGACTTCATCGGCTTCACCGCCGGCGCCTCCACGGGCGGCATCCTCGCCGTCGTGGCGGGCGGGTCGGCCATGACGATCGCCGGCGGCGCGCTCGCCGGGTGCGTGGTGACGGCCGTGCTGGTGTACCTGCTGGCCTACCGGGGCGGCGTCCAGGGCTACCGGCTCGTCCTGGTCGGCATCGGCGCGAACGCGCTGCTGCTGGCCGTCAACTCCTACCTGCTGACCCGGGCCAACATCAACGACGCGGCCAACGCGGGCGCCTGGCTCACCGGCAGCCTCAGCGGGCGCGGCTGGGACCACGCCTGGCCGGTCGCGCTGGCGCTGCTCGTGCTGCTGCCGCTGTGCCTGTACGTCGCGCGGCCGATGCGGATGATCGAGATGGGCGACGACGCGGCCAAGGCCATGGGCATCAAGGTCGAGGTCGTGCGCGCCGCCGCCGTCACCGCCGGCGTGCTGCTGGCGGGCGTGGCCACCGCCGCCGCCGGGCCCGTCGTCTTCGTCGCCCTGGCCGCGCCGCAGCTCGCCCGGCGGCTGACCCGCTCCCCCGGCGTCACGCTGGCCTCCTCAGCCCTCATGGGCGCCGTCCTGCTGACCGCCGCCGACCTGGCCGCCCAGCGGGTGCTCGCCCCCACCCAGCTCCCCGTCGGTGTGCTGACCGCCGCCATCGGCGGCACCTATCTCGTTCTGCTCCTGCGAAAGGACCGTCACTGATGGCCCCTGCTTCCCGTCTGACCGGTACCGGCCTGACCCTCGCCTACGACCAGCGCGTCGTGGCCACGGACCTCAGCGTGACGATCCCCGACGAGTCGTTCACTGTGATCATCGGCCCGAACGCCTGCGGCAAGTCCACCCTGCTGCGGGCCCTGGCCAGGATGCTCAAGCCGAAGACCGGCGCCGTGCACCTCGACGGCAGCGTGATCACCTCGTTGCCGTCGAAGGAGGTGGCGCGGCGGCTCGGCCTGCTCCCGCAGAGCTCCATCGTGCCCGACGGCATCACCGTGGCCGACCTGGTGGCGCGCGGCCGGTACCCGCACCAGAAGCTCATGCGGCAGTGGTCGAAGGCCGACGAGGCCGCCGTGTCGGAGGCCATGCGCGCCACCGACGTGGCCGAGCTGGCCGACCGGATCGTGGACGAGCTGTCGGGCGGGCAGCGGCAGCGGGTGTGGCTGGCCATGGCGCTGGCCCAGGAGACGCCGATCCTGCTGCTCGACGAGCCCACCACGTTCCTGGACATCTCCCACCAGATCGAGGTGCTGGACCTCTGCGCCGAGCTGCACGAGCAGGGGCGGACCATGGTGGCGGTGCTGCACGACCTCAACCAGGCGTGCCGGTACGCGACGCATCTGATCGTGATGCGGGGCGGGCAGATCGTGGCCGAGGGCGACCCCACCGAGATCGTCACGCCTGAGCTGGTGCACGAGGTGTTCGACCTGCGGTGCGAGATCATCCAGGACCCGCAGTCGGGCACTCCGCTCATCGTCCCTGAGGCGCGGCGGCGGGTGACCGCCTCCTCCTGAGCCTCCGCCGTACTCGGCGGGGGTCCTTCCTGGAGACGCGCGCACACGCCGGCGGCCCGGTCCGGAGACCGGTGTGAAACGGCTCAGGTCGTCAGTGCCTCGGCCAGGGTGGTGACGGCGGCGATCGCGCGGTCGCGGCCGTACTCGCCCTGGAGCACCTCCGCCAGCTCCGCCTGCATCGAGGCGAGCAACGTGTGCGCCAGGACGTCGGCGTCGCCGCCCCTGGCCTGCGCCAGCAGGATGGTCACGTGCCGGTGCCAGAACCAGTACGCCCCGATCCGGTAACGCGCCCCGGGGCTGGCCGTCTCCGACATGCGCACCAGGTCGAGGTGGGCGAAGAGGAAGTCGAGGTAGGCCCGTACGAACGCGACCAGCCGCTCGCGGGCCGGCGCGTCGGGCCCGAGCGGCGGCGGCCCCGACAGGATGCGCTGCTGGAGGTCGCGCTCGCGAGCGTCGAGCAGCGCCACCGCCAGCCCCGACTTGTCGCCGAAGCGCCGGAACAGCGTGCCCTTGCCGACCCCCGCCTCGGCGGCCACGGCGTCCATCGAGACCGCGTCCACCCCCTTCTCGGCGAACAGCCGCGCCGCCGCGGCCAGCACCTTCTCCCGGTTGCGTGCCGCGTCCGCCCGCTCCTGGACGGGCCGGCTCATCAGCAGCTCCAGCGACGTTTCCCGCACCATCCGGACTTTAGTCCAATTCCCTGCGGCTGGAACGCGCCAAAAGACGTGGAAGAAAATCCATCCGCGGGCGACCCTCTGGCGAATGCTCAGAACAGCTTCATAGGGGGAGACACCATATGGACCACGCCGTCGTCATCGGGGCGAGCATCGCCGGCCTGCTGTCCGCGGCGGCCCTGCACCGACGCTTCGCCCAAGTCACGGTGCTCGACCGCGACAGGCTCCCGGCCGTCGACGCGCACCGCAGGGGCACGGGTCAGAGCCGGCACGCGCACGGGCTGCTCGCCAGGGGCAGCGAGATCATGGACGAGCTGCTGCCCGGCATCACGGCCGAGCTCGTCGCGCAGGGCGCCATCAGGGGCGACATGCAGGACAGGGCCCGTCACGTGCACGCGGGCCACCGGCTGGCCCGCGGCCCCAGCGGGCTCAGCGCGCTGATGGTCAGCCGGCCGCTGCTGGAAGGGCAGGTGCGACGCAGGGTGAGCGGCCTGCCCGGCGTCCGGGTGCTGGCCGAGCGGACCGTCACCGGGCTGCTGGCCCGCGAGGGCCGCGTCACCGGGGTGCGGCTGGCCGACGGCGAGCGCATCCCCGCCGACCTCGTCGTGGACGCCGCCGGCCGCGGCTCCCGCACGCCGTTGTGGCTCGGCGACCTGGGGTGCCGGCCGCCCAGGGAGGAGCGGGTGGCGATCGACATGCGGTACGGCACGCGCGAGTTCCGCCGCCGCGACGACCACCTCGCAGGCGACCTGCTCGCCGTCGTCGGCCCCACGCCCGAAGTGCCGCGCGCAGGGGTCGCGCTGGCGCTGGAGGACGAGCGCTGGGTCGTCACCCTGGCCGGGTACGGCGAGGGCCCGCCGCCCGGCGCCGCCGGTTTCGCCGCCTACGCCGCGACCCTCACCGCGCCCGACCTGCACCACCTGATCATGACGGCGGAGCCGCTCGGGGAGCCGCGCGCCTACCACACGCCGACCGCCGTCAGGCGCCGCTACGAGCAGCTCGGCTCCTTCCCCGACGGCCTGCTCGTCACCGGCGACGCGGTCTGCTCCTTCAACCCCCTGTACGGCCAGGGCATGACGGTCTCCGCCCTGGAGGCCAGGGAACTGCTCGACACCGACCTGAGCGCGAAGGCGTTCTTCCGGCGGATCGCCGCCGTCGTGGACATCCCCTGGGAGATCACCGTCGGCGCCGACCTGCGGCTGCCCGCCACGCACGGCAACCCGACGCAGAAGATGCGGCTGATCGGCGCCTACCTGGACCGCTTCCACGCCGCCGCCGCGCACGACCCCGAGCTGACGCGGCGCTTCCTGCGCGTCACGAACCTCTACGACCCGCCACCGGCGCTGATGAGCCCGGCCGCGCTGGTCAGAGTGCTGCGCAGCGGCGCACAGCGAGCAGTGCCAGTGCCCGCGTGACCTCCCGCAGCTCCCGCAGCTCGACCTGCTCCCTGGGGGCGTGCGCGAACCGCACGTCCCCCGGGCCGTAGTGCAGCGCCGGAATGCCGCCCGCCGCGTAGAGCCGCAGGTCGCTCCCGTACGGCGCCGCCGTCTGCGCGGGCCGCGCGCCCGTCGTGTCCTCGACGGCCCTGCCCACCTGGTCGAGCAGCTCGTGCCCGGCCGGCAGCCGGCCGCTGGCGAACTGCCCGCCCGGCCACGTCACCACCGGCGGGTTGGCGCGCAGCCACGGGTCGTCCACCCGCGCCACCGCCTCCTCGAACGCCGCCCGCGCCGCCGCGGGGTCCTCGTCCAGCCGCACTCCTAGGCGCCCCTCCGCCACCAGCAGGTCGGGCACGGTGCTGGCCCAGTCGCCGGCCCGCACGGTGCCGACCTCGATCGGGTACGGCATCGCGTTGCCCGCGAACAGCTCCGGCACGTCCCTGTTGCGCTCGGCCTCCAGCCGCCTGATCGCCTGGAACACCGGCCAGAACGCCTCGATCGCGTTGACGCCCTCGTACCGGGTGGCGCCGTGCGCGGCCCGTCCCGCGATCTCCAGCCGGAACGTCAGCGCGCCCGCGTTGGCGGTGATGACCGCGCCGCTGGTGGGCTCGGTGATCACCGCGGCCTCGGCCGTGTGCCCCCTGGCCAGGGTGGCGAACGCGCCGAGCCCGCCGTCCTCCTCGCTGATCACGCAGTGCACGGCCAGCGGCCTGGCCAGCCTGATCCCCGACCGTTTGATCGCGCGGGCCACGGCCAGGTTCGCCACGAGGCCGGCCTTCATGTCGCAGGCGCCGCGCCCGTGCAGCACGTCGCCGGTGATCCGGGCGGCGAACGGGTCGCTGCCCGCCCACTTGGCCAGGTCGCCCGTCGGCACCACGTCCACGTGGCCCTGCAGCGCCAGCGCGGGCGGGCCCTCGCCGCCCGGGGTGACGGCGACGACCCCGTACCCCTCGGCTCGCGGGGCCTCGGTGCCGGGGAAGCCGGGGCGGGAGGTCAGGTCGGCGAGGTCGAGCTTCCAGACGTCCACGTCCATGCCCGCCTCGGTGAGCAGGCGGGCCATGCGGTGCTGGAGGTCCGACTCGGCGTCGGTGCCGGTGACGCTGGGGACCCTGACGGTCTCGGCCAGCAGGCTCACGGTTTCGGCCTCGTCGATGGCGTCGAGGACCCTGATCTCTGCCTCTTGCATGGTGCACACCTTCTCATGAACCCTCATCCGGGTTTGTGGCGATACAGGGCGTGCGTACTTGGACGAGTTGGATCGTGGTGGTGCCCTTCGCCCTGTGGGCGGTGGTGCGGCTGAGCGGGTTCGAGCCGGACTGGCCGTGGGTGCCGGCGGTGGCGTACACGCCTTACGCGGTGTGCGCGGCCGTGATCGGGCTGGTGCTGGCCTGCGTGCTGCGGCGCTGGGCGGCGGGCACCGTCGCGCTCGTGTCGGTGCTGGCGTTGGTGCCCGCCGTGCTGCCGCGCGCGCTCACGGACGGCAACCCCGACGCCGGGGGGCCGCGGCTGCGGGTGCTCGCGGCCAACCTGCTGGTCGGCCGGGCCGACACGGCCGGGCTGATCGCCCTGGTCGAACGGCTCAAGCCGGACGTGCTGGCGTTGCAGGAGTTCACGCCCGACGCCATGGAACGGCTGGAGCAGGCCGGGCTGCGCCGGGCCCTGCCGCACGCCGTCACCAAGCCGCTGACGGGGGTGGGCGGGTCGGCCGTCTACGCGCGGCATCCGCTCAAGGACGGCGGCTTCATCAAGATCGGCTCCTTCGGGCAGGCCAGGGCGTGGCTGTCGCATCCGGGCGGGCAGCGGATCGAGGTCGTCTCCGTGCATCCGTGCGCGCCCAAGCGGGCGGGGCGGCAGCCGTGCTGGCGGGCCGGGCTGGAGGCGCTGCCCCGGGGCGGCGGGAAGGAGTTGCGGGTGCTGGCGGGCGACTTCAACGCCACGCTCGACCATCTCGCGGTGCGTGACCTGCTGGACTCCGGGTATCGGGACGCCGCGGACGTGATGGGGCAGGGGTTCGTGGCGACGTGGCCGCAGTTCGGGTCGCTGGCGCAGTCGCCGGGGGTGACCATCGATCATGTGCTGGCGGACTCGCGGATGGCGGTGCGGAGCTTCGAGGTGCTGAGGCTCGACGGCACCGACCACCGGCCGGTGTTCGCCGAGCTCAAGCTGCCGTGACGGGAACAGCTCTTCGCGTGTCGGCCTGGCTCAGGGGGCCGTGACGCGGATGTCCGTGAAGCGGACGGCGAAGCCCTTGCCGACGGGAGCGGCGGCCATGGCGCCCGCCAGCGCGGGCGCGCCCGGCGGGAAGTAGGCCAGGCGCAGCATGGTCTCGGGCGCGGCGCCGTCCAGGCCGTACCGCACGGTGACCGCGTCGCCCACCCGCTCCAGGGCGAACGTCACCGCGCTCGCGGGCCGGCCCAGCGGCAGCACCGACCAGTCGGAGAACTGCCTGGTCACGACGGTGCTCAGGTGGAAGCCGCCGTCGACGTACTCCACCCCGGCCTTGATCCAGTTGTGCTCGTCGATCCGCAGCACGGCGCCCGCCTGGTCGTACTGCTCGGCGTACTCACCGGAGAAGGTGACGGTGAGGCGCGCGTCGCCGGGGACGGTGCGGCCGAACAGGTGCGCGTTGTCAGTGACGTAGCCGTAGTGGGTGGTGCGCCACAGGTCGGTGCTCTGGTCGCAGAAGAGGCTCAGGCCGTCGTCCACGGTCCACTGCCGCGGGGCGTTCAGCCACTGCCAGCCGGTCTCGCCGAAGGCCATGATCATGGCGTCATCCTCCCATGATCGTTCCCGTCACGGTAGGTGGCCGGGTGTGAGCGTCATGGGGGCCCGCGCGTCCGCCTGCTCGTAAACTTGAGCCTGTGGTAGAGCCCAAGTTCGAGATTCAGATGCTGCACGACCGAGTCATGATCAGGTTGGAGCAGGAGGCCGAGGAGCGGCGCAGCGGCTCCGGGATCGTCATCCCCGCGACGGTCAAGATGGCCAACCGCCTGGCATGGGGCGAGGTCTGCGGCGTCGGCACGAACGTGCGCTCGGTCAAAGTGGGCGACAAGGTGCTGTTCAACCCGGAGGACCAGTTCGAGGTGGAGGTGCACGCCAGGGTGTACCTGGTGATGCGTGAGCGCGACCTGCACGCCGTGGCCACCCAGGAGACCGACCACGGCACCGGCCTGTACCTCTGAGCCTATGAAGTTCCCGTCCGGGTGAAGGAGAGCCACAGGTCGGCGGCCCACGTCCGGGCGGGCAGGCCGGCCAGCACACGGGTGACCCTGCCGCTGAGGTCGAGCACCGACAGGCGGTAGGCGCCGCCGTGCGCCATGACGGCGACGAGATGGCTGTCGTCCCACCAGCCGAACACCGCCTCCGGCCGCGCCGCCACCCGCTGCGCGATCCGGCCGGTGGCCGGGTCGATCAGGCAGACGTGCTCCTTGAAGCGGGACGGGCACCAGGTGACCAGCCGCTTGCCCGAGGGCGAGAACGCGTCCTCGGGGCCCGTGGGCAGCCCGGCGCTCGCGTACGTGCGCAGGACGGCGCCGTCGGAGACCCGGTGGACGCGCAGGCCGGCGCCGTGCCGGGAGACGAGGTTGCCGTCGGGGCTCCACCAGAAGCCCGCCTCCGCGCTCAGGCCGGAGATGCGCACCGTGCGGGCGGTCTTGGAGACCACGTCCACGACCGTGTAGCCGAGCACCCGCCACTTGCCGCTCACCTTGCGCTCGACCGTGAGCGCGACGCGCCTGGCGTCGCGCGACCAGGACACGTAGGAGGCGGTCATCGGCTTCTTGACGGTGCGGATGCCGGCGGCCCGGCCGGTGGTGCGGTCGGTGACGACGAGGGTGTCGTAGCCGGAGCGGTAGGCGGTGGGCACGCCTGCCGTCCAGCGGTTGCCCGGCGAGACGGACACTTCGGACAGCGTCTTCTCCCAGGTGAAGGCGTTGCCGGTGGCCGATCTCAGGTACGTGCGCCTGGTGCCGAGCCCGTAGGCGGCCAGGCGTACGGGATCGCCCGCCTTTTCGCGATATTTCACGCCACCTGTGCCGGGGAGCGTCAGGTCCGCCCGCGCGGGAGCGGCGGCGGTGGGGGTGAGCGTCATGGACAGGGCGAGGACGAGGTGAGCGATCACGCCCGCAGAATAGACAGCGGATCGGCGGATTCCGGGCGGCGATAACGACCGGGTCTGGATGCGGGCGGGCCTGAGCTCCGGCTCGGGCGCCCGCGTACGGCCAGGAGGCCGGCGCGGGGCTAGATGAAGCGCTGAGCGATCTCGATGACGTCGATGCCCAGCGTGAGCAGGCCGAAGTAGACGATCACCGCCGCAGCGGCCACGGTGACGATGAGCACGATGATGCGCACCGTCCAGCCCTGCCGCTTATACCACTCCGTCCAGGCATGCAGCGTCTGCTTGCCGAACTCCAGCACCTTGTGCGCCCAGTGGAACTCGGTGGCCAGCACCGCCAGGCCCGCGAACACCACGAGCCACCCCGGCCCGGGGAACGGCACCATGATCAACCCACCGGCGACCATGACGGCGCCGATCACGCCGACCACGATCTTCAGGGTGAGCGCGCCCGTACGGGTGGAGCGGACACCGTCCAGCCAGCCTCTGAAGCCCGAGCGGCGCCCAGGCATGCTGGAGTGTCCGGCGGCCTCGTTCTTGATCATGTCGGCTTCGCCGGTGTCGGAGTTCTGAATCGGCACATTTCCCCCCGGCAGTCGGTGTGCCACCCAGGATACGGCCCGCCCATGCGTGACCACTTGCAGACGACTAGCAAATCACCAAACTCCATATTCGGTAAAATTTCCCGCCAGAGCGGCCTTTGTCCGGCAAACATCGGTTAATGTCTGCTATGCCCGAGGTTCTGCTCCGTACCGTCACCGGCCCTGTACGCGTGGCCGCCATCGACGGCACCGTTCTCCCCCACGAGCACCTGCGTACCGACATGCGCTGGGCGGTCGGCATCGACTCCGACCCGCACCGCTGGCTCGACGAGGAGACGACGGTCAGCGCGGAGCTGCGCGAGCTGCGCCAGTCCGACCAGCTCGGCCTGGTCGTCGATCTGACCTGCATGGGCATGGGCCGCGACGCCGCCGCCCTGACCCGCATCGCCGCGGGCAGCCGGGTGCCGGTGATCGCCTCGACGGGCCTGTTCGCCGAGCCGTTCACGAACGTCGGCGACGAGGACGTGGACGCGCTCACCGCCCGCCTGATGGAGGAGATCGTCAGCGGCGTGGACGGGACGGGCGTGTTCCCCGGCGTCATCGGCGAGGTCGGCTCCTGGGGCGCGGAACCCACGGCGCGCGAAGAGCGCTGCCTGGTCGCCGCCGCCCGCGCCTCCCTGCGCTCGCGCCTGCCCGTGGCCACCCACGGCAAGAACGGACCGGCCCTGCTGGAGATCCTCCTCGGCCAGAACCTGCCGGGCTCGCGCATCGCCGTCGGGTACGCGGGCACCGACCTGGGCGCGGCCAGGAAGATCGCCGAGTCCGGCGCGTACGTCAGCCTGGGCGCGCTGGGCCTGGGCGCCGAGCAGGCCGCCAGGATCGCCCTCGGCCTCATCGAGGACGGCCACGCCGAGCGCCTGCTGCTCAGCACGGGGCTGAGCCGGGTGGCGCAGGTGCGCCGCTACGACGGGCCAGGCTACGGGCACCTGTTCCGTACGCTGCTGCCGCGGCTGCGCGAGGCGGGCACCTCCGAGGACGTCATCCGCCTCATCACCCACGACAACCCGCTGCGCTGGCTGACCCAGGGACTGGCCGCCTGATCTCGCCTTGACCTCAACCAATGTCAAGGTTGCAGACTGAGCGCCATGACCTTCACAGCAACGGAACTGGACTACCTCTCCGGCCGGCAGCTCGGCCGCCTCGCCACCGTCAGCCCTGACGGCCAGGTGCAGAACAACCCCGTCGGCTTCTTCGTGCAGGACGGCACCATCGTCATCGGCGGGCACGCGCTTGGCGTCTCGAAGAAGTTCAAGAACATTCAGCGGGGCAGCACCGTGTCGTTCGTCGTCGACGACCTGGCCTCGGTCGATCCCTGGGTGGCGCGGGGCATCGAGATCCGCGGCACGGCGGTGGCCCTGACGGACACCGATCCGCCCGTGCCGTTCTTCTCCCGCGAGGTCATCCACATCGTGCCCGGCAAGATCATTTCCTGGGGGCTGGACGGGACTCGGGCGAGCCGCACGGTGTGAAAGCTCGCTAGGATCGGGGCTACACGAGCCTGAGCGGGTGGGGGGATGGCGACCGACGACACGCGGAGACCCGGGCGTCTGCACAGGCCGCTCGCCGCGCTGTCGCGCCTGAGCCGGCTGGGTGACGTGCCGGTCGTCATCATGCTGGCCTGGGCCGGGTGGCTGGCCGTTCCCTGGTCGTTCAGCGGGCTCGCACAGGCCCGCGCGGCTGCCGCTGCCGCGGCCGGAGAGGCTGAGACGCCGCCGATCGCGTCGGCCGTGAGTGAGCAGGCGCTGGGGAATCCGGCCGGTTCCGGGCAGGCGCAGGCGTATTCGGCCGGTTCGGGGCAGGCGTATTCGGCCGGTTCGGGGCACGCTCAGGGCCATTCGGCTGGTTCCGGGCAGGCGCAGGGGCTGTTGCTCGGCTCGGGGCAGTCTCAGTGCCTGCCGACCGCGCCGGGGCACGATCAGGGGCGGCCGGTGGCGTGGGGGATCCCCGCGGCGCGCACCGCTCCCCCGGCGACCGTGCGGCCCTGGCCCGCCGGCACCACCGCCCCGGCCGACGCGACCGCCGCGTCCTGCCTGGACGGCGGGGGTGCTGAGGCGGCGCTGGTGCTGGAGCGGGCCAGGATCGCCGGGGAGGTGCACGACGCGGCCGGTCACGGGCTGGCCGCCATCGCCATGCAGGCCGGGCTGGCGCTCGTCAGCCTCGACGACGACCCCGAGCAGGCGCGGGCCTCCCTGCGCGCGATCCGGGAGACCAGCACCACGGCGCTCGCCCACCTGCGGGCCGCGCTCGACGGCATCGACCCGCCTGCCGGCGACCTGGCCGCGCTCATCGACGGCGTGCGTGCGGCGGGGCTGCCCGTGGACCTCGATCCCCCGGTCCTCGCCGTGCCCGCCCACCTGCGGAGCCCCGTCTACCGGGTGGTGCGCGAGTCGCTCACCAACGTGCTGCGGCACGCGGGGCCGACTCGGGCGCTGGTGCGGGCGGCCGGTGGGCCGCACGGGTTCGTGGTGGAGGTCGCCGACCGTGGCATCGGGCCGGTGGGGTCGGGTGAGGGGCGCGGGCTGGCCGGGATGCGCGCCAAGGTGAGCGAGGCGGGCGGGCACTTCGCGGCGGGGCCGCGTGAGGGCGGCGGGTTCCGGGTGGAGGCCCGGTTCCCGCAGGTCTCGGCGTGAGCGGCGCAGAGGACTCGACCAGCGCAGAGGGCCGGGCGAACACCGAAGGTGTGACGAGCGCTGAGGGCGCGGCGAGCGCAGAGGGTCTGGCGAGCGCTAAGGCTGTGGCGAGCACCGAGAGCGCGGCGAGCACGGAGCGTGCGGCAGGCGCTGAGGGCATGGCAGGCGCTGAGGGTGTGGGCGGGTCTGAGGGTGTGATCAGGGTTGCGGTCGCCGACGATCAGGCCGTTGTGCGGATGGGGTTGCGGGCGCTGCTGGAGCGCGAGCCCGGCATGGAGTGCGTCGGCGAGGCGGGCGACGGCCGGGCGGCGCTGGCGCTGATCCGCCGTACCCGCCCCGACGTCCTGCTGCTGGACATCCGCATGCCCGGCATGGACGGCCTGGCCGCCCTGCGCGCGATCGCCGACGACCCCGGGCTGCGCGGCACCCGCATCGTCGTGGTGACGACGTTCGCCGTGGACGAGTACGTCTTCACCGCCCTCCAGGCCGGCGCCAGCGGCTTCCTGCTCAAGGACAGCGCCCCCGACGAGCTGGTCAACGCCGTGCGGGTGGTGGCCGCCGGGGAGGCGCTGCTCTCGCCCGCCATCACCAGGAAGGTCATCGGCCTGTTCGGCAGGCACGGCGACGCCCGCCCGGTCGAGGGCATCGAGACGCTCACGCCCCGGGAGCGGGAGCTGGTGGCGTGGGTGGCCACCGGGCGGTCGAACGAGGAGATCGCCAGGGAGCTGACGATCAGCCCCGACACCGTGCGCACGCACGTGAGCCGCGCCATGGTGAAGCTGCACGCCAGGGATCGGGCGCAGCTCGTGGTGTTCGCGATGCGAGCCGGCCTCGCCCTGCCCACCTGAACATCCCCGCCCGAACACCCCCGCCCGAACACCCCCGCCCGAACGCCAGCCCGCCCCTACTTCAGGAAGCCTTCGTAGTTGCGCTGCTGGAGCTGGGCCTCGATCTGCTTCACGGTGTCCAGCCCCACCCCCACCATGATCAGAATGCTGGTTCCCCCGAACGGGAAGTTCTGCTGCGTCCCCGGATCCCGCAGGATCGCGAACGCCACCAGCGGCAGCAACGCCAGCACCGCCAGGTACAACGCCCCCGGCGCCGTCAACCGGCTGAGCACGTGACCCAGGTAAGCGGCCGTCGGCCGCCCCGGCCGGATGCCCGGCACGAACCCGCCGTACTTGCGGATCCCGTCGGCCACCTCCTCGGGATTGAAGGTGATCGACACGTAGAAGTACGCGAACCCGGCGATGAGCAGCACGTACGTCCCCATGTAGAGCGGATGCGTCCCGGACGTCAGGTTGAGCTCCACCCAGGCCTGCGCCTCGGCCCCGAGCAGGGGCGCCACGAGCGTCGGCAGGTACAGCAGCGACGAGGTGAAGATGACGGGCACGATGCCCGCCTGGTTCACCTTCATGGGGATGTAGGTGTTCCGCCCCCCGTACATGCGCTTGCCGATGAGCTGCTTGGCGTACGAGACCGGTATCCGCCGCTGCGCCTGCTCCACGAACACCACGGCGGCGACCAGGAACAGCCCGGACACGATCATCACCACGAAGCTCATCGGGCTGAGCACGAAGATCTTCGACATGTACGCCGGGAACACGGCCACGACCTGCGTGAAGATCAGCAGCGACATGCCGTTCCCGACCCCGCGCTCGGTGATCAGCTCGCCCAGCCACATGACCGCGCAGGCCCCCGCGACCATGGTCAGCACGATCACGGTCACGGCGAGCAGCCCGTCGTCGCGCAGCAGCGGCTGCGGGCAGCCGGGCAGGAGCCGGCCGGTGCGGGCCAGGGTGACGACGGTGCCGGCGTTCAGGACGGCGAGGCCGACCGTGGCGTAACGGGTGTACTGGGTGATCTTGGCCTGGCCGCTCTGGCCCTCCTTCCTGAGCGCCTCCAGCCTGGGGATCACCACGGCGAGCAGTTGCATGACGATGCTCGCCGTGATGTACGGCATGACGCCCAGCGCGAACACGGAGAGCTGCAGCATGGCGCCCCCGCTGAGCATCTGCACCATGTCGAACACGCCGCCGCTGGCGGATCCCAGGCACTGGCGCACCACCACGATGTCCACGCCGGGGGCCGGCATGAGCTGCCCGAGCCGGAACAGCACGATGACGCCCAGCGTGAACAGCACCTTCCCCCGCAGGTCCGGCGCTCGGAAGACTCTGGTCAAGACGGTCAGCATGGGCAACGAGTCTGCTGTCCTGCGGGGCCGGGGTCGTCCGCCGAGGCGAGGCGTCCGCGTACGCAGATCCGCGTATACGGTGATCACGTGAGCACGCTCTGGGTGATCAGCGGGCCGCCTGGGGCGGGCAAGTCGACGGTGGCGGCCGAGCTGCTCGCCCGCCTGTCCCCGGTGCCCGCGCTGCTCGACAAGGACACCGTGTACGGCGGCTTCGCGGCGGAGGTGCTGCGGGCCCACGGCCGTCCCGACGGCGAGCGCGAGGGCCCCTGGTACGACCGGCACATCAAGCGGCACGAGTACGAGGGGCTGACGAGGATCGCCAGGCAGGTGCGCGGGCACGGCTGCCCGGTGCTGCTCGACGGGCCGTTCACCACACAGGTGCACGACGCGGCCAGGTGGGCGGAGTGGGTGGCGGAGCTGGGCGGGCCGCCGGTGCGGCTGCTGTGGGTGCGCTCCGACGGGCCGACCCTGCGCGAACGGCTGACGGCCAGAGGGCTGGGCAGGGACGCGGGCAAGCTGGCGGCGTTCGACGGCTATCTGCGCGACATCCGAGTGGACCAGCCGCCGGTCGTACCGCATCTGGAGATCGACAACCGGCGGGGCGCGCCGGCGATCGGACGGCAGCTCACGGCGGCGGGGATCGCGTCTCAGGTCACCAGGTAGTCGTCGTCCCGCACGTCCATGATCGCCATGTGCCCCGGCAGGTGGCCGATCGCGAAGTCCACCCCGCTGGCCAGCACCGCCGCCTGCGGCGTCACCCCGCACGCCCAGAACAGCGGCACCTCGCCCTCCCGCACCTCCACCGGATCCCCGTAGTCGGGGCTGGCGAGGTCGTCGATGCCGATCGCCGCCGGGTCGCCGATGTGCACGGGCGCGCCGTGCACCATCGGGTAGCGGCCGCTCACCTCGACGGCGGTGGCGACGAGCTTGCCGGGGACCGGCCGCATCGACACGACCAGCGGCCCCGACAGGCTGCCGGTGGAGCGGCAGGGCACGCTGGTGACGTACATCGGCACGTTCGTCCTGGACTCCAGGTGCCGCACCGGCACGCCGGCGGCCAGCAGCGCCCGCTCGAAGGTGAAGCTGCAGCCGATCAGGAACGGCACCAGGTCCTCGCGCCACTCGGCCACCACTTCATCGAGGTCGGCGACCGCCTCGCCGTCGAGGTAGAGCCGGTAGCCGGGCAGGTCCGTGCGCAGGTCACCGGAGAACAGCTCGGTGGACCACGCCCCGGGCTCGCCGACGTCGAGCACCGGGCACGCCTGGGGGTTACGGTGGGCGAACAGCAGCAACTCGTACCGCAGCCGTTTGGGCACGGCGATGAGGTTGGCCTGCGTCCAGCCCTGGCACCAGCCGGCGGTGGGCAACCGCTCGCCGGTGCGGAAGCGCTCCCGCGCCTGCGCGGGGCTCAGGTCGGCGACATCCACGCCCCTGAGCGTATGAGGGCGGCATACGAAGGTCCACCATGGGTAGCCGCCTGGCCGTGCGTCTCGACGTGAACCTCCTCGACTATGTGCTCATCGCGATCTACTTCGTGACAGTGCTCGCCATCGGGTTCGCCGCACGCAAGCGGATCAGCTCCAGCCTCGACTTCTTCCTGGCGGGGCGCGGGCTGCCCGCGTGGATCACGGGGCTGGCGTTCGTCTCGGCGAACCTCGGCGCGATCGAGATCCTCGGCATGGCGGCCCAGGGCGTGCAGTACGGCGCGATGACGTTGCACTACTACTGGATCGGCGCCGTGCCTGCGATGGTGTTCCTCGGCCTGGTGATGATGCCGTTCTACTACCGCTCGAAGGTGCGCAGCGTGCCGGAGTTCCTGCGCAGGCGCTTCAACCCGGCCACCCAGCTGCTGAACGCGATCACGTTCGCCGTCGCGCAGGTGCTCATCGCCGGGGTGAACCTGTACGCGCTGGCCCTGGTCGTCGAGGCGCTGCTGGGCTGGCCGCTGGTGGTGTCGGTGGTGGTGTCGGCGGTGATCGTGCTGGCCTACATCACGCTCGGCGGGCTCTCCTCGGCGATCTACAACGAGGTGCTGCAGTTCTTCGTGATCCTGGCCGGGCTGATCCCGCTGACGGTGCTGGGGCTGATCGAGGTGGGCGGGTTCTCGGGGCTGGCCGAGCGGGTACGGCAGAGCACGCTCGGCGAGGCGGGCCTGCACACCTGGGCGGACACGTTCAACGGCGACAACCCGATGCAGGCGCACTGGATCGGGATCGTGTTCGGGCTCGGGTTCGTGCTCTCGTTCGGTTACTGGACGACGAACTTCGCCGAGGTGCAGCGGGCCCTGTCGGCCAGGAACACGAACGCGGCCCGGCTGACGCCGATCATCGCCGCGTACCCGAAGATCTTCATCCCGCTGATCACCGTGCTGCCGGGACTGATCGCGCTCGTGCTGTACAGCGGGTGGGGCCAGGGGCAGGACTACAACAACGCGATCCCGCTGCTGATGCGCGACCTGCTGCCGAACGGCGTGCTCGGCGTCGCGGTGACCGGGCTGCTGGCCTCGTTCATGGCGGGGATGGCGGCCAACATCAGCGGGTTCAACACGGTCTTCACCAACGACATCTGGCAGGCCCACCTGCGGCCAGGCCGCGAGGACCGGCACTACCTGCTGGTCGGCCGGGTCGCGACCGTGGCGGGCGTGGGGCTGGGGGTCGGCACGGCGTTCATCGCGGCCGGTTACTCCAACATCATGAACTACCTGCAGACGCTCTTCTCCTTCTTCAACGCTCCGCTGTTCGCGACGTTCATCCTCGGGTTGTTCTGGCGGCGGATGACGCCGTGGGCCGGGTTCTGGGGGCTGCTCGCCGGAACGGTGGCGGCCTTCGCGTCGTACATCTCGTACAAGGCGGGGCTGGTGGACTTCGGCACCGAGCTGAACGCCAGCTTCTGGGGCGCGGGGATCGCGTTCGGCGTGGACATCGCGGTGTCCGTGGTGATCACGCTGGTCACCACGGAGAAACCGGAGGAGGAGCTGCGCGGGCTCGTGTACGGGCTCGCCGACGTGAATCTGGAGGACGACGCGCTGGCCGGGGACGCGCGGTGGTACCGCTCGCCGCTGCTGCTCGGCGTGGGCGCGCTCGTCCTGGCGGTCCTGGCTTACGGGGTGATCGTGTGAGTGACATCCGGATGGTGATCGGCGGGCTGTTCCTGCTGTACGGCGTGATCCTGATCGTCGCGGGGCTGGTGGGCAGCGTGATCAATCTGTGGACGGGGCTGGCGATGGCGGTGTTCGGGGGCGCGTTCGTGGTGTGGGCGCGGATCAAACGGGTTTGACCGGCTCCTTGGCGCGCTCGTCGTAGGCCTGGCGGGAGGCGAGCACCTCGTCGGCGTGCTGGCCCGCCCATTCTCCGATGGCCTGTAGCACGCCGATGGCGCTGCGCCCCAGGTCGGTCAGCTCGTACTCGACCCTCGGCGGGATCGTCGGGTAGACGGTGCGGGTCACCACGCCGTCGCGCTCCAGGCTGCGCAGGGTCTGCGACAACATCTTCTGGGTGAGGCCGTCGAGCATCCTGCGCAGCTCGTTGAACCGGCGGGGCCCGTCGAGCAGGGCGCCCATGACGAGCCCCGTCCACTTGCTGGTGAACAGGTCGAGCACGGTGCGGGGCTTGCAGGCCCGCAGGAACGCGTCCGCGCCGCCGTAGCTCCTGAGATCGGGAAAGGTGGTATCCATCAGGTACCTGAATACCAATCAGGTGCCTTCTTCACAAGCGGAACCATCCTGACCAGCATGTCTTCCGTGACAAAGAACATGCGCGCGATCGTTTACCGCTCTTTCGGCGAGCCAGAGGTGCTGGAGCTGGCCGACGTCCCCCGTCCCGAGCCTCAGCCGCACGAGGTGCTCGTCCGG